>NZ_AJLN01000088.1 GCF_000317285.1 Chlorogloeopsis fritschii PCC 6912 | reverse complement strand
TTTTTTTTCACGTAACTTTGATACAGATATGAACGCTACAATATAAAATTTAGCCGTTCATTTATGCTAAAGCGATCGCACTCAAGTTAAATCAAGATACTACTACTATTATTTTTGTTTAAATTTAGTCATCAGGCATTAAAGAAAGTAAGTTATGACAAAAAGTAGTTTAAAGTAGTTGATTGCTTCAACAATTTGTTAAACTCCAAATCCTAAGGAGTAAATCAAACAGGTTTAGGAGTAGGAATTTTTAAGGGGGTCGTGGAGTGTTTCAAACCACGATGAATAAACAGGCAGCGAAAGCATCCGAGATTAATTCAGAAGACTTTTCATGGCCGTTGTGGCCTGTTGTACCACTTTATCCATACAGTAGGCGGCGGACAATCCGCAAAGAAGTACTTCAGGATACTATCTGGACTTTTGACCAACTTCAAGGCATTTTCTATGTTGTTGTACCTATTCGTATGACAGTTGTGAAGCTGGCTCAAGGTGGTTTATTGGTATATGCACCCGTTGCACCAACAACCGAGTGTATTCGACTTATGCAGGAATTGGTAGCAGAACACGGGGATGTCAAGTACATCATTCTGCCCACTACCTCCGGTTTAGAACATAAGGTTTTTGTTGGCCCTTTTTCTAGATGCTTTCCAAAAGCACAGGTATTTGTCGCTCCCAATCAGTGGAGTTTTCCCCTGAATCTTCCCCTCAGTTGGCTTGGCTTACCGTTTGGGCGCACTCAACCACTACCAAAAGACAGCACTACAGCACCTTTCGCAGATGAGTTTGACTATGCGATTCTGGGTTCCATCGAGCTTGGGCTAGGTAAATTTACAGAAGTTGCATTCTTCCACAAGCGATCGCACACACTATTGATTACGGATTCAGTAGTTTCTATACCCGAAGAACCACCTGCGATTGTCCAATTAGATCCATACCCATTGCTATTTCATGCCAAGGATAATGTGTTTGATGTTGTTGCAGACAATCAAGCAAACCGCTGTAAAGGTTGGCAACGCATCTCACTGTTTGCTATGTACTTTCAACCAAGTGTACTGGAGGTTCTTGGTTGGGACGAAGTATTTCGCAATGCCTTAAAAGCACCAGAACGCTCAAAGAAAGCTTATTTCGGTTTGTTTCCTTTTAAATGGAAGAGCGACTGGAAACGGTCATTCGATGTACTGCGAGGAGATGGTCGTCTAATTGTAGCTCCAATTTTACAGACTCTGATTCTAAATCGAGCACCGAGGGAAACTATTGAATGGGCAAATCAGGTGGCAAGCTGGGATTTTCAGTGGGTGATTCCCTGCCACTTTGACTCGCCAATCAAAGCAGGAGTGCATCAGTTTCGACAAGCATTCTCTTTTCTAGAAAAATATCCTGTGGAACGTGCAAGTTTGTTAGGAAGTAGCAGTTATTCCTTACCAGAACAAGATTTTAAAATACTTAAAGGAATCGATGCAGCTTTAAATAAGCTTAGGATTGTGCCGCCACCTAAAGATAAGGTGTAATATAAAATTCTCTAAAGGTTAAGTATATCTTTTCGTACAGAAAAATCGTGATATCTCCATACATCATTATGTATGTATTGTGATTATAGTGTCTGAGGTTTGGGAGACTCTAGCATCAAGACTGACGGAACTTGTGATGGTGCTGAAAGACGTAATAATTGATATCCGATTCCGGACAAGCCCGTCATTAATCCGGGGGTTTCAACTCTCAAGGGAACCCCACATAACCAGCCATATTCATCTATGCTTTTGAGAATAATCGCCGAAAGACGATCAACTTGAGTTTTCCATTGCGGTTCGTCGAAGATCAGACTGGCTTGTAACAGCAGTTCTAAGTTACCTAAGTCACCGTGACATAGGGAATGATTACTACTAAATCCATGATTGATAGTGGTTTTTAAGGCTGTGATAATTTCTGCTCTGATTTGAGCATCATCAAAGTATGGAAGACAGCGTAAACGAGCTAATCCTATTCCTGGTGCACCATGACACCAGGCTGTCATACAGATAGGCTGGTTGCTAGTGTCTGCTAGAACAGTAGCAGTAAAATTACGTAAATCAGGCCAATTTCCAACCTCCGGACAGAAGAGGCTGCGCTCGTAGGCAATAGCATTGAGAGCCGCTTTACGAAAGCGTTCCTCAGCAGTCAGTGCAGCTAGTTCTAGTAGTGCCCATGCCATACCAGCAGCCCCATGAGAAAAGCCAGTCAGAGGCTTTGTCTCTACATCCTGGCCAAGCCAGCCGGGTTGAACCTGGCAGAGCAGGCGATCGCCACATTGGCTTGCGATAGCAAGAGTATGTGAGCAGGGATGGGAACGGTACAGGCTAATTAAACTACCAATGCACCCAGCACTACCACTGATAATATCAAGTTCTCGATCTTGCTCTAACAAATTTGGAAGAAGTGCTACTAGTGCCTCAGCCTCATTCAACAACTCTGGCTGTTGCCAAAGTTCACTTAAATGGACTAGTGTGTAGATTATTCCGCCCCATCCGTTAAATGCTCCAATCCCTGTTATGTTTGATTTGCGGTCTTCTATTCTATGCCGCAGCGTTACTAATGCTAGGTGTGCTAGGCTAGTGTAGCGCTTTTGTTTCGTAATTTTTCCAAGATAAGCCAGGAACAAAATTATCCCAGGTATCCCATCATAGAGATCTACTCCCAACGGTAGGAGCAACCAGTGACGTTTATTCGTAAACGTTAAACCGAGCCAAGTGACATCATCTTGTCCACGCAGAGCTAACATCTCTAACCGATCTCCAATAGATTTTGCAGCTGCCAACAATCGCTCAGGTTCGGCAATGATCTCTGGTTCTCTCCATGTATAGCTTGACCATCGAATTTTATCTTTTTCCATCGCTAGAGATGTGAGTGAAGCACGAATAAACCAGAGTTGCTTCTGTTGATCGGCTTGACTGAGTTGCTGGATATGCGATCGCACCCGATCCATACTTGATTGGCGATAAAAATAGGGAAGTCTCTCGTAGGCACTGTTCCACAGATCGCGTGAACTAGGCTGTGTTGTGAATATAGGAATGTCACCTCTTTGAAGATCTGCACGTTCTGCAGGAATTACCTTGGCTAAATAAGGGTTGTATTTGGTACTAATCCACAGCCTATCGAAAAAGCGATCGCGCTCCAGGGCATTACGTAGGAGATCGGGATGAAAACTATTGCGCAGTAGTTCCGAATAGGTCTGCGTTTCTCGAAGAACAACGCGCACTTCGTCTGTGGCAAAGCGAGCCAAAGGCCCATCAACTGACAACAACTCATCTCGGTGTTGCAGCAATAATTTATAAGTATTGGTAAACCCAACAGTAATAGCTTCGGTGTAGTCCAACACGTTTATCTGAGAATTATTAAGGGTTGGTCGATGACGACCCACAGATATCTGCATCCGTTTACATTTGAGCTGCATTTTATCTGTTCCCAATCCATCCCAGTAGGAAATTTCCTCTGACGAGATTTGACCTTCTAAGGCACCTAAACCGCTGATGTCAATGCCGTCAGATTCGGCAGTTACTCCTTCACGTTGGGGAAGCAATCCAATGCGTAACACTGAATTAGCCATTGTTTGACTAGCGAGCCAATCTGATTGGTTTTGGTCTTTTTTTTCAAAGCGTGGGTGAAAAAGTGTTTCCAGATCAATAAGAACGGGATGCTCACCTGCCGCAATCAGGTTATCGCAGTGAAAATCTGTGGCATCCAAAGCGTAGAGGAGGGCAAGGTAACTTCCTTGACGTTCGTAGAAACGCTGGACTTGCACCACAGAAGTACAAGTTTGGGCACAAATGTATTCAACCCACCCATAAGAACCGCAATTAAGAATATTAATTGTCCGAAAAGGTGGCTGGGTACCCTGTTCATTTAGCCAAGTTAAAAGTTGTTGAAAATGCACATCAACAGCTAAGGAGCGAGGCTTATAGACTATCTGCAAGCCAGAACTAAACTTTGCTACCAGTACTGAACGTCCACTCCGGTGTCTATCACCCATGCCGCTATCTAGCTGTATGAGTACACCTGGGTCTTGGTTGGAACTGAAGGTAGCCCGGATAGCATTCCAATCGGTGCACAAATGATTGAGAAATTCCAAACTGAACGCAACCCAGTTATCAAGGCAACTTACTATTTGCCGAGCCAAAACGGGATACTCCTGTAATATGGTAAGAGCTGTATCGCGCTGGCGTAAGCGCTGTAAAAAGCTCTCAAATCGCTGTTGGGGGGTATCACCTGTGAGAAGTTCTTGGAGGCGGGCGACATGGAGTTCCAAAACTAAGGTGCGGTTGAGCCTACTAAGCAAACGCTCTGGCAAGTTGCCAAAAAGTACCTCTTCGACTGTATTTGGATCAAAGGCTAATTTGGATTGAGTTGCTATTATTGCTTCGACTCCTTGATGCAAGCGTTCAAGGCTTTGACTGATCAATGGCTCGATCAAATTCAAAAAACCAGTAACTTTTTCACCACGCAGTTCCTCTGAAAGTGGGATTGAGTTGGAGGAGAGAGGACGATTATATGCCTGGACAAGGTCGATTAGCCATGCTGGGGGTTTGGGACAGCGAGCTTTTACAGCTTCAATCGGTTCGCCTAGAAGATAAAGAAATTCTTCCTCGTTCATGCCATCCATTGCCAAACGGTGGAGAAAATCGTTATCAGTTGTAAGTGGAAGCTGTGTTAGTGAAGCTCCTGTATAGGAATCTCGCCAGCGCTGCATTCGTCGTTGAGCTAGATCGGCATTAGTTTTCGCATTGGGTATATACTTAGCTGTGCGAAGTGAAGCTATGCGTTCTGACAATGTGAGTGCATAAAACCAAGCAGAAGATTGAAAACATGGTTGAGTCATAGCATCATTAGCAGCAGTATAGAAAAGGAAAGCTAGTCAGCAATCTCACTGAGAGAATTTTGCGGTCTAGCTTCAAAATTGGTTGATTTGCAATGCACAAATAATCAGCATCCAGAGGATAAAGCCTAAATGCTGAACATGTCTAGACTTGTGGAGTCCGAGGAACAAGTAAGAACATGTGAACTTGGCTTACATTCAGTTGTTGGATCTGTGGTTTTCTTGACTAGATCGCATATTGTTGAGTCCTTAGTTCGCTTTGAACCACCGTTAATAGTTTCTATTTCTGCATCTGTTAGCTCAATCAGCCCTGCTGGATTTTCAGGAAGTTGTGCTCTGTGCTCTTCACTCAAGCTGTTGCGATACTCTTCATCTTTCCAAGCGCGAATAATATCTTCGTTTGACATTGTTTTTCTCCTAAATTTATATTTGCTTCATTTTTGTGGAAGCAAGGGTATGGAATTGGTATCAGAATCTCTGATACCAATTCCATGTCAAAGATCATGCGGGAACAGGTCTGGAATTAAATCCAGGTGGCAGATAATGTCCCGGAATGTCGCCTATGCGACGACGTCCACCGGACATTTGAGCAGCTACTTCATCACTAAGTTCCTCCCATAAAACTTGAGTGAGTTCGTTTGGGGTGGTTTGCAATTTCTGAGTTTGCATTGTTTTCATAGGATTTTTTTGTAGTGTTAGTTTAAAGTCAGAAATATCTAACTTCAGAAGAACATACAGAATTGCTGTAATGTACAGTTTTCAGAATGCCAAACCACTAATCGCTTGTCTTGCACGTTTGTGCTACTTTTGCACAATTTTGCTATCATTTGAGCAAATTTTTAGGTGTTACTCCGGTTAATCGTTTGAAGTGGCGATTAAGGTGGCTTTGATGGGAAAAGCCACAGGCTTGAGCAACATAAGCAATACTCATCTCACCTTGCAGTAATAGTTGCTTTGCCCGTTCTATGCGCTGTTGAATCACATACTGGTGGGGGCTTAGTCCCGTAGATTGCTTGAATAATCGGCAAAAGTGATAGCGACTGATACCGAGATAATTAGCGATCGCATCTAGAGAGATCTGCTGTGTTAGGTGATCTTGGATATAATCAACTGCTTGTTTTAGCTGCTGTTGCGGTAAACCTCCCACATACTCGCGGATCAAAGATTTTCGAGTTGAGTAGTTTTTCAGGAGATGAACAGCTAAAAATGTTGCGGCTGATTCAGCGTAGATACGGCTATCTAAACCATTCGTTCTAAGTTGTGCTTTCAATCCCAGCCCAATTTGATGAACCAGTAGATCTTGAGCGATCAGATGTGGTAAAATCTCAAAATTATCTGTATCAAATAACTCTACAGCATTACGAGTTAGTAATGCATAATCCAGGTAAAGGAAAAGAACATTGGCATCCCTATCCCAACGGATTAGTTGGGGAATATGCATTGGACAAAGTGCCACTGCACCTGTAAACATTAATCCTGCTTGTAGATGTCTATCCAGGATTCGCTCCACCTGAAAACTTTTACCAAGATTAATAGTGATGACAAATTGGTTGAGAGAATACTCAGGAGTTTCCCCTGGTGGTAGGTAGCGCTGCTCTAAACTGATTCCGCTCCATATGTTTCTACCGCTAAAAAGTATGGGTGTTTTACAGAAAACTTGTGAAAAAAAACTTTCGCACTTTGCACTAATCTCTGGCAGATCATCGCCTGACATAGTTCACCTCGTAGTTATCAGATATACTCAGTCATGTTCTGGAATTTTTGGATTAGGCAGGTTAAGTGAAGCCATAGGAGATCCCATGACTCATTACTTGCTTAGAACTAATTTTTAATTCCTCTAATTAAATTGGTGAATCATAGCCTCGGCTTTTATACCTCTACACCAAATTGATGTTGAATTTCGCTTACTTCATGCTAAAGAGTTAAGTTATTAGCGCTGAAATGAGGATGCACAATGAGCTTTACTCATAACTTGAGCGATCGCCTTAACTAAATCTTCTGGCACTACAGGCTTGTAGATATGCAACTCAAAGCCAACTGCAAGCGCCTGACGTCTGATAGTATTCTCCAGCATAGGCAGTTAGGGTAATAGCTGGAATTTGTCCACCTTTCTCTAAAAAAATTTCCATCTCTCTGTAGGCTGGCAGAGTAAGTATTAAGCTCATCGCTGGCTAAAGTACAGAGGATTTCACATCATTAGACATCACTTCAATCTCTAGTGGAAACTATTGATAATTTTTTTGTGTCATTCAATTAGAATTTAAAGCGGCTCGATTTTTATGAAAAAAGCTCTTGTATCCAGCATCTTAAGTTTGGGAATTTGTACCACCACATTAGCAGTCTTTGCTCATATCAGTCTTAATAAAGAATTAGGATTTCTAAAGATAGATGCTGCCTTTGCTGGCAATAATGCCAAAGTAGAAGAATTTATTATTCGGGGAACCGAACCATTTTGGAATGTTACTGTTAGCAAAAGCGGAATCGTTTACTCTTCGCCGGACACTCGCAAGTTAACATTCCCATATGTTGCACCATTAACAGCAGCAGGTCGTCCAGCAGATTTAGTCAGAGTTTACAGATTGAGGGGTAAAGGCAATCATAGTATACTCACGATCAAAAAAGTAAGTGCCTGTAGTGATGGTATGTCTGACAAGAATTATCCCTACTCAGCAACTTTGATCTTGGGCAATACAGTTTTAGAAGGTTGTGCAGAAAGAAAGTAAAGTATCTTGTGTTTCATTTTTGATACCAAGCATGAAAAATGATTGCGATATTTATTAAATTTCCTCACAAGTTCCTCAACTATTTCTTTTAACCTACGAGCTGGATTTAGTACCTTTACAAGGGTGTCCTCGTTAAGGAATTTTCGCAATATGCAATCCAGCAGCAAATTTAAAACCGATCCCACCTATGACATTCTACGTTCCGAACGCCAACCCCTCAGTTCTATTTTTTTACCGGAGGCAGTTGCTGTCATAGGTGCGAGCGACTCGCCTGGAAGTGTAGGACGTACCTTACTGTGGAACTTGATTAGTAACCCCTTCGGGGGCACGGTGTTTCCTGTAAATCCCAAACACCATAGTGTTATGGGTATTAAAGCTTACAAAAATATTGCAGAAGTACCAGAACCTGTAGATTTGGCAGTTATAGCCACACCCGCTTCAACAGTTCCTGGTATAGTACGGCAGTGTGTAGAAGCTGGGGTAAAAAGTGCAGTTATCATCTCTGCTGGTTTTAAGGAAATTGGTGAACCTGGGATAGAACTAGAACAAGAGATTTTACAGGAAGCTCGTAAAGGTAAACTTAGAATTATCGGCCCCAATTGTTTGGGAATAATGAATCCTCATACGGGACTCAATGCTACTTTTGCTAGCGCGATCGCTCGTCCGGGGAAGGTGGGCTTCATCAGTCAGAGTGGCGCACTATGCACATCTATTCTGGACTGGAGCTTGCGAGAAAATGTTGGGTTCAGTGCTTTTGTTTCTATCGGCTCAATGCTCGATGTGGGTTGGGGAGATCTAATTTACTATCTTGGTGATGATCCCCGCACCCAAAGTATAGTTATTTACATGGAATCGATAGGAGATGCACGCTCGTTTCTGTCTGCGGCTCGTGAGGTAGCGCTAACTAAGCCCATTATTGTCATTAAAGCAGGTCGGACAGAGGCAGCTGCCAAAGCCTCGGCTTCTCACACAGGAGCGCTCACAGGCAGTGACGAGGTACTCGATGCTGCCTTTCGGCGTAGTGGGGTATTGAGAGTCACCAGGATTTCTGAATTGTTTAACATGGCGGAGGTACTAGCAAAACAGCCTCGTCCTAAAGGCCCGCGCCTAACTATTATCACTAATGCAGGTGGGCCGGGAGTACTGGCAACTGATTGTCTAGTTAGCACAGGTGGAGAACTGGCAGAGCTTTCGTCAGATACAATTGCTGCAGGCAATGAATTTTTGCCACCTTATTGGAGTCGCAGTAATCCAATCGACATTTTGGGAGATGCCGATCCGGAACGCTATGCCAAAACTCTAGAAATTGCTGCCAAAGATCCTCATAGTGATGGGTTTTTGGTGATTCTCACTCCCCAGGCAATGACCGATCCTACCCAAACTGCGGAACGGCTGAAATCTTGTGTGGAGGCGCTTCACGAGCAGACTTTACAAGGCAAACCCATCCTGGCAAGTTGGATGGGGGGAGCAGAGGTGATGGCAGGAGAAGCGATTCTCAATCGTGCCAGTATTTCCACTTATCCATATCCGGATTCGGCAGCACGTGTATTTACTTATATGTGGCAGTACACATATAACCTGCGCGGCATCTACGAAACTCCGGTGCTAGTAGAAAAATGGGATAAATTACCCGATCGCACCTTTGCCGAAAAGTTAATTGAAACAGCCCGTCAGGCAGGGCGAACCATTCTCACAGAGATGGAATCAAAACAAATTCTGGAAGCCTATGGTATTCCCACCGTGCAAGTCTGCGTGGCTGCCACAGCAGATGAAGCCGTTGATTGTGCCAATTCTCTTGGTTATCCAGTAGTACTCAAACTTTTGTCAAAGACAATTACCCATAAAACTGATGTTGGAGGCGTGCAGTTAAATCTCATGGATGCCAAAGCTGTGCGCTGGGCTTACCACGCCATTAAAACCTCTGTGACAGAAAAAGTGGGAGCAGAACACTTCTTAGGAGTGACGGTGCAGCAAATGTTGAACCTGAACGACGGCTACGAATTGATTGTCGGCAGTAGCCTCGATCCGCAGTTTGGCCCGGTATTATTGTTTGGTGCAGGGGGACAATTAGTAGAAGTATTTAAAGATAGAGCGATCGCACTTCCTCCCCTCAACACAACCTTGGCGCGGCGGATGATGGAACAAACTCAAATTTATAAGGCGCTTAAAGGCGTGCGGGGACGCTCACCAGTAAATCTTGCCGCTGTTGAGCAACTATTAGTAAGATTCTCCCAACTAGTGGTAGAACAACGTTGGATCAAAGAAATTGATATTAATCCCTTGTTTGCTTCTACAATTAAAACCTCTCCAGATCCGATCGCCCTAGATGCGCGAATTGTCCTTCATCCAGCCGATGTCAAGTCAGAAGAACTGCCAAAAATAGCAATTCGTCCCTATCCAACGCAATACGCTACACCTTGGACGCTGAAAGATGGCACACAAGTTATCATCCGCCCTATTCGTCCTGAAGATGAACCGCTAGCTGTGCAATTTCATAAAACGCTGTCAGAGCAAAGTGTTTATTTTCGTTACTTCAATTTAGTTAAACTAAGTCAGCGAATTGCCCACGAACGACTGATACGTCTGTGCTGTATTGATTACGATCGCGAAATGGCACTTGTTGCGGAATATAAAAACCCAACTACAAATGAGCGTGAAATTATAGCGCTAGGCAGATTGACAAAATTACATGGTTTGAGTGAATCAGAATTTGCCTTGCTGGTTAGTGACAAATTCCAGTACCAAGGATTGGGCACTGAATTGCTCAAACGACTACTGCAAGTTGCTCGCAATGAACACATTAAGCGCATCACTGCTGACATTTTACCGGAGAACACAGCCATGCAAAGAACCTGCGAAAAGGCTGGCTTTCGCCTGGATCGTATGCCAGATCTGGTAAAAGCAGAGATTGATTTGTGATGCCTGCAAAAATTTCGCGATCGCTCCGATTTTGGATGAGACTAATCATTTGTATCAGGTATTTCGTGAAATGGTATTACGCACGAGTTATCGAATAATAAACCGCAGAGTACGCGGAGGACACGGAGGAAAGAGAATTTGAGAGGAATTTTGCGTAAGTCCTATGGATGACGAATGGTTGCAAACTTCTGTAAAGTGGGTGAAATTGAACTAATCCCAATGGCATATACTATTAGTAGATGAGTATTTACTCATAGGGAAGTGGCAAACACCGCCCCACTTCCTCCCTAAAACAGCCAAATGGGGTATGTAGCGGTTAAGCGTCAAATGTATACCACCTATTTTGACGAGTACCAAAAGCAATTCAACGAGTGGCAAAAGCAGTTTAGTGATTGGCAGAAAACATTTTTAGACACCTGCCTAGAAAATTTGCCGAATATGCAACGAGAAGAAAATCTCTCCGAAGCTTTTAATAAATCCCTGGATTTCCAAGAAGAAATTGTGAAATCTTTCCTGGAAGCCCAAGAAAAAAATAACCAGATGATGCTAGACGCTCAAAAGAAATTCTGGGAAGACTATTTTGAAAGGATGCGGAAGAAGCCAACTGCTACTGCTAGTAGTTAGGATTGCAGTTGTTTCCTCGATTAAAGAAAATTAACATCTTTGCAACCCTCAAGGGCGATCGCTCTTGGGGATTTATGCTGTATGTGGTACGTCCTTATTAGTCGTAATCTTGGTGAGTCTGCATGGACGAGCAAAGAAAACAGTCACAGTTTAGTCATCTAGCTGTTGCTGACGAGATGACAGCTTATCTGCAAGCGTGTCTAGGCAATCGCTACTTTATGGGATCGGTATTGGTTGCCCGTGCAGGTGAAGTACTCTTAAGTGCAGGTTACGGCATGGCTAACCTTGAACATAATGTTCCAAATACACCCCAGACAAAGTTTCGTCTCGGTTCGATTACCAAGCAGTTCACAGCGACGGCAATTCTCCAACTTCAAGAGCAAGGTTTGCTAGAGGTACAGGATTCGATTTCAAACTATTTGCCCGACTACCCTAACGGTAAAAAAATTACTATTCATCACCTGCTTAACCACACTTCAGGTATTCCCAATTACACAGAATTTTCTAGCTTTGAGCAGACAAAGAAAATCAAGGTAACTCTGAATGATTTGATTACCAGGTTTAGTAGTGAACCATTAGAGTTTACGCCAGGTGAGCGTTATCAATATACAAACTCTGGTTACGTGGTACTCACCAAAATTATTGAAACAGTCTCCGGTTACTCCTACGCCGACTACCTGCAACACCAAATTCTTAAACCTTTAGAAATGTTTGACTCAGGCTGCGATCGCCAAGAGGTGATTTTGTCCCATCGAGCTTCGGGCTATGTTTTTACTGGCGAAACTTATCAAAACGCAGATTTTATCGATATGTCATGGCCATCGGGTGCAGGGGCAATGTACTCAACCATTGAGGATCTTTACAAATGGGAGCAAGGACTTTATACCGATGTAGTACTGAGTGAGGCGTCTAGAGAGATGATGTTTACACCCAAGGTTACGATTCGTGCAGCAGAAGATGGTAAAGGATATTACCACGGTTATGGGGGAATTATATGTACTCACTTTAAACGCAAGCTTTTGTATCACGGTGGCGGGATTGATGGTTTTAGCACTCGCATTGCTAGATATCCAGATGAACAAGTTTCTATTATTGTGCTTACCAACATAGATCCAGCAGTAGCAACACCAGTTGTAGCTATTGCAAATGATTTGGCTGCAATTTTGTTTGATGAACCTTATCAGCTGCCTAAAAAACGGCAAGCGATCGCACTTGATCCCGCGATTTATGATGCCTACGTCGGGCAATATGAATTGGAGCCGGGATGGGTGATGATAGTTACAAAAGAGTGCGATCGCATTTTTGCTCAATGGGCTGGACAGGAAAGAGTTGAATTGTTTCCAGAGTCATCAACAAAGTTTTTTATGAAGCTAATAGATGCTCAACGCACATTTGTAGTAGATGAGACAGGCAAAGCATCACACGTAATCCTACATCAAGGTGGACGAGAGCGTGTGGCAACTAGGATGTATTAGAAAGTAGCCAGAAGATTGTCTGTAAGGTGATTTTAGTCCAAACTATACCTAGAATTCACTTCTTGTCCACCAATGTCAGAGCAGCAATGTAGAGACGCGCTGTTTGAAACGTCTCTACACATCACTATTCCCCATAGTGTCCGCCAGTAACCTTACCCCGAAACACAATGTACTGATAGATGTTATAAAACAACATTACAGGGATGAGCGCACCGATAAGAATAATCATGAATACCAGCGCACTAGGATCGGCGGCAGCTTCATAAATGGTGATTTGAGTCGGAATAATGTAGGGGAAAACAACCATTGCCAACCCAATAAACGTGAGCAAGAAAAGCAAAATTGTCCAAATAAATGGTGCCCTCTCTTCTTTACGAAATAAACTCCTAATTAGTAGCGAAATCAACAAAACTCCTAGCAAAGGAATCGCGGCAAAGACATAAACCAGAGGACGATGAAACAAACGCTCTCTCGCGTACTCATAAAATATCGGAGTTGTAATAGTAATCAAAATTGCTCCGATTAGGGTTGTCACCGCTGCAATTTTCGCTGTTTTGTAATGGGTTTCTTGGAGTTCGCCTGTAGTTTTCCAAATCAAGTAATTTGAGCCAATCAGCACATAACCTTGAATTAGTGTCAAAGCTACCAATATAGTTTGCCAACTTAACCAATCCCAAGTTGTACCGATAAAATGCCCTGCTTGATCTACATTAATTCCCTTTAGTACACCGCCAAGAGCAAATCCTTGACCGAGTGCTGCCAGAAAACTCCCTGCGCCAAAAGCAAAGTTCCAAAATAATTTCCGTTTTGCTTGTTCGCGGAACTCAAACGCCACAGCACGAAATATCAGCCCAAACACCATTAACAGAATCGGGATGTAAAGAGCATTCAAGATTGTGCCATAGGCAAGAGGAAAAGCTCCAAATAAACCTCCTCCCATCAGTACTAACCAGGTTTCGTTAGCATCCCAAATGTTACTCAAACTAGTCATTAAGATTCCACGGCGTTCTTCATTGGAAGCAGTCAAGGACAAAATTCCCACTCCCAAATCAAACCCATCCAGCATCACATAGAGGAAGAGAAAAAGGGCTAAAATTCCAAACCAAACCTGTGGTAAAAAATAAGTTAGCGTCTCCATATCATCTCCTATTGCTGTGCTTCTACGGGACGCTCATCGGGAACAAATTGCCCTGGAGTTGTTTCTACTGCGGGTTTTGTTTCCATTCCCGGCATTGGCAAGTCTAACCTTGGGCCTCTGCGGATAATGCGGCTACCAAAGTATAAGTAACCAATAAACAAAATGCTATAGGTTACGGCAAAGCCAATTAAAGATACCAAGACATTGGTAGCAGGTACATGGGAGGCAGAATCGGCTGTGCGGAGGAGTCCATATACTGTCCACGGTTGACGTCCTACACAACGCACAATCCACCCTGAATCTACCGCGATATATCCTAAGGGAGCGGCAAAAATCCAAGCACGCATTAACCAACGCTGTTGAGCAATATTTTCTGGGGAGAGTTTACCGCGTAGCCACTGTAGAGTACTCCACAGCATTAACCCTGCCAACAAGAAGCCAATACCTACCATGATCCGGAAAGAATAGTAAATTAGACCTACTAAATGAGGCCGATCCTCCGGCTTCCATTCCTTCAACCCACGCACGGGTGCAGATAACTTTTGTTTGAGTTCTAAAATGTATCCCAGCCCGTTGGGAATGGCAATTTCCCAATCATTCTTTTCTGCCTTTTCGTTAGGCAATGCCACAATACTCCAATTGGCAGATTGACCACCTGGAATTGTATCCCACTGGGCTTCCATCGCTGCCAGTTTGGAAGGCTGATAGTAATACACTTGTTCGGCACTCAAATGCCCGATATATATCTGCAATGGGGCAACAGCGATCGCTGCTGCTAAGGCAATCTTAAAGGCTTTAGAAAAGAAGGCACTTTGACGATTGTTGAGAATGTACCAAGCACTAATTCCACCAATGACAAACAGTGAAGTCTCCAGTGTGGCAATAAACATATGGGACACGCTGACTGCCATGAATGGATTGAAAATCGCCTGAAAATAATCGTGGACAATAAATTTACCATTTACCATTTCTCCACCAGTAGGCGTTTGCATCCACGAACTTGCAGTCAAAATCCACAAAGTTGAGAGATTGGCACCAGTGGCAACCAAGATCGTAGAGATAAAGTGAATGATGGGATGAACTCGCTCCCAACCGAACACCATAATCCCTAAAAAAGCAGCTTCCAGCATGAATGCCCAAGAAGCCTCAAACCCAATCACACTGCCAAAAAAATTACCGACGGCTTCGGAAAAAGGTGCCCAGTTTGTCCCAAACTGAAACTCCATTGGAATACCCGTAGCAACGCCAACACCGAAATTCAAAAGATAGAGTTTTGACCAGAAACGAGCATGGTAATAGTAATCTGGATTGCGGGTCTTCAACCATACTCCCTCAACAATGACTAGATAAATTGCCATGCCTGTACTTAACACAGGCCAAAGCATATGGAATATAGCTGTCAGCGCAAACTGCATCCGTGACAGCACTACGGTATCAGACAAAAATTCCATCAGCCCTTCCCTCCACTGGTTCAATAACTAGGTGTCAGGATTGTCATCCACTACATAAGCAACGAATACTTGTATTAGTGACGAATCTTTACAAATTTTTAATCTATGACTGAATGTCGTCAAAAAGAAGGGTGTGGGGTGATGGGGTTAGCAAACTGTAAGCAATTTTTGTAGGGTGGACACTGCCTAACTTTCCTCAAACCCTGATTTTAAGATGGTGGACAGTGCCCACCTTACGGTTTTTACTGCCATCTGCCTTACACTTACTATGCTTCCCGTGTTAAGTAAGGAGTAATCAACTAATGATTTTTTATTCCCTACTTTCTATGCCAAATGAGTGAACTGGAAATAATTTTAAGCACACCATCACCTCGCACTCGCGCCTCGCTGGTAAGGGACTTGCATCAACTTGGGCTGGCAGAGGGCATGACAGTAATGGTACACTCTTCCCTCAGTTCCCTTGGATGGGTTTGTGGTGGTGCAGTCACAGTGGTTGAGGCGCTGATGGATGCCGTCACGCCGACAGGAACTTTGGTAATGCCCACCCATTCTGCCGACTATTCCGATCCGGCTAATTGGCAAGCACCACCCGTTCCAGCCAAATGGTGGTCAATTATACGAGAAACGATGCCAGCTTTTGACCCCCAGGTAACTCCCACGCGAGGCATGGGCAAGATTGTAGAAGTATTTCGAACTTGGCCTGATGTGCTGCGGAGTTCTCATCCTGCGGTTTCATTTGCTGCTTGGGGGCAACACGCGAAAGCGATTGTTACGGAGCACTCTCTAGACGACTCTCTTGGAGAGGGTTCTCCCCTAGCTCGCCTCTATGACTTGAACGGTTGGGTACTGTTACTGGGAGTCGGCTACGATAGTTCTACCTGCTTTCATCTCGCCGAGTACCGCATCAGTGGAGCAAAAAGAGTTTCCAAGGGGGCTGCGATTATGGAGGCGGGAAAGAGAGTATGGAAACTCTACACTGATATTGAGTTTGAAGACAACTGTTTTGTTGAAATGGGCACCGACTTTGAACAAGCAGGTAACGTCAAAGTCTCAAAAGTTGGTTCCGCTACTACCAGGCTGTTTCCGGTCAGAACTGCCGTTGACTTTGCAAAAAATTGGTTGACAGAGCGAGCGAGGGTTTCCCTTACGCCAGAGGCATTGCCGTAAAATTGGGTGTGCCTTTACACCCTTGTTTGTGTTTCATTTTTTAACAAAAATCTAAAGAAACTCCTGTGAAAAATCAAGTTCAGTAAATTAATTTAGTAACTTAAAAAATAATGGAGTTACTATGCTTTTAATTTGCCAATATTTAAGTAGTTAGAATATTTGCAAATTCTAAATCTTAATATTTTCAAGCCTAAAATTTGATTTGCTTCATTAATATTAATGTCAGCTCTACCAATTGATCGGGAAAGGGCAAGGCTAGCAGTGCTCCGTCAATATCAAATACTTGATACTGAACCCGAAGCGGCTTTCGACAATCTTGTCCAGTTAGCAGCCCTTATTTGTGGCACACCAATAGCTTGTATCAATTTCATTGATGAAAACCGTCAGTGGTTGAAAGCAACAGTTGGTTGGAATTTTACAGAATTATCACGCAACATAGGAATCTGCCCCACTTGTATTCAGCAGCAGGAAGTTCTAATTGTTTCTGATACTTTGGCAGATTCACAGTGGAAGACAAACCCAGTGGTGGCTTCTCCTTTCTGTGTGCGATTCTACGCTGGTGTCCCTCTGCTCTCGCCAGAAGGACAGGCGATCGCTACCCTTTGCGTCATGGATCGAGAACCCCGACAACTGAATTCACAACAGGTGGCTGGATTGCAAGCTTTGGGGCGGCAAGTGATGGCACAACTGGAAATGCGGCGAGATGTAATTTCACTGCGGCAAGTTGAGGAACAGCATCAGCTGGCGGAAGCAAGACTGCGCCACTTACTGAGTGCTAGCCCTGCGGTGATATATTCTTGCCAGCCGAGTGGAGATTTTCCCGCTACCTTTATAAGTGATAATGTTAGCTCTATATTGGGCTATAGCAGTCGTGAATTTACTGAAAATACTAACTTTTGGGTAGAGCATATTCATCCTGAAGACGCTCCTAGTGTATTTGCCAACTTAGCCACCTTGTTTGAGCAGGGACATCACATCCACGAATATCGTTTTCAGCACCAAGATGGTAGTTATCGCTGGGTTCGGGATGAAATGACTTTAGTCCGAGACGGTTTTGGTGAACCGTTAGAAATCGTTGGTTATTGGATTAATATTAGCGATCGCAAGCAAACAGAGCAGGCGCTACAAGATAGCGAAGCCAGATTGCGATTAGCAATGGAAGTCGCAGGCATGGGAACTTGGGATTGGGATCTGCTGACGCAACAGTTGAGTTGGTCTGCTAACCTAGAACAGTTATTTGAAATGGAGCCAGGGACTTTTGACGGACGAGCGGAAACTTTCGTCAAGTTGCTGCATCCACAAGACAGAGACAGAGTGTTAGATGCTACCGTCCGTGCCATCGAGGAAAAAGAAGATTCTTATCTTGACTTAGAGTTTCGCTTTATCTTACCTAATGGTAAAACTCGCTGGGCTGCGATAAAAGGCCATGTGATCTGCGATCGCACGGGTAAACCAATCCAAATTGCAGGGATAGACTTGGATATTACCAAGCGCAAGCAAGCAGAACTGGCTTTGCGAGAGAGCGAACGCCGATATGCTACTCTTGCCCAAGCTGTACCTGTAGGTATCTTCCGTACCGATGCCCAGGGAAGTTTTGTTTATGTTAACGAACGCTGGCGTGAAATTACCGGACTCTCCTTCCAAGATGCACTAGGAGAAGACTGGATTGTGGCTTTACATCCAGATGACCAAGAGCGTGTTGCTAGTGGATGGTATCAATGGGTAAATACAGTTAGTTTGGATGCAACCTGTCTATTGCCATTTCAATCGGAGTATCGGTTTCAACGTGATGATGGAACTATATTCTGGGTATTTGGTCAGGCAGTTGCAGAAAGAGAAAATGGTTGTAAAATTACTGGCTTTATCGGGACAATTACTGATATTACCGAGCGCAAACAAGCAGAAGCAGGCTTGCAGAAAAGCGAAGAACGATTGCAGTTAGTAATTGACGCTATTAATGATGCGATCTGGGATTGGGATATTGTTTATAACAATTGCTTTTGCTCAAAACGGTTTTATCAATTTTTGGGTTTACCACCAAAAGAAGAACAAAGGCATTTCTATGAATTTCTCTACCAACTAGTACATCTTCAAGATCGAGAGCGATTTGCAGAACTGCTTTACCAACATCTAGAACTCAACCAACCCTGTCAAATGGAAGTACGGTTGCGTCAAACTAATGGCAGCTACAACTGGTTCCTAATTAGAGGCAAAGCAATTCGGGATGCCAAAGGACGTCCGTTGCGGATGTTAGGAGCGCTTAGTGATATTTCCGAACGCAAACGAGCCGAAGACGAATTAAAACAGCAACATCAGCGATCGCAACTTTTAGCTGAAATTACCCTTAAAATCCGCCAATCTTTACGAACTGAAGAAATTCTCCAAACCACAGTTACGGAAATTCAAAAATTACTCCATTCCGATCGAGTATTAATTTTTCAGTTGGGTCATGATGGTTCGGGAACAGTTGTGCAAGAAGCTGTAGTACCTGATTGTAACTCCATTTTGACGCAAAAACTCTTTGAACCTTGTTTCCATCAAGAATACCAAGAAGCTTATCGTCAGGGAAGAATTCATGTTGTCCCCAATATTGCCACGGCAAATCTTCATCCTTGTCATAGAGAATTTTTAGAGAATTTGAGCGTAAAAGCGCACATAGTTGTGCCGATTATTCTCAGAGATACACTTTGGGGATTGCTGATTGCTCAACAGTGTCTAGAGCCAAGAGATTGGAGTAATTTTGAAATTGATTTGTTGCAACAATTGGCAAACCAAATTGGTATTGCTCTATCTCAAGCCCAGTTGTTGGAACAAGAAATGCGCCAACGAGAAGAACTAGCTCGTTCCAACACAGAATTAGAACAGTTTGCCTATGTAGCCTCCCACGACTTGCAAGAACCATTGCGAATGGTGACAAGCTATCTACAACTACTGGAGAGAAAATACAAAAACAAACTTGATTCTAAAGCAGATGAATTTATTGCTTACGCCGTAGACGGTGCAAGTCGGATGCAAATCCTCATTAATGACTTGCTACGCTTTTCCCGCATCAGTACCCGCGCCCAACCCTTTGAGACTGTTGATTGCAACCTAATTTTGCAGCAAGCGATCGCCAATCTCAAAGTTGCCATTGCCGAAAGCGGTGCAGTTATTACCCATACAGAAGCCTTGCCTCAAGTCATTGCCGATGCCACACAACTTACCCAGCTATTTCAAAACTTGATTAATAACGCCATCAAATTTAAGAGCGAACTGACACCACAAATTGAGATTGGAGTAACTAGGGTAGAAGGAATTGGGACAAGGGGACAAGGAGATAGGGAGACAAGGGGAAAAGGAGAAGAATTCTCCCACTCCCCCACTCCTCAAATTCCAGAATGGCTCTTTTGGGTGCGCGATAATGGTATTGGAATCGAACCTCAGTATCGCGATCGCATCTTTGTCATTTTTCAGCGTTTGCACGCTAGGGGCAAGTATCCCGGTACTGGTATTGGCTTGGCAATTTGTAAAAAAATTGTCGAACGCCACGGTGGGCGCATCTGGGTAGAGTCGGAAGCAGGGCAAGGTGCCACCTTCTACTTCACGATTCCAGATAGGATAGGTACTTCATCGTGAATACTCGAATAGAAATCATGCCTATTGAGATTTTGTTAATAGAAGACAATCCTGGTGATGTAGAATTAACCAAAATAGCCTTAGAAGATAGCAAAATCTCTGTTAACTTGAGTGTGGTAGAAGATGGTGTAGAGGCGATCGCGTTTCTACGTAAAGAAGATAAATATGCTCATGTACCTCACCCTGATATTGTCTTACTCGATTTAAATTTACCTAAAAAAGATGGTAGAGAAGTGCTGGCAGAAATCAAGGCGGATGAAACTCTCAAGCGAATCCCTGTAGTAGTTTTAACCACTTCTCAAGCTGAAGAAGATGTTTTAAAAGTCTACAGTCTTGCTGCTAACTGCTACATAACAAAGCCCGTTGACTTCGATCAATTCGTTAAGATCGTACAATCCATAGAAAATTTTTGGTTTACCATCGTCAAACTGCCATCGGAGTAAAGACGAGGGCTTGGGGGCGCTTGAAGAGGAGGAGCCGGGGAGCCGGGGAGCTTCAGGAGCACCAGGAGAACAACCAACTACTAACCACTGTACGGGCGGGTTTTGTTGATTGTCTTTCGGTTAAAAACGACAACTTATCTTTTAAACCCGCACGCCAGGTGCTACAAGTCGGCGGAGCCGACGGCAGTCGCTTTATGCCGGGAAACCCGTCCACCGCGCTGCCTCCCCATCGCACTGGCTCCCCTACTAACTACTAACTACTAACCAATGACCAATAACTAATGACTAAAATGGCAGAACAACCGCTCAAAATTTTGTTGGTTGAAGACAATCCCGCCGATGTGCGTCTGTTGCAGGAATTTTTGTGGGATGTCACTTCTGCACAGTTTCAATTAATACCTGTTGAGCAGCTAGATGAAGCACTAGAGATTCTTAAGCAAAAAAGCTTTGATGTTATCCTCTTAGATCTCTCACTGCCAGATAGCCAGGGATTGGAAACATTTCTCAAAATGCATTTGCAAGCACCAGCTATTCCTATTATCGTCCTGACAGGTTTAGATGATGAAAGTTTGGCTACCAGAGCTATGCAACAGGGAGCGCAGGATTACTTAATCAAAGGGCAGGTAAATGGAGACTTGTTGGTACGCTGTATGCGCTATGCCATTGAGCGACAACGAGTAGAGGAAGCACTGCGACAAAGTGAGGAGAGATTTCGGGTAGCATTAAAAAACTCTCCCATCATTGTTTCTACCCAAGACAAAGAACTTTTTTACACCTGGGTTTATAACACCTCACCAGGGTTTGTAGATGAAGGAATTATCGGTAAACGGGACTTAGATTTAATTGCTCCCGATCAGGTGCAACGTTTATTGGAAATTAAACAACGCGTGCTTGCTACTGGAGTTGGCACCAGAGAAGAAGTATCTATTACTACAGCACAAGGAACTCGATATTACGACTTAACTGTAGAGCCATTACGCAATGAAGCACAAGAAGTAGTAGGAATAACCTGCGCCAGCATTGATATAAGCGATCGCAAGCTAGCAGAAGAGAAAATCCGCGAACAAGCGGCATTGCTGAATGTGACAACAGATGCAATTCTCGTGCGAGATTTAGAAAACAAAATTATATTTTGGAATAGAGGCGCAGAAAATCTTTACGGTTGGCGCGCAGAAGAAGTTTACGGTAAAGATGCCACTGAACTTTTATATAATGATGAATTACCGTCAGAAGTAGGAACGGCGCTGTTGACGGTTATTGCCAAAGGAAAATGGCAGGGCGAGTTAACTAAGGTTACCAAAACAGGTAAAGAAGTTTTGGTTGCCAGCCGTTGGACTTTAGTTTGTCACCAAGACGGTTCTCCTAAATCTATTCTCACAGTAGATACTGACATTACTGAGAAAAAACAACTAGAAACACAATTATTTCGCACTCAACGCCTAGAAAGCATCGGTACTCTTGCTAGTGGTATTGCCCACGACCTTAACAATATCCTCACACCAATTCTGGCAGTAGCTCAACTGCTGCCAATCAAATTTCCTGATTTGTATCCGGAACACGAACACCTGTTAGAAATACTAGAAGACAGTGCTAGACGAGGTGCCGACTTAGTTAAGCAAGTTTTGTCATTTGCGCGGGGTGTTGAAGGCAAGCGCATGACTTTGCAAGTCAAGCACTTGATTAAGGAAGTTGTCAAGATTGTCAAACAAACTTTTCCCAAGTCTGTTGAAGTGGTGATGGATTTACCACAAAACCTGTGGACAGTTTGCGGAGATAGTACACAACTACATCAGGTATTAATGAATCTTTGCGTTAACGCTCGTGATGCTATGCCTAATGGAGGTACTTTAACCATTACTGCCGAAAACCTGGTAATTGATGAAAATTATGCTCGAATGCATTTGGAAGCCAAAGTCGGTTCCTACGCTGTCATTACTATTACCGATACTGGTGTTGGCATCCCTCCAGAAATCTTAGAGAGAATTTTTGAACCATTCTTTACCACGAAAGAATTAGGTAAAGGTACAGGTTTAGGACTTTCCACTGTTATTGGCATTGTCAAAAGCCACGGTGGATTTGTCAATGTCTACAGTGAAGTCGGGCAAGGAACCAGCTTTAAAATTTACTTACCAGCAGCACAGGAAACAGAAACAGAGTTAGCTCAAGAATTAGAACCACTGGCAGGTAAGGGAGAATTAATTATGGTTGTAGATGATGAACCTGCTATTAAAGAGATTACTAAAGCATCGCTAGAGGCTTATAACTACAAAACACTAATTGCTAGTGATGGCATTGAAGCGATCGCGCTATACGCCCAAAATCGAAATCATATCAGTGCTGTACTTATGGATATGATGCTGCCATCACTCGATGGGATCACTGCTATCCGCACCTTACAAAAAATCAACCCAAAAGTAAAAATTGTGGCTACAAGTGGATTGATGTCTACCAGTAAATTAGCGGAAGCAGCAACTGTTGGTGCTAAAACATTTTTATCGAAACCCTATACAGTTAAAGAATTATTGCTGACTTTACAAAAAGTACTTAATACCTAATTCGCGGATCTACATAAGCATTTAAAATATCAATCAAAATACTTGCTGCTACAACAATTGAGCCAAAAAATACCAATAAGCCCTGGACTGTAGGATAATCCCGCAAGGAAATAGCTTCATACAGTTTATTTGCCAATCCCGGCCAAGAAAAAGTAACTTCAGTTAAAATTGCTCCACCTAATAACGAAGCAAAAGTTAATCCTAAAACAGTAATTACTGGAATCAAAGCATTTTTTAAAGCATGGGAAACTAAAATTTTTCTTTCAGGAATGCCTCTAGCTCTAGCTGCTTCCACATAATCTGCTTGCAGAGTTTGTTTGAGATTCACTCGTACAATCCGCTCAAAAATACCACTGAGCAAAACTCCCAAGGTAATACTAGGAAGTGCCAGATAATGCAAAGCTGTAAAAAATTGAGCTAAGTCACCACTTAAGAGACTATCAATTGTATACAAACCAGTGAGCCGCTCAGGAGAAGGCAAACTAGAGGCAAAGCGCCCTGAGGATGGAAACCAACCAAGTTGTACTGCAAATATCAATTGCAAAAGCATTCCTGCCCAAAACATCGGCAGTGAATACGTGATAATACCAAATAACCTTCCGCCAAAGTCAAAAAATGTACCAGGACGAGAAGCAGAAAGAGTACCGATCGCAATTCCGACAGTCAGCGCAACCACCATACTACATACTGCTAATTCTGCTGTAGCAGGAAAGTAATCAACAATTACCTGCCAAACGCTTTGCCCCTGGCTTGTCAAAGACTTCCCTAAATCCAAACGCAATAAACTTCCCATGTAATTGAGATACTGCAACCACAAAGGAAGATCTAAACCTAATTGTTTTCGCAGCTCTTCTTTCGCACTTTCTGGCGCACGCCCACCCAGAATTGCATCTGCTGGATCTCCGGGCGTTGCTCGTAGCAAGAGAAACACTACCGTGGTAATTGTCCATAGCATCAACGGAGCTAAGAGCAGGCGAATAATAATGTAGTATTGTAAAGCTTTGGAGCGAGACATAAGTAGTTAGGCAAAATTAAAGTTATGGGTGGAGACAAGGGTTGGGGGAACAGTATAAAGAATGTGTAATTAATTTTGTTGAGGTACTTAATACCAGTGTTAGTTAATTGCGGCATTGGTTGTTGGAGAATCCCCTACAATGAAAGCATAAAAGCAGTTGTAGAAATTGATGGAATGAAGTACCTCAATGTTCAACAGACAGATAGCACCCTGATTGCAATCCTCGATGAGTTAACAGCAACTCAAACTGAAGTTGTGATTACTCGTGAAGGCATTCCAGTTGCTCGCATTGTACCTTGGCAGGGGAAACCGATCTCGACTCATCACTATCCATTGCGAGGAATGCCAATTAAGATCGCAGAAGATTTTGACGAACCAATGCCAGAATTTTGGGAAGCATTGGGCGAATGATTTTGTTGGATACGCATATTTGGCTCTGGTTACTCCACAATCCAAGTCATTTATCGAATCAAGCACAAGCTGCAATTGACTCAGAGGAACCTCAAAATGGCTTGCTAGTATCTGCGATTTCAGTATGGGAGATTGCAGTCAAATCCAGCATTGGAAAATTAATCTTACCCTTGCCGATTAATGAGTGGTATGCACTAGCACAGACACACTCAGGTATTGTGATTGAACCTTTGAATCCTCTGGATGCGATCGCAAGTACACAGCTACCAGGCACTTTTCATAAAGATCCGGCAGACAGAATTCTAGTTGCGATCGCCATGCGCTATGGAATTCCTCTGTTAACCTGTGACTCTAACATCTTGAACTATCCTCATGTACAAACTATCTGGTAAGTAGCTATTTACCTGTGGGGGTAGCGCTGATTGTCTTGTAAATCAAAAACTGACTCGGATCTAGCTGCACGCCATTCACACCATTTTGAGCAAAAACATAATCCTTACTTTGCCACAAAGGAACGTAAGGCACATCAGTTGCTACTTGGGCTTGAATATCTGTAAAGATTTTTTTACGAATTTCTGGGTTTTGCTCCCTGCGCTCTTGAGCAATCAGCTTATTAATATTTTCGTTGTAGTAAAAAGAACCCTGTGTCTTACTTGCTCCATCTTCACATCCTTTAGCCACTGAACCTTTCTGACATTCTAAAAAAGGTTGAATGTAGTTGTCTGGATCTAAAAAGTCTGGATACCAATCAAATATTGATGCAGGATACAAACCTTTGGATATGTCTTTAAAAAAGGTGGCACTTTCTACAGGACTAATTTCAAATTGCAACATTCCGTCCATTTTTTGATCGGCAAGAGCTTTAATTGTTTGAGCAGCCGCAGCACTAGTAGGAGAAGTAGAACTATGCCAAATTTGGACTCTGGCAGGATTGCTATTTGAGAAACCAGCCGAACTTAGCAATTGTTTAGCCTTATCTACATTTCCATCGCCGTATTTATCTTTAAAAACTGGTTGGTAAACATCAAATGTTGTTGGCACCATGCTATACAGTGCTTCTGCTTGATTGTACAAAACTCGCTGATTGATAACTGAACGGTCAATTAATGCCGCGATCGCTCCTCTGACAGCAGGGTTATCCAAAGGTTTTTGATTTCTGTTTAAAGCCATGAATTTGACTGCGCTACCTTCAGCCGTAATTGGCTGCCAATTACCTTGTTTCGCACTTTCCTGTAGAGTTTTAATTTGAATTGGCTCTAGAGATACGTAAGCCACATCAACAGCTTTTGTTTTAAAGGCATTAAATAAATTAGCCGGGCTGCTAAAAATTTGCCAGTTAATGCCTTGATTTGCTGGTTTATCTCCCCAATATTTGTCAAAGACATCAAATCGCACTGAATCAGTACCATATTTAGCTAATTTATAAGGGCCAGTACCTATAAAATTATTTGGTTGAAATTTCCCTGCACCGAGTTCGTAAGCTTTGGGTGAAACGGCACACACACCCGGAAATGCTAAAAGTGCTGGAAACGCTGCAAATTGTTTTTTCAGCTTAATAGTTAATTCAGAATCACCTGTGGCTTTGACAGAATCTACTACATCTTTCAACAAGAAAGATGGCTTACCACCATTTTGCATAAAGCGCTGGATACTAAATTCCATAGCTTTGGCATTAAAAGGTGTGCCGTCGTGAAATACTACACCTTGACGTAAGGGAATAGTATAAGTTAAACCATCCTGACTAACTTTTGGTAAGGCTGTAGCCAACTGAGGTTGAATTTCGGTGCTGCCGCTAGGGTATGTGTAGAGGCGATCGCTCATATTGTAAACCAACACCAGTGACTGTAATTCATAGGCATCAGCCGGATCTAGGGTGCGTGGTTTTAAGGTAGTACCCACAGTAACACGACCATCATTGCTGGGAGAACCCACAGATGTAGATGTTGTTTGGGGGCGAGGGCTACAGCTAATCACCAAAAATAAACACAGACAAAATAAAGAAAAAAATTTTGTCATTCGGCGTAAATGTTTTGGGAACAAGGAAAACCTGTCCATAAATATTGGCACTTTTGAATTATTGTGGTCAGTCATTTTACTATAGGTCTAGTTAATTTCCCTGTGCTTAATTTATTTAACTCTTTTGATGAAAAGCCTTTTTCAAGCCTTTTCGTCCTGTTTGATGGGTTAAATCCAAAAATGTGCTCAGTATACTATAAATTACAAACAAAAAGAACTCAGTATTCAGAACTCAGCAGTTTAATATAAGTAGCTGTCATGAACTCCATACACCAAGGCAGGGAACAGGGTACAGGTTACAGGGAACAGAACAATTAAACTCATCTGTCTCCTGTCCCCTATCCCCTATTACCTAACTTCCCTTCTGTCTTCTACTTAGTAGTCTGAGAAAAAAACACATTCTTTAATAATCATTCTTAGCTAGACAATGCTTGATTGAATTAAAATTACAGAATTACATAAATTTGTCATAATTTCGGGTTTTCTGAAGAGAAGCTTTGTTAGGCTTTTCAAGTAGCCACAGCGATATTAATCAAAAAAATATGTACCTACTCCTATTTGATTACTTGTCTACAAAAGTGTAATTAAACATTTCATGTCGTTCAAAACTCACTGAAATGTTCCCGATATTTTGAAAAGTAAACAGAGAGCTTAACATAGTGAGAAAAAAGCGTGAAGTACTTCTTTTTATCTGAAGGATGGACAGTTGGTAGAGTTTGGGCATCTGACGGGCTGTGGCAAATAACTGCATGGCGACGGCAACCAGATATTCAACAAATGAATATTTGTTTGGTAGAAAAAGGCGAATTATTTTGGCTTTTTCGAGTAGAAGATGCCGTGATTACTGTGGAGGTAAAACCAATAACTTCAGTACCAACAGTTACATCAGGTCAAGGTATCGGTAAAGTCATGCTGAGGCGGTTAATGAGTGCCGAACAGGTAATTGAGCGCCTCGGAACTGCCTCGGCAAGGTGCCATCTACAAAATATCGAATTGATAGTGCAGTAAGGATTGTTGGTTAATAGCAGTTTAGTAAAGATTTGTTAAAAATAATTACTAACTACTGTACGAGTCAATCTCCCATTTCAAGAAATTATTTTATATAAACCTGTTGAATTCAAGACCGTACAGGCAGGTTTGAAAGCAATATCTCCAAAAGTGCGAAATATCTATATAAACTCGCACGGCAGTCGTTACCTCGTAGCGGCACAAAGTTCATTAGTAACCCGCAAAGACACGCTGCCTTCCCTAATAACCACTAACCAGTAACCAGGTTTTAGTCTCTTTATACGCTTGCAAACAGCGCCATCAATAGTTACACTTTTTTAAACATTCTCATTTTTGCTTGGCGATCGCTACCCTCAGGACAAAGTTCCGAAAGTGCGTAAGCAATGGTTGTCATAGCAGCCACACTGTCTAATTTTTAAGACCAAGCTGTGGAAAATCCAAGCTCTGGCAATAACAAAAACTGAGAGGAGTTACCGACGGCTATTTTGGCTACAGGTGACTTCTGTAAAAAATTGTTTTGTAAACAAACTCTTCGAGGAGGAGCGTAGTCGATGGGACTACCTTGGTACCGAGTACACACAGTCGTTCTGAACGATCCAGGGCGGCTGATTTCTGTACACTTGATGCACACAGCTTTGGTAGCAGGCTGGGCTGGTTCGATGGCTCTGTACGAACTAGCTATTTATGACCCCAGCGACCCGGTTCTCAACCCCATGTGGCGTCAAGGAATGTTCGTGCTACCCTTCATGGCACGCTTGGGTGTTGTTGGCTCTTGGGGTGGCTGGAATGTAGTTGGCGATCCCAATTACAATCCAGGTTTCTGGTCATTTGAAGGCGTTGCTGCCGCTCATATTGTTCTTTCTGGTCTTTTATTCTTAGCCGCCGTTTGGCACTGGGTTTACTGGGATTTGGAACTTTTCCAAGACCCCCGTACTGGTGAACCCGCCCTCGACTTGCCAAAGATGTTTGGCATCCACTTGTTCTTGGCTGGTCTACTTTGCTTCGGTTTTGGTGCTTTCCACCTGACTGGATTGTGGGGGCCAGGAATGTGGGTTTCTGACGCCTACGGCATAACAGGTCACGTTGAACCAGTAGCGCCAGAGTGGGGGCCGGATGGCTTTAACCCATTTAATCCTGGTGGTGTTGTAGCTCACCACATTGCTGCTGGTATTGTCGGTATTATTGCTGGTTTATTCCACCTCACAGTCAGACCACCCGAAAGGCTTTATAAAGCTCTGCGGATGGGTAATATCGAAACCGTGCTTTCTAGCAGTATTGCTGCTGTATTCTTTGCTGCTTTCGTTGTTGCTGGCACCATGTGGTATGGTAGCGCTACTACTCCCATCGAGTTGTTTGGCCCTACCCGCTATCAGTGGGATCAAAGCTACTTTAAGACAGAGATTCAGCGCCGCGTTCAATCAAGCCTTGCCCAAGGTGCAACCCCAGAGCAAGCTTGGTCAGCCATTCCCGAAAAATTGGCATTCTATGATTATGTTGGCAATAGCCCTGCCAAAGGTGGTCTATTCCGTACAGGCCCTATGGTTAAGGGTGACGGCATTGCCCAATCCTGGGTAGGTCATGCTGTTTTTACAGATGCCGATGGGCGGGAATTGCAAGTGCGCCGTCTGCCTAACTTCTTTGAAACCTTCCCAGTGGTTCTAACCGATCAAGATGGAATTGTCCGTGCTGACATTCCCTTCCGTCGGGCAGAATCTAAATATAGCTTCGAGCAAAATGGTGTGAAAGTAGCCTTCTACGGTGGTGATTTGAATGGTCAAACATTCACAGATCCCGCCGAAGTGAAGAAGTGGGCACGTAAAGCTCAAGGTGGCGAAATCTTTGAATTCGATAGAGAAACCTTAAACTCTGATGGTGTGTTCCGCACCAGCCCCAGAGGTTGGTTTACCTTTGGACACGCTGTATTTGCTCTGTTGTTCTTCTTTGGTCACATCTGGCATGGTGCTCGGACAATTTACCGAGATGTATTTGCCGGTGTTGATGCCGATTTGGAAGAACAAGTCGAGTGGGGTCTGTTCCAGAAAGTGGGTGATAAGACAACCCGCCGGAAGGAAGCTGTCTAAAGATTTGTAGCAAATTATTAAGAATGGTCTAATAACTGCTTGACAATTTATAACATACTTAAGTAGTTAGTTAGACCATTCTTTTCTGTAGTAGATTACACTATCATTACAGGCGGGATCGGAGGAACTTGCAACATGGAAAGCGTGGCATATATCTTGATTTTGACTTTGGCAATAGGAGTTCTCTTCTTTGCGATCGCATTCCGCGAACCTCCTCGCATTGAAAGGAAAGAAGATAAGTAATTTACAGATGCCAAATTTTTGATGGCTATCTTTAAAAACATAAAACCGCTGTTGCCTGCAGGTAACAGCGGTCATTAATTTTTGGTAGGTAATAGGGTGAAGATTGCAGAGAATAGGAAAATAAAGATTCTTCTCTTGCTTCATTTCAATATTTCTTTGTCACTAGATTTTGAACATTAAGATAATAAGGTTTTTATATTTGATATAATCTACTATCTGGGAATTAATGCGCGTTAAGATAACTTTTCTGCGCTACGATGAGAAGTGGTGTAGGTGTAGACTGCCTATTAGGCACTTGCATATACATCGCTAGGAGGCAAAAAAAACTACGGAGAATAAAAACCAGGAAACAATCAGCATGGTCAATCAGAAATCAACCGCATTAACTGATATTGGGTTTACTCACGACGATTTCGCTGCTTTACTGGACAAATACGACTATCATTTTAGCCCTGGTGATATTGTGCCCGGTACAGTGTTCAGTATAGAGCCGCGCGGCGCTCTGATTGACATAGGTGCTAAAACCGCAGCATATATACCCATACAAGAAATGTCTATTAACCGGGTGGACAGCCCGGAAGAAGTTTTACAATCAAACGAAATACGGGAATTTTACATCCTTAGCGATGAAAACGAAGAGGGACAACTAACTCTTTCTATTCGCCGTATAGAATATATGCGAGCTTGGGAGCGGGTACGGCAGTTGCAAGCAGAAGATGCTACTGTCCGTTCTGGTGTATTTGCCACTAACCGTGGTGGAGCTTTGGTACGGATTGAGGGTTTGCGTGGGTTTATCCCCGGCTCTCACATTAGTACTCGCAAGCCTAAAGAAGAATTAGTAGGCGAAGAACTTCCATTAAAGTTCTTAGAAGTAGATGAAGAACGCAACCGCTTAGTCCTGTCCCACCGTCGAGCGCTGGTAGAGCGTAAGATGAACCGTCTGGAAGTTGGCGAGGTCGTAATCGGTACAGTGCGCGGTATTAAGCCCTATGGTGCCTTCATTGATATTGGTGGCGTAAGTGGTCTGTTGCATATCTCAGAAATTTCCCACGAACATATTGATACACCTCACAGTGTATTCAATGTCAATGATGAAGTGAAAGTCATGATCATTGACCTAGATGCTGAACGGGGTCGGATATCTTTGTCCACAAAACAGCTAGAACCAGAACCAGGTGACATGATTAAGAACCGCGATCTGGTTTATGATAAGGCAGAAGAAATGGCAGCGAAGTATAGAGAACAACTGCTAGCTAAACAGCAAGGTATAGCACCTGCTATGACTCTTTCAGATGAAGGTGAAGTAGCAGCAGAAGAAGTAGCAGAAGAAGTAGCAGAAGAAGTAGCAGAAGAAGAAATTCCATCTGCTATTGAAGCAGTTGAAGAAGAAATACCAGCCGCTATTGAAGAATAATGTATCTGTATTTATTGTTGTAGTTGCCTAAAAGCAATTATAAGATGAAAAATTATTGCATGAAGAGGGATAAAATTTCCCTCTTTTTTTGTGTTGGGGAATTGTTAGTAGTTAGTAGGGGAGCCAGTGCGATGAGCGGCTCCGCCGACTTGTAGCACCTGGCGTGCGGGTTTCGTTGATTATCTTTCGGCTAAAACCGATGATTTATCTTCTAAACCCGCCCGTACAGTAGGTAGTAGGTAGAGACGCGAGGAACCGAAGTGTCTGTACATTAGTAGTTGGTTATTTACAACTATTCACTAACCACTATCCACCAACTAATCCAAAACAAGTTTATAAGGAGGAATATCTTGGCATCTATTAAGTGCAGAAACCTAACTTTTTCCAATATTCAAGCTATTTTATTTGATAAAAACGGTACTTTAGAAGATTCAGAAGTTTTCTTGCGATCGCTTGCCCAAAAAGCAGCACGACTTTTAGACGCACAAGTTCCCGGAATTGGGGAGCCACTGTTAATGGCTTTTGGTGTTAATGGTAATACCCTCGATCCGGCAGGTTTAATAGCAGTGGCAAGTCGCCGCGAAACAGAAGTTGCTGCTGCCGCATATATTGCTGAAACTGGGCGGGGATGGTTCGAGTCGTTACAAATGGCGCGTCAAGCCCTAGAAGAAGCAGAAAAATATGTTGGCAAAACCCCTTCACCCTTATTTGTCGGTAGTTTGGAAGTCTTGAAGAACTTGTCAGAAGCAGGAATTAAACTTGGTATCCTTTCGGCAGCGACAACTGCTGAAGTACGTGAGTTTGTAGCAACTCACCAATTGAGTAATTATATTCAATTAGAAATGGGAGTAGATAAAGGGCCGAGTAAACCAGATCCAATACTATTTTTGCAAGCTTGTGAAAGATTAGGAGTAGAACTTAGTAAAACATTGATGGTGGGAGATTCTGTGGGTGATATGCAAATGGCACGTAATGCCAAAGCAGCTGGTTGTATTGGTATAACTTGGACAGGCAAAGCAGAAAATGTTGCAGGTGCGGATGTGATAATTAACCAACTTGATGAAATTCAAATTTGTTGAAAAATGAGCTATCTTTTTCCTGTAATCTGTCACTCTTAGGGTACTCCATGAGAAGCCCCGTTATTACTTCTTATCAAAAAGTGCATTTAAATCGCGATAACCACTAACTATCCGTAAAATTTCAATCCCGCCTTCAATTGGACGATAGAAAATCAGATAATCATCCACAGGAAAGCTACGTATTCTCTAAGCTGTTCCCTTATCTTCGTATTTTAGTTAAGGGACTTCCAATTAAAAAAATTTCCAATTTAGCCGTGTCAGTCCACTACATTTGATGAGCGATCGCCTATTCTCCTCATCTGCATTTTCTGAAATAACGCGATCGCTAAATACAACCCCCTACAATGTAAATGCATCAGCTGCATTGTTAATACATCCGCCTGCAATATTAATGCAGTGACGGCATTGTTAATGCATCCATCTACATTGTTAATGCGGCAGGCGCATTGTTAATGCATTGGCTTGCATAAGTTAATCCACCCTTTGTCTAACTTTGTCCGAGACTGTCGCGTTTGCGATCGCTTAAAATCTCGTCTTACTGTTAGGTTTATTGTTATATAGGGCACATTAAATATATACTTTAGCACTTATGCATCTATGCCTAACCAAGATACAACACGTCGTTTGCGCCTTAAAGTCATTAGTCAAGATATTACCTCATTCCACGGTTTGCAAGCCGTCAGCACTTATAACACAACCCGTGCTGAAGCCTCTGTTGTCAACTTACAGCAAACTTATCAGGCTATGTTGGTGCAGCAACAAATGGAAACTGAGAAACTAGCTTCATACCGTGCTGCTGTCGATGCTGCCCGATTGGCAGAATGGGAATTTCACAATGTTGTATTAGCAATGAAAGAAGTTGTGCGCGGGCAATATGGCTCAGATAGCGATCAAGCCCAAGCAGTTGGATTGAAGAAAAAATCAAACCGTAAGCGCCCCAGCCGCAAAAAGTCAGTTATCACTGCAACTTAATCAATTTAATATTAGGCGTTGCTGATTTAGGCTATGAAAATAATTTTGCGTAATGCCAAAACTCTTGTAGAGACGCGAAATTTCGCGTCTCTACACCCCGAATTCATATCGCAATTCAGCAACGCCAATGATTGAATGTTTGTAGGGCGATTGCTAACCTTTTTCCAAGAGCGATCGCCAATTTAGCAAATTTAATGAACAGTAGCAGGAGCAGCAACTTCCGATTTTTCTGGAGATATTTCTGGTTCAACTACCACCAGATGCTTCTCCAAAATCGCCAAATTGCGAATATTGGATTTATAAAACGCATCAAACAAATCACCCACAAACGGTACCGTACCAACGGCTGTTTCCAAAGCAACGTTAAATATCATTTGCTTTAAGTCTTGGCGTGGGATACCAAGACGAGTAGCTAAATAGATAATATAAGCTGAAAAACCTGTACTAATTAAATCTCCAGCACCTGGAATTAAACCAATAATTGGATCTAGTCCAAAGCGAAAACCTATTCCTGGAATACGTATAGATGTATCCATCAAGCGGCTAAGTTTGCGAATGCGGTTAAGAGTAGCAAGGCGTTCAGCAGTATCCATAATCAATGATTGTTCTACTACTTTATAAATTGCACTATTGTTAGGCTTTCGTCTTGTACCGCAAGAAAGACTGACCAAAGAGGTATATTT
>NZ_AJLN01000087.1 GCF_000317285.1 Chlorogloeopsis fritschii PCC 6912 | reverse complement strand
GTTGGGTACGTCACACTCGTACCATTCTTAATAACCGTAGGGTGGGCACTGGCACTGTTAGGAACTTAAAAATAAGGGTTTGGACAAAAGCTTAAAAGTGCCCACCTTACACAATTAGGTCGTCATTAGTTATTGGTCATTAGTCATTAGTAAGAGTTCCATTAAAATCTTTAGCCTAACTAAGCGATGCGATTAATTTCATGACTCGTTCTTTGACTTGATCGCGAACACGCCGGAAAGTTTCAATTGATTCTCCCTTTGGATCTTCAAGTTGCCAATCTTCAAATACTTCTCTAATTACCCATTCTTCTGGCAAATTCACACCACAACCACACAGAGAAATCACTACATCAAAATCTTCTGGTTGAAAATTACTTAAAGGCTTAGAAGTTTGATTGCTGATATCAATACCCACTTCTGACATCACTTGAATGGCAAGCGGATCTACTTGAGAAGCTTCCAAACCAGAACTCATAACAGCAATTTTTCCCTCACCCAATGTCTTTGCAAACCCTTCTGCCATTTGGGAGCGGCCGGAATTTCTCTTACAAACAAACATGACTCTTTTCATAATTTTATTTGATATTAGTAATTGAATGCTTGTGACTTTCAATTATTAATTTATTATCTGAATCAATAATTTGCAATCAAAAATTGCATACCAAAAACATTTTACTGCCAGAAATCTAGCAGCAACTAAATAATTTGTTACGGGTGATAGTGATTATCTTAGCTGTGATTGGGTTGACAAATCAAGTTTTTTTGAAATGATATATTTATACACCTACAAATTTTGAGCGGAAGTATAAATATGAGGATTCGCGTAGGTATTAATGGTTTTGGCAGAATGGGGCGCTTGGGTTTGCGAGCTGCTTGGGGATGGCCAGAAATAGAATTTGTTCACATCAACGAAATTAAAGGCGGGCCAGTCACAGCAGCGCATCTGCTCAAGTTTGATTCGGTTCACGGGCGTTGGGGAATGGATGTAGAAGCTGAAGGAGATCAGATTTGTATCGAAGGAAAATATCTGAGTTTTAGTGAATATTCAACTCCTGGTGAAGTACCTTGGGAAGAATTTGGTGTGGATGTGGTGTTAGAGTGTTCGGGCAAGTTCCGAACTCCAGAATCACTTGCTCCTTACTTCAAGCGAGGCGTAAAAAAAGTAATTGTGGCTGCGCCAGTCAAGCAAGGTGCTTTGAATGTTGTCATGGGTGTAAACGATTATCTCTATAACCCACAAGAACACCATCTTTTGACAGCAGCTTCTTGTACCACTAATTGCCTTGCTCCAATAGTCAAAGTAATTCATGAAGGATTGGGTATTCGTCATGGGTTAATTACTACAATTCATGATGCAACGAACACGCAAACTGTCGTAGATGCGCCTCACAAAGACTTACGACGAGCTAGGGCTAATAGTTTATCTTTGATTCCGACAACAACAGGTTCTGCAACAGCAATTGGGCTGATTTACCCAGAACTCAACGGCAAGTTAAATGGATTAGCTGTGAGAGTACCCTTACTAAATGCTTCCTTGACTGACTGCGTATTTGAGGTAGCAAAACCTACTTCTGTAGAAGAAATCAATAGTCTTTTCAAGACAGCTGCACAAACTTCACTTCAAGGCATTTTGGGCTACGAAGAACTTCCTTTAGTTTCTGTGGACTATAAAGACGATCCTCGCTCTTCTATTGTCGATGCGCTTTCCACGATGGTGATAGATCAAACCCAAGTGAAAATCCTGGCTTGGTATGACAATGAGTGGGGTTATGTCAATCGCATGATGGAATTAGCTCGTAAGGTTGCTCTGAGCTTGAATTAATTCTAAATCTTTACTTTTGAAACTAAATACTGTCTATTATGGCTACTTCTACTGCCTCACGTGCCAATTTAAAGAATTACGTGCTGGTGACACTTGCTTACTGGGGGTTTACCATCACTGATGGTGCTCTGCGGATGTTAGTGTTGCTTTATTTCAACAACATCGGTTATACACCTCTGCAAATCGCTTTTCTGTTCTTGTTTTACGAGATTTTTGGAGTTGTCACTAACTTTTTAGGTGGCTGGATTGGTTCCCAATTGGGATTGAAGGTGACGCTTTATTCAGGAATAGGATTGCAAGTTTTTGCTCTAGTGATGCTCTCACTGCTCAATCCAAATTGGGCGCAGTGGATTGCAGTTTTGTATGTGATGGTGGCACAGGCTTTCTCAGGTATTGCCAAAGACTTAACCAAAATGAGTTCTAAGAGTGCCATCCGGTTAGTTGTACCTCAAGATGCTCAGTCTTCTTTGTTTAAGTGGGTAGCAGTACTGACAGGCTCTAAAAATGCTCTCAAAGGAGTTGGTTTTTTTGTCGGTAGTGCATTGTTAGCTTCTGTTGGTTTTGTGAATTCTCTGTTGATTATGGCAGGAGGCTTATTCCTGCTGATGTTCTCAGGGTTGATGCTGCCAAAGGGTATGGGCAAAATCAAAGCTAAGGTCAAGTTTACCCAACTCTTTTCTAAAAGCAGAGAAATTAATATTCTTTCCGCCGCTCGCTTCTTCCTATTTGGTTCTAGGGATGTTTGGTTTGTCGTGGGATTACCTGTTTTTCTGCGGAGTGTTTTAAACTGGTCTTTCTATGAGGTAGGAGGATTTCTCGCTTGTTGGGTGATTGGCTACGGCGTGATTCAATTTTTGGCTCCAACTTTAATCCAACGTTTTGGTTCTAATCATCCTCCTCAAGCGAAAACGATTCAGTTTTGGACATTTACTTTAACTTTAGTTCCAGCGGCGATCGCTCTGGCTTTGCAGTTAGGTGCACCCCCTAATACCGTGATTGTTGTTGGGTTAATTATCTTTGGTATTGTCTTTGCTTTCAATTCTGCCGTTCATTCTTATTTGGTGCTAGCCTTCACGGATGACGACAAAGTGGCGCTCAATGTAGGCTTTTACTACATGGCTAACTCTGGCGGAAGATTAATTGGCACAGTGTTATCAGGCTTGGTTTATCAGCTATTTGGGCTTGTTGGTTGTCTGTGGACTTCTATGTTTTTTGTATTGGCAGCAGGATTAGTATCACTCAAGCTACCCGATCCTCAACCAACCAAGGCGATCGCATGGAAAGGTGGAGACGGAGATTGAGATCGGGACACAAAGACGCGGAGATTCAAAATTTGCCAATTAAAAAAGCCTGCTTTATGTATTCGCAGGCTTTTATGTTCAGCGTTTCACAAAACCACCGAAAAGTCGCCATGTCGAGCTAAGGGTAGTTTACGCGCAACACGGTTTTTTCAAAGCTGTGGCAACTGCACTAGCATCATCAGAATTAACTGTAGTACTCAGATTTTGCTCAGGTGTTGTATCTGCAACTTTCACTACAAACACTTCCCATTGATTCCCATCTGGATCGGTTACCCATACCTTGTCTTGCAAGGCATAACAGCAATCGGTATTTTCCTCTGTGAATATATTCAAGCCTGCATCCCCAAACCGCTTAATCGCAGCCTTTACATCTTCTGTGCTCTCAACCTGCACGCCCAAGTGAGACAATGCACCTCCAGAAACCACGCTCGTAGCCAAGTTGAGCGTCAGATTTAACGGTGGGCTGGCAATATCAAACTTGGCATAGTCAACTTTATGTTTCATCGGTTCTACGCCAAACATCGCTTGATAGAATTCAATCGACTTTTCTAGATTTGTAACTTTCAAAGCCACATGAGTTTTCAGAGTAGCCATATCATTTTGCTCCTTTTTGACTTATATTGACTAACATCAATATTTACCTATATCAATATATTGCCAGAACATATTGATGAATGTCAATATATAAATATGAAATTAACTCAACAAATTTCCAGTTGTTGTCCGTCGCTGCTTTCAGGAGCAATTGATTCCGAGCAAGCAGCGCAAATGGCAGCGATATTTAAAGTTTTGGGAGAGCCTGCCCGATTGCAGGTGCTCAGTTTAATCGCTGCTCAACCCGCAAAAGAAGCCTGCGTTTGTCAGTTAACAGAACCTTTAGGACTATCTCAGCCTACTGTTAGTCATCATTTGAAGGTGCTGTACGAAGCGGGTTTATTACAAAAAGAACGACGTGGCACCTGGATTTTCTATCGTTTGGTGCCTGAGCGAATAGAAGCTTTGCGAAATGCTTTGGCTCTGCCTACGCAGACGCATTAATTTGCTGTTCTGACAAAGCGCGATCGCGCTGCTGCACTCAGTGAAAAAATCCGCTCGGAAGATGGTGTTCAAAGAGTGGTAGAAATTTTGCAGCAGTAACGAAAAATAAACCACAAAGGACACATAGACACCAGGAGGGTGGCTTCCCGAAGGGTAGGACACAAAGAATATAAAGAAATAAGAGTTTGAGAGAGTTTTTGCGTAAGTCCTGGAGCGGTAGAAATTTTGCAGTAAACAATGAATACGGGATAATCTTAGATAATATTATTTGAATGGACTAATACAGCGCGGATCTCTTAAAGTCGCTTTTTCTGGTTCTCGTGGAAACCAAGCTGCCGTGCGCTTACAAAACTCTACCAGCATCAACATGACTGGCACTTCAATTAAAACCCCTACTACTGTGGCAAGTGCTGCACCCGAATTTAAACCAAACAGCATCACAGCAGTGGCAATAGCAACTTCAAAATGATTGCTAGCTCCAATTAATGCAGCAGGTGCAGCATCTTCATAAGACAGATTTAGCTCTAATGCTGCTACATAACTAATCAAGAAAATAAAATTAGTTTGAATAAACAACGGCACAGCAATTAACAAAATATGCAAGGGATTGCTAACTATTAGTTCACCCTTAAATGCAAATAGCAGCACCAAAGTCAACAATAGGGCGGTAATGGCAACTGGACTTAGATACTTCAAAAATCGCCTTTCAAACCACTCTCTACCTTTGTGTTTGAAAATCCAGTAACGGCTGTACATTCCCGCCACTAAAGGTAACCCGACATAAATCAGCACTGACAAAACAATTGTTTGCCAAGGTACTGTTAAATCATTCGCCGCTAGCAAACACCTACCCAACGGTGCATACAAAAATAGCATCGCCAGAGAATTCACTGCCACCATTACCAAAGTGTGTCCTTGGTTGCCGTAGGAAAGATATCCCCACATCAGCACCATTGCAGTACAAGGTGCAATTCCCAGCAAAATAGCACCAGCAATGTAGGAATTAGCTAATGTCACTTCAGTACCGCGAATGATTTCGCTACCAGCAATTAAAGGACGAAATAACCATCCTAAGAAAAACTGGGCAAAAGCCACCATCGTAAATGGCTTAATTAACCAGTTCACTACTAAAGTGAGAATGACGGGTTTGGGGGCGCGGATCGCGTTCGCAGCTTGAGTGAAGTCAATCTTCACCATGATTGGGTACATCATGAAAAATAAGCAGACTGCGATCGGAATAGACACTTGATATAGACTCATTGCATCTAGCGCCACCGCTACTCCAGGAAATAATCTGCCCAGGGTAATGCCCACCAAAATACACAAAAACACCCAAAGGGTAAGGTATTTTTCAAAAAAACTCAGATTACTTCCAGCTTGCACCCGAACTGTGTTGGTTTGCGAATGATTTTTTTGCATCGGTATAATTTTGATTTCAAAAGTCAATCGCTAAAATTTTGCTTGTTTGCGTAACAACTCTCCAAGAGTCAGGTTTATCTGTGCTTCTCCTTCAAAAACTGTTCCTACTTTGCCTCTATTGAAGTGAACTTTAGCGAGATGGTAGCCTTCTTCTGATAAAGGAACGTAGCCGATGGAACTTACTATCTTTGGTGCGTTCTCAATGTAGAAATCAACGAAATTTTTGACTCCTGGTTTCTTCTGAGCAGATTGAGCATTTACATAGATAAATAATGGTCGAGAAAAAGGCTGATACGTATTTTTTTCTACTGTTTCACGTGAAGGCAAGACAGTTGCTTTGCCGTTATTAACAGCTAGTGCTTTTAACTTGTTTTGGTTATCTTCGTAATAAGAAAAACCAAAATAACCCAAAGCATTCGGGTCTTTACTGATACCATCTACTAATACTTGATCATCTTCACTAGCTGTATAATCGGTGCGGCTAGATCCTGCTTTACCGACAACTGCTTCAGTAAAGTAATCAAAAGTACCAGATTTGTTCCCAGCACCGTATAAATTCAGAGGGCGATCAGGCCAATTTGCACGTACTTGGTTCCAACGGGTGATTTTCTTTTGTGCTGCTGGTTCCCAAATCTTTTTCAATTCAGAAATGGTAATGTCTTTTGCCCAGTTGTTTTGTGGATGAACGGCTATGGTAAGAGCATCAAAGGCAACGGGAAGTTCTATAAATCTGACGCCATTTTTGTTACAAACTTCCATTTCATTAGTTAAAATCGGCCGTGAGGCATTGTTTATGTCTGTCTCGCCAGTACAGAATTTTTCAAATCCGCCGCTAGTACCGGAAAAATTCACTTTCACCTGGGCTTGGTTAGCTTTATTTTTAGAGTCGGCTTGAAACTCTTTGGCGATCGCCTGCGTAATTGGATAAACAGTACTGGAACCATCAATGTTTACAGCCTTAACCGTTTCGGCATTACTGACTTCAGTTACCTTTTGTGGCTGCTGAGTTTGTGTAGATGTGTTGGAGTTTGTTGTGCAACTTGTTGCCAATACCAATACTCCAAGCGCAAGAGCTAATTTCTTTGGTGTTGCGCTCACTGACATCACCTCGTGATGTGTATAGTAGTTATGCTTCTATCATTTCAAAAAAAGTTGATTTGTCAAATACAAATAATCTAAATTTTTACAAAAATATATCAAAAAAAATTGATGTATTATGAATCTTGACATGAGCGGGCTGGTAAGAAGTTGCTCAAGCAACGGTATTCCGCTAAATACTGCTCAAGTACAGCAAACTGAGGTATGTTCAAGCTGTAATAAATCCAACGTCCTTCCTGGCGGGAAGTAACTAAACCGGCTTCTTTAAGAGTTTTGAGGTGAAAAGAGAGTTTTGATTGACTTACCCCCAATGTCTCGCACAAATCGCATACACACAGTTCGCGTTCTCGCAGCAATTCTAATACCTTAATCCTTAAGGGTTCAGATAAGGCATGAAAGCCAGCAGCGATCGCATTGGGGATAACAGAGGAAGTTTGCATCAAAACAAGCAGATTATCGAGACATCTTTTTCTATTGTGAACCAGAGACAACTGCTTCTGCTTGATAACGGATACCTGCTTTTTTAAATCTGTGCAGAACTTCGCCCAAGCGATCGCAATCTGCAATTAAACTAATACGCACGTATCCTTCACCACCAACACCAAAGGCATTGCCTGGAGTGACGACTACACCAGTTTGCTGCAACACCCAGAGGGCAAAATCTGTGGAACTCATCCCCAAAGAACAAGGAACCCACAAATACATCGTTGCCTTAGTTGTGGGAAGATTCCAACCCAACTGTGCCAATCCTTGAATGAGGAAATCGCGGCGAGTGCGGTAACGAGTTTGAACTTCCTGTAAATAAGAATCTGGGAGTTGCAAAGCGGTTTCTGCTGCTGCTTGCAAGGCTGCAAAGATACCATAATCGAGGTTAGTTTTTAGCGTTCGCAAACCTTGAATAACATGACGATTGCCAACCACAAATCCAACTCGCCAACCAGCCATGTTATAGGTTTTAGACATGGTGTGGAATTCAACACTAATGTCTTTAGCACCAGGAATTTCCAACAAACTTGTTGGTTGATAGCCATCAAAAGCTAGTTCGGCGTAACATAAATCGTGAACTAGCAAGATTTCATATTTTTTCGCAAAAGCGACAACTTCTTCAAAAAATTCGCGGGGTGCAGTAGCAGCAGTGGGATTGCTGGGATAGTTAAAGTAAAGAATTTTTGCTTTTTCAGCAACAGCATCAGGAATTGCTGCTAAATCAATTAACCAGTTATTTTCTGGTTTTAAAATTAAACTGTAGACGTTTCCTCCAGCAATTATAGGGCCGCGAAAATGAACTGGATAGGAAGGAGAAGGTACTAAAACCACATCACCAGGATTAATATATGCCAGTGCTAAATGTCCTAATCCTTCCTTAGAACCCAATAGTGGCAGAGCTTCACTATCTGGATCTAAAGTCACTCCATAACGGCGATGATACCAATGAGTAATGGCATGGCGGAAACTAGCTGTGCCTTCAAAGGGAGGATAGCCGTGGTTGGCGGGATTTTGCAAAGCTTTGACTGCGGCTGCAATTACTGGCTGTGGTGTCGCCCCATCGGGGTTACCCATGCCCAAATCGATTAAATCCAGTCCTTGTTCCCGCGCCTTATGTTTCAGTTCATCCAAGCGGGCAAATGGATAGGCTGGTAGTTTTTTGATGCGTTCAGCTGGGGCGATCCAATCCAAGTTCATTGATGTGCTACTTCCCGATCCAAATTAAGTTGTGAGTAAGATGTCTTGAATACACTAAGATTTGGCATAGATATGAAGTTGCCAAGGGATAAACCAGCACGAGGTTTTGGTTTGTTACATTGACTTTAGTAGTTTTTACAGGATGAGAAGTTAAACTCGATCGCGCAATCTGCGTGAAGTAGTTTACTCTTCTAACTCGCTAATTGTCTTGCTAGAAATACGATTGCTCGTGTCTTTGTTATCTATGGGTGCAGTGGTAGAAACCATTGCTGCCATCAACTGTTCCAGAGCAACTTTAAATGGTAGTCTGTGGATATCAGAGTTAGGAGCTAAGGCAATTTCTGCGGCAGTTTGTAACTCACGCAAAGTAATATTGCCCAATCCTAAATCGCTTAATTTCTGTGGTAGTCCAATTTCTGCGTAGAATTTCAACAACTGTTGTCTTGCAGCTGCTGCTAGTTGATTGCCTGCAATCATTTCTTCTAAACGCAGTTGTACCAAGATCCCATAGGCAACTTTTTCACCATGAATGCTGCCACTTCCACAAATGTGCGTTAAACCATTGTGTACGGCGTGAGCAGCAACGGTACGACACTGAGCGCCACCAATACCACCAATTACCCCTGCCAGTAATACAGTAGCGTCTACAACTTCTCGCCAAACTTCGCTTCCTGGTTGTTGCAAGGCAGCAGCAGATTTTTGGAAAAGTATATCCCGCAAGACTCGCGCTTGTTGCACGGCGGCAATAATTAAAGTTTGTTCCGAATGTCCGCTGCTAACAGAAGCTTCGTACCATTTAGCGATCGCATCTCCAATGCCTGCAACTAAAGTCCGCTGTGGAGCAGTTTGAATCAAATCATAGTCGAGGATCAGTAGATCGGGACAGCGATCCAATGCTACATCATACAAAAATGCTCCCTCATCAGAATACACATTTGAGAGAGCAGTCCAAGCGGCACAGGTAGCTGCTGAAGTTGGAATCGTCACCACTGGTATTTGCAACTGCTGCGCGAGTAATTTTGCTGTATCCAGTGCTTTCCCGCCACCTACCCCGATAATGACATCGGCTTTATGTTCTTTTGCCGCTTGATGTAAAGCTTTGAGGCTAGCTTCACTACAATTAGGAGTATAAGACGCCTGGGCGAATTGTAACTGCCGCCGTTCCAAAACTGGCTGCAAATGGGGATGGGTGACTTTTAGTGTGCGATCGCCTCCCACAATTAGAGGACGACTGCCCAAGCGAGCGATTGCATCAGATACCTGCGTTAAAATTTGAGAGCCACGGATAACTCTTGCTGGTGCTACCGTGAGCGGGAGTAAACTAGTAGGAGTTTGAGTAGACAACTTTTCCGTAAATTGATTAGGCATATAACTAATTAATTAACGTATCATTTTCAGGTGTTTTGGCAAACTTTTTCTAATAACCCTCACTGTTGCTTAATTTTAATCTTAGTAGTTGCATAACTAGACTAATATCTTAACCAAAAAATAATAAATAATGTATTGCTAAACACAAAATAAATTATAGGATGTTGATATTTAGGGGAACTTTACTTGTTAAATCATTCCGCTTGCTGATGCCAGATTCAGTAGTTCAAAACTAGACTAGAAGCAATAAACACCGCTCCCAAGGAGTAGGAATATGCAATGGACAAGTGATAGCAGCAACACCGTGCCTGATATAGTACAGGCACAGTCTAACAAACCAGAGCTGCGGCTGGGTTCCAATGGTGAGGTGGTGGAAGAGTTACAAAAGCTTTTAACTAGGTGGGGCATTTACTCTGGGACTATAGATGGTAACTTTGATAAAGTCACAGAAGCAAGTGTAAAAGAGTACCAACGCCGGGTTTTCTTAGCAGATGATGGCGTTGTTGCAAAACAAACTTGGCACGCTTTGTATATGGGTATGCCTGTGGGGCTGCCAGAGTTAGGAAAAGGCTGTAAAGGAGATTTAGTCATGAGGTTGCAGCGTTTCCTGAAATCAACGCAAGATTATGTCGGATATGTTGACGGTGAGTTTGGGGAGCTTACAGAATCAGCCCTGCAAAGCTGGCAAAGACGTCATAATCTGCCCAATACAGGTGTTGTGGATGAAAGCACTTGGCGTGCCTTGAGTAGAATTCCGCGTTAAGCGAGAGCGGGAGTGGAGGAGTGGCAGAAGTTTTCTCTTTCCCAGGCTGGAGCCTGGGAAAGCATCGATTGAGGCTCCGCCTCCTCTTCACGAGGCAGAGCCTCCCAGTTTTCATCACCATGCAGAGCATGGTAATGAGAATTCAAATTACCTCTGTTCCCTATCCCCTGTCCCCTGTCCCCTTTCTTAAGCGCTAGCTTTTGGCAGTTGGGCAAATTTGTCTTGGTAAACTTCAATTGCCATTTGCGAATCTTCACGATTAGCAAGCGATCGCTTCACCTGCCCCAAATAAAATGGTACAGAAGTTCCTGGCTCTGGGTGGAGAATAGTACGGGCGCGAATCGTCAAAAAATTTTCTCCTGGTTTACCTAAACGACCATAAGAATATAAATCGCTGGCTGCTTGGCGTAAAGTTGCTTCTAGTTCTGTCGGTGTAATTTGGGGAGATATGGTAATTACTGCTTGTGTTGCTCCATTGTCATAAACTAGACTGTACCGCACTGCACCAGGGATGACAGTACGAGTCAAAGGAGCTAGCGAGAGGGCAAATAAACCAGCTGTCAGTACCAACATAAAGCCTGTAGTACCTACTAGCCGAAAACGGATACCCCATTTTAAAATAAAACCCAAGACAGCCACGGCGGCAAATACCAACGTAGCAATACCTGACCATTGGGCATATTGAAGAAAGTCAGCCTGTGAGAACATAATAGTTGACTACCCAAGTATCTTCTTTACAGATTTCATTTTACGTGTGCGATCGCCCTGATTTGAGAGAGAAATCAGAATCTAGGTTAATTACAACTACAGATGGACACAGATTTTATCGGTATTTATCTGTGGTCGATTTACTTGAGATACATAATGAGTGCAAGAGGTTTAATGTTGCTCGGCAAATTTTTCTATCCAACCTTGCTGAATTGTTATCCCTCGACTTTGCATTGCTTCGGCAAATAAATCCGTTGGTAGTGCTTCTTCAACAGGCCAAACTCCTGGTTTTTTAAGTTTACCTTCTAGTAACAATTGACCAATACTACCCGTACCACAACCAGTGGCAGCAGCAGTATTTTTATGTACTAACGTCGAACAATAAACAGATTTTTTACCGTTTTTTTGTCCTGTAACTTCCGAGCGAACTGCTACCCCAATACCCGTGAAGCGATCGCTAACGTCTGTCATAAAATGGCTGACATGGGATAAAAATTCTACACCCTTAGGATTTTTGATCCACGATTTAGGAAAGACATGAGCCGCTATCCAAGTTAGATGATTGTAAAAATCAGGAACAGAACCAAATTTGGTAATCACGGTTTTGACTGCTGGGAAGGCATGGGGTAGGGTGAAAGTTTCGGGCATATCAAACCAGTAAACTCCACTACGTCCATAGGGTGGTGGAAAGTCAACAGCTTCGCGTTCGCTGTAAGGTTTTACTGTTTGCCATTTACCATCTATCCAAGCTTCAAAAGGATTTTGCAAACCTAAAAATGTTGTCCGCATGACTGTGATCCCAGCACCACCAGAACCAGACACCAAATAACTCAAATGAATTTTTTCTGGTGCATCAAATTGCTCAACATCGTGACGAACCATACTATTAGAAATACCGGGAAAAACACCCGTGTTAACTATTGCTGTTACACCCGCAGCAATAGCTTGCTCATGATATTCTAGAGCCTTGCTAGTAAACGAACGATGGTCACTGACATCTATATAATTAACACCTTTTTCAATGCAGATTTTTAAAACATTAGCATCTCGGTAGTGAAAAGGCCCTGCACAGTGAACGACTAAATTAGAAGAAGCGATCGCCTCCTCTAATTTTTTCACATCAGCCAAGTCCAATACCAAAAACTGCACCTGTGATTCCAGGTGTAAGCGTTTCTGTACACCACTCTCAGGAGTGCGCCCAGTAATAATGATTTCTGCCTGTGTATGGGTGACTAAATCCTGAGCAACACTACTGCCGATCCGCCCCCTTCCTCCAAGAATTAAAACCCGATTTGTCATTTCTCCAGCATTGCCAACAGCAGCTTTATTACATCAATTTTCTCTTATGATTGTCATCGTTAGTAGGTATGACGTGGTTGATTTAGAAAATAAGACTTTTGGGGTTGCACGTTTAGTAGATATTAGTTTCACGTCATCCACCTTGAAAAACAGATCCAATAGCAGATTTAATGGAATTGCCTGCTTCTTTCAAAGTCTGTTGTAAGGGTTTCTCGTGATGCAAAAATACCCGCGCACAATTACGCCCTGGTAGCCCGGAAATTGAACCACCCGGATGAGTTCCCGCGCCAGTAAGATACAAATTTTCAATCGGGGTTGTGTAGTTAGCCAGTTCCGGTAGCGGGCGGAAGCACAGCATCTGATCTAAAGTCATATCGAGGTGGTAGTAGTTGCCCTTGAAAAATCCCAGGCGTTCTCCTAACTCAGCAGGGCTTTCCACATGACGGGCAATAATTGAATGTTTGAGATTGGGTGAATACTCCGCCAATTTTTCCACCACGCGATCGGCGACTTTGTTTTTCAACTCATCCGTCCAACCTGTACCTTTTAACCCCGTGCCTTCCGCACCTGTAATATTATATGGGGCAAAAAATTCGATCCAGGCTGTATGCTTGCCTTGTGGTGCCATTGAAGGATCGAGTCCTGTGGGCATAGCTAAATACATTGAGGGATCATCATCAGGGATTTTTCCCTGGGTGCAGTCGCTATGAGCTTTTTCTACGTGGTTTACGGAGTCTGCAATCAAAATCGAACCGATTAGGTATTCATCTCTATGTTCATGGTGTTCAAATCGCAGTGGTTCGTTTAAAGCTAAGTCTATTTTGAGGATACTTTCATTATTATCCGCAATGCGGCGGTCTAATCTTTCCCGTAAATTCGCATCGGCGCTATCTACATCACTTGCATCCACTAGTTGCAAAAATAACCGCTTGGCATCAATATTGGAAAATACACCTTTGTTGGCGCGATATTCTTTACCGCCATTAACTCGCACACCAACTGCTTTACCATTATCAATTAAGACTTTTTCCACCCTCTGGTTAGTGAGGATTACACCACCTTTACTGGTCACACAATTTACTAATGCGTCAGTAAGTGCACCAGTACCACCCTGTGGTCTAGCCATACCGGGATCGTGGCGCATAACCATCATCATTGCTCCAAAGGACATGGCTTTTTGAGAAGGAGGTGCACTGATTTCTGCCGATAGTCGGGCAAGGGGTGCTTTGATAAATTCGGAATCAAAATACTCATTGAGATTATCCATTGGGCTGGTTAGCATTGTACGAAGCAAATCCAGCGTTTGATTAGGCCCGCCCAAAAGAGAAAATAGGTCTTGCAGTTTTTTCAGATCGTAGTTACCTACAAGGTCAACTATTGATTTAGGTGGTGCGTTGAAATAGGGAATGATAGAGCCGACGAAACGAAGCCAGTAGTTGGCATATTCGCTATATTTTTGAGCATCTCTGTGATTGTAACGGGCAATTTCTAAACAAGTTTTTTCTACCGATTTATGTGCTAAAAAATACTTGCCGTCGGGATGAGGACAAAAAACGACCGGATCGCACAAAAGGTATTTTAAACCGTACTTGTGCAGTTCTAATTCCTGTATGACCGAACCGAGGAAAATAAACAGGTGATCGAGCGCACAAGGATTGAATTTAAACCCAGGCGCTTCTTTAGGCAAAAGTTCTTCAGTTGTGGCACCACCACCAGGTAGCGATCGCGCTTCCAAAAGCAGTACGCTATAACCAGCATTGAGGAGATAGGCGGCGCAAACTAAACCATTATGTCCAGCGCCAATCATTACAACATCATACGCTTCCATAGTTGCAATTTGGGAAATGGGTGTATCTTTCCCGATGTTAGAAAGAGGGTGGAGAATATAACTCTTTCGCCAGTTATAATCCCATCTTTAGCATTTCTTTGATTTAGCAGTTGTTTGCAATCAATCTGTAGGGGGATGGTAACTGCTGATGGTCTCAAGCTTTCGAGCAAAAATAATTAATATGTAATACCATTTCATAAAAAGTCTGATACAAATATAGACCATGTAGAGACGCGATATATCGCGTCTCTACAATAATGATATGTGTATCGTGATTGAGGTGAAATGTTATCAGACTGCGTAGACAGTCTTTGTTTGTATAGCCCCAGACTTTTAGTCTGCGGGCAACTCCAAAATCTTGGTTACTTATTAATCCCAAACACAGACTCAACCGTTGACTTAATTGAGTCGCGTGCATCTTTCAAAGTCTGAGCAATGGGATGCTTACTCTGTAAAAATACTCGCGCACAATTACGCCCTGGCATTCCAGAAATGGAACCACCCGGATGAGTTCCTGCACCAGTCAAGAATAAATTCTCAATCGGTGTTTTATAGTTGGCAATTTCCGGTAAAGGACGGAAAAACACCATCTGATCCAGAGTCATGTCAACGTGGTAATAATTTCCCTTGTATGCACCCAGTCTTTCTCCCAGTTCTGCTGGGCTTTCGACGCGACGGGCAATGATTGAATTTTTTAAATTTGGTGCATACTCTGCCAACTTATCTACTACCCTATCGGCAACTTTATTTTTCAGTTCGTCTGTCCAACCAGTACCATTCAAACCTGCACCTTCTGCACCAGCAATTTGATAAGGAGCGAAAAATTCAATCCACACTGTATGCTTCCCTGGAGGTGCCATCGACGGATCTAACACCGTTGGCACCACCACATACATTGATGGATCAGAATCAGGGATCTCTCCCAAGGTACATTTACTATGGGCTTGTTCAACATGAGCAACCGAATCTGCAATTAAAACAGAGCCGATTAAATACTCATTTCTGTGTTCGTAGCGCTCAAAACGCGGCACTTCATCTAAAGCCAAGTCTATCTTGAGAATAGTTTCGTTGTTGTTGACAATGCGGCGTTCCAATCTTTCCCGTAACTCTGCATCAACCGCATCTACATCACTTTTATCCATCAGTTGCAAGAATACCCGCTTGGCATCAATGTTAGAGATAACACCATACTTGGCTCTGTATTCTTTACCATTTGCTACGCGCACACCAACAGCACGTCCATTATCAATCAAGACTTTACTCACGTGCTGATCGGTTAAGATTACACCACCTTTACTTATTACCAAATTTACTAAAGCTTGCACTAAAGCCCCAGTACCACCACGAGGTCTTGCCATACCGGGATTGTGACGCATTGCCATCATTATTGCACCAATAGCAATGGTTTTTTGCGAAGGTGGCGCACCAAGTTCAGAAGCAAGTCTTGCTAGAGGCGCTTTGAGGAATTCTTCATCAAACCACTCGTTAAGAAGATCCTCCGCACTGGTTAACATATTGCGAACAAAGTCCAGTGTCTTGTTAGGAGAACCTATTACCGAGAACAAGTCTTTAATTTTGGTGACGTCGTAATTACCTAAAATGTCTAAAACTGATTTTGGTGGTGCGTTGAACATAGGAATCATTGCGCCCAATGCCCGTTGCCAATAATCAGTAAATTCTGCATATTTTTTAGCATCACGCTCATTGTAGCGGGCAATTCCTGCACAAGTCTTTTCCAAAGACTTATGACCTAAAAAATATTTACCATCCGGATGGGGACAAAATACTACTGGATCGCACTCAAGATATTCCAGACCATATTTTTCCAATTCTAATTCTTGAACTACTGGCCCAAGGTGAATAAATTCGTGGTCAATTGCACACAAGTTAAACTTAAATCCTGGTGCTTCTTGAGGAAGGCATTCTTCGGTAGTTGCCGCACCTCCAGGAACAGAACGCTTTTCCAATAGTAAAACACTATATCCTGCTTTTAGTAAGTAGGCAGCACAAACTAATCCATTGTGTCCTGCACCAATAATTACAACATCGTACTCTTGCATAGTGGAAATTGTGGAAATAAATGCTTCTCTAATATTAGAAGTTCGTTAAAATTACAACATCACTCATCAGTTATAAAAACTTAACAGCTCTCTTCATAAACTAAAAGCAGAGGATAGATGACAGTAGACGCGGAGTTACTACTTACCGAAGACTTTTTATAGTTGTGGAATCTGTTTCACATTCGCCTCTACCAAAAGAATCATACTACCTTTTTTTACTTCCATATTTCTCAAACGAAATTTTGTACCATCAAACTCAAAATATGGTAAGTTAACAAGTTCTTTTACTTGATTCATTAAGGATACAATTATATCTAGAGAAATGCCTGCTCCTTGAGTACAGTTAAAACTTTCCATCAAGATAGGATGATGTTTGGTACGTGGGCTAACTACTGCCGTAAAAACTATCTGGCGAGTATGACTTTTTTCGTTTATCAGCACCGTTCCCTGAAATTTGATTTTGCCATCATCCGGTAAATAAATCTGTATTTGCTGTGGTTTTAAACTGATAATTTCACCGTCTACATTTAAATCAAAATTTTGTAATTTGCTGCGAATATAATCTGAAGTGAGGGCATAGTTAATGTCTGCTTCTGTAAGTATGATGCGAGCAGTTGTATTTACAGGTTGATTTAGTTCAATCTGACCAAAAATCGCACTGAGAGGATTGATGGCAATTTTATCTGTCTGTACCTCTATTTCTTGTACACGAACACCTTGTATTTCCAGCCCTTCTCCAGATAAAGAAACAGCGTCTGCTTGTCCTTGAATTATTTTTAGCAAATCTGTTTGCACATCTACTTCTATGGTTTCTGCTTCATCCAACTGGCTGGAGAGCGTGTTCTCTGCTGCTTGAGATAGTAAATTCTCCTCAAGATTTCGTTCTTGTGACATGAGTTTATTTTTCTTTTAAATCTTCTGTTTAATTTAAGTGCTATAAAATTGGGAACGTATCTATAATAGGGTATAGAATAAAATGCCTCTGCCAATAGAGATTTATAAATAGAGTTAAAATTATTTATTTACTTGTAATAAATAATGTTCTAGTATTTTACATACTACCCGTTCTTCTGGACGCAATTCTAATTTTGATACATTTTGTTTGTTCTCTAATTCCTTTTCTAGAGTTGCCAAAAGTGAACCGTCTGTATATGCTTCAAGAACGGCTGGATGAACATAATATTTACGACAAGTTGCTGGGCGATTGCCTAGTTCTTGGGCTACATTTTTAATTGCCTGGGTGATGTTTTTCTTGGCTGCTGTTTGTGAGGTAAATTGCCCTAAATCATATAATTCTTGTGCTGCTAACACAGTACCAAACCAAGTACGAAAATCTTTAGCGGTGAAATCTAAACCTGTGATTTCGCGTAGGTAATCATTCACATCTCCAGAGCCGATCGCTTGCCGATGCCCGTCATCATCAAGATACTGAAATAACTCTTGTCCGGGAATATCTTGACAGCTTTTGACAATTTTTGCCAAACGGCGATCGCTCACATCAATATCATGCTCTACACCACTTTTACCCCGGAATTTAAATCTTAGCTTAGAGCCAGAAATATCAACGTGGCGGTCTCTCATTGTTGTTAAACCAAAAGATTTATTTGTTTGGGCATATTCTTCATTACCCACCCGAATTTTGGTAATTTCCATCAGCTTCACTACCGTTGCCAATACTTTTTCTTTTGGCAAACCCCCCAGTGCCAAGTCTGCTTGCACGCGTTGGCGAATCTTTGGTAGTGCTTGCCCAAAGGCAATCATCCGCGTAAATTTAGTTTGGCTGCGAACTTTTTGCCAGTGAGAATGATAGCGGTACTGCTTTCGTCCTTTTGCATCTCTGCCTGTAGCTTGCAAATGTCCTTGCGAATGGGGACAAATCCAAACCTCACTCCAAGCAGGTGGAATGACAAGAGCCTTAATCCTTGTTAATTCCGTCTCATCGCAGATTTTTTTGCCATTGGCATCAAAATAGCAAAACTCTTCACCCACACGCTGTCGCCAAATGCCTGGGGTAGTATCGCTAACATAATGCAGCCCTACTAATTCCGCTGATTCAATCGGATCGATAACGAGTGCGGCTTTAACTTCTTTAATGATTTCCTTTTGAAGCTTCAGCTGCATAGGTAGGAAAACACAGAATATAAATAAGTCTTATATTTGCAAATGTAGCTAAATCACATTACTGGGAAATCTGTACAAAAGTAGAGATAAATCTATATAAAAGGGTGTATACACTAATTACCGAAAACCTGCGCTAACCAACTCGGATAAGCATAAGAATCATCAGCAAGAAACTTGGAGCCGGATTCATTATTAAATGCTCTATTGGCTGTGATTTGCAGATTATTCATCAAACGGCTATCTTCACCAAAAGCTTCAAACCCAATGCTCCACCAATTACTCTCTTGAATCACCAGATGAGTAAGTTCAACCCTACAGCCGTTATCAATATTTTCATTGTCGGAAACAGGTTGTAGCAACAATTCGGGTAATACTTGGTAAATTTGTGAGTAACGAACTTTTTGAACGCTTACCCAGACAGGGTTATTTACAACCTGCTCCAACTCAAAACTTTCTTGTTTTGAATCACAACACAACCACTTACCCCATTTTTCTGCTTTGCCTTCTACAGAGTCGCCAAAATTCAATACACCTAATTCTGCTTTGCGCCATTTGACTTCTAGTCGCTCTTGCCGCAATTTAATGCCTAAAAATTCAGATTCGGGAGAGTAAAGATATATGTCTTCCCTTGTTTCTGGTGGTTGTAACGGCTGAACAAGACAATCTTGCTCAAACCACAATTGAATTTCTTCTGGTACTTTACCAGGGTAGAACCAGCGTAGTTCGTAAGTTGTCAGCATCCGTGGGACAATGAAAAACGAAAAATTACGTTTGCCTTGTACTGCTTCCAGCCTAAAGGAATTAAAACCAATGTGGAAAAAAATAGCAATTATTTTTTTATTAGTGTTGACTTTTAGCTTAACTAATTACAGTACTGCAGCTGCGGCAGCACTTAGAGACTACGTAGACACAACTGATGGCTATCAGTTTTCATATCCTAACGGCTGGGTTCAAGTTAAAGTTGCCAACGGCCCTGATGTAGTCTTCCACGATTTGATAGAGTTTAGTGAGAATGCCTCTGTTGTGATTAGTCCAGTACCAGAAAGTAAATCTTTGGTAGAATTGGGCACACCAACAGAAGTAGGATATAAATTGGGAAAAAATGCCCTTGCTCCCGAAGGTTCTGGTCGTCAAGCTGAATTAGTCAATGCCGAGCAACGAGAGCTAAACGGTAATACTTACTACATATTAGAATATCTAGTGACTCTCCCCAACAAACAACAACGGCATAACCTAGCTAGCGTCACTACTAGTAGAGGTAAACTTTTCACTTTCAATGCCTCTATTCCAGAAAAACGCTGGCGGAAAGTTAAAGGCATGATTCAAGAATCTGTTGATTCTTTCTCTGTATATTAGTTAAGAGTTAGTGGTTAGTAGTTAGTAGTTAGTAGTTCTCCCCCTCCTAGTGTATGGGCATAACAAAAATCGTTCTCGCCTCAGCTTCTCCAGCGCGACGACGCTTGCTGCAAACTGTTGGTATTGAGCCGATAGTTCGCCCTAGTGATTTTGATGAGTCGCAAGTACAACTTAATGATCCGGCACAGTTGGTGCAAGTTCTATCCCAATGCAAAGCCCAGACTGTAGCACCTCAATTTAGTTCTGCTTTAATAATTGGTTGTGACTCCATTTTAGCTCTCAATGGTGAGATTCACGGTAAGCCAAAAGACGCTGACGAAGCACGTCAGCGCTGGCAGCTGATGCAAAATCATTTTGGCGATTTATATACAGGTCATACTTTAATCGATCTGTCCCAAAATCATACTCTGGTTAGATGCCAAGTTACGAGGGTTTACTTTGCACCAATGAGCGATCGCGCTATTGATGCCTACATTGCTACGGGCGAACCACTCAAATGTGCTGGTGCTTTTGCTCTCGAAGGTTACGGTAGTTTATTTGTAGAAAAAATAGAAGGTTGTCACAGCAATGTGATTGGGCTGAGTTTACCTTTGCTGCGGCAAATGCTAGCAGAATTGGGGTATGATGTCACAGATTTCTGGAATAACTAGTCAAAAAGGCAAAAACCAACTTCGGCAACGGATAAGATATATAGATGTAATGGACAAATTAGCCGTAAATCATTACGGTTTCATTGTCCGCTACAAAATCTGCTGCCGAATCCGTTGCTTACTTGCCGCCGTAGAAAAAAGCAACTTCTTTCTCTTTTAAAGGCGCAAAACCAGCATCTACTAGCATTTTGTCAAGTTCTGGTTGGGGAATGTGTTTTGCCCCAATCCGCACGATACGCGATCGCATGGTATTACTGACACCGCTACGTTGTCTGTTTGCTTCTAGTGCCATGACTTTTTGATAAAGTTCCAGTTTGGCAGGGGGAATTGGAGAACCATCAAAATCAATTCCCTGTGCGATCGCTTCATCAACAGCATCAGCACCTTTAGTGGTTTGCTTGACTTCGTTAGTTTCAGCAGTCATGGCTAATATATTTTGCTCGTCAATGCTGCATTCTACCAAGCTTCAGGATACAAAATAGCAATTACTTTTTTGCGTGTAGCTAATTATCTAACAAGCTGCTATTAAGGCATTTGTGTGCGGTGACAAGAGCCAAGCATAAATATTACCGTATTGTTGCTTACACGCTTGTATATTTAAAACTTTTAGATTAATCTCAATCCAACGGTATAGCCATTAGGTGGTGCAATGTCTGAACCCCACACTCCTCCAAGAAAAGACCGTACCCTAGAAAAAGCTCTGACTAACAAAATCATCGATGATTATTTTGAGCACTCAGAAAGCTGGTTGCGAGCGATTTTGCGGATGTGCATCTTCTCTTTGGCTCACTTAGACGGACAACCAGTGTTCATAGTGGAATGCCCCAATCAAGCAGTAGCCAAGCGCTTAAGCCGTAAAACCTATCCTTTTCGAGGCATTATATATTTCTTGACAGATAACTTATATCTTGATGACCGCAGTTTGTTTTGCTACCAGGAAGAGGAGGGAATTTGGCGTTGCTTTGATACTAGCACCAATTCTTGGACTACTTTAAGCAATCCACAAAAACCTACAGCCTCCACAGACGGATGAGAAACTAAAAAATCAACCACAGATACACACGGATGCACACGGATGATTTATCTGTGTTTATCTGTGTCCATCTGTGGTCGTTATTATCATAATATTGGATAACTCAAGGTGAATTCGGCTAATTCACATTAGACGTAATTAGTTAGTAGTTAGTTGTGAAAAAGTACCACTAATCACTTCTACTATCTTCTTTGTCGTGTTAACAATCCGCCAAAAAACGCCCCTAAAATAGTACCAGTCCACAACCCTGTAGTGCTGCCTTGCCATATAGCTCCTGGTGTTTCCCAAGCATTGCACATCTGCTGTAAACCCCAAGCTTGGTTTTGGCACTTTTGGCTACGCACAGTTAAGCTAATTTGCCCACCTATGTAAGCACTTAAAAAGCCTGATAACAATGCTAAAAAGGTGCAAATGAAAATTCGGTTTTTAGTCATTTAGTAATTAGTTAGTAGTTAGTAGAGGTATTTATTTACCACTATCCACTAACCACTAACCACCATCAACTTTCCACCAACAATCTCAACCTGTATTTCTCATCCCGGCGGCAATACCGTTAATTGTCAACAATGCCCCGCGCAGCAGTTCTCCCTTACTATATCGAGAGTGAATAACTCCAGAAGTGGGTATATTCTTTGACTGGCGCAACCGCTTGAGAAGAGCAACCTGGATGAAACCTAGCGGTACAATTGTGCCATTACGTAGCTGTACAGAACGCTGCAATACAGGATCGCCATCTAAAAGTCGTTGGTGATCGGTGATTTTTAGAACTAAATCTCGTGTGAGATAGTATTCGTTGGCAATTTGTTCAAAGAGTCTTTCAAAACGCGGTATATCTTGCGGATTAGATAACTCTTCAACGTAGCGCCGCGCCATTTGTAAGTCTACTTTTGCCAATGTCATTTCTGCTTTGGAGATAACCATCTTAAAGAATGGCCATTTAATGTAAAAATAACGCAGCAATTTTAAGTGTTCTTCCGGTTCTTCATTCAAAAATTCTTGTAATGCTGTGCCTACTCCATACCAGGAAGGTAACAAAAATCTTGTTTGCGTCCAGCTAAATACCCAAGGAATTGCCCGCAAACCACTTAAATCTTTTTTACCTGATGGACGACGCGCTGGACGAGAGCTAATTTGTAGGAGGCTAATTTCTTCAATCGGAGTAACTTGGTGGAAGAAATCAATAAAATCTGGTTCTTCATAGATAAGAGCGCGATAATGAGTACGCGATCGCACTGCCAACTCTTCCATAATTTCATTCCAGGGTTCGATATCGTCAAACCCAGTCCGCAGCAAGCTAGCCTGAATTACAGCAGTGGTGATAGTCTCCAAATTGAACAGAGCTAAATCTCGCAAGGAATACTTAGAAGCTAAAACTTCCCCTTGTTCGGTAATTTTGATGCGCCCGTTGATACTATGACCTGGTTGTGCCAAAATTGCCTCATAAGCTGGGCCACCACCACGTCCAACAGAGCCACCCCGTCCGTGGAAAATCCGCAGATTAACGCCATAATTCTCAGCAATGTGCTGTAGTGATTTTTGGGCTTTATGAATTTCCCAGTTACTGCTTAAAAAGCCAGAGTCTTTATTACTATCAGAATACCCCAGCATTACTTCTTGCAGGTTGGGAGTCAGAGAAGAATGAGACACGGAGAGTGGGACACGCTCTGACGCGGAGAAAGATTCATTCTTCCTGTCCCCTGTCCCCTGTCCCCTGTCCCCTGTCACCTGTCCCCTATCCCATGTCACCTGTCCCCTATCCCCTTCAATTGCTGCAAAACCACCTGCTAACAAAGCCCGATACAAGGGTAACTCAAACAACTGCCGCATGACGCTGCGCGATCGCTGCAAGTCTTCTACTGTTTCAAATAGAGGAACTACTTGAATTGTGCCCACAGCAGTACCAGGATCGTAAAGCCCTGCTTCTTTGGCTAAAAGCAATACTTCCAGTACGTCGCTGACTTGGCGGCACATACTGATAATGTATGTTTTGCAGATGTCGCCACCAAATTCTTGTTGTAGTGATCGCACTACCCGCAAGGTTTCAATGACGTCGTTAGTTTTGTATGAAAATGGTAATTCTGCTGGAATTAAGGGGCGGCGAGTTTGTAGCTCGCTCACCAACCAAGCAACTCTCTCTTCCTCGCTCAATTCGTTGTAAGGTTGCTTTAAAACACCCAAGTACTCCAAAATTTCATTTAAAGCATCCGAGTGGCGCGATGATTCTTGACGGATATCCAAACAAGTCAGGTTAAAACCAAAAATTTCTACCTGACAAATCAAATTTTCTAGTTCGCGACTAGTTAATCCTGTTTCATTTAAATTACGTTCAATCAGCCGCAGTTCTGCCAAAAATTCTTCTCCGGAGCGATAAATTGGCGTGTTATCGTTTTTGATAATTTCCCGTTTCGAGAGAGCCAAATTGCGATCGCGTGTATTTTCCAGACGCTTAAGCACATACGACATTTTCAACCGATACGGTTCTTGGCGATAACGCAGTGCTAACTCGTCGTATACTTCACTCAGTTGCGATTGCTCTATCTCCAAAGATTCCAGCAAATCTGGTAGAACATCACTCCAATGCAGTGACACGCTTAATAAATTGATCAGGCGTTTGACTGATTGAATATACCTTTCTAAAACAATGTTGCGCTGATAGCAAGCTGTCTGCCAAGTGATTTCTGGTGTTACCGATGGGTTGCCATCTCTGTCTGCCCCTACCCAAGAACCAAACTTGCAAAAGTTCTTCCTCGGTGGTTCCAGCCAGGGAAAAGTGCCAGCTAAAGAGCGCTGTAAATGCTTGTATAATTGGGGAATAGTATCAAACAAAACTTCCTGGAAGTAGTGCAGAGCGTAATCTACTTCATCTAGCACTGAAGGTTTAAACTGGTGCAACTCATCAGTGCGCCACCACAAACGAATTTCTTCTATCAATTGTTCTCGTATTTCTGTTGCTTCCCACGAACCACAATTACCAACACGCTTTTCAACTACATCTAGCTGCTGTAGTAATTTGACTACTCGTCTTTGTTTATCGCGAATCGTGTGGCGGACAATTTCTGTTGGGTGAGCTGTGAACACTAGCTGCACGTCTAACTGTGCAATTAGGCGTTGAATTTGTTGGGGCGGTACGTTTAGCTGATATAAATGGGGAAACAAGGCAGCAAAAGTGCCTTTGCGTTTACCACTTAAATCAGCTTGCCAACTTTTTGTCAACAAGTCTGCTCCCAATCCGTTGTTGAGAGGTTTTTCTTCTGTATGAGAAACTGATGAAGAAATGATATTTGGTAAAGTTTCTTGAGTTCCTGCTTCTTTGTCCACCTCATAACGATTCATTTGCTGCCGTTGTTCGTAGTCCTGCTCTATGATGTTGATCAGCTGGAAATACAAAGCAAAAGCACGAGCCGCTCGAATGGCTTCGTTAATGTTGAGCTGCTCAATTAATTTGAATACAGAGGAAGCTTGATCGTTATTTGCTTGTCCTTCTGGCGAACACAAATCGCGTAATTGCCGCAACAAATCCACCATTTTTTGGCCGCATTCCTGCCGAAGAACGGACTCCCATAATTCCTCTACTATTTGTAGACGATGGCGTAAAAATAAATCGGAGGCAGGGTATACATTCACATCCTGAGAGAAAAAGTATAAAAGGGAACTCATATCCTCTGTTCTGTTAAAGCTAGTTATTTTTATGATTTCAGGTTTTGTACTCTACAGTCATGGAATTTGCCACGATAATTTCCAGAAAATATAGTATAATAACTAACCTTCGTTTTCTAGATTGTCTTCTGGAAAGTCAAGAATTGGCAGGCGATCGCCGCGAAATATTTCTTCAGTAGCTTCTCCGATCGCTTGTAAAGTTTGTGCGGTGGCTTTCTCTGCTAACAGCAACATGAGGACAGATGCCGTACCAACTTGTAAGAGGAAAGATTGGGGAATGGAAAACAAAACTAAATTAAGATCGGAATTTGTGGAAGATTTAGAGTTTAAAGACGACATAAGTTATATTCTCATGTGTTGGGAGGATGGATGGAAACCGGCAAAATTCGACAAATGGTAGACTTGCAAGCTAAAACTGTGCTTTGCTGGTTTGGCAAATTTATAATGCCAAAAATAATGTTAAAAAACTTCATAGCATGATGATTCTTATGGTTCTAGTTTACAAGTCAAGATACTATCCCCAATACTAGCTCCTGCATACTTAACTTCCCATGAAAACAGCATTACCACCTAACCAGCAGTCTCTAATACAATGGGTAAGCCAAGCAACAGGAATCAACACTTTAGGGGTGAAAATCCGGTTGCGGGGAAACGATCTATACATCCTTTGTGAAAGTCAAGAATGCCCCCGGCGTTGGCGTACTCTGTCTGATTTGCTGCACGCACTACAGCATACAAATTTGGATGTTTTGACAAGTAGCGAACAACCCTCAATATACCAAGTTTTCGTCTACGGTCGAAAGAAGGGTGAAACCAAGCCCCAATGGTGCCATCAAGTTTTCTTAAATCAATTGGAGCGCCACTTAGAACAGGTAGAACAAGCCTTACTCCAAGATGCAGAAAAATCCTCTCAAACTGGTGGGGCACTGGTTCTTTCTAACGAGAGCTTGGCACGGCAAGGCAATCCAGACGCGATCGCTCGCTATTTGAGTGAGACGCTGAGTTCTTTGGGTGTGGCGGTAGAAGTTAAAGTTAAGCAGCAACAGGTAACTCCACAAAATCTCACCGCTCAAAATCGACTGTGGATATATTGTCAGTCTAGTTATGTCCCCGATCCTTCATTAATTGCCGAGCCAGTAGCGCGGAAATTACGCAATCTCAAGCTTTCTGGCTACGAAGATGCAGTTATTGCCACGACAGTAGCAGGTGAAACAGGCTTTGGTTGGGTGCTGCGGGTGGATCTGACACCAGCCGAAGCGATGCTGAAAGAATGGGCGCGTTGGGGAGATGTACAGGCGATCGCCCGCTTAGTAAACGATAAATTATCACAGTTCAATCTCAAGGTGGGGATAACTCTAAAAGAATCCACACTACATATGTTTTGCAGCCCAATTGCCCCGGAGCCAACAACATTCCAAATACCAGACAAAGCCCTGTGCTTGAGAGTAATAATGTCGCAGCTGGAAGTGATTGCCCCCCAAGGTATTGTTGCGGCTACTCTTTACGGGCACACACACGCCGACAAGCAACCAGCTTGGATTGATTGGCAAACTTTACCCGCCTCAGAACATCAGGCTTTAGCACCATCAGTAATGGAATTGGCAGCTGGAGGCGATCAACCTGCTCTTGTTTTCTTATTAGAGCGGATGCTCAATCCCGATTTGGATCTTCGCCTCAAAACAGGTGGAACTCGCGTTCTGTTGGTATGGAAAGGCGATTTGTTACACATTATGTGCGACGCACCAGTCTGCCCTGCCCGCAAACGAGTAGCAGACAAAGTTACTCAGTTTGTCTCCCAGTTAAACATTCCTGGTTTAGCAGGAGTACGTGTTTACGGACGTCGTGCAGGTAACAAGGAACCTTTATGGCATTATGGCGTCGATTTTGTCAACCGCCAACGTTTAGTGCCAGAAGCTACTCCGGAATTCGCCGCTACCGCTGCCTACGTTGGCGATCTGATCCCATCTGAGGGTAGCGAGCCTGTGTTGCGTCCTGATTTAACTAGACAAGAAGTACAAAGTATTTTTGCAGAAGTTGCTTGGTATTGGGGTACAAAACTCAGACAGTGGCTTTTGGCAACACAGCTATTGACTGAAACCAACCAGCCGCAAGAGCAAGCTGCAGACGAACACGCCGACTATCGGGTTGCAATAGTTTGGGGTACTCTGGGATTATTGCTAACCTTGCAGTCAGATTGGATCTTAGGTCAAATTGTTGCTAACACTACACCTCCAGCACCAAAAACTGTTAGCACTCCAGCTCCAACATCTGTCGCTAATTCTCTAGAAAATAACGAAAGTACAATCTTTTTTGCCAATACATCAAAAGAAAAATCTCCCAGTAATCGAACAGAAGTATTTAATGCTTCTGGATTCACGAGCATAGAAGATACCAAACCAAGGGAAAAAGCAACTGCAACTGCAATTTTGTTGGCAGCGCGATCGCAGTTTCCCAGTTTCAACGCTCGGCAATTAGATGAGCAGCTAGCACTTTACAGACAAAGGCTTACCAAGACTGGCAAACCGCCAGATGTCTTAATTCTTGGCTCTTCTCGCGCTCTGAGGGGTATAGATCCCTTGGCGCTTTCTAAAGCTCTTGCAACTCACGGATATCCCAATATCGATGTATTTAATTTTGGTATCAATGGAGCCACAGCACAAGTTGTAGATTTTATCTTACGCCGGGTTTTAGAACCATCTGAACTGCCAAAACTGATAATTTGGGCAGATGGTGCGCGTGCCTTCAACAGTGGTAGGGAGGATATAACTTTTAACGCGATCGCATCATCGCCAGGTTACCAAAAGGTGTTGCAAAAAGAGTTAGCAAATCAGAATTCTGATGATACTATTAGTAGCTCTCAACCTACCCAAGGAGAGCAAAAAGCAAAAACTCAGCCAGATAATAATAATTCTTTAGATAAATTTTTAAATCAAGCTTTATCTTCTGTTTCTAAGACACACCAACAGCGCACTCAACTTAAAAGTTTACTCAATCAAAAACTCAAGTCTGTGCCATTTATGCAAGATAGTTCTGGAAAAAGTGGCATAAAGGTTACAAACTTAGATACCGAGCAGCATATTGTTGATCACGCAGTTGATTTTGATGGTTTCTTACCTTTATCGATTCGTTTTAACCCAGCCCAATATTATCAAAAACATCCTAAAGTTGCTGGTAACTACGATAATGACTATACTGCTTTTAAATTAGAAGGCAAGCAAGAAATTGCCTTAGACTCTGTATTGCGGTTTGCTGAATCTAAAAAAATTAATTTAGTGTTTGTGAATATGCCTCTAACCGCAGAATATTTAGATCCAATCCGTCAGCAATATGAGCAAGAATTTCAGCAGTATATGTTAAATTTAGCTGGGCGTTCCAACTTGATTTATCGAGATTTTATAGTTCTTTGGCCTAAAGCCAATGACTACTTTTCCGATCCCAGTCATCTCAATCGTTATGGTGCATACGAAGTCTCACAAAAACTTGCTATTGATCCAATGATTCCTTGGCCTGCAAAATAGTTCAATGCTTACTAGAAGGCAGCTATGTTGGAGGCAGGAGGCAGTAGGAAATTAAAGACAAGGTAAAGGGAGACAAGGAGAGATGGAGACAACAAAGCGAAGGAGCAGAGGGCAAAAGGGAAGAGATGGGGGAGATGGGGAGTAATAAACAATCAACTACTAACCACTAACTACTAAATACTGTACGGGCGGGTTTAAAAGATAAATTGTCGGTTTTAACCCAAAGTTAATCAACAAAACCCGCACGGCAGTCGCTACAACGGAGCGGAGCCGGAGACGCTCCGCCTCCGGGGAACCTCCAAGGGCGCGCTGCCTCCCCTACTAACTACTAACCAATGAAAAATGACCAATGACTAATGACTAATTAGATGAAATTTATATCAATTGAATACGGACTTTTTTTACTGCTAGTACTTGCAATTTATTGGTCTTTAGCACTAAAAAAATTGCAGTTGTGGATATTATTAATTGCCAGCATTGCGTTCTATGCATCTCTACAGCTTCAGTATATTCCTTTGTTGCTGGTACTGATTTTTATTAACTTTCGTGTAGGACTTGCACTCGGACAAAACCCATTACCAGAACAAGATTCTATTAATGATAATGAATCTCGATTTGCTCAAGCTGATTGGAACAGTCAACGCGGAAAACTTTTATTCCTGGGCGTGTTCATCAATGTTTTGCTGTTGCTAGGGTTCAAATATTTATCACCATTATTAAATTTTATTGGCAAAAACACTTCAACAAATTTATCATTTACATCTTCTAAAATTATTGCACCTTTAGGAATTTCATTTTTTGTATTTGAGTGTATTGCTTATTTAGTAGATGTATATCGAGGTGCACCTGCTAGTAATCAGTTTATTAAATTTGCAGCATATAAATTTTTCTTTGCTAAATTAATTTCTGGCCCCATTACTCGCTTCCATCATCTGGCAAATCAATTTAGCAACTTGCGATCGCTCACTGCTGCAAATGTCTCAGAAGGCTTATGGTTAATCGCCATTGGAGCAGTTAAAAAAGGTCTATTAGCAGACCACATTGGTATATACGTAGATTTATGCTTTGGCAATTTACAACGGGCAAGTAGTACCGATTTATGGTTAGCAACATTTGCCTATGGTTTTCAGTTATATCTCGATTTCAGCGGTTACGTAGATATCGCCCGTGGTACTGCTTTACTATTTGGTTTGGTTTTACCAGAAAATTTTGATTTCCCTTACTTCAGTACCAGTATTGCTGAGTTTTGGCGACGTTGGCATATGACGCTGGGAGATTGGCTGCGTAACTACCTCTATTTCCCTTTGGGTGGTTCTCGTAAAGGTTTGGATCGCACCTGCTTAAATTTGATGATTGTCATGGTGATTGCGGGTATTTGGCACGGAGCAGCCTTGGGATTTTTAGTTTGGGGTGCATACCACGGTTTAGCTTTGGTAGTGCATAGACTTACTAGTGCCCTCAGTGATAGCTTTGAAGATTTAGAAAATTTTTGGCAACAGCCTTTAGGCGTATTTATCGGTTGGTTGCTGACACAATTGATGGTTTTTACTTCTTGGATTTGGTTCCGCCTACCAAATTTGCAAGACTCTTCTTTGGTATTTCAGCGCCTATGGGGTTATCCTGGTGATGCTCAATTTGCTCAAAAGGTTTATGTAGAAGCACTGAACATCAGTCAATATCAATTGGCTATGCTTTTGCTCGCTTTAGCCATTGTCATGACTGTAGTTTATTTTTTCAACCGTCAACTGAAGCTACAGTTCAATTGGCCTGTCAAACTTTTGTTCGTAATTCCTTGTTTCTACGCTGTTTGGGTATTAGCTCCAGAAGGAAGTTTGCCATATATTTACTTTGATTTTTAATTACCCGTCCAATTGATTTTTATTTGGTGAATTACGGAATCTAACTATCAAAGCTTTCAGGCAACCTCCAAGCGGCTTTTTGTCGCCCATTGTGCTGTAAATTAAACTGTATTTTTTCTTAATATTTCTAAACTTAAACATATATATTTTTATAAAACTTAATATTATAAATTAAATAAAATTTTGAGTGAGTAAACACTTGCTAAAAATGAAAACTTGTGTAAACCTTTTTAATACAGGCAAATACTTATTCGCCTGATATTATTGTCGAGAATTCATCGCACTCATAAAACAATGACCACAACCCTACAAAGACGCACAAGCGCCAATGCATGGGAGCGGTTTTGTGATTGGGTCACCAGCACTGACAACCGTTTATACATCGGTTGGTTCGGCGTGTTGATGATTCCAACCCTCCTCGCCGCTACCACCTGCTTCATCATCGCCTTCATCGCTGCTCCT
>NZ_AJLN01000086.1 GCF_000317285.1 Chlorogloeopsis fritschii PCC 6912 | reverse complement strand
TTTCTTAATAGACGCGATATCTTGCGTCTAGACAAAAAATAAGAAGCGCTCTCGAAAAAGGGAGCGCTTTTTTATATTAAGTGAACAATAATTTCATATATAAGCTAGTTTTGTTGTTATAGATAACCTAATCAGCTTCAAGGAAATTAATGTAAAGAAGTATTTCTTATAAACAAAAGTCTTTTAGCATAAATTAACAAAAAAATATTGAAAAATATAAAAAGTTTATGTAAAAACTAAATTTAAGAGCCGGGAAAATTTCCCTCTAATTCAACCGTCTCCCTGGGGAAGGTTGGTAAACTTTTTGTTTTTTATTTGGTGTGAGGCAACTGAGAACAGATTCAAAGCTTGAATCACAATGTTCCGGCGATCGGGGAGAAGGTATTTGGTAAAAATCCATGAAAACAGCGAAGTTCTCGATTTTTGCTAATTGAGAAATTTGCGTTGAACACTTTATACACAAAACAGCCATGACCACAATTTTAAGAAGAGGCGAAAGAGAGAGCCTGTGGGATCGGTTCTGTGAATGGATTACCAGCACCAATAACAGACTTTATATTGGTTGGTTCGGCGTTTTAATGATCCCGACGCTGTTATCAGCCACCATCTGTTTCATCATTGCCTTTATTGCTGCACCACCAGTAGATATCGACGGTATTCGCGAACCTGTTTCTGGTTCTTTGATATACGGCAACAACATCATCACCGGTGCTATTGTTCCAACATCCAATGCTATTGGATTGCACTTTTACCCCATTTGGGAAGCAGCTTCCCTTGATGAATGGCTCTACAATGGCGGGCCATATGAACTGATTGTTTTCCATTTTCTCATTGGTATCTTCTGCTGGTTGGGACGGCAATGGGAGTTAAGCTACCGCCTGGGTATGCGTCCTTGGATTTGTGTAGCTTACTCTGCTCCGGTAGCAGCAGCTACTTCTGTTTTCCTAATTTATCCAATTGGGCAAGGTAGTTTTTCTGACGGAATGCCCCTCGGTATTAGCGGCACATTCAACTTTATGTTGGTGTTCCAAGCCGAGCATAACATCTTGATGCATCCTTTCCATCAACTTGGTGTAGCAGGTGTATTCGGCGGTAGCTTGTTCTGTGCAATGCACGGTTCTTTGGTAACTTCTTCACTTATACGGGAAACCACTGAAATCGAATCTCAGAACTACGGTTACAAATTTGGTCAAGAGCAAGAAACATACAGTATCGTAGCTGCTCACGGCTACTTTGGACGGTTAATTTGGCAATATGCCAGCTTTAACAACTCTCGTTCCTTGCACTTCTTCTTGGCTGCTTGGCCTGTAGTTTGTATCTGGTTCACGGCATTGGGCATCAGTACCATGGCATTCAACCTGAATGGGTTTAACTTTAACCAATCAATCCTTGACTCTCAAGGGCGGGTAGTGAATACATGGGCAGATGTACTTAACCGTGCGAACTTGGGGATAGAGGTAATGCACGAGCGTAATGCTCACAACTTCCCGCTAGACTTAGCTGCTGGTGAAGCTGTACCTGTGGCGATGAGCGCTCCTGCAATCAATGGTTAATTATTGATGCGTAGAGAAGTTGCATATTGATTTCTCTGCATATTTTGGAAATATAAAAAGCGTTCTCAATTTTGAGAGCGCTTTTTATTTATTTGGCGATCGCTATTTAGGTAAATAGATAAACTCAAGCCGACAAATCTGCTGATTTGAGTCTGGGCACTACCAATTTCATATGCTACATTCATGGCGAAATTATATGTAATTGTAAACAATGAATGCCATGAATCCAGAACTGGCTACACTTACTGCCCAGGGAATATCTATTGGGGATCAAAAAGAGCAACAAAATAATTTATATCCTGACTGCTTGTCAAAGCATATATTATCTATATTTCAGGGTTTAAAGATTGCATACAACTCTAAAAATGCTATTGAGATGGGGCGTGTGTTTTCTGATTCCTATGTCGGTTCTTTTTATTCTTTGAAAAATAAAGTTGCTTTAGTTAACTTTTTTCAAGAAACTTTTCGTTCACTACCAACAGGTGTAAGTTTGGATTTAACCATTAACATTTACCAAGTTCTCGAAGATAGTGCAGAAGCTTTTCGAGCGATCGCTGATTTTTCAAGTAGGCTGAAGTTATTAATGATGCCTTTGCAATTATTTGATTCTGAACGAGTTTATATCGAACTACACTCAGAAATGCCGCATGGCATATGGAAAATTACAAAAATTGATACTATTAAAGACTAAAATTCACTTCTCTATATTATCTGTAATAAGCTGTTCCACATTTAACTTGCATAACATGGGCAGGCATCTTGCCTGCCCCACAAGAGTTTAGTCTCATTTCAATATGCAAACTAGATGTTTCTTAGCTTACACATTTTTCTTCGCATCCCCATCTTGATCTCCAATACGCTACACTCCCAGACTCAAAAATCGGCGTTGCTGATTTAAAGTATGAATTTGTCTCACGCAAAACCGCAGAGTCGCAGAGAGTAAGAGTTTTAAATGTCTGATTTTTTAAATTTCATACCTCTATTCAGCAACGCCCAAAAATCTATGGAGGATTGTGGGGGTTCATTCAGCATCATTACAAATCCCCATGTTAAGAAAAAGGGTGTCGGGTGTGGGGTGTGGTAGCTTGTAGACGCAATAGCGGCAACAGTTGGTACCCTCCACCAACTTAACAACCACGCCTAATAGTTCATCCCAGTAAATCCTCCGCAGAGGGCAAGTAGTGCAAAGGATTGTACTCTAGCATGGTAGGGTTGCTCACAAATTCTTAAGTTGATGATATCTACTATTCGCTTATCCTGAAATCTATACTGTTCCTGCTTTTCTTGCGATAATTCCCAACAGGTACAGGCACTTGACATTGGTTAATCAAGGGGAGGATAGATGACACTTAAGCGGTTGGGTTTATTTTTTTTGACGCTTGTAGCTATTTTTTTTTCAGGTACATCTTTATTTAACAGTTGGCAAGAACCTCAGTTCCAAAACCGCCTGGAACTCTACCAAACGAATATTGTGCTACAAGCCTCGCAATGGCAACCGCCAGATGGTAAGGATAGCAATTTAGAGGTAGCTAAGGAAGCGATCGTAGGCGAAAAACCCCTAGAAACAGCTATCAAGCAGTATCAGCAGGCACGTAAATCTGCTCAAATTAATCTCGAAAAAGCCGAAAAACAGCTGGCAAGACTGAGTTCTGAATCAGCCGCTACTCCTGCAACTCCCAAATCCCAATCAGAAATTCCTCCTGTTAGCAACGTTTCTGCTTCATTACAGGAGAAACAGTTGCAGCAAACTCTCAACCAATTGCAAAAATCAATTGCTGAGATCGATCTACAGTTGGGAATTTTACAAATACAGCAAGGGAAAAATGATACTGCCCTGAAAACATGGAACCAATTGCAGCAAAACTCAGAAGTAAATCCGCAATTGCGCGAAACTGCTGCTACGCTGATTGGGCTGTGGAGTAACCCTCCTCGTCTTTTCCCAAATGCCGAACAACTGATTCAAGATAACTTAGAAGGTTGGTTTAGATATACCGCCCTTACCAAACTCTACCAACTCCAGCAACGCCAAGAAGCCTTAGTAAACATTAAAGCCGAAGCACAAGAAACTGCTGTGGATGCTTTATGGAAATTAGCAATTATAGGAACTATTCCGGCGCTAGGAGCTTTTATTGGAATTGGACTGCTAATATTTTTGATTGGACAGCGTATAGTCAAAGGAAAAACAGCTTTATTAGAGCAAAATGCTGATGTAGGTTGGACAACGCCTTGGGATGGAGAAACGATTTTGCAAGTCTTCGTTGTCGGCTTTTTCTTCATGGGACAACTGTTAATTCCTTTGGTGTTATCCCTTCTCCCTATACCACGCCCAGTTTTAAATGTACGTATTCAGGCATTCTACGTATTCTTGAGTTATATCTTGGTAGCGTCGGGTGCGTTATTGGTGCTGTATTTATCTATCAAACGTTTTTTCCCGCTACCATCTGACTGGTTTCGCTTTCGTTGGCAAAGTAATTGGTTTTTGTGGGGATTTGGTGGTTATTGTGCCGCGCTACCGATTGTAGTGGTAGTGTCCTTAATTAATCAACAACTATGGCAAGGACAAGGCGGTAGTAATCCTCTGTTACAATTGGCGCTAGAAAGCCAAGATTCTGTCGCACTCGGACTATTTTTTGTAACTGCTGCGATCGCTGCCCCAATATTTGAAGAATTTCTGTTTCGTGGCTTTTTGTTACCCTCGCTGACTCGTTATCTGTCTGTGTGGGGAGCAATTATTGTCAGCAGCTTATTATTTGCTGTTGCTCACCTTAGCTTGTCAGAAGTTCTACCGCTATTTTCTTTAGGGGTAGTTTTGGGGGTAGTTTATACGCGATCGCGCAATTTACTAGCTCCCATGCTTCTCCATAGCCTTTGGAATAGTGGTACTTTAATAAGTCTATTTATTCTCGGCAGTAGCAGTCAGTGAGTTTTTGTCGCACTTTACCAAAATTTCATGAAATACCAAGGCAATATGTCATAAAAATCTACCAATTATAGTTGGTATTTAGCCTAGAAAAATGTTAGTTTGAGAAAAAATATGTTGCTAGTATAAAAAGGCAAAAAGCGGGGTAGTCAGCTAGCGCTGGATCGGAAATTACCGAACGGCAAACTCCTTCTCCGCTATTGACTATAATGTTGTTCTCAAACTTGCAAACGCCTAAAAAATACGCGGTAGACGCCTGTAGAGCCGTTTTTCATCGAGTGTACAACTTGAAGTGAGAAAGATTGTTCTACAAGGTACCAACTATAGTAGCTTTGCGGATTTGTAGGCGTTGGTAAGGTTGTTTCCCATAGGTAGCACCGACATAACAGAAGGGAGAAAACAAGAAACTTATAGTATAAGTTTTTTGTCTATTCTTAAATGTTTGATGATTTTCACCAGGACGTACTAGCCTTAAAAATAGCAGCAGTTAGTAAAATAGATGACAAATTAGTCTAAGAATGCTAATACTGTCAGTTGTCAGCCTACTGCTAGAGCAAATTGTTTGCAAGTTCTGTTTGAATTTAACTTGATGACGGAACAGCAATACAAATTTTGTTTCGGCGGTTTGTCTGACTTGATTTGGGAAAATATTCTAAAATCTTCCCTAAACTATTTGTCTACAGTTTAGTGTTATTCAGTGTCACAATTGCTTCCGTAAATCTTAAAACATCCGGAAGTGACATTGCTGGAATTGTAATCATTATTCTGATTTTGTCGTTTTGCGATCGTGGCAGTTAGTCTCTAACCAGGAATTAACTGTCACAACGACAATGCAAAACGCTATTTTACATTCTTTTAAGTTCAAAATCTTTTGATTAGGGAAAGTGGCTTCAGGATATTTCTGAATCACTGCTTACTCTAATTATTATTGCGTTGCCTATAAAATTAGGTTGCGCTACTTTCATTATCTATATTTTATCAGGATGAATTTTACCAAAATAAGAGTATAAATTTATCTACTTGGTAAATTAAGATATTCAGTAAATTTATCTTTTTGATAAATATTTAGAGTTTTAATTTTACACATCACCCTTGAAGGAGCAGCACCCAATGGCAAATCTCAACCCTAGTCATGCTACCAAACAAATTTTAGCTGGATACTGCGGCATTATTTTCGGAGGACTTGGCGTCCATAAATTTATTCTTGGTTATTCTACAGAAGGCTTCATTATGCTTGTGGTTTCTCTAGTCGGTGGTTATTTTACCTACGGCTTTACCTTATTAATTATGCAACTAATCGGTTTGATAGAAGGAATGATTTACTTAAATAAATCCCATAGTGAATTTGTTGATACTTATTTTGTCAATAGACAGGGATGGTTCTAAACTTCTCGGTTTACATCGTTGAGGCAAGTCAGTTAAATTGAGAATCAGTAGT
>NZ_AJLN01000085.1 GCF_000317285.1 Chlorogloeopsis fritschii PCC 6912 | reverse complement strand
CGCGCTAGTAGTGGCTTGATCGGGCTAATTTAGTGCATTAGAAAAACTTGTAGTGTGGGACGGAAAGCCTGCACCAGACGGGCAGGATACCAACCCACTATTTTAAGGCGGTCACGCCACTACGTCTACGTAGATTTAAAAATCATGAATCCTATAGCTGACTTGCTCTAATAAAAGCTTGATAAACAAGAAGTTTGTCAAGAGGTTTATTGGTTATATATTACTTAAAAACTTGAAAAATAGTAAACATAAATGTATTAAAAATAGAAACAAACTAATTGTAATTAATAATTTTGTTTTTAATAAAGTCATAATAAATACCATTTAAAAACAAATAATTATCTTCAAATCCTGTTGCCTTTCAGGTAATTAAATTAATTGCGTATCCTGTTTGGCATTTCTGCTAATTAGAAAAATATTATCTTTATATCAAGATGCTAACCATCAAACGTAAAAACATATCCTTGGTTATATTTGCCCTACTAAGTTTTGTGTATTTCTGCACCATCTCTAATTTGGACATTAATCCTTTTTTAAGAGGTGAAGCTGTTCTGATGCCAATACAGTTACTTGCTATTATTTACGTGAGTTATTGGCGGTGGAGCCGCAGAGAATCAACAGAATCATAAAACTTAACAAAACTTCATTAATTTGACATTCCATCGTAGTTACGAATTTCGCCTACTCTCAAAGTAGGGGTGGCATTGCCCCACCTTGGCTAAAAGCCTTGACGTTTCGTAGCACATTCAAAAACTTTCCATGCAACTTGTCCCGAAAACTAACCTCTCCCCAGAACTAACCCCTAGTACAGAAAAAATTATTTTGGATGTAGGGGGTATGAAGTGTGCTGGCTGTGTAAAGGCTGTAGAGCGGCAGCTAGCTCAATATCCTGGAGTCAAGAATGCTTGTGTGAACTTGGCGACGGAGGTAGCAGTCGTAGAATCAGAAATTGGCGTTGTAGAACCAGATGCACTGGCAAAGCAATTAACAGCGGCTGGGTTTCCATCTCAACCCAGGCAATCTGATGAAAAATTAACAGATCGGACATTATTACAAGATCCAGCACAACAGCAGCGCCAAGAAATGCTATCTGCACGAAGACAGTTGGTAATTGCTACCGTATTACTGGTATTATCGGGGATTGGCCATTTTGGGAACTTTAGTGGTGCACTGTTGCCAGGTTTGCATAACATCTGGTTCCACTTTGGATTAGCAACAGCAGCTTTACTAATTCCCGGACGCTCAATTATTATTGATGGTTGGCTTGGTTGGCGGCGGAATGCACCCAATATGAACACTCTGGTAGGATTGGGAACGCTGACTGCTTACATAGCAAGTCTGGTAGCTCTGCTGTTTCCTCAACTTGGTTGGGAATGTTTCTTTGATGAGCCTGTAATGATGTTGGGCTTCATATTATTAGGACGAACATTAGAAAAACAAGCCAGAGGACGTGCTGCTGCTGCATTTAAGCAATTATTGGATCTGCAACCCCAAGTAGCACGATTGCTCTCCAAGCCGAAGATAGCCGGGGAAGTAGGAGAAATTCTAGAAATCCCTGCAGATCGAGTGCGTGTAGGTGAATGGTTGCAAGTTCTGCCAGGAGACAAAATTCCAGTCGATGGTGTGGTAGTGGATGGACAAACAACCATTGATGAGTCTATGCTGACTGGCGAATCGGTGCCAGTGCTCAAGCAAAACGGAGATACAGTTACAGCAGGAACAATCAACCAGTCGGGAGCGATCGCGCTTGAGGCAACTCGTACTGGCAGCGATACAACTTTGGCGCAAATTGTTGCCCTAGTAGAAGCAGCGCAAATCAGAAAAGCACCCGTACAAAAATTAGCAGATACAATAGCTGGGTATTTTACTTACGGAGTACTAACAGCGGCTTTATTAACATTTCTATTTTGGTACTTTATTGGTACCAATATTTGGCCTGATATTGCCATGTCAACAGGCATGGATATGACTCATCACCTCTCTACAAAGTTACCTACTCACCACTCTCCACTGTTACTGAGCCTAAAACTAGCAATTTCAGTGATGGTTGTCGCTTGTCCCTGTGCTTTGGGATTGGCTACACCGACAGCTATTCTCGTTGGCACAGCGATCGCTGCCGAACAAGGTATCTTAATCAAAGGCGGCGATGTTTTGGAAAAAGTACATCAGCTAAACACTATAGTTTTTGATAAAACTGGCACATTAACAACTGGTAATCCAATCGTCACAGATTGCCTTGTACTAGAAGAACCCAATCCAGTATCCAATTCCCAGCACCTATTACAACTTGCTGCCGCAGTTGAAAGCGGCACCTGCCATCCCTTAGCCACAGCAATTCGCAAGGAAGCACAACGACAACAGTTATCTGTTCCATCGGGCGATCGCTTTTACACAGAACCAGGATTGGGCGTTTCTGCTGTTGTGGAAGGCAATTTGGTGCTACTAGGAAACTGGGATTGGCTTCTGGTACATGGAATTTCTATTGATGAAACTGCACAAAACACAGCTCAAGCCTTAGCAGCGGATGGCAAAACAGTTGTCGGAGTAGCTGTTGGAGAAAAAATTGCTGGATTAATTGCCGTTCAAGATACCCTAAGACCAGATGCAAAACTAGCAGTAGACAATTTGCATCGTATGGGGCTAAGAGTCATGCTCCTAAGTGGTGATACACCAGCAGCCGCTTTTGCCATTGCCGAACAACTAGGATTAAATCCTAATGATGTCATGGCAGGTGTTCCTCCAGCCAAGAAAGCAGATGTAATTAAATCTCTTCAGGCACCAGAGATAGGGAAAATACCTAACTCCCAATCTGTTGTTGCTATGGTGGGAGATGGCATCAATGACGCTCCAGCTTTATCTCAAGCAGATATTGGTATTGCTTTACACGCAGGCACAGATGTTGCCATGGAAACAGCTGATATTGTCTTGATGCGAAATTCCTTAACTGACGTTGTCAAATCAATTCAACTGAGTCGTGCTACATTCAACACCATTCGCCAAAATCTATTCTGGGCTTTTGCATATAATACGCTCGGAATTCCCCTTGCCGCTGGTATTTTGTTGCCTAGTCTACATTTTGTCCTGAACCCTGCTGGTGCGGCAGCCTTAATGGCTTTTAGTTCGGTGAGTGTCGTTACCAATTCTTTGCTATTGCGGCGCTTTGCTTCTAGTTAAAGTGAATCGACTTGTGGAAATCTGCCGCTAATCGAAGGGAGCGGTCTAACTAACTGCCTCCCTTAACCCTCATGGTAAGATTAAATGTGAAAAGGCGTAACTCTGCCTTGCTCGCCAAATTCGTTTTCTTACCAGTGACAAGCAAGAGTCACAGACAACGCACAGTATGGAAAGTAAGATAAATAGGTAAAAAGCTTTTCTATGCCCTGTCTACACAGTATTGAGTTGGGTACAGACACCCCGTAAGCTAGTTACCATACACCATCAAGTGTTCCCATAGTATTTTAGATGTGCTAGAAGTTGGCTCCCCTGGAAGTGAAAATCCGCCTGTTTTGAAGTGGCACAGGGTTGAACAAATGAGGGTATAGTGAATCACAGGTTGTTTGCAGACAGCTTGTACAAAACCAAACTTTAGTTTTATTGACTGCCTTTGACCATCAAAATTTCCTAGCCCTCGTCTGGATAATTATTAAGACATACTGAGCAAGTAACTTGAAGAGTAATATTGTTTTACTTTTATCATCACTATGCTTTACCACAAACTCTAGTTGAGGGAATGGCGGACAATAATTCTAAACAAATCTTGATTAATGACAGCTCAACTGATTTTAGCAATGATTTGGCAATGGCAGCAGAAACCCATGAAAGTCATCTACTGATCTTAGAAGATGATCAGGGACGCAAAGAATTTATATTAGAACATTCCATTTATTCTATCGGTCGAGACCGGGAGTGCGATATTCGTTTAGTCTCGCAATTTGTCTCGCGTCGCCACGCTACGTTACTGAGACTACCTCGAAAAGATAATAGTAATAATCATTACTACCGAATTATTGATGGTGATGCGAAAGGTAGACCCAGTTCTAATGGCTTAATGATTAATGGACGCAAGATCCAGACTCACGATCTCAAAAATGAAGACGAAATTATTTTTGGCCCGCAAGTACGTGCCATTTACTACCTATTACAGCACGAGACTACGCCACCTGGGCAGACGGATGCTAGTGAATATGATATTACACTCATTAACCCTGGCATGACTGAGGATTTTGAGGACTGAAAAACTTTAGATACAGATAATTTTGTGAAAATCTCAAGGGTGTTTTGCCAAAGGCTAGCTTGATTTAAAGCTAGCTGCAACAGACACTTGGCTATAAGCGTTCATAGCTATCTGCCAGACTTTCAATTAAATGCCAATAGCGGTTATTTTCTATAGACTGCTTGATAAATTCAAATACTTGCCGACAGTGATTATCAAGTTGCAGTGGTAATTCCTCGTTTTTGATTACAATACTCATTCGGGTTTCTGTTTCGGTAGCTGTGCCGATGTCAATAAATACCTCTGCTTTCACCATCTTGGATAAGGAAACAGTACCAGGAATTTCACGTGCCATAATGTAATCTGAGGTACAGTACTGCACAACCAAGTTACAATTTTGCAGTAGTTCTACGACTAATGCCTGCAGATCTTTAATCGGAACAGAAAGAAGAAACGAACAGGTATAGCGAGCCATAATAGCCCCAAGCCTTGTAACACTCCGTCCATCCTATAATACCGAACCATCTAAAACGCAAGTCACTATATATTCATTAACTGGGCACCAAGAATTATCTTGCTTGCGATCGCCAAAAAAGTTCCTATCGCTGAAAGTTTGATAAAAAACTTTAAAATAGGTTTGGCGGAGGTAAAAAATGAAAGTAGCAATCACTGGAGCAACAGGATTTGTCGGTAGCCACTTGGTAAAGCGACTTCACGAAGAAGGTAATAGGGTGCTAGTGTTGACTCGTAACACCGCCCATGCCCAAAAGTTTTTTCCCAAGCAAGCTTTTAATAATGTAGAAATTATTACTTATACACCCACAGCATCCGGTTCTTGGCAGGAGGCGATCGCTAATTGCGACGGTGTAGTTAATCTTGCTGGCGAACCCATTGGAGAGGGACGCTGGACACCAGCACGCAAACAGGAAATCCTTAATAGCCGTAAACTCAGCACACAAAAAATCGTCGAAGCAATAGCTAACGCTAACCCCAAGCCTAGTGTTTTAGTTAACGCATCTGCCATCGGTTATTACGGAACAAGCGAAACAACGATTTTTGATGAAACTAGTTCCCCTGGTAATGATTTTCTCGCCCAAGTCTGTCAAGCTTGGGAAGCAGAAGCACAAAAAGTCACAGATTATGGTGTCAGATTAGTAATTTTGCGCTTCGGCATTGTTTTGGGTTTAGGTGGTGCTTTAGGTAAAATGATAACTCCCTTCAAACTATTTGCCGGCGGGCCAATCGGTAGTGGTAGACAGTGGTTTTCTTGGATTCACATCGATGATTTAGTTGACTTAATTGTGCAAGCTTTAACCAAGCCAGAAATGACAGGCGTATATAATGCAACCGCTCCCCATCCTGTCCGCATGGCAGATTTATCGCAAACTATGGGAAAAGTAATGCATCGCCCTTCTTGGTTGCCTGTTCCTAGCTTTGCTATCGAAGCACTTTTGGGGGATGGAGCAATAGTAGTATTAGAAGGTCAACAAGTTTTACCTAAACGCACTCTAGAAAGTGGCTTTGAGTTTAAATATCCTGATTTGCAGCCAGCCCTAGAAGCTGTTTTGAAATGAAGTTAATAGGATAGTGGTTAGTAGATAGTAGTTGGTAGGGGCGGGTTTCTACAGATATTTTGTTTTAATAGAGAGATTCCTGATTAAAACCCACTCGTACAGTAGTTAGTTGTCTAACCACTAATCACTAACCACTATCCACTACCCACTAACTATTGATTAGACTGAAATTTCCGCGATATCCAACTGATAGCACCGCTAAGAATAGCACCACCCATCAGAATACCAATCGCTGGGTTAAACAGAGGTTGCCAGAGTTGATGCCACAAATCTAAGCCTAAGGGTACACCAGTGGCTTGACCGATAACTGCGATCGCGAACCAGCCAAAGCCAAACAAAACTAGGAATACATCAACTACTAAAATCAGATTTAGCCAATTCAAAATTTTATCTTTCATCAGTTGTCGCGTCTTCAACTGTAATTACTAATGGCAAATCGCTAATGGCTAATAGTATCAGAAGCCATCAGCGATTTGCAATTCACAACTAGCAATTAGTAACTACTCTTCAAATAGCCATTTTTTGACTTTTGTTAAGCTTTGCCAATCTGGTTTTCTTGTGAAACCATCCGCAATGCTATTTTCAATTTCCTCTCGCCATTCGGAATTGAGCAAGATTAACTGGCTTGCAGCTTCAATGTGTTCGCGCAAACCTTTTTGCCCAATTTCCAGCATGGCAATAGCGAGGTTGATTCTTGCCTGGGGATCTTGGGGATTTAGCTTCACTGCTTTTTGTGCAGCTTTATAAGCAAAACTGGGTTTGTTATCTAGTAAATACAACCATGCCAAACAAGTCCACGCCGAACTACTTTTAGGAGCGCGATCGCAAACTTCTTTAAACACAGGAATCAAAGCGTCTGCTGATTCTCCGGCTTTATACCTTTCCAAACCTGTGTCAAACAGGGATTCAACTGTATTAGTCATTAGTCATGAGTCAGTCATTAGTCATTAATCATTCATCCTTTGCCAGATGACAAAGAACAAATGACTATATTACACTCCAAATGACTTACCGCAGCCGCAAGTTTGGGAAGCGTTGGGGTTAGTGAACTGGAAACCACCGCCAATCATAGAATCACTATAATCAAGCATTAAGCCATAAAGATATAATAAACTCTTGCGATCGCAAACAATTTTGAAGCCATCATAATCAAAAACTTCATCGTTAGAAGAAATCTTACTGGGATCTTCAAAATCCATCATGTAAGACATTCCAGAGCATCCACCTTGACGCACTCCTACCCGCAAGCACAAATCTTTGCCAGCTTGTCTCTCCTGCAAAAACTTAACTTGCCGCAATGCTGCCTCGCTCAACTGAATGCCTTTTTGTGATGATTGAGTTGCTTGTGTCATTTGCGTTTCAACTCCTTAATCTGATGAATTTTCAACCTATAGTGAAGAAGGAAGAAACTTTTAACTCCAAACCTTCATCCCCAGGTTGCCTAAAAGTTAAAGTTTTTCTCTCTATTCTAGCGATATTGATGTCTCAAGTTGCCAAATTGTAAATACTCCGTCCAAAGCACGCAAAGATTTTTATTCTAGAATTGAGAGACTCAATATGTTTTGAGATTCAGTATTTTTGGAGTTTTAGCCTTTGGCAGCCATCAACCGCAATCGCCCTTCAATCAGCAGCTAAGGGAGTTTTGATCCGAGGCTAGCTCTGACCCAAAAATGTACTTCTAAATCGCTTGTTTTGATTCACTTACTCTATGACAAGTTTTAATCGCTCTACCAGCCGTCGTTTGCGGAAATTAACTCAAATTCCTTCTGTATGGGAGGGCGATCGCCGTCCATTGTCATCATCACCAACTCAGCACTCAGACTCAGAGACAAAAGGCGAATGCATTCTTTGGGTAGATGGTACGCAAGGTATTGTCCGAGGAATGGACGTAGTACCTCCAGAAAGTGGCCCGGAGGCAATCGTTCGTACTTTAATGCGAGCAATGGAAAATCCCCACAGCCCAGCCAAGGCAGCTCGTCCTCAAAGAATAGTAGTCAGAGATCGCGAAATCCAATTTTATTTGCGCGGCGTGTTGCAAGACTTGGATATAGCAATTGACTATTCACCGGAATTGCCTTTAATTGATGAACTATTTCGAGGGTTTTCGGAAATTCTCGACTCTCAAGTTCCCGAATTACCCCCACGGTATGCACAAGCCTTAAGAGAAAAGGCATTAGCGATGTGGCAAACAGCGCCTTGGGAATTATTGGAAGAACAGCAAATCTTGTCAATAGAGATTAACAAGTGGGATGTGGGTACACTCTATGCCTCAGTTATGGGAATGTTGGGGATGGAGTATGGAATATTGTTATATCGTTCCGAAGAATCCCTCAAGCAGTTTCGCGCCACTATTTTAAGAGAAGACGAATCACAAGGGCATTTAGAAGAAGCTTTTCTCAAGCAAGATTGTCTGTTTTTAACTTTTGAACGTGCCGATGACATTGACGAAGAAGAGGATGAAGAATTTGAAGATTTAGCAGAACTGCCCTTGTCGGAAATTCAACCCACTTTTGGCAATATTCATCCTCTAGAAGGGCTGCGATCGGTTTTGTATGACGAAGAAGCATTAATCGTATATGTTGCTCTAGAAGGCTTGTGTCGGTTTATTCGGGATCACCGTCGTCAATTAGGAGGCGATTCTTTTCCCTGTGCTAGTCGTCGCTACCGGATCTCGTTGCCTGTTGCTAGTGATGAATCTACGAAATCAGTATCAATTACTGTTTCTACGATGCCCGAATTGGCAGCAGAATTAGAGGAAATGGCAGGCTACGACTTTGAGGAAGACGATGAAAATGAGTCGCACATCGATCCTGTGTTCCGCTCTTTGCGAGATGACTTAATACCAGAAGATTCTTTCCTGAGCTTGGGTGTTGTGTCTTGGGAGATGTTGGAGTACCTGCATCAGGGAGTTAAATACTACAAAGCTGGAGAAATTCAACCAGCAGGTGATGGTTTGCCCGTGATTTTAATTCAAACCTCCCGCCCCAAGGCTAAAACTGTAATTGAAAATATTGAAAAAGCTGGTGGACTCAAAGCCATTTGCTTTAATCCTGGTGCCGATCCCTTAGGTGGCGATCGCTATGACCTTGGTTTACTGCAAACTCAAAATGGTGAATTGTTCCTTTTCGGTGAGTTTTTGGATGACGATCCCATTCACGTAGAAGCACGGAAAAAATGGAACCAGCGATGTAAACATACTAAAGGCTACTGCGGTCTGATTATCGCCAAAGGGCTAACAGGTGCTGCCCGTGGCAATCCCCAGTTGCGAGATATGATGGCTTTGTTTGAAGCGCGATCGCTTTCACCAAAAGATCTAGGCATAGGCACTCTCCAACTCATGCCCCAACTGCAATTTGAATAATTGTTTACACTATCACTACAACCATTCACTCTGCGGGTATTTTCCTGCCGAGTAGATATTGTTTGTATACAATCAGTTGTATTTATCAATAACTCTATACCTTTGAGTCCAGGATTATTTGTAGAGTGCAAGGCAGTAAACCATTACTGTTAGAAGTTTTTTCATGTCTACAGTAGCCAGTAGTCAAGGGAGAGTAAGAGCTACTTGCATAAGCCACTATTTGACCTATAAATTCTCCGCACAAGTACAATCAGCCACCCTAAGTACCCAATTTTACGGGCGTCTACTATGTGTCTACTCGCAGGTATGGTTAGCCTGCATAATTTTTTTCTTTTGCTTTTAACCGAATTGTATTGAGCAATAAATGGTTAATTAGAAGAATAAATCTTCAGCAATATCTAAATCTTTTGGAATAAATTTGATTTTAAATTTCACATTGGATGCGGACATCATAATATATTTTAGTACAAATAAACTGTTTTTAAATGTTTTTAGAGTTAACTTAATATCCTAAGTTTATTAATTTTTGATTAAGAGCGATTCCTCATTTTTCTCAGTAACTCTTGTAAATCGTCAACCAGTAATAATAAAGTATTATATTAAACAAGCTCCATACTTAACAGCTTCTATTGCCAATCTAGCTAAATAACTTGACTCCATAAATTCTCTATTCACTCTATTAGGACTTGTAAAAAACCAGTCCTAATACTTTTAAAAAATTACACTTTAAATATAATAACTTTATAATTTCATGTTATGAATAGCACTAATCTTATAAAGGTATAATTAAGTATAAATTCGGTAAAGTTTGAGTAAAGAGAAAGTTTTTCTAGAAAAAAGGGATACAATAAAAAATTAATACACAGAGAATTTGTACTATTTTTTCAAACAAATATCATCCTACATGAATGACAAATATGGTAACAACTCCAATTATTGTTTAGACATAAATAACGGATAGCTTCTAGCCAATTAGCAATGGCAATAATTGCAAATGTTGGACACTAAGAAAAAATACATCTTGCTTTCGAGATGTGGAAGCATTCCAAGTTTACCTGTAAGTGTATGTACCTGAGAAGAAAGTATCAGTGCTATTTAACAAAATTGATTTCTCGTATTTTCTATGCTGCACTTTCTAGAACCGAAAATATCTCAGTATCTATACGACATAGCAAACTCATACCTTGATGTCATATCTGCAAGGCGTTGTAGGATAAATCTTCCCCAACAGTGATTATTGAAATTATGCTAGAGAGATAGTTAGATGTTTTAGCAATAACATACTGGAGAAAAAGTTATGTAGGAAAAATGGTTATTTGTACTCAATTTATAAAATTTCTAGTCCAACTTGTCCTATACTCACTCCTGCCGACTTCTTGCCTTTAACAGCGAGAATACGCTAGTGTTTCTGTCAAAAGAACAATCAACAAATTTCAAATTCTCTATTTTATTAGAAAAATGAAGGACACATTAACCAAATTGAGATTTTAGTACTTATGACATTGCTTGTTACCTGAAAAAAACTCTGATATTCTTATCTGTTTCATCCTCACTGAATCGGTGATTTCTTTAGTGATGTTAGTATCTAGCAAATAACACAATCAAATGACTAATAAGAAGTGGGCTGTAAAACGTATCACTGTGAATTTAGCAACACAGGAGGCAGAAAAACTAGAAAAGTACTGTCAGCAGACTGGCAGACCAGCAACTGATGTAATTCGGGAACTAATTCGAGGATTACCCACCAACGAAGACACTAAAGATACCAACTAAATAAGGAAAACAACTACCAACAGAACCAATCAAATCAGAAGAAAAAGGGCTGCAACTATTTATACCTTTTGTCTTTGATCTGATTACTGCTTTAACTTTTGTGTAAGTATATGGGGTAATATCTACTCCCTTAACCCTTGATTCAATATGAATAGCTAATTCCGACACCAACCCAGTTACAATTTGTAAAGAAACTGAAAAGGAAGTACGGAATGCGTGTTGCGATCGTGGGTGCGGGGCTGGCTGGGCTAACAACAGCCGTAGATTTAGCTGATGCTGGTTGTGAAGTCCAGATATTAGAGTCTCGTCCATTTGTTGGGGGTAAAGTAGGCAGTTGGATAGATGGTGATGGCAACCATATTGAGATGGGGTTGCACGTCTTCTTTGGAAATTACTATCAATTGTTGGAATTGATGAAGAAAGTGGGGGCGTTTGGAAACCTCCTGCCTAAAGAACATACCCATACCTTCATTAACCAAGGAGGGCAGATTGGCACCCTTGATTTTCGCTTTTTTATGGGCGCGCCTTTCAATGGGCTAAAGGCATTTTTCACTTGCTCTCAAATATCATTGTTGGATAAATTGCAGAATGCAGTAGCACTTGCGACAAGCCCAATAGTAAGGGGTTTGGTAGATTACAACGGTGCGATGCAAAATATTCGTAACTTAGATAAAGTTAGTTTTGCCGACTGGTTCCGAAGTCATGGAGGTAGTCAAGGCAGTATTGAGCGAATGTGGAACCCGATCGCCTATGCCTTGGGCTTTATTGATTGCGAAAATATTTCTGCCCGCTGTATGTTGACAATCTTTCAGTTATTTGCAGTCAGAACAGAGGCGTCGAAACTGCGGATGTTGTCGGGTTCACCTTATGAATACCTGCACAAGCCAATCTTGGAGTACTTAGAAGCAAGGGGAACAAAAATTTACACTCGCCGCAGAGTACGAGAAATCCAGTTTGCCGAGGAAGGGGAACAAACCCGCGTCACTGGTATAGTAGTTGCCAACGGCGAAACAGAAGAAATTATTACTGCCGATGCCTACGTAGCTGCTTGTGATCTTCCAGGTATTCAACGCCTCCTACCCCAACAGTGGCGCAAGTGGTCAGAATTTGAGAATATCTATAAATTAGAAGCAGTACCTGTAGCTACGGTGCAGTTGCGGTTTGATGGTTGGGTAACGGAACTGCAAGATGCCGAAGGGCGCAAACAGCTAGAGCGTGCAGCCGGAATTGATAATTTGTTGTATACTCCCGATGCAGACTTTTCCTGTTTTGCTGATTTAGCTTTAACTAGTCCTGCTGATTATTATCGCCAAGGGCAGGGGTCTTTGTTGCAATTGGTGCTGACACCAGGAGATCCATTTATTAAACAAAGTAATGAGGAAATAGCCCAGCACGTTCTGGCGCAAGTACATGAGTTGTTTCCCTCATCACGGGAACTGAATATGACTTGGTACAGTGTAGTGAAACTTGCTCAGTCTCTTTATAGGGAAGCACCAGGAATGGATATTTATCGTCCCAGTCAACAGACACCTGTGGCTAATTTCTTTCTAGCAGGGAGTTATACGCAGCAAGACTATATTGATAGCATGGAAGGAGCGACAATTTCGGGAAGACGTGCAGCGAAAGCTATTTTAGAGACTGTGAAAAAGTAGAGGTTAAAAACAAACCGCGAAGGAAGAAAAAGAGAGAATGTCTGATTGGCTAGAGCATAGCGTGCAAGTAGAGGTAGAGGCTCCCATAGATGTAGTATGGAGCCTTTGGTCTGATTTGGAGCAAATGCCCCGTTGGATGAAGTGGATTGATTCAGTAAAGGTTCCGGAGGATAATCCAGAAATATCTATATGGAAGCTGAAAACTGGCGGTTTGGAATTTACTTGGAAATCTCGCATTCTCAAAGTTATTCCCAATCAAATTATTCAATGGGAATCGGTAGATGGTTTACCAAATCGAGGGGCAATACGCTTTTACGATCGCCATAATACCAGTATCGTCAAACTTACTGTAGGCTATGCTATCCCCGGTATCATTGGCAAAATCATGGATAATTTGTTTTTGGGAAAGGTAGTAGAATCAACGCTTCTAGCAGATATGGAAAGGTTTAAAGAATACGTCTTAAAAGTAAAACAAGAGAGTAGATAGTGGTTAGTGGATAGTAGGGGCGGGTTTATTTAGATGTTCCGTCATTTTAGAGAAATTGCTGGGAAAACCCGCCCGTACAGTCGTTAGTAGTAATTTTTGACCACCGACTAGTAACTACTAACTACTAACTACTAACAATTATTGAATTACCATGTTGGATCGCTAAACAAATTTATTGTCAATTCTTCGCGTCCGGGTGGAACTGCGTTGATGCAAGCACGAATAGTTTCTCCATCCTCTAATTCTACTGCACAAGCATAACAAGAACCCATTAGACAACCAGTGGGAATTAATACTCCAGCTCGATCTGCAACATCTAGCAGGGGTTCTCCCACTTCGGCATCAACTGTAATATCGTCTGGTAAGAAATGGACGCGAACACTCATGATTTCTAAGTTATTACGACAAAAATGGAGTTAAATCTAAATGTCGTTCAATTTCTCTGGCAATGTAGTCTAAGAGATTCTCTCGCTGATCTCGATAGTTGGCAACACCTGTAGGTAGAGATTTCAAACCCCGTTGTTGACGCAGTCGATTTAACCAAGCACGACGCCAAGGGCCATTATCAAATATACCGTGAAGATAAGTACCCCAGACTGATTGACAACGATCTACTAATCCCAAATTAGCATCGTCAAATAAAGGATGATAAGCTTGGGGATCTACTCCTTGAGTTTCTGTGCGCGATCGCCCTTGATGAATTTCAAATCCGCTTACTGGTAAACCCATTTGCGGATAATTTGAGGTAACTTGGCGCTGACGAGCGATTTTTTGTCCTGTAATTACTGTTTTGATGGGTAATAGTCCTAAGCCTTGATACCTGCCAGCTTGCCCTTCTATGCCTTCTGGATCGGCGATAATTTGACCAAGAATTTGGAAACCTCCACAGATACCCAATACTGTACCTCCAGCTGCTGCATAATTTTGAATTGCTTCTGCCATGCCAGTTTTTTGCAGTAGTAGCAAATCAGGAATTGTCGCTTTTGTTCCTGGGATAATTACTGCATCTGGACGTCCTAATTCATGCTTGGGGCTTAGGTATTTAATTGTAACTGAAGGTTCTGATTCCAACGGATCGAAGTCGGTAAAATTGGAGATTCTCGGTAGGCGGATAACGCTAATATTTAGTTCAGTTGAAGATTTGTACGATTTACGTTCCAATAAATCCAGGGAATCCTCGGCAGGGAACATAGTATCTAAGTAAGGAATAACGCCAACTACAGGAATACCTGTACGTTCTTCCAACCATTTTATACCTGGTTCTAGGAGCGATCGCTGTCCCCGAAATTTGTTAATGACGACACCACGAATTAGGGCACGTTCCTCTGGCTCCAGTAATTCTAGCGTTCCGATTACATGGGCAAAAGCACCACCTCTATCAATATCAACAACCAATAGAGTAGGAGCATTTAAATATTTTGCTACCCGCATATTAGTTAAGTCGCGGTGCTTGAGGTTAATCTCCGCGGGGCTACCAGCACCTTCACAAATTACCACATCAAATTCTGTTGCTAAATGCTGTAGAGATTCTTCAATTGCTCGCCATCCAAGTTCAAAATACTGCTCGTAGTAATCTTGAGCATGAACTTTGCCTACGGGCTTACCTTTGACAATCAATTGGGAAGTCATGTCACCCTGGGGTTTAAGTAAGATGGGATTCATTTCTACCCAAGGAATAACTCCTGCCGCCCAAGCTTGTACAGCTTGTGCATAACCAATTTCCCCCCCATTCACAGTGACATAAGCATTTAAAGCCATATTTTGACCTTTAAAGGGAGCCACTCGCCAGCCACGTTGTGAGAGAATACGACAAATAGCTGCTGTTATCAGTGATTTCCCTGCGTGGGATGTTGTTCCCACTACCATAATTGCTTTCATATTTAGCTTTTTTTCCCGATCCAGATGATCTTAAAAGTTGAAATGTAATATAGCTCACCCTAGTAGTGAAAGAGTAATAGAAGGCAGTCCCGATGAAACTTGTTTCACCCGCCAAAGATGAAAGAGGTTTTTTCTCCTACACCCCTAAATCCTCTTTCAAGTCAGAGGGGAGGGAAGTTTTTTCGTCCCTTCTTGTCTATGCCGTTTATGGTGGCTAGTTATTTGATAGTAATAATTTACGGTTTACTATTCTCTATTCACTTAATTCAGTTAGACAACCACAGTAAAAACTTCATAAAAGAAGTAGCAACTTCCGTACATATTGTTCCCGCTTCAGTGCCACTCCTAACTTTTGACTTGAAATTATCAAAAATACTGATAGGTTTAGTGGTTAGTAGGCAATAGCAATGGGCAATGGGCATCGACAATAAAACTTGTTTCCACCCAACTACTACCTACTAACTACCAACTAAACCCAAATTCTAAAAAGGTAGTCTAAACCAACGAAGTATAGCATCGGATATGCGATCGCCCCAACTAGGAGTAGGGCAAGGCTGGCTTTGACATTCTTCTACAACTTGACGACCAACAGGTGTGAGGCGGAAACTATCTGTAATTCCCTGTCCGTCAACTTCACGTCGCAGCACACCTACTTGGATCAACCACACCAAATTGTTTTCTGCTGCTAATTCTAATAAAGGACGTTTGGTGTAACCATTACGAACACCAGCATTGCCGATAATTTCCTTTAAAGCCACCCTCTCGGACACCATAACTGCAAATAAACTAAGATTGAAGGGAGAACAAAGCAGCGATCGCTTGGCTCGTTCTATGGTGGCACGTGGATATATCAAGGTTTCCTGGCTTTGGGAATCAACAACTGGCATTTTTATTTCCTGAGAATGTTCTGGTTGATAATTAAAAATTGATTGACAAATATATCTGTTTTAACTTGTAGCTAAGAGCTACATATTGATGCTGAGTAATAACTTTTTTTAGCTATTTATTTAATTATTGTAAATTATTGTAAAATTTCAAATGCATCAAATTTTTCACACAGGAAAGGTAAATTATGCCTCTAGCAGTTGGAACAGATGCGCCTGCATTTACCGCCAAAGACACTAACGGCAACACCGTTTCATTGTCTGATTTCAAAGGCAAAACAGTAGTTTTGTATTTTTATCCCAAAGATGACACTCCAGGCTGCACTAAGCAGGCTTGTAGCTTCCGTGATGCCACTGACGAATATAAGAGTAAAGATATTGTGGTGTTGGGAGTCAGCGCAGATGATGAAGTCTCCCATCAAGCATTTACTCAAAAATATAATCTCAATTTCCCCCTGCTAGCCGATACCGATAAGGCTTTAATCAAAGCTTACGATGTCGATGGTGGTGGCTATGCCAAGCGCGTTACTTATGTAATTGATGGCAACGGCAAAATTATCCACGTTGACTCCAATGTCAACACTCCTACCCACGCTAGTGATGTTCTAACAGCAGTCGGATTGTAAAAATTTTTGAGCAATTTTGTAGGGTGGGCGCTGCCTAATTTCCCTCAAACCCTTATTTTTCCGTTGTGTAAGTGCCCACCTTACGATTTGTACAGATGCGAGCAATCGCGTCTTAAGATTTAAATGTAGGGGCAACTCTTGCGGTTGCCCCGTGTCTATTATTGCAGTCGATTCATTGATTCGGCTGGGGTGTAGCTGATGGCAGCGTAATCACTGGCAAGCTTGTGCTTGGTTGTGTCTGCGGTTGTCCTTGCTGCTGTTGTTGAAAGCGTAGTTTTTGCCTTTCTTTAAAATCTCTGGCAACATCATTAATGTCCGAGTTTTGTTCCGTAGAATCCCAACTGCGGCCTCTAAGATTAGCGCAATGAATTAAGTTAAATACATTGAAAGAACTGTCTTGACTATTGCCAGAACAGAAATCGGTATTCTGTGGATCGTAAGTTGTTTGGTCGTACTGATTGGTAAGTTGAGCTAAACTGGGTTGCGGCACGAGCAAAGAGGCAAAGCCAAGACTTGCAAAAGTGGCAACAGTAAGCCGAGTTAGTGGTAAAAAAAAGATTTTCATGCAGATTTACCCCTCGTGTTCCTCCGAGTATAACGATGCTTCTATTTTATGAGAGAGTTTGCCGAAGTCGGGGTTGGATAATTAGCAAAGCAAAGACAGCAAACCCTAGTAACACGAGAATTGAACTGCCAAAAGTAACATCACCCCAAAAAGCGTGCATGACTACACTATTTAATCCCCAATCTTTGTGGAGATAAAGATAGCGAATTGGCTCAATAGCATAGCTGAGGGGATTAAGAGTAGCAATAATTTGCAACCACTTGGGCATGAAAGACAAAGGAGCCAAAGCAGTGCTGGCAAATAATAGTGGCAAGTTTGAGACAAAAATTACTGCAATCAATTCTATGTGCCCCGGTAAGGCAAAAGCCAATCCCAAGCTCAACGCTGTCACACCCAAAGCGAGTAGAAAGACTATCAAAGCGATCGCACCTAACCCAGTTGCATTCGGTAAACCTGCACCCAAGAATGCCGCTGCTGCCACAATCACCGCTGCTTGCAGCAAACTCTGACTAATAATAAAAATTGCCGAAGCTAGAACAATCGAATACCGTGATGCGAGAGGAGCCACTAATAAGCGATTCAAAAAACCAAACTCGCGATCAAACATCACAGGTAAACCAGCATTCAGCGCTCCAGCAAAAGCTGTAAACACAATGATGCCTGCGCTTAAAAATTGGGCGTAATTTGGAGTATCGCCAAATATTCCTTTTGGTGCATTTTGAAATAAAGCGCCAAACAGCACCAACCACATTACAGGCTGTATAATTCCTGCAATCAAAGTGGAAGGACGTCTCTGCAATTGAATAAACAAGCGACGAGTCAACGCCAAAGTTTCTTGAACTAACTCACCAAAGAAATTGGGAGTTTTATCTACATAAGCTTGTGGCGCAGCAACTTGCTGCCAGTTAATATCCGGTTTTGGAGGTATGACAGTACCACTCATGTTAATTTTTGGTAATTGTTAATTGTTCATTGCCATTAGCTATTAACCATTAGCTATTAGCCATTACCCTCATCTCATATTTTGCTTTTTTTCCGCCTTCGGATCGCGATTTCCCAGTGCAGCCAGTTCCGCATCCATTAGTGTACGTCCTGTCGCTGCCAGGTAAACATCATCTAAGCTAGGACGAGATTGAGAAATACCAAATATGGGTAATCCAGCATGGTTCAAGGCTTGCTGAATGGTGATTAAAGTGTCATTCTGTGGTGTTACCACCAAGTTGAGGGAATTACCTTGAGCGCTATTGATAATTACTTCTTGGACAAATGGTAAAGGTGCTAGTAATTCTTTTGCTTTTTGAGCTTCCTCTGGTGGTGTAAACTCTTGGATGCGTAAAGTAATACGATCGCCTCCCACTTTATCTTTGAGTTGGGAAGGTGTACCAGTCGCAATTACTACTCCACGGTCAATAATTGCCACGCGATCGGCTAAAGCGTCAACTTCTTCCAGATAATGACTGGTAATCACTACCGTGGTTCCTGCTTCCCGCAACTTTCTTAAGAATTCCCAGACGATAAAACGGCTTTCAATGTCAAGCCCAACGGTTGGCTCGTCCAAAACCAGTACATCCGGTGCGTGCAGTAATCCAGCAGCTAAGTCGAGACGCTTGCGCAAGCCACCAGAGTAAGTACCAGTTTTTTTGTCGGCGTATTCCTGCAAACCAAGCAAACTCAGCACTGTGTCAACACGTTGTTTTGCCACTGCCGTTGGTAAGTGATAAAGTGCTGCTTGTAGTTGCAGCAGTTCGCGTCCAGTTAAAACTTTATCTAAAGCCACTTCCTGTGCTACATAACCAAGCCGTTGTCTTGCAGCTTTAGGATTATCTAACACCGAAATGCCAGATACTTCTATTTTGCCAGCATCTGGTGTGGTGAGAGTACACAAAGCACGTAGGGTAGTGGTTTTACCTGCTCCATTTGGCCCTAGTAAACCAAAAATTTCTCCTGGTTCAACCTGAAAGGAAACATCCTTAACAGCTTCTATTGAACCGTAACGCTTTTTTAGATTTTCAATTAAAACGGCGGGAGCCATGACAGCTTATCCCTAACAACTATACAAATCTCAACAATTTCTACTTCTATTGTAGTTGAGTAGTGTTAGGTGAAGCGATCGCTTGGATACTGCTTTTCAATCTTATTAACTGGTTTGAGGAGGAGAGATATTTGTAAGGTAATTTATTAAATCACTTTGGCTATTGAAATCCAACAGCGCCTCAGCTAATTCCTCTAGTTGAGTAATAGAGAATGTGCGGATCTGCTGTTCTATCTCTGGCTCAATTACACCAAACCGACGTGTCAAAAGACGTAGAATCAGCGCTAAAGCCTCTTGTTTCTTTCCTCGTTCTTCTCCCTTCTGCAAAATATCTTGATAAATTACAGATTCTTGCATAATTTCCTCTCTGAAAAGCTGTTTAATCAGATTTTTCTCAAACCGCAAACCAGCCAAAACCTGCACGCAAGCTGATATGTTTTGTCGTTCGTCTGTTTCTTCAATCATATCGACAGCAGCAGCGACTTGCTCTAATAAAGCTTGAGGTGAGTTGGTTTGGGCTAGCGTCGCCAGTGGTAAGAGTGCGGGGTTAGCTAGTAGTGGTGTGGGATCTTCTTCCCATAAACGAATGATTCGATATCGGTGTGTGGTGTTTGTGTCTATATACTGATTTTGAAAAACGATTTCAGAAGATGTAGCTTGAAGGAAAATTAACACCTGCTGAATATCACACCAGTATTGTCGTTTTAATCTGGTGTAATAATCCAGCATCCGAAAGTCTAATGAGGGTGTGGATGCTGGGGAAGCTTGAAACTCTAAATGTAGGATTTGGTTGGAGATTTGTAAAAACGTTACCGAATCAGCGCGTATTGGTTCAAGGTTCAGTTCTGTTTTTAGTACCTGTATATCGGAAGTGTCAGATGCAAGTAACCATCTGGCAAAATCAGCAGGGTAGTGTTCGGCAAGGTATTTGCAGGTGTTGTCGTAACTCAAGAGGAATCGCTTTTTAAGTGACTATATCCATATACTAATTAGCATGAGTTATTTAATATACCATTTGACTCAAGAAGCGATCGCTCCGTTGTGATTACCTTCTAAATTTTGGGTTTGCCTATTTTAATAAATTTTAATCATACTTGTAGATAGATTTATTTATATAGCTAGATCGGATTTTTTTTAATTCGTTATAGTCTATACATCACAACTTGCCCAGCCAACTAACGACAGCAAAGTTTCTTCTGGCGTGACTAAATAGGTTGGTATACCTCTCGTAAGAAAAGCGCAATTGAAACTAATAGTCGGCTTTAGCACTAAGTGTATAAATTTTTGCATTTAACCGTATGCCCACTGAACAGTTAACCAGAGAAAGCGACAATTTAGATTTAAAACAGCTACTGAGAACCTTATCGGCTGTCAAAAAAGGCGACTTTTCAGCGCGGATGCCTATAGACCAAACTGGTATGGCAGGAAAAATTGCCGATACACTCAACGATATTATTGAGCAAAATGAGCGACTGGCAGCAGAGCTACAGCGAATTAGTAACGTTGTTGGTAAAGAAGGCAAAATCTCCGAACGTGCTTCTTTGGGAAATGTACGCGGTTCTTGGTCTGCTTGTGTTGATTCTGTCAATACACTAATTACAGATTTAGTGCAGCCGACAGCGGAAACAGCACGAGTGATCCGAGCCGTTGCGAATGGCGATCTATCCCAAAGGATTGCACCAGAAATTGAAGGCAGACCTCTCAAAGGCGAATTTTACCAAACTGCCCAAATGGTAAATACGATGGTGGATCAGCTCAACGGGTTTGCCAGTGAAGTAACGCGGGTAGCTCGCGAGGTGGGAACTGAAGGAAAACTCGGCGTGCAAGCCCAAGTACCGGGCGTGGCTGGTACTTGGAAGGATTTAACAGACAGCGTGAACTTGATGGCAGGTAACTTGACTGCTCAAGTTCGTAACATTGCTGAAGTAACAACAGCAGTGGCGAATGGCGACCTTTCCAAGAAAATCACCGTTGATGTTAAAGGTGAGATTTTAGAATTGAAGGATACCATCAACACGATGGTGGATCAACTCAATTCTTTTGCTAGTGAAGTAACGCGAGTTGCCCGTGAGGTAGGTATAGAAGGAAAACTCGGCGTGCAAGCAGAAGTGAGGGGTGTTGCTGGCACTTGGCGAGACTTGACTGAATCAGTAAATATGATGGCGGGAAATTTAACCGCTCAAGTCCGTAATATTGCTGAAGTGACGACAGCAGTGGCAAATGGTGACCTTTCTAAGAAAATCACTGTCGATGTCAAGGGCGAGATTTTGGAGTTGAAAAACACCGTTAACATCATGGTGGATCAACTCAACTCCTTTGCTAGTGAGGTAACGCGGGTTGCTCGCGAAGTAGGTGCAGAAGGAAAACTCGGTGGTCAAGCAGAAGTGCGAGGTGTAGCTGGTACATGGAAGGACTTGACTGACAGTGTAAACTTTATGGCTGGCTCTCTGACAGCACAAGTGCGCAACATTGCCGAAGTGACGACAGCAGTGGCAAATGGTGACCTTTCCAAGAAAATTACCGTTGATGTCAAAGGCGAAATTTTGGAGTTAAAGAACACCATTAACACAATGGTGGATCAGCTTAACTCCTTCGCTAGTGAGGTAACGCGAGTTGCCCGCGAGGTGGGAACTGAAGGAAAACTTGGTGTGCAAGCGGAAGTCAGGGGTGTTGCTGGCACTTGGAAGGACTTGACCGACAGTGTGAATATGATGGCTGGAAATTTGACAGGCCAAGTCCGTAATATTGCGGAAGTTGCCACAGCCATTGCCAACGGCGATCTCTCCAAGAAAATTACTGTCGATGTTAAAGGCGAAATTTTTGAACTCAAAAACACCATTAATATCATGGTGGATCAGCTTGGTTCCTTTGCTTCTGAAGTAACGCGGGTTGCACGGGAGGTTGGTTCTGAAGGTAAATTGGGCGTACAAGCAGATGTCAGAGGTGTTGCAGGTACTTGGAAGGACTTGACTGACAGTGTGAACTTTATGGCAGGTTCTCTGACAGCACAGGTACGCAACATTGCCGAAGTGACGACAGCAGTGGCAAATGGTGACCTTTCTAAGAAAATTACTGTCGATGTTAAAGGTGAAATTTTAGAACTCAAAAACACCATTAACACAATGGTGGATCAGCTTAACTCCTTTGCCGGTGAAGTGACGCGGGTTGCTCGCGAAGTGGGTGCAGAAGGCAAGCTGGGCGTGCAAGCGGAAGTGAAGGGTGTAGCAGGTACTTGGAAGGACTTGACTGACAGTGTGAACTTTATGGCAGGTTCTCTGACAGCACAAGTGCGCAACATTGCCGAAGTAACGACAGCGGTGGCAAATGGTGACCTTTCCAAGAAAATTACTGTCGATGTTAAAGGTGAAATTTTGGAGTTGAAAAACACCATTAACACGATGGTGGATCAACTTAGTTCTTTCGCTAGTGAAGTAACGCGGGTTGCCCGTGAGGTGGGAACCGAAGGTAAACTCGGTGTGCAAGCTGAGGTTAAAGGCGTTGCCGGGACATGGAAAGACTTGACCGGTGCAGTAAATATGATGGCGGGTAACCTCACCGATCAGGTGCGGAGTATTGCAGAAGTTGCCACAGCCATTGCTAACGGTGACCTTTCCAAGAAAATTACGGTACAGGTGAAAGGCGAAATTCTGGAGTTGAAAAGCACCATTAATATCATGGTGGATCAGCTCAATTCGTTTGCTTCTGAAGTAACGCGGGTTGCTCGTGAAGTAGGTTCTGAAGGAAAGCTAGGCGTACAAGCAGACGTCAGAGGTGTCGCAGGAACTTGGAAAGATTTAACCGACAGCGTTAACTTTATGGCTGGTTCTCTGACAGCACAGGTGCGCAATATTGCCGCAGTGACAACAGCAGTCGCAAATGGTGACCTTTCTAAGAAAATCACCGTCGATGTTAAAGGTGAAATTTTAGAACTTAAAAACACCATCAACACGATGGTGGATCAACTCAACTCCTTTGCAAGTGAAGTAACGCGAGTTGCACGGGAGGTGGGAACTGAAGGTAAACTTGGCGTGCAAGCAGAAGTCAGGGGTGTTGCTGGCACGTGGAAGGACTTGACCGACAGCGTGAATATGATGGCAGGAAATTTGACATCACAAGTCCGTAATATTGCAGAAGTTGCTACGGCTGTAGCGAATGGTGACCTTTCTAAGAAAATCACTGTTGATGTCAAAGGTGAAATTTTGGAGTTGAAGAACACTATCAATACGATGGTGGATCAGCTCAACTCCTTTGCTAGTGAGGTAACGCGAGTTGCACGGGAGGTGGGAACCGAAGGTAAACTTGGTGTCCAAGCTTATGTGCGGGGTGTGGCTGGCACGTGGAAGGATTTAACCGATAACGTTAACTCGATGGCAGGCAACCTGACGGCACAGGTGCGCAACATTGCTGAAGTGACGAAGGCGGTGGCAAATGGTGACCTCTCGAAGAAGATTACCGTTGATGTTAAAGGTGAAATTTTCGAGTTGAAAAACACTATCAACGTCATGGTAGATCAACTGAGTTCCTTTGCATCAGAAGTAACACGGGTTGCGCGGGAGGTAGGAACTGAAGGTAAACTTGGCGGTCAAGCCCAGGTTCAAGGTGTTGCTGGGACATGGAAAGATTTGACCGACAATGTGAACTCGATGGCGAGTAACTTGACGGCACAGGTACGGGGTATCGCGAAGGTAGTAACGGCAGTTGCCAACGGTGATTTGAAGCGGAAACTGATGCTGGATGCCAAGGGTGAAATCGAGGCTTTGGCAGAAACCATCAATGAAATGATTGATACATTGGCAACTTTTGCTAACCAAGTCACTACTGTGGCGCGGGAAGTGGGGATTGAAGGTAAGTTGGGCGGGCAAGCCAAAGTGCCGGGGGCTGCTGGCACCTGGAAAGATTTGACTGATAACGTGAACGAACTTGCTGCCACACTAACTACCCAGTTGCGGACGATCGCCGAAGTAGCAACTGCCGTTACGAAGGGTGACTTGACACGTTCAATTTCCGTTGAAGCTCAAGGTGAAGTAGCCATCCTCAAAGACAACATCAACCAGATGATTGCCAATCTGCGAGAGACGACGCAGAAAAATACTGAACAAGACTGGTTGAAAACTAACCTGGCTAAGTTCACGCGAATGCTCCAAGGGCAACGCGATTTAGAAACCGTATCCAAACTAATTCTCTCGGAGTTGGCTCCACTGGTGGGCGCATCTCATGGCGTTTTCTACATCATCGAGGCTGCAGAAACTCCAGCATTTTTAAAACTACTCAGCAGCTATGCCTACCGCGAGCGCAAACATCTTGCCAACCGCTTCTACTTGGGTGAAGGCTTGGTGGGACAATGCGCTTTGGAAAAAGAACGCATTCTGCTTACAGAAGTACCGCAAGACTATATCAAAATCAGTTCTGGCTTAGGCGAGGCTACTCCACTCAATGTCGTGGTGCTACCCGTACTATTTGAAGGACAGGTATCGGCGGTAATTGAGCTTGCTTCCTTCCGGCGCTTTAGCGAAATTCACCTGACATTCTTCGACCAACTGACAGAAAGTATAGCGATCGTGTTAAACACCATCGCTGCTAGTATGCGTACCGAAGAACTACTCAAACAGTCGCAGTCTTTAGCAGAAGAATTACAAATTCAGCAAAACGAACTTCGGGAAACCAACAAGCGTTTGGAACAACAAGCTCAAACACTCAAGTCATCCGAGGATTTACTGAAAAACCAGCAAGAAGAATTACAAAAGACTAATGCTGAACTCGAAGAAAAGGCAGAGTTATTAGCACAACAAAATAAAGAAGTTGAGCGCAAAAATTACGAAATTGAACAAGCCAGGCTGTCTTTGGAAGAAAAAGCCGAGCAGTTGGCGCTGTCGTCTAAGTACAAGTCAGAATTTCTGGCGAATATGTCGCACGAATTGCGGACACCACTCAATAGCTTGTTGATTTTAGCTAAATTGCTAACCGAAAACCCTGATGGAAACCTTACCACCAAGCAAGTCGAGTATAGCCGCACGATTTACTCCGCAGGTACCGATTTATTGTCATTAATCAACGACATTTTGGATTTGGCAAAAATTGAATCTGGAACTATGTCAATAGACATGGAGCAAATGCGGTTATCCGACTTACAAGAGCACATAGAACGTAATTTTAGACAATACGCTCAAGACAAAGGACTTAACTTTAGCATTGAAGTAGCTCCAGAATTGCCGAGAACGATTTATACCGATGCCAAACGTCTGCAACAAGTCCTCAAAAACCTATTGGCAAATGCATTTAAATTTACAGAACGTGGCGAGGTAAGCTTGCAGATATTTGCAGCAAAGCAGGGGTGGAGTTCCGATCGCCAAACTTTGAATAACGCTCCTTGGGTGATAGCCTTTGCTGTCAGAGATACAGGTATTGGCATTGCTCCTGAAAAGCAGAAAATTATTTTCGAGGCATTTCAGCAGGCAGATGGTACCACCAGTCGCAAATATGGCGGCACAGGTTTGGGCTTGTCGATTAGTAGAGAAATTACCTACCTACTCGGTGGTGAAATTAAACTTATTAGTTCCCTGGGAGAAGGTAGCACATTTACGCTGTATTTGCCGCAGCCAGGAGGACAAGAGGACAAGGGGACAACCAGACAAGGGGATACGGGAAAACAAGAGGACATGGGGAATATTTCTCTTTCCGCGTCACCGCGTCTAATGCTCTCCGCGTCTTCTTCCCCCACTCCCTTGATTGACGACAGAGACAATATTGCAGAAGGCGATCGCGTACTTTTAATTGTCGAAGACGATGTCAAATTCGCCCGGATCTTGTTGGAGATGGCACGGGAACATGAATTTAAGGGAATTGTCGCCCAAAGTGGCAGTGCAGGTTTAGCTTTAGCAGAGGAATATCAGCCTGCTGCCATTATCCTCGACATTCGCTTGCCGGGAATGGACGGTTGGACGGTACTTGATCGCCTCAAGCACGATCCTAATACTCGTCACATCCCAGTACATATCATGACAGTTGAAGAAGGACGTCAGCGTAGTTTGCAACAAGGAGCGATCGCCTATTTACAAAAGCCGATTAATAGCGAAGTGCTGCACCAAGCATTAACCAAAATCAAAGGTTTTGTGGAACGGCGAGTTAAAAATTTGTTAATCGTAGAAGATGACGAGAATCAACGTCAAAGCATCATAGAACTAATTGGTAACAGCGATGTTGCTACTACTGCTGTGAGTACTGGCAGTGAAGCTCTAAGAGCGATTGCTTCCCAGCATTATGATTGCCTGGTTCTGGATTTAGGACTACCAGACATGGACGGATTTGAGTTGATTGAACAAATCAAATCTTCTCCCAATGGCGAAGCACTTCCGATTGTAATTTACACCGGCAGGGAAATTAACAAGGCACAAGAAACACAACTGCGGCGCTTGGCAGAGACAATCATCGTTAAAGATGTCCGCTCTCCGGAACGTCTTTTCGATGAAACGGCTTTGTTTTTGCACCGCGTGCAAGCCGAATTACCCGCGCCTAAACGCTTAATGCTCGAACAACTGCAAAACACTGATTCTCTACTTGCAGGCAAAAAAGTTCTGATTGTTGATGACGATGTACGTAACATCTTTGCCCTGACTAGTGTGCTGGAGCGTTATCAAATGCAAATTCTGTATGCTGAAAACGGAAATGACGGCATAGAAGTTTTGCAAAACAATCCAGATATCAATGTTGTGCTGATGGATATCATGATGCCAGAAATGGATGGTTACGAAACTACCCGTCGCATCCGTCAAAAAGCTGAATTTAAATCTCTACCGATTATTGCTTTGACTGCTAAAGCCATGCAGGGCGATCGCGAAAAATGTATCGAGGCTGGTGCATCCGATTACATCACAAAGCCTGTAGATACCGAACAATTGCTTTCACTGTTGCGTGTTTGGCTATATCGATAGCTGTATTGTCATCGTTCATAGTTCATACTCGTGAACTATGAACGATATAATTAACTAGAAATATCTATTAATTGGCATTATTGTAATTATCATCATTGGTTATAAATAATTTGCTTAAAAAATAATATAAATATATTTAAAGCTAGCTAATGTTAAATGCTCAAGAATTTAAAAATTGCTACTAAAATAGGTGCAAGCTTTGCATTGGGGTTATCAATTCTTACTGCTTTAGGAATAATTGCATATCGCACTACAAACGACTTAATTGAAACTTCTAGGTGGCAAAGGCATACTTATGAAGTGATAGGAGAATTGGATAATTTAATTGCTAATATCAAAGATGCTGAAGCAGCACAGCGAGGTTACTTAATTACACGAGAAGATATTTACCTAAAACCTTATAAAAATGCGCTTCCATTAATTGAAAAAAATTTTAACTCTCTCCTAAAACTAACAGCAGATAACCCTAGACAACAACAGAGAATTAAGTCGCTCAAGCCAGTAATTGACCAAAGAATAGATAGACTTCAGCAAGGAATTACATTACTGAATAATCAAGGATTTGAAGCTTCAAGGCGATTTGTATTGACGAATCAGGGTAGAGAATTAATGAATCAAATTCGTCAACTAATTGCAGAAATGGAAGCTGAGGAGCGTCAATTATTGCAACAGCGTACTCAGCAGACTCAACTAGCTTCACGACAAGCAATAGAAACTATTACCTATGGTGCTCCTCTAGCTTTTTTACTCTTAACCTTAATTGGCATTTATCTCACCAGAAATATTTCTCTACCCCTGGAAGAAATCTCCAAAGCAGCAGAAAAGTTAGCAGAGGGAGATTTATCTGTCAGTGTATCTGCTGGCAAGCGCCGAGATGAAATTGGGATTTTGGCGCAGACTTTTAACGAGATGATTGCTAATTTACGCTCCTCAAATCTCAAAAATAACGAACAAAACTGGCTTCAATCAAACCTTGCTAAAGTTAGCCGGATGTTGCAAGGACAGAGAAATCTGGAAACTGTGGCAAGAATGATTTTACAAGAGCTAGCGCCATTGGTAGGCGCACAACAAGGCGTTTTCTACTTAATGGATTCTGAAGGCGAACAACCTGTACTGAAGCTGTTGAGTAGCTATGCTTACCAAGAACGTAAACAGCTATCGAATAGATTCCGCTTGGGAGAAGGGCTGGTAGGACAATGTGCCCTTGAAAAACAAAAAATTATACTAACAGATGTTCCGAGCGACTATATCAAAATAAGTTCTGGATTGGGGGAAGCCAAGCCACTAAATATTATTGTCTTGCCTGTTCTATTTGAAAAACAGGTAATAGCAGTAATTGAACTCGCATCTTTTCAAAAATTTAGCGATTTGCATTTAAATTTTTTAGATCAAGTTAGTGAAACTATTGGTATAGTCCTGAATGCGATCGCTGCTGATAACCGCACCCAACAGCTGCTGCAAGAATCCCAAATTTTGGCACAACAGCTACAAATTCGCCAACAACAACTGCAAGAAACCAACGAGCGCTTGGAACAACAAGCCCAACAATTGCAAGCATCAGAAGAACTCTTAAGACAACAACAGCAAGAACTGCAACAATCGAACGAAGAATTGGAGCAACTCAATGCAGAGTTAGAAGAAAAGGCAGAATTGCTATCTACAAAAAACGAAGAAGTAGAACGCAAAAATCAAGAAGTTGAACAAGCAAGGCTGTCTTTGCAAGAAAAAGCCGAGCAGTTGGAACTTTCTTCTAAATACAAGTCAGAGTTTTTGGCGAATATGTCCCATGAATTGCGGACACCACTCAACAGCTTGTTGATTTTGGCAAAAATGCTCACAGACAATGTTGATGGTAATCTGAGCGATAAACAAGTTGAGTATAGCCGCACGATTTACGCTGCTGGTAACGATTTATTGTCGTTAATAAATGACATTTTAGATTTGGCAAAAATTGAATCTGGAACTATGTCAATTGACATAAATCCGATCCAGTTGTTTGATTTGCGCGATTATCTAGAACGTAATTTTAGGCAATTTGCTCAAGACAAAGGACTAAATTTCTCAATTGAGCTATCTCCAGAACTACCAAAAACAATTTACACTGATGCCAAACGCCTGCAACAAATTCTGAAAAATTTACTATCAAACGCGATTAAATTTACAGAACGTGGTGAGGTACGCTTGCGAGTATTTGTTGCCAAACAAGGATGGAGTTCAAATCACGAAAGTTTGAATAGTGCTGAGACTGTCATAGCTTTTGCTGTCAAAGATACAGGTATTGGTATTGCCCCGGAAAAGCAGAAACTTATTTTTGACGCATTTCAGCAGGCAGATGGTACTACCAGTCGCAAATATGGTGGTACAGGATTGGGTTTGTCGATAAGCCGGGAAATTTCCCGGCTTTTAGATGGGGAAATCACCTTAGAAAGCAATCCGGGAGAAGGTAGCACGTTTACGCTGTATTTGCCGCAGTCGGGAGGACAAGAGGACAAGGGGACAAGGAGACAAGGGGATACGAGAAAACAAGAGGAGACTCTGACACGGGGACGCGGGGACACGGAGAATATTTTTAATAATCTTTCCGCGTCACCGCGTCTCATGCTCTCCGCGTCTTCTTCCCAGTCTCCCCTAATTGACGACAGAGACAATATCGCAGAAGGCGATCGCGTACTTTTAATTGTCGAAGACGATGTTAAATTCGCCCGGATCTTGTTGGAGATGGCACGGGAACACGAATTTAAGGGTATTGTAGCCCAAAGTGGTAGTACAGGATTAGCGCTGGCATCCGAGTACCAGCCTGCTGCGATCATTCTCGATGTTCGCCTGCCAGAAATGGACGGTTGGACGGTACTTGATCGCCTCAAGCACAATCCCCATACACGTCACATCCCAGTACATATCATGACAGTTGAAGAAGGACGTCAGCGTAGTTTGCAACAAGGAGCGATCGCCTATTTACAAAAGCCGATTAGTAGCGAAGTGCTGCAACAAGCATTAACCAAAATCAAAGGTTTTGTGGAACGGCGAGTTAAAAATTTGCTGATTGTCGAAGATGACGAAAATCAACGTCAAAGCATTATAGAACTAATTGGTAACAGCGATGTAGTTACTACTGCTGTGAGTACTGGCAGTGAAGCTCTAAGAGCGATTGCTTCCCAGCATTATGATTGCCTTGTTCTGGATTTAGGACTACCAGATATGAGTGGATTTGAGTTGATTGAACAAATCAAATCTTCTTCTGATGGTGAAGCACTACCTGTTATCGTCTATACTGCCAGAGAACTGACTAGGGCACAAGAAACACAACTGAGGCGCTTGGCAGAGACAATCATCGTTAAAGATGTCCGCTCTCCGGAACGTCTTTTCGATGAAACGGCTTTGTTTTTGCACCGCGTGCAAGCTCAATTGCCCGTGCCCAAACGCTTAATGCTCGAACAACTGCAAAACTCTGACTCTCTACTGGCAGGCAAAAAAGTTCTGATTGTTGATGACGATGTACGTAACATCTTTGCCCTGACTAGTGTGCTGGAGCGTTATCAAATGCAAATTCTGTATGCTGAAAACGGAAATGACGGCATAGAAGTTTTGCAAAACAATCCAGATATCAATGTTGTGCTGATGGATATCATGATGCCAGAAATGGATGGTTATGAAACTACCCGTCGCATCCGTCAAAAAGCTGAATTTAAATCCCTACCGATTATTGCTTTGACTGCTAAAGCCATGCAAGGCGATCGCGAAAAATGTATCGAGGCTGGTGCATCCGATTACATTACAAAGCCTGTAGATACCGAACAGTTGCTTTCACTGCTGCGTGTTTGGCTATATCGATAAGGTTAAAACCTCAGGTAGAGGTATTAGTGATGATTTCTGATTTGTAGATGGATGCAGGATTTAACACTTTCATTCTATAAAAAATAATAGCCAACACAGTTTCTCTAAATACTTGTACTTAAATATCCCTCTATTTGGAAAGGAGATTTTAAGTTTCCTTCAATCAAGAGGGAATGTAATAGGCTGCAAAGTCAAGGAGGATGGTAATATCGCCATTTAATTGTGATACTTCAAATTTAGTGAGCAAGAGGTAAAGCCTCTATATAGTGATTAATTTTTTCAACAGATTTACAACCAAAAAATGAGGCATCTTCTTGTGGATTTAAGAAATATTATGGAGAGAGAACAACTCGAAGATATAGAAATTCAATTGCTCTTAGAAGGTGTATACCGTTATCACGGATTTGATTTTAGAAATTATGCCTTAGCTTCACTGAAACGCCGGATCTGGAATATGATTCATAACGAAGGCTTAACTACCATATCCGGTTTACAAGAAAAAATCCTTCACGATCGCGAATACCTGGAAAGATTTTTGTTCAATCTTTCAGTTAATGTTACAACGATGTTTAGAGACCCTGATTTTTTTCTCACCTTTAGACAAAAAGTTGTACCAATACTGAGAACTTATCCTTTTATTCGCATTTGGCACGCTGGTTGCTCTACTGGTGAAGAAGTTTATTCTATGGCGATTTTGCTCAAAGAAGAAGGTCTTTATCACCGTTCGCGGTTATACGCTACAGATATTAACGATACTGTATTACGTAAAGCAAAATCTGGAATTTTTTCTCTAAAATTAATGCAAGAATATACCGCTAATTATATAAAAGCAGGAGGAAAAACATCTTTTTCAGAATATTATACTGCTGCGTATGGTAACGCTATTTTTTCATCAGAACTCAAAGAAAATATTGTTTTTTCATTGCACAATTTGGCAACTGATAATTCTTTTAATGAATTTAATGTGATTTTTTGTCGAAATGTTTTAATATATTTTAATAAAGCATTACAAAGTCGAGTTCATACACTTTTATACGATAGTTTAGTTAGATTAGGAGTTTTAGGCTTAGGGCGTCAAGAATCAATTAAGTTTACACCTCACGAAAAAGACTATGAGCAGATAGTAGGTAGTGAAAAGCTTTACCGCAAAATGGGCTAGGGGTTAGTGGCTAATAGCTAATGGTTAATGGCAATGAACAATTAACAATTCAGTACGGGCGGGTTTAAAAGATAAATTGTCGGTTCTAACCCAAAGTTAATCAAGAAAACTCGCACGGCAGTCGCTACAACGGAGGAGCCACTGCGGTGGACGGGTTTCCCGGCATAAAGCATGTGGCGTGGAGCCGGAGACGTTTTTGTTAGCTCCTCTTAACCTCCAAGGGCGCGCTGCCTCCCCTACTAACTACTAACCAGTAACAAGATTATGACGTTTAAACTGATTGCGATCGGTACTTCATTTGGTGGATTGAACGCTCTGCAAGTGATATTATCAGACTTGCCTGAAAACTTCCCAGTACCTATAGCTGTTGTTCAACATCGTCATAAAGATTCTGATTGCAGGCTAAGAGCTTTATTGCAGAATTACACCAATTTAAGTGTCAAAGAGGCGGAAGATAAAGAAGAAATTTTACCCGGTTCGGTATATTTAGCACCAGCTGATTATCATTTGCTGATAGAAAATAAAGATAAAACCGTAAGCTATGCTTATTTTACTCTCTCTACCGATGCTCCCGTCACTTACGCACGACCATCAATTGACGTACTTTTTGAAACAGCGGCTGATGCCTATGCCGAGAAAGTTATTGGCGTTCTATTGACAGGAGCCAATCAAGATGGTGTGCAAGGATTGGCAAAAATCAAAGCACGGGGTGGTTTGACCATAGCAGAGGAACCATCCACAGCCTTTTGTCCAGTTATGCCCGCGGCTGCTATCACCGCTGGAGTTGTAGACAAAATTTTACCATTAGAGTATATCGCATTGTTCTTAGTAAATATTTGCAATCTTTGAATTGCAAACTTTTTTACCTTAATATTTGTATTCTGATAACCTATAAACTATTGATATTAGTAGAAAAATAAATCTATAACTTAAGATAGTGTGAACAGAGCCAGCTAAAACGTCAAAGTCAATAACAAAGACACCAAAACCGTTTGGTCTATTTCTAAAAGCGTACAGTCGAAATGTCATTTGAACCGAAAGTCAATGTTCTGTTGGTAGACGATCATCCAGAAAACTTGCTAGCCCTGGAGGCAATTTTAGATAGCCTCGGTCAAAATTTAGTAAGGGCTACTTCAGGTGCAGAAGCCTTACGACATTTGCTCAATCAGGATTTTGCCGTGATACTGCTTGATGTGCAGATGCCAGATATGGACGGGTTCGAGACAGCAGCGCTGATTCGACAACGAGAGCGATCGCGTTACACACCAATTATTTTCGTCACGGCTTTCAACACCAGTGATAATATGGTGTATAAAGGGTACTCTCTTGGTGCAGTAGATTACTTATTCAAACCAATTGAGCCAGAAATTTTAAAATCTAAGGTGGCAGCATTTATTGATTTATTTCAGAAAACTGCCGAGGTGAAGCGCCAAGCCTTACAACTATCGGCAATGAATGCTGAACTTAGAAAACGCGAAGAGATGTTTCGCTCTTTGAGCGCTTGCTCACCTGTTGGTATTTTCCTTGCAGATAAATTAGGTAAATGCACTTATGTTAATCCCTGCTACCAAGCTATTTTTGGTTTGACAACCCAGGAAAACTTTGACGAGGCTTGGACACAAAGAATTCATGCCGAGGACAAAGAACAGATTGTTTCCGACTGGTATACTGCTGCTACAGAGGGTCGAGAATATAAAGGCGAATTTCGCATCCTCACCCCGGAAGCAAATGAGCGTTGGGTTTACCTATCTTCATCCCCAATGCTTTCAGAAGAAGGTAGCGTCATCGGATTTGTCGGTACAGTAGAAGATTCTACTGATCGCAAAAAAGCTGAAGAAGATCACATCAAACTGATCCGCGAACAAACAGCACGACAAGAAGCAGAAACAGCAAATCGCCTCAAAGATGAATTTTTAGCAACCCTCTCCCACGAACTCCGCACACCCCTAACTTCCATACTTGGTTGGGCAAGACTACTGCGTCAGCGAAAATTGGATGAAAAAGCGATCGCCCGTGCCATAGAAACAATCGAGCGTAATGCAACTTTACAAGCACAACTAATAGAAGATATTTTAGATGTCTCGCGAATTATGCGAGGCAAGTTAAATCTAAATATCTGTCCAGTAAATCTGGAAACTATTATTTCAACAGTCGCCAACGGCGCACATTTAGAAGCAGAAGCGAAAAATATTCAACTTGAGTGCTTCATTGAAACCAGCCAAGTAGAAGAAACGGAGATAGAAGAACAAAAAGATGCCCAGACACAAACATTCTCTCCATCAGAGCGTCTTCCCTTTCCCCCCCATTCTTTAATCGTCTCAGGAGATTCCAACCGCTTGCAACAAGTGGTATGGAATTTGCTTAACAATGCCATTAAGTTTACACCTAGTGGCGGCAGAATAGAGGTGCGATTGTCACGGGCTAGCTCCCCAATCCCCAATTATGCTCAAATTACTGTAAAAGATACAGGTATTGGTATTAGCCCAGATTTTCTTCCCCATGTTTTTGATCGCTTTCGTCAAGCAGATGGTAGTATAACGAGAAACCACGGTGGATTAGGGCTGGGCTTGGCGATCGTGCGTTATTTAGTAGAAATGCATGGTGGAAGCGTTCATGCTGATAGCCCAGGAGTAGGGCAGGGAGCTACTTTTACTGTCAAACTGCCTTTATCAGAAACAGGTATACAACAAAAGACGGGGGAAAATAGGGAGGAGAAGGAATGGGGCGATCGCTCAAAAAATCCTAGCTCATCTCCTCACCAGGCAAAATCTCTCTGTTCTTCTGATTCACCTCTTGATGGTTTGCAGGTACTACTAGTAGATGATGATACTGATACGCGAGAGCATATCTGCAACTTATTGCAAGAATCTGGAGCAAAAGTAACAGCTGCCGCTTCGGTTAGTTTCGCACTTTCAGCTATGGACAAATCACAACCAGATATCCTAATCGGTGACATCTGCCTGTTAGAAAAAGACGACTACACCCTGCTCCAGAAACTAAGAAATTTGCAACCACAAAAAGAAAGACAAATACCAGCTATTGCACTCTTCACCGATCCCAAGCCGCAAAGTTCTCGCCAAATCCTAGAATTAGGCTGCCAAATCTATATATCCAAGCCAGTTGAACCAACCAATTTGATTAGTTCTGTGGCAAAACTGGTGCAAGGCAATTGTATTGTCTGAGAAAATTAGTTAGTGGATAGTGGTAATAGTTAATAGCTAATGGCAATTAACCACTGTACGGGCGGGTTTAAAAGATAAATTATCTGTTTTGAGTCAAAGATAATCAGCAAAACCCGCCCCTACGAACTATCCGCTAAACCAAATCCGGAAATACCTCAGCTACAGCAGGATGTACTAAGCGATGATTCTGCACGTTCACCCCCTTAGCCAAAGCTGGGTTATTTTTTAATGCTTCCAAACCCTGATTTGCTAATTGCAACACGTATGGTAAAGTACTGTTGTTAAGAGCTTGAGTTGCTGTCCAAGGAACTGCCCCTGGCATATTGGGAACACCATAATGTACAACACCCTCTTCGATGTAGACTGGTTGAGTATGAGATGTAGCATGTAAGGTTTCCACACAACCACCTTGATCTACTGCCACATCAACAATGACTGAACCAGAACGCATTTGTTTTACCAAATTGCGATTGACGAGGATCGGTGCTCTACGTCCTGGCAATAAAACCGCACCAATCAGTAAATCTGCTTGGGCAACGGTTGCTTCAATATTGGCAGAGTTGCTATAAAGCAGTTCCACTCTCGAACCAAATAAAGTTTCCAAATAACCCAAACGTTCTATATTCACATCTAAAATCTGAACACTCGCTCCCATTCCAACAGCGATTTTCGCAGCTTCTGTTCCAACTACTCCTCCGCCTAAAATTACCACTTTACCAGGGCTGACTCCAGGAACACCCCCTAAAAGAACACCTCTACCACCTTGTTGACGTTCTAAAAACCTTGCTCCAAATTGCACTGCCAATCTCCCAGCAACAATGCTCATTGGTGTCAGCAGGGGTAATTTGTTAGCTCCGTCTTGTTCAACTGTTTCGTAGGCGATCGCGCAGACGCCACAATCAATCAAGTGTTCTGTCAATTTTCGGTCGGCAGCTAAGTGCAAATATGTAAAAAGTATTTGTCCTTTTTGCAAGAATTTATACTCTATAGCCTGTGGTTCTTTAACTTTGATGACTAAATCTCGATTCCAAGCTGCTTCCGAAGTCTGGACAATTTCTGCGCCAACACTTCTGTAATCATCATCTGTAAATCCAGCACCTACACCCGCTTGAGTTTCTACAAAAATGGCATGACCATTTTCTTTTAAGACTCTAGCGCTAGAAGGACTTAACCCAACTCGAAACTCTTGATCCTTAGTTTCTTTGGGAACACCTATTTCCATTTACAGCCTCTAAAATAATATTTGTTTAGCTTTAGTTTGTCAGTCTCATCTTTGTGATTTTGAATCAGAGACTACGAAAATTACCCGATATCCAGTTCTACAAATAATTAGCAATTAGTAACTTCAGCATAACTGTCCAGCCGCTTTTTTGCCCTCTACCTCATGCCTTCTATCTTTCGGTACAACTATATATTGCGTTTTTCAAATTAGGTATTGGCTAGCCCTGACATTGCCCAAATATACTTCCAACAATTACCCTTGACGATTTCCAGAGTCTCTCTAAAATATATTAAGAATAGTAAATAATTGTAAAAGCGGCAATTGGGCTGCACAGTTCAAAATATATTGCCAGCAAAGCGCTGATTAGTTTTCACTTCTTGATAGAGGTTTTTGAAATGATGACACAACCACAGCCAAGCGTAACTCCAAAGCTAGAAGAACCAAAATTTGGATTTAATGAATATGCCGAGCGTTTAAATGGTAGAGCTGCGATGATCGGCTTTATTATTATGGTAGTGATTGAATATGTCACTGACCAAGGGGTTTTATCGTGGCTTGGTCTGAAATAGGATAAGCAATTAGTACAAGTCTAGTTTTAGCGATCGCTAACTATCCTTAAGGTGGGCACTGTCCACAACCTCAAAATAAGGATTTGAGGAAAGCAAGGAAGTGCCCACCCTACAAAAAATTCTGATACAAATTAGGATTAGCAATTAATACAAGTCTAACTATAGCGATCGCTAACTATCCTTAAGGTGGGCACTGTCCACAACCTCAAAATAAGGATTTGAGGAAAGCAAGGAAGTGCCCACCCTACAAAAAATTCTGATACAAATTAGGATTAGCAATTAATACAAGTCTAACTATAGCGATCGCCAACTATCTGTAAGGTGGAGAGAAGTCTGTGCGGAGGTTTCCTCCGTAAGCATTGCTCTTCCACAAGGAGGCTTAGAACTTCGGAGTACTGTCTACAACCTAAAAATAAGGGTTTGAGAAAAGCAAGGAAGTGCCCACTCTACAAAATTGATTGTACAGCGGATTTGGAAAGCTGTATTAATGTTATCGTTTAGGCAAGAAAACTATAATATGATAGAGGCTCTTCTAAATAGAGTGCCAATTGCGGATGTAAAGAATCTCGGTAAATTTAAACAATCAGGTGAACTTAAAATAAACCAAGCTGTGATGAATGCTGTATTGCCTCGTGTTTTAAAATCAGCCTACCGGAAAGAACCGCTAATTAGTGTCTTGATTACGATGGGCGTAGTAGATGCGATCATTGGTGGATTCGACGATAGCTGGTCATTGTTCGCTTTTGGCTTGGGAACAGCAGGGGTAACGCTCTTATTTAAGGTATGGCGTAGCCAACAGCGCCGCCCTATTCCAGAGGAGCCTGTAGTGCAACATTACTTGCCCTCCCGCTCTTCCACTCCGACTTTACCAATGCTGACTATTACTAAGAAAAAACCACCCCAGTAAATATTAGATTTGAAATTTTAGATTAGGAATTGGGGAACTATAAATACATCGTCAAATACCTGCATCTGTAAGTTGTAGGTGAATTTTTTCGTGCCAAACAACCGAAAGATATGTATTAGATGATCGCACTTTATGCGGGGATGGTGACTCCGTCGTGCGCACATCCCGAACGCCCCAATCCTAAAATTTATGAATAATTGTCAGTATAAATTCTGCCATCACAGCACAATTGGCTTAGTAATTAGCATAGCAAGCACTCTTTGCGTGTCCATACCAATTGCGACCAATGCAGCGATTGAAGTTAAAACTAATCCCTTAACAACCAAACATCTTGCCCATTATCAGTTAGCTTACACTCTTAAAGGGCATTCTGGAACAGTTAAATCTCTCACCTTTAGCCCCAATAGCCAAATTCTTGTAAGCGGTGGCGCAGAAAATGATGGTGTGATTCGCCTGTGGAGCACAAAAACTGGTAAGCGAATTGGAATTATTCGTAAAGCCCACAAAACAACTGTGGAATCCTTAGCGATTTCTCCTGATGGTAAAACCCTAGCTAGCTGTAGTAATGACAACACAATCAATCTTTGGAATCTTAAAACTCATAATTTCAACCGTTCTTTGCTAGGACATAGTAGTAATGTCTTATCGCTAGCTATTACCCCCAACGGAAAAGTTCTAGCAAGCGCGGGTTTAGACGGAATAAAATTGTGGGATTTTATACAACAGCGTCCCTTAGCTACTCTGGTACGCTTTGATAATATCATCTCAGGAATGGCGATTAGTCCTGATGGTCAAATATTAGTAAGCGGTGACAATCAAGGGGTAATTAAAGTGTGGGATTTGAATTCTGGCAAAGTAATCAGTAAATTTGTTGCTCACACTGATACAGTTACTGCTCTCGCTTTGACACCAGATAGTCAGACTTTAGTGACTGCCAGTCGCGATCACACCATTAAAATCTGGAAAGTGAATACAGGGGAGATACTCCATTTCTTAACAGCCCATAACAACTGGGTGAACGCTATTGCCATCAACCCAGATGGACATACCCTAGCTAGTGCTGGTAGAGATGGTATCAAGCTATGGGATTTAACCACAGGAAAATTATTAAATACACTCAACGAGCATTCCGATTGGGTGAGTGCGATCGCTTTTAGCCCTGATGGCAAAGTACTTGCTAGTGGTAGCTACGACAAAAAAATTAAGCTTTGGCGCATTCTATGAGATGTCCATGCTTGAGTCATAAAACTTTAACAATATCCTGCTAATTTCATCAATTTGCTAAGGTTTCTTAATATTTAACACTTTCTTAAGATTTAGCAGATAAGATTCTAGATTAACCGACAATGCTAATGATGCCCCAGCTAGAATTCTAGCCGGGGCTTTGCTTTGTCAAGAGGAGTTAAAATTTATAGGTATTGAGTGAAAAGTTTAAAAATTGTAACGCGTGTAGTGGATGCTATACAGAAGATTTGGTCGCACAGAATTACAAATGCCTGTGTTTTCCTGCGGGGGGATGAGATACCAATATAAATGGCAAGATGTACCGCAGTGGCAAATTCCCAAACATAGCCAGGAAAATCTGGAAGCGACTATTAGACGCGCAATAGAAGTAGGCATCAATCACATCGAAACTGCCCGTGGCTATGGAACTTCGGAGATGCAGTTAGGGCGAATTTTGCCCAAGTTCCCCCGCGAACAGCTAATCGTACAGACGAAAGTAAGTCCGAAAGCAGATGCTAAAGAATTTCAACGTGACTTTGAAAAATCACTACGAAACCTGCGGCTAGATTACGTGGACTTACTGGGAGTACACGGTATCAATAATACTGAATTGTTAAACTACAGCATTCGTCCGGGTGGTTGTCTAGAAGTAGCAAGAAAACTGCAAGCACAAGGTAAAGTTAGATTTATTGGCTTTTCCACTCACGGGGCGACAGATACTATTATTGAGACAATTAATACCAACCAATTTGATTATATTAATCTGCATTGGTATTACATTAATCAAAATAATTGGCCTGCCATTGAAGCTGCCACCCAGCATGATATGGGAGTATTTATCATTAGTCCATCTGATAAAGGTGGAAAGTTATACGATCCGCCACAAAAGTTAGTTAAGCTTTGTGCTCCCTTAAGTCCGATGGTGTTTAACGATCTATTTTGTTTGAGTCATTCTCAAGTGCATACTCTCAGCTTAGGTGCAGCAAAACCAACAGACTTCGACGAACATCTGAAAACTTTAGAGTTGTTGGATCATGCCTCAAGTATTTTGCCACCGATTTTGGCACGATTAGAGGAACAAGCCATAGCAACTTTGGGAGAAGACTGGGTTAAAACTTGGCACGTCAATTTGCCCACCTATAAAGAAACGCCCGGACAAGTTAATATTCCTGTAATTTTGTGGCTGAGAAATTTAGCGATCGCCTACGATCTGGTTGATTATGCAAAAATGCGCTACAACCTACTTGGTAATGGCGGTCACTGGCTTCCTGGTAATCAAGCAGACAAAATAGATAAACTAGACTTGCGAAAATGTCTTGCTCGCAGCCCCCATGCTGACAAAATTCCCCGCTTACTTGCACAAGCACATCAGCTTTTAGGTGGTGAAGCAGTACAGCGCTTGTCACGAAGCTAGTTAACATATTAACTCTTGTAAAGTTTAAAGATGTGATTAATTAATCGCATCTGCGTCCGAAATATCTATGAATCGGTGAGTTTATCTAAGAAAATAAAAACTGCAAACAAATTTCACCGATTTATTGGTTTCGTTGGCTAACATGACTCTTAATCGTCGGCATTTCTTATTTTTACTTGGAGCAAGTGCTAGTGCTGCTGCCTTCTATGGTTGTACTTCGACAGAGGGTAATTCGGCTGCCACCTCAGCAACTACTGCTACTTCTAACTTAGCTACTACCACTACTGAATCAACTACAACTATTGCAAGCAGTGTAGGAGAGGTTAAACTTCCACCTTTGCCTTATACACCTACAGCTTTAGAACCATACGTAGATGCAGCTACAATGCGCATTCATCATGGTAAACACCATGCTACTTACGTCAAAAATTTGAATGCAGCATTAGACAAGTATCCACAGCTCAAAAATAGAAGTGTTGAAGATTTATTACGTAACCTCAATAGCGTGCCAGAAGACATTCGCACAGCAGTACGCAATAATGGTGGTGGTCATGTAAACCACTCGATGTTTTGGAGAATCATGAAACCAAAGGGTGGTGGAGAGCCAACAGGAGCGATCGCATCTGCAATTAAACAAAACTTTGGCAGTTTTGAAAATTTTAAAAAGCAGTTTAATGAAGCTGGTACCAAGCGTTTCGGTAGTGGTTGGGTTTGGCTTGTTCGCAACCCAAATGGCAGGCTTGAGATTATGACTACAGGCAATCAAGATACTCCCCTCAGTGAAGGCAAATATCCAATCATGGGTAATGACGTGTGGGAGCACGCCTATTATCTGAAGTACCAAAACCGCCGTGCCGACTATTTAAATGCTTGGTGGAATGTTGTGAATTGGGATGAGATTAACAGGCGTTTTGCAGATGCCCAAAAAGCTTAGAAAGCTAATTAACCAGTAAAAACTAGTATTCGTCTTTTGTCCTGTTTTAATTGTGAATGCAAACAAAAAAGGACAAAAGATGGCTTTACAGAGGTTTTTGTGTGGGTATACCAGCCGCACGGGGAAATTGAACTGGTGTAGTTGCAACTTTGCGTAAGTAAAGACAGTGGCGGATGCTATTACTTAAGGGAGTTGTGAATTTTTCGATTGATTCAATCACGCCACCCAGTTGCTGAACTGCATTTTCCATTGCAGTGTTTTCATCCTCCGTCCAGTTACCCCGGTAAACTATTGCTAAACCACCTTGTTTAAGCAGTGGTAGAGTATATTCTGCACAAACAGAGGCTGCCCCAACAGCGCGAATTAATGCCATATCATATTGTTGGCGGTGTTGAGATTGTTGTCCTATTTCTTCAGCTCTGCCTGTTAGAGTTTTGACATTATTAAGCTCAAGTGCAGACACTACTTGCTCCAGAAAAGCCATTTTTTTTCGAGTAGAGTCCAAAAGTGTAATCGTGCAATCGGGTAAAGCAATTGCGACTGGAATTCCTGGAAAACCCGCACCTGTACCAATATCAACACAAGTAGGAGAACTAGCTTCCCCTAATTTCTCATCTTTCAACAAAGGGGCGATTCCCCGTAAAGAATCCCAAAGATGCTTTTCCCAAAATTCTTCAGGGGCAGTGATGCGAGTTAGGTTCAGCTTTTGATTACCCTCTAAGATTGATTCATACAATCTTTGGAATTGTTCTTGCTGCTGGGCTGTTGGTTGCCAATTGAGAGTAGATTGCCAAATTTCTGGCATTTGAGGCAAATAAGGCAAAGTCAAGTTGTTCACAATTAAAAAAGCGATCGCTACAATTTTGCTACAAAATAGTTTTATCTAAAAATAACTAATTAATTCCCTTAAATAAATAACTGACTCAGTCGTTTTAAAATTCTCAAAACCGTGTACAAATCATGACTGCGTTTGAGGGTATATTCATCAGGTAATTCATAAACAGGCTGTTCTTGTTGAACCATTTTCATAAAAATAAAATTACTACTATTTGTCACAAATCCAAAAAAAGGCCCAAATCAGATGAGAGAAGCAAGTAGAAATGGTAGCATAAATGACCTAGCTTAACGTAAAAACTGAAAAACGGAAGATTTCAAACGGTTGTGTGGCATATAATCACCAAATGTTTAAGCAAATAGTGGATTTAGTGCAAGCATACAGCCAGCCAAAATATTTTGGGTAAGAATTCAAGTAAATGCAAATAGCTCAGAAATTGTTAGCGCAAAAAACTAATTTGTCAGTATTTTTTTTGCTGTTTGGGGGACTGCTGTTTCGAGGCTTCCTTGCTTTCTGGCTTTACCCTACCTTTGATGAAGCTTACTACTATCTTTACAGCCTGCATCTGGACTGGAGTTATTTCGATCATCCAGTTCTGGTTGCACTCACAACTGGTTTTGGGCCGTGGTTGACTGGAGATGTATCCCAATTCACGATTCGCCTGGGAGCGCTGATTTTGTACACAGGCAGTTTGGTGCTATTGTATCTGGCTAGCAAAAGACTATTTTCTGCCAAGGCTGCCAACCTAACATTGGCGATCGCTACCATAAGCCCAATTTTTCTAGTTGGCTTTGGCATCCTCAGCCTACCTGACAGCCCACTGATGTTTTTTTGGTCAGCCAGTTTATATTGTGCAGCCAATGAATTTTTTCGGCAGCCTCGAACTCAAAAGCAAAGCCTTGTGAAGTATGTCCCTAGTTATCGCTTGAGCTACCTTGGTATCCTAGTTGGATTAGCCTGCCTAAGCAAATATCACGGTTTTGTTTTGGGTCTGGGGCTAATTGGTTTTTGTTTAACAAGTCCACCTCATCGCTGTGTAGTCCGCTCTCCTTGGGCATGGTTAGGATTAGGTTTATTTGTCATAACTATCTTGCCAATATTGTTTTGGAATATGCAGCATAATTGGGTGTCCTTTAGTTTTCAATCACAGCGAGCGGTACCCAAAAGCGGCTACAATCTGCTGAGTGTAGGAGCCGTCAGTTTAGCTGGAGTAGTTTACCTGTTCCCAACCATTGGATTACCGCTGTGGTGGGTGAGTTTGCAATCAGCCCTGGCTCGAATAACTCAACTTTTTTCTAGGAAATCACCAAACTATGGGAGAGATTTAGAGGCTTGTGAACTATTGATTTTATGGGTTTCTCTGCCCTTGATTTTAGGATTTACAGTCCTGGGGGGATATCGGCAAATTTTGCCAGCTTGGCCGATGCCAGGATTTTGGGGAATTACTTTACTCTTAGGACAACGGGCAGTCATCTGGGAGCAGCAATCCCGACTTCGGGTGCGGCGATGGCTTTTAGGTTCAGGGATTATGGTTGCCACCATTTTATTTATTCTTCTGCTCCAAGTGACAGCAGGAATATTACAAAAGCCCAGCCAATACGCTTTGATGGGAGGGTTTTTACCCCCCAAGGACGATCCCTCTACAGAATTAATTGATATTCAGCAACTACGGCGCGGCTTTGCTGAATCTCCTGTCCTGCGTGCGGCGTTAGAGAACTCTAACTTTATATTCACCAATCGCTATTACCTGGGTGGGCCGATTGCCATGTCCCTTAGACCTCTAGCTCAAATACCGATTACTTGTTTTGACATTGGTAAAGATTTACGTGGCTTTGCTTTTTGGTCAAGGGCCGATCAATGGTTGGGAAAAGATGCTCTGTATATCACTACTGCCTCTTTTAATAACAGAAAAGACTTGATGGCTAGCTATCGAACTTACTTTAGCAGCCTAATTGAACTCGAAACAGTATTGATTCGACGAGGTGGTGTAGTTACCAACGTCATTTATATTTATCAGGCTAAGAAACTCCTCAAGCCCTATCCCCGTTCTTACGGGATTTGACGAGGAGTTGATTGTGGTTTGTTTATCAATTGTTAGAAATTTGGATTAGCGATTCAACTTCTGCTTACCCACACCTTTGGGTTATTACCTCTACCTCAGTTTCTAGTTAAGATCGCGTGACCCGCCTCAATAAAAATATACCTACTCCCAAAAACACAAAGTTGGGCAACCAAGCTCCCATAAAGGGAGAAAGGATTTTTGCCTGTGCCATAGCACCAGTAATAAAATAGAACAAATAATAAGTAAATATCACTATAACGCTGACACCAAAACTTGTGCCTCGCCCAGTCCGTTGGGGTATGCTTCCCATCGCCGCACCAACTAAACCAAAAACCACACAGATAAAAGGCAAAGAAAATTTTTGTTGAATCCGCACTTGGAGTTTGCGAATCTTTTGCTCATCACCACCGAGACGTTCTAATTCCAATTGTTCTAGCGATTGGATAATGTTCATCTCACCGTAGTCACGGCTTCTTTGTGCCACATCTAATGCTGTGCGGGGTAGTTTAAGCTGTTGTTTTTCAAACCTGACAATATTGCGATAAGAGCGATCGGGGGCGATTAAATAGATAGTACCGTTGTAGAAATCCCAGACACTTTGAGTTGGATTCCATTGAGATGATTCAGCCACAACAATTTGATTGAGACCTTCTTGTGATCGATCGATAATAGTCAAGCCTTTCATCTGTTTACCATCAAACTTGTCGGCGTAAAACAAGCGTGTCAAAATCTTTTCCTTGTCACCATCATTCTGCTGAACGTACCGATATTCTGGATAAAAAATATTTTCCTGCTTAAATGTTGGCTTATCTGACTTCAACACTTTGTCTAGAGTTAGAGATGCTTGATAATTAGCTGCTGGTACAATCTGCTCGTTAAATACAAACGTTAATACTGTCACTAAAAAGCTCATGATTACAGCAGTCAACACCATGCGATAAGTGCTGACCCCACAACCACGTAGGGCAATTAACTCACTCTCGCTAGATAGACGACTGTAAGTCATCAAAGTAGCAAGGAGCGTGGACATAGGCAAAGCTAAAACAGCAAACTCAGGAAATCTCAATAAAAAAACTTTCAAGGCAATGCCTATTGGTAGCCCTGATTCTATTATTTTCCTGACTAGGTCAAAAGCAGTGTCGATTGTAACACCGATGGAAGAAAAAGCCCCAACACCAAATAAAAATGGTGGCAGTAGTTCGCTAGCCAAGTAGCGATCCATGATGGAAAATGGCAGCAGCGAATTGAGGGTATAGAAAAATTTGTATTTAGCCATTAGTTAATAACTTTTCTCCAGGCTAATCATCGAGATGTTGGAACAAAAAGTTCCCCCTCATCAGCAAACAAGTAATCCCAAAGTTGTCAAAAAACTCGCTCCCAGTTTTTGTCCAAAAAGCTAATCCTTGTTTTTTGTCGTTTACTTTAGCAATCACTATCTTTTTTAGCAAATACTATCTGTTCTACTTGATAAAACTTATGGTTAACAAAATCACATTGACAAATTTAAATTATTTCGTGACTGCGCTGACCATTATAAATATATTCTCTAAGCAGTCCAAATAGCGAATATAAGTTAATTATGCTTGAATTTCTTCTTGTAACTTGTGCTTGCAGGCTTCTAAACTAAATTAGTCATAAAATTTATCAATGGTTAAGTAAGTAGGTTAAGTAAGTATATGAGTAGGAAAACATGGTAATTTGTTGGCCCAACTGTGGATGCGATTTGAAGAGCCACAAAAACTACCTGCCTACGGTTGTGTTTCTACTGGTACTTTGTAGGTAAAATTTGCCCCTTGAGGGAACAATATCTGATTTTGAAGCGATCGCGTTTGATAGCGGTTTATTTATTTCCCTCCCGGCAGTAGATAATAGGTATTTGCCAGTAGGTAGCTTTTTGTGCCAATGCTGCCAAATGGGACTGGGTTAATCCTCTAGGCTTTGCGAATGCGCTCTTGCGTTATTGCTAGCAGGCGTCGCCAATTTAGAAACACAACCTCCTAGCTTATGAGTCATCGAAAATATCCAAGCAAAGGCTGCAAAAATTTACTGATATTGGGCATTATTTGGTTATTAGGTGCAGTATGCGATCGCATCTGGTTCGCCTTAGATCGCTCCATTCCAGCTTGGGATCAGGCAGATTATTTAACTGGTACGTTGAATTATTGGCAAGCGCTGCAAAACCCTCAATGGTGGGATAGCGAGTGGTGGCAAAGTTTTTGGACGATTTCTTCTAAAATACCGCCCTTAACTTACATTCTTGCAGCTGTTGTACAGAATATATTTGGCACTGGCCCCGATCAAGCTGCACTAGTAATGTTGTTATTCAGTGCAATTTTACTAGGCTCAGTCTATGGATTAGGCACAGCCTTGTTTAACAGTACTGTAGGCTTATGGGCAGCTGCACTCTGCCAAGTCATCCCCGCTCTTTATGTATTACGTCTAAATTTTCTCCTTGATTATCCTCTAACATCTGCTGTCACCTTCAGTTTTTTTTGCTTCACGCTTTGGCAAGTCACACTTAAGAAGGTAGAAGGAAATAGCGACAAGGGGACAAGGGGGCAAGGAGTTGAGGGAGGTGAGGAATTGATAAGAGTAAATTCTTCCCCATTCTCCCCATCTTCCCTATCTTCCTCATCTGTTGCTCCCCCTCCTCTCCTCCTGGCAGCAGTCTTTGGTTTATCTTTGGGTTTGGCCTTATTGGTAAAGCAAACGGCGTTATTCTTTCTATTCACACCGATCGCATGGGTTGGGTTTACCTCACTTCGTCAACGCCGTTGGGGACAACTGGCGCAGTTGCTTGGCGCTTTATTATTATCAACCTTGGTATTTGCTCCTTGGTATCGTGCCAATTGGTTACTTATTCTCACTTCTGGCAAACGGGCAACGATAGATTCTGCTATTGCTGAAGACGATCCACCTTTAAATACGCTGGAAGCCTGGACTTATTACTGGCATCACTTACCCGCTCAAGTTTCTTGGCCATTATTACTTATACCAATATTTGCTTTACTACTTTATTGGGGACTGACTGCGGTAGATGACGCAAAGACTCGGAGAGGGGGAGACGCGGAGAAACTATCAAAAATATTCCCCGTGTCCCCTGCCTGGAGCCTGAAATGGTTGGCAATATTTTGGATAGGCGCTTATTTACTGTCATCGCTAAACCCAAATAAAGATGACCGTTATGTGTTGCCTTATTTACCAGTACTAACAGTATTTTTAGCATATGGGTTAACTCGTCTTCGTAGTTTGTGGGGACAGCGGATTCGTTGGGGTACTTTTGGTTTAGCAGTGCTTTTAATGTTGTTCAACCTATTTCCCATTGGAGGATTTATTGGTAATGGCATGACACTTGCTTTGAGTCCAAATGCCCGGCAGTTCCCTAATATGAAAGAAGAGTTACCACTGCCCCAAGTAATAGCCCAAATCGTTGAAACAGAACCATATTTGCGTTCTACTTTGGGAGTTTTACCATCAACGAAAAAAATTAATCAACACAATTTGAATTATTATGGAAGGCTGGCAAATTTCCAAGTTTACGGACGACAGGTAGGAGTCAAAAAGAAGTTTGTTCAACAGGATGCGCGATCGCTTTCGTGGTTTCTAAGCAAAGCTGGCAAACAAGGTTCAGTCCCGAAAGCTCAAGCTCTGATGGTTAAAACTGTCGAGGAAGATGGTAATTTTCAACTTCACAAAACTTGGACTTCTGGTGACACCACTCTGAAGCTTTATCATCAACAAACACCGCCAATAGAAGTCAAACAGATTTCTCAACAACAACCACAAGCTCAGATTGCTTTGTTACAAGTCACAGTACCGGAAAAAGCCCCACCACAAGTGCCAGTACCTGTAACTTATGAGTGGAATGGTTCTTGGGAAGAATTGCAAAACGGTATCGTGTTGTTAACTTGGCGAAACCTCTCCGCTCAGGAAAGTGGGGAAAAGACTGCCTCTACGCTTGCAAGGGAGAAATTATGGATACACGATCACGGTATCGGCATGGGAAATTTATATGCAGGCGCAAACAAACCTCAAGGTACATTCCGAGTTATTGAAAGATTGGCAATGCTACCGCCTGCTGATGTGACACCAGGAAATTACGCTTTAGAAGCGATGTACCTTAACCGTGTTTCTGGAGAAACTTATCCAATTCCTGTACCAAAAGTAACACTACAAATTGATCCGCAAGCAGCCCCTGCAACCTCACCAGAGTTGGATTTACTTACACAGTTGCGGGTATTAGCAGCAAATTTACCACAAGGAACAAAGGCATTAGAGCAATTGTTTGCAGAAATTGGACGTATCAATCAATACGACCCCATCCAAGATTATTTAGAACAAGCGCGATTGAGTTTAGAATATCGCTTGCAACAAGATTCGCAAAATCGTGATTGGGCTTATGCTTTGGCTTTAGCAAACGTGTTGCAAAAAAGAGTGAGTGGTGCGATCGCTGCCCTAGAACAAGTAACTCAATTAGACTCAGAAAATCCTTACGCTTGGGCATATTTAGCATTTGTCCAACTCTATAACTGGCAGCCAAGAGCAGCGGAAAAATCTCTGCAACCAAGTTTGACTAAAAATCCTGACTCTCAAGAAATTCAAGCATTGAATGGAGTAGCTGCGCTCATGCAAGGAAAAGTAATTCAAGCATGGCAGATATATCAAAAATTAGGGGCTAGGGGCTAGGGGCTAGGGGCTAGGAAAGAAGCACCAAGAGCACCAGGAGTAGAGGGGCAACAGGGGAGAACGGGGGAGCGTGGGAGCGAGAGAATAAGAGTAAATACCCTCGTACCTTCCCTCTTTCATACCCTCACTCCTTCTGGGTGTCCCCTTGTCACCGCGTCTTCCCATTCCCCAACCTCGCGGCACATTTTCGATAATTCCAGCGACTATACCACAGTGGTCAATATCTTGTACTCTGATTTGTGGGGCTGATGGTGTCATGAGTAAAAATACCATGAATTTCTTTGCCGATCTGCGGAATGGCTAAAAGTCTCACAACAAAGCATTTTATATTTAGCAACCATTTTTTCTTTTGCTATTAAAACTCCAAAATGCCTTCTTCTAAGCGAATCTTATTTATTAGTAACGGTCATGGAGAGGATAATCATACCTCTCATGTTATTCAAACTTTGCGCCAATTGTGTCCTGCTCTTGACATGGCAGCAATGCCGATTGTGGGGGAAGGAAAAGCCTACCGCAGCTTGAACATCCCCATTATTGGCCCAACCCAGAGAATGCCCTCTGGAGGATTCTTCTACATGAGACGCTTCTATTTGCTCAAAGATTTTCAAGCAGGATTGATTGGGCTAACTTGGCAGCAGTTACAAGCGGTGTTGCAGTATGCTCCCAACTGCGATTTGATTATGGCTACTGGGGATGTCGTCTCTCAGACATTCGCTTACTTAACGAAACGCCCTTTTGTCTCTTTTATCTCTTGTCTTTCTGCCCTCTACGAAGGGCGATTGCGTCTCAATCCACTTCTGTGGCACGATCTTAATTCTTCTCGGTGTCTGGCAGTTGTAACCAGAGATCCTTATACAGCCAAAGATCTAAATAAACAAGGTTTAACTAAAGCTCAGTTTGGTGGTATTCCGGCTTTAGATCGGCTTGTGCCTACTGGCAAAAACTTGTACCTAAAACCAGATATTCCTGCGATCGCTCTTTTGCCTGGCTCGCGCATCCCAGAAGCTGTGCGAAATTTCTGTTTGCAGTTGCAGCTGGTGTTGGAAATAGCCAAGATCATGCCTGAACCAGGAGTACAGTTTCGCGCCGCCTTAGTACCAGATTTGATGACACAACTGGACGAAATTGCCAAAAGTCAAGGTTGGCAACACCAGCAAGGCATACTCACCTATTCTCCTGTGGGAAGTTCTCCTGACGCACCACCGCTTGCAGAAGTCAGATGTTACTCAGATGCCTTTAGCGACATCGTTTGTGAATCTACCCTCGTTATTGGCATGGCAGGGTTGGCAGTGGATCTGGCGGTAGCGATCGGTAAACCTGTCATCCAAATTCCCGGAGAGGGGCCTCAATTCACTTATCAATTTGCAGAGGCACAGACACGGCTCTTAGGCATTTCTGCACAAACCATCGGCACCAAGCCAGCAACCCCTGAAATTCTCAAACAAGCAGCTAGACGAGTAGTCGAGACTTTACAAGATGCAGACTACCTTGCCAAGTGTCAAGAAAATGGCCGCCAGCGATTTGGGCCGCCTGGTGCATCTGAGAGAATTGCCCGCCTTCTGCTAACTTATCTAGGAGAAACTTAGTAGAAATTGCTGCTCAACAGAGATATTGCACTATTCTCAATAACCGTAGGGTGGGCAATGCTCACAAGGTAAAAATAAGGGTTTGAGCCAATCAATAGTATTGCCCACTCTACAAAAATCTAAAAAACATAGTAAAAATTAATACTCAGGCTAGCGAATCTCAATCAAGTAAGGAGAAAATGAAAGTCCGCTCTAGCTACTGGCAATTGTTGCCTTATCTGTGGCCCCAATGGCCGCTGTTAATTCGGGGAGTAGCTTGTATCTTGGGATACGTGCTGTTTACCTTATCACTGCCCTACCTAGCAGGTCAGGTCGCTTTTTTTATTGGTCAGGGAAATGTTAACCAGATTGCCTACTGGCTCGGGCTAGCCACTCTGGTATTTTTGGTGCGGGGGCTTTTTCAGTACGGGCAGAATATCTTTATGATCGACGCTGCTCTGGAAATGGCTTTGAACGTGCGCAAGCGAGTCTACGCCCACCTGCACAAACTCGGATTGGATTACTTTGAAACTACACAAACAGGCGACCTTACTTATCGCTTGACTGAAGATGTCGATCGCGTAGGCGAGATTGTTGATAAGTTATCTCATCAGTTTCTTTCCAACATCTTGCAGCTAATTGCCATTCCCGCTTATATGCTCTACCTGAATTGGCCGCTCACGCTCGCGGGTTTAATATTAGCTCCCATCATGGCTTGGTTGATCGGGCAATTTGGTCAGCGATTACTTGTGTTATCTCGCCAAAGTCAAAACCAAGTTTCCAATCTATCTGCGTTACTAACTGAAGTTTTTAGCGGCATTCGCGTTGTTCAGGCTTTTGCGGCACAAGGCTATGAAGTAAAGCGATTCAATCGGGAAGCAGAATACAATCGCTTGGCTAAGTACCGCACTCAACAGCTCAAAGCCATTCAGTTTCCTGTGGTAGGTTTTTTGGAAGCAGTCAGTATTATGCTGCTGTTTTTATTGGGAGGATGGCAGATTTCTCAAAACAATCTCACCGGTCAAGAATTTATCAGCTTCTTAACTGCCGTAGCTTTACTGATTCAGCCCATCGATTTAACGATAAGCAATTACAACGAGTTTAAACAGACTGAAGCCTCTGTTGAACGGATCTTTGAATTAATGGCGAAGCAGCCTAGTCTCAGCGAAAATCCGAATGCAAAAGAACTGCCACGAGTCATGGGGAAAGTAGAGTATCGTCATGTCAGTTTTGCCTACAATCCCAGTCAGCCAGTCCTAAAGGATCTGTGCCTGCAAGCTTCTCCTGGCGATGTCATTGCCCTAGTTGGTTCTTCTGGAGCAGGTAAATCGACGTTAATTAGCCTTTTACTTCGCTTCTACGATCCTCAGGCAGGTCAAATTTTGATTGATGATATTGATATCCGCGATGTGACACTAACTAGTTTGCGCCGTCAAATCGGCATTGTTCCTCAGGATATTACCTTATTTTCGGGAACGATCGCCGAAAACATCGGTTACGGCCAAGAAGAATTAGATTTAGAAGCAATTCAGGAAGCGGCAAAAATTGCCAACGCCCACTCCTTTATCACCCAATTTTCCCAAGGTTACCATAGCTGGGTAGGCGAGCGTGGAGTTAACTTATCTGGAGGACAACGCCAAAGATTAGCGATCGCCAGAGCAATTGTCAACGATCCTCGAATTCTGATCTTAGATGAGGCTACCTCTGCCCTAGATTCTGAATCAGAAGCATTAGTTCAAGAGGCGCTTGAGCGAGTCATGCAAAATCGTACCGTGTTTATTATCGCCCATCGCCTCAGCAGCGTCCGTCGCGCTGACTGCATTCTCGTACTAGAACAAGGACAGGTGGTAGAAGCTGGTACCCATGACTCCCTCCTTTCCCAAGGAGGACGGTATGCCCGTTTTTACGCCCAACAGTTCTACTCTACAAATCAGTAGCCGACACCTTAAAAGGTGCGGCTACACAGACAAAGCCTGCCTTTGCAGGCTTGGTTCGTGTAGCCTCAGGCTTGAGCCTGTAGGCTTCAGTGAACCGTTATGAGTCTATAAATAATCGCAAAACTCTTCAGGCACTAATCTCAATTCACCTGATTTCACGCGAGAAATATCTATCCAAAGAGCTTTGTGTTGAGAATTATGTGTTGGTTCAATGAAAACTAATTCCTGCAACTGATAAAACTTTGGATCGATAAACTCGCACTCATAAACTTGTACAATTTCATGACCTGGCTTACCTTCAAGAGTAAATAAATTTTCCAGACAACCCCGATAGCGAATATTTTTTAATTCTGCTTGGATTTCTTCTTGAAATTCTCGTTCCAGTGCGGCACAGCTAGTTTCACCAAATTCAATACTGCCACCCAAGGCACGATAATATTTTTGTTGCTTTACTGAATCATAATCTTCAGAAACAAAAATCCGATTTCCATCTCGGATTAATCCAAATACTTTCACCCGAATTTTTCTTGTTTTTTTCATTAATTTATGTTTAATGAGAATTCAAACGGCAAGCAAAAATCATATTTTAGAAATCGACCACAGATGAACACTGATAAACACAGATAAAATCTGTGTGCATCTCGTGGTTTATCTGTGGTTGTAATTAACGTAGATCGTGATGGTTGCTAAAAGTCTATTATAGTAGTCCTCAACTTCTGCTCAGATAGCCCTACTACAAGCTTTTTCTATTGAATCATTTTAGTCGTGTCAGTCTACTACAATCACAGAAATTCAAAAATCTGCTCTGGAACTAACTTTAATTCTCCTGATTTGAAGCGACTAATCTCTACCCAAAGCGCTGTTTTTTGTCGTTCACCTTCAGCAAATTCTATCTTTTCTAATTGATAAAAATTAGGGTCAACAAAATCGCATTCATAAAGTTGAATGATTTCGTGCCCAGGCTGATTATTATAAATAAATATATTCTCCAAACAGCCCAAATAGCGAATATTAGTTAATTCCGCTTGAATTTCTTCTTGAAACTCGCGCTTGAGGGCTTCTAAACTAGTTTCACCAAAGTCTATACCACCACCCAAGGCACGATAAAAAATTTGCTGCGTGAATTTATCGTAGCCTTGGGAGATGAAAAGGCGTTCGCGTAGCGTACGCTTTGCGTACTCGCCATCTCGAATTAATCCCAAGGCTAAGACGCGAATTTCTCTTGACTTGCCCATTGTTATCGCTAGTTATCGTAGATAAACGAAGGACGACTTTCACTTTCTTCGACAGGCCAATCTGGATTCTCGCCACCGATGTAAACTTCATCAATGGTGACGTATTCCACACCCAATTGCTGAATAGCATTAATCAGGATATCTAAGGCGATCGCATCAGAAGTTCCCAAGTCAAACCAGCAACGTGCCCAGTCTCCTTGGTATTCAAAGTCACCCTTATTGTGCATCAGTGCTAGCAAGCTTTTATCGTATGCTTCTGAATCATAATTCATGTAGCTGATATCTAATCCCGTCTCCTGTACCTGGAGATTTTCGGCATTAAATGCGCCTAATTTGCCCAAGTAAAACCAAGAATCAAAAAGTTCTTCTACATACTCTCTTTCACGTGCAGAAGGCACAGTGCTAAATTTTAGCCAAATCCACAAATCAAAAGGGTTAAACTCGCGAAACTGTATTTTCATCCCTTTAAAATCTCTAAGTAATTATTGCTCAAGACTAATTGTAGAAGAAGGGGATTGGGTATTGGGTATTGGGTACTGGTGATTGGGTAATTCAATTTTGGATTTTGGAGCAAAGCTATTTTAGATTGGAACTTAATCTAAAATCCAAAATCTAAAATCTAAAATTTCTAGCCCCTAGTCCCCTGTCACCTGTCCCCTGTCACCTATCTCCTAATCCCCTCTCCCCTACCTTTGAGCTTTAGCAATATCTCTAACTGTGAGGCGGCGTTCGCGTTGAATTTGTTTCACCAAACCTGCTGGCAATTGAGCTTGTTTTGTCAATGCTTTGTCAAAATTATTGACCGCTTCCTGCATCATTTGTTGATTTTTATCTTTTTTCGCCATTCCCCGCTGGATTTGGGCTTTGAGATAATACAACTCTGGGTTATCTGGTGTCATTTTCAAGGCACGCTCTGCATATTCGAGTGCGCGATCATACTGTTTTAAATCTCGATAAGCAAGGGCAATACCCCGATCAACCAGATATTGAGGCCCGGCATTTTTTTCTAAACGTTCTATTGCCTGCTGTGGACTAGCAAATGGCAAATTTACAGCTAGCATCAAGTCCATATAGCCCTTGAGCAAATTCAATTCTGCATCGTTGGGAGCAACAGCTTCGGCTTGATCTAAATGTTTATAAATTTCCCGCAACCGACTCAAGGCTTTTGGTGCAGCATTGACTGTACCCTCGCGCTGCATAATAACTGCCCCTTCTAAAAAATGACCAACAGCAGTATAAAGGTTACCGCGCAAGGGATCGCTAGAAATTAGCTTTTGGGCGCTTTCTAAAGTTTTCTTGCTGTAAATTTCTAATGAAGCCCAATCTTTATTGGTGTATGCTAATGATGCCTTCATTGCATAGGCTAGAGGTTCATTTGGTTCTTTAGATATTGCCTGTTGCAAGTAGCTTTCGGCGGCTTTATAGTCACCCTTTTGGAAAATGGCGTTGAATGCTGCTTCGGTGTTGTTACCAATGTTACGTGGTTCTTTACTACGAAAAGGATCGGCAGCAACAGAGGGATTGCCCCAGACATTGAGAACCAGGGTTGTGGCAATAGCTACTTGAGCAAGCTTTGTCAATCTAGCAGGCACAGTTGCTTGCACAGGTAGAAACCTTTTAATCATTGTTACGTTTCCTTCAGAATAATTGCTGTTGAATTTGTTTAATGTGTTACTTAAAATGCAGAAAGTGAGTCATGCTCGCTATTGTGTTAGGCTGAATTTTTATACAGTTTGACTGTGGTAATTTTTACAGGTTCCCATTCTCTTATAGCTATTATTTAAAGTTGTAACTCGCTGCAATAAGGCAGCAGTGTAATTCTAGCTGCTATATAGAAGATGTGAGCAGGGTATGCAATACAAAATTTTCGGGACTTTGCAACCGCTCGCAGTGTAGTTAATTAAGTAAGTTGCTGACTTTTTGGTACTTTTAGCAAATGCTCTATCTTAAAAATCTAATTTATCACCCTACAGCTTGCCCAACTTCGATTCTCAAATCTATTAATTTGAACTTAGCACCCCAACAGTTAGGTCTGATTATCGGGCCGAGTGGTTCTGGCAAAAGCACGTTACTCGAAATTTTGTCTGGTTTAGCTGAACCCACTTCTGGCTATGTTTTCTGGCGCGAACAAAATCTGACTGCCGAACAGCTACAACAATTGGCAGGATTAGTGTTTCAGTTCCCCGAACGCCATTTTTGTGGCGGTACGATTTTAGAAGAATTGCGCTTGGGACATCCAGAGTTGGGAACAGAGCGAGTTAGGCAGGCATTGCAAGAAGTAGGGTTAGAGCATTTATCACTTTCGTCATCACCCCATGCCTTAAGCGGTGGTCAGCAACGACGTTTGGCTTTAGCCGTACAATTAATTCGCCAGCCAAATTTATTATTGTTGGATGAACCTACAGCTGGGTTGGATTGGTCGATGCGTAGGCAACTGGTAAATTTATTGGCAAAACTAAAAAGAGATCGGACTTTACTAGTAGTAACCCATGACGCGGGAGATTTGTTAGCGATCGCCGACTGTTGCTGGAGCATCAATCATGGCGAACTAGAAGCAATCGATCCATATACATTAGAAAAATTGGAAACCAATGTTCAAGAACCTTTGCCTGCAGCGTAGATGAGGGAGGGTAACAAGGGGAGGGGGAGAGTGGGAGATGGGGAAGCTGGGGAGATGGGGGAATAACCACTAACCACTAACTACTAACCACTGTACGGGCGGGTTTAGAAGATAAATTATCAGTTTTAACCCAAAGATAATCAACAAAACCCGCCCCTACTAACAAATAACTAATGACTAATGACTAACTACTAACCACTTGGTTACTGTTTGGTTATGTTGCAGTGACATTAGCAAGTGCGTGGCGGGCTGTACACTGGCCACTAGATAAGATTCTTTGGTTAAAAGATGTTAACGATTAAGCCCTCACTACGCGAGCAACAACATCCTCTCATTCGTCAACTGGCTGATAGTATTGAAGCAGCTTGGCAACAGCACCTAGATCTGTCACCCTACAATTTGCCTGCGGATCTGGGGTATGTAGAAGGCAGACTGGAAGGCGAAAAACTAACCATCGAAAATCGCTGCTATCAAACACCCCAATTTCGCAAATTGCACTTGGAACTGGCAAAAGTGGGAAATATGCTGGATATTTTACACTGTGTCATGTTTCCTCGCCCAGAATACGATTTGCCGATGTTTGGTTGCGATTTAGTCGGAGGTAGGGGTCAAATTAGTGCAGCGATCGCCGATCTTTCACCAGTTAGTTCCGATCGCTCTTTACCAGAATCTTATATTTCCTCACTCTCGGCACTACCAAAAGTCAATTTTTCCCAACCGCGAGAATTACCTGAATGGGGACATATCTTTTCTGATTTTTGTGTCTTTGTCCGCCCGGCTTCACCAGAAGAAGAAGCGATGTTTCTCAAGCACGTGCAGGCTTTTCTAGAAATTCACTGTCAAAATGCGATCGCTTCTACACCAGTTTCATCCGACAAGGTGAAACAAATTCTGGCCGGACAACGTAATTATTGCAGCAACCAACAGCAAAATGACAAAACTCGTCGCGTTCTGGAAAAAGCTTTTGGTTCAGAATGGGCAGAAAATTATATGTCTACAGTTTTGTTTGATTTGCCAAATTAAATAAGTAGAAGGCAGAAGGCAGAAGCTATTTTTGTAGGGTGGGCACTGCCTAAATTTCCTCAAGCCCTTATTTTTACTTTGTGGACAGTGCCCACCTTACTGTTATTGAGAGTGGTACAAGTTATCAGTCTACGTACTTATTTCTTAAGCTGCTTTCTTTGGTAGCAACTAAACAGCGAGAGCGTAAAGTGTGAAGTGTAAATTGTACAGTATGAACTAATTAAGTCATATTTACACTTCAGCAAGTAGCCTTGAGATTTCATCCTTTATGCTCTCTTTCTTTTCCAAAATCTTACCCATCATCTGTAGACTCTGTTACGTTTCACAAAAATCTATTAATGTAGAATTCATTTAACGAGAGTACAATGGAGTAAAACAAAATAAAAAGCCAGAGGAGGATTTTGGAAGTAAAAATCCAAAAATAATCTGAGTAAGTGTAAGTAACGATTGATAGAAGAAAACTACACAGTTAAAATCAACTCTCATTCAACTCAAATTCCTCAAATGGATGGCAATAAATCCATTTCAACAAGTACTTAAGCAAAAGTACCCTCAAAGTCCACAGCATCTCTTCAAACAGCCGGGTGTGTCTAACGGGTACAAATTTTGAATTTTCAATTTTGGCTTTTGCAATGAAAGAAACTGATAGCTCGGTACTAGTTATGTCTTTTTTTGCAGTAGTTTTTTATGAACATTGTACAAGTAAATCTCATCAAGCAGTAAATTTTAGACAACAAGCATAAGGTAGTTGAAGTTGACAAATAAAATTGCTTCAAATAGCCTGTAACTCATTTTCAAGAGTTGTATAGGCACGATTTTTTGCATTTTTCCTCATCCCATTTCATTGACATTAATCTTGTGGAGACGTGCCATGACAAGTCTCTACAAAAAGATTTGTTTCGCCTATAGAGGAAATTCGTGTTATTTCAAATTATTGAATATTCATGAAACCAAAAACGCCATTGTGAAAACTGTGGCGTTGAATGTTCTTAAATTTTATGATTTTCAGCGACATACACCTTGAAGTTACTGTTAGTTATCCTTGACATTTATTCGTTAACGACGAATTTTTGTTGACTAATTTAATTATGTTTGACTTGCTTTTTACTTTCGTTAGTAAACTTCAGACAACCAACATACCATGTCAAGGGCAAGAGAAGAGACAAGGTTAAACGAACAGCCCCAGGTTTTGTGGGCGATCGCTATAGCTCTACCGGTAACAGTTGCCGCTGGAGTGCTGACTATGGCTAAACTAGAGCAACTTCAAAAGCTCAACGAGCCTGTTACCAGCAAACCTGTTGTGAATAGTATTCATGCAATGGGGCGCTTGGAGCCGCAAGGAGAAGTGATTAAACTTTCTGCTCCAGCAGGAGTTCAGGGAGGCACACGAGTTGAGCAACTGTTTGTCAAAGAAGGAGAGCGTGTTAAAAAAGGGCAAGTAATTGCTATTTTAGATAACTTTGCCACCAACACAGCAATAGTAGAAGAAGCAAGAGCAAGACTCTTAGAAGCCAGAGCTAACTGGGCGCAAGTCAAAGCTGGTATGCCAAGGGACATTCAAGCTCAAAAAGCGGTGATTGCTCGCTTACAAGCCCAGTTACGTGGTGAAGCTGTTGCTCAACAAGCATTGATAAATCGTGTTGAAGCTGAATTGCGAGGGCAACAGGATGTTTTTAGAGCGACGGTGGCTCGCATCCAAGCAGAACAACGTAATGCCCTAGTTGATGCTCAACGCTACGATTTTTTATACACAGAAGGTGCAATTTCTCAACAAGAACGCGACAGGAGACGCTTGAGTGCCACAACTACTACTCAGCAACTAGCCGAAAGCCAAGCTAGCCGCAGACAGGCGATCGCTACTCTACAACAGCAAATTGCAGAAGCTAAAGTTAGCCGGGATAAAACTATAGCTATTTTGCAACAACAAATCGACGAAGAAAGAACTAGATTGCAAAGACTTCTAGAAGTTAGTCCTAACAGTATACAAATAGCACAAGCTCAAGTTGTGAATGCGATCGCCACTCTCAAAAAGGCGGAAGCACAGCTGCGGTTGAGCTATCTGAAAGCACCCATTGCCGGAGAAATTTTAAAAGTTCACACCAAGTCTGGAGAAACTATGGGCGTAGATGGGATTGCTGAAATTGGACGAACAGATCAAATGATGGTTGTCGCAGAAGTTTCTGAAGACAGTATTGGTAAAGTGCGTTTAGGTCAAGAAGTGACAATTACTAGTGATAATGGGGCTTTTAGCGGAGAATTGCAAGGAACTGTAGCTGAGATTGGTAGAAAAATTGGTAAGAAAGACGTACTAAATACAGATCCAGCAGCAGATGTTGATGCCAGAGTTGTGGAAGTCAAAATTGCTCTATCTCCATCAGACAGTGCCAAGGTTGCAGGCTTAACTTATGCCAAGGTAGTTGTTGGTATCAAAATCTAAATCACGAATTTTCAAATAATAATTCGTGTCTAATTCATCGTTATAAACTTATAATTTTTTTCAAATTTTTGGGAGATAAAGATAATGTTTGGCGGTAAACTTCCTCTAGCATGGTTACAATTAAAGCGAGAAAAAACACGTCTAGCTGTAGCCTTAGCAGGAATTGCATTTGCTGATATTCTCATGTTTATGCAACTTGGTTTTCGAGATTCTTTGTATTACAGTAATGTTAGATTCCATAACAGCTTACAAGGTGACATCGTTCTTCTTAGTCCCCAATCTAGCGCTCTTTTATCTTTAAAGCCTTTTTCTCAACGACGGCTATATCGAGCTTTAGATTTACCAGCAGTAAAATCAGTACACCCTATATATTTAGACTATACTAGCTGGAAAAATCCCGTTACAGGAATTCCTCGCAATCTTCTTGTTGTTGGTATTAATCCAACATCTAATATATTAAACATACCTGGATTAGAGCAGAACCTAGATAGTATAAAAATACCTGACGTAGTGTTATATGATAGAGCTTCTCGACAGGAATATGGCCCAATTGTTGCTGAATTTGCTCAAGGTAAAATTGTCACCGCAGAAGTTCAAAGGAGACTGATAAAAGTAGGAGGATTATTTACTTTAGGTGCATCTTTTGGTGCAGATGGTAACTTGATTACTAGTGATGTTAATTTCCTGCGCCTCTTCCCAATTCGACAAAAAGGATTAATTAGTATTGGACTGATTAGATTAAAACCAGGAGCAAACGTAGAAGCAGTTGCTAAAGATTTGAGAAAATATTTACAACAAGATGTCAAAGTTTTAACTAAACAAGAATTTATTGATAAAGAAAGACAGTTCTGGGCAAGTAGTACAGCGATAGGATTTATTTTCACTTTGGGTACAATCATGGGTTTTATTGTCGGAACCGTGATTGTTTATCAAATTCTCTATACTGAGGTGGCAGATCATCTAGTTGAGTATGCAACTCTCAAAGCTATCGGTTACGCACAAAAATATTTTTTAGTAGTAATTTTACAAGAAGCTTTAATTTTGGCAATTTTAGGATATCTGCCAGGATTTGCTTTTGCTCTATTTTTATATCAAAAGGCTAGAGAAGCAACACTACTACCAGTTTTTATGAGTTTTGCACGAGCAATACAAGTGCTACTTTTAACGATTATTATGTGTTTTATTTCTGGTGCAATTGCCGTCAGAAAACTCCGCTCCGCTGACCCCGCAGACATTTTTTAAATGAATTATAAATTATGAAAATCTCTCTGATTAATCAAATTAAGAATTTGAATTTTTATGAAATTAAGAACATCTAAATATACTGTATAGGCACATTTAGGAAATAATAAACACACCTCTACTTACTACTGTACGGACGGGTTGGAACAAAATCTTTCTCATGATTACGAATACCTGTAAATAAAACCCGCTCCTACTAGAACTTACGCAAAATTCCTCTAAAACCCTCTTTTCTCCGTGTACTCTGCGTTCTCTGCGGTTAATTATTCCGTAACTCGTGCGTAAGTCCTGCTAACTACTAACCACTATCTACTAACCACTAAACACTATCTATGAAAAGAGAACCTGTAATTTCAATTAAACATCTCAATCACTACTATGGTAAAGGTGCATTGAGGAGACAAATTTTATTTGATATAAACCTGGAAATTTATTCAGGAGAAATTGTAATTATGACAGGCCCATCAGGTTCTGGTAAAACAACTTTACTAAGCTTGATTGGTGGTTTACGATCTGTACAAGAAGGTAGTTTAAAATTTCTAGGTGAAGAGCTATATAGAGCTAGTCAAGCAAAACTAGTTAGCCTGCGGCGCAATATTGGTTATATTTTTCAAGCTCACAACTTATTAGAGTTCTTAACCGCTAGGCAAAATGTACAAATGGCGGTAGAACTAAATAAACATATTTCTCAGCAAGAAGCGATTGCTAAAGCAGAAGGGATTCTCAGAGCGGTTGGTTTAGGACAAAGAGTTAATTACTATCCTGATAGTCTTTCTGGCGGACAAAAACAAAGGATTGCGATCGCTCGTGCTTTGGTAAATAATCCTCCATTGGTTTTAGCAGACGAACCCACAGCAGCTTTAGATAAACAATCAGGGCGAGATGTAGTAGAAATCATGCAGCATCTTGCCAAAGAAAAGGGAACTTCGATATTGTTAGTAACTCACGACAACCGGATTTTGGATATAGCCGATCGCATCGTAGAAATGGAAGATGGTATTTTAGTCCGTCAATCCCATAGTGCAGTAGAAAGAAAGTTATAACTCTGATCGGTACAAATCCAAGTTAACTAGTTAAGGTTGCCATTAGTCATTAGTTAGTGGTTAGTAGCTGGTTGTTCTCCTCTGTCCCTGAAGCTCCCCTGCTTGTCTCCTTATTCCCTATTCCCCGTTCCCCAACACTGTCTCCACGAATGAATTTTATTTTGTCCAACTACTTATTTTAGAGAGTTTGGTTGACGGCTAGTACGGAAAGTTACATTTACACCTTCATTCGACTGCTCTAGTACTAACAAAGGAGTGGGTTTAGCCTTTTGATCCCAATGCATATAGGCAACCCTGCCTTGAATCGTCGGTTGCCAATTATCTTCCTCGTCTATAGGACTAAGATAAGTTTCAATACAGTCTATAATTTGGCTAATTGTGGCAGACGTGGGTTGGGTTGGTAACTTCATTAATCGGATTTGAACGCGAAACAAGACTCGCTTTGTAATATTTGGTGCATTGCCAGTTTCATACTCAACGTCAAACATTTCATCCACCTGCCTCCCGGCATTACTGGCAATGCCCACTACCCCTTGTTGAGCTTGATTGGGGCGCAGTGCTTGAGAAATTTTGTCTTTAATTTTGATTTTAATTTGATTAACAATAGCAAAATGAAATACCTCTTCTGACATCCGCATTCGCAGATAATCTAGGTTAAATTCCCGTGAGTTGATTAAATCGGGATTAGTCTCCATTTTGCGGATCGTTTCCAAAGCTAATTTAAACTTTTTCTCTATTTCCCGTGCCCGAAATTGTTCAAATTTAATTTTTTTCTTAAGCTTATTTATTTGGATATTACCAAAGATAATCAAAGCAATCACAAGTAAGGCTAAACCCCCACTAGTAGCTACCAATATCGGCGGTAATTGTGATTCGCTTGCGGGAACTTGCTGAGAAATCTTTTTTGTCTTTGTTCCAGGTGATTGGGCAATAAATATAAAAGTTGACATGGTGAGTACATAAAAATACTTGGCTTCTGATTTTTAGGATGCCCAAATCTCCGATATATTTTTGCGGTATCAGTGCTATTTTTACAGAGTTAGGGGTGGGGGCTAGGGATTAGGGGATAGGTGACAGGTGACAGGGGACAGGGGACTAGGGACTAGGGACTAGGGACTAGGAATTAAGAAATCCTAGTACCTAATCCCCAATACCCAATCACCAGTATCGTTCGGCTGAGGCTCACGGCGGAAGCCCAATACCCAATCCCTAACACCCAATCCCCAATTACCGGATGGCAATGCTCAAAAGTAAAAAACTACCCCTCAATCTCCTTCAAAACGTTTGCAAGGAAGACAAGGGGTAGCGATCGCCTTTACAGTGAAAAATACAGTCTTGAGTAGCAGTAAGTTGCTGCACTCAAAAGAATTTAGGCACGAGCTGGTTCAACACGAGCGTAGAAAATGCCACGAACTTTGACTTCTTCTGGCTCGTCAGCACCTAGATCGGTATCGGAGGGCTGTTCGCTCTCAAAAGTACCTGCAATCTCACCAGTCGCACTATCTACTTTGGCGATAGATAGGGAAATCTTACCTTCAAGCACATCAGCACGCTTGACATTGGCGCGAAGGAGTTGTTCTTCATCAGATTGGGCAGGAAGAGCTACAGCATTGTCATAACCGCTAGCAACACCACGTCCTTTGGGATCGAGGAAGGTAGCACCACGATAGGAAGGAACTCTGAAAGAACCTTCAAAATCCGTGGAAGTGTTAATGCTAGTCATGCCAGGTTGTGATTGAGCAACCAAACCTTTGACTGTAAACAAGAAAGGCACCATTTCACCACCAGGCAGTTTAACGGTAGCAGCTTGGAAGTCAAAGCCATCTTTTTCCACAAAAGTAAGGCTACCATCTGGGTTCACCTTCAGATCCCCTTGGATCTGATCGAGTGAGTAGGTTTTACGAGTCAATAATTTGCCAGCAATATATTGTGGTTTTTGCCGTTTGTTAGTAGGTTCTCCTTTCACAAAGAATTGGGTTGGTTCTAAACAAAGTTCTTTTATGATGTAGGATTGCCCGGCATCAACAGGAATCGAGCCGCGACTTGTTTCTGTCAGTTGAGGGCACTTGTTAGCCAAGCCAGTGCCTTTAATTTGATCGTAGGTAAGTAAATCTGTACTACCAGCCGCAGGGCCTTCACTACAAGCAGTTAGTACTCCCAAGCACAAAGCCAAGAGTGCAACAATTACAGCGCGAAACCTCATGGTCAACCTCAGTGTCAAAAATGAATATTTAATGGTTTTAGTTTGGGCGTATGAATAAGTACGCCCCAGCACACACAGGGACGCAAACAGATACCTCGCAGGAGGATACAAGCGTGGACTTCCGAACGCCTGCCCCAAGTTGAGAACGGTTATAATTGCCGTTGCTGCAACTTTTTTGGACAGCTTCCAGATGTCCCGTAAGTGCTGCTAGCTGGTTTACCTTTGTGGTATAACCTTTGTCGTTCTGCGTGACGTATGTGTCGCCACTATATACAGCCCATTTTGTTATGGGGAGATCAGCCAGATCATACGATTTTTTTAAACTCAAAATCAAAGCGCTCTAATATTTGTCAAGAATGCTGGGATCGCATTGAACTAATTAATAACTCTACCAAACCTAATCCCCTCTTGCTCATCAATCACAGCAATAGGCTTTAGGTACAAATGCGGTTACAGCCTACTTTGACAAAATTAGGTTCAATGGCGAACAAAAGAAAGTCAAAAATCTCCAGTAAATTTATTTAGACCTCATTTACATAAGGTGGCATGAAAAACGGCAGAATTTTTGAGCCAGAGAAATTATCTGGCAAGCTGCAAGATATTGCAACGGAAGTACATAACGCAGTGCAATTTTGTCAAGGGGATACTATAGCTCTTCTAGCTTTACTGCGGCAGTTGGAACGACTACACCGAGAGATCCGAGATGGAGCTTTTCAAGAAAGTTTGCCTAATAATCGTCAGGCACTTTACTCACTGTTAAAAGATATTGAGTCTGAAGGTGGATGGCCTTATATCGAGCGCATGAGGCTGCAAGAATTTTTAACAAATTTGCCACAACAAGTAGCCTTTGAGGAGGAGTGGGGAAGCGACGGAATCAGCGAATAATATAGCTTTTCCTCACCTTTACCTTTTAATTGAGAATTAGCGCTGGGTGGTAACACCATCACAACGCGTGCGATCGCACTGTTCTATATTGCGGTTGTACCAAAGATAATTACTTACCCAGTTGCAACCACGCACTAGCAGTTTTTCTAAGTACTTTTTTGTAGGCAGTACTTTCTTGACAAATTTTAAATCGGAGTATAATTGATGTCGCACTTCCCTCCATTTTGCCTGTTAGAGGGAAGTTGTCATAGTTACATCTGATTTGTCAATACTTTAGGTATAGCCATTTTGTGAAACGATGGCTGTTACCCTACAGCAATAAAGCTAAATTCTATTCAGAATAAGCACCGCAAACTTGAATAGTGAATAATCTCAGTGCCACAATCCTTGTTTGGTTGCTGTAAAGTGTTACTACATCAAAACAAATCTTGAAGAAGATATCTCCAAGTCAGCAGGCAGGTTTTCTGCGATTACTGAATAACAGGAGCATAATTAACGATTTGGAATAAAGTGTGGAAGAGGTTTGAATGGCTGGCATAGCATCAGTTTCCCGTAAACTTCTAGCAGGAAGACGTAAAAAATTACGTCAAAAGCGACAGACAAAAATTTTTCAAGCTATTTGGCGAACCCTTGCCGTTACGGGTTTGGCAAGTAGTTTGCTGTGGGTAACGCTTCAACCGATTTGGGTTCTCAAAAATCCCAAAGATATTGTAATTTCAGGCAATCAATTACTTTCGGATCAGGCAATTGAGTCTCTTTTGAAGCTTTCTTATCCCCAGTCTTTATGGCGGATTCAACCATCTCGAATTGCCTCTGCATTGCAGCAACAACCGACTATTGCAAAAGCGATCGTCACTCGTCGTCTTTTTCCTCCCGGATTAATAGTGCAAGTTCACGAAAGAATACCTGTAGCAGTCGCACAAATGCATCGAGAACAGACAAATAGTGGTAATGGTAACAAAAAAGTATCTGTGGGTTTACTAGACGCTAATGGAGTATTGATGCCTTTAGAACAATTTAATTCACTGAATTCCACAGTTAAAGTACCAACTTTAAAAGTAATCGGCTCACCAGAACAATACCGTCCTTACTGGACTCAACTATATCAAGCAACAAGTCAATCTACTGTGAAGGTAATAGAAATTGATTGGCGAGATCCAACAAATTTAATTTTGAAAACCGAAATAGGTAAGGTACATTTTGGTGTTCCCACCTCCCGATTACCTGAACAAATCAAATTACTTGCTCAGATGCGTCATTTACCCTTACAACTTAGTCCCAATCAAATAGATTACATAGATCTGAAAAATCCAGACCATCCAATAGTACAAATGAACCAAACTCAAAGGAAAATTAATTCCAAGACTCCCTAAAAACATTTGTATTTTTAATGTACAAAAGGTTTCTGATTAATAAAGAAGTTTTATGCTGATGAATCTTATTTATTACTTTTACTTTTATCGCACTCCATGCAATAATCAGCACTAACTTCTAATTAGAATAGTGAAGAATAATCACAAAACATCTCTAATTTGACAGAAAAAGCTCCTGTGTTTTTACCCTAAGATCTCACTGATAGGATGCAACTTTATGACCCTGTTCAATGTGTATAGAAAACCGACATGAGCATTCAAGGTCTTATGTTTAAACAACTTCAGGCGCAAGCAAGGTAAATTAAACCACAATTAATCGGGTATTAAATACCAAATCGAATTACTTTTTTGTTTCTCTAGCTCAAGGGTAGGTAAATATAAAAAAAGTTCTGTATTTTTAAGTTGCAATTATCTTCAATCAGGAATCCGATTGAACATATTATTAAGACAGGCAAGATGCATATTGGCGTGTCTTAGCAAGTAACATATCATTTACAAGTAATACAATTAGCTATTAAGTGCTGAAATACTTTGTACTGTGATAAATGTATAAAGAGAAACTAAAATATTACGAGTAAAATTTAAAAGCCGTAAAAGTTACTTCGTAATAGCTTCCAATTTAGTTATTTTCTCATACTTTTATACAAAAAACACTAGTAATTGTTGTGAGTAAAGAAAAAAACAACATCAACAACTGTAAAATTAATGAGCCATATAAATTACCAGTAGCAAAAAGAAGATGTTATTGGGATTACCAAAGGCATACCGAGCAAAATCAGCAAAAAAGCAGTGAATATATTAATCACCAGTGGGAGTTATACAGGTCAATTTTAGCTAAATATGGGTATACTTCTCTAGAATTAGCTGGTCAAACAGGTGCTTCGATCGCCGAACTCATCGCAAATTTTCGCGCCTCCAATCCTGAAAGGGTTGGAATTAGTGAGAACAAGAAAGAACAATGCTACAAGTTGTGGCAGCGTCAAACTATAGTTGACTCTTAGGTGAATAACACCTTAAAAAGTCGTTTATCTACCTTTGTGAATCCAATGACACTCGATAATAACCAAGGGCTTACCTATAGAAACTCTCAGTCTCCAGGACAGTCTGCTTTCTCGCTAGCAGTAAACTCTGCCAATCCCTTTAATCACTCAGGGTTGAACTTTGGGCAAAACAACGACAGCAAGAAGATTCCTAACGAGGATACCCGAATCGGTGACATTGTTCCAGGCCGGGTTGCCAACATCAAAGTGATTGGTGTTGGTGGTGGTGGTAGCAATGCCGTTAACCGCATGATCGCTTCTGATGTATCTGGAGTAGAATTTTGGTCAATTAACACCGATGCCCAAGCTCTAACTTTGGCAGCTGCTCCGAGTCGGTTGCAAATTGGACAAAAACTAACCCGTGGTTTAGGAGCAGGTGGCAATCCAGCCATCGGTCAAAAGGCTGCTGAGGAATCGCGGGATGAGATTTTAACCGCTTTAGAAGGTGCAGATTTAGTGTTTATCACCGCTGGCATGGGAGGCGGAACTGGCACCGGAGCAGCACCAATTGTGGCAGAAGTAGCGAAAGAAATGGGTGCCCTCACTGTGGGTGTGGTAACGCGTCCATTTATCTTTGAAGGGCGTCGTCGTACCAGTCAAGCGGAGCAAGGTATTGAAGGGCTGAAAAGTCGGGTGGATACGTTGATTATCATCCCCAACAATAAGCTTTTAGAAGTGATCCCAGAACAAACTCCGATGCAGGAGGCTTTTCGTTACGCAGATGACGTGCTGCGGCAAGGTGTACAAGGCATATCTGATATCATCACGATCCCCGGTTTGATCAACGTTGACTTTGCGGATGTACGGGCAGTAATGGCAGATGCGGGATCGGCTTTGATGGGAATCGGAATTGGTTCTGGAAAATCGAGAGCGAGAGAAGCAGCGATCGCTGCCATTTCTTCGCCATTACTCGAAAGTTCGATTGAGGGAGCCAGAGGCGTTGTCTTTAATATCACTGGTGGTAGTGACTTGACTCTTCATGAGGTAAATGCAGCGGCAGAAACAATCTATGAAGTCGTCGATCCGAATGCCAATATTATCTTTGGAGCAGTAATTGATGACAGGCTTCAAGGTGAAGTTAGACTTACTGTTATTGCCACTGGATTTACAGGTGAAGTGCAAACAGCACAACAACCAAACGTCACTCAAAACCGGGTAGTACAACCCGCACAGCCAAGACGCCCAATGCCACAACCTCCAGCAGCTAATCCTCCTACCCAAGTTCCGGAGCCTAAAGAAAAATCGATTTTGGATATTCCTGACTTCCTACGAAATCGGCGACCACCACGCAACTAAGCTATTAATAGCTGTTTTGTTGCTAGCTTATAGCTGTTCTATTAAAATATCAATCTCTTACCAGGGGCAGGGATAAGCTATTTCGTGCCATCCCTAAGTTGCTAATTGCTGGCGATTATCTCGGCAAAAAGGTTTCTCTTTTCGCCCCATCATCACTTGTCTGAGTAGGGGAAAATTTACCCAACTATAGAAGGCGAGACGCTATATGTACGCAGTCTATTTTTGCGACGATGCCCGTCTATGGTTGGAATCGGTACGGTTCTTAATCTCAATAGACGTTCATTTTGTTGCCTTTAAAAACAAGTTCATTTCCTACCAGATTGGTTTAAACGGCAGCGTTTCTTAAAGCTGTAACTTCCAATCTGTTGTCAATTATTAATTTTTACTGGGGGTGCAAGGAAAATTTTGTAGGTATAGTTCCAGCAAAATAAAGTTCATTTTTAACAAGGTAGCTGGAATGAATATGACAGTGATGTTGTGCAAAGCAGTAAATAACAGAGGCTGACCATAAAAAACCAGGGAGCGTTCAACCATACGCTAATGATAATTTTCTGGTCAGCGATTAACAGCAGCTAACTGTTAGAATCTGCGCAGGTGAGTTTTAGTTTTATACGTAAACTGTATCCATACGCAAAGAACGGCAAGCAAGAATCAAATCTAAATTATTTTTTATTTTTACTGTGTAGAGCCTGCTCAATCCATTTAATAACTTCATGGCCAAGACGAGTGCCGTCCAGTCGATCTATTTCGCGCACTCCTGTGGGACTTGTGACGTTAACTTCAGTCAAATAGCCACCAATAACATCGATCCCGACAAAAATTAAGCCATCTTGACATAGAGTTGCGGCTATTTGAGAGCAAATCTCGTGTTCTCTTGGGGTAATGTCAGTTTTGGCAACTGTGCCACCAGTTGCCATGTTGTTGCGAAATTCACCTGCTGCTGAAAGACGATTAACAGCACCAATGGGTTCGCCATTGAGTAGAATTATTCGCTTGTCTCCTTCTTTAGCATCTGGGATAAACTCTTGCACCATAACAGGCACACGACCTTGGAGGGTGCTAAGTTCGATGATAGAGTTGAAGTTGCGATCGCTTGGTTGCAAAATTAAAATTCCTTCGCCGGCTTTGTTACCAAGGGGTTTGAGAACCGCTGTTTCTTTGGCTTCTACAAATTGCCGAATAATCTGTTTATCTGCGGTAACGATAGTTTCTGGAATTACTTTACTAAACTGAAGGGCATACATTTTTTCGTTTGCTGCTCGAATCCCACTGGGATTATTAATCACCAAAGTTTTCTTTGGATCTATGTAGTCCAGAATATAAGTGGCATAGAGGTAGGGAACTGTAACTGGTGGATCTGTCCGCATAAATACGGCATCCATTGTTTCCAAACACATAAATGTGCGATCGCTCAACTTGTACCAAGGGTTTGCCGCTACCCAGCGTCCCTCCACCAGTTCTATAGGCACAAGCTCCACACGTTCTAAGACAGCCCAAGCTTTACCTTCTACCACACTTAACGAATTAACTTGGGCAATCCAAACTTCGTGTCCCATAATATGCGCCGCTTCCATTAAGGCAACGCTGGTATCATGGCATGGGTCAAGAGTAGAGATAGGATCGATAATAAAAGCCAGTTTCACGCTTTCTGCCTCAATTGCCAGCAACTTCCAAAGTCACTTTTAATTATCCCTTGATGATTTAGCTTCTTGGCGATCGCTTTTGCAGAAAAACCCGATCGCTACTCTGGCAATCCTACACACTATTGCTAGAAGCAAGTAGCGGATCTAGCTTGCCTTGAGCATCTAAAGCATACATATCATCACACCCGCCAATATGAAAATCGTTGATAAATATTTGTGGTAGAGAACGCCTTCCATTTGCCCTTTGAGCCATTTTGTTGCGCGCTGCCTCGTTGCCATCGATACTGTATTCGACAAATTCCACCCCTTTTTTCTTCAATAGGCTTTTGGCACGAATACAAAATGGGCAAGAACTCCAAGTGTAAATTTCTACTTTAGCAGCCATAACTTCCTCAACTGAGCGTAATAATTCTTAATTTTAGAATGTTGTTGCTGGCTGTGGGTACTGGCGATCGGGTATTAGGTATCGGGGATTGGGAAGAGGACAAGCGGACAAAGGGACGCGGAGTATAGCAATTTTTGTAGGGTGGGCACTGTCTAACTTTCCTCAAACCCTTATTTTTACGTTGTGGACAGTGCTCCGAAGTTCCCTACGGCGGGAAACCCGCCTGCAGGACTTCTCTCCACCTTACGGTTGTTGAGAACGGTGCAAGCTCTCAGTTAAGTTATAATTCCTAGTCCCTAGCCCCTAGTCCCTATCCACTGTCCTAAAAAAAGCTTAAAAGTGCTGATACACTTCTAAGCCTCGTCATTAAAGTCAATATAAGTTGAATAGTGTTGTTTAATTCTGAGAAAGAAACTGTTTGTTTTTCTTCATCAGTCGCCACGTGCCTACGGCAGCAAATAAACCGAGAGCAGCGGTTGCACTATGTTCGGGTACCTTTTGAGGAGGGGGTGGAGGAGGAGTGTAGTAAGGAGCCGTGCCTTTGAGCTTGCTACTTCCTTCACGACTATTTCCAGAGCCTACACTCATCAGACGCACTCCAAAATTTTGCTCAGAAAACTGAGCCAGAGTTAAAGCTTTGGAAATATGGGACAAGGTAAAAGTGGTTGATTGAATGTCGCCTTTGTTTCCACCTATACCTTCCTTACCAATTTCTACTCCAGCATCAAAGTAATTCCTCTGGTTACCATTGCCGTTGAGATTGTTGCTACTACTGCCAACAGAGGTAATTGTCCCAGCCGGGCCAAATTTGCTGGCTGTTACATCCGTACCTGCGACTTGAATACCGCTAAGAAGCGAGTCATCCAAAATGTTGAAGAAAATACCGCGTATATCAGCGATAGTGTTACTGCCAGTTGCTAGATAATCTACTTTAAATTGAACTTTACCCGATCCTGCTATTTGATCGTCCAAGGTAAACTTCACTCTGGTATCAGATCCGGTGAAGTCGTCGATGGTAAAAGATAAAGAAGCAGCATTGGCAGGAGCGAGAATAGAGGATGCTATTAGAACAGTAGTAGCAGCCAAAAAGGATGGTACTACTGACATTGAAAAGAAATTTTTCATGTTAATTCAGCACTTGCAAAACAGAATTGTGAGACTCAACTAGTAAAAAACAGACATGGTAAATTGCTACCGAACTCATGCTAAAAGTAACCCCTGAATGAGCCTTATCCAATCCTAAGTACTGACCTAGAAGTTGTCGATAATACAGTCTATATATTCAAAAACACTTTTTTTTTGGCTTCATAATATTAAAAAACTCAGTATTGCTACTGAGTTCTGAAATTTAAAGATAGAATGAAATTTGTTTATTTATTTACCGATAGTCAACGGCATACTGAACTAGTTGACCCAAGCGCTGACGCAAGGTTTCTAACCCCAGACGCTGACGCGCGGAAAGAAATACTCCCAAGGGAAACTCTTCTCGTGCTTGGGCGAGGGTATCGCTGTCTACTTGGTCAATCTTGTTAAAAGCGACTACTGCGGGGCCAGGTGTTACTGGCATTTGCGCCAAAATTTCCCTCACAGAGCGAATATGACTCAACCAAGCAGGATGAGATAAATCTACTAAATGCAGTAGGGCATCAGCTTCTGTCACTTCTTCTAAAGTGGCGCGGAAGGCATCCATGAGGGATGCGGGTAGTTCGTGAATGAACCCTACTGTATCTGTGACTAGAATTTCTTGGGGTTCGCCAGTTGCTGCATGGGGAACTACTAGGCGGCGCGTAGTTGGATCTAAGGTGGCAAACAACTGGTCAGCTGTGTAAACCTCGGCGTTAGTTAGAGCATTCAGCAAAGTAGACTTGCCAGCGTTGGTATAACCCACGATCGCCACCGAGGGAATTTCTCGATGTTGCCGTCGCTGGCGCAACCGTTCTCGATGGGCTTGTAGTTGGTTTACTTCTTGTTGCAGGCGGGAAATACGACGCCCAATGGCACGTCTTTCGGTTTCTAGTTTAGTTTCACCAGGGCCGCGAGTACCAATACCACCACCAAGTCGGGACATTGCCTGACCTCTACCAGCCAGTCGCGGCAGCATATATTCCAACTGTGCCAGTTCTACTTGCAGCTTACCTGCACGGGACTGGGCGCGTTGGGCAAAGATATCTAAAATTACTTCGGTGCGATCGACTACCCGGATACCAATTTGAGTTTCTAAATTACGGGCTTGGGAAGGTGAAAGATCGCGATCGAAGACAACAAGATTAGCTCCCAAGGTTTGGGCGGTGAGGGCAATTTCTTGCACTTTTCCTTCCCCGACTACAGTTTGGGGATGAATGCGCGATCGCTTCTGCCAGAGAGTCTGCAACACCTCTCCGCCAGCAGTGTCTACTAATCGTGCTAATTCTGCTAAAGTGTCTTGGAATTGTTGAGGTGTCATATCATCGGTCATTACCCCGATAATTACTACGCGATCGCGATCGCTACTTACTTCCTGGGCAACAAACTCCCGCTGGAATTCCTCTTCCAGCCCTTCCACCATTTCGATAAAATCCTGCTGCGAGAGCACATCCAAACTCATGGGTGGCGACACGCTCCAACTAGGAGATTGAACGTTGCTCACCTCTAGCTTGGCAGAAGCTGGACTGGTGATGAGGGCGCGAGATTCTTGGGGGACGAGGTGTGCTAAAAAAGCTTCTTTGACGTAACCTGTTACTCCACCACCCCGCTTTTGAAATCCTGTTCCCGTAACGTTAAGCACAACTAGAGCATCGAGACGCTGTAGTGCCATCGCTGTCAATGCCGCTTCACTGGGTGAATCTGGCTTGAGTTGAGTGGCGATACAACGGATACCGCTAAGTCGTTCTGCACCGTAACGGGGCAATTCTAGTGGTGGGATTTGCGTTTGACGCACAGTGCCTACCCCTACCCGGATAACTTGTCCACGACGATTGAGGTAGGCACATACAGGCTGATTGATTTCAGTACTGATTGCTGCCAAACGCTGGGCAAACTCAGGCGTTGTGATGCGATCGCCCGGAATGCGCTGGTGATACAGCCGCTGTAGTTGCTTAAGCTGGCTAGACTTTAAACCCTGAAGATTACCGAAGATAGTCTCGATAAGCGTCTTTTACCAGTAAACTGGTTCCTCGAATCCTACTTTTTATATTTTACAATACTGTTTTTGTGTCAAAACTCTTACTAATGGGGGATGCTTTAGGGATAATTGTTCCAGTTATCACGATTTAACGCTATTTTGTAATCAAGCCCTGCACCCTATAGAGCAATGGTAACTACACGCATTTCCTCGGCACAAAGGGTTGTATTGAGAAACATCAGCTGGCAGACCTATGAAACCATGCTAGCTGATATGGGAGAGGATCGAGCCTCTCGACTTACCTATGACCAAGGTATGTTAGAAATCATGACTCCACTCTTGCCTCACGAATATTGGAAATGTTTAATTGAGCGCTTAATTTTTGTGCTAGGGGAAGAGTTGAATTTAGAAATTTTTCCTACAGGTTCGACAACTCTAAAACGGGAAGATTTGAGGCGTAGTGCGGAACCAGATAGCAGCTACTATATCCGGAATGAAGCACAGGTGAGGAATAAATTTGAAATTGACTTGAACAGCGATCCACCACCTGATTTAGTAGTAGAAATAGACTTAACTAGTTCATCGCTGGATAAATTTCAGATATATGCTTCTTTAGGTGTTCCTGAACTTTGGCGCTATGAAGAAGGTGTACTGAGAATATATCAACTGCAACAAGGGCAGTATGTAGAGTGCAGTAATTCGCCCACTTTTGCACAATTGCCTTTAAATGGAATTCCGCGATTTTTGGAAGAAAGTCAAAGAGTTGGGGTGATGGGGATGACGCGAAATTTTCGGAATTGGGTGAGAGAACAGATTTAAGTAAGAGGAAGTTTTTCAGTTTTAGGTAGCTAATTATGAAAATTTTTACAGCTTATATTGAATGGGATGCTGAAACAAAATTATATGTTGGTATTGTACCTGGAATTCCAGGCGCTCATACTCAGGGTGCTACTTTAGATGAACTTAAGGAAAATCTCAAAGAAGTTTTGGAGTTGTGTTTAGAAGAATACAAAGATTCAATGGAAGATTTACCTCAGTTTGTAGGGTTACAGCAAATTGAAGTAGCAGTATGAGTCGTCTTCCTAAATTATCTAATACTGCTTGCTCAATATTCATTATTCATCGTAGTAACTACTCTTGAATTAATGCTTGAAAGCGTTTATCTTCTCTAATACTATCAAAATTAGAGTCAGTTTTTGCCATTTCTCGATATGCATCAGGATTGACATTAATTGCTTGTGCAAGAGCTTCTATTGCCTGCTCAAAATTACCTTGTAAGGCATAACAGCAAGCTTTGTTATACCAGATTCTGTTGATTTTCCTGCACCGCGATGACCTGCATAAAGTTGACAAGTCATCCTGTCAGAAAATAGTATTTCCCTACCTATTTCTACCAGGATGTCGCCTTCTCCCCGCACTTCTCGACAATCAACATAAGCTGGATCTCCTGCAGGTAAGGGTCGAAATGGGTCAAAAACATTATATAAGCGTCTTAAAAGCGCAAAGTCTTGCGTCATAATTCAAAATCCCCCCAACCTAGCGCTATAGTAACCTAGAACTTTATCTCTACCCCTATCCCATCGAGGTTTAGATACTCGTTGACGAGATTCTGCTCCTCGTTGCTGCAGTTCTAATACTCGTTATCGGACTTCTAATCCTTGTTGACTAAGTTTCAATACTCATTCATGAAGCTTAAATACTCGCTAGTGAGGTTCTAACACTCATTCATGAAGCTTAAATACTCTTGAAAGAGATTCTAATACTTATTAATAAAGCTCAAATACTCGCCAGTGAGGTTCTGATACTCATTAACGAGGCTTAAAGACTCGCTGACGAGGTTCAAAGAGTTGTTAACAAAAGGATTATAAGAAAACTCGAAAATTTTTACTCGCCTCTCCTTACAGGGGTTAAGGTATATACACAAATGATTTAATCACTCCAAACCCCCTTTTTTCTCTTTCCCAGGCTGGCAGCCCAAGAAAGCATTGATTGAGGCTCTGCCTCATGAAGAGGAGGCGGAGCCTCAGAGTTTTCATCACCATGCAGAGCATGGTAATGAGAAAAATAGACTTGTGTGTACACCGTAGCCTTACAGTAGAGAGACTAGGGCTAAAGTATTTCGCCACCGCATCACTGCTGTTTGTAACTCCTCCGACAACCAGGTATCAAACTGCGGATACACTGGTAACCTTGGCACTAACTCCCACCCCGCAGGCTGTAAAATTTCTCTCAATTCCTGCTCCTGAAGATGAGGATAATCGGGATTCACTTCATCTTTTGGCCCGATGCCGCCTAAGTCTCTTGCACCTGCTTCTACACAAGCGATTAACCAGCGCTCATCTTTGACTAAGTTCGGCGGTATTTGAATAGTAATATCTGAGGGTAAAATTTGACGTGCCTGAAAAATTACTTCTGGTAGTTGATGGGGATCGAAGGGTGGTGCTGCAAAACTTTGCTGACTTCCGGGGCTGTGGGGCTGGAGGATGACTTCTTGGATGTGATGGTAACGGTGATGGAGATTAGCGATCGCTACTAATGTCTCCCACCAATCAGCTTCATTTTCTCCAATTCCCAATAACAAACCTGTTGTAAACGGAATCTGTAATTCTCCCGCCCATTCTAATTGTTGCAGCCTGAGTTCTGGCTTTTTACTCGGTGCGTATTTATGCACGGTTTTCAGTAATTCTGGGGTTAACTGTTCTAACATCAACCCCATCGAAACGTTAACATTTTTCAGCTTTTGCATTTCTGCAAAACTCAATGGCCCAGCATTTGTATGCGGTAAAAAACCAAGTGATAGCGCTAATTGACACAATTCATAAATCCGCGCAAACCATGCTTGGCGCTGCGATGAATGGGGGTGTACTTCACCACTGAGTATTAAAATTTCACAGATATTTTGGTGTTGAAGTGGTTTAAGAATACTTTCTGCTGCTGCTATTGTCATCCAAGGACTTTGGCCAGGTTCGCTGCGAAAGTTACAGTAACTACAGCGGTTAAAGCATTCGTAAGTAGGAACGATTGTGTAAGCAGGACTATAAGTAACTTGGCGGGAATGGGAATTTGGCATGGAAGTAGTACTGCTAACCAAGGGAAAGAAATGATTGGGCGAATAGAATTTGCTACTACACAAACAAAGTCCAGATGGTGCGTGGACTTAGTATTTTTGACTTGTTTGTAGCGAATAACGAGATAAAATTCTTTTGATTTTCAAATCGCTGATTTTTGCGATCGCCTCTACTAGTTCTTTCTGTTCTCCCTGCAATTCTAACTTTGCTAAAGCTTGAGCAAAATTATCACCAGTCCGTAAATTTTGATTGAGTTGAGTAATTTGGGAAGAATCTAAAACTTTCATAATTTCCCTGTTTCTGCGCTGACGTACAGCCTGGAGTTGTTGGCGCATTTGGGGAGTCAGCTCCATCTGTGGGGATGAGTTGGCTATCTGGGCAACAATTACAGTTGAATTAGTATTAAATTTCACTATTTCTGCCCAAGCAAGTTCTGGCAAGAAAAAGAAATGGACAAGAATGATAGCTAATACAGACAGTAGTTTTGTAAGTTTGATAGCCATATTTATCTCAAGAAGAAGGCAGAGGGCAGGAGGAAGAAATAGGGACTAGGGACTAGAGACTAGGGACTAGGAAAGAAGCACCAGGGGCAGAGGGGAAGAATTCTTCTCCTTGTCTGGTTGTCTCCTTGTCCCCCAATCTTCTTTCTCCGTGTCCTCTTCACCCGTTCCCTTTTAATCCGACCTTTGAATTTTATTAATTTCTCTTTGCAGTTCTTCAATTTTTTTGCGCAAATTTTCTACTTCTTGATTTTGGTTAGTTTGTGCTGTCACATCTACTGCTCCGGATGCAGGCGATCGCTGATAATTTCCTTTTTTGATTTGTTGATATTCTTCCGATCCTGCCCACTGTTGTAGATAATGTACGCGTTCGACAGCAAAGGGATGACTGAGCATCATTCCTTGAGCACCGTTGTAGATTAAAAATTTATATATTTGATTGAGTCCATCTTCATCTAAAGCCTGGTAATTTTCTGATTGACGGATAAACTCTTGTAAACTGCATTCATTAGCATATTTTATACTGCCACCCGAAATCTTCATCATTGATGACATGACAGTATTTAAGTCATCAATTACTAACATGGCAGCCCGATCTGCTGTTAGCTCTGCTTTGCGTCGCCATTCAAAAAAGGCATATATCAAAGCACTACTGACGAAATTACCAATGCCAAAGGTTAATTCACCCAAGGCGGAAGCAGCGCTCATCGCCCACATGGCCATTTGAATTAAAATAGTATGACCACATTTAATATGCCCCAGTTCATGGGCTAACACCGCCCTAATTTCGGCTTCGTTAAGTAAGTCTAAGATCCCTGTATTTATGACTATATAAGGATGCTCTTGCCCCAGTGCATAACTATTTGCGAGGGGATTTTGTGATACAAACAGTGTTGGTTCTGGGTAAATATCCAAATCCCGCACGCATTCCCGAAACATATGGTAAATAGTGGAATATTGGCGAGGCCCGACTTGAATGGTGTTGCCCATTAGATAAACTAACTGGGGGCGTTCGTAAACAAATTCCACAAATTTACGGGCGATTAAATCAAATCCTGGGAAACTGCGTAGGGCTTGCTCGGCTTGCCGATCTAAAGGATGCCTGAAAGCTTCGCTGGAAATTCCTGTATAGGTTGGCATAATTCAGGATAATTGGTGATCGCTCATTAGTCATTGGTCATTGGTAAAAACAAATGACTAATGTCAACATACATAATGGTAATGGGGCTGTTACAAGTAAAATCACTTTGTATGGGATGAAAAGCGTGTGATTGAGGCAGAAGTTCATTTATCATTACATAACTTCCTGCGATCGCAGGCGGGCTTCCCTTCGTGGCCCCATCATTTGACGATGGCACGGTTGGTAGCACGCGCCTTGCGCTTGGAACGTAGTGCCCTAATTCAAGTTGGTGCAGTTTGTGGCTATCAAGGACGTTATCGTACAAGCTTTGTCGCTTCGGCATTGATGTGGCCTGGCCCTGTGATTATAGTTGCTCCAGAAGTTGTGCAGCAACGCTTGACAAAAGTAGAAATTCCCCGTCTTCAACAGTGGCTACAAGTCAGTAAGGCAATTAGGACAGGTGACGCTTGGCCTGGTGGTGAGTTCCAAGGACTGTTGTTGATTTCTCCTCAAGCTTGGTTAAGAGCACAATTGGCAGAAAAAGAAGAATTTCCCAGTGGCATTCCTACAATTATTGATGGCGTAGACGATTTAGAAGATTGGGTGCGCGAGCAACTCACCGTGACTTTGGCAAGCAGTGATTGGGATCAACTCATGCTGGCTTGCCCTCATCAAGCTGAGGCAATTCGTTCTGCGCGAGTACAATTGACACATGAACTATTCCAACATCCTGCTAATCCCTACGAGTGTTATCTAATTTCCCAACAAGAAGTAGAAATCCTTAGCCACCTTTATTCAATTTTGGAGCTAGGAGATTTACCGGATGCTTGGCAAAAGTTTTGGCAGCAATTTCAAAAAGTAAATACAAACCTTTCTTCCTCTCCCCTGTTGTGGGCTACAATTGCTCGCCGCCAAGGTTTATTTTCTTTGCACTGCGTTCCCGTTGAAATTGCGAAAATACTTTCACCGATTTGGCAACGACAACCAGTAGTGTTAATTGGCAATACTTTAGAACCGGAAACAGAGGCTCCAATTTTCCGTCAGCGCTTTGGATTGGGCGAGTTGACTTGTCTGAAGTTCTCGGATAGTCAAACAGAGGCAATTCAACTTTATGTACCATACCAATTGCCTTTGCCTAATACTCCAGAATTCCAAGCTGCTTTTATTCACAAAGTCCGTACTTTAGTTTGTCTGAGTGCTACATCACCAGGGTTAACGGTTGTGTTGGTGGGAGATGTGCCACTCAAGTCTCAGGTGGGGACAATTTTAGCCTCGGAGTTTGGTTCGCGGGTGCAAGTGGAAAAAACTTGTTTGGATGAAAATGGCATTTTAGTTACTGGTTGGGAATTTTGGCGAGAGCATCAAGCTTGTTTGCCTGCACCCCAACTAACTGTTATTGCCACTTTACCCTTACCATCATTAGAAAATCCTCTTGTGGCTGGCAGAGTTGCTTTTTATAAGCGATCGCATCAAGACTGGTTCCGTTTATATTTGCTGCCAACTGCCCTGAACGAATTGCAGCGGGCGATCGCTCCAGCTAGAGAAAATCAAGGAATCGTAGCATTACTCGATCGCCGTGTAGTCAACCGCAGTTATGGTGCTCAAATTTTGGCTGCCCTCAGTCCCCTAGCACGCATTAACTACCTTGATCCCAGCCTCTTCTCCCAATCCAGTCAAGATAATTCTCCGTAGTTAACTAAAATGTGCAACTTGCCCGTCTCGGTCGGGCAGGTATCTTGTCCAACTTATGAAAAAATATAAATGCGATCGTATTAAGTTAAAAATGACGTCAATAATTTTAACTATGTAAACGTTATTATCAGCCTTAGAAATAATTTAATTTCTGAATATAGGTGAAGCAAATGGGTGAAGCAAAGCGTCGTAAAGCCACACTGGGAGAAAAGTACGGAAAGGAACAGGATTCTCGGATTATGCCTTGGGTTCCAATCACTAAATCTCAAGCAGAACTATTTATGAAATGGACAACTCGCGGTGCCTGGATTGGGATCGGCGGTTTGGTTGTAGCTTGGGTGACAATCCGTTTTATCGGCCCCGCTTTTGGTTGGTGGCAAGTAGTTTGAATTAATACACCTAAGAATTTTGTAAAAAAAGACAGTTCGCCGAGCTGTCTTTTTTACATTTAATTTTTACGTCCCGGTAAAATCATGATGTTAATGACTAATAAATCAGGAATATTACTCTACCTAAATTAATTTATACTACTAATGTATATATTTTGATTTGAATTTACCTTATTTAATAGGTAATTTACAACTCTTATTTTATTCACAGATAGTGTAATTAGCTACATTTTTATAATGGTTTAATCAATAATACTGCCGAAATGGCAACATCTGTTAACAAGGTTTAGTTATTGTCAGGGATAAGTCAAACGATTTGGAATTTACATTTGGGATTGTGGATTAAGTAAAATTACTGTACAGTCATCCCTGTAAAACTGTTACTAAATCCCCGCAACTCTCAGATTACCAAGGTCATCTACCAAACTCTATCCAGGATACAATGGGTAGCTGAACCACAACTTGAGTAATTTCAAATCACGCAATTAAATAAAGCACATACCAACTACGGATGCAAATCACTCATAAAAGACGTGAAATGGTGTAAAAGTTGGCCAACAACCGATTCCTGGCTGTAAACTGCCAATTAAGACGCAATATGTAGTTTTTCTATTGTTGACTTGTGGTGATTATGAGTTACTCTTATAGCGGGTTGTTTTATGCAACCATCTGCCCTGATAGAAGTGTATAAAGATAATATTAGGCTTGGCAGTTCTGTCTGATATTTTGTTTTTGCAAATTGAATATTTTGATACGGCACCTATTAGCCGCAATCAACTACCTTAAGCTAGGTAGCTATTTATCAAATTTAATCATGTCTGGGAATTGTAATGAATAGTTTACAATACCAGTTAATGGGAAAATCTAAAGAAAATATAAAAGGGATCACGCGACCGTGGTGGTAGGAGGAAACTAGTGTTTCTAAGATTAGCGCAACAACATCGACAATTCGTCCAAGACTTGGTAATGAACCTGCAAGCCTTGGCTATTGTACTTGAGCGACGTGGTTATCCTGCGTCTTGCTATACATGTGGCGACCAAATGAATAGTGCTTCGTTTATGGTTAGCCTGGGAGAAAACCACCTGATTCGGTTTTTAGTGTCTGATTACGGTATTACTTGGACAGAAATGCGGGATGACCGTGAATTAATGAAGTTAGAGGGTGCAGAGGCAGTAAATCAGTTACAAGAACTAGCTAATATTGTCAAGTACCCTACTCAACCTCAGCTCGGTAATAAAACCCTTGCCAAGCGTTGCTAATGATACTATGCGCATCAAGGTAGTGCGAAAAAAGTGATATCTATATTTTCTGTTGCCAAGCTCTGACAGAAGTAGTGTTGCTTTACTGAAAACAATCACAATCCATTTCCAATCAAAATAAAAGGTGCCCAATAATAGGGATGATTGAGATTAGCTTCAATTGCTGCTGATAATTGGTTATTTCTGCTTTGTTGTTGAACAATAGCAGGCAACTTTCCTGTTATCAAAGCAATTTGTGCTTGTCGTAAGGCTTCGACTTTTGTCAATTTTCCGGAGGGTAAGAGTGTGTAAAAAGCACTCATTAAAGCTTGTGTACCACCATCATCTACAGTCCACAGCGAAGCAATAGCTGACTTTGCACCTGTTTTTTGGATCTGGTAACCAAAGCCCAAAATCTCCTCTCCGTTACCCAACTTGCCTCCTAATCCAGTTTCGCAGGCACTTAATACTACCAAATCTACGCGGGGTAAAGACCAAGTAGCGACATCTCTGAGGGTGGCGCGATCGCCATTCCCAAATAAGATAAAGGAATCTTCTGGCTTACCAACAATAAAGGCTGCATGAGTTGCCAGATGAACAATTGTGTAATCATCCATCTGGGGCACTGTCGTATCAAGGCTAAAGGCATCATCTAAAATTTTCTTGGTATCGGGTACCGTCGCTGCTAAACTTTCTACTTCCCTGGCAGCAAAAGGTAATCCGGAAAAGGTAAGTTGTCGGTTAGCGACTTTCACTTCATAGCTACCTTTGGTGAATGCCGCTGCTAAAACACGCATTGCTGATGGCGGTGGGCTGTTAAAGTTAGTTAAACTGGCTGCGGTAATGTGATTGATACCAAAGCGCTGAATTAGCCATTGTTTGCCATCGTATAAAGCGGCTAAAGGAATATAGCGCAACTGTCCATCTGGTGCGTAGACAATGGTTTTAACATTTGCTTGCTTGAAGTCGTTTTCAAGCGGTTTGATCAGCCAGTTATACAACTGACGTGCGGGCTTTTTGACATCTAAACTGGGATTTTCCAAAGCTCGACGAAAGGCAAGTATAGTTTGGTTGAGCTTGTCTTGATTAACAGCAACGCTACGGCGAATTGGCGGAGAATCGGGAGTTACCAATACCAATTCCAAGCTGTCTTTTAAAACTAAAGGATAGACAAGTACAGATTTTTCGGGTAATTGTGATAAATTATCCCGAATTTGGTTGAGGCTCTCTAAATCTAGATTTTGCCGCCTTGCCGTGCGGTTAATTTCTTCTACTTGCGCTTTTACATCTGGGCTATCGATGAAGTTGTTAAATTCCTCCAAAATTTGCTGCTGGTTCTTTACCAATTGTTGAATGCGCTGTTTTTGTTGTGGCAATCGCTGCTGTGGAGGAATCTGGCGTAGCTTTGTCAGTTCTTTTCCCAGCACGATCGCGCTATCTAGAGTTTTATCTAACTTTTGTTTAATAGGTTTTTCTGCTGGTGCCAATTCAATGCCTTTGGCAGTGCGTTGATTGCCTTGGACATTGTTAAGATACTCCTCTAGTTCTTCAACTTTGATTAAATCCATAATCCGTTGCCCTTCCTCAACGCGATCGCTTCTGAGCAACCCTTCACCCAAAGCGCGGTATGTCTGAGCAACTGTTAAAGTATAGGCATCTAGCTTTCGTCCAGAAAAAGCTGTTGGATTGAGGCGAACTTTTTCACGGTTGTTGACGCAGTGCTTGTAAAAGAAAATTGCTAATTCTGGTTGATTCTGGGTTGAGAGTAAGTATCCTAAATTACTATAAGTTTTGCCAAGAGCAATGTGAGCCTGTCCAGGAGTTTTTTCTTTCAGGCTAAGTTCCTTGTTTATAACTAAAGCTTGCAGATAAGATTTTAATGCTTGTGAATTCTGCCCTTGTTGTTGATAGACTCTGCCAATATTGTTAAATGTTGCCGCTTCCAGAGAGAGATCGCCAATTTCTCTGCTTATAGATAAAGCAGTTTGTAATTTCTGTTGTGCCTGTTGAAATTTACTTTGCCGAGATAGAGCGATCGCCTCTTGATGCAGTCTCACTACATCTTGAATAGAGGTTGCAGTTTTAGTGTTTTCCGCATTTTGGTTGTTGATATTTGTCTTTTTAGCTACTGAAATAGGTGTTGTAACTACTATTCCCGAACCCGCAACAATCAGTACGGTGGCAGTAACAAGATGGAAATAAAATTTTCGAGGGTACATCCAAAACCCCCTATATTGGTTTACTGGCTGCTAGAGGAAATTAGTTGCACAATGCGACTATTTTTTATGCTATTTCAGTTGTGGAACATCTTTAATAGTTGCTACGAAGATTTAAGATGTCTGAAGAAAAACAAAATAATCACCAATTACCTACCAGTGCTATTGCCAATCAATCGAGTCGTACACCTGAGTACTGGTTTGAATATCCGGTGAGAGTGCAACCTCACCATACCGACTATTTAGGCGTCGTTTGGCACGGTACTTATATAGCTTGGATGGAAGAAGCGCGAGTCGAATGCTTGCGCTCTATAGGTATTGATTATGCCGATCTAGTGGCTTTAGGTTGCGATCTACCAGTTGTGGAGCTGTCGCTACGCTATCATCGTTCTATTCAATTAGGTATGGTGGCGATAGTAAAAACACGCATGGCAGAAGTGACAGGCGTTCGTATCAATTGGGATTATGTGATTGAATCGCTTGATCGCCAGGAATTGTATGTTACTGGTACAGTCACTTTAGTGGCATTAGATCGTGAAAGAGGCAAAGTTATGCGTCATTTGCCTGCAAATGTTAAGGATGCATTGGCAAAAATTTCGACATCTTTAAATAAGTAAAAAAGAAATCAAGTATCAGAAAATTAAGTGGTTGTGCAAAATAAAAAGGAACTCTTAACTCTTAATTTCTCATTACCATGCTCTGCATGGTGATGAAAACTGCGAGGCTCCGCCTCTTCATGAGGCAGAGCCTCAATCAATGCTTTCTTGGGCTGCCAGCCTGGGAAAGAGAAAAAAATAAGTAAAAAAGAAATCAAGCATCTCGTGAACAATAAGATCCCCGACTTCTCTAAAAAGTCGGGGATCTGTGTCTTTTAATGTTTCACACATCAAATAGGACTAGTGACGTACTCCACACACTCCTTCGATAAGACGTGGAGCTTCTGTCGGTTTCAGCTAAATTATCGCGGTAGGGTTTGAGTCAACTTTACTATCTGATTCCAAATATCTTGAGGGCTAATGCCATAACCAACCTGTAACAAGACGATAACGGCAGCAATCATCAGTGCATTTTTTACAGTTGTTTTGATGACTTTAACTAATATAGTGAATACTATCCAAGCTATAATTAGCGCAACTAGCATAGTTATAAGTTCCTAAATAGTCGCCCTTTTTTGGGAAGTATTTCCGGAGAAAAGGCGAATTTATTTTTGTTAATAATTGTTAATTGTCAAGATTCTTAATTACAAAACACTCAGATATTAACTGTTTAGAAGTTAGTATCTCTATTCAATTTAGTTACAAATTAACTACTTCAAAATTCTTATTACTTTGTTGTTATATTTATTTACCAACTATTACTTAGAGAGTAGCTGTGGTGTTTTGTATAATTTATACCCATTTATCAATGGACAATAGCACAATTCAATATATTTTGAGTAGTCTTTTTTAAAGAGCCTTTGTAAATGTTTTTTATATTAATTAAATTTCTTATATATAGAACTTATAATTAGTTAGTAATAATTTTTTATTCAAAACCCTGATTTAACCTAGAAAACACTGAAAGTTTCTATCAGTTACTACTAAAATCAGCGCATTATACCGTATAAAATTTAGTGTGAGGTGTGGTGTGATTTGTAGGAGTTTCGTTCTTACGCTGTTCTCTGTTTTTGCACCATTATCGATTGTTTTTTCTGCATCGGCGCAACAGGCAAGTACTAATAACTCATGGCTGGATCGTCCGCTCGTGAACTGGAATCGGCAGGGAAAAGATTTTCCACAACTACCAAGCCCGTCTAAAACGGCAGGTGAATCGCCTTTAGTAAGTCGGTGTCGGGAACAGGTGCGTCAACCAGCGAGTGCAGCAGAAAGAGCTGTTGTGCAAAAGGGTTGGACTTTATACGGTCAAGTGTACAGCCATGGGACGACGACGGTTTTTACAGCGATGTCAGGCGTCGATGGAATGTGTCGACCGCTGGGCTATCAGGCTTTCGTGTATTCTGAAGGCAGGTATGCCGGAACACTTTCGCCTGTGCCAATGGATTCGCGCACAGACTCTTCGCTCACCAACATTCGCTTGATCGGTGCAACACGTATCGCTGCGGAGTTTGCACGTTACGGTAAGTCCGATCCGCTCTGCTGTCCGTCAAAAAAAAGCACCGTAAATTACAACCTTAGAAATGACGAGATTCCAGATCTTACGCCTGTTAACGTGAATACCGTAGCAATGTGTCAAACGAACAAGCCAGCGGAAGGCAGCAATAACAATGATGCGACTTCACTTTTTGGTAAGCGGTGGCTCTTAACCGAAATTGGAGAACAAAAATTAAGCGCTAACAAGCTCTACATAGAATTCGACAAAAAACAAAGCAGAGTCTCCGGCGACAGTGGATGCAATCGCTTTTTTGGTGGATTTGAAATCAACGGTACGTCGTTGAAGTTTTCGCCTTTAGCCAGTACCAAGCGGGCGTGTCTGACGCCAGAAGCAAATCGCCTGGAAACGAGTTTTTTGCGATCGCTTGAAGAAACGACACGCTTCGATGTTCAGGGAAAAACATTGCGCCTTTATGCGGGTGAGCGTCAGGTTCTTGTTTTTACGAGTGAATGATAAACGAATTTTGTAGAGACGCGAAATTACCCTACGGGAACCCCTGCGGTGTACGCGTCTCTACACCATATGCATTTGTATCAGAGTTTTGGTGAAACGGTGTAAAAACTTGGTTAATGGTTTCGGGAAAAAAGCAGCGTTCAGCTTACTACTGAACGCCGATCTATTTAAGCTTTTTATCGTAAAGAAATGATCCGCGAGCGAGAATCTATCTTTTCAGAGGCTAGTAAGACTTCTTGTCTAGCCCAGCGATCGGCAGCCAAAATGTCATCTAAAGAAGGATTTGAACAGTTATCGGATGAAAAGCGATCGCACGCCCATTCGATACACCGGGCAATATCTAAATAGTCAATTTTTTCATCTAAAAACAAAGCTACGGCTTGTTCGTTGGCGGCATTTAAGACAGCGGGCATGGAACCGCCAGCTCTACCGGCAGCATAAGCCAACTGCATACAAGGATATTTTTGGTGATCTGGTTCTCGGAATGTAAGATTGGCAACTTTGACTAAATCTAGTCGTTCCCAATCAGTATAGATGCGATCTGGCCAAGATAAGGCATACAGTAATGGTAAGCGCATATCAGGCCAGCCTAATTGAGCTAATACCGAAGTGTCTTGTAGTTCGATTAGGGAGTGAATTATGCTCTGGGGATGAATAACAATTTCAATATTGTCGTAATCCAACCCAAACAGGAAATGAGCTTCTATTACTTCCAGCCCCTTGTTCATCAAAGTAGCAGAGTCTACAGTAATTTTCCGCCCCATCGACCAATTTGGATGTTTGAGAGCGTCGGCGACAGTCACTTCTGCTAGTTTCTCTGTTGCCCAATCCCGGAAAGCACCTCCAGAAGCGGTAAGTAAAATTTTTCGCAACCCACCTTTTGGTACGCCTTGCAAACACTGGAAAATTGCCGAATGTTCGGAGTCAGCTGGTAGTAATTTTATTCCATGCTTTTCAACCAATGGTAGAACAACAGGGCCTCCAGCAATTAAAGTTTCCTTATTGGCTAAGGCAATATCCTTACCAGCTTCGATGGCAGCGATCGTGGGTAACAAACCTGCACAGCCAACAATACCTGTAACTACCGTTTGAGCATCGCCGTACCGAGCAACTTCTATGACTCCTGCTTCACCAGCCAGTAAGATAGGTTGGGGATCGACGTCGGCGATTAATTCGCGCAGTACTGGCAATTTTTCTTCTAAGCAAATTGCTGCTATAGTCGGTCGAAATTGCCGAATTTGCGAAGCTAACAATTCCACATTGTTTCCAGTCGCTAATCCCACTATCCGGAACTGATCTGGGTACTGAGCGACAATATCTAAAGTTTGAGTACCGATTGATCCCGTAGAACCAAGAAGAGTAATCGCTTTCACATTCACAATTATTTAAGGATTGACAGACAACTCCACTATAAATTGCTTAGGACTCCCAAATAACAGTATTTAAATTACATTCTTAAGTGATTATCTACGTAATTATCAATCCAACAACAACTAGTCTTTCCCAAACCACCAGTCTATGGTTCCAAAACAGTTAGTTCTCAAAAAAGATTTACTAAAAAACGATTTAATCTTTCCGGGCGCGATGTGGCTTGGCAGCAGAATGGTGATTTGGAGTGCCATGTTATTGATTGCCACTCTGTTGGGTGCGCCACCAGGAGGCAAGGCTGCTACATTTGGCTGGGATGTATTTGACGCTTGGGATAGCATACATTACCGCAGTATTGCTACTTCTGGGTATGAATACATGGCTGACGGCAAGGGACATAATATTGCTTTTTTTCCTTTGTTTCCCTTGATTGTTAGAGGTGTCATGAGCCTTGGCTTCCCGTTTGAGGTAGCAGGAACTTTGGTAAATAATATAGCATTTATTGCCGCTCTTTACTGCGTATATTTATGGGTGAAAGAATCTCACAGTATACAAGCTGCACGTTGGGCAACTGCTGTCTTGGCTTGGTGCCCGCCATCGCTATTCACAGCAGTAATTTATACCGAAGGACTATATTTGCTTTTAAGTACGATGGCTCTGCGTACATTTGAAGAACATCAATATAGTTGGACTGCCCTTTGTGGTGCAATGGCAACAGCAACACGCCCGACAGGAATAGTACTGATCCCCACATTTTTGATTGCTGCCTGGAAAGAGAGGCGATCGCCTATTGCTTATTCGGCTGCTTTAGCCACGTCAACGGGATCGCTGCTATTTAGCGTATACTGTGCCTTGGAATTTGACGATCCTTTAGCATTTATTCATGCCCAACGGGGATGGCGAGCAACTTTGGGATTTGATTGGCTGGGTTGGTTGAAAATGCTCATGCAAATTACAGTTGGCACAACTAACTGGAATCACGGCTATCTTAAAAATCCTTTGCATCCTCTATTGTTTGCCATCATTGTTGCTTTGGGATATTTGCTATGGCGCTACCGTCAGCAATGGGGTGCTGCGAAGGTAGATTATGGCTTTGCGATTTTATTCTTATTTTTATGGATACTAGCGGGCGATCCTTTAATTAATACTGTTTCTGTTTTAGGTGGTGCTTATTTGTTATGGTACTTACGCAAACAATTGACTTTGGTAACAGTGATTTATGGTTTTTGCGCCTTAGGGTTAATTCTTGTTTCTGGCGGAACTTGGTCACTTAATCGTATTGCCTACGGTATTGTGTCATTAAGCATCGCTTTGGGTGTATTGTTATCTCGCCAGCCTCGCTGGGGATATTTAACTATGTTCTTCTTCGCAATTTTACTTGCTAGTTTTTCTGTCAGATTTGCTCAAGAACTCTGGGTAGGGTAGGCAGGTAGAAAGTAGGGAACAGGGTTGAGGAAACAGTATAGAGAATGTGTAAATAATTTTATTTACTCATATCTTGGATCTGTACTCTTGTCCACCAAGAAATTTATTTCTTGGCTTAAAACTAAAGTCTGATAAATCAGACTAGGTAAGATTTTAAGTCAGTTTTAACTGATAGTAGCTCTAAGCCTAGAACTGAAGTTCTAGGCGTTTTAGGGACGAGGTACTTAAAAGTTAAAACTAAAAAAAAATAATTGCTTGTAACTGAGGGTGAAAAAACAACTCATAAAACTTCGCATTATTGGTTGGATGATGGGCGTGAGTACCTTAATTATGTTAGGGTGCAGCAGCTTACGGCACGAACTGTTTCAATCATCTGCCTGGGATCTGGGAATTTTCGATCAGGCGATCTACTTAATTAGCCAAGGGCAGTCTCCAATTTCTTCGTTTCTAGGATTTCACATTCTTGGAGATCACGCCGCGATCGTTTTGTATCCACTAGCTTTGCTTTATAAAATTTATCCTACTGTTTATTGGTTGTTGGTTGTACAGGCAATTGCTTTAACATTAGCTGCGCTGTTTATCAATTATCTTGCCCGTCAGGCTGGATTAACGGCGCGGCAAGCAACAACGATCGCAACAGCTTACTTGTTATATCCATTGGTATTTAACATTAATCTCTATGACTTTCACCCAGAAGTAATAGCTCTACCCGCACTCTTCGGAGCAATTTTAGCTGCTCGTCTGAAAAAAATTAGCTGGTTTTGTTTCAGTATTTTCCTCGTGTTGGGATGTAAAGCGGTATTATCCCTGACGGTGGCAGCGATGGGATTTTGGCTGTTGGTATTTGAGAAAAAGCGATTATGTGGTGCGATCGCTCTTTTGAGTGGAATTGCTTGGTTTGCGATCGCTACTAAAGCAATCATTCCTTTTTTTGGTGGCGAAGCCGCTTCAGTAGCACGTCACCTTTCACGCTACAGCCATTTCGGCAACTCTTTCATTGCCATAGCTCAAAATTTACTTCTCCAACCCAATTTAGTACTGGGAAAAATCTTTTCCCTCGCGACTCTAGAATATTTGGCTTTGCTGATTGCACCAGTCTTGTGGGGAATTTCACCTCGATATCTTTTGCCTTTGGTAGGCGCTATTCCCACATTGACTTTAAATATTCTCGCTAATGCTACTCAACAGAGAAATTTAGTTCATCAATATTCTCTACCAATCCTACCTTTTCTCTTCGTTGCTGTGATGCAAGCCTTTGCCAGTCGGTATGCTTGGATACAAAAACCACGGGCAATTATTCTTTGGTCTTTAGTAGCTTTTTTAGCCTTGGGTAAATACGGCTACTTTTGGACAATTTATCTAGATTCTTTGGATACTTGGCAGGCTACACGGAAAGCGATCGCCCTAGTTCAAACCAAAGGAGGTGTTTATACAACTGCTGAAATCGCACCTCATTTAACTCATCGCCCACTAATCAAATTTACAGATGCCAATTCACCACCAGTAGATTTAACAAAATTTGAATACATTCTCTTAAATGTTCGTCATCCAGGCTGGTTGAGTAATGAAGATTTTGCAACCAATTTGGTTAATCAACTCAAACGCACAGAAGTATTTCAACTCAACTACCAGCATGACGACGTTTATTTATTTGTCAAAAACTCTTCTGGTGAAAAGAGTAAAAAATTACTTTAAAACTCTCTATGTCTCCCCATTTTTCCTGAAAACAGAAGATGCGAAGATATGGAGGTACTCATAATGATTGTTACAACTTAGGGTGATAAAACAATTTTTTAAGCTTGGCGCTGTCGGTTGGATGATTGCCATTAGTGCCTTATTGTTCTTTGTATGCAGCAGTACGCGCCATACATTATTTCAGTCAGGCGCTCTCGATCTGGGGATCTACGATCAGGTAGTCTATTTAATCAGCCAAGGAAAGCCACATATCTCTTCTTTTTTAGGCTTTCATCATATGGGTAATCATGCAGCTTGGGCAGTCTATCCCCTAGCTCTACTCTATAAGATTTATCCAAGTGCTTACTGGTTATTAGCTGTGCAAGCTGTTTCCCTAGCTTTGGGTGCTTTGCCTACTTATTATCTTGCCCTTCAAGCAGGGTTAAAGGAAAGCCAAGCAATAGCAATGGCAGGTGTTTACCTGCTGTATCCGTTAGTTTTTAATGTCAATTTGTTTGAGTTTCACCCAGAAGTAATGGCAGTTCCCGTTTTTTTGGGGGTAGTTTTGGCAGCACGGCTAAATAAAGTAGCTTGGTTTTGTGCAGGCACTATCTTTATTTTGGGTTGTAAAGCTGTGTTATCGCTAACAGTGGCGGCAATGGGTTTCTGGCTGTTAGTGTTTGAAAAAAAACGCTTTTGTGGAATATTTGCCTTGATTGCAGGAATAAGTTGGTTTTTGATAACCAGCCAAGTTATTATTCCTGTTTTTAGTAATAATGAGGCAGCAGCAGTAGCACGTTATAGCTATTTAGGCGACTCTGTTTTAGAGATTGCCAGAAATCTAGTCATTAAACCAGAGCTAATTTTGGGGAGAATATTTTCACTCAAGACGCTGGAATATTTGGTGCTTTTAGTTGTACCACTGATTTGGGGGCTTACACCCCAACATCTCACTCCTTTGGTGAGCGCGATGCCGACATTGGTTTTGAATATTCTTTCTGAAAAGCCAGAACAACGCGATTTAATTCACCAGTATTCTCTGCCGATACTGCCTTTTTTGATGATCGCAGTAATCGCCAGTCTAGCTGCTGGTAAAGGATGGTTGCGTACCAAACGGGCAATTATTGTATGGGCGCTTTTAGCTTTTATTGTCCTAGCAAAATATGGCTATTTTTGGTCGCGATATTTAAGAAGTGTTGATAACTGGCAAGCAACCCGTGAAGCGATCGCCCAAGTTCAATCCTTTGGTTCTGTTTTAACCACCCATAGTATTGCCCCCCATTTGAGCCACCGCCAGACAATCCATTTTGTAGATGATATTAGTGGTTTACCTGCGGATATTACTCAATACGATTATATATTGCTCAATGTACGTCACCCAGATGGCACTCGTAACCCAGCGTTTGCTGCTAATTTCGTCAACCAACTTCAAAATAATCAGTTATTTCAACTGCGCTACCAACGCGATGAAGTCTATTTGTTTGTGAAAAATCCTTTAATCAAATGACAGTTATACCTATGAATACATAAATTATCTCTGGTTAAACAAAAATTCAAAAAATTACTAATCTATAATCTGTATCAATATGACCAGATTGAAAAATTTCTTCCATCAATTCATTATTATATTTCTCTTTATTTGTTTTGTACTCGCTATTAGATTTACACCAATTTCGCAAACTTTTGAATTCGATTACGATGAAGGATTTAATCTAATCAAAGCCTTCCTTTACTCGCAAGGCTTTTCTCTCTACACTCAAATTTGGAACGATCAACCGCCTCTTTTCACTGTCCTGTTATCATATTGGTTAAATTTATTTGGTCATTCAATCTTTGCCGCACGTATATTAATACTGATATTTTCCGCAGTATTAATACATTGTTTTTATAAAATTATTAGTACTGAATTAGGAAGATTACCAGCATTAATAGCCACAATTCTATTATTTACTTCTTGGTTATATATTCGTTTGAGTATTTCCGTAATGATTGGTCTTCCTTCCCTATCATTGGCAATGTTGTCGATTTATTTGTTGCATCTGTATCAACAAAATTATCGCAAGTTTTATATCATTTTCTCTGGAATTTCTCTAGCCTTATCTTTACAAACTAAGTTATTTACAATTTTTCTTGTACCTTTAATATTTTTTTATTTATTTAGTTTTAATAGTAAAACTATTGCTAGCATTAATTTCTCAAAACAAAATATTGTCAATGCTGCTTTATGGTTAGCCTCTCTGGGATTAATGTACATTTTAATCGGCATATTATTCCAGCAATTTTGGAACTACGAACAATTAATTATTACTCATCTTAATCAACCTCAAAATTCCAAAATAGAAAATTTTAATAATCAAGAATATCTTCGTTATATGATAAGTCAAGATTATGATTATATATTTCTAGCTTGTGTTGGAATTGGGGCAATTTTTTCTAAAAAATACAGAAACGGAATATTTCCTCTTGCTTGGCTAATAACGTCTGTACTAATTTTACTAAATCATCAACCACTTTGGTATCACTATTACCCTTTACTTGCTATTCCTATCTGTTGGCTAGCTGCCTATGGAGTGGCATTCTTAATTGATTCATTTTTCAAAAAAAAGTTAATTAACGCTAAACAGCTTATTATTCCTTCCTTATTAGTTGTAATCCTGATAGGTTTGGTGATTGCAACTCCTCCCAATCCAAAAGGAAGCGTCCCCAAAAATGCGGAGCTTATGCAACAGGTTTTGAAATATAAAGATGCCACAAACTGGATTTTTACGGATCATCCTATATATGCTTTTTATGCTAAATTACGCGTTCCCCCTGAAATAGCCGTGATGTCATATAAAAGGCTCAACTCTGGAGAACTTACATCCCCAGAAATACTTGCTGTTTTACAAAACTATCGTCCTGAGCAAATTGTTCTGAGCAGGTGGACTTCTCAACTGAAGAGTGATAATAAATTTATGGCTTATATTAACGATAATTACTCAAAAACTTACACAAACGAAATAGGTAGTGAGGAACATTATATTTTGAAGTAAGTCTGTTATTTAAGAGTACAGGAAAACTGTTTTTATTTTGAAGACTATTAATACACTCACAGATGAATATGGCTACTACTAATAAGTCTAGTCATTTTCCTTTTTTGTAAAATTGTGTATAACAAGACTGCTAACTTAAATAAAAATATTTAGGCTAATATTAATGGTATTTAAATATTAACTACTGAATACATAAATTACTTTCAGTTAGTTACTTGCTTGGGAAAGGAGTGAAATGCATAAATTATTACCAAGAAATTTTAGTGTCATAGCTATAAGCATAAGAATAACTTCAAAGGTATAAAATACTTAGGCTTATGGCTCAAGTTCAGATATTTATCAAAAAAGTTTTATGGAAAGATGATTTCCTATTTCCAGCAGCAATCTGGCTAATAAGCAGAATATTTATCTGGGCTGTCATGTTGCTAGTTGCGCCACATCTACCCCAACCTCCACAAGGAATTGTACCCAGCTTTGGCTGGGGGGTATTTGATGCTTGGGATAGTGTACGTTATCGCAGTATTGTGACTTCCGGCTATGAATTCATTAATAATGGGCAGCAATACAATATTGCTTTCTTTCCCCTATTTCCCTTAATTATTCGGGGTTTGATGAACTTTGGGTTGCCATTTGCAGTTGCAGGAGTGCTAGTAAACAACTTGGCATTTCTGGCAACGCTTTACTGCCTGTACTTTTGGGTTCAAGAACAACTTGGCACAAACGAGGCAAGGTGGGCAATTGCTGTAGTGGTTTGGTGCCCTCTATCCCTATTCGGGACTGTAATTTACACCGAAGGATTGTATTTATATTTGAGTACGGCTGCTTTGTATGCTTTTGATCGCAAGCAGTACGGTTGGGTTGCCTTTTGGGGTTCCCTGGCAACTGCAACACGCCCGACGGGGATGGCACTGATTCCAGCTTTTTTAATAGCAGCTTGGAAAGAAAAGCGATCGTCAACTGCATATCTTGCTGCTTGTGCTAGTGCGATCGGTTTGCTTTTATTTAGTCTCTATTGTGCAATTAATTTTGCCGATCCAATCGCATTTATTCATGCCCAGCGAGGATGGCGCCCTTCATTTGGATTTGATTGGCGGGGTTGGTTAAATATGCTGTTGGAATTAGCAGCAGGTACATCAGATTGGCAAAATATTCAGCTCAAAAACCTACTGCATTTGCTGTTGTTTGGCGTCATTGTCGCTAGCGGCTGTATTTTATGGGGCAAACGCAAACAATTGTCCAATACCAAAATAGTTTACTGTTTTTACGCTGTAGTTACATTTTTATTAATACTGGCTGATAGGCAATTTATTAATAACTTACTTAATGTGACTATGGTTTTAGGAGGTGGTTATTTTTTATGGCACTTACGCAAACGCCTAACCCCTGTTACTACCTGCTACGGCTTTTGCGGTATAGCTTTACTGCTAGCCTCCGGTGGTACGATATCTCTGAGTCGTCTAGCCTACGGTATTGTACCCCTGAACTTAGCTTTGGGTATTCGCTTGGTAGGTTATCCTCGTCTAGGTTTACTAATTTTGGGCTTGTTTTCCGTTCTACTTGCTAGGCTAGCGATCGGCTTTGCTCAAAATCTCTGGGTAGGGTAGAGGAATCTAACCAAAAAGACTATTCAGCCTCGTTTTAGGGCTGGTTTCTGATTTCATTTGAAAATCTAGCAATAAAAAATCTTTACTAATCCATATTGCTTTTTGTAATGTACAGAGTTTACAACATCTAATTGTAGATAAAGAAATTTGAATATATAAATCAAATGTGAAAATTGCTTCAATAAATTTTATAAATTATGTATATAATTTTACTTTTAAAGCAAATGTCAAATGCTTGAATAAAGTAACAACCCAATTAAATAGAGTTGCCGATCAAATACAGAATGTTCAGAACTTACGCAAAATAGCTCTCTAACTCTTATGTCTCCTTGCTCGAAACAGTTCTATTTGTTCGTGACTAGTGCGTAAGTCCTAATATTTTTTAAGTATTTGCACTGTTGTCATATGTATTAACATTGAATATGTATTATGTAAAAGATAATAGCTTATTTGCGCTTAAAAGCTTTCTTTGGAACTAGTGGAAATTTCGACTAGTCTGCATATACTTAAATTAACTAGCAAAAACTCAGTATTAAAACTGCTGCTTCATCAATAGCCTTGTCTAACAGAGCTATTAATAATATGGAATTTCAGTAGTTTGCCCAAGAGTATATCTAAAGCCAATCTTTTACTGTCGCTGAAGAAACTATTTTGACTGATTGGCGTCTACCTGCTTCAGGTAAGTTTGGTTGCAACAGTAATTTATAAACTTAACATTTGTTTTCAAGGTAGCGCTCTAGTTCCGCAGTAGAATATAATTTGTCAAGCGAGGAGAATTAATATTTTATATTTAAAAAGCCTAACAATTGTACGCATAAATATTGTGTTGTGCACCTATAGCTTTATTGACTTTTACTAATAGTTAACTTTGATAGGTAAGGTAAATCAAGCTGCTATTAAAGCTGTGATTTTATATTTATAATAAGCAAATTTCTGTGAGTCTATATTGCAATTTACGAGATACACAGAATTTTATTTGTATCTAAATATTATCTGAATAAATTATCTGAGAAATTGTTCTAGAAACTATTATCAGCAGGCTAACCGATGCTTAAATTTGCCAAGGAGCTGTGATGTGGAAAATAATAAATCGTTTTTCTGGCCGCAAGGAATATTACTTGCACTTATAGCCTTAGGTGGCAGCTTGAGCCTTGGCTTGATCGTGCCTATGAGTCTCAATAATTTTAATACTGAGACAACCAGTGCAGTGAATTTGAAGGATATCGAAATCAAAGGAGGAACTCAGCAGCGCCTCAATCAATTCAAGTTAGCAATGTTGACGAGTTGGCAACAACAAGCAAAAGTAAAAGGCTTATCCTACAATATCCCAGCACGCTTTCAAGGAGTAATAGTTAATCAAGCCAAACTTCCTCCAAACCAGAAAGTAATTGCTCTTACCTTTGATGATGGGCCTTGGCCTGAGTATACTGCAAAAGTGCTGAATATACTTAGAGAAAATAATATCAAAGCCACATTTTTTGTTGTGGGCCAAATGTTAAGAAATTACCCCGAATTAGGCAAGCAAATTGTGGCTGAAGGTCATGTTATTGGTAACCACACTTGGCATCATTGGTATCACTTTTTTAATCAACAAGCAGCTGCTTTTGAAATTGACCGTACATCAGATTTAATTTATGAACTAACAGGAGCGAAAACAACTTTGTTTCGACCTCCTGGTGGAATGCTGCATAATGGTTTGGCTGCATATGCTAAAGGTAAAAAGTATACTGTAGTAATGTGGTCAGCCGATCCCGTAGACTACAAAAGCCCTTCTGCGTCTGTTTTGACTAATAAAGTGCTAAAACAGGGATCGCCTGGCGGTATTGTGCTAATGCACGATGGTGGCGGTAATCGCTCCCATACTGTGACAGCATTACCACAAATTATTAGTAAATTTAAGCAGCAAGGTTATCGGTTTGTTACTGTTCCAGAACTCTTTGAATTGCAAGAAAAAAACGAAAAGATGATTGCAAATATAAAGAAATAACGGCGTTGCTGATTTAGGCTATGAAAATAATTTTTCTAATGCCAAAACCCCTGCCCAGACGCAATATATCGCGTCTCTACACATCAAATTCATACCGCGATTCAGTAACGCCGAAATAACAATCCATTATTAGTAATTGCTAATTAACTAGAGTAGTTTGGAGAAACAAGTCCCCAACTTCTCAAAGAAGTTGGGGATCTGTGGGTTTAAGTATCCATTTTTGAAGTTAATGCAAAAATTTAACTGAAAAGATATAAAGCAAAATACAGAAGGAAACACTTCTGCATTTTGCCTTTTTCCTCACAATTAAACCGGGCTTAACTGCTTTTCTTGTTGAGAATTGGCTTCTGGGCTATCAGCTTCAGAAGGTGGAACCAGTTGCCAGAACTTGGGTAAGAACTCTTGCCAGTTTTCTAGAATTCTCTTCGCTTTCGCAGAGCCAGTTCGCTGTGCGTGAGCCGCGATTAAATCTTTCAGTTGCTTTTCGCCTGCGGCTGTAACTACTCGCTGAAGTGTGACAATTTCCCGATTAACCAAATCAGGGAAATTACCATCTTCATCTAAGAAGTAACCAATTCCACCAGTCATGCCAGCGCCTACATTGCGCCCGACTTTGCCGAGAACGACAACTACGCCACCAGTCATGTACTCACAGCAATGATCGCCTGCTCCTTCAATTACCGCCGTACCTTTAGAGTTACGCACGGCAAAGCGTTCTCCGGCTAAACCATTGGCAAATAAAACGCCACCAGTTGCACCGTAGAGGCAGGTATTGCCAACGATCACGTTTTGTGATGGATCGTAGGTAGCATCCACAGGCGGCTTAATAATAATTTCACCACCGTTCATACCCTTACCTACGTAGTCGTTTGCTTCTCCTTCTAGGGTAAGAATCATGCTAGGCAGGTTGAAAGCTCCAAAGCTTTGTCCAACACTACCTTTGAAGTTCAGGTTAATTTGCCCTTCAAAGCCATTGTCACCATATTGGGAAGCGATCGCTCCTGCTATGCGTGTGCCAATTGTTCTGTCGGTATTGACAACTGTCACCGTCTTAGTTACAGCTGACTGGTTTGTGATCGCTGCTTTGATGTCAGAATCGGCAAGCAACTGATCATCTAAAACAAAGCCGTTGCTGTGAACTTCTTCATGTGCCAACCAACTGCGGTTTTCTCTGGTATCTGGCAACTGAAGTATGCAATCGAGATTCAATGATTGGGTTTTGGTAAGCTTTGCCTCTGCTCGTGTTTTCAATAAGTCGGCACGTCCAACTACTTCTGATAGCGAACGGTAACCCAAATGTGCCAATAAACTACGCACTTCTTCGGCAACAAAATAGAAGAAATTCACAACGTGTTCCGGTATGCCCGTGAAGCGCTTGCGTAAGTCTTCTCTTTGAGAAGCAACACCGACAGGACAGTTATTGGTGTGGCAGATCCGCGCCATGATACAACCTTCGGCAATCATGGCAATCGAGCCAAAGCCGAATTCTTCTGCTCCCATCAATGCGCCCATTAGCACATCCCAACCACTCTTGATGCCACCATCCACGCGCAAAATAACGCGATCGCGCAGGCTATTTTCCATCAAGACACGATGCACTTCAGTTAAACCGAGTTCCCACGGTGAACCTGCGTGCTTAATCGAACTCAAAGGTGAGGCACCCGTGCCGCCATCATGTCCAGAAATTTGGATGATATCAGCATTGGCTTTTGCTACACCTGCCGCGATCGTACCGATGCCGATTTCAGCAACTAACTTCACCGACACCTGTGCTTTCGGGTTAATTTGGTGTAAGTCAAAAATTAGCTGTGCTAAGTCTTCAATCGAATAGATGTCATGGTGAGGTGGCGGCGAAATCAAGGTGACACCGGGTTTTGAGCGCCGCAACATGGCAATATAAGGACTAACTTTTTTACCTGGTAGTTGTCCGCCTTCCCCTGGTTTTGCACCTTGAGCAATTTTAATTTCTATTTGCTTGGCGCTCATCAGATACTCTGGCGTCACACCAAAGCGCCCTGATGCTACTTGCTTGATAGCGCTAGAAGCAGTATCGCCATTTCGCAATCCTTTCAGGTGAGATAGGGTGGGCGAGTGCCCATTTTCATCTACATCATCCAAGATAGTAAAACGTACTGGATCTTCTCCGCCTTCGCCAGAGTTGGATTTACCACCGATGCGGTTCATGGCAATAGCCAAGGTTTCATGAGCTTCCCGCGACAAAGCACCCAAAGACATACCGCCTGTGCAGAAGCGCTTGACAATTTCGCTTACCGATTCGACTTCTTCGATGGGGATGCTGGGGCGATCGCTTTGGAAGTCCAACAAATCTCGCAGCGCAGTTATCGGTCTATCTTGCAAGTACTTCTTGTAAACTGCATAGTGATCGTAATTGTTGCCATCAACTGCCTTATGCAGTGCTTTTGCCAGTTCGGGGCTGTTCATGTGGTATTCACCACCGGGGCGATACTGCACAAAGCCCAGGTTTTCTAGCTTTTTCAGGTTTAGTTCTGGGAAAGCTTTGCTGTGAATACACAATACTTCTTGTGCCAACTCGCTCACACTCAAACCGCCAACGCGGGAAGTTGTGCCCAAAAATCCTAGTTCTAGTAAATCCTTGCCGATGCCGATCGCTTCAAAGATTTGCGCGGCTTGATAGCTAGAAAGCAGCGAAATACCCATCTTGGAGAGAATTTTTAGCAAACCACCCTCTACTGCCTGACGATAGTTGCCGATCGCTTGCTCTAGGGTGAGGGTAGTAATTTTACCCCGTTCCATAAACTGTTGCGTCTTTGGATCTGTCCACCAATCAAGCACCGTCTCTAGAGCCATATACGGGCAAACGGCAGCAGCGCCGTAACCAATCAAACAAGCAAAGTGATGGGTACTCCAACATTGAGCTGTATCAACTACCAGAGATGCTTTTGTCCGCAACCCTTGGCGAATTAGGTAATGATGTACCGCACCTACCGCCAACAGAGGAGGAATGTAGCTGTTTTCTGTACTGATACCTGCACCAGCGCGATCGCTAAGAATTAAAATTTTTGCACCCGCCCGTACTGATTCGGCAGCTTGTGCTTGCAATCTCTCGACAGCGGCTTGCAAACCTTCCGGCCCAGATGCTATTTCAAATAGTGTTGGCAACTCAGCCGTTGCAAAGCCAGATGTCTTAATAGCTTCTAGTTCCGCCTCCGTCAGTACTGGAGAATCCAGTTTTAGTCTCCGAGCATAATCTGGCTTAACATCTAATAAGTTGCCTTTTTCACCCAGTTCCACTTTCAAAGACATCACCAATTTTTCCCGCAAGGGGTCAATTGCCGGGTTTGTGACTTGAGCAAAGCGCTGTTTGAAATAGTCGTAAAGTAGGTGCGGTTTTTCTGACAGGATTGCTAAGGGAATATCATCACCCATGCAAAAAGTTGCCTCTTTACCTTCCATCGCCATTGGCTGAATCACCATTTCCACATCTTCTGTGGTGTAGCCAAAGGCTACTTGTTGGCGTAGCAGAGTTTGTCTGTCACTGCTATTGGTTGTCTGGAGTCCTTTACCGTTGTCATTGGTTATTAGTCCATTCCCATTAGTCATCTTTCCTTTGCCATTTGCTAATGACGAAGGACTACTGACTAAGGACTTAATTTCTTGGCGGTGCTGTCGCAACCACTCCCCATAAGGATGCTTTTTCGCAATGCGCTGCTTAATCTCCCAATTTTTCAGCACCTCATGAGTTTCCAAATCCACGGCAATCATTTGCCCTGGCCCTAGTCTGCCTTTTTCAATAATATTGGCTTCCGGCAATTGCACTACACCCGCTTCTGAAGCAACAATGATGTAATCATCTTTGGTGATGCAGTAACGAGCTGGTCTTAAACCATTGCGATCTAGGGTTGCTCCTACTTTCAATCCATCGCCGAATACCAAAAGTGCAGGGCCGTCCCACGCTTCTTGCAAACCGCTATAGTATTCGTAGAAATCAATAATTTCTGGGTAGTTACGCAATTCCGGCTGGTTTTGATAAGCTTCTGGAACCATAATCATTAAGGCTTCCAATGGGCTACGTCCGGAACGTACCAGTAACTCAAATACGTTATCTAAAGTAGCGGAGTCACTATTGTCAATATGGACGAAAGGCTTGAATTCTTGAATGCGATCGCCCCAAACTGGATGTTCTAAACTTGCTTCTCGTGCCGTCATCCAGTTGATATTACCCAATAAGGTATTGATTTCGCCGTTATGCCCCAACAATCGCATTGGTTGTGCCAAAGGCCATTTGGGCATCGTGTTGGTACTAAAGCGGCGATGATATACAGCAAAGGCACTCTTATAAGCTGGATTTTGTAAATCGCGATAAAACTCTCCCAAGACTGCCGAGCGCACCATGCCTTTGTAAACAATTGTGCGGCTAGACAGAGAACAAACATATAGTTCTTCTGACCAATCTTGACTTAAAGCGCGGATGGCTTTAAAGATTCTACGGCGGGTAATATACAGTTGCCGCTCAAGTTCGTCACCGCTTTTATCTTGTGAGGCAACGAAAACTTGTTCAATTTGGGGCTGATTGTCTCTCGCTTGTATCCCCAGTAAATTTGGCTGCACAGGTACTACTCGCCAACCTAATACAGTCAACTTTTCCTCAGCCGCTACTTTTTCAATTGTTGCTTTCGCTGTTTGCGCTGCTTGTGGATTTTGCGGTAAGAAAATCATTCCGACAGCAATGTTGCTGCTCACGGGCAGTTGTATTCCTCGTGCAGCAAAATCTTGTTGAAACAACTCCCAGGGAATCGCGGTTAAAATTCCCGCGCCATCACCAGAGTCTTGATCGGCACTACAACCACCTCGGTGTTCCAAACACGTCAAAGCTGAAAGAGCTTTGGCAACAATTTCGTGACTGGCATGATTTTGGCGATGGGCAATAAAACCCACACCACAGGCATCTCTTTCTTCTACTAGCCACCTTTGCCCTGGATAAATAGAATTTGAGGAATCATCTGCAAGTCTGATTTTCTGGTCTTGAGGCATCGGTTTTTTATTCATACACTATCCCTGTCAGCTTGAGTAAAGAATTTTGTCACTAAGTAGTGAGTAAATTTCTAAGTGAACGAAATTGAAAGCACGGAATAACGGAAATTTTAGGGAAAAAAAATTTTAACTTCGGTTTTTTGATTAAGACCGTGTTAAAATCATGGATTTATTTTTATGTATTTATCCTGAGTTCTGTTCGCGCTTGTTCCAAGAGTGTTTTATTTATATCTTGAGGCTATGTAATTTCTCAATTTTCTTTTTCCAAACCCAAATAAAATTCCAGGCTATGATGATTTTTGCTTTACCTGAAACAAAAATCCTATTTGAAACTTCTGTATCTTTTAGGAAACTAAAATTATTCCGAACCCACGCAAAAATCAGCGTATTACACTATATGCCCATTTGACAATTCCTAAAAAATTTCTCTCGGTTACTCTCTAGATTTTTACTGTCTAGTTTGTGTCACCTTTTTTGCTACAAGTTAAACTTCATCTAAGTAGCAAATATCAGGTAATATGTGGCTTGTCGGAACTCAACGTGATTTTAGGTTGGAAATTGCTGCAATAGTTGATTTAACGCTAGTGTGATTTAGCACACTCAATAGCTGTTTTAATCGTGGTAGCATTACTTGTTTGGTTCAACAGGATACAGAAATCCAATATATACATTATCACGTTAGTGTTCACAACTCTGGTCATTATTTTTTGACATTTAGCAAAGTCGTTAGTTTGTGCAATAGTTGGGAGTTATAAAAAATACTTAGCTACTTATGGTAAAAATGCCGAATTTTTGCCGACAATACCGCAGTGCTATTGAAGAAAAGAGCAATAGCAGATTTTTCAAGGTTTTAGTGTCGCCAGTAATTTTTTCAGTACTGTGTTTAACAGCTACTTATGATTCTGCAATTGCCCGTACCAGTTATGACCGTGTTATCCCCAACACATCCCCAGCTTCTCAAGAACAGAAATTAGGGGTTAGGGTTGCACAATCCTCAACTGGTGTGAAGCAAATACCAGGATCAAGTCCAAGACCGCCTGCACCTCCTGTGAAAACAGGGGTAATATCCTATGGTAATCAAATTTCTCTCAATGGTCGAATCTCATCCGGGGGATGGTTGCAGCGACGCACCTCAAAAGGTCAAGTCACCACTCTCCTTAGCGATGGCGCACTCAGGCAATTAATTGGGGTAGATTTGTTAGATACCAGCCAGCCAGCCAGACAGCCAATCCAGTGGTATTCCTCTCATGCCAAGCCCCAGATTTTAGGCAGCTTGTTGGCAGGGGGTTACCGTTATTTAGACATTAGCCGTTTTGCAAACACCTTTGGATGGCAGATGCAAGTTCAAGGTAAAACCTTGGTACTTTCCATGCCCAGTGCAAAAATTACAAATATTAATCAAGGAAAGCATGAGTTTGGCGATCGCATCGTTCTCAACTTAGATCGTCCGGCTCCTTGGCAAATTGCTCAAGGGTTACCAGTCAAGCCAAATCAACCTTTATCCGACGATCCGAATAGCCCAGCGATTACACCTTCCTCTCCCACTACCAGAGAGTGGAGAATTACTCTAGATGGAATTGCCGATCCAAGTTTAATTCAGCGCTATGCCCCTCCTCCACCTGTTCCCTTATCACCTCCAGACAACCAATCAAAGCAACAGACGCAGGAGAATGAGCAAGAACCACTTCAGCCACCAGCACCCCCTCCACTCATCAAGCAAGTACAGGTAGTCAACAATCAAACGATTGTTAGTTTGGAAGTTCCCTTGGGTTTAGCTCCTTTGGTTAGCACTTTACCTAACCCAAATCGCCTAGTCATTGACATTCGACCAGATGCACTTTTACAACGTTCAATTAGTTGGGCACCAGGATTGCGCTGGCAACAGCAATTTGTCAAATTAGGTCAAGAACGCTTTCCTATTGTCTGGTTAGATGTTAATCCTCGCACCGTCGGGTTAAAACTCAAACCAATTGTGACAAACTCCGATACCCTTGTCGGCACTGCTCCTTTAATTCAAACAGCTCAAAAGTATGTAGCAGTAGCAGCAATCAATGGTGGTTATTTTAATCGCAATAACAAATTACCTTTGGGTGCGATTCGTCGGGATAATCAGTGGTTGTCTAGCCCAATTTTGAACCGAGGAGCGATCGCCTGGAATGATTCTGGACAATTTTATATGGGTCGTCTGGCTGTGCAAGAATCTTTAATCGGCTTAAATAATCTGCGATTGCCGATTTTGACTCTCAACAGTGGCTACGTCCAAAGTGGCATTGCCCGTTACACTCCAGCTTGGGGAGCAAATTACATTCCTCTGACAGACAACGAAATTATTATTGTTGTTCAAAAAAACCAAGTTACAAGTCAGTTACCAAGTCTCAAAGCAGGGCAAACTGCTATTCCTATTCCTCAAGATGGATATCTGCTTGCTTTACGCGGCACTAGTGTTAGTAATGCCCCTGTTTTGCCTATTGGCTCTTCAGTGCGGATAGAAAGTTTGACTTCTCCTGCTGAATTTAGCCGTTATCCCTATATCCTGGGAGCAGGCCCGCTGCTCCTGCAAAATCGCCAAGTAGTACTAGATGCCAAAGGCGAAAATTTTAGCAACGCCTTTATAGCCCAAAAAGCTGTTCGTAGTGCTATCTGTACAACTGCAACAGGGAATCTCATTATTGCCGCCGTGCATAATCGTGTCGGTGGTGCTGGCCCTACTTTGGCAGAACACGCACAACTAATGCAGCAAATGGGATGTGTGGATGCATTGAATTTAGACGGTGGAAGTTCTACCAGTCTTTATTTGGGAGGACAACTTCTTGACCGTTTTCCCAACACAGCAGCTCGCGTCCACAATGGTATAGGAATTTTCTTGCAACCCCGTCGATAAGAGGACACGGAAGGGGACAAGGAGATAAGCAGAGTCAGAGCAATTGTAGAGACGCGATTAATCGCGTCTCTAGCAACCAATGACTAATGACTAACCCCTCTTTTTTAAAGCCCAGTAAAAAGTTTAATTTTCCTTAATTAAAGACTTGGTATAGATACACTAATTCAATGAGTTATATATGACACCTTCACCTGTGATTTTGCTATCTTGGCATAGGATGTATGACTGAGTTTTTAGGTTGGCAACATAGCACCATATTTATTCATCAATATCTTAAGAGCACCAAAATTTTTTATGTCTCAGGAAGTTACTATGGCTCATTATCAAGACACAACGCACGCTAATGCACTAACATTACCTCCAAGCGTTACTCCTAGAGGTGTTGCTGCAACTGAGTTGCGTCCTTGGGGTTCTTTTACAGTTTTAGAAGAAGGGCGCGGATACAAAATCAAGCGTATCGAAGTTAAACCTGGACATCGTCTTAGTCTCCAAATGCATCACCATCGCAGCGAACACTGGATCGTAGTGTCTGGTACAGCTAGGGTAATTTGCGGCGAGCAGGAAGTGCTGTTGAGTAACAATCAGTCCACATACGTACCCCAGTGTACGCCTCATCGTTTAGAGAATCCTGGTGTCATACCCTTGGTTTTGATTGAAGTACAAAACGGAGAATATTTGGGAGAAGATGATATTATCCGTTTCCAAGACGACTATGCTCGTACTGATGGTTAGATTCCGTACAATCAATTCGTTGTTGCTAGGCATAGCTGCTCGAATAAAAGCAAAATAAATACATTTAAATCAGAAGCGTTATCTGTTGACCTTAGCCTGTAAGATTTGAGGATGAGGTCTTTAATTATTGTCTGACAAATGTGATGATTAATTTGACTCAAGCAGCCACCAGCGAGATTCAAAGATTGCGGTCTAAGCAGCAGTCAAATCTTTTGTTTCGATTGGCAGTTAAACCCGGTGGTTGTTCCGGGTGGTATTATGATATGTCCTTTGATGAAACAGTAAAACCAGGCGATCGTACCTTTGAGTGTCATGGTATTTCAGTGATCGTAGATGCCGAAAGCTGGAATTATTTAAACGGTCTAACCTTGGATTATTCAGAGGATTTGATGGGCGGTGGCTTTCGCTTCCACAACCCCCAAGCAAGTGCTACCTGTGGTTGTGGTAATTCTTTTTCTATTAGTCAAGAGTTAGTAGTTGGTGGTTAGTAGGGGCGGGTTTTGCTGATAATCTTGCCTTTCAAATCGGGAATTTATCTTCTAAACCCACACGGCAGTCGCACTCGACGCGCTTAACCCGACGCCAGGTGCTACAAGTCGGCAGAGCGCAAGGGCGCACTGGCTCCGCAACGCGCTGCCTCCCGTACAGTGGTTAATGGTTAGTAGTTAATCACTATCTACCAACTACCAAAACAAAATAATTGACACAAAACCACTAAAAAAGATATAATCAGGATTTGTTGTTAAAACTTAGACTAGAAGCAGCTTCAGGCGCTGTAACTCATGCCAACAATACAGCAGCTAATACGTAACGAACGCGAAAAAGCGCGTCAGAAAACCAAGTCCCCAGCTCTGAAGCAATGCCCGCAACGTCGGGGAGTTTGCACCAGAGTATACACGACCACGCCGAAAAAACCTAACTCGGCTCTGCGCAAAGTAGCAAGGGTCAGGCTAACTTCTGGATTTGAAGTTACAGCTTATATTCCAGGAATTGGTCATAACTTGCAAGAACATTCTGTTGTGATGATTCGTGGCGGTCGGGTTAAGGACTTACCAGGCGTGAGATACCACATTATTCGTGGCACATTAGATACAGCCGGAGTCAAAGACCGCAAGCAAGGTCGTTCCAAATATGGAACCAAGCGTCCCAAACAATAGAGAATCAGCGCGATTAATCGCGCTGGTACTTAACTTCTTTGAATCTCACTCCTTTCAGGTATGAGATTGTCTAAAAAATCAAGTTAAATTAGTAAAGCCTCAACCTACACCTATGCATTTGCTAGTAAGTGTAGGAATTCTTTAGAATGCAGTTAGCGACAGCGGCATTTTAAGTTAACTATTAAGGTATATAATATTGTCGCCTTGTATGTTCTAGTTGAGGGCAGCAAGTAAATGGGTCAGCATCGCTGCAATTGTAGTGTAAAAGCTGTCCAGACACATAATTCATCTAGTAGCTAAATTCCAATTAAGGTTGAAGTATGTCTCGTCGTGGTGTTGTTCAAAAGCGCCCTGTTCCGGCTGACTCAGTTTATAACAGTCGTTTAGTCAGCATGATGATCCGTCGCGTGATGCGTCATGGCAAAAAATCCCTTGCCGCACGGATTGTCTATGACGCAATGAAAAGTATCGAGGAACGCACTGGTAATGATCCATTGGAAACGTTTGAAAGAGCTGTGCGCAATGCAACGCCTTTAGTAGAAGTAAAAGCTCGTCGGGTTGGTGGTGCTACTTACCAGGTACCTATGGAAGTGCGTTCTGAGAGAGGTACAACCTTGGCACTGCGTTGGCTAGTACAGTTTTCTCGGCAACGCTCAGGTCGGACAATGGCTGGCAAATTGGCTCAAGAATTGATGGACGCTGCCAACGAGACTGGAAATGCAATTCGTAAGCGTGAAGAGACGCACCGGATGGCAGAAGCTAATAAAGCTTTTGCACACTATCGTTACTAAATCAAGCCGTAATGTATCGCCTCTTCCCAGCGGCGGTATACGCTATCATTCTGAAATTTACAAAAAAAAATGACGGTTTACCGAAAAGGATAGAATCTTAACAAAGTGTAATATACAAGATATCATGAGGCGAAAAGTATAGGAGGCAGCTGTGGCACGTACGATCCCGCTAGAGAGAGTACGCAATATTGGTATTGCGGCGCACATAGATGCGGGCAAGACAACAACAACAGAGAGAATTTTATTTTACTCTGGTATTATTCACAAAATCGGTGAAGTTCACGAAGGAACCGCTGTCACTGACTGGATGGAACAGGAGCGAGAGCGGGGTATTACAATTACTGCTGCTGCAATTAGCACCAGTTGGAAAGACCATCAAATCAACATTATCGACACTCCTGGGCACGTAGACTTCACAATCGAAGTTGAGCGTTCCATGCGGGTTTTGGATGGTGTAATCACAGTTTTATGTTCTGTGGGTGGTGTACAACCGCAAACAGAAACAGTGTGGCGTCAGGCAGACCGTTACAAAGTTCCGCGCATCGTTTTTGTGAACAAAATGGATCGCACCGGCGCAAACTTCTACAAAGTTTACGAACAGGTACGCGATCGCCTGCGGGCTAATGCGATCCCCATTCAACTACCTATTGGTAGTGAAAGCGAATTTAGAGGTCTTGTGGACTTGGTGAAGATGCGAGCCTTCATCTACAACAACGACCAAGGAACCGACATTCAAGAAGCTGATATCCCTGCAGAAGTTCAGGAGCTAGCCCAAGAGTACCGCACTAAGCTGATTGAAGCGGTAGCTGAAACAGACGATGACTTGATGACCAAGTACTTCGAGGGTGAAGAACTCACTGAAGAAGAGATTCAAAAAGCCCTGCGTAAAGGAACAGTTGCAGGTACCATTGTGCCAATGCTTTGCGGTTCCGCCTTTAAGAATAAAGGTGTACAGAAGTTGTTGGATGCAGTCGTAACATACCTGCCAGCGCCAATCGATGTACCCGCAATTCAAGGTACACTACCCAATGGCGACACTGTTGAGCGTCATGCTAGCGATGAAGAACCATTGTCAGCTTTGGCGTTCAAGATTATGGCTGACCCTTACGGTCGCCTGACCTTCATCCGCGTGTATTCTGGCATACTCAAGAAAGGCAGTTACGTTCTCAATGCGACTAAGAACAAGAAAGAACGTATTTCCCGTCTGGTAGTTTTGAGAGCAGATGACAGAATTGATGTCGATGAACTCAGAGCTGGGGATTTGGGAGCAGCAGTGGGTTTGAAAGAGACCTTAACAGGTGACACCCTCTGTAATGAAAACTCACCAGTAATTCTGGAATCCCTTTACATTCCAGAGCCTGTAATTTCGGTAGCAGTAGAACCGAAAACCAAGAACGATATGGACAAACTGTCCAAGGCTCTGCAAGCTCTCTCGGAAGAAGATCCGACTTTCCGTGTCAGCGTCAATCCGGAGACAAATCAAACCGTGATTGCAGGGATGGGAGAGCTACACCTGGAAATTCTTGTAGACCGGATGTTGCGAGAATTTAAGGTAGAAGCGAACGTTGGTGCGCCACAAGTAGCTTATCGCGAAACCATTCGCAAGAACGTCAACAAAATAGAAGGTAAATTTATTCGCCAAAGTGGTGGTAAAGGTCAATACGGTCATGTTGTTATTGACTTGGAGCCAGGAGAACCAGGAAGCGGCTTTGAATTCGTCTCTAAAATTGTTGGCGGTACAGTACCAAAAGAGTACATCCCGCCCGTAGAGCAGGGAATGAAAGAAACCTGCGAATCCGGTATTTTAGCTGGATATCCGTTGATTGATATCAAAGCCACGCTGGTTGATGGCTCTTACCACGATGTAGACTCTTCAGAAATGGCTTTCAAGATTGCTGGTTCCATGGCAATTAAAGAAGCAGCAATGAAAGCAAATCCCGTTCTGTTAGAGCCTATGATGAAAGTTGAGGTTGAAGTTCCCGAAAACTTCCTTGGGGATGTAATGGGTGATCTCAATTCTCGTCGTGGGCAAATTGAGGGGATGGGTTCCGAGCAGGGCATCGCCAAAGTGACTGCTAAAGTCCCATTGGCAGAAATGTTTGGCTACGCTACTGACATTCGGTCTAAGACCCAAGGTCGTGGTATCTTCTCAATGGAGTTTAGCCACTATGAAGAAGTGCCTCGCAACGTGGCTGAGGCAATCATAGCTAAAAGCAAAGGGAACGCATAACTAGTAAAGGAAACGATTATTCATGGCACGCGCAAAGTTTGAAAGGAAAAAACCCCACGTTAATATCGGTACCATTGGCCACGTTGACCACGGTAAAACCACACTCACGGCTGCTATAACTATGACCTTGGCAGCTTTAGGCCAAGCTCAAGCTAGAAAGTACGATGAAATTGATGCCGCTCCGGAAGAAAAAGCACGGGGTATCACCATTAATACAGCCCACGTGGAGTACGAAACCGAAAAGCGGCACTATGCTCACGTAGACTGTCCCGGACACGCGGACTACGTAAAGAACATGATCACCGGCGCAGCCCAAATGGATGGTGCTATCCTTGTTGTGTCTGCTGCTGATGGCCCCATGCCCCAAACCCGCGAACACATCTTGTTGGCACGCCAGGTAGGTGTTCCGAGCCTAGTTGTCTTCTTGAATAAAGAAGACATGGTGGACGACGAAGAATTGCTGGAACTGGTGGAATTAGAAGTCCGGGAATTGCTTTCTAGCTATGATTTCCCCGGTGATGATATTCCGATTACAGCAGGTTCTGCTTTGCAAGCGCTAGAAAAAATGACTAGCAACCCCAAAACTCAACGGGGTGAAGATAAGTGGGTAGATAAGATCTACGCGCTGATGGATTCTGTAGACTCTTACATTCCTACTCCAGAGCGTGATGTCGACAAGCCTTTCTTGATGGCTGTAGAAGACGTATTCTCCATCACAGGTCGTGGTACTGTAGCTACCGGACGGATTGAGCGGGGTAGAGTCAAAATCGGCGATAACGTAGAATTGGTAGGTATTAAACCTACTCGTTCCACCACTGTGACCGGCATTGAGATGTTCAAGAAGAGTCTTGATGAAGGTATGGCTGGGGATAACGCTGGTATACTTTTGCGCGGTATCCAGAAGACTGACATTGAGCGGGGTATGGTACTTGCCAAGCCTGGTTCTATCACTCCCCACACTCAATTTGAAGGTGAAGTTTACGTTTTAACCGAAAAAGAAGGTGGTCGGAAAACACCCTTCTTTGCTGGTTACCGTCCTCAGTTCTACGTGCGGACAACAGATGTTACAGGCACGATTAAAGCTTTCACCTCTGATGATGGTACTGAAGCGGAAATGGTAATGCCCGGAGACCGTATTAAAGTGACTGTAGAACTGATCAACCCGATCGCTATTGAGCAGGGAATGCGCTTCGCTATTCGTGAAGGCGGTCGCACCATTGGTGCTGGTGTTGTTTCCAAGATCGTAAAGTAGCATCTCTTGAGCTTAATTAAAAAGGAGCAGAGATGGTATAATACCTCTCTGCTTTTTTAACTTCCCTCTTACCAGAGAGACTAAAAACTAGGGATTAGGGATGAAAGTTGTGGCTTTATAGTACTGCTAACACCAAATCCCCATTTTAAATACCCTTTTAGTCCTAGCGACTACGATCGCGGCTTTCTATCAAAGTTTTGTCTACCTCCAAGAAAGCCGCGCTACTATGTGCGTCTATGTTAAGTGTGAAATCAGCCTTTTACCCCTAACCCCTTGTAAATATCAATCAGAACCAGGACAATTGAACATGGCAACCTTACAGCAGCAAAAAATTAGAATTCGTTTACAGGCTTTTGATCGCCGCTTACTAGATACATCTTGCGAGAAGATTGTAGATACAGCAAACCGTACCAATGCTACAGCGATCGGCCCAATTCCCTTACCTACAAAGCGCCGGATTTACTGTGTTTTGCGATCGCCTCACGTGGATAAGGATTCGCGAGAACACTTTGAAACCCGTACTCATCGCCGCATTATCGACATTTATCAGCCTTCTTCTAAAACCATTGATGCCTTGATGAAACTGGATCTACCCTCAGGTGTGGATATTGAAGTGAAGCTTTAAATATTAGTGGTTAACAGCACTGCTTAGTGTGAATATTTACCTGCCCCGAAAGAGATATCTTTCAGGGCTTTTTCTTTAGCTGTAAAACCAATGGTAGAATGTAGAGAAGGCGCGGCAAAGACAGAAAATAGTACAAAATTATAAATATTATCAAAGATTAAATTTATACTAAGGTAACAATGACGTCTTCTTCTAAAATTGCCGTTCGTGAACTACCTCTGTTCCCACTATCAGAAGTAGTTTTGTTCCCTACAAGACCGTTACCCCTGCATATCTTTGAATTCCGATATCGAATCATGATGAATACGATTTTGGAGAGCGATCGCAGGTTTGGGGTATTAATGGTCGATCCAGCTAAAGGTACAGTTGCTAATGTCGGCTGCTGTGCAGAAATCGTTCATTATCAACGGTTACCAGATGACCGGATGAAAATGTTAACTTTGGGGCAGCAAAGGTTTCGCGTTCTAGAATACGTTCGCGAAAAACCTTACTATGTCGGCTTAGTAGAGTGGATTGAAGATCATCCACCAACAAAAGATTTGCGCCCTTTAGCTACTGAGGTAGAGCAACTACTCCAAGATGTTGTGCGTCTATCAGCCAAACTAACTGAACAAAATATTGAACTGCCAGAAGATTTACCCGATCTGCCTTTAGAATTGTCTTATTGGGTAGCAAGCAACCTCTATGGTGTTGCTTCTGAGCAACAGGCATTGTTAGAAATGCAAGACACGGTTGCTCGCTTGGAACGAGAAGCAGAAATTTTGACTTCCACACGCAATCATTTGGCAGCTCGTACCGTTCTCAAAGACACTTTTAATCAGAAGTTATGAAATTGTTAGTAGGGGAGGCAGCGCGTTGCGGAGCCAGTGCGCCCTTGCGCTCTGCCGACTTGTAGCACCTGGCGTCAACTGGCGTCGGGTTAAGCGCGTCGAGTGCGACTGCCGTGCGGGTTTTGTTGATTAACTTTGGGTTCGAACCGACAATTTATCTTTTAAACCCGCCCGTACAGTATTTAGTAGTTAGTAGGTTACAACTACTATCTACTATCCACTAACTACTAATTCCTTCTTCAAGAGCGCTAATTGGCAAAACATTGTAGCTGCCAAAAATTTTTAATATTTCTGTGTAAGCAGTGAGTTGTTGCAAAGCAGATTGCATTTGGGCTTCACGAGCATCTGCTTCTACATCAATGAAAAATAAATATTCCCCTAGCGATCGCTTCGTTGGACGAGATTCAATCCGACTGAGGTTAATGCCAAGTCGAGCAAAGATTTGTAGCGGTTTGACTAATGCTCCAGGTACATTTGCAGGTACGCTGAATGCAAGCGAAGTGTGACTGTTTTTTGTCACAGATGGTTGGTTGCCAACTGAGAGATTATCCTGACTTACTACCCAAAAGCGAGTACAATTTTCGGGATAATCATTAATGCCGTTGACTAGGATTGGTAAATTGTAGAGTTGTGCAGCTCTTTGGGATGAAATCACCCCTGCTGTTATTTCCTGCTCTAGTCTTTGCAATGGTTCAGTCGTGGAATTAGTAGGAATTAGCTGTACAGACGGGAGAAATCGTTCCAACCATCCTTGACACTGTGCCAAAGCTTGCGGATGAGAATAAACAGTTTTAATAGTTTTTACGCTCTGAGCACAGGAAATTAGTGTATGAACTATTGGCATGACTAAAGCCAACTGAATTTGTAAAGTATCTAGTTGCCAGAGCGTATCTACAGTCATAGTTACACTACCTTCAATGGAATTTTCCACTGGTACAACAGCTAACTGAGCTGCTCCCTGAGCAACTGCTCGCAGTGTTTGAGCGATACTGGGATAAGGGCATAAGATAGTTTCCAATCCCTTAATTTTGGTTAGCCAATTAACATATAAAAGAGCTGCTTGCTCTGCGTAAGTGCCAGGAGGCCCTAAATGTGCTATCGATAGAGTCATGGGGTTTATTATTTAGCCGTGAGTTTTAATCCAAAGTTGCATTCGTAAAATTGCTCCCAACACCCTACACCATGTAATTTATATTTATTTGACTGATATTAGCTATCAGAATCACAACTTAACTTTTTTACAAATATTTTTTCCAAATAATGGATAACTATAAATCAATATAGTTTTACAAGTAAATTAAGTCTCTTTAACCTGAATTTTGTACAGCAAAATTCCATAAATTAAAAAATAATAGAATTATAAAACAATTATTTTCATCAACACATGGCTATTCAGTTTACCGCCTCTCAATCGGTAGAAATTACTGTCCCACCACAGCCTATTCCCATTCAGCACTACTTGCGTCAACCCCAACGCCTTGTTCATGCTTTGGCTGATTCTAGCCGGATTCAGCTTTTGGCAGACGAAGTTTTTCGCTTGAAAATGCGACCTCTCAATTTCATGTCACTAAGCATTCAACCTACTGTAGACATGAAAGTCTGGGCAGCATCAAATGATACAATTTATTTGCGATCGCTAGGTTGTGAAATCCTTGGTGTTGAGTATATTAATCAACGCTTTGATCTGAATTTACAAGGTTATTTATCACCATATCAGGTGAGTAGTGGTTCTCGTTTACGAGGTAGAGCCGATTTAGAAGTACAGGTGGAACTACCACCACCATTTTGCTTTACTCCTAAACCCATTTTAGAAGCAACTGGTAATGGTTTACTGAAGAGCGTACTGTTGACAATTAAGCAACGATTATTACATCAATTACTAGCAGATTATCGTCTTTGGGTAATTTCGCAAATTCAAGAAGGGAAGCACACTAATAATGATGAAATTGCAGAATTACCTATCTTAAATCCTGAGTAATAACAATTTTGGATTTTGGATTAAAACCATTGATCTATAGACTATTTCAGAATTTTGAACCAAGACTCTCGCGCACCAATTTGGTATCACGATTAACTATCTTAATTTGGCAAGGACGAAAAGACTGGCGATGTAAGGGTGAAGGCCCATATTTTTGCAGTGCTAGTAAATGTTTTTTACTTCCATAACCCTTATTACGTTCCAAATCGTACATAGGATACTTAGAAGCAAAGCGCATTACTAGTTCATCTCGCCAGACTTTAGCCAAAATACTCGCAGCAGCAATACAGAGCGATCGCTCATCTCCCTTCACTATTGTTTGCTGCGGTAGTGCCAAATCTTGAATAAATTGATTGCCATCAATCAAGCAAAGTGTAGGTTGCACCTTCAGCTTCAAAACAGCTCGTTTCATCGCTAAAAGTGTTGCCTGTAAAATATTTATCCGGTCAATTTCAGCAACAGAAGCAAAGCCAATTCTCCAATCTATTGCCAAATCACGGATTTGTTGAGCTAGCTTGTGCCTGCGTGAGCTAGACAGCTTTTTACTGTCTTTAATTTCCGCTGCCACTAGTACCGATAAAGCGCTCTTTGGCAAAATCACGGCTGCTGCCACTACAGGCCCAAACAAACACCCTCTTCCAACTTCATCCACGCCTGCTATGTGTCCAGGAATGTCAGAAAAGCTGGAAAACTCTAGCCAAATTTCTTCTTTTAGGGTTTTAGGTAAATCCCCAAAAGCAACAGATGGCTCTATTGGAACCATAAATTTAAGTTTCTGAGGTGGGCGTATCTACCTCAGCAGCACGGGAACGACGGCGACGACGACGATTATCTGCGCTGTTTGCTTCAGTTTCATCTGCCATTACAGCAACTGCAGATGCCTCTATTGGAGTTTGAGGTAATGCTTCTGCTTCTTCTGAAGTATCTGAAGTCACTACCGTACTGCTTGTTGTTGCAGTAGTTACTTCTGGAGTTGGTTCGGTGGAAGTAGCAGCCTGTCCGGGCAATGTGACGTTAATAATTACAGATTTGGGATTTTTCACCTCTCTGTTCAACTTCACTAAGGGAGACACTCCCATGAGAGCGTAAACATCTTGCTCTGTTGGTGTCATTTCTACAGACACAATCTCTGGTGGTTCTACTACTGGCTTAACTAGTTCGACTCTAGAAACTTTAGTACGCTCGCTTCTCTCACCCCAAGTTGATTTACCAAGGTTAGCTGGAGATATATCTGAAACCTCTGCCAGTTCACCTTCGGTATCAATATCCATGTCTGAGTCGTTGACTAATGCCAGTGGGTTGCTATGGATACGCGGTTCGTCTTTGCCGTTTCCTCCATTCAATCCCAAGCGACGGCGGCGACGCCTTTTGCTATCGCCAATTTCTTGATAGCTGGGATGATTAACTAAATTGATGGCAGTCAAGTCGCTATCCTGCTCGTATCCCTCTGTTGAGAATCCATCGTAGGTTTCCCGTGGTTCAATCTGACGGGTAGATGGCAAACGAGGTTCTTTGGTAGGGACAGGTGTAGGTGAAAAGCGTTCTGGTAGTTCTACTGGTGGTGTTGGCATCAGCGATCGCCCTTCAGTTTCTCCAGGCAGATGGACGATATGCCCTAAGCCACCACAGGTAGGACAGGTTTCGCTAAATAATTCGTAAATATTTTGACCTTGGCGTTTACGAGTCAGCTCCACCAAACCCAATTCAGTTAACTGGGCAATCTGAGGACGAGCTTTGTCTGCTTTTAAAGCTTTATTGAAATGTTCAAGAACGTGCAATTGATCGCGCCGCGATTCCATATCGATGAAATCAACAACAATTACCCCAGCAATATTTCGCAAACGTAATTGGCGGGCAATTTCTGTTGCTGCTTCGCAGTTCGTCCACAACACTGTTTCTCTGGCTGTTGCCGATCGCGTAAACGAACCGGAGTTGACATCTATGACTGTTAATGCTTCGGTAGGCTGAATGATAATGTAACCACCGGAAGGCAAATCGACTCTGGGTTTAAGCGCTTCTTTAATCGCGGCATTGATCCGGAAGTATTCTAGAATTGCTGTGCGATCGCGGTGATGATCGATCAACAACCCTTGTGGTACCTGTCCGCCGCTCCAGTTTTGCAAATACAATTTCACCCGCTTTAAGCCGGTACTGGAGTCTACAACAATTCGGTTCACATCCGCGCCGTACATATCCCGCAGTACACGCTGGATAAAATCATCGTCTCGATTTAGCAGTGCTGGGGCACGAGTTGATTGTGCCTCCTGCTGAATCAGTTCCCATTGTTTCTGTAGGGATTCTAAATCTTCAATAATTGCTTCTTCTGGCTTACCTTCAGCTTCAGTGCGCACCAGCAAACCCATTCCTGCTGGCTTGATCAAAATTGCCAATGCTCGCAGGCGATTGCGTTCATTTTCATTTTTGATTCGACGGGATAAATTTACACCCCGCCCATAAGGCATCAATACTACATAGCGTCCGGGTAAAGTAATATTACCTGTGAGCCTCGGCCCTTTTGTACCTGTTGGCTCTTTCATTACTTGCACTAACACTTTTTGCTGTGGTGCTAGCAATTCTGTAATTGCTGCTGCTGTGCGCCTTAGTCGCAAAGGCCCTAAGTCAGTCACATGAATAAAACCGTTGCGCTCTGGATCGCCAATATTTACAAAAGCTGCGTCTATACCAGGTAATACATTTTCCACTACTCCTAAGTAGATATCACCAATTTGGTGATGTCCCGTAGCTACAACAAGTTCTTGTATTTGATCTTCAGAAAAGACTGCAGCTATTTGATGCTGCTCCGCGATAATAATTTGTTTTGGCATTCAATTTCCTCAAAAATCGGCAGCACAAAATGACTTGGGGGATTGATTGTTCCTGTTACCCCTGCAAGCCCAAAAAGGCGCTGCTGGTAATAAAAATTGCGAACGTAAGCCCAAACTTAAAGAGCTATTAAGACCGTAATTGCGTTTACACGCCCGATTATTCCACAACGGCTGCATATTATTTAAGCAATTTAATCACCCGTCCGTGGTGAATTTCTGATCCAACGCCTTCATCCTCTAGGAATTGGGCATTTAGCATTGTTTTAAAAATCATAAAGTTTAGAGAAGCCGACGTAGCTTGTTATTAATTACTGATTCACAAGGTAGCTTCTATCAAGAGAGAGTGTTCTTGAATTTGCCTCTGCTGGTCTGGGATGAAATCCTAGATGTTACTCTCTGAAATCTTTGCTTTCAAACCCTGAGTACCAGGGTTGTGAATCAGATAACTCAATGCAGCGCCAGAAAAATTCTCTTCATCTCATTCTAACGCAACCTTGTCAAAAATCAATTCCTATTATGTATGACCTAAGGGTAATTAACCTAGCAAATTACCCTCAGAGGATTAATCCCGCAAAACCAGACGATTGCGGTGAATGTGTAGCAGTTGGAATTCTATACCTGCTACCTGCTCTAGCATAAGCAGAATTTGTTCAGGACGCAACAGTATGCCGTCATGACGACAACTCCCTAGATAACGCAATATCGCTGCCGACTCTGGGGAATTGGAAGTTGATTGCATCAATTCGAGTTCATACAGGCGATCGCGCAGATTTATGAGTTGAGTTTTGCCTGACTTTGTTGTTTGTTCTGACCAAATCTCGTTTTTTTGCCCAATTGTATCAATCCAGTCTTGCCATTGTGAGGGTGTTGCTGGTGGTTGGGTGTCTACAGTCAGCAAATACTCGGCAGCATCTAAGACTTGGGTGGCGGCGGGAGCTTTTAAATCCAACTGTACTACCTGATAGATCGGGATATTGGTTGGCAGTGCCTGCGCCAATTTTTCTCGGAAAGTCTCAACCTCAAGAGATTGAGTTAGCTCAAAATCGACAATTTCACCGCTACTGGTAGCTCCCACAGGTAAAGCCCAAGCCACAGAAATGCGGGGTGTGGGATGATATCCGCCGGTAAAAGCAATAGGCAATCCCACACGTCGGATAGCGCGGTCAAATAGGCGTATTAAATCAAGGTGGCTAAGTAAAGCCATATCACCCTGCTTGCCAAACCATACTCGCAGTCTCTGGGCTTTTGTAGTATTTGGTACAAAATGTCCAGTAAATTCTGGTATCTTGGGAGGCGGTATTACAATATTGTGACCAAAGTCAGTACTGCAGACGCCACAGTGAGAACAACCATCAAAAGAGCAATCTGGGACAGTAGCAGCTTCAAGGGCACGTTTTAAGTCTTCTTTGAGCCATTTTTTATCGATTCCCGTGTCTAGGTGATCCCAAGGTAGGGGTTTGTCGAGGGAGTGGGGGAGTAAAGGAGTGGGGGAAGATAGGGAAGACTTGTCTTCTTCAACTTCTCCTACTTTGCTTATTCCTTTATCTATATCTGTTCCGCTAATTTCTTCTACTCCAAACAAATTCCACTCACCATTTTCAACTTGGCGATATTTCCAAGTTAATCCCGCTTCCGCAATAGCTTGTCCCCAAGCATTGTATGCTCGTTCGACGCTGTCATACCAAGAATCCATGCCTGCGCCCAACTCCCAGGCACGACGCAAAACTGGAGCGAGAGTGCGATCGCCTCTACCGATAAAATCTTCCATTGCTGAGATGCGGACATCGGTGAAATTTACTTTCACTCCCTTGAGGCGACGAAATTCTTGCCTGAGCAGTTGCTGCTTGCGCTTAAACTCGGTGGTGGAAACCGAGTGCCATTGAAAGGGTGTATGAGGCTTGGGTGTAAAGTTAGAAATTGTCAAGTTAAAAGCGAGGGTTTTTCTACCTTTGGAGCGGCACTCACGCTGTAGCCAACTCACTGTTTCTACAATTCCCAGCACATCGGCATCAGTTTCACCTGGCAAGCCGATCATAAAATATAACTTTATCTTATCCCAACCTTGTTCCCAAGCTGTTTTGACGCCCCGCAGCAATTCTTCGTTTGTTAAACCCTTATTAACGATATCTCGCATTCGCTGGGTGCCAGCTTCGGGGGCGAAAGTTAAACCACCTTGGCGCATACCACCAAGGATATTGGCGATATTCTCATCAAATCTGTCTACCCGTTGACTGGGTAGAGATAGAGTAATATTTTCATTTTTCAGGCGATTTTTAATTTCTACCCCCACTGCTGGCAGAGATAAATAGTCGGAACAACTCAGGGACAACAAAGAAAACTCATTATATCCAGTTTCCCGCATTCCCTTTTCAATTGCTGCCACCACTTGTTCTGGTTCTACATCACGCGCCGGACGTGTTAACATTCCTGGTTGGCAGAAGCGGCAACCGCGAGTGCAACCACGTCGAATTTCAATCGTTAGGCGATCGTGTACTGTTTGAACGTGGGGAACCAGCCCAATCGAGTAAGCTGGCATTGGGGTAGCAACCCGGCGGAGAATACGTTTGGGTACATTTGGGTGGATGGGATGTACCGAACCGTCTGCCGCCATGTTGTAAAACTGAGGAACGTATACACCTGGTATTTGGGCTAAGTCGAGCAATAGTTCTTGGCGACTTAATCTGGCTTGTTTGCCCTCTTCTAAAACTAAACCGATTTCCGGTAGGAGTTCTTCACCATCACCCAAGGCAAAAAAGTCGAAGAAATCGGCGTATGGTTCAGGGTTGGATGTCGCCGTTTGTCCTCCTGCAAAAATTAGAGGATAATTTCCCGCTAATCGTTCGCGCCACGTCAGGGGAATACCAGCTAAATCCAACATTTCTAGGATGTTGGTGGCACCAAGCTCATAGCTGAGGCTAAAGCCTAAAATATCAAACTCTGTGAGCGATCGCTTTGATTCTACAGTGAATAAGAGCGTCTCGGTTGCCCGTAGTTTTGCTGCTAGATCTTGTCCTGGTAGATAAGCGCGATCGCATAACTGGCGTGGTTGGGCATTCAAAATGTTATAGAGAATGATATGCCCTAAATTAGAGGCCCCTACTTCGTATACTTCTGGGTAAGTTAACACCCAACGGATTACTGCTATGTGCCACGGCTTGTGTACTGCCAAAAGCTCGTTACCCAGGTAACGAGCTGGCTTGAGTACATCCGATGTGATTAATTTTTCTACTGCAACAGCCACTGTGCTATTCTTCTAGCGATTTTAAATTACTGCTATTCACCTCCAACCTTAGCATTTATTATGACTGACGAGAGCGCTGATTGCTTTGTGCTAAAGTCTTCGAGGCGAACAAACTTAACATTTAGCCTACAAGCAATCTGTGCTGCTCTAATAAAACAAGCGGCTTACAACACCGCTTGACTTTCCAAGATTTCAAATACTCTATCCAGTTGAGTCAGTTCAAAGATAATTCTAATGGATGGGGAAAGGGAGCAAAGACTGAAGCGTTGCCCTAAACTTTGAGCTAGCTTGAGCGCTGACACCAATGCCATCAAGCCTGCACTATCTAATGACTCTACTTGCTCTAAATCCACTAGCAGGAAACTATTGCTATTTTTGGTCAATGCTGTTGTTAGGTTTCGCTCAAATTCCAAAGCATTAGCAGCGTTTAAACTTCCTTGGGGGCGAATAACTGTTATTTGTGGATTTTTAAGTACTGCTTGCATCGTTACATCCTATGAAAATTTCTAAATTGTGAAGATAGATGTATTTGAACATAAACTCTTTATTCCCACATCGACCATTCGTATTAAGTCTCTTAGTCGAATCTTTATTGCTTTGACGTCTCTGTTTAAAGATTGTCACAATTACCCAAAAAACTGTAGTTAAATATACTTTTTATTAAAAATTTGGCTCAATAATAGTTTGCTATGCCTATGATTCCTAGCATAGGTTATTACTCAAACTTGTCTATAAAAACAGGAAACCGAGATTAAATCTCTAGACTTGAAACTTTAGTATTGGTGAATGTCTTAAGCAATTATGACTAAAATCACTGGCTAACTGTGATTTAGATCACTCAGAATTTAAGTGTATAATCACAATTTATACTTAGGTCTGGCTGGGATAATAACTATACAAACTATTTGGATTGTTACTTATGAAAACAAAGTACGTTATTCGTCAGTTAGTAGAAAAAGCCCTTTTTATTAAGAAATTAACTCCTGAAATAGAAAGTGAAATTAACTCAGAACTAACGGCAATGGGTTACATTTCTGATGTTGATTACGAAGCTCTAGAATTATTAATGGCAGAAATGGATGCCGGTCGAATTCAGTTGGTTCCTAGTATCTGATCGTAGTTTGAAACTAAGATGTTTACTGAAATTGAAGGAATGGCAACAATACCTGACTTAAAAAGGCAGAGGAGCGACTGCGTTGCGGAGAGAAGTCTGTAGACGCTTCTGCGGCTTCGGTGCAGGGTGCGGCGGTTTCCGCCGTTTGCGAAGCTCCTCCACAAGGAGGCTCAGAACTTCGGGAGGTTCCCTCCGTTGTAGCAAGTGGCGTGGTAGATGGCATCAGGAATAGACAGGGACTAGGGACTGGTGACTAGGTATTAGGAATTAAGAAATCCCAGTACCCAATCTCTAGTACCCAGTACCCTTTTAGTGTACGTAGTTCAGCAAGTGCTACTTACATTGAACTAAAAAAATTGGCAATATAGGCAATACAACTCATACTAACGGTAGTGTGGGCGTCTAAATTGATACGACTGCTAGTATTTTTTTGAAAAATTAGCTATTTAATTTCTTAATCCTTTTTATAGGCATACCAAACTTGATAAATAAATTGGTTGAGTTGCTGTTTAGCAATTGTGTCTATTCCGGGTTTGGCTTCTTTGGCTAATACTTCACTTAATATAGAAATTACTTCCGTGTCCAAGGCAGGATGGAATAAATTTAAAGGCCAAAGTAGATCTGATGCCTCTCGCAAATCGTTTGTTATGTGGGGTTCCGAAGAGCAGGCGACTAGTAGCAAAGGACGTACCCAACATAACTGACGGGAAAGCACAACTTGAATCACTTCTGCATAGAGCCTGCGATCGCCATGCTCTAGATAAACTATTTGTCCTGGTTGAAAGTCTGAGACAATCTCCATAATCAATCACAGGGCTGTCTTTGGTGGCAACCACTGTTAGTTGCTACTTTCTTATTTTAAAAGCTAAACATAACTCACTTGTAGTGACAATACTTGACGAGCAAAGGCAGTAAAATCAAAACATAAGCATACCATAGCCAAGTGATCGTGGAGTTGTGGCGATTCAACTAGTAATTGCAGTCATTGTCCTACTCGAATATTCAATCTCAGTGCTATACAATAGTTAAGAAAATATCAAACAACCTCTGAACAAAAACTTTTGTTGTAGTAAATAACACAAGAGAGCAAAGAGCCGTGTCACTCGAAACCCTAGAGAAGCGTTCAACATCCAGTAAATTAGCGCCTCAGTATCGTGTTTTGCTCCATAACGATGACTACAACTCTATGGAGTATGTGGTGCAGGTTTTATTGACTACAGTGCCAAGCCTTACTCAACCCCAGGCTGTCAGTATTATGATGGAAGCTCATACCAATGGCATCGCTTTAGTCATTACCTGTGCTCAAGAACACGCGGAATTTTATTGTGAAACTTTGAAAAATCATGGTTTGACTAGCACTATCGAACCAGAAGAATAAATATTGCTTGATAATTGTAAATTGCTATTTGCTAATGGTATGACTTACGATTAGCGAGTAGCTGATTACTGCATGAACATAAACCTGACTCCTCTAGCCCAGCGCCCTTTCCCAATTCGGCTGGGTATCTTTATTTTGACTTTGTTGCTGTTGTGGTTGCCCATCGCAGCACCTATATATCTACTGGTAAAAAATCCTAATTTAGTTACTATCTTCACAATGGTGCCACTAGCCATTGAGTTTTTGATTTTGCTTCCGTTTTGGGGCAAATATGTCCATCAGCAACCCAAGATATTCCAACATTATGGCTTAGAACTAACGCGTAAGAATAAAGTAGAACTGCTCAGAGGTTTAGCAATTGGATTCGTCAGTATTTTGATTTTGTTTAGTTTAGAAGGATTGCTGGGTTGGTTAGTGTGGCAACAAACTAGTTCTTTTCAATTGAGATTTGTTTTAGAAGGGATAGTTACTGCTTTGGGTACAGCGTTTGCCGAAGAATTATTTTTTCGGGGGTGGATGTATGATGAACTGCAACGCGATTACAACCCTTCAGTAGTACTGTGGGCAACTGCGACGATTTTTGCTGTCGCTCACTTTATTAAACCCCTGTCAGAAGTAATTCGCACATCGCCCCAATTTTTTGGGTTATTACTTTTAGGGTTAGCACTGGTATGGGCAAAGCGCCGTTGTCAGGGAAGATTGGGCTTCCCAATTGGTATACATGCAGGGTTGGTTTGGGGTTGGTATATTATCAACGTCGGACAGTTGGTGAAATATTCTGGGCGAGTTCCCGATTGGGTGACGGGTGTGAATAATAATCCCTTAGCTGGGGTGATGGGGTTGGTGTTTATGGGAGTTTTGGTATTGTGGATGCGGGGGAGAGGTGAGCGATCGCGTCTTTGATTTGATAGATTCTAAGGATGGCAAATATAACCGCACTTATCGCCAATTGCTACTGCTGCTAAACCTTCTTGAAATTGATCGGCGTAATCAAATTGTGGCTGAATTACTACCTCGCCGCTCTTGCTAATATAGCCGTACTTGTTGTCACTCCGGTGACTCCAGAATACTGCCAATCCTTGAGAAAAGTCACCAGCATCGTCAAATTGTGGCTGAATTGTCAACTGACCGCTCTTATTTATATAGCCGTAGTAGTCGTCAATTTTGACATATGCCAATCCTTCAGTAAAGTCCCCAGCATCGTCAAATTGTGGTTGAATTATTAACTGACCACTTTTATCTATATAGCCATACTTATCATCAATTTTTACCAATGCTAGACCTTCCTTAAAGTTCCGAGGTCTATAAAATTGTGGTTGAATAACTACCTGACCAGTCTTATCAATATAGCCTGATAAGGCATTTTCTTTACCAATATCTATCAATGCTAATCCTTCGTGAAATTCTCCTGCCCAATCAACTTCAAGTTCAATAACTACCTGAGCAGTCTTGTCAATATAACCACTTCTATTGTCAATTATGACAGGAGCCAATCCTTCAGAAAAGTCGCCAGCATCATCAAACTTAGGTTCAATAATAACTTGACCACTTGTATCGAAATAGCCAACCTTGCTTTCAACAACCACCCATGCTCGCCCTTCAGAATAAGTCGGAGCAAGCGCCAAATAATCAAATTGTGGTTCAATCACAAATTGACTACTTTTGTTTATGTAACCCCACTTATCAACTACCTTTACCAATGCCAGCCCTTCACAAAAGCCTAAAACTGAATCAAACTGTGGTGGAATGACAAAGTTAACGTTATTGTTAATGCTCATGATGAGTGGGAAGTAACTATACCAATGGGTAAAATCATCATATTAGTCTCAAGCGTACTGTTGGGGGCGATCGCCTTGAGATTGTTCGGCGTTTACTGACTGCACGGAAGAACCGCACTCATCTGTGCAGTTGAAAAGAGTCGTTGAAATAGTTATACCTTTGCTTTGGTGGTAAGAGTGTCAATCTCAGTTACTTCCTAAACTCCGATACTTGGTTTATTTCTCAGCTAGCGTGCCAATTAGACACGCTTTCTCCAAATTTACTCCATTTAAATTTACATTTTCTAACTCTGCACAGAGTAAATTTGCACCTGTCAAATTCGCGCCCCCCAGATTCGCTCCCCGCAAATCAGCTTCTTCTAAGTTAGCTTCGCTCAATAAAGCTCCTTGTAAATCTGCGCCACTCAAGTCTGCGCCTTTGAGATTTGCTCCAGCCAAGTTTGCACCACGTAAATCAGCAGCCCGAAAGTCAACACCCTGCAAATTGACATTCATCAAGTTGGCACCACTCAAGAAAGCTCCAGCAAGCGATACTTCACTTAGTTTTGCTCCCATTAAATTAGCACCCCGCAAATTACTACCCCGCAAGTCAGCACCTGTTAAATCTGCTTGCATCAAATTTGCTCCCATCAAATTTGCCCGTAAATCGGTTGTTTGCAGGTTCGCTCCCATCAAATTAGCACCTTCTAAATGTCCTCCTTCGAGTTTGGAACCAGCAAAGTTAGTGCCTACAAGGGTAGCACCTGCAAAATTAATGTGTTTTAAATCAAGATTTGATAAATCTTCGTCTTCTAAATCTGTCCCTGGTAAGTGTTTGAGTTTCCCTGATTTGATCGCTTCTATATTCATAAAATTTATAATGAATCCTTTTTGCATTCTTTGTGTATCTTGGGTTCTTTAAAAATTTATTTAACCACGTAGACATCTACAGAACAGTTTCCTTTACAATAAGCACAAAGAACACGATGAAGATAAAAATACAAGAATTAAGAACCTACACATAAATATTTAGCCATTTTTCAACACGACTAAAATCGCTATATTCTTTCCCTGTTCCCCGTTAAGGTTTCCTCCGCACCCTATGGAAAGCTGCAGAAGCGTCTACAGAGTTCTCTCTGTTCCCTTGCCTGACTAGATAATTTATTTTGCACGACTACTTATTATCTTGCAGGCAAGTTTTGATTTATATCTATATTAGTCTTGCTTTCGCTATCTAGTCTGCGATCAAGCAGCCACATACCACTGCTAACCTTTGGTGTAATTTGAGGTAATTCTAGCCCCTGCTGTAAACCCATAACCAAAAGTGCTAGGGTATCTACCAACTTAGGATCGAAGCGATGCGAATGTTGTTGTCTGCATTCTTCCAAAGCTTGAGAAAATATCTCTTCTCGACTTAATTGGGAGTTTTTTTTCTGATTGACTCGCCACTGAAAATCGGCGGCTAGCGATAAAATTCTTGATTCGAGAGGAATTTCATCACCAGCTAATCCTGCTGGTTCTCCTGTACCATCCCACCACTCGCTTTGGTGAGTGATAATTTGTGCGATCGCCCGCAATCTTGGCATGGTTCGCAGTACTTGCGCTCCTGGTATTAAAGGGCAAGTCAAGGGACAACTGGGTGCATCTTCACGGTATTGAGTAGATGCTGTAGGAGTTAGTATGCTTTCTGCCCTTTGTAATGGATCGATCCGATGTAACAAGCCAGCAAGGCGCAATCTTTTAATTTGCCATGCAGGAAGATCTAAAAGCTGCCCCATCGTTTCTGAGAGCACCACAACTTCTGCTGCTGCCATTGGATTTGCTATATCAGCAGCATCAATTATTTGTGCCATCCGTAAAAATGCTTGGATTTCGTTAGAAACTAGGTTATTGTCTAAGGCTTGATGTCGTGCTGTTGTGGAGACAGATATATTCAATTGCCCAGATTGGAGGTAATCTACTACACGGGAAACTACCGTACCTAAAAATTCTGGTGTGGCAAGATTTGGCTGAATGGCTTTTTGAGCGGTAGTAAGCTGTGCTGCCACCTGGGGATTGTAGCGCTGGATGTGAGCGATCGCCAATTGGGCTGTCTCTTGAACTAGCTCTGGCTCAAATGTCCACAAGCCATAAAATTTTCGTTCTAAATCCGATGCAGGTATTCCAGAAGCCCCATAATCAGCTTCTGATAATTCTTGACAAATTACCATAGCTGTGTATTGAGGTGACAGAATAATTAAGTGCCATTCCTGTGCAACTGGATCGGCAGGATCTAGTGCAATTAAGTTGACATTGGGTAGCTGGCTGGTAGAGTGCTCTGCCCAAACACTATCAGGTGATGCCATGATAGCTATTTGGCGGGATTTTTTAGCAATATCTGCATATCTTTCTGCTTCTTGCAGGTACCATTTCCCTTGTTGAAAGGCAGTTATCATTAAGGGAGATGTGACATCTTGCAATATTTGGTCTTCTAGAGCATGACACAGAGCGACCAGAGTATTTTTGTAGTATACACCGAATCGAATTGGTCTTTTGGTATTGCGATGGGCAAGTTCCATCTGTTGGAGTAGAGAGCCTTGTAACATGGGTTTGGTTAAACGAACCACAAAGGACGCAAAGTACGCAAAGAGAAGAAAGAATTTTAAATTTTTGCTTATGACTCTTTAGTTTACTGTTTGAGTGATTAATTACGCTATTTAATCAATACGCCTTCAGCTAATCAGTGAGAAGTGAGTGCTAAAGTTTGTAGTCATAATTCACATAGCAAAGGATGGGCGATCGCACGGATAATTCATAAAAGAAATTATCCCAATGGCGCGATCGCTCTGTGTCCATCCATCAAGAAATAGTTGCTAACTGCTTCTGTTGAACCTCAATCGGCGCAGATAGCGCCGCTTCTAAGTTGGCACAACCCAGTCTTTCTTCTAGGATGTTCATGACTTCCCGTCCGAAGTCATTGGGATTTTGCCGCCAAGCTTGCAAGCATACCTCTCCAAAGAAGGAACCAAGTGGTTCGGGGTTCCACAACATTTTTTGGACAGTCCAGGGTGTAATATTCATTGGATCGTACCCTGGTTTGAGAATACCTTCTTTGAGGGCGTATTCTTCTAAATGGGTGTGGGGTTGCAGCCCGATAAAGAAGATGGCAGGTTCAACTTTATCGGCACCAAAAATACGTTCGAGTTCACGGTGGTAGGCAATTGTTTGGCGAATAGTTTCTGGGCGCTCGTCAATGACGTTAAAGGAGTAGTTGACAGAAACTAAGTCGTTAAAACCAGCTGCTTTTAAATCCCGACAGTTTTGCAAGACAGTGCGGAGATTGTATCCCATCCGCATTTTTCGTACCAGTTCTTGCGAGCCGCTAGTGATACCGATTTCAAAATAGTTCATGCCGGTTTTCACCATCAAGTCACACAATTGAGGCGTAAGGTTATCTGCCCTGATGTATGCTGCCCAGTGAATATCTTTCATCCCAGAATCGACGATTTTTTGTAAGAGTTCTATGGTGTCGTCGATAAATCTTCGAGCAGGGATGAATTGCGCATCGGTAAACCAGAAATTGCGAACACCGCGATCGTATAATTGTTGCATTTCGGCGACGACTTCATCGGCGGGGTTGATGCGTACCTGCTTACCTTCTACAACTGTGTAGACGCAATAACAGCAATTATGGGGACAACCACGTTTAGTTTGTACGCCAATATAGAAGTCTCCATCTTGTAGATAATATTTGAACTCTGGCCAGATGGTTTCGATATAGTCGTAGTTACAAGCAGTTTTCTCTAACGGTGTAGGTTGTTCGTGAATTAGGCGATCGCGTGGTTTGTCTTCCCCAACGACATAACACCTTTCATCCCGAAATTCTTGCCCGCTCAATAGTTTTGTTAGCAGGGTTTCCCCTTCGCCAACGGAAACAATTGTTCCCTTAGGCAAGCTTTTACCTAACTGTTCATAAAAGACGCTGACAGCACCTCCACCAACAATAATGCGAGCATTGGAGTTATAACGTTTCGCGCGTTTGATACCCCGCTTCACTAAGCCCAGATTCCGCCACAGTTCGCCGTAATATACTGATGCAATCCGCAGCAAACCAATAGCTCCCCGTAGCTTGAGAAATGGGTTGCGGGAATAGAAAAATTCAAAAGTATACTGCAATGGGTTACCACCACGCCCGCCCACGGGGGCATATATCTGGATATCCCGCCAAGAAAACACTAATAGTGTCGGCTTAAATTCATCAATACAGCGATCTAAGGCTTGAGCATAATCTAAAGGTGGGACTGTTCCTAAATCAAAGATACGCTGTTCAATATTGGGAAACAGTTTGTGAACGTGATCGCTAAGATAGACAACCCCAATAGGAAAGATGGGGTTACACGGAAGGCGAACGTAGAGAATTCGGTTTTCCATTAAGGATGCTTTAACTTCCATCTTGCCTTTACTTAGGGAAAATCTGGTTTGAAAATTAGTTTTGGTTTTTATTGCCCTATCACAATCGTACTTGACATTCAAGACGAGTATGGAGCTAATTATTTTCGCTGTAGATAACGGTGAAAATGGACAAATTTGCTATGCATTTACAATGCAAAGCATCAATAAGATTTTATGAAATTAGCAAGCTTATACTTTTACCATAACATCGACCTTATTCTTACAGGGATCGTTACTACCAATTAGGTCGTGAGGAAGAAGACACAAAAATAAATCCTCAGGATTCAACAAGAGTAATTAAAATGACTGGATTCTCTGAGTTTCTAGTTAATTGCAAGGTATTGTCAGCTTAGGGGTTTACCTGCAACTATAAAAAATTTTGCATCTATAATGTATAATTGCGTAAAAGGCATAAATTTTTACAAAAATTTCATAACCCGACCCTATCTGTAGATAGAAATAATATAGAAAATTGCAGTTGGTAGTCGGGGTTACAGCAGGTGGGGATCAGCCGGTGCTAGCTTGGCTTATGTAAGATAAAATTGTGGCGTAAAGCTCCTCAGCAGTTATGGCTCAAATATTAGATCCCTTACCACCGGAGCAATCGAGAAATATTCTCTGCTGCTACGTTAATGCCACGAGTAAAATCCAGGTGGCTCGCATCTCAAATATTCCTAACTGGTACTTTGAAAGGGTTGTTTTCCCCGGACAAAGACTAGTGTTTGAAGCACCAAGCGAAGCTCAACTTGAGATTCATACAGGCATGATGGCTAGTGCAATTTTGTCGGATAAAATTCCGTGCGATCGCCTTGCTATCAATGAAATTAGCAGTTATGAATTAGAAACAAACTCTGAAAAACTAGAAGACCCTATCAATAAAAAACCAATTGTACACTCAATTAAGACAAAAACTGGAGATACAACAAAACCCTTAACTATTGCTGGTTTTGCATCCATTGATTAGAAAAAAAATAACTGAATTTTAGGGTTGCTAACTTATGCAACCCTTTTTTATTTAGTACAAAATTTAGTACGAAACTGAAAAATACCCACACAGTCAGAGGTATTATTTCCCTACAAGGAAATAAACTAAGCCTAATATACTAAGCATATATTTGGATTAATTATCTTGAATCTACCCTCTTTTTTGTGGTTGTGGAGAATCGCAGCGTGGTCGATGGGTTTATCGCTACTAGCCTATGTGCTACTAGCGAGTATGGGTATTTGGATGTTTCGTGCTAGAACTTTACAACAAGGTGAACCTGACTGGTTACGCTCTCTCCACTACATTATCGGCTTTTGCATGGTTAGTTTAGTGCTGCTTTTGCTACTTATTGGTATTATCGGCACTTATGGTCACTTTGGTTCTTTGGGACACTCGCCACACCTTTGGGCTGGGTTAATCAGTGTGGTGTTAGTTTTGCTGTCTGCTGGCAGTGCGATGCAAATTCGTGTGAGAAAACCTTGGGCAAGGCGCATTCATATCGGTGCTAATATTGCCCTATTCTTTGCCTTTGCTTGGGTTTCACTCACTGGTTGGATTGTGGTACAAAAGTATTTGCCTTAATAGTCAAGAGCAATTAGTTATTGGTAAATGAGAAAAAGAGCGATCGCATTTACAACCTCGATTTTTGGTTATGAAATGACGAGGTTTACAAAGTGCGATCGCCTAACTTTTAGCTTTTGTCCTGCCTAGTAAATGCTCACACTACCGAGCATTTTAAGTTATGCTTAAATTGATGCTTTTATTTACATCAGTTTAAGCATCAAAATAATTATGAAAAATCAGACTGTCCGCACGACGATAACTCTACCTGCGGAACTTTTAGCTGCTGCTGACAAGGCAGTCAGTCAAGGAAAAGCTAAGAATCGCAATGAATTTGTAGCACAGGCACTTATACACGAGCTTGAAGCACTCAGACGAGCAGAAATTGATGCAGCACTGGCTGAAATGGCACAAGATCCAGAATATCAAGCCCAAGTGCTACAGATGGAGGCTGAGTTCGCCGTAGCGAGTTGGGAAGCCTTACAATTGGAAGAATCTCCAGCATGAAGCGGGGAGAAGTCTATGATGCTCGACTTGAACCGATTGAAGGTTCTGAACAAGGGGGAACTCGTCCTGTCATTATAGTTAGTCGAGATGCAATCAATGCTTATAGCCCCGTAGTTTTGGCTGTTCCCTGTACTACTTATCAAACTGGTAAGCGAGTTTATCCCACTCAGGTGTTAATTCAAGCCCCATACGGTGGATTAACCAACGACTCTATCGCTATGGCAGATCAGGTACGAGTATTATCCAAATCTCGCTTTTTGCATATACGTGGAATACTTAGTGATGAAGCAATGATTTTATTAAATCAAGCTTTGTTGATTGCGTTGGATTTACCAGGTCAAACTTGAACAAGCTATTCTCGATCGCTCTGTTAAACAAAAAATGTAAGGAGCGATCGCATTTACAACCTCGATTCTTGGTTATGAAATGACGAGGTTTACAAAGTGCGATCGCCTAAAATTTTAACTATCCTTGCCGGAAGTCCCCCGGTTATGAAGCGCTCTTTGCTTAATCCTGTCTTGAAAATAGGGGCTAGGGACTAGGGACTAGGGGCTAGGAAAGATAGTTTTGATTTCCTCGTCGTGTGATGTATCACATGACCGTCTAGCTAGTATATAGTTAAAGTTAAGAATTGTGATGGAGCCGTGACAGCTAACTCAGTTAATTCCTCACCTGCAATTTTTCGCCTATCTCCTTTAATTCGGATAACACTTTTAAGTTTATATGTAGCACTAACAGTACCTTTACCTTTTTTAGCTCAGGTAACAAATGCACCTGTACCACCAATACTATTGTGGTTAGGAATCAGTATTGGCTTAGTTGTGCTATATGCGGCATTAACAGAACGTGTGATTGTAGACGATCAAGGAATTCAAGTAGCGTATCCTAACTGGGTACCACGTTTTTTTCGTAAAGGTTGGTTGTTAACTTGGGCAGAGGTAAAACAGTTAAAACCCCGCACTACCGGGCAGGGGGGACTAGTTTACTATTTCCTTGCTCAAGATGGGAAAGCTTATTTACTGCCGATGCGCGTGGCAGGTTTTTCTCGGTTGGTAAAGCTGGTGCAAGAAAAAACAGGCATTGATACAACTGATGTCTACCCTTTAGCCCAACCGTGGATGTATTTAATTTTATTAATATTTACGCTCTTTTTGTTGCTGGTAGATGGTTGGACAATTTCCACTGCCTTAACGCAAATTCATTAAAGCTCAAGTCTAGCAATAGATGAAGCAACGGATTTTTTAAGAAGAACTCAGAACTCAGAATAATTTTTTCTATTTTCTGTATTCACTAGTTCTGATTATAGAGATCTAAAATTAGTAATCACTTAGTAAAGGCTGAATTTGGAAACTCTCCTCAAAGCAAAACTGCGGTTAGAACAAGTTAATTTATATACAAAATTATCGGGTAATGCCCAAGGATATCCGATATTACAAGATATTTCTTTTGAGGTGTCTGAGGGCGATCGCATTGCTATTGTTGGGCCTTCAGGGGCTGGAAAAACTCACTTATTGCGCCTGCTTAACCGTCTGAGTGAACCAACTAGCGGCAAAATATATCTAGACAATCAAGAGTATCATCAAATTCCTGTTTTGCAGCTGCGCGCTCAAGTTACACTTGTACCCCAAGAATCAAAGCTGTTGGGAATGACGGTGAAAGAAGCTTTGGCTTATCCCCTTGTTTTGCGCGGTTTGCCCAAACAGACAATTCAGCAAAGAGTAAGTGACTGGATAGAACAACTGCACATTCCTGATGATTGGCTAGGAAGAACAGAAGTGCAACTTAGTGCTGGGCAACGCCAGCTAGTAGCGATCGCTCGTGCTTTAATCATCCAACCGCAAATTTTATTATTAGATGAGCCTACTTCTGCTTTAGATGCAGGTACCGCTTACCGCGTGATGCACATCCTCACCCAGTTGGCTCAAAGTCATAAAACTACTATTTTGATGGTAAATCATCAACTAGATATAGCTCAGATGTTTTGCACGCGGTTGTTACACCTAGCACAAGGACGTTTATTATCAAATCAGAGCGCTTCGAGTGTGGATTGGAATAAATTACGAGAAAGTTTAATACAAGCAGAAGCAGAAGTTAATGAAGAATGGGGATAGATAGTGGATAGTGGTTAGTAGATAGTGGAAAATTGGCAATTAACTACTAACTACTAACTACTAACCCTTATCTTTGAGTACTAACTGTTGATTGATGATTAGTGAATCTCTCTGTTGTTAACTTTGCTTGTGAGTGTACCATATTAGTGTTATTATTTAAAATTTCCATGTTGAAGCGATATCCCACGTTACGAATAGTTTGAATTAAACTTGGTTGTCGCGGATCTAATTCAACTTTTTTCCGCAACGATAAAACGTGAGTATCTATAGTGCGGGGATTGTCGATAGCATCAGGCCAAGCACGGCGCAGCAACTCCGATCTACTCAAAGGCACTCCTCCGGCTTGTGCCAAAACATACAGCAAGCTGAATTCTTGGGGCGTTAAATCAATAAACTCCCCTTGAAAACGGACGCGACGCTGCACTAGATCGATTTGCAACGTCCCATAATCCAAGTAAGCTGGTGCAACAGGTGTGCGCTTGCGACGAATCAGCGCCTCCACTCGTGCCAGAAACTCCTGCATCCCAAAAGGTTTACAGAGGTAGTCATCTGCCCCCGCCTTCAAGCCAGCAACAATGTCAGCTTCAGTACTTCGGGCAGATAACATTAAGATTAATGGCTGCTGCTGACGATGTAACCAACGGCAAAACTCAATGCCATCTCCATCGGGCAAGTCAGCATCCAAGATGACTAGTGTTGGTTGATGGCTTAAAAAAACTTCCCTTGCCTGATAAATACTTGCAGCTTGATGCACCCGATAGTCCAGTTGTTGCAAGTGCCAGCCAAGCAACGACCTCAGATGGGGATTTCCCTCAACGATTTCAATACAAACCGAACCCACGGTGGCAAGACCCCTTAGCGTGCATGACTTTCAAAGTAACAAAGCCTCTGTCTTAGGTTTTGTAACCCTTGTTACTTCAACAGCTATTGACTTTTAATTTACTCATACTACATCTGACCAAATATTCACTCAAAAGCCTTGCCCTAAGCCAAGTTAGTCATTTTATTAAATTTTTGTTATTATTGTTAAAAGTTTTTTGGTTAAGTATGCTGTTGGCAAACCATTTACCAACGAAAAGCGAGTGCGCTTATTTTCCACAAATAGGAATTTATATCGTCTATCCGTTGAGGAGAAATTAAGAGCTATTAAATACCAATCCTTAAGCAAATCGATAAATTTTAAAGCTCTACTCGTAGATTTTGAATATAACAATACCTTACCAAGCCACCTATTTTCCTGTTTTCTAACTTAGGATTGATTTAGACAGCAACTTATAAGGTGTATCTCCCAAAGCAGATGATAGAGGTTTGAAATTTATATCAAACTGAAAGTGATACTTCACTTTTAAGCGTGAATAATTTACAATTCTCATTCCAAAGAGATTTTTATAGCAGTATATGCTCCAAGACACACAAACCATCCGCTATTACCAAAGATTAACCGACGCCTTCGTCGAGTTGTGGAATCGCGGTTATCGTCCTGATGATATGCGGATGTATTTGGATGGTTATCTAGCCGCGCTACGACACAGTAATGCTATTGAACCTTATTTGATCCATCGCCTAGAGGAGGAAGCAACTCGCTACTTATATGATGTATCAAATTTTACGATGACACAACCTGAGCCAGAACCAGATTACTATAAGTGACATTTTATATTAATCATTCATAGTTAATACTGATTGACGCAGGCTATTGTAACATAATTTTTGTCTGAGTCAACTATGGCAATGGTATGAAATTTGGAGATTTTTGAGGAATAAATCCCCTTGTTGGCGTTTAAGACTTACGGCTGAGGGGATTTTTTGTAGGGTAGTACAAAAATTAGGACACGGAGACGCGCAAACATGGGGAAAGAGGTAGCTCACGCTTTTGTAATTTAGGCATCCATGAAAAAGGTGCGTAACGCGATCGCATCACCCACCCAATAAATTTGATATTTCTTTACGATTTATGAAGCTAAAGCCACTTCTACCATTTGCTGCAACTCGCCTTTTTGGTAAAGCTCAATCATGATATCTGAACCACCAATGAATTGACCGTTGATATAAACTTGGGGAATTGTCGGCCAGTTAGAGTATTCTTTGATTCCCTGACGGATTTCGTAGTCATCTAGAATATTAACGGTTTCAAAGGGAACTCCTAATGTGTTTAAAATCTGAACAACGTTGTTGGAGAAGCCGCACATAGGCATCAACTTAGTTCCCTTCATGAAAACCAGAATCTTGTTTTCTTTTACTAAGTTGTCAATTCGCTCTTTGAGTTCTGGTGTCATAGTCTTTTCCGATTTTCTGTTACTTATAAGTCGTTAGTCATTAATCCATAGTACCTAGTGCAAAAATTTTTGACTATTGGCTGCTTTGCCAACCTTCAGGAGTATAGGTTTTTAGCGCCAAGGCATGAATCGCTTCAGTAGACATAGCTTGTTGCAGCGCACCATAAACCAACTGGTGTTGTTGCACTAGTCCCTTACCTGCAAACTGCGATGAAACTACTGTGACTTGGTAGTGATCGCCGCCACCAGTCAAGTCTTGCACCTGAATTTGGGCATCTGGCAGTTCCGCCTTGATCATTGTCTCAATCTGCTGCGGACTAATCATCGCAATTCCTACAAAACTTCTTTTCTATTATTAGCAATAATTGACGTTATTACGTGCCAATGTGAGGATTTGGCAAGGTTAAGCAGAAACGCGCTTTCTAGCAGTATTTTTAGAAAGTGCGTACTCTTTGAGATTCACAAACCCATCCTACCATCAGATACGCAAAAGTCCGCCTACCTACTGGCGGCGGTCTATAAAAGAAATTGATGCCAGCTATAGTGCTTGTAATTATTTCTGGGATGAGGAAGAGGTGCTGTTTGCTCCTCTAGGGAAAGGAGCATCAACAAATCCTAACTCCAACAATTGCTGGTAAGCTTTCTTACCTAAATCCCGTGTGGGATTTTGACTTTTAACAATTTGAATGAGCAATGGCACTGCTAATTCTGGTTTATTTTGCGCTCTGTGTACAAGGGCTAATTGATAGGTAGCTTCGTCTCGCATTTGAGCAGTTTCTAGTGCCTTTTTCCGCTGGGCGTCGGCAACTCTGTTATCAATACCAGAAAAACTAGAGTTGAGATCTTGGTAGAAATTTGATAGCTGATTAAAAACTAATCGTGCTTCTTGAAGTTTTTTCGCAGCAGCATCATAGTTTTGGGAATTGACAGCTTGGCTTGCCTCTGACATCAAACGCTTACCTCCGTCAAGGCTCAATATACTGTTATTTTGCACTGCTGGACGGAGAGTATTAGGGTTATTGGGATCAATAGGTTGTGGTTGGTTGGGAGTATTTGTTAGCGTTGGTTTTTGAGCATGAACGGGTAATAGCAGGCTAAGGGCTGCTATGACTGATAAAAAACTGCAGCGAATTAAGGGGACAGTTACTGCCGACTTCATGGGATAAATTTGTGCAACAACTAAACAAAAATTTATAGGAACTTCGCGTATCTTAACTCTGTTTTGGACTTTGACCAAACAAAGTCACATATTGAAGTTTCTCCGATCTAGACTGCAAATGAATCAAATCATGTTCCCATTGCCTCTTTAGCGTATTTTAAATGAGTAGCCATGAACGATCGCCTAAATTCTTCTGATGTTTCTTCTGTTGGAGTACCCACAACTAGTCTGGGGTTGATTTTACAACGTGGTGGCGAAGAATTGATATTAGAAAAGGTGAGCGATCGCTTCACCATTCGTCCCATTGATGACATTTCACCCAAACAACTATCTCAAGCAAATTGGGGCAGTTGGTGTCGTAGTATTCCCAAAGCAGAACTGGCATTATTTACAGTTGCACCCCCACAGCTAGATAAAGCAATGTCCGTGGCGCGTGCTTCCCACAATGTGGCATTTGCCAGTCATGTTTATCAAATCAAAGATAATCCTGCTGCGAACATTTATTTGACTAACCAAATTACCATTCAATTTGCCTCCTGGGTAGATGCTGCCACCATTAATGCCATTACCACAAAATTTGGCTTAATCCAAGCTAAATCTGTTCCTACTCTTGCCAATACTTTTGTTTTTTTAGTCAGCGAACAAGCTACAGAAAATCCCATTAAAATTACCAATCATTTAATTTCATTGCCAGAGGTTTTAGTTGCTGAACCAAATATCATTGTTCATCAGCAACATCATTACCAACCGCGCGATCCTCTCTATCCGCAGCAATGGTATCTCAACCACAAAGGCGGCAATCAATTGGCTAATGGTTCTCATATTTTTGTAGAAAATGCTTGGGATATCACTCGCGGTGTTCGTTCCGTGGTGGTGGCAGTGGTAGACGATTCCTTTGATTTAAATCACCCAGATTTTCAAGGTAGTGGCAAAATTGTTGCTCCCAGGGATTTCAAAGAAAATGACTTTTTGCCCTTACCTGACGAGCAAGAAACTAGCCACGGTACAGCTTGCGCCGGAATAGCACTGGCAGAAGAAAATGGTACGGGAATTGCTGGGGTTGCTCCTGGTTGTGCTTTGATGCCCATTCGTACTACTGGCTTTTTAGATGATGAATCTATCGAAGCGATTTTCGATTGGGCAAGCGAAAAAGGAGCTAGTATAATTTCTTGCAGCTGGGGAGCATCAGCGATTTACTTCCCATTGTCCTTGCGCCAACGCGCTGCTATTACTCGTGCTGCCACTAGAGGACGTAATGGCAAGGGTTGTGTGATTTTATTTGCTGCTGGTAATGCCAATCGCCCAATTAACGGTAGTGTGTACGAACAGGGTTGGGAGAAAAATATTATTAAAGGTAATACAAAATGGCTAAGTGGATTTGCGGTGCATCCAGATGTAATTGCGGTGGCTGCTTCCACTAGTTTAAATAAAAAAGCTGCTTACAGTAATTGGGGCACTAATATTTCAGTATGTGCGCCTAGCAACAACGCTTCACCAGGGATGTGGTTTCAACAGACAGGTTATATCTACACTCAGCCTGCGATCGCCACAGCAATTTCTGGGCGAGGTATGTTTACTACCGATCAGGTAGGGGCTGCTGGCTACGATCCGAGCAACTTTACCGATAACTTTGGCGGAACTTCCAGTGCTACTCCCGTAGTTGCAGGTGTAGCAGCACTGATTTTATCGGTGAATCCAGACTTGAGCGCTAAACAAGTAAAACGCATTCTGGAAGAAACCGCTGATAAAATTGTTGACCTTGATGCTGATGCCCAGTTAGGTTTGCGTTATGGCAGTTACGATGAGAACGGCCATTCGCAATGGTTTGGTTATGGGAAGGTGAATGCTTTGCGGGCAGTGCAAGCAGCACAACAGCTACGAACAGTTATGGTGAGCGCTACCCGGCAAATCGGAGGACAGAATCAGAATCAGGTTGCAATCCCAGATAATGATTTACAAGGAATTAAAAGCGCGATCGCAATCTCTGACTCCAGTCTAATTAAAGATATTCAGGTAAGCGTCAATATTAGCCACGATTTTTTAGGCGATGTGGAGATTTATTTGATTGCTCCTAACAATCATCTTGTACTACTGCAAAATCGCACCTTAGGACGCCGTAGCGAATTACAAGCTACTTATACAGTGGAATCTCACCCAATCCTCCAGCAGTTACTATCTTTACCAGCCAATGGACGTTGGCAATTGTGGGTAATTGATCGGGTATTGCAAGATGTGGGCAAATTGAATAACTGGGAGTTAACTTTGGGGATTTAGGGAATAGGGGACAGGGGACAGGGGATAGGGGACAGGTGATAGGGGGAGTAATTGTAGAGACGCTTCGGTTCCTCGCGTCTCTACCCAATGACCAATGACTAATGACAAATGACTAATAACTAACAAATCAAGAATTCGGCATTTCGACAAATGTATGAGTAGCGATCGCTGATTCATCATGGCTCAATAGTTTAAGTGCCTTTGCTAAATCAGTTGTCAGGCGTTTGGCATCTTGTTTGCTATTACCACTTACGTAATCTGCTACCTGAATAGGTGAACCGATGTGAATGCTGACATTAGTACCCCAATGAGGGTAAGGATCGCTGTAGTTGATACCGATGGGTACTATTTTCACTCCTAGTTCTGGGTAGCCAGATTCAGCAGTTAAAGCCAGACGAGCAATTCCAGGTTTCAAAGGATGCACTTTACCATCACGGAAAATACCACCTTCTGGGAAAATAACTAGGGGTTCTTTTTGCTGAAGTATTTGGACTCCGTGACGTAAAGTCGTAACTGACGGGTGTTTAATATCTACAGGAAACCCCCCCATCCGGCGAACAAACCAGCCTTGTAAACCTTGGCACTCTGTAATAGTTACCATGTAGCGTAAGTCTCGTCCTGTAATCCAGCGTCCTGCTACGTAGGGTACAAGTATTGCATCCCAACGCGAGCGATGGGTAGGAGCAAAAATTACAGGGCCAGTTAGGGGAATATTTTCTTTTCCGGTGATTTGAATCTGCCCAAAAAATAATGGTAGAAAGTTATACCCTAAAAAATAAGCTAAAGGAGTTAACCAAGGAGAAATCCATGAAGTAGTAGAAGCCACCTTCGCATTTACTTGGGTGCTGGCTAATTTGTTCTGACAGGTATAGTCGGAGGAGTGAATTTCCATCATGACGGTGGCTGCTGACTGTTGGGTAAACTTTTGCAATGTGATAAAAGTATGGACTAAATACACCGTAGATTTTCTTTCCAGACTTGTGTCACACCAGCTGGACAGTTTTACCTCTGTCCGTTAGTCTTTTGGATGTCGCAGATTAGCAAACCAGCTTTGCAACTGCTGACGACAGGCAGATTCTTGAATGCCTCCAATTACACGCAAACGGTGATTAGACACTGCACTGTCGGGGATATTGGCAACAGTACGAATTGCACCAGTTTTGGGGTCATCTAACCCATATACTAAAAGTTTGATCCGGGCTTGGATGATTGCACCTGCGCACATCGGACAAGGTTCGAGAGTAACGTAGAGAGTACATTGATTTAGACGCCAAGTTTTTAACTTACTAGTGGCTGCTCTGATGGCAATTATCTCCGCATGAGCTGTTGGATCTTGGTCGCGTTCTTTTCTATTTTCGCCTTCTGCGATCGCTTCCCCAAAAGAATCAAGAATTACAGCACCGACAGGAACTTCACCTGCATTACCTGCTTGTTCTGCTAATTGTATGGCGCGATCCATCCACTGGCAATGTATAAGATATTCTGTGTATTTGAGTGACATATTTTGAGGCAAAGAATGCCCTTAGACTAGAAGTCTACGGCTACACAAACAAAGCCCGTCTGCACGGGCTAATGACTTTCAGACAATGTTTAAAGTGCTGGTTGGGCTAAAAGAGTGTCGAGTTGACCTTTTGTGTCTAACTCATACAGATCATCACAACCACCAACGTGTTGATTATTAATGAAAATCTGCGGTACAGTACGGCGTCCGTTGGCGCGTTCTGCCATTTTTGCTCTCGCTGCTTCGTTACCGTCAATCTTGTATTCGGTGAACTTGACACCCTTCCACCACAGCAGCATCTTGGCGCGGATGCAGTAAGGGCAGGTTTGCCAAGTGTAAATCTCAACGTTGGCTTTCATGCGTTCGGGATGACGATTGAGAAGAGGATTGAGAAAGTCCAGCATAATAGAAAAATCGCAAGCTAAAAGTGTGACGTTCTATAAACGTCTGTATGGATTCTAATAAATTTATTTGTCTCAACATTAAGGATATTCATCTGTCCAGTGAACACTTTTGATACCCCTAAGTAAATAAAACCGACAGTTAAGACTATTTTCCACGTTCCCAGTGGTATCCGCCCTTTGGTAGACTGTAAAACTGAAATCGCCAAATGAAAAGTCGCAAAATCAAGCTATCGAGAGGGCAGACTCTGTGGAAAATACTCTTGGGTTAGAGATTATTGAGGTAGTTGAACAAGCCGCGATCGCTTCTGCTCGCTGGATGGGCAAGGGCGAAAAAAACACTGCTGACCAAGTGGCTGTAGAAGCTATGCGGGAGCGGATGAATAGAATCTATATGCGCGGTCGTATTGTGATTGGGGAAGGTGAACGCGATGATGCCCCTATGCTCTATATCGGGGAAGAAGTCGGTATTTGTAGCCGTCCAGATGCTAAAAACTTTTGCAACCCAGATGAACTAATTGAAATTGACATTGCTGTTGACCCCTGTGAAGGTACTAACCTAGTAGCATATGGTCAACCAGGCTCGATGGCTGTTTTGGCAATTTCCGAAAAAGGTGGTTTGTTTGCCGCTCCCGACTTCTACATGAAGAAGTTAGCAGCTCCTCCTGCTGCCAAGGGTAAAGTGGATATCAACAAATCTGCAACTGAAAACCTGAAGATTCTTGCGGAGTGTTTAGATCGCTCGATCGAAGAACTTGTTGTAGTGGTAATGAAGCGTGAGCGCCACAATGATTTAATTAAAGAAATCCGGGAAGCTGGCGCTAGAGTTCAACTAATTTCTGATGGTGATGTCGGTGCAGCTTTATCCTGTGGTTTTGCTGGTACTAACATTCATGCCTTAATGGGGATTGGTGCGGCTCCAGAAGGTGTAATCTCTGCTGCGGCGATGCGTGCTTTAGGTGGGCACTTCCAAGGGCAGTTAATTTACGATCCGGAAATCGTGAAGACTGGTTTGATTGGCGAAAGCAAGGAAGCTAACATTGAGCGGCTAAAGTCTATGGGTATCAACGATCCTGATAAGGTCTACGATGCTGATGAATTGGCATCTGGTGAAACTGTTTTGTTTGCTGCTTGCGGCATTACCTCTGGTAACCTCATGCAAGGTGTACGCTTCTTCAATGGAGGGGCACGGACTCAAAGTCTGGTAATTTCTAACCAGTCAAAAACTGCTCGGTTTGTCGATACAATCCATATGTTCGACGAACCAAAATCACTGCAACTGCATTAATTAATGAAGAATGGGGATGGATAATGGTTATTAGATAGTAGTTAGTAGTTGGTAGTTTGTCGTTAGTAGGGACGGGTTTAGAAGATAAATTATCGGTTTGAACCGTTCATATAATCAACAAAACCCGCCCGTACAGTATTTGGTTGTTAACCACTATCCACTACCCACTAACTACTATCAGCCATTTATTCCCTATTCCTTAATTTCCAATTACAATCACCGATTCGTAACTAAGATTTAGCAGATGAATATAGCAGTGGTGGGGTTAAGCCATAGAACAGCCCCAGTAGAAGTCCGGGAAAAACTGAGCATTCCAGAACCACAAACCGAAAGCGCGATCGCACACCTGCTTAGTTATCCCCACATACAAGAAGTTGCCATCCTCAGTACTTGTAATCGTCTTGAAATTTACATTGTGACTGAGGAGTCTGAGCAAGGTGTCCGAGAGGTCAGCCAGTTTCTCTCAGAACACAGTAAAATACCCACGCCGCTTTTACGACAACATCTATTTGTGTTGTTACACCAAGATGCTGTTATGCATTTAATGCGGGTAGCTGCTGGTTTAGATAGCTTGGTACTCGGAGAAGGCCAAATTCTTGCCCAGGTAAAAAATACCCATAAACTGGGGCAACAATATAACGGTATAAAAACAATTTTGAATCGATTATTCAAACAAGCCATCACAGCCGGCAAGCGGGTACGTACCGAAACTAGTATTGGTACTGGCGCAGTCTCCATCAGTTCTGCGGCTGTGGAATTGGCACATATGAAGGTAGAAAACTTAGCGGCTTGCCGAGTGGCAATTCTGGGCGCTGGCAAGATGTCGCGGCTGTTGGTACAACACCTCGTCTCTAAAGGTGCTGCCAAAATTTGTATTTTAAATCGCTCTGTGGGACGGGCACAGGAGTTAGCTCAACAGTTCCCCGAACACAATATCCAAATTTGTCTGCTCTCGGAAATGATGACAGTAATTTCCGAGTGTGACTTAGTATTTACAAGCACCTCTGCAACAGATCCGATTCTCGATCGCGCTAAGTTAGAACTGGTTTTAGAACCGAATCGCGGTTTGATGTTAATCGATATTTCTGTACCCCGTAACGTCCATGCTGATGTCAACGAATTAGCAAACGTGCAAGCGTTCAATGTGGATGATTTGAAGGCAGTCGTGGCACAAAACCACGAAAGCCGCCGCAAGATGGCACAAGAAGCTGAAGGGATTTTAGAACAGGAAGTAGAAGCTTTTGATGTGTGGTGGCGATCGCTAGAAACTGTCTCCACTATCAGTTGTCTGCGAAATAAAATTGAAACCATTCGGGAACAAGAATTAGAAAAAGCTTTGTCCCGATTGGGTTCAGAATTCGGTGACAAACATCAAGAAGTGATTGAAGCCTTAACACGAGGAATAGTTAACAAAATTTTACATGATCCGATGGTGCAATTGCGAGCGCAGCAAGATGTTGAGGCAAGACGTCGTTGTATGCAAGCTCTGCAAATGTTGTTTAACCTAGATGCAGGTGAGCAGTTTAGTTGAGTAGGGTCTAGAGGCTAATTATCAGTTATCAGTTATCAGTTATCTCAACAGAATCCAGGAGCCAGGAGCCAGAATTCACCAATTGCATTTTGACTCCTTGGCAAAGCAACTCCATCTCCACTTCTGACTTCTTTTTTGTTCACTGATTACTGTTTACTGTTCACTGTCTTTAGTTCCTAATCCCTACTTCCCAGTTCCTTGTATATGAAACAAATTTCTCGATTAATTTGGCTGCTGTTGGGTTTGTGGTTAATGTTTGAATTAGCCTCACGTCTGACAGCAGAAATTTTCTGGTTTGATGAAGTTGGATATTTACAAGAATTTTTATTGCGCTTAATAACGCAATTTGGGACGTGGGCGATCGCTTTTGTCTTTTCAGTGATTTTTTTATTGGGCAATTTAGCGATCGCACATCGGCTGAAACATCCACAAGGTTATAAGGTATCGGGTACAGGGTATAGGGTAGACATCACAAGTAATATTACAAATTTTCCCTTAAAACTGCGCTTTCTCATGCCAGTAGTACTGGGATTGAGCGCAGGAGCAGGGTTAATTCTGATTTACTACGCCCAAAAAGCCTTAAACTTTTGGTATCCAAATATCAAGCTTCCCGCTACCTCTTGGCAGTTGCCACCCCAGTTCCAGCTATTTGCCCAACTGTTGCAATTGCAGGATATACCGATTCCCCTTGTACAGCTGGGTTTACTAGTAGTTTTGACAATCGCAATTTTAATTTATTATCAATTTTTATTAGGGGCGATCGGGCTGCTGATCAGTTTGCTGATGGGTTTTTTGCTATCAGGACGCTGGGCTATCATTTTACAATATTTCCGTGCCACTAGTTTTCAAGACAAAGATCCACTTTTCCATCGTGATATCAGCTTTTATATATTTTCTCTACCGATTTGGGAACTGTTAAATTTTTGGTTATTAGGATTGTTTTTATACGGACTTATCTCCGTAGGATTAATTTATTTACGCTCTGCCAATAGTTTAAGTGAGGGAAGGTTTCCAGGATTTTCCGTACAGCAGCGACTCCACTTAAACGGTTTAACGAGTTTGCTAATGCTAGCGCTAGCCCTGCATTATTGGCTACAGCGCTATCAACTTTTGTATTCCACCGATGGTGTCAACTACGGTGCTAGCTATACAGAGGTGCACGCACAGTTGCCAATTTATACTGCCCTGAGTTTTTTGGCAGTGGCGATCGCTATTTATCTGCTATGGCGAGTATTTGTTTTGTCTCGTTCCAGACAAATCAGATTAAAACCTATTCCCTTTCCACGCCAATTGGTTTACTTGCTGGTGCTGTATCTGTTATTAGCAGGAGTTTCTGGCGAAATTTTGCCTACAATAGTACAACGTTTGATTGTCCAACCTAATGAACTAGCAAGAGAAAGACCGTATATTGCCCGTACCATTGCTCTTACCCGTCAGGCATTTAATTTAAACGCCATTGATGCAGAAACCTTCGATCCGCGAGGTAGATTGACAGCAGCCGATTTAAAAGAAAATGACCAGACAATTCGCAATATTCGCTTGTGGGATACTCGTCCTCTTTTAGAAACTAACCGCCAACTCCAACAAATTCGACCTTACTACAAGTTCCCTGATGCTGACATTGACCGCTACACACTTTTGCGGGACTTGACAACTCAAACAACAGAATATCAGCAAACTATTATTGCAGCACGGGAATTAGACTACGGCGATGTTCCCGAACAGGCGCAGACATGGATTAACCAGCATCTAGTTTATACTCATGGTTACGGGTTTACACTTAGTCCTGTCAATTTAGTTGCCCCTGGTGGGTTACCTTATTATTACGTTAAAGATATTGGGGTAAATGACGGAGATAAAGAAGGTTCGTTGCAGATTACAAGAGCGGAAATTCGTGCCAGCATTCCCATTGGTCAACCGCGAATTTATTATGGGGAAATTAGTGATACTTATGTCATGACTGGGACAAGAACGCAAGAGTTAGATTATCCCAGCGGTAATGAGAATGTCTATAACGTCTATGACGGACAGGGTGGAATTTCTATAAGTGCAATGTGGCGGCGTTTGTTGTTTGCTCAGTATCTCAAAGATTGGCAAATGCTGCTGACACGCAATTTTACTCCCCAAACCAAGTTGCTATTTCGTCGCAATATCCGCCAAAGAATTCAGGCGATCGCTCCTTTTTTACGTTTCGACGGCGATGCATACTTAGTTGCTGCTGATGGGGGAGGCGAAACACAAGAAAGCGAACCAACTTATCTTTACTGGATTATTGACGCTTACACCACAAGCGATCACTATCCTTATTCCGATCCAGGTAACAATCGATTTAATTACATCCGTAACTCTGTCAAAGTTGTTGTCGATGCCTACAATGGCACAGTCAATTTTTACGTTGCCGATCCAAGCGATCCAATTATCGCGACTTTAGGGAAAGTTTTTCCCCAAATGCTAAAACCACTCTCGGCAATGCCACTTCCTCTACGCAGCCACATTCGCTATCCATTGGATTTCTTCAGTATTCAATCAGAACGACTGCTGGCGTATCACATGACCGATCCACAGGTATTTTACAATCGAGAAGACTTGTGGCAGATACCTACAGAAATTTATGGCAGGGAACAGCGTCAAATACAACCCTACTACCTGATCATGAAGTTGCCAAAAGCGCAAACAGAAGAGTTTATTCTCTTGATGCCTTTTAAGCCTGTACAACGTGCAAATTTGATTGCTTGGCTGGCAGCACGTTCCGATGGAGAAAATTATGGCAGGTTGTTGCTATATGAATTCCCGAAACAGCAATTAGTCTATGGTACTCAGCAAATCGAAGCTTTAATTAACCAAGATCCGGTGATTTCTCAGCAAATTTCTCTGTGGAATCGCGAGGGTTCGCGAGCAATTCAAGGTAATCTTTTGGTGATACCGATTGAACAATCGCTGCTTTACGTCGAACCTTTATATCTGGAAGCAGAACAAAATAGCTTGCCAACTTTTGTGAGAGTGATTGTTGCTTACGAAAACCGAATAGTGATGGCAGAAACTTTAGAGCAAGCATTAGCTGCAATATTTCAGCCACAGCAACCTACTTCTCCAGCCATCATTCGCCCCCTACAGGAAAATTAAAACTAAGTATTAGTAATTAGACTGCCATATCAACAATTACGCTTTATTATTTTAAATAGTTCAATCATCATAGAAGTTTTGTGCAAAAGCAATCAAGCATAGAAATCCGGCTTGAATTTTGAAAGCATACTGAGACTAAAATATTTGCCCAGCAAGGTTTTTACTGAAATCTGATACTATACAAAAATTGCAATCAAGCAATCGATGCAAAATGCTAAACCCAAGCGAGTATAGTCCTTTTGCAGAATCACAAGACCTTGATTCTGCTGGAAAATCTGAACTTGAGGATGCAGTAGAGCTTTTGTGGGAACAACTAGAAACTCTCAAGCAAGAGTTGCACTACAAGGAGTTGGATCTGCAAGACATGGAGCAACAGTTGAGTTATATAAATAAGGAGTTGCGTGCTGCACTTAGATCGGAATGGCCACCACTTGATGAGGCTAAACAATTATTTAAAAACATTTTGGTAAGTAAAAAGCCTATTAGTGAGTCTTTAGCTGAACTCCTCAGCCTTATCTATAATTCAACTGTCCAGGCTTCAGAGTTGGAGCAGATAGACAAATCGGATTCTGTTACACCTTCGACAATCCCTCTAGACAATCCCTTGGTGACTGAGCTTGAGGCGTTTAAGACTAAGAATACAGTACTGAGAGAGCAAGTTGCTGAAATTAGGGCAAGATCTGGGATGCTGAGAAAGCAAGCTTGTCAAATTCAGGCTAGATTTAGAAAACTCCAAGCTCAGTTTAATGAACTTGGAGTTCACTTGATTGGCTTGCGGGCTTCTTACCTATCTCGTCAAACTAACTTTAGCCAGAGTCAACCCTTTAGCAATTCATCGGAGCTAACGCTCCGATGAATTGCTCGATTTTTTCTGTCATAACTAGGTTTACCAAGGTAGAGGCGATCGCATCTAGAGGAAAAACAAAATCGACTTTCCCTGTGTCAATCGCAGATTTGGGCATACTGAAACACTCACAACTAGCCTCATCTTGAGCGATCACCGTACCGCCATACTTTTTAATGGCTAGTATCCCCAAAGCGCCATCACTATCTTTACCAGTCAGAACAACGGCGATCGCTCGACTTTGAAAAGTAGCTGCCACTGACGCGAACAGTTTATCAGCTGCCGGACGGACGAAGTTCACTTTTGGTGTGTCTGAGAGAGATACAGTGCCATCTAGGTTAACCAGCAGGTGCTTGTTTGGAACAGGGGTGTAGACTGTTCCTGGTCGTAAAAGCTCTCCTTGCTCTGCCTGCTTTACCCGTAAAGCTGTGCGACGGCTGAAGATTTCTGCTAGATAGCTGGGGTAATGAGGAGATGAATGCTGTACAATCACGATCGCTGCCGGAAAGTCATCTGGCAATGCAGACAAAATTTTGCTAATGGCTTTTAGCCCACCTTTAGAAGCGGCGATCGCTACTACGTTGTAAGCAACATTAGGAAAGTGAGAAATAACCTTGTGTCTCATGTAATATTACTTATTTTTTTTCTGCTTGCTGATGTTTTTGTAAGCGATCACCTCAGGCAGGTGCGGCGGGGCAGAAAATCGGAGATTTTCTGCCCCGCCGCCTCATCGCTACTACAGTGCCTGGATATAGAGAGTGAATAGAAATTGTACGTTCCAGTACAATCCCCATTGTATGGAGAAATTTATGAAATGTGTCTGAGCGTACAAAGTTTATTTACAAAAGAGTTCATCTTTCGCCAGAGGGTTTCGACCAATGATTTGAGCTATCTGATAGAGATAAGACTGGCTCAAAGAGGCTCTTTATGTGCGCGTCCCAAAACCCCCGTAATTCAATTAAAAATCGGCTGTTGGCTGCCCTGCCCCCAGAGGAATACGAACGCCTCCTGCCTTACATGGAGTTAGTCTCTCTAGATTTCAAACAAATCCTTTATGCACCTAACGAACCGATCCAATATGTCTATTTCCCCAACAGTGGCGTCGGTTCTCTGCTCTCTTTAGTAGAAAGTGGGGATGCGGTGGAAGTGGGTACGGTGGGCAATGAAGGGATGGTGGGTTTGCCTGTATTTTTAGGAGCCAACTCAATTCCCGGTGAGGCTATTCAACAAATTCCTGGTGAAGGGATGAGAATGGGGGCGGATGTATTTCAACGTGAAGTGACTCCAGGTAGCCCGCTTTACAGACTGCTGCAACTCTACACGCAAGCGCTATTTAATCTAATCGCTCAATCTTCTGCTTGCAACCGCCTGCACTCGATTGAACAGCGGTTTTGTCGGTGGATGCTGATGACTCGCGATCGAGTGGGAGCAGATCAATTTCCTCTCACCCAAGAGTTTCTAGCACAAATGCTAGGGGTGCGTCGCGCGAGTGTGAGTGAAGTTGCCGCTACTATCGCGAGAGCAGGGTTCATCAGCTACAAGTATGGCAAGATGACTCTTCTTGACACAGAAGGTTTGGAGTCTACCTCCTGTGAGTGTTATGCAATCGTCAAACGAGAGTTCGAGCGCTTGCTGGGTGGTAATTCAGCTTTTAGCTAGATTGCAAAGCTCTCTTCGCTTCAGACGCAACAGCTTCTACTTCATCATTAGCCAGAGTTTGCAATACCGAATTCGCTTCTGCACCTCCCAAACTAGCAAGGGCTTGCACCACTCTATAACGAACTTGCCAATCTGGATTGTTGGCATAGGGAGTTAAGAGCGGAATTGCTTGTGTATTTCCCAATTCTCCAAAGGAGCTAATAGCAGCAGTTTGTACTAACTCATTATCTGAAGAAAGTGCTTGTCTAAGTAAATCAAAAGAACGCGGATCGCCCAACTCTCCCAAAGCCGCAATGATACTGAATTTAACGATCCATTCATTGCTGGTTTGATAAAGGTTTTGTAAATCTTCAAAAGCTGCATCTAGCTTCAGAGCGCCCAAACAGTCTGCGGCTGCAGCTTGCACGTCGGGTTCCGGATCGTTGAGCAAGCGATCGCGCAACACATTCAAAGATAAATCTAAATTCTGTCCGCCCAATGTATCAAACTGACTCACTGCCGAGTATCGCACGCGAGAATTGCTGTCATTAATGGCATTTTGTATCAACTCAAAACCAATTGTTGGTTCAAGTTGGCGGATTTGATTTACTGCTCGCAAGCGATCGCCCAAATCCTCAGAACTTAGCAATTGCTTTACAGAATCAGGAGTAACACTCATTTTTTATCTCTCTTTTTTTAAAATAGTTGTCATGAACCGTGTATTAAAGAGGACAAGGGGAGATAAAGACACGGAGACGCGGAAGGGGAGGTGGGGACAAGGTGCAGGGGTGCAGGGGAGAATAACTACTAACTACTAACTGGCTCCCCTACTAACCATTAACCAATGACTAATAACCAATGACTAATCTTGGCTTGCTGCCATTGCCCGAATAATGTCACCACGGGTGAGAATACCAATAACTTGGCCCTCGCTGTCAAGTACCGGTAAGCGGTGAACTTTGCGATCGTTAATGATTTTTGCAGCTTCTTTTAGAGGTTTGTCAGGAGAAATAGTAATCGGATTTTTACTCATCACTTCCCCTACAGTTTGCCCCAGTGCTTTGTGTAAGTCACGTTCGTAAGTAGCAGGATTCTTTAAATAGATGACGCTATCAAGAAACATAATATAAGCCGGAGGAGTGACACCAGTTTCTTGCCACATCAAATCTGTTTCCGAGATAATACCTACCAACTTCCCGGCATCATCTACAACAGGTAGCCCACTAATGCGTCGTTCTGCCAAAATATGGATGGCTTCTTGAAGAGGAGTTTCTGGGTGGACAACAATTGGATCGCGGCTCATCACGTCGGCAACGGTTCTAGGCATGGGCTTGCTGATACCTTTTATCAATGACTCTGGGTTTATTGTAGAAAATTGCAGGTCTTAACTTGATGGAGTGAAATAGATTGTTACTTATGTAGCTTTGGGTAGAACCTAGTAAAATTCAATCCACTAGCAATATGATCGCACTTAAAAAAGCCCGTTAGTTCTTCTAGCGTGATTTTGTTAGATTAGTAAAATATTGAAGGAATAATTATTTTTTAAATCAGTACAATAAAGTAAAAATGAGTATAAAATATTTTCTGCTGAAAGAGATTGAACAAGCTCTAGAATTCCTCTTAGTGGAAGTGCTTGATTTTATCCAATTTCTTAAGGCTAAATATCTAGAAGAAAAAATAGAAATAAGCATACTGAGTGAATCTTCTTTAGAAAAAGACTGGTTGAAACCAGAGGAGGATGAGGCTTGGCAGGATTTATAATGTACACAAATTTTTTCAGTAAGTGTTGTTAATTTCTGTTTCTACTTCACTAGTGAAGTGGTGCATAACCAATTCTTCAATTATTTTAAAAAGTGATAGCAATCTCAAAAATTATACTAAGCAAAATATCTTTAAATTTTTAACTCAATCATCTTAATATTAGGTTCCCATGATGCAAACTATATCCCTTAACAAGCCCAATCTGCCTGAGCCTCCCACCTTTGCTTCAGCAGAAGAAGAACGTCTGCATCGCAAGCAGCGACTGGCAGCAGCATTTCGGCTATTTTCTCGCTTTGGATTTAACGAAGGCGTGGCAGGACATATCACCGCTCGCGATCCAGAATACCCTGATTGCTTCTGGGTTAACTCTTTTGGAATGCACTTTAGTTTAATTCGGGTGAGTGACTTAATTTTGGTTAACCAGCAAGGTGAAGTGATTGAAGGCGATCGCCCAATTAACCAAGCAGCTTTTGCCATCCATTCTCAAGTGCATACCGCCCGCCCTGATGTAGTAGCAGCAGCCCATGCTCACTCACTTTACGGTAAAAGCTGGTCTAGCCTTGGTCGTCTGCTTGATCCACTTACCCAAGACGCTTGTTCTTTTTATGAAGACCACAGCTTATTTGATGATTATACAGGTGTAGTTTTGCAGCCAGAAGAGGGCAAGCGCATTGCCAAAACTCTAGGTGACAATAAAGCCATTATTCTTAAAAATCATGGATTGCTCACTGTTGGCCACTCTGTTGATGAAGCAGCATGGTGGTTCATTACAATGGAGCGCAGTTGTCAAGCTCAATTACTGGCAGAGGGTGCTGGTAAACCTGTTCCCATTCAACATGAATATGCTCATTTGGCACACAGTCAAGTTGGTTCGCACTTTATGGGTTGGTTTAGTTTTCAACCACTGTATGAGATGATTGTGCGTCAAGAACCCGACTTGTTGGAGTAATATCGTTTATCTTTCAAGAAATAAGTCAGAGGGCAGAGAGAAGTTTGTAGACGCCGGAGGCGTCTTCCCGTAAGGGTGCGGAGGTTTCCTCCGAAAGCGTTGCTCCTCCACAAGGAGGCTCAAAGCTTCGGAGAGGCAGAAGGAAAGAGGATTTGACCTGTTTGTTTCATTCGTAGCGGGTGGTGCGCCGCCTGTGCAACTGCTATTAAGGAGCTTCTTAATATAGCCTGCTTGCGCGGGCTTAGTTCTTATAGAGTTTGGGTGATATTGACTATTTTTGTTGGCACTGGAACACTTTTACTGCTTAAAAGCTGCAAATGCAAATCTTTTAGTTTCACCCAAGGTTTGGCTACGTACTCAACACCAAGCGCGGAGAATGCTGTTTCTGCTATGAGATTATGCACAAGTGTTGTAGGATGTACACCGTCCCAAAATAAATAATTCTCCGGGTTGGGACATACACTAAAATTACCTTGTATTACTTCCTCCAAACTGCCTACTAAACAAGCATCAGTGACATTGGTTAAATTTAAGCCAAACTCGCTGGGTGCAGCCTGCACTCGATTAAACAAAGACTCAATATCAATAGGAATGAGCTTAATGCCAGGAATTAAGCTAAGTTTCTGTAAAGCTTCTGCCAATGCTTGGTTATGTTTTTTAGTTAAAGCACTTAGTTGGCTGGCATTTTCTGTTTTTGATGTAAAAGGAATTTTGCCCAAATCTGGCAAGTTAGGCACAATTATATTTTTGGCACCCGACACGGCAAGTAATGCGATCGCCGCTGATAAGTTAGCGATCGGTTGTTTAACGTCGGTAACGTTACCAAATAAATAATCATTTCCACCTGCCCACACAATATAAAGTGCGTTTGGGTCAGCTTGTTGAGAATTTGTAAATAATTTTACTTGTCCCAGCGCCCCCGGAAATAAGTCTTTAGGGTCAAATAAGGTATTAAACAGACCAGAGCCAGCACCACCGAAGGCATAATTAATACCTTCAGATGGGGTAGAATTCTGCAAATCAGCGAATAAGATTGGCTCTAGCCCCAGTTTATCTCCAAGATATTCTACCCACACTTTTCCATTGGAAAAACGTCCTTCAAAGTAAGGTGGGCTTGGAGGTGCTTGGAAATTTGTGGCTTTATAGAGATTACCCGCGTCAGAAAGGCTATCACCAAATATGTAGATTTTCTCAGGATTTGTATTTGCAGCCGCAGGTTTGAGCGGCGACAGCAAAGATAAGAGAAAAAACCCTGCCGCTACCAGTTTTATTTTCATGCAAATTAGTCCCTGCTTTTTAGTTGTTACAAAAGACAAGTACTGCGCAGGCGATTATACTTAAGTATTTTTTGATATCAAAATAAGCTTGACTATTTTATGGTGCGTAATTAAACGCAAATCAACTCTGTATTCTCTTATATAAAAGAGGGTAAAGTTCCAGAGAAAATTTATCTTGATTAATTTTTTATAATCAAGTAGTTTTTTATAAAGTAACTATAAAGCTGTTCAAAATTTGTAGTTTGAGAATTGCCTATTTTACTGTGATTGCGGTTGGGAAGTAGCCTGCTGTGGCGATCGCTGTAATTTCAAAGCCTCAGTTGCCGACATCCCCTCACCTTGAGTTCCGAAATACCACAATGCGGCAGCAGCTTCAGCACGAGTCACTGGTTTTTTTGGTTGAAAAAGTGTCGTATAGCCAAATACCCGCCGAATATTTGATTGTTCGCCATTCTGAAAATCTGCCAATACAGCTCGTAACGCTTTAGGGTCAATTTTGCCGGCATCTTGAAAGCCCCAAGTTTGTTTTACCGCATCTAAGTTAGCGGCAGGCAAAGCTTGACGAGTGTCTAGAGGCACTTTCCACAGAATCAACTGCTCTCGTGTCAAAGGTGCATCAGGACGAAACAAAACTTGGGTGGAATCACCGGATAAAGGACTAGGAATCAAACCAGCTTCTGCTAATCCTTGAATCACCGAAAAATCAGGATCTGTTTTTGGCACATCACTAAAAGCTGGTTGGGCACTTTCTGCTGCCAAGCGAATCTGCTTAGACGGATTGTTGGGATGCATGGCATTATTAGCCGCTACTAGCCAACGAGCGTATTCGCGGTGGGTAATAGTTCGATTGGGTTCAAACTGGTTAGTTGTGTTGTTGGAGTTGCTTTTGGTAGCATTAGATTCTACAGATAAAACACCCAAGGCTGCCAAATCTTGAATGTATGTCCGTAATTCTTGTGGCACCTTATTCAGGTCGCTAAATTCCTGGGGACTTGTTCCAGATGCGCCTATAGTGTTATTTGTGGTGTTAGGTGTACTAACTGGCTGTGATACCGAGTTGTTGTTTGGTTGCACTGGTCCTACAAACTGCGAGTCACTCGGCTGAGGAACTATATTATTAGTACTTTGCCCAGCTTGTGCTGTGGTTGTAGTGTTTGGTTGATACTCAATGATTAATTCAGTGGCTGTTTGTGGTTGATTGGGTGCCGCGTTAGTCACGGATTTAGGTGCAATAGCTACTTTAACCTGTAAGTCATTGTGCCGTGCTTCAAAAGAGCCTCCCTGCTCGTCGGTTGGCTGTTGCAAAATCTGCCAGTTATTTGTCTGAAATTGGTTGCGGTAGTAGCTGGCGATGAAATTAGTCGGATCGGAGCTCAACCAACGTGTTGATACTTGACTTTCTGTGTCGCTACTGGGAATAACTTCCTGTAACTGGGCGTTGGGATAAAGGGGGATTTCTTTAGGAAAATCAGCTGGCAACTGCGGTGCTGAGTTATTTTGTTGATTTTGGCGATCGCCTGTTTGGTTAGCGCCAAAAATAACAGGATTGTCTTTCAACCTTGAGTCTGCCGCCAAAGATTGTTCAAGGTTTTTGGCGATTTGACTGTTGGAACAGGCTGTTAGTGAGGTAAGTAAAACTGCCAAGCTGATCAAGACAGCTGAACGGTTTGAATGCAGCACGGTCAATCACAAATTGAGTGTCAATCCCTACCCTAGCGCATCCAAGCAACTAAAAGCAGTGGCTATTAACTTTATACCCGATCGGTCTAATAAATTTGTTACTGTACTACCTGAGTTATAGTCAGTATAAAAACTTTCATTCGCTCTTGACGAAGGATGACAATCGGCGCGAAGATTGCGACTGAGATTTTGGTTGCAAACGGTTTGCCAGGAACAGAAATCTGCCAAAAGAGTAGGTAAGGCTCAAAAATTTAGATCTCTGCTCAAAAACCAGTATGGGATAGGCGTATGAAAAATCTAAAATAGATATTAAATTGAAAACAACGAAGATCATTACTATCGACAAACGCCAGTCAAATTTACTTTCACCCAAAGCGTCGTCGGTTTGTTACCAGTGCTAAAACACGATTACATGCAAGCTTCACAGGATCAGCCTATTTATTCTGAGGCTCCACTGCAGTTGTTACTGTTTGTCGATGGGCGACCAAAGTCCAGACAACAAGTGCAGCGAATTCGTGCTTACTTAAAAGAATTAGAGGCTGACTATAAGTTTGAACTTCAAATTATTGATGTCGGGCAACAACCCTATCTGGCGGAACACTTTAAACTGGTAGCAACACCAGCTTTAATCAAAATTCACCCAGAACCCAGACACACTCTAGCTGGTAGTAATATAGTCGCTCAACTAAAAAGTTGGTGGCCGCGTTGGCAAGCCGCAGTAGATGCTTACGTAAAATTACAGAATGGATTACAGGACAATTTAGAGGATAATGGGCGCACCCCATCATCACCTAAATCCTCTATTCGTTCAGTTGCTTTTTCTGCCGAACTCATTCATCTATCAGATGAAATTTTTCGCTTAAAACAAGAAAAAGAGCAACTAGAGGAGCAACTCCAGTTTAAAGACCGGGTGATAGCAATGTTAGCCCACGACTTACGCAATCCCTTGACTGCGATCGCTATCGCCATAGACACTTTGCAATCTAACTACAATCAAGAAAAAGGTGGATTTGAACGGCTGACACCGACTATGGCTGCACACTTGTTTAAACAAGGACGCAACCAAACTCGGCTCATTGACCGTATGATTACCGATCTTTTACAAGTAGGTCGTAACAACGAAAGGGAATTTCCCATTCAACCGCAAAAAATAGATCTCGGTCAACTCTGTTTTGAAATGCTTGAGGAATTGCGCGATCGCTACACCATAAAATCTTTAAAGATAGAAAAAGATATTCCTAAAGATTTACCTTGTGTTTACGCCGATCCAGAACGTATCCGCCAAGTATTAATGAATCTGCTGGATAACGCGATTAAATATACACCTGAAGGTGGTACTATTAGCGTGGCAGGACTGCATCGCACGACGCAAAAAGTTCAGTTCAGCATTGGCGATTCAGGCCCCGGCATTCCTGAAGAAAATCGCGATCGCATCTTTGAAAATCATTTCCGTTTAGAACGAGATGAAGCTAAAGAAGGTTACGGCATCGGCTTGTGTTTATGCCAGCGTATTGTCCGCGCCCATTACGGTCAAATTTGGGTAGATACTGCACCTAATGGTGGAGCATGGTTTCACTTTACGTTACCAGTTTATCCAAGTTAGTTATGCGTCTAACCTTGCTTTAATTTGCGTTGCCTTGATGAGAAATTAAGTGATACTATTTCACAAAAAATCTGATGCAAATAACAGACTCTGTAGAGACGCGATATATCGCGTCTCTACTCTAAAACCGGAAAGTAGTGCGCAGAGTACCTACAAAAATCGTGTCATTATCGGCAATATGCCCTGGATTGGTAACAACGAAAAAGCCAGGTGTAATCCAGACGTTATCACTCACTCTGAAGCGGTAGAAAACTTCAAAGTGGAGTGAAGTTGCTCTATCTCTTACTCCCACTCTCTTAGGCAAGTTACTAGGCAAGTTACTTCCTGGTGGTGGTAAGTTTGGTTGTCCATCAGTGGTGAATTGTGAAACGGTGTTGAGGTTATCATTATTATCTGTAACCGGAGTAGGATCTTCTTCTCTGACTACCTGTTCAAAAAATGGTACGGGTGTACCTGGTGTTCCAGGTCCAGCATCAACCAATTTGGGTGGCATACCAAACAGAAAGCCAAATAAATCGCCTTCTCTACCAAATGGATCGGAGATACCTAAAGAAAACAGGTATGTAGCAGAAGTACCATAAGGCTTTTGACCAGCAGAATCACCTAATACATCATCGTTAGGAAGTGCTTCCAAGAAATTGGTGAACATATAACCTCCCCATGCTCCCAGAGTCAAGTTATCTGTTACACGCCATTGCAAGCTACCGCCAACAGCATTAATTTGTGCTGGTAAATTTCCAATATAATTGGCACAACAGGGACCAAAGCCAGACGGAGCATTTACCTGTTGACCAAAAGGAACTCCTGGACTATTGAACTGATCGTTAGGAATCGATGAACCAGACCACAAACCAGCAGTTTCTGCATTTACGCTACCAGTATATGTTCCCAAAGAGCCGTCACTGGAATAAGCATTAACATAAGAGATTCCCGTAACAATGTTTTGAGTAGGTCTCACTACTAACTGCACACCAAGCGCACTATGGTCTGCGCCAAAAATTCCCTCCCCAAAGTCACCACTATCTCTAGTACCATAAGCTACCTGTAGCCTTACAGGATCGGCAATTAACCAATCAAAACCTACCCCAGCATCCATTGGCCCGCCTATTCTTAAAACTGGATTAAGTTGTCCAAAACGCGAAATTGAACCTCTTCCTATATCAAAGTAAGGAGAGTTAGCACTGAGAACACTGCTTAACTCAAATCCAAAGGGAATCACAGAGAATACAACTTTGTCATCAAAAGCAGGAAATCGATATTCCAGTAAGTCTAAGAAAACCTTGTTATTTAATCCTGCTTGGTGAGAAAGTCGAGCCATGTAGGTATTGAGTGACTCAGGGTTTGTAAAACCACCGTCATCAAAATTACCAGTAGTTAGATAAGTTCTTAAAACGTCTTTACCAGTAAAAGATGACTGTAATCCGATGCGTGTTAGGTGGGAGAAAACAGTATTCCTTGCTGGTTCTCTTCTATCTCCACAGTCAACCTCAGGATCTGTATTTTGGTCTCCAGACCTACCAGGGTTTGAGGGTAATTGTGTTACATTCTCGAAAAAATATCCAGTATCATCATCTAAAACTCTACATCCTCCCGGTGGGTCACCACCAAAAGCAGACGACACAGCAAAAATGACTTCTGCGTTCATAATTGTTGTCGTCGAAAATTGCTGCGCTTCTATTTCTGCTGTGCGAGCTTCAAGAGTATCAACACGACCTCGCAACGTAGCTAATTCAGCAGCAAACTCTTCTTGTAGTTTTTGCAGTGTTACTAAATCTTCTTTACGGACATTATTTTCTGTACCAGCAGCAATTATTTGATTAATTTTGTCTAAGGCTGCATTTAATCCTGCTGCAAACTCGTAGCGAGTCATAGCACGATTTCCTCGGAAAGTGCCATTTGGATAACCAGCAATTACCCCATACCGTTCTATGAGAGATTGCAATGCACCAAATGCCCAGTCAGAGGGCTGCACATCTGATAATTGCGACACGGATGTCACTTGCTCGATGTTATCTTCTGGGCTATTTCCGTCATCTTTTAGTTGGGAAACGTTAGTCAAGCGATCTATTGATTGTTCTGCATCGATATCAATATTTAAATTTGATTGTAAATTTTTCTCTAATTTAACTGATTCCTTTTCGCTTAATTGAGCCACACTTGTATTAATAGATTGTAGTGCTTCTTCTATTTTTGGCTGTTCAATGGCTTTTGCCATACTGATTGATAAAGCAAAGACAATTGCTGAAGCACCAGTTAGGAGAAAATATTTTATTCCTATCATTTTCTTAAACCCTCACACTACAAAAAAGTATTAAAAATTAACTCTTACTTTGTTACAAATGTAAGAGCTGATAAACTAGTAAAAATAAGTTATTTGCCGGATAAAATCCAGCTATATCTAGCTTTTGAGTGATGGTTAATTATTTAGACTTGATATTCAAATGTTATTTAAGTGTTGTTTGAAATTATCATGGATGACTATACATCCTTAATAACTTTGGATACAATATTGCTTTATTAAAATTAATATATAAAAAACTAAATAAACGATATTAAAAAATCTTAAATTTGTAAAAAATGGGCAATATTATGTTATTCACCACTGCACATAGCTAATTTTCAGGTTATATATTTATAGAATTTTAAGTATATGCTTATTAGATATCAGTAAAAAATATAACTTTTAGCGAATTGAATCCTAAGCGTTTTATCGAGTTAAATGTGAGACGCGATTTTTTTTAACTTAGATAAATTTTGCTAAATTAGATAATATGCCAAAATTGATAAGTTAGTCTACATTTAACTTCCATTTTGTATAAATGAATGTTAGGAACAACCCTCCGAGGGCGCTACGAAATCATCAGGCAATTAGGAAAAGGATGGTTTGCTGAGACTTATCTGGCTAAAGATAAGGATTTACCCGGTAATCCTTATTGTGTTGTCAAGCGGCTAAAACCCAGGTCAACTGAACCGTTTCTTTTACAGACGGCGAGACGATTATTCGAGCAGGAAGCGCAAGTACTTTATAAATTAGGCAACCACGAGCAAATACCACGGCTTTTAGCTCATTTTCAGGAAAATGAAGACTTTTATTTAGTTCAGGAATTTATAGAAGGTAATGTTATTAGTCAAGAACTAAAAGCAGGTACTAAATGGAGTGAACAAGAAGTAATAAAATTTTTAGAAGATATATTAAATATACTCAAGTATGTCCATCAACAAAATGTTATTCATCGGGATATTAAACCTGCAAATTTAATCCGACGTACTATTGATGGCAAGTTAGTTCTAATTGATTTTGGAGCAGTTAAACAAATCAGTGTCTTGGCTGCTAACTTGCAAGGAAAGACGATCGCTATTGGTACTCCTGGCTATATGCCGTCTGAACAAAATAGTGGTCATCCAAAATTCAATAGTGATATTTATGCTGTAGGGCTGATTGCGATCCAAGCTCTTACAGGTATGCTACCAGACCAACTCCCAAGAAATCCCAACACTTATAAAATTCATTGGCGAGGGCTAGTAGATATTAAATCTTGTCTAATAGATGTTTTAGACAAAATGGTAAACTATGACTTCCGCGATCGCTATCAATCTGTAACTGATGTGTTACAAGCAATTGCAGATATTAAGAAGGAGAAAAAGCAGAGCCTAAACAAAAAAGTTGCGATCGCAGTAGTGGTAGTTGCCTTCATCTTATCTATAACAGTATTAGCTTTTCCACAAATCAGGCAATTGTTCATCCTACCAGGGCAAGATTCACCAATTAATACCGAATTCTCTGTTTATGAGAATCCTAACTATAGCATTCAGATACAATATCCTCTATCTTGGAGAGTTCTACCCATTGGAGATCCATTTACAGGAGATATAGTTAAATTTTGGTCACCACCAACAAGTAGTACAAAAAAAATAACAGCAGAGGTAAATATCAATGTTGAAAACTTGAAAGAACCTATTTCATTAGAAGGATATACAAATATATCTGTGAATGAAATAACCCAGTTTTTCACTGATGCAATAATTCATGAGTCCTATTCTACTAAACTATCAAATCTCCCCGCTCATCAAGTAATTTATAGTGGTAAAGAAGAAGGATATAACGTTAAGCGAATGGCAGTTTGGACTTTGAAAAATAACAAAGCTTATATAATCACCTATACAGCAGAAGAAGGTCAATACGATAGATATTTGAGCATTTCACAAAAAATGATTAATTCATTAAAAATTTATTAGTTAAGAAGTCAGAAGCCAGGAGTCAGAAGTCAGAAGCAATTTTTGTAGGGTGGGCACTGCCTACTTTTCTTCAAAACTTTATTTTTACGTTGTGAACAGTGTCCACCTTACCCTTACTTTGTAATTCTCTTATTTTTTGAATTGCGTCTTGGTAGTATTGAGTTTTTCCTTGTTGTTTATATAAATCTGCTGCTTTTTGAAAATCTAACAGAGCTTCTTTGTTATTTCCTAAATTAAGATAAATCAGACCACGATTGTAGTAAGCTTCTGCAAAGTCTGGAGTGAGACTAATTATCTTGCTGTAATCGGCAAGGGCACCTTGATCGTCTTGCAGCCTGCGACGGACAAAAGCCCTGCCAAAGTAGGCAGATGCGTAGTCTGGTTGAATGCCGATCGCGATGTTATAGTCCAAAGCAGCTTTGTTGTACTCTTGAAGTTGTCTATAAGCAAAACCCCGTCTGGTGTGGGCAAGAGCGCTGTTTGGTTGCAGTCTAATTGCTTCATCTAAATCAGCGATCGCTCTTTTATAATCTTTAAGAGCAATATAGGAATCACCTCGATTTAAGTAAGCAAGAGCATAGTCAGGTTTAAGGTTAATTGCTTTATTTAAATCAGCTATTCCTCCTTGATAATCTTGAAGTTCATTCTTAAGTGCCCCTCGGTTTAAGTAAGCTGCTGCATAGTCAGGATTAAGGCTAATTGCTTTACTGTAATCTTTAAGAGCTTCCTGATTTCTCTGCAGAAGATCTTGAGTTAAACCCCGGTTCATGTAAGCAATTGGACTATTGGGAGTCAGGCGAACTACTTGGTTTAAATCTTCATATGCCGCTTGATAATTTTTGAGATCGTAGTAAGCGACAGCCCTTTGGAAGTAAGCATCAGGATGGTTCGGATTCATCCGCAAAGCTTGTTCATAGGCGGCAATAGCTCCTTGGTAGTCTCTTTTTTGAGCTTTAGCTCCACCTGAACTGATCAAACTTTCAGCACTTCGTTGTTGTTTGCCTGATTGCGTTGTTCTGATGGTTGGTTTTTGTGTGGTAGTTGGTTTTTGAGCGGTAGTTTGTTGTTGAGGAGTAGTTGGCGCTCTTAAATTACCTCTAGTGGCTACAAACGTATTGCTCGGAATTCCCAATCGCAAAACAGTTTTTGTGGAAACATCAGGTTCCGTGGCTCGCCCATTAATACCTACTACCAAACCATTTTCGTCTAGTAAAGGGCCACCACTCATTCCGGGTATAGCCTCGTTGTCATAAACTAAGGCATAACCTTGATCTGGTTGTTGCAACCGACTGCGAATATATCCCCTAGTAAATTGGTAACTGGGCTGATCCAAACCTGGTATTTGCGCCCACCCTACCGCATAAACTGTCATTCCCTCTGTTAATTGATCGGAGTTTCCAAAATTGGCAGTGGTGTAATTTTTTTGACTTGTAAACTGTAACACAGCTAAGTCCAAACCAGGCAATTGTGTGCTGTAGTAAATGGGATAGCGATCGCCATCGGGAGTCTGAATTTCGTATCTCCCAGGTTCTTCTATGACATGGCGATTCGTCAGCACAAAATAAGTATTTCCCTTGCGCTCAAAAATTATCCCAGAGCCAATGCCTACTCCATCTATGCGAATGGTAAATTGTCTTGCAATATCGCTAACTTGCTTGGGAGATAATGCAACGCTAAATTGAGGCTGTATGACTACGACTGCTGCACCAAATAGCACAGCTGCAATAGAGGAATAATACTTCATTTTCAAACCTGCTACGTAAAAATACTGAGCGAGCTAACAGGTAGAACTGCTTGGGGCTTTTGGAGATGCTTGCGATCGCATTTGTAAGTGAATGAAAATTTGGAGTTACCATCTTTGAGAGAAGATGGCTCCAATTCCACAATCGTTTCAATCGGAATACCCCAGCTATATTTACTCATTCGTTGCCGTAGAGGTGCTTCTGGCGGTGTCCCATCTTGATAAGTATAAGGCTCGCCCCAAAGAGGTTCCGCATGTATTCCATTAATAGCTACTACCTTTCCTTGCCGATTTAGTAAAGGCCCCCCACTCATACCCTTTTGAATATCATTGGTATACCCAATGCTATAGCCACCATCCAAAGCTTTGTCCAACACCCAGGAAACCTTACCTGCTTTGAAAACAAAACCTACATCCTGGGTTCCCTCAACATTAAACGGAAATCCAGCGGCAAACACTTGATTTCCCACACTCAAATTTGATGTCGAGCCAAGGGATGCTACAGCATATTTGTGAGTGGGACTGTAAAACTGTAAAATCGCTAAATCTTTGCCATTAAAGCAAGTAGCGTCTAATTTCTTTACCTGATGGGGAAGTTTAGCTTCATACACCCGGCGATCGGGCGTTTGAATTCTATAGGGAGGATCTCCCGAAATCATGACGTGGGCATTAGTAACTACTGTATAAACAGAGTCTTTCTCTTTAAATATAATTCCTGAGCCTAAAAAGCCCTCCGCAAGCACCTTGACTGTGATTGACTCAGCTAATGGCTGTAGTTCCTGTTCCCAACCTAGACTTGAGGATTGTTCAACTGCAACCCTAGTACTTAGCGGTACTGTTACTGGTAATAAAATTGATAAACCCCCAATACAGGCAACCGCGAGTAAAAAGCGCCATTCCATGTTGGTTTACCTTACGATTTCTTCAACATTCCCATACTGGTAGTCCAGATGGGCAACTTACGGATTCACTTTCCTCTCCGATTAGTTTTTGTACATCAAGATAGGAGGCATCACGAACATTGGAAATAACGTTGTTGTTGTCATCCTTCAGTTCAATGATTCTGCCACCACCCCCTATCGGTTTATAAAGCAACCGATTTAGAATCAGCTGGGGATCTGTTCCTGGTTTGAGGGTTACTAATACTCCATTCGGCAAACAAGGGCCACCATTATAACTGGCGACACACAACACAGGTTGACGCTTATATTCTCCTGCTCTGATAAACTTGAGCGTACCGTTTTGATAGAACCTATTGAAGCGATCGGATATTGCCTCGCAGCGTTCCCCAGGTGTCCAAGGTGGCGGAAAAGCTGTATCAACCCAGCTAATTATTGGTTTATTTCCCCTACTAGTATTAACAATTGTTGCTGGGTTACCCCTGCTCATACCGCAGAAAAATTTAGCTCTTTGAGCATAGCTAGGCTGAAGATTAATAGCAGTAGAACTGAGTGTAAATGCTGCTACACTAAGGGATTTGGCAAATAAACTGAATTTCATGGTTATTTCTCACTTGATGTAAAAGTCTTAAAATATAAATTTTTTTAAAATATCATGCACATATTTATGATTTCAGTATAAATCCAGGCGGATAACTCTTGTTTTCGGAAAAACATTTGTTATTGTTACTTTTTTTAATAAAACTTGTTAGGGTATGTGTGTTGTGATTCCTAAGTTGCAAGAGCGCTCACTCGGCACAGTCGTCCCTACCTTTACGATCTACAGAGAGCTTCTTGGACATTTATCTCCTAGCAATATACTTCCACATCCCAAAGAAGGTTTATTTCTCAACATTGCATCTAAATCAAAGGTAAACAACTTGTAAACGTCTGGAATTACGTCTGCTGTTGATTTATTTGCTAGTCCCCGTGCAATCAGTTTTGGATCTACCGAACCGCGATCAAAACTCAAGCGCATATCCTCTGCTTCGATCGCATTTAAAATACGACTGATTGGCAAACCACAACTATTGTTACCGCTCAGTTTTGGTTCGAGACAATATCCGTGTTCCTGGGAGCGATCGCTTCCATGAATAGCAACAACTAGTCCATCTTTACTAAATACCGGGCCGCCATCCATGCCCTGACGGGTTTGAATGTTGTAAGCTAAACTATATCCGCTTTCAGAATGAGGTTGAGAATCAATTTGATTTAATGATGTGGCTTGGGTAATCCGTTCTCGACGAGGAGCTTGATTTTGGGGTACGGGCCAACCAGAAACATATAATACATCTTTGTTTCTAAGTTTCTCTGCATCTCCCACAGCAGCAACAGGGTAGTCGTGTTCGCTCTCAAATTTAACCAGCGCTAAATCAAGATCTTTTGCTCTTGTTCTCAGTTCACCGTCTTCTCTACCTAAAGGATAAATGCTGGAATTATCTTCGTTATGTTCCACTAAGTGTACTTTGCCGTCACTTGTGCGTACTCCATAAAATCCTCTAGTTTGTACAACACTAAGTGCAGTGAGTGCGTAATAGCTTTTACCTTTTCGAGCCACGATCGCTCCAGAACCTGTTTCCCACTCTCTGCGTGCCTTTGCATCCCCTTCTTGTAACGCTGGTGCAATTAAGACGGTTGTCTGAGATGCGATCGCATCAACTTCGTGTTCGGGAAACGCTAAAACAAATGTATGAAAAAATGCAATAGTTATTACTGTCACTATTGCTAAAACAACAGTAGCTAAACGCTTGTAAAATTTCATAGTGATAACTCCTACGCTGTTGTGCTTTTAATTGTCACAAACAGCATCTTCCTTATTTTTTATATATCTTCACCCCTTAATAAATTGATTTTATGATTTTAATTTGACGACAGATGTTTATATTCATTTTTCAACATATATCCATTGCACCAGAATTTTAACGTCTACGGTAGCTGTACAGAACTCAACATTTTCAAGCTACCCTTCGTTGATTTTTCTATGTTGAAGCCGCAGTGCTTCAATAATCTGAACGTTAGCCTTTGGAAAAGCAAACTGCTCCAGTTCATCTAAACTTACCCAACGAAATTCATCGCATTCTATTGGTTGCGGAATGCCCGTAATATGGCAGCAATTATGTACTGTAAGGGTAACTCTTAGATGTGTATAGGTGTGGTCAATAGTGATGAGATGTTCACCCACTTCTATCACTATTCCCAATTCTTCGTAAATTTCTCGTTTAATACAATCAAAGATTGTTTCACCAGGTTCGATTTTACCCCCAGGGAATTCCCACAAACCACCCATTACTCCTGTTGGGGGACGCCGATCAATCAAAATTTGTCTCTTGTCGTTCCAGATTACAGCAACACCGATAATTTTATGGGGCGGGAGGGGAGTAGTTTCGTTCATGGAAAAGCTGTTGGTTAGTAGATAGTAGGTAGTAGTTAGTAGTTGACTTTGATGCTAAATAAAAAACTCGACAAGAACTTGCCGAGTTTGTATTGTATTACAATTTGTAAAAATATTTTATTATTTATCAACTTTATTCATTATCTTTCAGATTTTTAGAATATTTTATTTTGAATAAAAATAAACTGATGAAAACAAGTCTGAGCAAGAGTTTGAATTTTAAATTCTAGATGATTCAACATAGGGGATATGTATTACCCCTATGCAGATCAAGTAAAACTGTGAAATTGTTAGCACAGACACAGGAGTATTGAATTTATTAGGTATGGTTGGCATAAAGGCAGGAACAAAACAATCTAAAGTTTCTATTTAGATAGCCAATTTCTAATTGCTACTCATGTTCTGTGTTGTGGGGTTCCGTTCCTTGCAATGCTAGTTCAAAGTTCATTCTCTGCTCGGCATTACGTAGAAAGTAACCGCTAATCATAGCTGATGCCAACAAACGGCCGAGGTTTTCTCGACTGGTAGTAATAGTAACATCAAAGTGTTCAGAAGGCAGATTCCCCAATAGCCCGATGATGTTACGTTCCATTACCTGAAGGACTTCTGAAGTACTAGGTTTGGAAAGCTGACTGATAGTCTCTGGACTTAGAGATTTAACATATTGCCATAATGGGCTGCCAGCCTCTGATTCACTGTTAAAAAATTCTGAAACTCGATTGGATGGGTTACTCACGTCTTTTCCTCCTGTTCTATTACCAGTAACACTTAAAGTTATTTGAATAGATATGATTTACTAAATCCTTATGTTCTATTCAATGTATGGATTTACTATTGTGTGTTCCTGGAAACTAATGTAACAGGCTATTTTCTGATTGGCAGTCGTTGTAACCGTACCAAATAAACCGGAAAGTATCACCTTATTAGTTAGTGGTTAGCAGGGGCGGGTTTTGTTGATGATCTTTGGGTTAAAACCGACAATTTATCTTTATAAACCCGCACGGCAGTCGCTACAACGCGGGGAACCCGACGCCAGTTGACGCCAGGTGCTACAACGCGGGGAACCCGCGCAACGCACTGGCTCCTTTATGCCGGGGAACCCGTCCACCCTCCGGGTACCCTGCGGGAACGCCTCCGGCGTACAGCAGTCCCCCATCGCCGGAAACCGCCAAGACGGGGGCTGCTTCACCGCACTGGCTCCGCAACGCGCTGCCTCCCGTACAGTAGTTAGTGGTTCTAGGTTCTACAACTCTGGAAGATCAACGTACTGGCTCCTCTCCCACTCCTACACTGCGTTGTTTCCCACTAACCACTATCCACTATCAACTATCTATCAACTAACTTGCTAAGTACTCTCCCATGTCAGATTTTGACTTGCGGAGTTTACTTAAAGCTTCTCGCTCGATTTGCCGCACTCTTTCCCGGCTAATATTCAGCATTTCACCGATTTTAGCCAGAGTAAGTGCTTTGCCATCACTTAAACCAAACCGCAGAGATATTACTTCCCTCTGTTGTGGTGTTAGTTCTGCCATCAAACGCTCTATGTCGGTAGATAGGGAAGATTGAGTGACAAACTCTTCTGGAGATGCTGCTGTGTCTTCTAGCATTTCTCCCAGTTCGGTATCGTAGTTGTCTCCCAACCGTATATCTAAGGATAGAGGTACACGTGCTTGTTCTAAGTATTCTCGCACTTGCTTGGGAGTTAATTCTAATTCTTGGGCTAATTCAGAAACTGTGGCAGCACGTCCTAATCTTTGGGATAGCTGGCGTTGTGCTTTTTTTATCTTGTTAAGTTTTTCGGTAATGTGAATTGGTAGGCGAATCGTGCGTCCTTTTTCTGCGATCGCGCGGGTAATGGCTTGCCGTATCCACCAGTAAGCATAAGTGGAAAATCTATAACCTTTGGTAGGGTCAAATTTCTCTACACCCCGCTGCATCCCAATGCTACCTTCTTGAATTAAGTCGAGCAAATCGACGTTGCGCTTGATGTACTTTTTCGCAACCGACACTACTAGCCGTAAGTTGGCTTCAACCATCTTACGCTTGGCAATTTCACCTTCGGCGATCGCTTCGTTTAATTCTGCTGCTTCTAGTTTCGTCGCTTTTGCCCACTCTTCTAAAGTTGGTTGACGACCTAACTGGGTAGCAAGAGATTCCCTTACTTCATACAATGCTGTTGAACGTTGCACCTGTTTGCCATAGAAAATTTCTTCCTCATGGGTTAGGAGTGGCACGCGGCCAATCTCACGCAGGTAAGTCCGCACAAGGTCTGTAGCTGTCTGAGCGGTCTTCATGGCACTACTCTTTAGTAATTTTGGGTTTAACAGTAGGGTAGTTAACTGATATGGATGTCTCTCGGTGGGTGCCTACCCAGTCAGGCTGGGAACCCGTTGTTTGACTTGCAACTCACGCACTTGATAAATTCAGCGCCTCGTAAAAATCCAAATTTGTTCTTAACTGCTAAAAATTACATTTCTTTTTTCTTTGTACAAGTATCTATAGTTAGATAAAAGGTAGCTTGTCGAACATATCTTTTAATTTGACAACGTAAACAAGTGTAACATTTATGATAAATCTTTGACTACAAAGCAAATAGAAATTTTTATTTTTGGCGGTTTAGTTTAACCCTTTGTTTTCGAGAATATACTGGCATCTTCATTCCATAACTTTAGCAGCGCTCAGAAAAGTTTCTCATCTTTCTTAATAAAACTCAATAATAATGATAATAATCTTTTTATAATGCTTGTTAAATTTTTCCTGATTTTTGGAATTTATACGGAGAACTGGGGATTGGGGAAGTATTTAGAATATAATTTCTATTCCCTGTCCCCTATTCCCTGTCCCCTATTTAACGAACCATGCAGTATTCTTGGATAACTTTGACATCCAAAGTCGTATTTTGCAAGGAACGGATGGCGGCGACGGTGGCTTTTGCCCCAGCAATGGTAGTGATGATGGGGATTTTGTAAGCTAAGGCTGTACGGCGGATGAGTCTAGCGTCAGTTTGGGCTTCTTCTCCAGAAGGGGTGTTGATAATGAGTTGGATTTTGTGATTTTTAATTGCGTCTAGGACGTGGGGACGCCCTTCATGGAGTTTGAGCACTAACTCGACTTTAAGTCCATGTTCTTGGAGAACGCGGCGCGTACCATCAGTTGCCATCACAGCAAAGCCTAAATCGAGAAATTCTTTGACTACAGGCACCGCAGCTGCTTTATTGCGATCGTTCATTGACACAAATACTGTGCCACTTAAAGGTAAACGTTCGCCTGCGCCTAATTCTGCTTTGGCAAAGGCGCGTCCAAAATCGCTGTCTATACCCATCACTTCACCAGTAGAGCGCATTTCCGGGCCGAGGATAGTATCTGTACCGGGAAATTTATTAAATGGCAACACTGCTTCTTTAACAGCGATATGGGATGGTATGACTTCTTGGGTAAAGCCAAGTTCTTCTAAAGTCTTACCGGACATAATTAAGGATGCCAATTTCGCTAGAGGCACACCAGTGGCTTTAGAAACAAAGGGCACGGTGCGAGAGGCACGGGGGTTAGCTTCTAAAATGTAGACTTGGGGAGAATAGCCTTGAGTACCGACAACGGCAAACTGAATATTCATCAGCCCTACCACATTTAACGCCTGTGCTAATTGCACTGTCCACTGGCGAATTTGATTGAGAATTCCTGGTGATAGAGAAATTGAGGGTAAAGAACAAGCCGAGTCTCCGGAGTGAATGCCTGCTTGTTCGATGTGTTCCATGATGCCACCAATTACAACTCGTCCGGTTTGATCGGCGATCGCATCTACATCTACTTCAATGGCATTTTCTAGAAACTTATCAATTAAAATCGGATGTTCTGGTTCAACCTGCACCGCAAAAGTCATATAGCGTTCCAATTCTGTATCGGAGTAGACTATTTCCATAGCCCGTCCCCCCAATACGTAACTGGGACGCACTACCACCGGGTAACCGATACGTTTGGCGACAATCAGCGCATCTTCGTAAGTACGGGCGATTCCATTCGGAGGTTGAGCAATATTTAATTCTTTGAGAACTTTCTCAAACCGCTCCCTGTCTTCGGCAATATCAATAGAATCAGGAGAGGTTCCCCAAATGCGAGTGGTGACATTTGCTTCTGTTGCTGCTTGGGAGTGCAAATATCGCTCGATTGGCACTGCCAACTTCAACGGTGTTTGTCCGCCAAACTGCACAATTACTCCCACCGGGTTCTCCGCTTCGATGATGTTGAGTACATCTTCTTTTGTCAGCGGTTCAAAATAAAGGCGATCGCTAGTGTCATAGTCTGTTGACACAGTTTCGGGGTTGGAGTTAACCATGATGGTTTCATACTCTGCTGTTTTTAAAGCAAAGGCAGCATGACAGCAACAATAGTCAAATTCTATTCCTTGCCCGATCCGGTTGGGGCCACCACCCAAAATCATTACCTTGGGTTTATCAGTGGGTATAATCTCTGTTTCTTCTTCGTAAGTAGAATAGTAATATGGGGTAAACGCCTCAAACTCAGCTGCACAGGTATCTACTGTTTTGTAAACGGGGATAACACCTAACTGTTTGCGGTAAGCTCGGACTTCATCTTCGCTGGTTTTGGTGGCGTAGGCAATTTGGCGATCGCTAAATCCTTGCCGCTTCACCTCATACATTTGCTCTTTTGTCAGTTGCTGCAAGGGCGTGCGCTTGAGAAATTTTTCCCACTCCAGCAGTTCCTGCATTTTATCGAGGAACCACGGATCGATACCAGTTAATTCGTAGATTTCTTCAATACTCAGCCCTAACTGCATGGCATGACGCACGGCAAAAATCCGTTCTGGATTGGGTGTGCGCAGTTGGGCGCGAATTTGCTCACCACTGGGAAGTTTTTCTTTGCTGTCGCATCCCCAGCCAGCCCGCCCGGTTTCTAAAGAACGCAGTGCTTTTTGGAAAGACTCGTTAAATGTGCGCCCCATTGCCATTGCTTCGCCAACGGACTTCATTTGTGTTGTCAGCACAGGTTCGGCACCGGGGAACTTTTCAAAGGCAAAGCGGGGAACTTTGGTGACTACATAATCAATTGTCGGTTCAAAGGAAGCGGGTGTTTTCTTGGTGATGTCATTGTTAATTTCATCCAAGGTGTAGCCGACTGCTAACTTTGCCGCCATTTTTGCGATCGGGAAACCAGTTGCTTTCGATGCTAAAGCCGAACTGCGAGACACGCGGGGATTCATCTCAATCACAACTACTTCCCCATTTACGGGATTGACAGCAAACTGGATATTGGAACCACCAGTTTCTACACCAATCTCGCGGATAATTTTGATTGCCATGTCCCGCAAGCGCTGATATTCTTTATCAGTAAGGGTTTGAGCGGGAGCAACGGTAATTGAGTCTCCAGTGTGGATACCCATCGGATCGAGATTTTCAATTGAGCAGATAATCACTACGTTATCTGCTAAATCGCGCATTACTTCAAGTTCGTATTCTTTCCATCCCAACAAAGATTGATCGATGAGAATTTGCGATACAGGCGAAGCATCTATACCTGTTTGTGCCATTTCGGCAAATTCTTCTTCGTTATAAGCAATACCGCCACCAGTACCGCCCATTGTAAAGGCGGGACGAATAATTAAAGGATAAGTGCCGATGCGACGGGCGATCGCCTTTGCTTCTTCTAGTGATGAAGCCGTACCGCTAGGGCATACCTTCACCCCAATTTTTGCCATTGCTTCGTTAAACAGTTTTCTGTCTTCGGCTTTTTCAATGGCTGGTAACTTTGCGCCAATCAACTCAACGCCGTATTTTTCTAAGACTCCATTTTTTGATAAAGCTACAGCAATATTGAGGGCGGTTTGTCCCCCCATTGTTGGTAGGAGGGCGTCGGGGCGTTCTTTGGCGATAACTTTTTCGACTAATTCTGGTGTTAGGGGTTCAATATAAGTGCGATCGGCTGTTTCCGGATCGGTCATGATTGTTGCAGGATTGGAGTTGACTAGTACCACTTCGTAGTTTTCTTCTCGCAACGCCTTGCAGGCTTGGGTGCCAGAATAGTCAAACTCACAGGCTTGTCCAATCACTATAGGGCCAGATCCTAGTAGGAGAATCTTTTTAATGTCGTCACGGCGGGGCATAGTTGTCGCTTTGGAGTAAGAGAATACAAATCCTGATTATTTTAAAGGTCTTTACCCACCACTAATGCTGTTTATTATCAACTTTTCTGTAACCGTTTGCAGGGAACAGACAAGGATCAGGATACTTGATGTTGATTTGTTTAGAGTCTAAGCAGGTAGTCTTTAGTCTTGTCTAAGTCAGGATGGCATGACAAAGAGCAATTTTTGTAGGGTAGACACTGTCCACAACTTAAAAATAAGGGTTTGAGGAAAGTTAGGTAGTGCCCCGAAGTTCTGAGCCTCCTTGTGGAGGAGCAACGCTTTCGGAGGAAACCTCCGCACCCTTACGGGAAGCCCTCCGGGTACTCTGCGAGAAGGGCTTCGCATACCCTTACGGGAAGCCGCCTCCGGCGTCTACGTGACGGAAACCGCCAAGACTGCGACCCCCTCACCGCCTCCGGCGTCTTGTGACTTCTCTCCACCTTACGGTTATTGAGAATTATGAAAGCTCTCACGGTAACTAGAACAATTTCATAGTAAAAAATATATTATTTACATTTACATTTTTAATTTTGACATTTTTAACTCTCATTTTTACTGCTTTAGTATGTCTAAGACTGTATATAGTAATTCTGAAGAAATTTATCAATTGTCTGATGATAGCAAAAATATTATTAGTGATTTTTCTCAATTATTGAGTTAGTTTTTGGTAATTGTAACTAATGAAAAATTTAATACATCGATCCAATTAAACAAGAATATTTGCTAATAGCTGTCTTAAAGATATACCTAAAAGTAAGGTTTGTGTTTTTTTGTATATATATATTAAAAAAGACAGAGATGTTCAAACATAACCTTCTCTGCCTTTTCTTTATGATTTATTTAGAACTAAAGCATCTAACTTTTTCTTTGTTTGGACTTATACAGACAGCTTGAGTTGGTAGGATATTAGTTTTGAGCGCGCTGGACAAATCCTAAGGTTAAGCTGTCTTTAGCAAGGAAGTGAGCCAGATGGTAAGCGCGTTCTTCTGTTTTCAACAGAATTTTTTCGTATAAATAACGAGTAGCGCGATCGCCTAAACTCTCAGCTTGTGAAGCTTGGCTGCGAATCAGTTTAATCATCGCTTGTTCTGCTTTGAGGTCATTTTCCACCATTTGACGGCAAGAGAATACACCATCTGCTTCTGGTTCAAAACAGCATAATTCCGCTAATTTGCTGAAGCTAGCAGCCGGCACACCGCCTAGTCCATTTAAACGCTCTCCAATCTCATGGATGTGTTCTTGAACTTCTTCGTAGCTTTCGTTAAAAAACTCGTGCAGTGAGTAAAATTCTGCACCTTCAACCACAAAATGGTGTTTTTGGTACTGCAAGTACAGTGCTTGGAAACTAGCTAAAGCGACATTAAAGCCTTCACAAACTGGTGTAGTTACACTGCGATCTAACAGTACAGGATTGTCATAAACTTGACCAAAGTTTTGTAATAAAGTTTGTGTTTCAGACATGGTTCTCCTCGCTTTGAAGCAGTTATTCTTTACTAACCGCTTGGTCTCTACATACTAGCATTTTAAAAAATGAAATCAAGACCAAGCAATACGATGAAAGTTTGACTTTTTAGAAGTAATAAAACCTCTAATTTTGTGAGTTAACGACGATAAATCTCATCAATATTTCATCAATATCTCATTAACAGCATTAACAGTTTTTCTATTTATCTATATACAGTCCTTGATTTCCTTGTCAGGAATAAGAGTAACGACATGGGCGGTTATTAGGTGTTAGTTATCAGTTTCTCTCCCCTATCTCTTGTCCCCTGTCTCCTGTCCCCTATCACCTATCACCTGTCCCCTATCCCCTATCCCCTGTCCCCTGTCCCCTATCCCCTATCCCCTAGCCCCTAGCCACGCGTTTGAGATTTTTTTTCAAAAACTACTGAGAAAAGTTCGCACTTGGGTTATCCTGATTTAAGGAGCTATACTCCGCTAAATAAAAAACCATAAAAAAGCGATAACACACCATTTACTGCGACTTTCTAGCACCTTGAGGGCAGGAATCTTGAAGTCATTCAGTTCAAAATTAGAAGAAAAACACGTTATAGAAGTGAATTGGGCAGAGCGCTGGCAAGTTTATCAACGCTTACAGGAACTAGATATTCCTTGTTGGTGTGAGGCTAACGAGCCATTAACAGCCCAAATTGACAATACTCTTGCAGCTATTCAAGTTTGGAGTGTGATGCGACAATTCACACTCTCTCGTCAAGAATTGATTTGCACTTTAGAACTTTGTTGGCAGCATCGCTATCAGTAGTTGAACGGTAAAAGCCTTGAATGCCGATGGGAAGCTGTTGTGCATCAAAAACCTGCCTTCCCAGATAGCTGGTTTTCGTAAAAACTAATAAAGAAGGTTATAAACATGAGTAATTCCCATAGCAACGAAATATCAGAATTTTGTCTTGAGGGAAGATTTCTCGATTTTGTTATTAAAGATGGCTTTAAACTCAAAGGCTTGCTACTGGCAACTTCTGAAGGTGAATGCTACGTAAAGCTAGCTAAACATTTACGAGTGGCGTTTGACTGGCGCTTACCGCCTGGTACTTGGTTGCAAGTCATGGGTGATAAAAAATACGATCGCAAAACAGGCGAAGTGAAGCTGAAAGCCCAACAAGTAATGGCAGCACAGCGAGACGCAAACAGAGAAAATTTCCCCGCGTCTTCGTGTCCCCGCCTCCCCGCGTCCTCTTCTACTGACGTTAAGGCAAAACCAGCAAAAGCGACGATTTTGGTGTGTCAAAAGTCTGATTGCGTGAAACGCGGTGCTGATGGTCTATGTCAGGCTTTACAAGGAGCTTTGCGCGATCGCGGTTTAGCAGATCAAGTGACGATCAAAGCGACTGGTTGTATGAAAAACTGTAAAGCGGGGCCTAATTTAGTGATGCCAGATAAAACTCGTTACAGTCGCATTCAAGCTACTCAAGTTCCTGCATTGATGGAAAAACATTTTGCTGATAGCAGTGTGAACCAGAAGCAAGAGAATGTGAGAAAAGTAGCAATGCCAATTTCAAGCACAGCTACTATCTAGCTCAAATTTAGTTAAAAAGTAATTGAAAAATTTATTTTTTACTTATTTTTTACATATTCAAGTCATACTTTTCTGAAAATTATGTAAGTAAAGTATGGCTTGTATAAAAATTTTTATGCACAAAAAAACTTTGTTCAATCAAGCATAAGCTAAATTGCTTAGTGTCAATTAGAATCTTAAGTAAATTAACTAAATATTTAATTTATAACTAAAATACTTAACTTAATTTTAAATATATCTCTTGATATTTTAGTATACTAATGTATTATCCATTCACTTAGTGCCCTTGACTTCCTTGTAGAAGCTAGGGCTTTTTTCTTACCATCAAATAATTAGTTAACGGTAAATCTACCTTTAGAGATATTTATCATACCTGGTTATAGTATGAAATTGCAACAAATACTACCTCTCAAACGAAGATTTGCTTAGTAAATCTAAGTTCACAGGCACATTTTTTATATGTAGATTATTCGCTTGCAATTATCCATCCAGCTATTAACCTAAGCTTTTTGACCTCTGAATATTTGAACAGATAAAAAATTTAATAACAACTATCTATAGGGGGTAGGCAATATAAAAGATTTTTTGTGTTATCTAATCACAGCACGGGCGATCGCTGTTCCTATCCGTCAGAAAGTGGAGTGGTTTTTTGCTCGGCTTGAGGGGTTGCGGGTATGAGGGGACTGCCACTGCAATCATTAATGCCATAGTGACCAATATAATCTGGATCGATGTTTCCTCCAGCTGAGGAGTGACTCGGAGCGATCGCGTATACGGAACTCATTGCGATCGCTTCTTATTTAATTTGTAAGTATCGATCAAATTCATGTTTGATGATGTGATAGCACTCACAAGTCACTTCTTCCATTTCTTTGCGGTTGACGATAGTAATTTTACCGCGAGTGGCACGAATCAATCCGGCGGTTTGGAGGGTTCCGGTAACAATGCTAACGGCGGGACGAGTTGAGCCAATCATCGAAGCGAGGATGTCTCGCGTGAGCAACAGTTCGGAGGTTTGGACGCGATCGTGGGCTGCAAGCAACCATCGGCAAAGACGCTGCTCAACGGTATGAAAACGGTTACAGAGTGCAGATTGCGTCAGTTGCATCAGCTTTAGATAAGTAAAAGCCGTCACTTTTTGCCGTAGAACGACAGACTTGTTTAACACCCTGGCAAAGATTTCGGTACTGAGTTTAAATGCTTCGCCTGCAAGATGCACCTCAACTTGCCAAGGCGCGGAATTTGGATTGAACAGAAACGTTGTTCCCACCACTCCTTCAAATCCAGTAATTCCAACTTCTACGGTTTCGCCTTCTTGCGTTGAATATACCCAGGAAGCAAGGACAGTTGTAGGGAAATAGACATAAGCGATCGGTTCTCTAATCCGGGTGAGAACATCGTTTTGGTGCAAATCAACTCGTTCTAAATGAGGATGCAGGCGATCGTATTCATCTTGCGGTAGCGAATTGAGAATGAAATTTTTCGACCGCTGAGTCTCACTGGAATTTAGCATAATTTTCTTGGATCATCGTGCCAAAGGGAGGGAATTTGTACGCTAATAAATTTAGATAGATTTCGAGCACCTCCCAAAGCCTTATACCGTTTTACTTTTAGGCTGAGACATTTAGGCAAGCTGGTGGAACTGGAGAAGCTAGCTGTGCATCTGCAACCCCAGCATAGTAATAGTTTGGCAGTATGAGCATATGTGCTTAACGTACAGTTTTCCCAAAATTGCATGAGTGCGCCTCCTTCGTCCGTTCTCCAGCGAACGGAGGGGGCTGCTTTATAGTAGAGAATAGGGAACGGGGGACAGGAGATAGGGGACAGGAGATAGGGGACAGGGGACAGGGGATAGCGTAGAAAATACTTAAAAGAGTAGCTGTGGTTATAGTTCTTTCTGTGAAAAAACGAATTCTCTGCATCGATGATTCACAGGAAAACATTCTTCAGCAGTGAAGTAGTTGTGCTTAGTTAAAAGTGTCCTGGGATAAATTCAAATGCACACAGAAAGTGTGTAAGCAGAGGAATTATCTCTCAGTTTTGCTGGAGATATCGAGCAAATTCCTGTTTGATGATTTGGTAGCACTCACAAGTTGCTTCTTCCATTTCTTCACGGTTGAGAATGGTGACTTTACCGCGAGTGGCACGAATCAATCCCGCTGTTTGGAGAGTTCCGGTAACAATGCTAACGGCAGGACGAGTTGAGCCAATCATCGTGGCTAGAACGTCTCGTGTGAGCAACAGTTCAGGGGTTTGGACGCGATCTTGGGCTGCGAGTAACCAACGGCAAAGGCGTTGCTCAACAGTATGGAAACGGTTGCAGAGTGCAGATTGTGTTAGTTGTATCAGCTTTAGATATGTAAAATCAGTGACTTTTTGCCGTAGAACATCGGACTTTTGCAACACGCTGACAAAGATTTCGGTACTGAGTTTGAATGCCTCGCCTGCAAGCTGCACTTCAACTTGCCAAGGCGCGGAATTTTGATTGAACAGAAACATTGTTCCTTCCATTCCTTCAAATCCCGTGGCTCCAACTTCAACAGTTTCGCCTTCCATTGTCGAATGCACCAAAGAAAGGAGGACAGTTATTGGAAAATATACGTGAGCGATCGGTTCTCTAATCCGGGAGAGAACTTCGTTTTGGTGTAACTCAACTCGTTCTAGATGAGGGTGTAGGCGATCGTATTCATCTTGCGGTAGCGAATTCAAAATGAAATTTTTTGATCGCTGAGGCTTGCTGGAATTCAGCATAATTTTCTTCCTTCGTCCGTTTGCTAGAAAACGGACAGGTATTACTTGAGCTTGGTAATCTTACCCAGAGCAAAAGAGCATCTAAAGCAGGATGGTAAAAAAGTAGCTGTGGTTTTTCCCATCAAAAAACGAATTCTCTGCATTGATGATTCCCAGGACAACTGTGAGTTGTTAAGTTTCATTCTAGACGATGCAGGATATGAGACCGAGACGGTGCAGAGCGTGACTGACGGCTTACGGATTGCTCAAAGTGGGGAGTTCAATCTTTACCTGATAGATTTATATTTCTGGGATGGTACAGGGTTTGAGTTGATCGAAAGAATTCGTACTTTCGATCAATTGACTCCGATTGTGGTGTGTTCGGGAGATGTGCGCGATTCGGTGCAGGAAGAAGTGATGCGGGTTGGTGTCCAAGCTTTCTTAACGAAGCCTATCGATCCCGATCAAGTTGCTAGAACAATTGCCGAAATCCTTGGCGACGATTTGAAATTTTAAGGGTGTGTTGTTGCCAAGCGCCGCACTATCCTAATTTTCGGTATGTTAGGACTAACGTCTATAACGCACCCAACCTTGTATCTTAAGAGAAGTAGTAGGGGCTTGAGCCGCTTAAAACCCATGTGCAGAGCGATAAATCGCTTACTACGAACAAAATTCTCACTTGAAACAGGAAAGTTCTCTCTTGAAACAGGAAAGTTCTCGCTTGAAACGAGAAAA
>NZ_AJLN01000084.1 GCF_000317285.1 Chlorogloeopsis fritschii PCC 6912 | reverse complement strand
TTCTTACTTGAAACGAGAAAATTCTTACTTGAAACGAGAAAATTCTTACTTGAAACGAGAAAATTCTTACTTGAAACAGGAAAGTTTTCTCTTGAAACAGGAAAGTTCTCGCTTGAAACGAGAAACCTCTCACTTGAAACTACAAAATTTAAGCTTTGAACTTGAAATGCCAAGTTCTACACTTAAACATTTAAGCTCAAAGCTCTAATTTTTAACTTTTCAGGTCGAAGCCCCAAGATAGCTTCTACATTTAAGAAGGTTGCGACTGCGCCTTGCGAGAAGATTTTCGGGCAAATCGCCGCCCCATATCATCTAAAGCTGCATCCAATCCTGCACCTTTACCGCTAGCTTTGGCGTAGTTATACACCATTAACCCCGCTGCATACGCTTCACTACCAACTGCGACAAAGGTATCATCTACCAATTCTTGCAGTTGCGTGAGAGATAGCAAAATCGGATACAGTACTTCAAATAGTTCCACATCTCGACGCATTTCATCCAAATCAAACGAGCGAGGTAGAAAGTCTGGGTTTTGGGCTGCTACTTCTAATGCCTTACTCACAAACGCTCGACTCTTATCGCCTAATTTTGGTAAAGCTTTACGCTCCTCTGTTGTTAAATCTACCAAAAACGGTAACTTTTCTTTGATTGTAGCGATCGCCTGCATCACCATTTCCCTGTCTGCTTTGGAAATATTGGCACTGATACTTTTTGTTGTCATATAAATTACCCTCTTTTAATACTTAATTTCAGTGTTCCCAAAATTAGAGAAGCGATCGCTAAATAGGGGCTAGGGGCTAGGGACTAGGGGCTAGAGAATATTTAAAGTAGAGCCAGAGGCTCTAGTTCTTGTTACCAGGTTCAACCTGGTAACAAGGGTAACGAGGGTTTGTGGGCTGCTGCTTGGTGGCGTTTGTATTGTAGAGACGCGTACACCGCAGGGGTTCCCGTAGGGTAATTTCGCGTCTCTACATCTAGTCTCAAGCACTCCATCAATTAAAAGCAGATTGCAACAGTTGGCGCATAAATTTAGCCTGGAGATGTTCGGGGAAGATAGTCAAAAAGTTATCCAAGTCATGGATGGCTTCGCGGATCTGCTCTAACGAGGCACCTTTGGATATGGCATATCGATATAAGTTTTCTACGGTTGGATAGTACTGAACTGCCAAATAGTAAAGGGCTAAATTGAATGTATTACGCCAGTCTTGAGGATTATTTTGGTAACGCTCTTTGGCAAGCTTAATTGCTGAAGCTAAGTCAGTTCGTGCTTTACTTGCTTCGTTCAATGTTTGGTAGGTTAAAGCGCGTAAATACATATACCAATCATCTTGGGCATTTAATTGAATCGCGTGATCAAGATCTGCTAAAGCCTCGTGATGGCGTTTGAGCAGCAAATAAGTATAACCCCGCCCAGCTAATGCACCCTCGTAATGTTGTTTTGAGCTAAGTTCTAGGGCGCGTTCAAAGTCGCTGAGGGCTTCGTTATAATTTTCCATCCGACAATAAGTGGCTCCTCTTCCGGTGAGTGCCCAGCCGTTATTGCAATCAATTTCAAGGGCACGATCAAAGTCTTTGAGGGCTGCTGTGTAACGGTTGATCGCTCGGTATGTGTAACCTCTACCAACCCAGGCTTTGCCGTTATTGGAGTTTAGTTCAATGGCACGATCGAAGTCTTTAAGAGCTTCAGTGTAATTATTAATCGCCCAGTAAGCATAACCCCTTGCTGCCAAGGCTTTGTCATTCATTGGATCGAGTTCTAAGGCGTGGTTAAATTCTGTGAGGGCTTGCTCGTAGCGCCCCATCAATTGGTAAGTCTCGCCTCGACAAACCATTGCCCAGGTGTAATTAGGATCGAGGCTGAGGGCATGGTTAAAATCATTGAGGGCTTTAGAATAGTTTCCAATCAATTGATAAGTTTCACCCCGACAGGCAATTAACCAAGTGTCTTGGGGTTTAAATTCGATTGCTCGTTTAAATTCTTTGAGGGCTTGATCGTAATGTCCCATTAATTGGTACGTTTTACCCCGACTGCTAATGGCTTGGGTGCAATTAGGATCGAGTTCGATCGCCCGCTCGAAGTCTTGGAGGGCTTCTTCATACTGTCTCATCAATTGGTAAATTTCACCCCGGCTGGTAATTGCCCAAGTATTGTTGGGGTTGAGGGAGATAGCACGATTAAAATCTTTAAGGGCTTTGTCATAGTTTCCCATTAATTGATAAGTCTCACCCCGTTTGATAATTGCTTCAATGTCATAGGTATCTAAAGCGATCGCCAAATCGAAGTCTTGCACTGCTTTGGCGTAATCTTCGATGCGGCGATAGGTTTGCCCTCGCTGCACGATCGCCCATTTGTTTGTCGGCTCTAGTTGAATGACGCGATCGAAATCTAAAACAGCTTCTACGTGATACTCCATTAATTTGTATGCTGCACCGCGCAAGACAAGGGCTTGAGTTTGTTCTGGCTCTAACTTAAGAACATGGTTTAAGTCTTGTACGGCTTCGTCATAACGCTCCTGCAAGTAATATGCTGTACCCCGCAGTAAGATGACTTTGATATCGTCTGGCTCTAATGCCAGGAAGCGATCAAAATCTTGAATAGCTTGGGAATAACGTTCGAGCAAGTAGTAGCCTATGCCTCGGAGTGCTAGCGCTCCGTTTTGTTGTAAGTCAAGTTCCTGAACACAATCAAAGTCTTGGATCGCTTCTTCGTAGCGTTGCATCAACAAATTGTTATACCCCCGCTGCATTCTGCCCCAGGTGTAATTTGGGTTAATGGCAATGGCACGATCGAAGTCTTGAATTGCTTCTTGATAGTGCTTCATCAAGTGGTAGGTATAACCTCGTTGGGCGATCGCCTGAATATTGAGAGGTTCATAAAAAATTATCTGATCGAAGTTTTTGATTGCCTCCGAGTAACGCTCCAATTCAGCATAAATAGAACCTCGTAATAAATTCGCTAAGTTAACTGTAGGATCGAGAGCAGTAGCTTGTTTAAAGTTTTTGAGGGCTTCTTCGTGACGTTTAGTAAAGTGATAGATTGCACCCCGGAAACTAAAAGCTGAAGCTCGGCACTTTGCATCTAGCTTGCCCTGATCGATGAGGGCACTCAGCATTTCGATGGTGGTTTCATAATCATCTTCTTTTAAGGCTTTCAGCCCTTTGAGTAGTTTTTCACCCCAACGCTGAACTTCTACAGCATCAGCATCTCTGCCAACCTGAATGATTGTTTCTGCCCAAGCCAAAGCAAAATTATATTGGTGCTGAACAGCTGTCAAAAATCCATTCAAAGCTAAAGATAAGTTCTTTTGAGTGGATTGGCATAAGCGGTGATACAAGACATTAAGCTTGTAATTTTGCCAAGTTAGATTACACCATTTTTTCTGTTCGTCTAATTGCAAGTTATTTGCCAGAGTATCGTAGTAGTCTGCCAATTTACCCTGGGAATCTGCCCAAGCTTGTGCTGAAGAAAGACGCTTGTGACGTAACATCAAAGTCTTGGCAGCATCATGAAATACCCAGCCGTGAGGATGCGCTTCCACAAATGGCAATTGTTTGAGCCATGTCAATAATTCATCTGCCTCTTGTTCGCCACGCAACTGCACGAGTACTTCTTGGTGCAAATAGCGAGGCATAGCCGCGCTCATGACTCCTTGCCGTTGTTTTGGCTCTACCCATTTCAAAAAGCGTTCGATCACCAAGCCGTTAGCATCACCAACTTGGCTTGGATCTTGGGGAGCTTCAGCAGCGAGAGTTGCTACCAACAAGGGTAAGCGTTCAGACAAACGGAGAATTACATCAATTGTCTGAGCGTCATGAATGCCTTTGTGATTCAGATAAAGTCTGGCTTCGCTTTCAGTAAAAGGTTCTAAACCAAGACGCTGGATTGAATCTTCGTAGCACGCCCAATAGTTTTGATTTAACTCCTGCCGCCCCGCAATTACCAGTAATATATTCGGTGGTACGTCACCATAACAACCATCGAAAATGTCTCTGAGCCAGCGATCTAAAAATCCCTCTGTGCGATCGTAAGTGTCAAAAAATAGAGCCAAATCGATATTTTCTGCTATTTGCCATAACTCCTCTAAAAATAAAGGTGTTAACACGGCAGCAGGTTCTAGCAACAAGCATCGTTCGTCTTGATTGTGGATTTTTTTAGCAAGATAGGATGCCCATTCTGTCTGTGTTGCTTCGATATCTCGATCCACATATTCTAAAACAACCTGAGTACGAGGAATTTGTAGCTGTAGATAGATGTCTCCTTTTGCGACACTGCCCTTTAAAAAAGCCGAAAAACTTTGGGGAGCTTCGGCATCGGTTGCTAATTCTTGTTGTATATGCTGGTAAACTTGGTAGCGTTCGTTAAATTTGGTTAATTTACAACCTTGTTGTTCTAGCTGTTGTGCCAAATGAGCCATGACTGCCGGAATGTTGGTTTCCGAGTCGTTTGTATAAGCGCTCAGAAATTTTGCATTCTCAGCAATTTGGCGAAACTGCCGCAATAACGAGGTTTTTCCTACACCACCTTGCCCGAAAATATTGAAGATAAAGCGATGTTGATAATCTGCAAACGGTAATTCTAAACTGTGGCGAAATAGAGCAATCTGTTCTTCCCGCCCCACGAAATTTAATTGTTGGCGTTGTTTGAGAATCTGTTGCAGAGTCTGACGCTTTTGGGGTGGCTTGCTGCGAGACGCAAAGTTGGGGTTTTGCATTGCCACCTCTACAGCCTTAGTGACTAGCTCCTGATTTTTCTCCTCAACTTCTGGTAAGTATTTACACTCCGGTTCAGTGATATCAATTAACAGTGGTAATCTTTCTCGAATAGTATTAATAGCCTTTAGCACCACTTCTCTGTCACTTAAGGAAAGGGGTGAATTTACATAATCATCTGTCACTTTTGACACTCCCTCAATACACTCTTTAATAGAGTGTTCCCAAAGAAACAAAAAGGCGATCGCTAAACCGAATATTCTCCGAGGAAATGATGAAGATAAGATGAAGGGGATTGGAAAGAGGATGGGGGGACAAGGGGACAAGGGGACAAGGAGAGATGGGGAAGTTGGGGAAGTTGGGGGAGTAAACGTGAATAACGATTCTCCCCTTTCTCCACGGCAGTTGCTACAAGTCTCTTAACCCGCAAGGGCGCACTGCCTCCCCTGCTGCACCTCTCCCCCTGCTCTCTTCTTCCCTCCCCTGTTGCCCCTGAAGCTCCTCTGCTCCTCTTCCTTGCCCCTAGTCCCTAGCCTCTAGCCCCTAAACTACCGCAATACAATCAATCTCTACTAACACATCCTTAGGTAAACGCGATACCTGTACGCAGGCTCGTGCTGGTGCTGTAGCCTCGTCAAAATACTTAGCATAAATAGCATTCATCGCTGCGAAATCATTCATGTCAGCTAAGAAGACAGTTGTTTTTACTACATCCTCAAACTTCGCCCCAGCCGCAGCTAAGATTGCCTGCAAATTAGCCATTACTTGTTCTGTCTGCTTAGTCACATCTCCTGTGCCGACAATAGCACCCGTCTTCGGATCGAGCGCAATTTGTCCAGCTACAAACACCATTTGACCAGAAGCAACAATAGCTTGATTGTACGGGCCGACTGGTGCAGGTGCTTGTTCAGTATTAATTACTTTTTTATTCATTTCTTCCTTCGTGTCCTTTGTGTCCTACCCTGCGGGTAGACACGAAGTGGCTTCTGAAAGTAGCCGCTGCGCGTCTATGTGGTTAATTTCCATAACCCTACCTTGGACGTATCCCATAATGTCGATATCGCCAATAATCTTGGAGAATGCGATCGTGGTCAAAACATAAATTAGTAGGTATGCACCAAGGCTCAAAAATTCCAATATCCTTGGCGTCATCTCCTGCTTTTGCTTCTCCTTTTGCTGTGGCGATAAAAACAATACTGATCGTGTGCTTGCGGCGATCGCGATTCGGATCGGAATACACGTGTAATTGTTCTATCAACTCCACTTGCAAACCCGTTTCTTCCGTGGCTTCGCGCTGGGCTGCTGCTTCCACAGTTTCGCCATAATCAACAAAACCACCGGGAATTGCCCAACCCAAAGGCGGATTATGTCTCTGAATTAACACTATTGGTCGATGAGGACGGTCAACCAATTCGATGATGATATCAACAGTCGGAACAGGATTTTGATGATTCATAAAACACCATTTTTGCATTAAGTCTGGTCACTCAGTTAGCTGAAAGCAGACGTCTGTTCCGTGGTAAATTCGTTGGGACATCTTCCTCCTACAGTTCAGGTTAATTATGCATCCTTTGAGAGCTAGTGGTATTTTGCTGCATCCCACTTGTTTTCCCAGTCACTATGGAATCGGAGATTTGGGAACCGGGGCTTATCGTTTTATTGATTTTCTCCAAGAAAGCAACCAACAATATTGGCAAGTATTACCTTTAGGGCCGACCGGTTACGGTAATTCTCCTTATATGTCATACTCGGCTATGGCAGGAAACCCTTTGTTAATTAGCCCAGAAAAGCTGCGCGATGAAGGGTTGCTGGAGGAAGAGGATTTTGCAAATTTACCAGCATTTCCTACAGGAAAGGTAGATTACCAGCTAGCTGTAGCAGCTAAAATTCCTCTGTTGAAAAAAGCCTGTGCTAACTTTAAAAGCCATGCTACACCCGAACAGCAACACGCATTCGCCAATTTTTGCCAAACGAAAGCTTATTGGTTAGACGATTATGCTTTGTTTATGGCACTCAAGGATGCGCAAGCAAGCCCTAGTTGGCACACTTGGGAACCAGAAATTGCCAAGCGCCACGATAAAGCTATGGAGGCAGCACGGCTGCTGCTTGCTGGAGCAATTTTTTACCATAAATTTACTCAATACGAGTTTTTCCGCCAATGGTCGGAACTAAAGCAATATGCCAATGAGCGGGGCATCTATATAATTGGTGATATTCCTATTTATGTAGCTCATGATAGTGCGGATGTTTGGGCACATCCTGACATCTTTTGCCTAGATCAACAGACGGGTGAAGTGGAATTAATGGCAGGTGTTCCACCAGATTACTTTAGCGCTACCGGTCAGTTGTGGGGTAACCCGGTTTACAACTGGGAAACTTTGCAAAAGCAAGATTTTAGCTGGTGGATTCAGCGTTTTGAAGCGATGCTGGATTATGTCGATATTATTCGCATCGATCATTTTAGGGGATTTGAATCTTATTGGGCTGTACCAAAAGGCGAAGAAACAGCTATCAATGGAGAGTGGGTGAAAGCGCCTGGAGAACAGTTATTTGAGACAATTAAACAAAAGCTGGGCAAGCTGCCTGTCTTAGCTGAAGATTTAGGTACGATTACCCCAGAGGTAGAAGCGCTGCGAGATAAGTTTGAATTTCCAGGGATGAAAATTTTGCAGTTTGCTTTTGGCTCCGATTCTGCCAACCCCTACTTACCCTTTAACTACCAACGTAATGCAGTGGTTTACACAGGCACTCACGATAACGACACGACTGTAGGTTGGTTCAATCAAGCGTCAGATTGGGAAAAGCAAAATTTATTACTTTATTTAGGTTGCTTCAGCCCGGATGGCATCCACTGGGATTTAATTCGTCTGGCTTTGAGTGCGATCGCTAACCTAGCGATTCTTCCTTTGCAAGATGTTTTAGGTTTGGGAACTGAGGCGCGGATGAATTTTCCTAGCAAAGCGGAGGGCAATTGGGAATGGCGTTATGAAGCACAGGCTTTGACTCAAGAGTCTGCCTGGAAACTGAAAACATTAACCACGTTATACGGGCGTGCCCCGCAGCCGAAGTCATAAGTTTTGAGTTATCAGTGTTGAGTTTATTCACAACTCAACACTTACATCTTGATATAAATTGAAATGGCAAGCAAAAATCATGTTTTAGAAATCGACCACAGATAAACCACGAGATGCACACGGATGATTTATCTGTGTTTATCTGTGTCCATCTGTGGTCGTTATACCTAAAATTGGATTTTACAATCAATCTATATTTGGTGCGACTAAAGGTGAGTTAGGCTAATTTACATTAGAACAATTCAACTATGACCTTGTGTTGGCAGCGATGGTAAATTCTTTTTGTTTGCCTGGCTCTCCTAATTGCTTGGCTTTTTGACGGTTGACACTTACCAACACGCCTCCAGCATTATCAGTTCTCACTGTTAATTGCTCTTGGGCTTGCCAATTGCCACGAAAACCCTGTGGTAGTTCACCTTCGTACTCGACTTTGCCATCAACTCTAACCTGAATCCAGGATTTCTCTGTCAAAATGACACCAATCTGTAACTGTTGTTCTTCGCTGCTTGTGATTTCACTAACAGATTGAAGATTTGGTTGGGCATTTTGAGTAGCTCGTGAATCTAAAACGGCTTCTACATCTGGCTGTTGCTGAGTTTTATTTGCTGTTTGTAGTGCGTTGGGATTCAATAAGCGAGACAAGCCAATCACAGAAGACAAAATCACAAATACATAAATTAAATAAAGATGAATTGGACGTAATTCACCGATTGTCGTAGTCTTCAAAACGGGCTTAGTAATGATTTTGTTGATGGTAACTGGAAAGTGACTGGCAAATTCTGTACCATTAAAACCCAATGCATCGGCATATTGTCGAATCAACCCTTGAATGTAGATTGGCTCTGGAAGTTCTTTTAAATTACCTTCTTCTATTGCTTGCAGTAGCCGCCGAGGAACTTTTGTCAGTACAACCATTTCCTCTAGTGATAAACCATTTTCCTGGCGTGAGGCACTCAGTTGCCTGCCTATGTCTGCTAACTTCTCGGCTTGCTTTTGATCGTCAACTGAAGGTGTAGACTCATGCTTGTGATTCCTTCTCAACCACTTCATTGGCTGTTATGCTCCTTGAATCTAGCTAAATTTTTAATCGAGAATCTACTTGAATTTGTTGTAAAAATTTAATTTCGCTTTCTTTGAGGTGGCGATACTCACCTTCACGCAAACGCCTCTGGTTAGGCGCTTGTAATTGAATTAAACCTATAGCAGTACGATGTAATTTAATAACTGGGTAGCCCAATTGTTGGGCTACACGGCGAATTTGCCGATTCCTTCCCTCCTTTAAAATAATTTCTAAACAGCTAGAATCAGCTAATCTTTCGATCAGTTTTACTTGTGCTGGTCGTGTTTTTCTTCCATCCAACATCACACCTTGACTCCAAATTTGCAGTACGCTTTGGGGGGGATGTCCCTTCACCACAACACGATAGGTTTTGGGAATACTGTGACGCGGATGGGTAAGCCAGAATGTCAATTCTCCGTCATTGGTGAGTATTAATGCTCCGGTAGAATCTGCATCTAGACGCCCAACTGGGTGAATAGCTTGACTAGAACGCAATTCTGGTGGTAGTAAATCCAGAACTGTCTTTCTATTTTGGGGATCGTAGCAAGTGGATACTACACCTGCTGGTTTGTGTAGTAACAAATACACTAACGCTGGACGTTCTGCAGCTGATACTGGCTTGCCATCAACTGTAATTGTGTCTCTTTGGGGATCAATTTTTTGCCCCAAGTGCGCTACGTCTCCATTGACACGCACGCGCGATCGCCTAATCATTTCTTCGGCTTGACGACGCGAGGCAATACCCCATTGAGATAGAATCTTTTGTAACCTAGTCTCCATGTGGAAATTGCTTATTCTGAAATTAAAACTTAAAAAATTACTTGAAGAACTCAGAAACCAGAATACAAAATATTCTGACTCCTAACTCGTGACTACTTTTTTGTAAGTCCTTTATTGATTAAGTCAGTCGGTGGTAATAAATACAACTAAGTCACGAAAAGCAAATATGTTTAAAAACCTAACCAATGAAGGACAAATAACAAATGACGGTGTTAACGAGTTAGCTTTATTTGCACCAATCTACTTAAATCATATATTTGTGGTTGGTTATTGGTAGCCACAAATGATACATTTAAGTTTTGTTTAAACTCTTGTAGATTTGTAAGTAAATGACCCTTACATTGAGTGAGTAGATGCCAGAAAAAAATTTAGAAACCCAAAGTTCCCATAAAAAACTTCGGATTGTCACTAACGTGCTGAAAGCAGCACTCAAAGTATGGTTGAGATCGCAAGTTAGTCAAATCTCTGAGCTAGAAGTTGAGATTAAAGCTAGCGATCGCCAAATTCTCTCTGGTTCTATCCCTCTGGTGTCTATTAGTGCTAGTCACGCTGTTTACAAAGGTCTTCATGTTAGGCAGATTCAATTAATAGCACAAAATATTCGTGTCAATATTGGCTCAGTACTTAAAGGACAGCCACTACGACTGTTAGAAACAGTACCAGTAAGTGGTGAGATTACCTTGGAGGAGGACGATCTTAATGCCTCTGTTGCTTCTACTTTATTGGTATCGGGTTTAAATGAGCTACTGGATAAACTTTTACCAGAACAACGCTCACAATCCAAGTCGATAATTTGGCAAAAAATTATTCTTGGCAATGGTTACTTTATACTTTATTTCTCCCCGGTTCCTGAAAACAACAATACTCCATCAGAAATGTGTGTGCACTTAAAATTACTGAGCAAACATGAGTTACAAGTAACACAATTTTTACCGGATAACAATACGGAAGTTAGAGTAGAAAATGAGAATGAACACTATATCGATTTGGGTTCGGAAGTTGACATCCAAGAATTACAACTGATCCCAGGAAAGGTAGTGTGCCGTGGACGAGTTAATGTTAAACCTTGAAGTAAAAACTTAAAGATTAAAAATATTATTTCTTGATTATTCATAATATTTTTACCGCTACAAGCTTTTTCCTTTCAGGTGTCTGTTGTCTCACCTGAAAATAGGGTGTTCAGATCCCCGACTTTTTAAAAAAGTCGGGGATCTATAACCTTTCATAATTTGCATGGCAGACTACTAAACCAGTAGTGGCAACAGGAGAGTGACAAAATAGAAAACTAAAGGAGCCGTAAAAATATAACTATCAGTACGGTCTAATATACCGCCGTGTCCGGGAATTAATTGCCCTGAATCTTTGACTCCAGCATCCCGCTTGAGCATAGACTCGGTGAGATCGCCTAAAAGGCTAGCAATGCCAATCAATAAACCTAATGTTAAACCGGTGATTGGGTATTGAGGCCAATTAAAGTAGTAAGCTCCAGCAAAAGCGATCATAATGCTGGCAAAAACACCAAAGACAGCACCCTCAACGGTTTTTTTCGGACTAATATCAGATAAAGGGGTTTTACCAAAGAATTTACCAATAATATAAGCACCAATATCAGCTCCCCAGATACAGGCAAAAGTTAGCAGTGTTGCTGTCAAACCGTTTGGCAAAGAAGTTGTGTGTTTGTGTTGGAGAAAATCTGCCCAATTTGAAGGCCAATAACCTCCCAAAGGAAGGTTACTGGCAACTGTACTATTAATAGCTCGCAACCTTACCCAGTAACTTGGTAAATAACCAGTGTAAAATAGCCCCAAAATTGAAGCGGAAATATCGGCGATCGTCGCCATTTTGGGCTGAAACAATAGATAAAAACAAATGAATGTACCCGCCACTGGCATAACGGCATCAGCTAAATTGCCATCCAGGGTACAGATAACTAACAGAACTTGACTAACAACAATAGTGGTTTTTGCAGCAGGAGCTATGCCTTTGGCTTTCACCAAACCAAAGTATTCGTTTTGACCTAAAAAGATAATCACGGCAAATACGATGGTAAAATACCATCCGCCTAACACTGTTGCCAATAGTGCAACAGTAATTGCTATAATTCCACTGAAAATTCGAGACCAAGGCATAACTGGGGACTAGGGACTAGGGACTAGGGACTAGGGACAGATCAATTAAAAATTAAAAATGTAAAATTAAAAATTTTTAATTTTCTAGCCCCTAGCCTCTGTAGTGTGGCTTCAGTCTAGTTTCTCACCACTGAGGATAAAAATTGGATCTACGGCAGCGAGGGTTTGAGAAAAACCGCGTGTTTCCAAACGGTTGACTGCAGATTGCACGACTTCTATATTTCTCGCTTGCAACTGAGCAAAACACTGAGAAATAGCATACAGACTTTCTAGATTAGCAGCTGTGGCGACAACTCTACCCGAAGATGGCAAATAATGCCAAACAGTCTGCAAAATTTCCTGAATTGGGCGTCCACCTTCAATGCAAACACGTTGAGGTGTTTGTTTAACATCGTGCAAGCAATCGGGAGCGCTGCCTTCGATGACTTCAACATTTTTGACTTCAAAGCGATCGCAGTTACGGCGAATTAAATTGGCAACTTCCTCATCCCTTTCCACAGCGATAATTCGCCCCTGTGGGCATAACAAACCAACTTCTACGGGAATTGTGCCTGTACCTGCACCAATGTCCCACAAAATGGTGTCGGGTTGAAGGCGCAATTGGGCAATCAACAGCAGTCGAATTTCTCTTTGACTCAGGGGAATTCCCGGTAAGTGCTCGAATAAATCGTCGGGGATGCCAGGACTAATGTAAGGCCAGAGTTGAGAAGGCATATATTTGTATACAGTTATAGTAAAGAAAGATATGGCTTCAACGTAGCGCTATAACCAATTACTATGACTAGTCAAATTTTAGGCGAGTTGCCCGACGGCGATGGCTTCGCGTCACGCTACGAAGTACAGCAGCAGCTGGGTAAAAAGGCTGGGCGACGGACTTTATTGGCTCGCGATCGCATGACTGGTGAATTGGTTGTAGTCAAGTTGCTATCTTTCAACAGTGATTTTGAATGGGATGATCTCAAACTGTTTGAGCGGGAAGCTGAGACTTTAAAATCTTTGTCCCATACCTCAATTCCGCGCTACTTAGATTATTTTGAGGTAAATACACAGAATTTTAAAGGTTTTGCTTTGGTGCAGACTTATATAGCTGCCCAATCTTTAGAGCAATATTTACAAGCTGGACGTACTTTTACAGAAGCGGAAGTCAAAGAAATAGCCAAAGCAATTTTAGAAATTCTCATTTACCTGCATGAGCAAAATCCTCCTGTAATTCACCGTGATATTAAGCCTAGCAATATTTTGTTGAGCGATCGCTCTGGTAATAGTGTTGGGCAAGTCTATTTGGTAGATTTTGGCTCAGTACAGACTGTGGCAGCAAGCGAAGGCAGTACAGTCACGGTGGTAGGAACTTATGGGTATATGCCACCAGAACAATTTGGCGGGCGCACTGTACCTGCTTCTGATTTGTACAGCTTAGGGGCTACTTTAATTTACTTGCTAACAGGAACCCATCCCGCTGATTTACCCCAAAAGGATTTTCGCATTCAATTTGAGCAAGCAGCAAACATCACTCCTGCTTTTAGTCACTGGCTGAAGTGGATGAGTGAACCTAGTCTAGAAAGACGTTTGCCTTCTGCCCTAAAAGCACTGGAGGCTTTAGAAAACCCCCAAGTCATCAATAGCACTGCTTTAAGTGTTACCAAACCAATTGGTAGTAAAATTACGTTGACTAAAAATGCGGATGCTTTAGAAATTCTCATTCCACCTACAGGTTTTAAAGGCTCAACGGCGTTCATGGTTCTGTTTGCGATCGCCTGGAATTCATTTATCCTGTTTTGGACAATTAATGCTTTAGCTGCTCCTTTTCCTGTAAACATCCCCTTTGCTTTATTCTCACTACCTTTTTGGGGTGCTGGTTTGCATATGGTGTATTTAATTCTCTCTCCCATACTAAAGCGTATCCGATTGCACCTAGATCGCTCCTCAATAACATTTACTTCTGAAATGTTGGGATTGAAATTCAATCGGGTTCCGCCCACACCAACACAAGAAATTACTAAGCTAGTCTATACACCAAGAACTTTTACTAGTGACTTTCAAGGCAACAGAATCGAAGTTCCACCCCAACTAACTGTTTGGGCAGGAGTAAATCGGTACCAAATTGGTGGTAAAGGTGCTCCTGTTGAATCTGAATTGGAAATCGAATGGTTAGCTACTGAATTAAGTGATTGGTTAGGTTTACCCATACAGCGAGAGTAGTGCTTTTAAGAAACAAGGCAGGTGGCAGCATTTTAACTACGCTCAGTTTCTCGTTACCAGGTTGAACCTGGTAACGAGGGTTTCGAGGTTTCGCCTCCTGTTTCTTTTAAGGATTAGGGAATAGGTACAAAATATTAGTGAAGCAAACACTCTACCTCAGTAGCCAACCATTGTTGAAACATATTATTTAAAATTTCTTCATATATCTGCGGTGTTAACTGTGCTGCTATCAACTCTTCTACTATAAACAGATGATAACCACGCTCAGTTTTTATCGGGCCAATCAATTGTTGAGGAGGAGCGTTAAAGACAATAGCATTTATGTTTGATGGAAGTGCCCAACGATAAAGTTTACCTTCATAGCCACACTTTTTACGACGATTTTCATCAACATCATAAAGACGAGCGGCTTCGTAAAAACTGATTTCTCCTTCTTCAATTTGATAGTAAATTTCTTGAGAAACTTTTTCATCACTAATAATTAGTTGATAGAGAATGACTTGTTCAAACTCTAAGCGATTTTGAATAAAAAATTTTTCTACTTCTTGAGAAAAAAGAGCTTTTGCTACTTTTTTTGCTAATAGGCGATTACGAATTCCGACTTCCCAATCATCAGAACTAACAAAGTGCTCTGCTAGCCATGTCATTGTGTCGACAGCTTTCTCTAAACGCTCCTCTCGTCGCTGGCGATCCGCTTCATCTTGAATTTCCTCTGTGGTGATAATAATTCCTCTTTCTTGGGCTACATCAAGTATCAGCTTTTGAGATAGAATCTTTTGATATACTTGCCTCAAAATCATTGCACTTTTAAGGTAGTTAACAATCTCCTCAGAATTGATATCTATTTTTGGCAAGTTATACATAGTAATCTTGTATCTACTATTCAAAAATTAGTCAGTAGAACAACCAAATTAAATGTTAATGAACCCTGTAAGATCCCCGATTTCTTGAGAAGTCGGGGATCTAGAAGTCTAGCTGGAGTTTTTCAGAGCAGAATTACCTATTTTAAAAGAACTTAAAAAATTAAACCTAAATATAAAATATTTAAATATTTAAAAACTGCAAGACAATTAAGCTGATACATAAGATCAGCAGCACAGCTTGCCTTTGCCTTAGCAGTTTTTCGTATACACGGACAGCGTGGATATCGATGAGGTAAGGCTTCCTGTGGAGCAAGCTAACGAATTCACTCTTGTTGAGTTTGTTGAGTTGGCACAATACCTACCCAATAAATAAGGGAAAGTACAACGAAAGTATTTTAGTAAGCTAAATTTTCTAACGTTTCCCGCAAATATCGCTGGACTTGTTGTTCAAGAGTCAGCTTTTGAAATTGAACATCGCGTTCTACCAACCAGCGCTGGAAACCGGAACTAGTGGCGATCGCACACTTTAGGCTATTCCAAATATCGGCATCATAAGAGGATGGGCGATCGCTAGGAGTTTGAATTCGAGCCATAGTTACCTCAGTTCTTAGTTTTCGCTTTATCAGTAGATTGATCCACTGTTTGCGTGATTTGTGTTTGGGGCGGGTTTGTAAATCCCTTTGGGGATTAAAAGAACTAAGGCAAGATTCAATGAACCCGCACACCCTTACAATTGTGAAATCTTGCTAAATCTTTATCTAAAGGTAATATTTTTACGGCAGCAAATTCTGTTTCATTTGTGACTAAAATTCGTGCTATGCTTACGGTAACTTGCTACAAGAGATTTTTTGCAAAATTTTATAATCAGCTTGTAACTACCCTCAGCCACTTCATTTAGAAAACAAAAACCGACAAAATTTGTTACCTATAGAGCAAATAGCTAAAAATGCAACAGCATTCTAACTAATCATAAAGTCTAACTCCAATTATGAAAACCTGGAATTAGAAGTTCTAATCAGAGAAAACAGCATTTCATATCTACCCGCAGAGTATCAAGCCCGCCTCTACAGCCTGTAAGAACTTTAGCCCACGGAGGTGGGCTTTTTTCTTGTAGCCACAGGCTTCCAGCCTGTAGGCGTCTGTTGGAAATTACCCATAACTCAAACAGACCAGTAAGCAAGAGGGTAGGAGGAGAGGGAGATGGGGGAATAATTATTAGAAGTATTCACATACTCTCCCACTCTGCTACTCTTTCACTTTATCTAGCAGCCGAGAGGGTACGGCGCTTAGTCACCATCTGGAAGGCTTCGATAATGTCGCCTTCTGCCCAGTCACTGTATTTATCCACGCCAACACCGCATTCATAACCAGCGTTGACTTCGCGTGCGTCCTCTCTCATACGCTTGAGCGAGTCAAGGATACCCTCGTAGACTACCTTGTTACCACGCCGGATACGCAACTTGCAGTTGCGAATCAGCTTGCCAGATTGAACGTAGCAACCAGCAACCGCACCGCGACCAACAGGGAAGACAGCACGAACTTCTGCTTGTCCCAGAGGTTCTTCCACCAACTCTGGCTCCAACAGACCTTCCAAAGCGCCTTGGATGTCTTCTAGGAGTTTGTAGATGATATTGTATTCGCGCACATCTACACCAGCTTCGTCGGCGGCTTGTCTAGCACCACTAGCGTAGGTAGTGTTGAAGCCGATGATTACAGCTCCACTCGCAGCAGCCAAGTCGATATCTGTTTGGGTAATTTCCCCAGCAGCAGCCAGCAACAAGCGGATTTGCACTTCGTTTTGCGGGATTTGCTTGAGCGATCCCACAATGGCTTCTACCGATCCTTGTACGTCTCCCTTCAAGATTAAGTTGAGTTCTTTCAACTCGCCTTCTTGAGCCTGAGCCGAAATGGCAGCTAAAGTAACACGTCCCTGCATGAGGCGGGATTGACGTTGCTTTTCAGCACGTTCGCTTGCTAGTGCTCGTGCTTCCTTCTCATTCTGGAAGACCTCGAATTCATCTCCCGCTGCTGGCACATCACTTAAACCCAGTACCTCAACAGCAAAAGAAGGAGAAGCTGCTTCTACTCTGGCACCTCTGTCATCCACCATCGCTCGGACTTTTCCAAACACCGAGCCAGCCACTAAGATATCGCCTACGTGCAGTGTGCCATTCTGTACTAACAGGGTAGCAACTGCGCCTTTGGCCTTATCTAGGTGGGCTTCAATCACCGTTCCCTTCGCAAGACGATCTGGGTTGGCAGATAGTTCTTCTACTTCTGCTACTAGCAAGATCATCTCTAACAGAGTATCTAGGTTTTCACCTTTGATCGCACTGACGGGAACCATAATTGTTTCGCCACCCCATTCTTCCGGAGTCAGACCATACTGAGTCAATTCTTGCTTCACCCGGTCAGGTTGAGCGCCTTCTTTGTCGATTTTGTTAATTGCTACGACAATTGGCACTTCTGCGGCTTGGGCGTGACTGATTGCTTCCACTGTCTGGGGACGAACTCCATCATCGGCAGCCACTACCAAAATAGCAATGTCTGTCACTCGCGCTCCCCGCGCCCGCATGGCTGTAAACGCTTCGTGACCAGGTGTATCCAAAAATACTACTTGCTGGACTTTACCGTCATGTTCTACGTCTACGTGGTAAGCACCAATGTGCTGGGTAATCCCACCAGCTTCACCAGCTGCCACTTTGGTGTTACGAATCGAGTCGAGTAGGGTAGTTTTACCGTGGTCTACGTGACCCATAATCGTCACTACTGGCGGACGTCTGTGGAGATTTTCCAGGTCTGCCACATCCAGCATTTCTGTGACTTTGCGAGCTTCTGCTTCTGGCTCTTGAGTTTCTACTTCTACTTCTAATTCGTTCGCAATCAGAGTAATTGTGGGAATATCAAGGCTTTGGGTGATACTCACCGCCATACCTTTGAGGAACAGAATCTTGACAATCTCAGTATCGGCAACTGCCAAGGCATCAGCCAACTCTTGCACTGTCATTGTGCCTGTGACAATCACCTTTTCTGGGCGATCGCGCTTTTGCTCCTGCGGGCGGCGTTGTTGCTCGCGAGTCGTTGCAGCTGGCTTTTTCGGTCTAGCGGCTGGTGCTGAAGTTACAGTCTGTGCTGGTTTAGCAGCCTTGGGTTTTGGCGGCCGAACGATCGCATTACTGATCTGAATGGCAGATTCTGCTATGTCCAGTTCCTCATCGAGGAAGTCTTCGTCCTCAAAATCATCGACAATGGGCTTGAGGCGTTTGCCTTTAGCGCCTACCTTGCCAGCTTTAGCTGACTCTTTGACTTCGTCAATCTCTTCTTCTTCCCATTTCTTCCCAGATTTAGCTTGACGAGGTGGGGCTGGACGCTTGAGTTCGACGATTTCGGCTACTTCTACTTCCTCTTCCTCTGGCTCTGATATTGTCTGTGCCTTGGTGGCTCCTACCGGCATGGGTTTGGGTGGCGTAGGTGCCATTGGTGGCTGAGGAGGACGTGCCGGAACTCTGGTTCTTTGACCTTCTCCTTGTGGAGAACCAGGTCTATTTTCTCTACGATCAGGCTTTGACTGGGGTGAAGTTGGGCGTGACGGTTTCGACGGTTGCTGAGTCTGCTGCCCAGCTTCTGGGCTGGCAGGCGTGTGTGTCTTACCCTTGCCGCCCTTATCGCGATCACGATCGCGATCGCGTTTGAGGATCGGTTTTTCTGGCGGACTGGCTTGGGTTGCCGCCGATTCTGTTTTTTCTGCAACAGGTCTTGCAGGTGGAGCTGACAGTTGTGGTTTTTGAGGTTTTTCCTGTTTCGGTTTGTGAGGTGCAGAGGAAGGTGCTTGTGGTTTTTCCGCTGCAATTTTTTCCCCTGGCTGGGTTGTCTTGGGCGTGTTATCCGCGTCTGTCACAGCTGTTGTTTGTGAGGTCTCAGACTGATTCCGGGGTACAGGTCGAGTTGGTGCCGTCGGCTTCATTGATGAGACAGGTGAAGGAGCGAAGGGTCTTGGAGGTGGTGGATTGAGCTCAGAAAGAGCAGCTTGGGTATTGGTAGCAGCCGACGCTTCAGATGCGTTGGCAGGAGTGTTTTTGGGTGGTTTTGGTTTACGAATTTCTAACAATTCTTGTTTTTGAGATGCAGCAGGACGGTTGCGTGAGTTTATTTGTAGTGTACTTGGTTTATGACTGCTTGTACCGTGATGATCTTTTTTTGGCATCACGTGTGTAGCTGCCAGTTTTTCTGCTTGGGAACGGATACGTTCCGCTTCGGATTCTGTAATTGTGCTGCTATGGCTTTTGACCGCAATATTGAGCTGGTCGCAAATTGCTAATAGCTCTTTGTTATCCAAATTCAATTCCTTTGATAATTCGTAGATTCTAACTTTGCTGCCGTTGTTCATCCACTCTTCCCCTATAATTTACAGTTTTAACGGATGGGTGCCAGCTGGTGCGACATCTCCATCCTTTGATTACTGTGTTTAGGTTGCCGTTTGTTTGCCGGTGCCTCCAATCAGGAAAGAGAGATGTTTCGGTTTAATGCTGGCATCGCCACCAGAGATGATGGTTGACGCCGGACTGCGCGTGGGCGCTACCAGATTGCAATTGTTTAGTTTTTTGTTTTGCTGATTCTGAGTCTTCCACAACACATTAAGCGTAAATCTTGTAGTGAGTGTTGCTTCGCTCCTTTAAATATTCAAGAGCGACTTGCCAGACACCCCTTTACTATTTTGGCACTAATTTCTAGCGTAACAGAGGGTGTGGCGATAGCGCTTAGGTGCGGCTGTCGGCACAATTCCTCTGGAGATTACCACCGTTTAGTGGTTAAAACTCAATTTGATTTTGATAATTGCTTTTAACTAAGCGTTGCCACAATGTCTGATACAGTGCTTCTGGCACTGATGCACGCAGCGAGCGTCCTAGTCTATTTTTTTTCTGAGCTGCACTGAGACAGCTCGGATTTGGGCAAATATAGGCTGAACGCCCCATGCCCTCATCTAATTGTACCTGTCCAGACCCAAAGACGCGGACAATCCGCCAAAACTCATTTTTTAATCCCACTTTGCGACAACTCAAACAACGTCGATAGTTTGGTTTCATCGATTTAAAGTCTTATCTACCAAGTTTGGGGATGTTAAAAATTTTTAATTTGTAATTATTTTAATTACTCCTCATCGCGATTATAGTCTTCCTCTTCTAGTTCATTTTCTAATTCTTCTTGATTTTCATTTTCTAATTCTTCTTCATAAATATCATCAATATCCTCGACATCATCAACATCGTCTACTTCTTCTGGTTTATACTTTGCTCTTGCCTCTGCAAATTTAGTGTCCTCGGCTATGTGATCGTATTTCGCTTTGTCTTTAATATCAATTTTCCAACCAGTTAAGCGAGCAGCTAAACGAACATTTTGTCCTTCTTTACCAATGGCTAAACTAAGTTGATCTTCTGCCACAAGTACATGAGTTTGTCTGGTTTCTGGATCCATCAGGCGCACTTCGTCTACTCTTGCTGGACTGAGGGCATTTGCAATGTAAGTAGCAGGATCTGGTGACCAGCGAATTACATCTATTTTTTCACCCCGTAATTCGTTGACTACTACTTGAATTCGCGATCCCCTGGCACCAATACAAGCACCGACTGGATCTACATCGCGATCCAGAGTATCTACAGCTATTTTAGTTCTAGGGCCGACGTGGCGGGATGGAGGGTTAGCTTCCCGTGCTACTGCCACAATTCTTACTACTTCGTCTTCGATTTCTGGTACTTCGTTGGCAAATAAATAAACCACTAAACCAGCATCGGCACGAGATACCAACAGTTGTGGCCCTCTTTGTTGACCTTGAGAGACCTTTTTCAAATAAACCTTGAACGTAGCACCAATCCGATAATTATCATTGGGTAATTGTTCGCGCTTTGGTAATTCAGCTTCTACTTCAGGCTGCCCAAAGCCACTGTTGACAGCCATAATCACAGATTGGCGCTCAAAACGCAGGACTCTTGCTTGCAGAACTGTTCCTTCTAAATCCTGAAACTCTTCTTGAATCAGTTGCCGCTGTTGATCTCGTAATTTTTGTGCCAAGACTTGCTTGGTTTGCATTGCTGCCATCCGCCCAAATTCCCCTTGATCTGGGGTGACATCAAGCACTACTTCCTGCCCTAACTGTGCTTCTTCTCCTCCCATTTCCTGAACTTGTTGTAGGGCAATTTCATGATCGTTGTTACTGATTTCTTCAACTATGGTTTTAGTTGCAACGACACGAAAGCCTTCTTCTTCAACATCCAGCTGCACATCAAAATTATCGAAGTAATCTTCATCAAAGTGCTTGCGATCTAAATTTTGGGCACGACGATAACGTTCGTATCCTTTGAGTAGTGCTTCTCTAATGGCTGCTTGCACTGCAATTTTAGGTAAATTACGCTCTCGGCTTATATTTTCAATTAACTCTTTTAATCCTGGTAAACTTACCATTGACATAAGCAATCTCCTTAAAAAATAGGGATTAGGGACTTGGGGTTGGGGAATAGGAAGAGAAAGGAGAAAGACGCGGAGAGTTTGAGACGCGGGGACGCAAACAGAGAAAAATTTCCCGCGCTCCGTGTCAACGCCAGTCGCTACAACGGAGGAGCCGGAGACGTTTTTGTTAGCTCCTCTTAACCTCCAAGGACGCGCTGGATTCCGTGTCCCCGTGCCCTCTTCCGTACTCCCTAACTCTTCTAGCCTAACTGCCTCTAATCTCTAGCCCTAATCCTCTAGCCCCTAGTCTGTTGCTCCTTCTTTATCGATGCTCATCCAACCATACTTTAGTAATTTGGATGCGGGGGATCGCGATCGCACGCCCTTTTTGGTTTAGGTAAACTGTTGTTTCATCTCGGCGAATCAACTGACCAGTCCACTCCTGTTGTCCTTCATAGGCTGGGGAAGTAGAAACGATCACAGGAAATCCTTTAAAGGAAACAAACTCTCGGTCTGTGGTCAGTTGGCGGGAAATACCGGGACTGGACACTTCCAAGACGTAGGTATCTGGAATTACCTCCGCCGCATCTAATGTAGCTTCTAAAGCACGACTCATCCGCTCACAATCATCCAAACCAGTGTCCTGATGCGGATTGCGAATGTCTACCCGCAAAACTGGCGGGCGTTGGTTTGTATGAAAAATTACTCCAACAACTTCCAATCCCAGTTCTTCTGCTACTGGTGTAGCCAAATCTAGAATTTGTGGTACTAAAGGATGAGCCATGCGACGATTCCAACAAAAAAAAGTGGGCACTAACCCACTTCCTGCGATAGGGATATCTTCCAAGAAGTCTTTTTGCGAATCAAAATTGATTCGCTTTCATTTCGAGTTTAGCGCATTTTTCAAAGGGCGAGAAGCAAGAAATAGTTTCTTTTTTTTCTATCTTCGGATAGAAATTTAGACTAGTACATTTTGGTTAAATTACTACTTTCTAGATTGGGTACTGGGGATTGGGAAGAAGAGGACGCAAAGACACGGGGACACGGGGAAAGAGGATGGGGGACAAGGAGACATGGGGAAGCTGGGGGAGTAAACGTGAATAACGATTCTCCCCTTTCTCCCCTCCTCTTCTTTGTCCCTAGTCCCTAATCCCTTTTTGCTGCACTTGTAAGGTAGAGCCTTTGACAACAAGTGGTTGAGATGGAGCATAGGTTCTCAGTTGCCTGGTTTGCTCTAAGATATTTTCAAAATCTTCTTGGGACAGACGTTTTACATAGTTAAGCTTGATTTCTTCCAAAAAGTCTACAAGCAAGCTTTGTAACTCTGAAAGTACTTGTTTTTTCTGTATTTCTGTTCCTAAGGCTTCGCTGAAACGTTGCACGAGTTGGCTCGATAATTTAGCACCAACGGGATCTTCTACAGCAGTAACTAGGGCATTGTAGAGGTTAGTAGTTAATTGTGCTGCCAGTTGCTCGCTTAACTGGATTTCTACCTGTGCCAGCCCAGGTATATTGTGCAGGTTGTGGATGATAGGAGAATGATTTATCGCCCCAATGATGTTGTGACGCAAAATGGCAATTACTTCTGGCTGAATTTTGGGCAGAACTTGATAGACGATCATTTGTATAACAATAGTAGCGATCGCTTCTACTTCGTTGACATTATTGATATCTATATACGGACGCAAGCTTTCTTTTTGTAAAAGCCAATGGACGAACTCACCAGCTTTAATCGAACCTTGGATCTGGTTAATTACCCTGACGACAACAATTTCTGTAATTTCCTCGGCAAAACTTGTCACAACACCCAAATGAATTTGCTGTCTCAGTGGTTGTAAATTTAATAATTTTGCTTTGTCAAGACGTACTAAAACTGGTATAGTTCGCAACCAACGCCAAAACGGTAGCAACAAAAGTAAGTCATACCACCGCCATAAAATTGCATTTAACCAGGTAAAACCAAGATAGCGGCGTTTAATATAGTAGCTGCGGAAAGCTAAATCAATAGCAAAGATACATACGAACGGTAAGTCAATAATCCAAAAATTATCAATAAATTCCCCATTTTCTCCAATTTGCCGAAAGTAGTTAGTGGCTATTAAAGGTCGAATCTGCCGATTAAAAAAATTAAATTCTTTTGTCCAACCGTTTTGCAATAAATAATTTTGACTCCAAAAAATGGCAAAGGCTTGCTTGGCAGATTCTTGCTTGAGACGATCGCGCATTCTGTTTTTGATTTTTTCTAAGGTGCCACTCTTTCCTGCTGCGGCAAACGGATTATTATCAATCATCTCTGTGCTTAGGCGGCTCAGTTCCTCTAGCTGCGTTTTTGCCTCCTGTGAATTTAAACCTGTCTGATTCACTGCCTCTTGTAACTTATAGACAGTGTTGAGGTAGTTTTCAGTTTCTCTATGAGGTTCAATACCTTTAATTGGATCGTAGATGCGGGTGATCTGTGGTAGATGTCGCAAGTAAAAATCTCGCCAAGGAACATAACTCAAATTAAATAAAACCAATCCTAAATTTATGGTGGCAATAATTGCCATTAATCGTTCTACCCACAGATAGGGCTGCTTTGGAGATTTTGGGTTAACCATTATTTCTTTACTGGCAAAAATATTTAGGCAAATAATTATTTATAAATAAAGTTAATTACAAGTGCCTTTTGTGGTATAAAAATTACCACTACAGATAGATGACTATACATAATTTGAGAGGATAGTTAATTTTAACTGACATCAGCAAAATGAATCAAAAATCATTAATAATCAATTAAACAGATGTTAAATAAATTTAAAATGCATCTGTTTGTATTGATATTTTGGTGAATTTCTCAGAAGGAGTGTTAACCATGTGGTGTGAGTTTGGAAAATCAAGTGTGAATGTAGCTGTTGTTTGTCTGGTAACAGCTAGTGTAGCGATCGCAGACTCTGCTATTGCCGTTCGTCAACGTAACTATACTCCCCAGGAATTCCGCGCTGTCTTGCGTGGACTTGGTTACAAAATTCCAGTGTCAAATGCACCTTTAACAAATCCGGATGCGAAACAAGCGATCCAGGAATTTCAAAAGGGTTACAAATTACAACCTGCTGATGGTATTGCAGGAGCAAAAACACAAGACTTTGCAGCAAACATAGTTGAGATTCTACAAGCAAACTTAAATGCGGTACTGAAGCCAGAATCACCGCTTCCCCGGAATCAATTTTACGGCCCTCAAACCGAAGCAGCGGTGAAACAGTATCAGAAAAAACTAGGGCTGCAAGAAACAGGAATTGCCGACTTAGCGTTAAGGCAGAGGCTGGACAAAGAAGTTAAGGAAATTCTAAAAAAACCTGCCGCTGCTCCCGCATCTACACCGACACCAACAGCATCGCCTACAGCAAAACCAACAGCTACTCCGACGGCTACTCCAACAGCAAAACCAACAGCTACTCCAACGGCAACTCCGACAGCTACTCCGACGGGGGCACCAACAGCAACTCCGACAGCTACTCCAACAGCAACTCCGACGGCAACTCCAACAGCTACTCCAACGGCAACTCCAACAGCAACACCTACGGGGGCACCAACAGCAACTCCGACAGCTACTCCGACAAAAACTCCTTAATAATTGACGAACGCAAAAATGGCACGGTGGCAAGAGCGAACACTAGTTCGTCCTTACCACCAACTTACAAATACTTAGTAACTTATGCGAGCAAAAGCGATCGCCCAAGTTTCTTAAATTCTCTGATTCGGTTCTTCTAAAGGTCTGCCTTTGGGAACAGGTAGCAATGGGCGACGGTCATCATAAGGCATGGGGATGTACTGTACAGTCGGGCGTCCGCCTTGAGGTTGTGGGTACAACTCCATCAGGTCGTAAACAATTCGGGGCAGTCCAACCGTTACGGGCAGCCCCATTTCTGTTGCTTCTTCTACTGTGACGGGATAGTCGTGGGTGACGCGTCCTGTTGTTAAAGCCTCGACAATATTTTCAATATTTTCTGGCTTAATTTTCTGTTTGGGCATACAGTCTTTTAACAGAGTTCGCACAAAGCGCTGTACCTGCTGAATGGCTTTGCGTGAAAGGTCTGCCATAATTAGGGTTTGATCGTCAACTTCACTAATAGGCTTATCTTCAACTACCTTGAGAATACTTGCGGCGGGGAAGTTACCTAATTGGGGATCAACCGGGCCTAGAACTGCATTGGCATCCATAATAATTTCATCAGCAGCAAGGGCAAGCATAGTACCACCGCTCATCGCATAGTGAGGTACAAACACTGTGACTTTAGAAGGATGACGAATCAATGCCCTGGCAATTTGTTCGGTGGCTAAAACTAAACCACCGGGAGTATGCAAAATTAGGTCAATCGGAACTTCGGGTGGGGTGAGGCGAATAGCCCGCAGAATTTGTTCTGAATCTTCTATAGTGATGTAGCGTGATAGGGGAATTCCCAATAAACTGATAGATTCTTGGCGATGAATGAGCAAAATGGCCCGGCTTCTGCGTTGCTGTTGAAATTCTTGAATGCTGCGAAAGCGACGATACTCAATCTGACGTCTTTGCCAAAGCGGCTGTAAAGAAGAAAGAAGAAGAAAAATCCAGAATAAATCACCAATACCGAAGCTCATAAAAATTGTGTTTAAAAATAACGGTTTACCGTCATTATTTTCCCAATTTTTTAGAGTCTATAAGTCTATCTGAAGAAGCAAACCCAAAGACAATCATTCATACCGCCAAATTTTAATTGTGTCATCGTCGCTACCACTGGCCAAAGTTTGCCCATCAGGGCTAAAGGCAACAGATCTGACATAGTTAGTATGACCACTAAGAGTAGAAATTTCTCTACCTGTACTGATATGCCAAATTTTGATAGTTTGATCCCAACTACCACTAGCTAGCAACTCTCCATCTGGGCTAAAAGCTACTGACCACACCGAGTTGAAATGTCCGGTGAGGGTACGTATTTCTCTGCCTGTACTCACCTGCCACAGTTTGATCGTAGAATCGCTACTACCACTGGCGAGAATTTCTCCATCTGGGCTGAAGGCGATCGCATTTACAAAAAAAGAATGACCTGTAAGGGTACGGATTTCTCTACCTGTACTCACCTGCCACAGTTTAATGGTGTAGTCAGAACTACCGCTAGCTAGAATTAGACCATCTGCACTCCAAGCCACAGACCAAATAGAGTCGGTATGACCTGTAAAAGTGCGAATTTCTCTTCCTGAAATTACCTGCCATACTTTAATAGTACAGTCGGCACTACCACTGGCTAGCAGTTTTCCATCCGGACTAAAAACAATAGAATTGATACAGTTGGTGTGACCTTTAAATGTGCGGGCTTCTTTGCCAGAACCGAGCAACCACAATTTAATAGTTTCATCCCAACTGCCACTCGCGAGAAGTTCCCCATCAGGGCTAAAGGCAACGGTATGAACCATGCCAGAATGACCAGAAAACCAACGGCCAAAATTACGTAGTAATTTTCCTGTCGCTAGTTGCCAAAGTTTAATAGTATTGTCAGAACTGCCACTCGCGAGCAGTTGTCCATCAGGGTTAATTGCAACAGCTTGAACCATGCTGGCATGGCCTCTAAGAGTATATACGCACTGCCACTCTGCTTGATCTGTTAGAACAGTTGTTCTATATTGTGTGTTTGTAGTTATGGCTTGTGTAGGTGGTATGGAACTTAAATTCTCTTCACTTTGAGAACTTAGTAAAGCTAGCCATTCTTGCACGGTTTGAGGACGATATTTTGGCTGTAATTCCATACCACGCAGAATTAGATAATTTATCCTGTTGCTGAGGTTGGGATTATAGTTTTGTGGAGGTTCTAAAGGAATACTGTGACGTCTTTCCTCTGCACTTGTTGGTACTACTCCAGTTACTAAGCTATACAATGTTGCGGCTAAACCGTAAACATCAATGTATTCTCCCCGCGGTGCTTCCAATTCATACTGTTCGGGAGGGGCAAAACCAGGAGTACGATAAACCGTGTGTTTTTGAATAACATTAGGGATAAATTCTCTGGCAATACCAAAATCAATTAAGACTGCTTCCGATTTGCCACTACGGATCATGATGTTGCGCGGCTTAATGTCTCGGTGTAATAAGCCTTTTTGATGGATTATTGTTACAGCTTCACTAATTTGCCGGATATATAGCAGTGCTTCTGATTCTGATAATACTCCTAAGCGCCGCAAACGCTTACCCAAATCTTCACCTTCGATGTACTCCATGACTATACAAGGCATATTTCCTTCATCGAAGATATTTTCTATCTGCACTATGTGGGGATGGCGACATACGGCCAACCTAACAGCTTCATCTCGAAAATCTAGCCTTAATTTGTCTCGGTGTGGTTTCCAGGCGGGGTTATTGAGAATTTCTTCTTTAAGAGTTTTAATCACTCGTAATTCGCCATGTTCAGTTTTGGCGAGATAAGTCAGACCAATTCCGCCTTCGCCTAATCTTCTTTCGAGAATATAGCGTCCCCCAAATAACCGCTGTCCCGGATGCCAGACCATTAGTATTAATTTTCAAATTATGATATTTATTTTGACACGACTACACAATAGAGTTTGGTAGAGAAATTTTATGCTATGCGCTTGTAGTAGGGTAACCTTGAGAGATGGGAAATTGTGTTATATGCTACAGCATAACGCTAAACTTGAGATTGCTGCCATAGTTCAATGGCTCATAGTAACGTGAGAACATAGCTCCCTGACTTCTCAAAGAAGTCGGGGAGCTTTTTTCATGCATTAAGTGAATCTAATACTTACAAAGTGACTGAAAACTAATTTTTTTGTACAAGACTATAAGTAGCCGTTAGAAGATTTGAACTAGCTGATGAAAATAGAGAAGACTCAGAAATAGAGATATGAAAAAAATCTTAATTTATTATTTAAAACAATGATTTTTGGAAATTTTATCTCACACTGAATACAGGCTCACATTTAATTAATAATCACTTGTGTTTTTAGAAGCCTTAACAAAATTGTTAAAAGTTTCTGGAATCATTACCAAAAATTGTGTATCTGGTTTTTGACCCATGTTTGTTAGCAAAAAGGTACTTGAGTTCCAAACAAGAATAAAAAGATACAAATAAGAACTGGACGCTATCTTGATTCAACTTTGTTTAGTACTGTAATTACTGTAAATATATTTACAGTAAATAGTACCAAAATAACCTGAAATACTTATGCGATCGCCCGTTCTGAGTAGTATGATATTTCAGTGTGTAAAATTTTTTATCATGTTTCAACCTTGGTGCGTATTGCTAAGTTTATTTGATGAAAATATAGCTAAAGTCAAAATTTTTTCTAATCAGGTTTGAGGCGAGTTAAGAATATGTTAAAAAACTTACAACTGAGACAAAAATTTACAATTTTACTGCTTGTAATTTTAGTCGCAGGTTTGAGCTTGAGCGGTTTTGCTCTCTCTTATGTGCTCCAACAAAATGCCAGGCAGGAAATTACCTCAACGGCTTTGATGCTGATGGAAACCATGATTTCTGTTCGGCAATATACCAGCAGTCAAGTGAATCCGGAACTAGTTGACAAGCTAGAAACTAACTTTTTGCCCCAATCTGTACCTGGGTATTCAGCACGAGAAGTGTTTGAGAACTTGCGAAATAAACCAGGCTACCGAGACTTTTTTTACAAAGAAGCAACACTAAATCCTACTAATCTTCGAGATAAAGCTGATAGTTTTGAAACACAAATTGTTGAGAGGTTCAAAAAGGAAAGCAAGTTAAAAGAAGTGAGTGGATTTCGTTCAATACCAGGTGGAGAAATTTACTATACTGCTCGTCCGTTAATAGTGTCTGAACAAAAGTGCCTAGAATGCCATGACACGCCAGAAAGAGCGCCGAAAAGTATGCTTGAGCGCTATGGAACTGCTAATGGATTTAACTGGAAATTAGGTGAAATTGTTGGTGCCCAGGTGATTACTGTACCAGCTACCAGAGTCATCCAGAAAGCTAATCAATCCTCTATTTTAATTGTGGGATTAGTATCAGCTGTTTTTGCCATTGTCATTTTTTTAGTTAACGTCTTTTTAAATAGGCAAGTAGTACGTCCATTAAAACGCATCACTCGTTTGGCAGAAGAAGTCAGTACAGGGCACATGGATGTTGAGTTTGAGCAGTTATCTAATGATGAAATCGGTAATCTTGCTAAAGCCTTTAAACGGATGAAATTAAGTTTAGAAATGGCTATGAAACGGCTCAAACGTCCTCAGGGCAACACCCACGGTACAGGAACCTAAATATTTCATGAAAACAGGCGACGAGTAAATTCTAGGGCTGCTTCTGCCTCTGGAATTTCTCTGGCTAAAAGTTCAACAAATTGGTAAGGAGTGACTTGCTCGTTTTCTGCTAATGTGTCTTCTACAACAAAACTTGCCATTGGCCCTATATAGTAGGCTAAAGCTTTTTGACAACGTTGGATAAAGGCTGCATTAATTGAAGTATTTCCCTGAGTTCGGGAAGTATTTTGATTTCGGGAAGTATTTCCCTGAGTTCGGGAAGTTGGTTGATTTTGGGAAGTTGGTTGATGCTGTACAGTCTGTTGAGTTGAGGGTGAAATTAAAGTTGTTTCTGCCGGAGATGGAGGTGGTTGATCTGTCTGCGGCACGATCATTGTAGGTTCTGACTCACGAGTCAGTACGGTAGGGGGAACATCGAACATTGTTGATGGCGATATATGATGCTGCCCAATCAGCTCAAGATCTGCAAGCACTTCTCTTGATGTTTGATAGCGTTGTCTAGGTGTATCTGCCAGCATTTTATTGAGTATTTCAGCAAAGCCATCGCTGACATAAGTGTAAAAACGCCATTTCCATTCCAAACTGTACTGATCCATCAAAAAGGATGGATCTCGCCCTGTTAGCAGCACGACGCCTGTAACTCCCAAAGCATAAAGGTCGCTACTAGGAGAACACAACCCCAAGCTAATCTGTTCGCGGGGAGCATACCCCACTTTTCCCACTAAGGACATTTTGCCGACAAAAGTTGCCTGGTTAGAGTTATTACTCTCATTAAGATCGGCGATTTGCTTTCCGACTCCAAAATCAATTAGTACGGGCAAAGATTTGCCTTCTGGCAACATAATGTTATCGGGAGAAATATCTCGATGGATAATATGGTGCTGGTGAATGTATTCCAAAACGGGCAGTAAATTTTTTAACCACCGAATCACCTCATCTTCCGAAAAGTTTTGTCCTTGCTTCTGACGTTCCCGTAATAATGCCGAGTAGGTTTTACCGTTAACAAACTCTTGTACCAAGAACAGCCTACCATCTCCCTCAAAACAAGCTAGGAATCGAGGTATTTGCGGATGTTCTAGCTGATGAAGTATTTTAGCTTCTCTTTTAAATAAATTACGACATTTTTCTAGCCCCCCTTCTCCAGTACCAATCGGGGCAAATTCTTTTAGAACACAAGGTTCATTGAAGCGTCGAGTATCGAAGGCTAAGTAAGTTCGCCCCAAGCCCCCCTGCCCTAAAAGTTGCTGGATGATATAACGGTTATCTATTATCGTTCCTGAAGGAATTTCCGATTTGATTACGGGGGACTGAGACATATCATGACGCTCCTAGCTCTATCTATATAAATAATTTGAATTTGGTTTCTTTAGTCAAGATTGCTAAAGAATTAACTTTTATACTTATTCTGTTAGATACTTAGACAATCATTTACTGAGTGACTCTAGCAGTAAGGTTTCTATTAACTTTAAAGCTTAGATTTTCTAGAATAACTGCTTAGGCACTTACCATAAAATAACTTTTTGAAATGAAAATTAATTTTTCTTTGAGCAATTTATTCATCTCAGAGATTAGTTAAACCCTGATTATTTATCGGGATAATTCTCAAAAAATATGCAGATTATATATTAAATTTTGTTAAGAAATATTAGTTTACGATTTGCTTGTTAACCTTACTTTGATTGATAGGGTGTTTCAGGTAGCAGGATGGCAGGTGTTTGCCTAACTCTTCCCTCAAGAGGTTTGACTTTTTCGATTAATTTAATAAACTCGGTATAATTAGGTATTTTAGCAGCAGGAACATAACCAGCGTCGGCAGCAAGATCAGCCGGTGCATCGTTCATTGCTTTCTGAATTTGCTGCTGTTGATTGCGTTCTATAGTTGGTGCAAGTAACACAACTCCAGGTGGTATCCACCGACTAGTGTGTAAAATTCTAAACTTAGTTGTGGCAAATTTTCGTCGATAAAGCTCGAAATCTTGTTCAGAGATAGCGCCAGCATCTACGCTTCCATCACTAATCCACTCTAGTACTGTTACAGGAGTTGGGGCAGAACGAATTTGAGCTAGGGTTAAACCATACAGATCGTACAGAGGAACATAATAACCGGCTGCGGAACCTGTTTCTCCTAAAGCAACCGTTTTGTTAGCTAAATCTGATATTTTTTTTATTGGTTGATCGTCTCGCACAATCAGTAAAGAGCGTTGTCTGCTACTCACTCCCTCCATCGAAAACAAAGGAATGTAAAGTTCTTTGCCGATCGCGATCGCTGCTAAACCGGGAGTTGCAAATACAATATCCCATCTTTTCCGCTGGATTTGAGCAACGGCTTGCAATTCGTTGTATGCTGGTTCCAACTCAATGATCGAGCGAGTTTGTGAGCCTATATAGTCTTTGAAGCGCTCGTACTTATCGAGTGAGACTTTTCCCTCACCATAGCTGACTACACCTATAGTTAATCTGTTTGGGATATTGTTTGTTGGTTTTGAATTGCATCCTACCCCAAGTAGTCCGATTAACACTAGTAGTGGAAGGAAAAATAAACGTGGCAAAACAATAATTTTCATCACTAAATTGTTATATATTGATATAAAATTGCATAGCAAGGATTATGTTTATAATTATGCAATATTAACTTTGATTTTCTCTATCTTTATCTGCCGAAAAAAGGCGATCGCACTGAAAATTTACTTTATCTTGCAGCTAATGTTAACGTTTAAAAACTTTTATTGACTAACATAGATTGTTTTTAACTGGATAGAAAACAGTGCCAGTCGATTTAAAAAATAATCCGTAAAATCGTTAGTTAGTCTTGTAGTTTAGGGGTGTGACTTTAATTGAGAATATAGGTCAGTTAATCTCATGGCAGGGAGTTTTGAGCAAGCCACACTTGTTAGTCCTCAACCTTTTTTGGAACTAAATAATCGCGGTCATATATTGCGGCTTTATTTACAAAAAGATGAACATCGGTTAGGGCGCGGTCGTGACTGGGCAGATTTAGAAGTGCCGATCGGTTGGGAAGTCTTCTCTAGAAAACAAGCAGTCTTAAAAAAAGAAGGAGAAGACTATCGAATTTATGACGGTGATGGTAGCGCTGCCAGTCGCAATGGAATATTTATCAATCAAACTCGAATAGATGCCACTGAAGGCTATCTTTTAAAAAATGGGGTGCAACTGGACATCGGGCAATCTCCTCATAACCGCATTCAGTTGACTTACTGTAATCCAGTTGAATCTCCGGTAGTCATTCCCAGTAATCGCCGCCTAGTACTAAAAGGTTTGAAAGAATGGCCTGTACAACTAGGGCGTGCCCCCAAGTCGGATCGCTACTCTTCAATGCAGTTAGACGCGCCGACAGTCTCTCGCCTGCACGCCACGATTTATCCAGACGGGCAAGGAAAACACATTCTGCAAGACCTCAGTACAAATGGTATTTTTGTTAACGGTCAAAGAATTTCCAAACGCGTGCATTTAGAGGATGAAAGCAGGATTCAGATTGGCCCGTTTAGCCTGCTATATCGCACTGATTACTTAGAATTATTAAATACTGGTAGTCAAATTCGCTTGGATGTTCACCGCTTGCAGCGCAAGGTGAAAGACAAGGAGGGGCGAGAAAAAATCATCCTCAATGATGTCTCTTTGGTGATTGAACCAGGGCAATTGGTGGCTTTAGTGGGTGGTAGTGGCGCTGGTAAGTCCACGTTGATGAAATCTTTGTTGGGAATTGAACCAGTATCTTCTGGCACAGTATACCTGAATGGGGATAATTTGCGGCAGAACTGGCCGATGTATCGTTCGCAAATTGGCTATGTTCCCCAGGATGATATTGTGCATCCTGACTTAAGAGTAGAAGAAGTTCTGGCTTACGCTTGCAAACTGCGGCTTCCACCAGATATAAACGTGAAGCAGGTAGTCGATACTACCTTAGAACAGATTAAACTCACTCATGTGAGAACAAACTTTATTCGCAATCTCAGTGGTGGGCAACGCAAACGCGTCAGCATCGGTGTAGAGTTGTTAGCCGATCCGAAATTGTTCTTTTTAGATGAACCGACTTCTGGTCTCGATCCAGGCTTAGATAAAGAGATGATGCGCTTGTTGCGGGAGTTGGCAGATCAAGGACGAACAGTAGTACTAGTTACCCATGCGACAGCAAATATTGAGGTGTGCGATCGCATTGCATTTATGGGTAGAGGTGGTAAACTCTGCTACTACGGGCCACCCCAGCAAGCACTGGGCTTTTTTGAAATGCCCTCAGAAGATTTGAAGTATTTTTCGGATATTTATATCAAACTTGACCAAGGAGGGAATGGCAAGGACGTTGCAGCCACGGTTGACCATTGGTCGCTAAAATATCAGCAATCACCAGAATTTAAAACCTACGTTAAATCTCAATTAAAACCTGGTAAGGATCGTACTTCTAAACCTGATGGCTCTATCCACACGGGGATATCTCCGCTCAAACAACTGTGGTTGTTGAGTCAGCGGTATTTACAATTAGTTTTGCGCGATCGCGCGAGCATTATTTTCTCATTATTATCGGGGCCAATAGCGATCGGGCTTACTGCTTGGATTTTAAAAGATGAGACACCCCTAGAAAGACTCAATCCGCCAGAGATAACGCAAGGCCCTTTAGCGCTTAAAGTACTGTTTATCTTCAGTTGTATTGGTATTTGGGTAGGGCTTTCTAGTTCTGTACGTGAAATTATCAAAGAAGCAGCCATTTACACGCGAGAACGACTGATTAATTTGGGCTTGCTTCCTTATTTAGGTTCTAAAATATTGATTCGTTCTGGTTTAGCCCTGCTGCAAACTCTATTAATTGTTGTGGCAATTTTAGTTGGTTTCCAAGCACCAGAATCTGATTTATTGCCTTGGTTTTTGGGTTTAGGAATTACTACATTTTTAACTCTGTTGGCTAGTGTTAGCCTCAGTTTAATGATTTCTGCCTTGGTGAAAAGTGAAAACGAGGCAAATAGTATTCTCCCCTTAATTATGATTCCCCAAATAATTCTTTCAGGGGTGTTATTTGAGATGAAAGGATTAGCTGCTAAATTGGGATGGCTAACAATTAGTAGATGGTCTATAGGTGCCTATGGAACCCTTATTAATGTTAATGCTATGGTTCCAAAAAATACTCCTGGTTTACCGTCTTTAGATAATATTTTTAAAACTTCTGCTGTTTACGAGCCAAGTTGGGATAATTTAGGTTTAAATTGGGGAATTTTGGGTGTGCATACGTTAGTTTATTTAATCGTGGCGCTGTTGTTGCAGAAGCGCAAAGATATTGTGTAATAGAGATTACAAATCAGAAAAAAATGAAGATTTGATAGACATTTTTTACGTTAAGTTCCGAGCAATATTTATTAAGCTATATATTGCATCTACGCTCTTGTCTGCCAAGAAATAAATTTCTGGGCTGCAAAGCCAAAGTCTACTAAAGTAGACTGGGTAAAATTTTCAGTCCGTTTTCTCTAGGCGATCGCTTAATCTACAGTTATAGAATTCCCTAAAAATTTTTCAAAATAACAAAAACTCTAGCAGCAATATATTCAATTGAAATTAAACCTATGACAACCGTAGTAATCAAACCTTCATCTTGGCTAACGACTGGTATTCGAGTTGAAAAAGTCAATAATCTTAATCTGTTTAAATTTACAGAGAAATTAGGTTTACGGATGCAAGAACTCCTAAATAGAAAAAAAGCTGATTCTCTGACACCAGAAGAAGCAGCTGAGTTGGAAGCAATTGGAGAATTAGACGTAATTTTTAGCTACATCAATGCGATGATTGCTTCTGTTGGATGATAGCCAAAAATAGGTAATTTCTCACGCTTCCGGTTCTATCCCCGCCGCTCGCAATTGTGCTGCTAATCGTTCGGCACGTTGTCGCTCTTGTTCAGCGCGTTGTCTTTCTTGTTCGGCTAACTCCGATCCCCACAGTAGCAATTGCCCTTGTTCATCCCACCACCGCAACCAGTAGTCTGTACGGTTTTCACGGGTTCCTTGCCACACGCCCAAATTGAGATTCATTTCTGCTATCCAGTAGCGGTTATTTTCATCAGGCGGTTGTACTAGATACTGTTCTGAGTTGTGTAATCGATAAACTTCTATACTGCCGCTATCTGGTTCAAAGATGACGTAGTTCGGTACTTTTAAAATGCGTTCGTAGAAAAACCATTTGCCTGGGGGATAAGTCGGTTTGATAGAATACTCTGCACCATCGGTATCGGAAATAAATTCCATCACAATGACTGGCATATCTCCCTGTAGCTGGGGAGTGTAACTGCGTTTTACTTCCTCTCGCGCAACGCGGATGCTGGGTACATATGCCCAATCGGGAGCTTTAATGACAATTTTGCCATTCACGGTGGCGCAGATGCCGTAATTTGTTGGTGCTAGGGCGTTTTGAGGTAATTTACCAGCAAATTCTAAGCTTTCGGTTAAGGCTGCGGCGAGGGAAGGCTGATTGATGTTATCCACTGGCTCATCTGGCAGTTTGTAATCATCAGGTAATTTTTCCCAAGTGATTTTATAGTCTTGAGTGACAGTTGCTGTCATAGTGATTTTTCCTTTCACTAGGGGTGGGGGTATAGGAGTGTAGGGGATTATAAATTCAAAACTCAACATAATTTTCCTCACACACTTATCCCCTTACACCCTTTTTGAAGATTTAATCCTCGTCTGGTTCTAAATCAGAATCTTCCAGTGTATGCTGCGGGATGGCGGCAATAATCGCATCTATTACTTTTGCCACTGGCAAAATCTCAATATTTAAGTCAGGAAATTTTTGCCCTTTCGGAACGATCGCTCGCTTAAATCCCAGTTTTGCCGCTTCTTTCAACCGCAACTCCATTTGTGAGACAGCACGTACTTGCCCGCCTAACCCGACTTCGCCAATAAGCACAGTGCCGGGATCTACAATCCGATCGCGAAAACTAGCAACAAGGGCGATCGCTACTCCCAAATCGACTGCTGGTTCTTCTACATTCAACCCGCCAGCGGAAGCTACATAGGAATCTAATTTAGACATGGGAATTCCTACTCTCTTTTCCAATACGGCGAGAATTTGCACGAGACGATTGTAATCCACGCCTGTAGCGGAACGCCGGGGAGAAGGATAACTAGTGGGGCTTACCAGTGCTTGTAATTCCACAACGATGGGGCGCGTTCCTTCGCAAGCCACTACAATTGCCGTACCGGGAGCGGGATCGTCGCGGTTGCCCAAAAATAATTCTGAGGGATTGGGAACTTCTCGCAACCCATTTTCTACCATTTCAAAAATGCCAATTTCGTGGGTGGCACCAAAACGGTTTTTCACCGTGCGTAATAACCGATGGGAGGCAAAGCGATCGCCTTCAAAATACAACACGGTATCTACCAAGTGTTCTAAAACTTTCGGCCCGGCGATCGCTCCTTCTTTGGTGACGTGTCCCACAATTAACATGGTGATGTCTTCGTGCTTTGCCACCTTCATCAAAGCGGCGGTACATTCGCGTACCTGCGCTACCGAACCAGGCGCAGAGGTAAGTGCAGGAAAGAATACGGTTTGAATACTATCAATCACCGTTAGATTCGGTTTGAGAGAGTCCATTTCCTTTAAAATCTCTTCCAAATCTGTTTCCGGTAATACATATAAATCTGCGCTTTCTTCATCAGATTCTTGTAGATGTACGGTTTCTTCTGCTACTTTGCTTTTACCGTTGTCATCACCTACAACATTAAGAGTTGGTGTTACTCCCAAGCGTGAAGCTCTCAATTTTACTTGTTGTCCTGATTCTTCTCCAGAAACATATAAGATGCGGTATCTTTGTGCTAGTTCATTTGATACTTGTAATAATAAAGTAGATTTACCTATACCAGGATCGCCACCAATTAATACCATCGAGCCGGGAACAACACCACCGCCCAATACTCGATCTAGTTCTCCATAACCAGAAGCCCAACGCGTGACTTGGCGATCGCTAATTTGGTCGAATTTTAAAGATGCTCGTGGCTTGGCTGGTTTATTTGCTGATTTACTTGTTCCCTGTTGAGAGTGCCAAGCACTCACTCCTCGACTTGGTATATCCGTTGAAGATTGGATGGCAATTTGCTCTTCTAGAGAGTTATATGTGCCGCAAGCTGGACATTTCCCAAACCATTGAGGAGATTCTGCTCCACATTCGTTACAAACGTAATAAGTTTTTTGCTTTGGCATTCTTAAATCTTATTAAATAATCTTAATTTTTCCTTAATTATTCGACCAAACGAAAACTAAATAATGGTGGTGTTTACAGCTTTTTTCCAACTTAATGAATGGAATGATATCTTAATATTATGGTATGAAAAATTAATCATGAAAAATTTTAGTTAAGGAGCGTTGAGAAACTTGGAAAGTCATAAAGAAAAAATTCTGGTAGTTGATGATGAAGCCAGTATTCGCCGAATTTTAGAAACGCGCCTTTCTATGATTGGCTACGATGTGGTTACTGCTGGCGATGGGGAAGAAGCTTTAGAAACATTTCGTAAAACCGACCCTGATCTGGTAGTTTTGGATGTTATGATGCCCAAGCTAGATGGCTATGGTGTCTGTCAAGAATTACGTAAAGAATCAGACGTCCCAATTATTATGTTAACAGCCTTGGGAGACGTTGCCGATCGCATTACCGGCTTGGAATTGGGTGCTGACGATTACGTAGTTAAACCTTTTTCTCCAAAGGAATTGGAAGCTAGAATTCGCTCAGTTTTGCGGCGCGTAGACAAAACTGGAGCCTCTGGCATTCCCAGTTCAGGAGTAATTCATGTTGGTAATATTAAAATCGACACGAATAAGCGACAAGTCTATAAAGGTGATGAGCGTATTCGCTTAACTGGCATGGAATTTAGCTTGCTAGAGTTATTAGTAAGTCGCTCTGGTGAAGCTTTTTCTCGCTCAGAAATTCTGCAAGAAGTGTGGGGATATACACCAGAACGTCATGTTGACACTCGTGTGGTAGACGTGCATATCTCCCGTCTGCGAGCAAAATTGGAGGACGATCCTAGTAACCCAGAGTTAATACTCACAGCTAGAGGTACAGGCTATTTGTTTCAACGCATTATAGAACCAGGAGAGGAATGAATTATGAAGTATGAAGTGTAAAGTATGAAGTATGAAAAAGGTAGAAATAAGAACTTAGAATCCAGAATCCAGAATATTCTGACCGGAGGCGGAGCGTCTCCGGCTCCGCTCCTGACACCTGGCTTGTGACTACTGTTTCCTTCATCCTTTATCCTTCAGAATAGGTCGAGCATGGCTAAATCCGATCCTAATCATGTTTTGCGGCGTCTGCCTATCTTTGTTGGTGGGTTAGGCGCTGTACTTTTGCTGGTTAATCGTTTGTTAACACCCCAAATTACTGATTCCCAAGCCCGTGCAGATGTGCTGGGTGTAATTTTAAGTGCGGTATTGATTTTAATAGGTTTGATTTGGCAGCAGGTACAACCCCGATCGCCTGATGCAGTAGAACTAGTTGGAGAAGAAGGTTTTGTACTTGCCCCTGATTTACCAGACAGAGTAAAAACAGAATTAGCTTGGGCATCTCATTTATTATTAACGAATACAGTAACGCGATCGCTTGTAGTTTTTTATCAAGGAAAAGTGTTATTGCGTCGTGGAATTTTAAGTACAAAATCTGAGGTAAAACCAGGAGTAATTTTAAAAAGAGTATTAGAAAAACAACAGCCAGTTTATTTAGTTGATTTAAAAGTTTATCCAGGCAGAATTGAATTTGATTATTTACCAGAGAATACTCAAGGAGTAATTTGTCAACCAATTGGTAACCAAGGTGCTTTAATTTTAGGAGCAAATGCTCCTCGTAGTTATACCAAACAAGACGAAAATTGGATTGCTGGGATTGCCGATAAATTAGCTGTTACTTTAAATGAAGAAATGACTAATTACAATTAACAATTAGCAATTAACAATTAAAGCTTGGGTTATTGCCCATGAGAGTCTTGCACTCTACGATTAAGAGAGTCAGAGGCTCTAGTTCTCGTTACCAGGTTCAACCTAGTAACGAGGTTTTCGAGGCTCTGCCGTCTGCCGTCTGCCTTCTGCCTTCTACTGAACAATAAAAACTTATGCAAACAATCTACTGGTTACTTGTTGCCTTGATGGTTGTAGGTATTATCGGTGCTGTGGTTCCTGCTATTCCAGGAGCTAGCCTAATCTTAGTTGCTATTGTTATTTGGGGATTTGTTAGAGGTTCTTTTGCTGCTATTAGCGTGCCATTAGTTGTCACAGCTGTAGTGCTACTCTTGAGTATTGGAGTAGATTTTTTAGCTGCTTATTTAGGTGCAAAAAGAGCAGGTGCTAGCAAGTGGGGACAAATTGGCGCGATTGTCGGCTTTATTATAGGTTTTCTGGGATTGTTGCCGGCTTTGCCTGTGGGAGGCCCGTTGTTAGGAATGTTACTAGGGCCACTGTTGGGAGCAATTATTGCAGAATTTTTGTACCGACGGGATTTTTTCCTAGCGGTGAAAGCAGGTGTGGGAATTGTGGTAGGTACTGTAGTTGGAAATTTAATTCAGGGGTTGCTCGCGATCGCCGCAGTTGTAGTTTTCTTAGTTACAACTTGGCCGCAGGTATTTGGTAGTTGAATTATAAATTATGTCTAATGTGAATTAGCCGAACTCACCTTAAGTCGCACCAAATAAATAATAGATTGATTGCAAAATCCAATTTTCTGGTAATAACAACCACAGATAAACACAGATGCACACGGATGATTTATCTGTGTTTATCTGTGTCCATCTGTGGTCGATTTCTCAAACATGATTGTTACTTGCCATTTTAATTCACATCAGACTTGAATTCTGAATCCTTTTTTACAACCTATTTTGTTAATGGCAGAGACGGTATTGAACTTTTAGGAAATATCGCTAGCTCGGTTTCTGGATCGAAAAAGTGAATTTTTTCTGGTGCAAAGGATAACCAAATTTGTTCGCCAACACTTATAAAACGCTCTGGAGGTACTCGTACTTGCAGGGAATTTTTGAATGTGCCAGCTTGTTGAAAACTCGTTCCCACAAGTTTCGTAGCAAGAAAAGAATCGTTGCCAAGATTTTCTGCCAACTCTACTTGAACGGGTAAATTTTTGGTGGCAGGTACACTTAAAGTCAAATGTTCTGGGCGAATTCCTAAAATTAACTTGCGTCCGTCGTATTTTTGCAAAGCACTTCCCCAAAAATCTGGGAGGGTGAAACGAAAATCGCCGTTGGTAATTAACAAGGGGGCGTGAAACTCTACAGGGATAAAATTCATTGGCGGTGAACCAATGAATTCGGCAACAAAAAGATTGGCAGGACGATTATAAAGCTCTAAAGGTCGATCAACTTGCTGGAGTTGACCTTGATTGAGGATAGCAATGCGATCGCCCATTGTCATTGCTTCTGTTTGATCGTGAGTGACGTAAATAGTTGTTGTCCCTAGTTGGCGTTGCAGTTTGACAATTTGGGCACGGGTTTCCGCCCGTAGTTTCGCATCTAAATTAGAAAGTGGTTCATCCATTAAAAACACTTGGGGGTTACGTGCGATCGCTCGCCCTAGTGCGACTCGTTGCCTTTGTCCCCCAGATAACTGCTTGGGTAAGCGATTTAGTAGAGCTTCAATCTGCAATAGTTGGGCAACATACCGTACCTGTTCATGCACCGCCCGTTCTTTTTCTGAAATATAGCGGAGTCCTTTCGGTAGATTTCTTGTCACCCCAACTAATAAATTTTCTGCAAAAGAGAGATTCTCTCCCCCTCCTCCAGAACGGCGTCGCAATCCAAAAGCAATGTTGTCATACACCGTCATGTGGGGATAGAGGGCATAATTTTGAAACACCATTGCAATATCACGTTCCTTGGGAGGGAGGTTGTTGATTAGGCGATCGCCCACCCAGATATTGCCTCCAGTCATCACCTCTAACCCAGCAATTAGCCGCAGCAAGGTGCTTTTACCACAACCAGAAGGCCCCACCAGCACCATAAATTCACCATCTGCCACGGTGAGGTTAATCCGCCGCAAGACATTCACGCTATCTGCACTTTTTGGAGTAGTTGCTTCCTCACTCTTGTCAGATGTAGATGTGAGTTGGGTTGGTAAAGCAACACTTTCCCCTTTCCGAGGGGGAAAACTTTTATAAACGTTTTCTAAAACTACCTGCGCCACGAGTATTAGTTACCGCAATTGTTCAAAATCACTAGTCGTTGAATTTTGGATTTGAGATGAAACTTTTAGCGCTCATGATACACGTTTGTCGTGACTACGAAAAGTAAAAAAAACAGCTTTTTCCATCACAACCGCACTACCTTGGAAGAAAGCACATTTGAGAATTGTGTTTATGGCTTCTCATCTCACCTCAAATTATTCTCCAACAGAGACGCCAACTCCTGTCCATGACATTGTAGACGTACAAACTACAAATTGTTGTATTGTTGGTGGTGGCCCGGCAGGAGCGGTTCTTGCTTTACTTTTAGCACGTCAAGGCATCCCTGTGATTTTGCTGGAAGCGCACAAAGATTTTGACCGTGACTTTCGAGGAGACACCATTCACCCATCGGTGATGGAAATTATGGAGGAACTGGGGTTAGCCGATCGCTTACTACAACTTCCTCATGCCAAAATGCGTCAAATCAACATTAAAACTCCAGAAGCTAGTGTTACTTTGGCTGACTTCAGTCATCTTCATACGCGCTATCCCTACATTACGATGCTTCCGCAAGCAAGATTTTTGGAGTTTATCACTGCCGAAGCCCAAAAGTATCCAAATTTTCAGCTGATTATGGGTGCGAACGTGCAGGAGTTGATAGAAGAGGATGGAGTAATTCGGGGTGTGCGCTATCGCGGGCATGGTGGTTGGCACGAAATTCGGGCAATTCTGACAGTCGGTGCCGATGGACGCCACTCACGCCTGCGTCAGTTGGCTAACTTTGAATCTATCCAAACTTCACCGCCAATGGATGTGCTGTGGTTCCGCTTACCCAAAAACCCAGACGACTTAGAGGGTGGGATAGGGCGTATCGGTCGCGGTCACATCTTAGTTATGTTAGATCGTGGTGATCAATGGCAAATTGCCTATGTGATTCCGAAAGGTGGTTATCAGGAAATTCGTGCTGCTGGTTTAGAAGCTTTGAGAAAGTCTGTCGTAGACGTAGTACCAGAGTTACAAGACCGCGTAGAATACTTACAAGATTGGTCACAAATTGCTTTCTTATCGGTAGAGTCTAGCCGCCTCAAACGTTGGTATCGCCACGGATTACTACTTATCGGTGATGCCGCCCATATTATGTCTCCTGTGGGTGGAGTCGGTATCAACTATGCAATTCAAGATGCTGTGGTTGCTGCCAATGTCCTTAGTAAACCGTTAAAACAAGGACGTGTAGAACTGTCTCACCTAGCAAAAGTGCAGCGCCAACGGCAATTACCAACCCGCGTTATTCAAGCATTTCAATCTTTAGTGCAGCAGCGGATCTTTGCCCGCGTTCTCAACTCAAATCAACTGTTGCAGTTGCCAGCTTGGTTGCGCTTACCTTGGTTGCGTGACTTTCCAGTACGGTTAGTAGCCTATGGTCTTTTTCCTGCTCACGTCAAGACTTAAGTATGGTACATTTATACTATTTAGTGCAAAGTCAAACAAAGGTACTTGCTTGGCTTTTATGCTAGAACAGTTTCAATGCCAAGGGTATAAATATGGAAATGGCTAATAAATTTGATCGAGACCAAAAACAAAATTTGCGATATCTGTAGATGAATATACAGAGATAATAAGTGTATAATTTTACTTCATATGTTTAATCATTTATACTGGGCAGCACCGAGCATTTTTTGAAGTCAGACTCCCACGGGCAAATAGCCCAAAACGAGGGGATGAAAATTTGACTCTTCCTACACCCCCACACCCATTTTCAAGACAGGAGGATTGAATGAACAGCTGCATTTTGATGGTGGAAATTATCAAAGAACCAGAACTACGCTATACACCAGATGGATTGGAACTGACGGAAATGCTGGTGCAGTTTTCAAGCACACGGGAGGGTGAAGCGCCAGCAACTTTGAGAGTAGTAGGTTGGGGTAATTTGGCAAAAGAAGTTCAGCAGAACTATCACGCAGGCGATCGCGTACTTGTAGAAGGGCGTTTGGGAATGCACACCATTGATCGCCCAGAAGGTTTCAAAGAAAAACGAGCTGAATTAACATTGCAAAAAATTTACCCGCTAGTTGTGGGTGAGAATGTCAGTGCATCGCCAGCAGCACCTGTTGCTAGCCCCAGCCAAAAAACAGTTTCTAATTACGAGTCACCACCATTGAGTAAACCCACTCCAGCAACAAATAAAGTTGGTGTCACCTCCCAAAGCGACTTCTCACAACCAGCACCGCAAAGCTCAAATTACGAGCATGGTTCTTATTCGGCACCAGTTACAAACGAAGAACCAGATATTGACGACATTCCTTTTTAGCTCATTTGTAGGGTGGGCACTGCTTAACTTTCCTCAAACCCTTATTTTTCTTTATGGACAGTGCCCACCTTACTATTATTGAGAATGGTACAAGACTTCAGTATAGTCAAATTTCTAGATTTGTGCTGTATGTATAATTTTTTATCAAAATTTTGAATCAAAAATGCGAGAATCAAACAAATCACTTTTTCGTCTCACAAAAGTTGAGATTTAACATAAAACAAGATAGCGACTGTTAAAATCCTACTAATTTTAAATTTTAAGATTAATACTCGGCTGCTATGAAAGAAACTATCCTAGATGTTCGCAATCTGCAAGTTGAATTTGCTGGCGATGACAAAATAGTTAAAGCCGTAGATGATATTTCCTTTAAATTACATCGTGGTGAGACTCTAGGAATAGTCGGAGAGTCGGGGAGCGGAAAGTCAGTAACAGCCCAAGCGGTGATGGGTTTGCTACAATCTCCAGGTAGGGTTACTGGCGGGGAAATTTGGTTTCATCCCCAGGAAAATGGTAAACCCCTAAATTTAGTAGAGTTGCCTCCTGAAGAAATGCAATTGTACCGGGGTGGTGACATTGCTATGGTTTTTCAAGAACCAATGAGTTCTCTAAACCCAGTTTATACCATTGGTTTTCAGCTTGTAGAAGCAATTTTGCGACATCAAAATATTTCTAAACAACAAGCGCGACAACAAGCGATCGCTCGCCTGCAAGAAGTAAAACTGCTTCCGAGCGATGAGCAGCTCAAACAAGAGTACTTAAAAACTACCCAAGACGAACAAAAGCTGCTGAAGTTAGTAAACCAACATAAAGAAGCAATACTAGAGCGTTATCCGCATCAACTTTCTGGGGGACAGTTGCAGCGGGTAATGATTGCAATGGCAATATCTTGTAACCCATTAATATTAATTGCCGATGAACCAACCACAGCATTAGATGTAACGGTACAAGCGACAATTCTTGACTTGTTGCGAGAATTGCAAACTAGTCGCGACATGGCATTGATTTTCATCACCCACGACTTAGGACTAATAGCGGAAGTTGCAGATAAAGTTGCAGTGATGTACAGAGGCAAGATTGTCGAATTTGACGATGCAGTCAAAATTTTTGCTAATCCCCAGCATCCCTACACTAAAGGCTTGGTAGCTTGTCGCCCCAAACTTCACCGCCATCCCCAAAAGCTGCTCACCGTTGCTGACTATATGAACGTGGAGGAACTGCCCACAGGACAAGCGATCGTTCAGGCGAAAGAACCCACAGAACCTCCAGATTTAACGCCCGAAGAAATTGCCCACAGATTGGCGAATCTAGAAAAAGAACAACCCCTGTTGGAAGTACACGATCTCAAAGTAGGATTTCCCATCAAAGGAATGTTTGGCGGTACAAAACGCTACAACATGGCTGTAAATGGCGTATCTTTTGATGTTAAACGCGGCGAAACAGTGGGGTTGGTTGGAGAATCGGGTTGTGGTAAAACTACCTTGGGCAGAACCTTACTGCGATTAATAGAACCAGTGGGCGGGCAGATCCTCTTTGAGGGGCGAAATATTACTACCCTCAAAGGCGAAGCGTTGCAAAAACTGCGGCGAGAAATGCAAATTGTCTTCCAAAACCCCTTTAGTGCCTTAGATCCGCGCATGAAAGTGGGAGCAGCGATCGCAGAACCTTTAGTAATTCACTCTATTGCCAAGACAAAACAACAACGGCGAGAACGTGTAGCTTATTTGTTAGAAAGGGTGGGCTTGAGTGCAGATGCCATGAACCGCTATCCGCATCAGTTTTCCGGCGGGCAACGGCAGCGGATTTGTATTGCTCGTTCTTTGGCTTTAAATCCTAAGTTTATTATCTGCGATGAATCGGTTTCGGCGTTAGATGTATCAGTACAGGCGCAGGTACTGAATTTACTTAAAGAATTGCAAAGCGAATTTGGTTTGACTTACATCTTCATTTCCCATGACCTGAGTGTCGTCAAATTTATGAGCGATCGCATTCTGGTGATGAATCAAGGTCAAATCGTAGAGAAAGGTATAGCTGAAAACATCTACCGCGAACCCAAAGAGGAATATACGCAGAAGCTAATTGCTTCTATTCCTACTGGTAGTCCTGAACGGGTGCAGAAGCGGCACTTAAGAGCATCGTAAGACTAAAAAATCTGCGATCGCGTCGGGATAGAATATTCCACAGAGCGGGGATTATCTATTCGTACAGAAGCATCCAATATCTCCAACCCAACTATATTTCCATCTCGGTCATAATCAAAAATTACCCCAGGTTTTTCTTCGTCACTTTCTTCTATTGGCAGATCGCTAAACAGGATTCTTAGCACATCTACTTCAGGATCGTAGGTAATCTTCATGGTTGTCTCCAATATTTCTCTATTTTGCTAGTTCGATATACAGTTATCACAACTTTAGGGTCAACATCATCTGCTACAAGAACGCGTAGCAAAAAGATTTTACCGTCGCCAAAATCAACTTGTGATTGATATGCTTTTCGCCCTTCTTTTTCCTGTATAATCTGCTGGGGGTTGTCTAAAACAGATTCAACCAAAGATAGAGAAATCCTTCGTCGTTCCATCTCTTCTTGAACATGACGAGAAATTCTGTATCTCATTTTGATGTAAGCTACACTCCTATCGAAATTAAAGGTTTTATTAAAAATCAAATAACTAAAATTGTACCAAAGCCTATTAGACCAACTATTTTCCAAACTTGTTCAAATAACTGATATTGCTGCACAATTATTCTTTCTTAAAAGAGTAATAAATTGCAATCGCGACTTGAATTTAATAAAAATGGACTCAACAACCTGCGATCGCGTCAGCTGGTTAAAATCCAGTTGTGAATATACTTTTCGCCCTTCTTTTCCGGTACAATCTGCTGGTGATTGTCTAAAACAATTCAACCAAAGATAGGGGAATCCTTCGTCATTCCATTTCTGCTTGAGCATGACGAGAAATTCTGCATCTGTTTTTGATGCAAGCTACGCTCCTATCGAAATTCAAAAATATGTGAGTGTAAGTGTGTATAAGGAGTAACCATGCGTCGGTTGTCGTTCGTTTTGTCCGCAGCTTTACTGCTTAATCTGTTCGCCGTCACTAAATCCAGTAGTATTACCTTTGGCGAGTCAGATGAAGGACGTCACCCGAATGTCGGTGCGCTTTCGGCTGACTTTGACGGTACAGGTACGAAATTTGCCTTCTGTACGGGTACTTTAGTCGCACCGAAGGTTGTGCTAACAGCAGCACACTGCCTTGACTTTCTCCCTAGCTACGGCATCAGTACAGTCTACGTTAGCTTCAATCAAACCTTCGATCAATCCAACACATTTTACAGTGGTAGTTACGTTCCCCACCCAGAATACGGCAAAAATCAGAACGATCCAAAGGATATCGGTGTCATCCTGTTAAATGAGGAACCACTGCAACCTGGGACATTAACACCGCTACCTCTAGCCAAGCTACCTCAGGCTGGTTTACTTGATAGCTTGAAGGCTCAAGGAACGCTGAAAAATCAAGTTTTTACTGCTGTTGGTTATGGACAAGTGCGGGAGACAAAGCGTTTGGGGCCAAAGGCAATCATGGATAATGCTAATCGAAACATGGTACTGCAAACATTCCAGGCGTTGAACAAAGCTTGGTTGCGGTTATCTCAAAATCCCTCGACGGGGGATGGTGGTACTTGTTACGGCGACTCTGGCGGGCCACATTTCCTTGGCGGCGCGGAATCAGATCTGATTGTAGCAATTACTAGCACGGGCGACACTGTTTGCCGAGCCACTGATGTAGATTATCGGCTGGATACGCCTTCAGCACGCGATTTTTTGCAGCAGTTTGGAGTTCTACTTCCCTAAATTATGTAATTTTAATAACAGTGTACTCTGCGTGAACGTGGCGATCGCTCAACTAATAATCGCCTAGAGTTTGTTATATCGGCAGCTCAACCCGAAACTCTGCACCCTTACCTAAACTGGAAATGCAAGTAATTTGTCCTTGATGTTTTTCTACAATCTGATGGCTAATTGCTAGACTCATTCCCCGCAGACGTTTATCCCCAGATTTGGTGCTAAAGATGGGATCAAAGATTTTAGGCTGAATATCTTCTGCAATTCCCATTCCATTGTCGATAATTTGAATTAGCACTTTTTTATCTGTTACTGATTGGCGATCGCTACTCACTACAGATGTGCGAATTGTAATCTTGCTTGGTTTGGCGGCAATTTCATCCAGTGTATGCTGACGATGGCGCTCCTCCAGTGCATCAATCGCATTTGTGAGCAGAGCCATAAACACCTGATTAAGTTCGCTAGCATAGCATTCAATCAACGGCAGATAGCTGTATTCTTTGACCACTTGAATTTCTGGGAAGCCCAATCTTGCCTTCAATCGATTGCTGAGAATTAGCAAAGTACTGTCTAATCCTTCATGAATATCCACAGACTTGAGCTTTGCCTCATCTAACCGTGAAAAGTTTCGCAATGAGTAAACAATATCGCGAATGCGGCTTGCTCCTGCTTGCATCGACTGCAACAGCTTGGGTAAATCTTCTCGAACAAACTCAACGTTAGTCGCCTCCAACTCTTTTTGCAGTTCAGATCCTGGTGTGGCTAATTCCTGCTGATAAAGATGTAGCAGCTTTAGCAAATTGTTTATATAAGTATCAGCGTGAGTAAGATTGCCATAGATAAAGTTGATTGGATTATTGATTTCATGGGCAATTCCTGCCACTAGTTGTCCCAAGCTCGACATTTTTGCACTTTGGATCAAGCGAACTTGAGTATGTTGCAGTTCCTGCAATGCCTGCTCTAACTGCATTGCTTTGTGACGTTGCTCCGCTTCCGATTGCCGCAATGCCTGATTTAACTTGGCAAGTTCGTTTGCTTGACGCAACACAATGCCAACCAGGGCAGTTCTCAACTCATCTACAGCTTCCACTTCACAAGGCTTCCAGGGTTGCGAGGTTAGCTGTACAGTTTCTTGCCACAGTTCAAACGAGCCGCGAGGTGAGAGTCGCTCGGTTCCATCCTCGTCAATTTCCACTGGCTTGTTCGGATTGCCTGCCCAATTAACGGTGTGAATAACTTCTGGACGAAACCACAATATATATTGGTTCGCAGAGATAGCGATCGCCAACAATCCACTAGCAACTTCTTTGAAGGTTTCTGCTTGTGGATAAAGCAGAGGCAGCGAATTAGTCTGGAACACGTTTTGCGACATGGTTTGAGCTAACCACTCAACCAAGGCTTGAATCTCTTCCCGTTCAGGCGTGTTGCCAATCACTTTACAATCGCCATTAAACCAAATTGCAGCACCATTAGCCTGCGCCAAATTAAGTAAATTGGGCTGATGCTTCAGTAAGCCATCAGTAAAGTTATTTTCAAAATTATTTTCAGCAAATACATATTCAATTAGTTTGTTCTGAATGGATTTCAAGTAAAGCTTATAATCTTGATCTTCATTAGCTTCCAAATAGGGAATTTGTGACGACATCACCTGCCCTAAAAATTCACACGCTGTTCTGACTTCGTAGGCAATCTGCTTGGGGGAATAGTGATGGCAGGCAATTAATCCCCATAACTTTTGCTCGACAATTAACGAAATGGACATAGATGCACCTACCCCCATATTTTTGAGATATTGAATATGAAGGGGAGAAACGCTTCTGAGAACTGAAAAACTCAAGTCTAGCGATTGATCGTATAAATGTGCAGTTGTAGGAATAATTTCCACAGGCTGATAATTCACATCAGCAATGAGTCGAATCCAATTCTCCAGATAAAGTCGCCTTGCCTGTTTGGGTACATCAGAAGCGGGATAGCGTAACCCCAGGAATGGCGACAATGTGTCTGGTTTATCTTCTGCAACAATTGTCCCATGTCCTTGTGGGTCGAATTTATAAATCATTACCCGATCCATGCCTGTCAACTTGCGTATCTCTTTGACAGCTGTTTGACATAGTTCTTCTAAGGTTTTTGCTTTTTGGATGCTACTAGCGGATGTTCTCACCAGGTGATAAAGATCCAAAAAAGATAGAACTTCTGGTGTGAGTGAATGCTCTAGTTCTAAAATTAATAACTCCTGAGAACGATGGGCAATACCATTGCAAAGAAGAGACTTGTTCTCAAGCTTGAGCGACAGTTTCAGGGGGTTGACATTCTCAAGTTCAAGTTGCGATAGGCTTTGTTTTAATGAATCAAACGCATAAGGATCGAGTAATTTACTCAAACTTTGATTAAGTAAGCTTTCTGGCGGTACTCCTAAAAAACTTAGGGTATTGCTACTAACCCGCAAAATTTTTAGATCCGGTTCTTGTAATACAAACAATACACCATGGGGTTGAATCGAACCAGGAATATGAATGGGTTCGCGATCGCAGTTTATTAAATCAACAAATTGAATCGTAGAATCTTCGTTGCTGCTATTCATAAATAGGAATTAACGTAAGCAGTGGTGGACTAAATTGGTTTTTCTTAGTGTTCCCATTCTTGAAGTGAATAGCACAGTCTGATTAGTCATTGGTCATTAGTCATTTGTTAGTAGGGGAGGCAGCGCGTTGCGGTGAGTCCAGTCCCCGTCTTGGCGGTTCCCGTCACGTAGATGCGGAGCGGCTTCCCGCCAGGGTAGGGGAACTGGCGAACCCGAAGGGAGGTTCCACGCCACATGACGCCAGTCGCTACAACGCGGGGAACCCGCGCAACGCGCTGGCTCCTTTATGCCGGGAAACCCGTCCACCGCAGTGGCTCCTCCGTTGTAGCGACTGCCGTGCGGGTTTATTTTAGATATTTCGTTATTTTGAGAGATTACTAATAAAACCCGCCCGTACAGTAGTTGGTTGTCTCTTTGTCTCCTTGTCCCCGTGTTTCCTTGTCTCCCCCAGCCCCCAACCCCAGAGGGGAACCCCTTGCCCCCTCACTCAATCTTCTCGGCAATCCTCAATTTGGCTGAACGAGAACGGGGATTAATGTCAATTTCTTCTTCTTGGGCAATAATTGGCTTTTTCGTCACAATCTTCAAGATTGACGAATCTTTAAAACTATGCTTCACTATCCTGTCTTCCAAGCTGTGAAAACTAATAATAGCGATTCTGCCACCTAAGATGAGAGCATTTGGTGCTTTTTCTAAAAAGGTTTCTAGGGACTTTAATTCGTCGTTAACTACAATTCGCAGTGCTTGAAAAACACGGGTAGCAGGGTGAATTCTGCCGTAACGGTATTTGGGGGGAACAGAATATGCGATCGCTTCTGCTAAATCAGTAGTAGTGCTAAATGGGCGCTGTTCAACAATACGTTTGGCAATGCGCCGCGATAGTCTTTCTTCTCCATATTTAAAGAAAATATCTGCTAATTCAACTTCATCCCAATCATTAATTACATCAGCCGCTGTCAGAGACTGCTGCCGATTCATCCGCATATCTAAACTAGCAGTATTACGAAAGCTAAAGCCTCGCTCTGGCTGATCCAAATGGTAAGAACTTACACCCAAATCGGCAAGAATACCGTCGAAAGTCTGAGATGGGTATTTATAAGCAGCAAAATTACTGTGAATAAAGGTGACTCTCTCCCCAAACTCTGCTAAGTTCTTCTTCGCCGCCGCCAAAGCATCTTCATCTTGATCGAGCGCCGTTACTCGTACATCAGGTGCTGCTTCAAGAATGAGCCGAGTATGCCCACCACCTCCTACTGTTGCATCCAGATAATGTCCCCCTGAACGAACTGCTAAACCTTCAATGACTTCTGTAGGTAAGACGGGAATATGGTAAAAAATCGGTTCTTCGATATCTGGTGGTTGGGATGAATGAGAATTCATGTGGGCTGGCGCAGAAATAGACAATAGCAACAAATAAATATAGTAGTTGTGTTAAATAACCCTTGGTAAATGCTTTTTTGCGGCTTACGTGCTTTCATACCAATTAGACTAAGGGATTAAATCGTAAGTATTTGAGTCAATATATCAAAATGCTCTTGATTTAAAGTCATATTTATGCATCTTAATGCAATCACACACTAATATAACCTATAGCAATCTTCTAGAATGCTTATAGATAGTTCTGCAAGTGGAAATCGGCTTCCCTACACCCATCTCAATATAATTAGATTAGTTAAATGCAATCCAAACGTATGAATACCACAACATAAACTTGTTGATTTTAGTGTATTCGTAGCAAATATATCTTCAAAAGGCCACCCGAACTCAAAAAATCAAACACATTTCCAAGTAGGGGTTACTGGCTTCATCGTTCACAAACGGGAGAACACTGGATTTATGGCAAGAATAGAAACCCGCACTGAACCTATGGTGCTGAACATGGGGCCTCACCATCCCTCAATGCACGGGGTTTTGCGGTTAATTGTCACTTTGGATGGCGAGGATGTAGTTGATTGTGAACCGGTAATTGGCTACTTGCATCGGGGAATGGAAAAAATTGCGGAAAACCGTACCAATCTCCAGTATGTTCCCTACGTGAGTCGTTGGGACTACGCAGCGGGTATGTTCAATGAAGCCGTTACCGTTAATGCTCCAGAAAAGTTAGCAGGTATTACCGTTCCCAAACGCGCCAGCTACATTCGCGTTATTATGCTGGAGTTGAACCGTATCGCCAACCACTTGCTATGGTTTGGCCCGTTCCTTGCTGACGTAGGCGCTCAAACTCCCTTTTTCTATCAGTTCCGCGAACGAGAAATGATTTACGATCTGTGGGAAGCAGCCACAGGTTACCGCATGGTTAACAATAACTACTTCCGGATTGGGGGGGTAGCAGTTGACTTGCCCTATGGTTGGGTTGACAAGTGCATGGACTTCTGTGACTACTTTTTGCCTAAAGTAGATGAGTACGAGCGCTTGGTTACCAATAATCCTATTTTCCGCCGTCGCGTAGAAGGTATTGGCACCATCACCCGCGACGAAGCAATTAACTGGGGACTTTCTGGCCCGATGCTACGTGCTTCTGGCGTGAAGTGGGATTTGCGCAAAGTAGACCATTATGAATGTTACGATGACTTCGATTGGGAAGTCCAGTGGGAAACTGCTGGTGATTGTTTAGCCCGTTATATGGTGCGGATGCGGGAAATGCGTGAATCTGTGAAGATTCTCAAGCAAGCTCTAAAAGCGCTTCCGGGCGGGCCTTACGAAAATCTAGAAGCCAAGCGGATGCAAGCCGGGCCTAAATCCGAGTGGGATGGATTTGATTATCAGTACATTGCCAAGAAAGTCGCTCCTACCTTCAAAATCCCCAAAGGTGAAATTTACTCTCGCGTAGAAAGTGGCAAAGGAGAATTGGGAATTTATTTAATTGGGGATGATAACGTCTTCCCTTGGCGTTGGAAAGTTCGCCCAGCAGATTTCAATAATTTGCAAATTCTCCCTCATCTGCTGCGAGGTGTTAAGGTAGCAGATATTGTAGTGATTTTGGGCAGTATTGATGTGATCATGGGGTCAGTAGACCGCTAATTATTTGTAGGGTAGGCATAGCCTACCTTACAGCAATTTATTTTTTGCACAAATGCCAACTTTCACAACAACTTAGTAATCAAACAATTGCCCGATAAAATTACTATTTATCATTTCTGGTGGGAAAACCTATGCGGAACGAAGTGTAGCTTGGGGAAATTTCCTCACAATGTTGGAATATAAAGGGGATATTTACGGTTGCGAAATCCGCTATGTAAATAGATTTTTCCCTAGTTCAAAAAGGGGTTCAGGGCAGGAAACCACAGGTTTAGCTACGCTGCACCTGTGGTACTTCACTTAAACTCTCTTTTAATTTTTTCTTCTATGTTTGTTTTCTGCGTTTTCTGCTACTAATGAGAGGTCATTTATAAACTAATTGTTAAGTAGTTCGGTAGTTTTATGCCCGAACGAATTTTGTGTATAAATATAAATCTTTTGAGATTTTCTTGCTACTTAAATCACTTGATATATAAAGCCTAGACTAGCCCAATTATTAACATCCAACACATAAGCTTCAGCAGTTGCAACATTCATCTCAGCTTTTACGGAACTAGCATTGTGTAAGTCTTGTAGTAAGGCATTAGCAACTTCTAAGGGGTTGAGCAATGGTTGAATGCGCTGTCGATCTGCTCGCGGATGTTTAGTAGTTTCTAAGGCGTTGCGAGTTTGAGTAAACGGAGCTGTACTAAAGATTAATTGATTTTCACTCAAAAAAGCAGGCCCCTGAATCACCCATTCAAAACCAGTTGTGGATTGTGGTAAAGTCAAGCTTTCGCCCGGAGCAATCACAATATCCTCAAGTAATGCATTGTTGGTGGTATCCTCGGTATCATCTCCTTTTTGCCATGGGTAAAGGGCGATCGCATTCCTGGCACTATTTAATCCTAACAGCATAAAATATACTGGCTGCGTGCCCATATTTTGGATGCGGTACTGTACCTTACTACCAATCGGCACAATTGGGATACGCCCAGGTTCGGTATTTAGTTGATTTAATTGTTTTTTACTTGCTGTTTCTGCACTTAGAGTTCGCATCGTTTCGCGTTGCATCACCACGCGAGGTGCGATGCTATTCATTATTTCTAAGGTTGCCTTGATACTTAAGCAAGAAGAACCTTCATTATCTGTGAGTCGCCATAATTTTGCCGCCAGCAAAGTTTGCAAAGTTGGTTTTAAGCGCTGCACTGCCACTTTTACGGCTTCTCCTGCTTCGCCAATGGTGCTGGGAATGAGTTCACTGCCCAAAGAAAATAATCCATAGCGACTGGGAGAGACTATCAATGCAGTCGATGCAATCAAATCTTTTGTTCTGCCATCTGGAAGTTCGCCAAATACGTAATCTGCAGGTTGCTCTCCTGCTACTACACTTGTCACGTGCTCAACTGTTGCAAAGGCGCTAGTAGCATCTACCCGCTCAATTCTTTCCAATCCGCCATCTAGAGCAACGGTTAAATTAATATTGCGGGGTAAAACTCGTACTGTTTCTTGAACTAATTGTCCTATCTGTGGAGTAATTTTACTTTCAGTACCAGAAGCAAGTTGGGCTTTTGCTGTCAATCCATTGCGCGATCGCAAAACTAACTGTGCAGTCTCTCCCTGTTGACTCACCAAAGTCAATCGAGAATTTCCTCCATAGTATTCCAGCACTTGTAAAGGTAATCCTGCCAACCACAGATGTACTGTTTTCCCCTCATCTTCAACTGCCGTCACTACTCCTTCTGCACTCTGGGTGGAGAGGGGAACAAACGCCTCACTCAAAGTAACTCGCTGCTGATTTTTCTTACCCATGAGCAAGCTTGGCTGTTGTGTGCTACCAAACTGCTGCATCACACTTCCCACACGAGAGATTAAGACAGGAATTGTTGTTGCTGGCGTAGTCTCCCACAGATACTGCGTTAAGGCATAAGTAAATAATCCAGCACTAAAACCAGATAACTGTATCTCCTGTGCCACTTGATTGGGATCGGCAGTTGCAGACAACACTATTGCCGATAACTCCGTTGCAGCTTTTTCTCGCAGCTGTTTTTGCAACTCAAGTTCTGCTGTTGCCACAATTGCTTCTTTTGCCATTTGCCGACTGCGAATTCGCAAACCTGTAGGCAAGAAAGTAGTAGGAATGTAGTAACTAGTGTCTAATACTGCTGTTACTCGTTCTGTGGGAAGCGATCGCAACATTAACATCAGCGTCTCTTCCAACAAGTAGTTAGCATTTTTTGTTGCCTGCGATTTGCTATCTGCTCCATCTGTGGTAATAAGAGCGTTTTGCACAGCTTCTGCCAAAGTTCCCAACCTGACACGACTGCCATAGCCGCTAAAGTGGAACACAACAACATCACCTAGTTTTGCTTGCTTAACTAGGTGCTCCAAAAAAGCAGACTCAATAAATTCTCTACTGGCTTGTTCATCAGTCAAAACCAAAATATCTGACGGTTGAAAACCAAAACGGTGAATCAAAAGTTCTTGTTGTAGTTCTACATCCGTCAGACAACCATTGAGAACCTGACTTTGTTGGTATTGATTAATACCTATTAATAAAGCTAATTTACGCGAACTGGGATGTGCTAGCGCTTGCTGATAGCGATTTCCTAAGCTAAACCACTCAGCCTCTGTTATACCCAATACCGCGAGTAGGGAGCCAAACCGTTGTAAAAACGTTCGCCGCTTCATAATTAGCCACCAGCCCTCAGTCCATCAGCTTATTAAGCTTATCGGGCTGAGGACTGTAGTGTAAAGTTTGGTTTGAGACTGTTTGTAAAGTAGATAAACATTAAACTTTGACAGGTACTCGCATTGCCCGTGCCAACTCTGCCGCCACTTCTGGGCGGGAAAATTCTGGAGGGGGTAACTCGCCCCGACGCAGCATTTCCCGCACTTTTGTACCCGATAGGTGAATCCGTTCTTCGGATTTGCTAGGACTTGTTTTAGTTGTCGCCATTTGCTTAGTGCGGGTACAGTAGAAGGCGTGTTCAAACTTCATCGGCACAATGCCAATTTCTTCTTGAGAAAACTCATCGAAGATGTATTGAGCATCATAGGTGCCGTAGTAATCTCCCACACCTGCGTGATCCCGTCCCACAATAAAGTGAGTACAGCCATAGTTCTTACGAATAAGAGCATGGAAAATAGCCTCACGAGGCCCAGCATAACGCATTGCCGAGGGATTGATGGCTAGAATTACTCTGTCTTGGGGATAGTATTTTTCTAGCAAAATTTCATAACAGCGCATCCGCACGTCGGCAGGAATGTCATCGTCCTTAGTTGCTCCTACCAACGGATGTAAAAATAGTCCATCTACAGTTTCCATCGCGCATTTTTGGATGTATTCATGAGCACGATGGATAGGGTTGCGAGTTTGGAAACCAACAATGGTTTTCCATCCTCTTAACTTGAATAATTTACGAGACTCAACAGGATCTATTTGGTAAGCAGGAAATTGGGAATGAGGAGCGCGTTCTAACAACCACACGTCACCTGCAAGGTTTACAGAACCCTGATTGTATACTACCTGTACGCCGGGATGCTTTTCATCATCAGTGCGGTAGACATTTATTACTTCGTGTTTCTTGTCGTAGGTATACTTTTGCGTGAGTTCTAACACCCCGATAAATTGTCCTTCGGGGTTATCTAGACGAATCAAACCACCTTCAGTCAGTGGGGCTGCTACTTCTTCTGTTACTGACAAAGTAATCGGAATTGACCACACAGTACCATTAGCTAGCCGCATTTCGGCAACAACGCGATTGTAATCCTCTTGGTTCATAAAACCAGTTAGGGGACTAAAACCACCGATCGCAATCATTTCTAGATCGGATACAGCCCGCGCATCAAGTTGCACTCGCGGCAAAAACTCGGCTTTGGAGAGAAATACTTCTCTTTGTTCTGGTGTAGCAATGCGATTTATCAACTGCCCACCGTGGGGAGGAATGCCGTCTGAATAGTAACTCAAGTTTGCCCCTTGTTTGCCTAACTACAGTTTTTTTTAAGCTATGTTAATAATTTACCAAACCATAGGACAAATAGAACAGAATGTCGAGGTAGTTTGGGGTGTATGGGAAATAGGGGACAGGGGATAGGTGACAGGAAACAGGGTTGGGGGAATAGGGAATAGGAAGAAGTATTTTCAGGTGAGAAAATAGGGTTGGGGGAACAGGTGAAGAGGTATTTTCATGTATCTTGCTGAACTGCGTTCAGCAAGGGCTACTTAAGTTGTTGTGATTTTAGGATGCGATCGCACCTTGAAATCGATAACTCGGATGTATTTCTAAGCTACAACTTTCTTCTTTTTCTTCTTGAACCAGAAACCGACAACACCAGCCACTGCTGTACCTCCCAAAGTTAAAGGTTCTGGTACAGGCTCAGAAATCTTGTCTGCTCGAAAAATGGCCATTGAAGCATCGCTTAAAAACGTACCAAAAGCCAGCGATTCTCCATCAAATCCATGTCTGCTTATATCGTATATTTCAATTATTCTTTTGTCTGGAAATAATGTATCAGTACTGCTAATTACTTTACTAAGCATACCATCTAAATAAATATACAGTCCTGATTGGTAGTAATTAGCGTCATAGAATCTACCGACAAAAGTGACAGTATTACCATGTCTTCTTACTTCAGAGAAATAATCAAAATTACCAACACCATCAGGAACAGGTGTGTTTGTATCAACAATTTTGATTAAAGCTCCATTTTCACCCAAGTTAGCATATATGCCTGTTTTGCCACTAGCATCACTACCAACAAAAGTGATATTGCTACCACCTGTACTTGGGTAATCAATGGGATGGGAGTTATCAATCCCAGTAGGCATAGGCGTGCTTATATCAACAATCTTGATCAAGGCTCCATTTTCACCTGTGTTAGCATATATGCCTCGCTTGGAAGTAGCATCATCACCCAAAAAAGTAATATTGTTACCACTTATACTTGGGTAGCCAACCCACTTAAAGTTACCAATTCCACTGGGAACAGGCGTATTTGTATCTGCAATTTTGATGAAAGCTCTGTTTTCACCTGTGTTAGCGTATATGCCTGCTTTGTGACTAGCATCACTACCAACAAAAGTAATATTGTTACCACTTATACTTGGGTAGCCAACCCACTTAAAGTTACCAGTTCCACTGGGAATAGGCGTGTTTGTATCTGCAAACTTGGTTAAAGCTCCATTTATTCCTTTAGTAATATATATGCCGCTTTGAGCATCATGACTATAAGTACCACCTGCAATGGCGATATTACTACCACTGACACTCAGTTGCCCTAAGTAGTCAAATTTACCTGTTCCACCTGGAATAGGCGTATTTTGATCTGCTATCTTCGTTATGGCTTTATTTGTACCCGTAGTGGCATATACGCCTAGTAGATCAACATTGTGTTCAGAACCTCCTGCAAAAACGATATTATTACCATTTATATTTGGGTTAAATAGGTAGTAAAAATTGCCAGTGCCACCGGGAATAGGTGTAGTTCCATCTACAATCTTGGTGAATTTAAAACCAGCAGCATCTGCCTTTGGTATGGACAATAAATTTAGACTCTGGCTCAACACTATCGATGCAGTAAAGAGTTTAATACATAGACTGATGTTTAGATTCATTGCGATCACTCAGGAATTGCTCACGGAAACTTTATTACTTTTAAAAGTAGTAAATTTAACTACTCTATATATAATTTACGTGTTTATACTACAAGTTAAAATCACAAGTCAAGATGAATCTAATTAAGATTTCGAGCTTTTTCTAGAATGCGGGATGATGGAAGTGCGATCGCACTTACTTATGGTGGCTGTTTTTTGTGCGCTCGCGCTATTTGTTAAAATTCGCGGAATAATAGCACTCAAGAGTGTAAGGGTAAGCCAACACTTTAAAAGCTATCGGCAACTTACAAGAAAACCCCCAGCAAGCACTGGCATATCTCCAGCAAGCTCAAAACCTTTACACTCAAATTGGTGATATCTACAGTCAAAGTCGCAACCTATTGTTGATTGCCCAAAAGCAATTAGAAATAGGAGAACTAGAGGCGGCAATTCATTCCTGAAATCGTGCTGCTGAACTCGCCACCGCCATTAACTTTGCACCATTGTAGGAATACGCTCAAACTCCCATCGCCGAAATTAAAAAAGAAAGCGCTCTCGTCTTTGCTAGGGAGTCAGCCGTGAGGTTCATGCAATTTACCCGGAGAGGAGTTGGATACTTTTTACCTTATATTCTGTTATTGGCTTAATTACTTTCTTGTTGCTGCACCGTTAACTCCAAAAATACCAACTTAATTTTGAAGAGAGGGAGTCTATCTGTGCACACCTATTCCATTATATATATAGTACCCTGTCAACTTTCAAAAATCAAGCGTGCAGTTGGAGAAAAATTTGAATTTTAGCCTTTTGAGCTTGACGCGAAAAAAAGCGATCGCATTAACTCCCACTATTGGACTGACATAGCTAGCAAACCGCTTGATTTCAAGTAGACAACTTGGAGTAGGGGATTTTTTCCGGAAAGCATATGTGATGTTTTGTGAAATAACTGTATGAACCAAGCTCAAATGTCAAACTTAATTGCACACGAGTTTCACTGGATCAAGTGGGAATTCGATAGCTGAAGTAGCGCAAGTGCAAATCTACCCACACAAGGGTGCAGATAAAGGAGTAGCATGGGTGTTTTTGCCCCGATCTAGAAACATTGAGCACAATATGTAAGTTATTTAATGTCTATAAACAATTACTGTCAGAACTACTAGGTAAGTGTCTTAACAAAATGAACGTATGTGATTTCCTAAATTTGCTATATTTGTTCATCACTATCAAAAGTTACACTTTATTCAGATCAAATTTTTTACACTTGGCATAGTAGAAGATATTATATTTCAAGTTCAACAATTCACTTTTGTAAGTTCAGTTTTTATTTATTCTATATAGCCAAAAAGCACGATATTCGGGAATTTGCTGAATTTCTTTAATTTTTTATAAAGTTATTAAGTAAGTGGTTCTAATATTTTCTTGGGAAGATTAATCATGCTTTTCTTGATAGTTTTAGTGATAATGTTGATTGTTTAATAGTATTTAATGGATTTCATCTAAAATATTGCTATTCTACACAAAATCTTTAAAAGAGGACATCAGCAAAGGTACGCAATTATATTATCCTAGTTTAATAATGTATAAAATTTTTATCAGCACTTCTACAGATAATGCCAGCCTCTGGCAGATTCCCTTCTTAAAACGATTAATTAAGTCTCAGGGAAGATTTTTTAGAAGTTTTGCGTATTCCGGTAGCGGCTACCTGTTTCATAAATTAGTAACCAATCTACTAAACCATGCCATCTAGGTAGTCTTAGCAGGACTGGAAACTATATACTCTGAACAATGAGAACACAAACTTTTGGAGTGTGACATAACAAGAGAAGTTATGCAAGATACATTAAAACTTGATGAAGTAGTTGAATTCGCCGAGAATCCCGAACCGCGCTGTCCCTGTGTGTTGCTACTAGATACGTCCGGTTCAATGCAAGGGATGCCAATTAATGCATTGAATGAGGGGCTATTGAGTTTTAAGGATGAATTGATTAAAAACTCTTTAGCTTCCAGAAGGGTAGAAGTAGCAATAGTCACTTTTGATAGTCATGTCAATGTCGTACAAGACTTTGTGACAGCGGATCAATTTAATCCGCCAATACTGACTGCACAAGGATTAACTAATATGGGTTCCGGAATCCATAAAGCTTTGGATATGATTCAAGAGCGCAAGGCTCAATACCGCAGTAATGGCATCGCCTATTATCGTCCTTGGGTGTTCATGATTACTGATGGAGAGCCGCAAGGCGAGTCAGATAACATCATAGACCAAGCCACGAAACGTTTGCAGGTAGATGAAGCGAATAAAAAAGTGGCTTTTTTTACAGTGGGTGTAGAAAATGCCAATATGACACGGTTAAGTAATATTGCTGTCCGTACTCCCTTGAAGCTAAATGGATTAAATTTTGTAGAGTTGTTTGTCTGGCTGTCTGCCAGTATGTCAGCGGTTTCCCATTCCAAAGTAGACGAACAAGTGGCGCTACCTCCGATTGGTTGGGGTTCTGTTTAATTGAGATTTCCTGCTTACACTCACACAGCTAGCTGTTGGAAAATGGCTTTATGAAAACTTCAATTAAAATACCTCAATGGCGGGTAGTAGCCGCATCAGTATGCGGTACAAGTCACGTAAAAAATAAGCAGCTGTGTCAGGATGCTCACCATTTTTTAATATTGCCAGACAATGTTTTGGTGGTGGCGGCAGCGGATGGTGCCGGTTCTGCCATTTTAGGTAAGGTTGGGGCGATGGTTGCAACAGAAACTGCAGTCGAAACTATATCAAAAAAAGAAATTCATCGCGCTGTGCTCGAAGATGACGCTGTTGTGCGATCGCTTTTAATGGAGTCCATATTAACCGCCAAAACAGCCGTGGAAGCAGAAGCTGCTGCCTGCAACAAAAAACCACAGGATTTAGCAAGTACATTAATTTTTGTGGTAGCCACACCGGAACTGGTGGCAGTAGTGCAAATCGGAGATGGTGTGGCAGTAGCGAAGGATAGCATGGGCAATCTGAGCGCACTTACCACTCCTGATAACGGTGAATACATGAACGAAACAACTTTTTTGGTTTCACCTGGCGCTGTAGAAAGAGCGCAAGTGACAATCTGGCGTCAATCCGTAGTCAATCTCAGCGTTATTACTGATGGACTTCAATGGTTAGCGATGAACATGGCTGTCAGTGCCCCTCACAAACCTTTCTTTCTTCCTTTGTTTGACTTTGTTGCCAACGCCCAAGACAAGATCGTGGCGAAAGAGCAACTGGTGAAATTTTTGCGTTCCGAGCGAATCGCACAAAGGACGGACGATGATTTGACCCTGATTGTAGCAGCGCTAACTGATTAAGCGACAACCACAACTAAAGTTTTTGAGAGTTTCGTCAACCAACCCCAACTATCAAAATCAACATCATCATGCAGGTACTACGTTGTTTTCCCAACCAAAAATTTATTCCTCTCAATCTCACTGTCAGTTTAGGACGTGGTGGTGAAGCCTGTATTTATACAGTGCCAACAGATGCCAATTTAGTGGCTAAAGTTTATCACAGCCCATCCGAGCAACAAGCTCGCAAACTAGAGGTGATGCTCTCCCATCCACCAGAAAACCCAACGGCTAGTTTAGGGCACATTTCTATTGCTTGGCCTGTAGAATTATTGCGAGCCAAAGATAACAGCAACAGCATTATTGGTTTTTTAATGCCGCGCATTCGCGGGATGCGTCCGATTATTGACTTCTACAACCCTAGAACTCGTCGAGAGCACTGTCCTTTATTTAGCTATCAATATTTGCTCCGCACTGCTCGCAACTTAGCAGCGGCTTTTGCAGCTTTGCACGCCAGCGGATACTGTGTCGGTGATGTCAATGAGTCAAACATTCTTGTCAGCGATACAGCTTTAGTAACGGTTGTAGATACAGACTCATTCCAGGTTTACGATCCAGACAATAACTTTGTTTACCGTTGTCCTGTTGGCAAGCCAGAGTTTACCCCTCCAGAACTACAAAATAAAACTTTTGCTCACTGCGATCGCGCTGTTCCCCATGATTTGTTTGGTTTAGCAGTGCTGATATTCCAACTGTTGATGGAAGGTACGCATCCATTTTCTGGTATCTTTACAGGTGCAGGTGAACCACCACCTTATGAAGCTCGCATAGCAAGCGGTCATTTCACTTACAGTAAAAATCATTCCGTACCCTACATTCCTACTCCAATCGCACCAGCTTGGAAAATTCTGCATCCCAGTTTGCAGGATTTGTTTGTGCGTTGTTTTGAAGAAGGACACAACAACCCCCTACTGCGTCCTAGTGCTCAAACTTGGGCATTGGCTTTGGCAGAAGCAGAAGAAGCCCTAACGAGCTGTGAACTCAACCCTCAACATCGTTACAGCAACCATTTACAATCTTGCCCTTGGTGCGAACGCACTTTAAGATTGGGTGGACGCGATCCTTTCCCCTCACCAGCGGCGATCGCTGCCAGAGAACACCTCAAACCCCGCCCGCAATCAAGAAGGCGCTCTTCCCAACATCGACGGGCACCACAGCCAGTTATCCCATTGCAACAAATTCATCGTTACAATTCATTCGCTCATCAAAACGTTCCTTTTTATAAACCTGCTAGGAAGCCCAAATTTTATCCGATTATTCTGGGTTTGCTTGGATTGGGTACATTAGGATATTTGGACTTGGTAGTTAAATTTACTAGTCGCCCCTATCTTACCCAAAATTCCTACTCTCAACAAACTTTGATTTCTAATACTGCCAATAATGCTAATCGTAAAAATCTGACGTTTGCAGAGTACTACAAGCAAGGACACGCCTCTTACAAAATTAAAGACTACGAGCAAGCGATCGCCAACTTTTCTCTAGCAATACAACAAGCTCCCAAATACGCTAAAGCCTACATAAATCGTGGCAATGCACACTACAATCTCAAGGATTATGAGGCTGCAATTGCAGATTACAACCAAGCAATTCAAACTAACCCCAACGAAGTTAAAGCCTATGTTAACCGAGGAAATGCTCGCTATATGATTGCAGAATCTAGTAGCGATCCTGAGAAATATTACAAATTAGCAATTGGCGACTTTAATAGTGCTTTGCAATTTAATAACAATGAAGTTGAAGCCTATATCAGAAGGGGTATTGCCCACACTCAAATTGCTAAATATACTGGTGACTCCCAACTAAATTATCAAAAAGCAATAGCCGATTTTAATAAAGCGATCGCGATTAATCCATCAAGAGCAGAAGCCTATTTTCAACGCGGACTTGTTCGCTATCAAACTGCTCAATATGGTAGTGACTTTGAAAAAGAATACAACCAAGCGATTGAAGACTTTGACCAAGCTTTACGTCTTAATTCACGACTAGCAAAAGTTTATCTCAAACGAGGAATGGTTCGCTATGAACTTGCTCAGTATGGAGGTAGTGAATCTAGTTTCAACAAAAATAAAGCAGTAGATGATTTGCAGACTGCTGCCAAAATTTCCCTTGAACAAGAAGACGTGGATAGCTATCAACAAGCACTCAGCAGTATTTGTGTAGTCCTCGAAAATAAGTGTGAATCAGTCTTCCAAAATACAACTTTTTTAGACTAGAGCAAAGTAGAAACGCAAATAGCAAATTATATATTATATCTAGTAGCTAGTTGATTCTAAATTAAGGGAGAGCGATACTACTCAACACACCTGAAATTTAAGCTAGCTACTTTGTTATATATGTATTTGCTATTGAAAATTAAAGGTCTCTTTATTTTTAAACTTTTTAATCTTTTTACAGTCCAAGAAAGTTTTTTTACTTGACCTTCATAATAATTAGCACAAATACGTTTAAATTATATACTTGAGAAATTTAGCAATCAATATTTGCTTCATTTAAGTGTAGATGCAGTCAAACAATCATTAAATACTTATAAAAATCCGAGGCAATTGCATGAAAGCAGTGATTTTGGCTGGGGGATTGGGGACACGACTAAGTGAGGAAACTAGTGTCAGACCAAAGCCTATGGTTGAAATTGGCGGTAAGCCAATTTTATGGCACATCATGAAGATTTATTCTGCCCACGGTATTAATGACTTCATCATTTGCTGCGGTTATAAAGGATACGTCATCAAGGAGTATTTTGCCAACTACTTCTTGCATATGTCAGATGTGACATTCGATATGCGCTTTAACCAAATGAGCGTACATTCAGGTTATGCTGAACCCTGGCGCGTAACTTTGGTAGATACAGGTGATAACACCATGACTGGCGGAAGGTTAAAACGAGTTAAGGATCATATTGGCAACGAAACTTTCTGTTTTACCTATGGTGATGGTGTATGTAATGTCAATATCACAGAACTTATTAAATTTCATCAAGAACAAAAGACTTTAGGAACCCTTACTGCTGTTCAACCACCAGGACGCTTTGGTGCAATTATCTTAGGACAAGAACAAACTACAATCACCAGCTTTAAGGAAAAACCAGAAGGAGATGGTGCCTGGATTAATGGTGGTTATTTTGTTTTAGAGCCTGAAGTAATTAATCTCATCCCAGATGATTCTTGTGTTTGGGAAAAAGAACCACTAGAAAAACTTGCGGAAATGCAACAGCTATCTGCCTTTAAACATAATGGTTTTTGGCAACCAATGGATACATTAAGGGATAAAAATTATTTAGAGGAGCTATGGAAGAGTGGAACAGCTCCTTGGAAAGCATGGTAGCCTATAAATCTAGCTAGAGAGTTACTAGTTAGTGATGAGATAAATTGAACTACTAACTCATTTTTCGTCGCTTAAATTTCCTTTATTGTTTTAACAAAGGCAATTCTACCAATGTACGATTTTGCAATTATAGGTGGAGGAATTGTCGGTCTTTCCACTGGCATGGCTTTAGGTAAACGCTATCCTCATGCGCGGATTTTAGTACTAGAAAAAGAAAGTAAATGGGCATTCCACCAAACTGGCAATAATAGCGGTGTCATTCACTCTGGTATTTACTACAAGCCAGGAAGTTTTAAAGCTAAGTTTTGCCGTGACGGTTGCCGTTCAATGGTAGAATTCTGCCAAGAACATGGAATTGATTATGAAGTTTGTGGTAAGGTAATTGTTGCCACAGAAGAAGAAGAATTACCACGTTTAGAGAACCTTTATAAGCGTGGTTTAGAAAATGGTATAGAGATTAAAAGAATCAGCCCTGAAGAAGTTAAGGAAATTGAGCCTCATGTCAGGTGTGTAGGTGGAATTTATGTACTTTCAACAGGTATTGTAAATTATAAGCAAGTTTGCGAAAAATATGCTCAAATAATTGCACAGCAGGGAGGAGAACTGCGACTCAATACCAAAGTTGAAAAAATAGTTACTAGTAGCAATACTCAGATACTGGAAACAAATAACGGCACTTTTGAAGCTCGCTTTGTTGTCAATTGTGCTGGATTGCACAGCGATCGCGTTGCCAAATTAGGCAAAGTCGATCCACAAGCAAAAATAGTTCCTTTTCGAGGAGAATATTACGAACTCACGCCCGAAAAGCGCTATTTAGTAAAGGGCTTGATTTACCCCGTTCCTAATCCAGAATTTCCCTTCTTGGGCGTGCACTTTACCCGCATGATTGATGGTAGCGTTCATGCCGGGCCAAATGCTGTTCTTAGCCTCAAGCGCGAAGGATATAATAAAACAGACTTTGACTTGCGTGATTTTGCTGAAGTTATGACTTATGCGGGGTTTTGGAAACTAGCAGCAAAACATTCCGACGAAGGAATTAAGGAAATAGTTCGTTCCTTTAGTAAAGCAGCTTTTACAAGAAGTTTACAAAAACTAATACCCGAAGTCCAAGCAGAAGATTTAGTTCCTACCCACGCTGGAGTTCGTGCCCAAGCATTGATGAATGATGGTAAGTTAGTAGACGACTTTTTGATTCTTCATGGGCAAAACTCCGTTCATGTGTGCAATGCTCCTTCTCCAGCAGCGACTTCTTCGATTGAAATCGGTAAAGCAATAGTTGCGCAAATTCCTGAGCAGCAGCATCTAGAAACTGCACTAGTTTAAGTTTGTAGTTGCTTGTAATTCTTAGCGCGAACAATCCGCAGAAGTTAACAAGTACCTAAATCATCCTAAGAGAAATTAAATTAAACCAATCAACACCAAGGAATATTGAATGAAAGTACTAGTCACTGGAACAGAAGGATATCTTGGCTCATTATTAGCTCCCTTATTGCTTCAAAAGGGACATGAAGTTATAGGTGTAGATACGGGCTATTATAAAGTTGGTTGGTTATATAACGGTACTGAGTTAACAGCCAAAACCTTAAATAAAGATATCCGTCATATCACTACTGAAGATTTACAAGGTGTCGAAGCAGTCGTTCATATGGCGGAACTCTCCAACGATCCGACTGGACAACTCGCACCTCATATTACCTACGATATTAATCACAAGGGTTCAGTTCGTCTTGCCAAACTAGCAAAAGAAGCAGGTGTACGTCGCTTCGTTTATATGTCTTCGTGTAGTGTTTACGGCGTTGCTACCGATGGAGACGTAACTGAGGAATCACCCGTTAATCCCCAAACAGCTTACGCAGAATGCAAAACTTTGGTAGAGCGAGATGTTAAGCCACTAGCTGATGACGATTTCTCTCCTACCTTTTTGCGAAATGCCACAGCCTTTGGTGCTTCCCCCAGGATGCGTTTTGATATTGTTTTAAACAACTTGGCAGGGTTGGCATGGACTACTAAAGAAATCAAGATGATCAGTGATGGTACACCTTGGCGTCCCCTTGTGCACGCGCTAGATATTTCTAAGGCGATCGCTTGCACTCTCGAAGCACCACGCGATATCGTTCATAACCAAATATTCAATGTTGGCGATACCACCAACAACTACCGAGTCAAAGAAATCGCAGAAATTATTGCAGACACTTTTCCTGGATGCAAACTAAGCTTTGGTGAGCAAGGCTCAGATAATCGCAGCTATCGTGTTTCTTTTGAGAAAATTAACACAAAACTACCCGGATTTAAGTGTGATTGGAATGCCGAACAAGGTGCAAAGCAGCTATTTGATTTATTCACCCTCATCGATATGACAGAAGACACCTTCTTCTCTAGAGGCTTTACTCGTCTAAAACAGCTAGAGTACCTAATTCGCACCCAACAAATTGACCAAGATTTCTTCTGGGTTAAGAAATAGCAAAATCGCTCTCTTGGTAGCAACAAACCTTCAAAGATTCCGAATCAAATATATTTGGTTCGGATTGTCTCTATATGAATTATTTTTTGAGGAGTCTAAAAACAATACCTACACTTTACTACTGATCGTTTGTTTAGTGTAATTGAAATTAAAGTAGCCAATGATGCAATTACAAGATTCAAAAACAACTTTTCCGCAAATCCAACCACATCCAGTATGAACAAATTACTTACAATTGCTATCCCTACTTACAACCGTGCAGAGTTACTCGATCGCCAGTTAACATGGCTTGAGAAAGCTATCAAAGGCTTTGAATCTGAGTGTGAAATTGTCATTTCTGATAATTGCTCTCCAGATCACACACAAGAAATAATTGAAAAATGGTTAAATAAACTTGGTAATATTCAAGTCAAAGTAAATAGAAATAGCGAAAATATAGGTGTAATTAAAAATATTGCTTATTGCATCAATGCAGCTACAGGTAAATATGTATGGACAATTAGTGATGATGATAAAATAGATGCAAATTCAATATCTTATCTTTCAGATGTATTATCTACAGAAGCAAACTTATCATTAGTAATATTAAATTTTTCATGTCGCCATGAAGTATCAAAAGAATTAATTTATCAACGTTGTTTTCTCATTGTCAACGAAGAAGTAAGACTTGATGGCAAATCAGTCTTTGAGCATTGTATCCAAGAAAATCGCTCTGGTGTCCAGTTGATGTCTGCTCAAATATACAAAACAGAGTTAGTACAGAGTGCCTTGCAAAAATGGCCAGATGGCTTAAAAAACTTAGATTTACAAGTATATTTGACTGGTTTTTGTGCTATTCACGGAAATGTCAAAATCTCTAAAGATGTCTATCTAGAAAATGCTTTTGGCGCAAGTCATTGGATGCTAAAACCAAAATTACTGTTTCAAATGCAATACACATATTCACCTGAAGTTGATCTCAAACTAATGGAAATAGGTTACTCGGAGGAGTTTTGCAGCAGATTGGTTTTACAACATTTTTTCAAAAATAACTGGAGAGTCTTCCTCGGTGCTTTGAAAAGATGGCCCATTATGGCGATCGCCACAATTATTCCCTATTTGAGTTTGGTATGCAAATCAGCTTTAATAATTATGTTTCCACGTAAGCGAATAGAAGCGATCCCCGAAAGTATTGTATCCATAGGAAATTAGCTAATGCTTATGTACACTTATTATTTATAATCGATAATAGGTGGCTCTAAAATACTTTTGAAAAAGTATTTTCTCTACAATTAATAGAGGTATGAAATAATCATGATTTTTACCAAAACTAACCTTAAGGACGCATACATTATTGATTTGGACGAAAAGCACGATCACCGTGGTTTCTTCGCCCGTACCTTTTGCGCTCAAGAATTTGAGGCACATGGTTTAAAGCCAACGGTTGCTCAATGTAACCTGTCTTTCAACCATAAAAAAGGAACTCTGCGAGGAATGCACTATCAAATTCCTCCAGCAGCGGAAACAAAAGTAATTCGTTGTATCCAAGGCGCTATTTATGATGTAATTATTGATATGCGTCCTGAGTCTCCTACTTTTCTACAACATATAGGAATAGAATTAACTGCTGAAAATCGTCGTGCTTTGTATGTACCAGAAATGTTTGCCCACGGTTATCAAGCACTAACTGATGGAGCCGAAGTATTATATCAAGTTGGCGAATTTTACACACCAGGTTATGAAAGAGGCTTGCGCTATGATGACCCATTTTTTAATATTGAATGGCCTCTAGAAGTAACTGAAATTTCTGAAAAAGATAGAAATTGGCCTTTGATGACAATGATGCCTGTTGGTAGTGCATCTTCTTAAATATTTTCAGAGCATTAGGTACTAAAATAATACTGTGACTGGTGAGGCTACAAACTTTGTAAAAAAGCCAATCTTAATACAACTATCATCAGATTTTTGACTAAGCTTTGCTAAAGTGAGTCAATTTTAGATTTAAATTAAGTTTAAATCTCACTAATCATAATCGCACCAATTATTTGTGTGATTGCAGCTAATCATATCCTCTCAGTACTCATTTTCAGATTTCAAAGAGTATTGGGAGGGATATTTACATGAAAACTCATCGCAGAAAATTAAGGAGTATTGAACCGCACAAACCAAAGAAGTAGTGATCAGAATTTATAATATGCTTTTTGTGCAGCTTGAACTAATAGTTAACAAAATTATGGGAATATGTTCAGAGCGCATCGCACAAGAGGCAAAATAGCCTAAGTTTACCAAAATCCAAAATATTGTGGAGACAAGTAGAAAACTATAAAATACCACAGTTATTTTCTGAAGCTACAATTTTTGAATTTTGCTACCGTAACAACCAGATAATCAGTTGACAAAGGAGTTTAGGTGATGATTATTGTCGATCGCGCTTTAGCTGCTCGCGCCGAAGCAGGTAACCCCATTAAAGTTGGTATGATTGGTGCCGGTTTTATGGGACGGGGAATTGCCAATCAAATTATCAATTCTGTTCCTGGTATGGAGCTAGTTGCCATCTCTAACCGTAATCTTGAGGCAGCGAAGAGAGCTTATTTAGAAGCAGGTATTGAGGAATTTAAAGCTACTACCACTGTTACTGAATTAGAAGATGCGATCACCCATGGCAACTACGCAGTCACCGAAGATCCACTCAGTTTGTGCCGCGCTGAGGGTATCGATGCTTTAATTGAAGTGACCGGTGCAGTTGAATTTGGCGCGCATATAATCATGGAGGCGATCACCAATCGCAAGCACGTGATTATGATGAATGCAGAACTAGACGGCACCATTGGCCCGATTCTGAAAGTGTATGCTGATAAAGCAGGTGTTATTCTCTCTGCTTGCGATGGCGATCAACCAGGGGTACAAATGAACCTCTACCGATTTGTCAAAAGCATTGGTCTAACTCCTCTGTTGTGTGGTAACATCAAGGGGCTGCAAGATCCATATCGAAATCCAACTACCCAGGAAGCATTTGCTAAACGTTGGGGACAAAAGCCCCACATGGTCACCAGCTTCGCCGATGGCACAAAAATTTCCTTTGAACAGGCGATCGTTGCTAACGCCACAGGAATGAAAGTTGCCAAAAGAGGAATGTTGGGATATAACTTCAACGGCCATGTTGATGAAATGACTAATATGTATGACGTTGAACAACTCAAAGAATTGGGTGGAATAGTTGATTACGTCGTTGGAGCCAAACCAGGGCCAGGAGTATTTGTATTTGCCAGTCACGACGATCCCAAGCAACGTCATTACCTCAACCTTTACAAATTGGGTGAAGGCCCTCTTTATAGCTTCTATACTCCCTACCACCTTTGTCATTTTGAAGTGCCAATGTCTGTTGCACGCGCAGTTCTCTTCAAAGATTATGTCTTAAGTCCTTTGGGTGCTCCTGTTGTTGATGTTGTCACTACTGCCAAAATTGACTTGAAAGCAGGCGAGACTTTAGATGGCATAGGCTACTACATGACCTATGGGCAGTGTGAAAATTCTCAAATAGTTCAAGAACAAAACCTCCTGCCCATTGGTTTAGCCGAAGGATGTCGTCTCAAACGAGATATTCCCAAGGATGGGGTTCTGACTTACGACGATGTAGAATTACCCCAAGGCAGACTTTGTGACAAACTCAGATCTGAGCAAAACGCTTATTTTGCCTCGTCTAAACCCTTGGCAGCAGTTAAGTAAGCAGTTGTATTCATATCTTGCCCCAATCTCAACAAAATAGAAGTGTAGCCTCAAAAAGTTTTAGCCGTTAGCTTAAGACTTGTAGAAAAAAGTTAACACTTTAACTCAATGATTCTAAAACTGATTCAACCAGGCGTGAAATATTACGTCTGGTGATAATCGGTTGACATTGGATAATTTGAGAATGATGCAATCAACAAGGTTGTGCAAAAGACATGAAAATTTTATTTTCGCAATCTTTGTAGTGTGAGTTCTCGTCAACAACAGTCAATGGCACTTGAGTAATCAAGTTCTCTACAAAACTTTCATTATTCATGTCATTGAGGTGTGTATGCAAATTAACGTTATCAGTGGTGTCAAAAGTACTGTAACTGTTTTGGCAGGCAAAATACAAACTCGCAGAAAAAGACGAATGATGGTATCGCTCAAGCCAGGGCAGCGTGCCATAGGTAACGTAGTTATCTCATATATTGTTGAACCATTTCTCTTAAAAGTAGATGAATCTCTTCCCATTTCCCACACTCACTATTGGGAGTGTCTGCAAATAGCAAAAACTTTTTTAGAAATGGGCTATTGCGTGGATGTGATTCGTTGCGACAACGATGTATTTATCCCGCAAAAAGATTATGCATTTTTTATTGAAACTCGTTGGAATTTACAAAGAAGCACTCCACACCTAAACAAAGATTGTATCAAAATCTTTCACGCAGATACAGCGCATCTTTTGTTTCATAATGTGGCTGAAGCCAAGAGGCTTTTGGCACTACAACAGCGACGTGGCATTACTCTGAAACCTCGTAGATACGAACCACCTAACCAAGCCATTGAATATGCGGACTGTGCCACTGTTCTCGGTAATGAGTTTACTCTTAATACCTACAAATACGCTCAAAAACCACTCTATCCAATTCCTATCACTACACCAGTAGTTTATCCTTGGCCAGAAAACAAAGACTTTGAAGCTTGCCGCAAGCATTTTGTATGGTTCAGCAGTGGTGGTTTGGTTCACAAAGGCTTGGATCTGCTTCTAGAAGTGTTTTCGCAGATGTCGGACTATCATTTGACTATATGTGGCCCGGTTGACAAAGAAGAAGATTTTGTTCAAGCTTTTTATAAAGAACTGTATCAAACACCGAATATTCACACTGTTGGTTGGGTAGATGTTACCAGTCATCTATTTCAAGAAATTACAAATAATTGCATAGGACTGGTTTATCCTTCTTGTTCTGAGGGACAATCTGGTGCAGTTGTGACTTGTCTTCATGCAGGTTTAATTCCAATTCTCAGCTATGAATCTGGCGTGGACGTGGATAATTTTGGTGTGATTTTACAGGAATGTTCGATTACAGAAATTAAGGAGGCAATTATTAGAATTTCCAGTTTGTCTGTTGACCAACTCAAACTGATGGCACGAAAATCATGGGAATATGCTAGAGCACACCATAATAAGGAAAGATTTTGTACAATTTATCAACAGACAATTGACAATATCCAAAGAAATCACAATATCAAAACAACATTAGCCATCCCAGATCTTGTGCCGAGCAAAAAATAAAAATCAGAGTAGTTAAGAGTAAATAATGCCTACCAACATCTGAATATTTTATCTGTTGGTAGGTCTTAATTATTCTTTCCCAACAGGAACACAGAAGCTAGCTTCACTGTTGCTTGAACGGCAAATATTCTAGTCTTTGTAAGTAGATATATCTAGAGCTTAATTTTTATGAAAATTCTCACCAAAATCACTAATTGGCTCTGGATCTAATTTTTAGATGATTTTTTACAAAAAAATCAAATTTAATATATATTACTGTGCTTCTTCTCAGTTATTATCCCTATATATCGTTATATCGTAATATAACTGAGATTAATCATTAATAAATTCATCTAACCTACTTAAAGTTTTTATGAATCAAAAGATACAATACTAAATCTTCTACCTCTGTTCACAGAGAATATGTAAATGAAGAGCATAAAAACACTAATCAAAAAACCACTGAGACCAATTATCAATAAGCTACCACCCAAATTAACTAACAACTTACCTATCGGCTTACCAGATAAGTCTCTTCAATGGTCAATTGGCATATATGTAGGAAAATCTTTATTTGATTTATCTTCTGCAAATCTGCAAAAAAATCCTGTTCTCACTCGCCAAGATGTTTCAGATGTCCGGGCAGGTTTTGTTGCTGATCCCTTTATGCTGCAAGTAGAGCATACTTGGTATATGTTCTTTGAGGTTTTCAATAGCCGGACATGCAAAGGAGAAATTGGACTAGCAACTAGTCAAAATACTGTGAATTGGCAGTATAGGCAAATTGTTTTGGCAGAGCCATTTCACTTATCTTATCCGTATGTTTTTCAATGGATGAATGAATATTACATGATTCCAGAGACTTATCAAGCTAACTCTGTAAAATTGTATAAGGCATCCAAATTTCCCGCTCAATGGACTTTTGTGGGAAATATTCTGACTGGCTCAGTGTTTTTAGACGCATCTATTTTTCGCTACGCGGACAAATGGTGGTTATTCACTGAAACTAACCCAGAACATAGATGGGATACCCTCCGTCTTTATTATGCTGATGATTTGCTCGGCCCTTGGATAGAACATCCAAACAGCCCAATCGTCAGCGGCAACGCCCATATTGCAAGACCAGCCGGTAGAGTTCTAGTTATGAAGGACACCATTATTCGATATACCCAGGATTGCGACCCTGAATACGGCATTCAAGTACGAGCTTTTGAAATCGACGATTTGTCACCTACAACATACCACGAACGAGAAATTAGCCAAAATCCTATCCTAGAACCGAGTAATACTGGATGGAATGGTTCTGGTATGCACCATATAGACCCTCATCTGGTGGACGATGGACACTGGATAGCGTGTGTTGATGGTCGGATTAGATAGTGATAAAGAAGTTTCCTCAAAACTGTATTGAGTGCGATCGCTGCCAGCGTTCAAAAAAGAAAATCTTCATCAAGAGTTTACGAGAATAACATAACTTGTAGCAATGTTTTTTGAAAAATTTCAGGTTTATTCTGTAAACAAATTGTATCTAAAATAAATCACAATAAATTACTTAGGTGGATGTAGTGCCAATCCAAATTATCTTTTGTATAAAGTAAATTAATCAGGAAACATTTATTTATGAAAATAGCGTTAGTACATGATTACTTAACTCAACGAGGGGGCGCAGAAAGAGTTTTTGAATTACTTTGCAAACGCTACCCCCAAGCTGACATCTACACCTCTGTATACGACCCCCAAAAAACAATCGATTTGGGTGAACGCATAGTCAAAACAACTTTCTTGCAGAATATTCCCGGTGCAGCCAAATATTTCCGTCTGATGGCTCCCTTTTATTTTCCAGCCTTTCGCGCCTTGGATTTGCAAGCATACGATTTGATTATTAGTAGCAGCACTAGCTTTGCCAAAGCTGTGCAAAAAAATCCCAAAGCCAAACACATTTGCTTTTGCCACAACATTACTCGTTTTTTATGGGATACAGAAACTTATTTACGCGAGTATGGAGACTATCGATATTTTGCTCCTTTAATTGAACAAGTTTTTCAAGTAATGAGAAAGATAGATCTCATATATGCACAAGAACCAGACCTTTATATTGCAAATTCTAGTGTTGTAGGCAATCGCATTCAAAAAACTTATGGCAAAAAAGCCATTGTTATTAACTATCCTATAGATACCAATAAGTTCATTTTTTCAGATCAGAAAGAAGACTACTATCTTGCCTCTGCTCGAATGATCAGCTATAAACGGCTTGATATAATAGTTGAAGCTTTTAATTGGCTGGGATGGCAATTATTAATATCAGGAGACGGGCCTGAACGAGAACGGTTGCAATCTAAAGCCTTGGGCAATATAAAATTTTTAGGACATGTGACAGATGCACAACGCACTCAGTTATTCGCTAAAGCTCAGTCCATTATAATAGCGGCTCTAGAAGACTATGGATTAGTTCCAGTAGAGGCAAATGCCAGTGGAACGCCAGTGATTGCCTATGGAGCAGGTGGGGTATTAGATACTCAAATACCTGGTAAAACTGGGGTACTTTTTAAGAGGCAAACACCCGAATCCCTGCAAGCTGCACTACTAGAAGGCAAAGATATCTGTTGGGATTATAAAAATATCCGCAATCACGCAGTAGCAAATTTTTCTGAACAGGCTTTCTTTAGTAAAGTTGAGCAAGTAATTGACCAAGCTTGTAACTTAAATAGATCACTCGTTTGATTTGATAGCTGAGGGATAGTAAACGTGAATCAATCTAGTCTAAGCCCCTACGTAAATCCAGTAACTGAGACAGAACCGGGTTATGGGCAACTATTTGCGGTTTTAATCCGTAGATTGCCTTGGTTTTTAGTAGTATTTATTGCTTCTATTGCTATTGCAGGAGCCATAACAAAAAGAACGCCGCCCACTTACAAAAGTTCAATGCAGCTACTAGTGGAACCCAACTATCAAGGTAAAAAAGAAGGAACGGCAGGGGAAAATAAATTTACTGATATTAATGTTGAAATAGACACAGCAACCCAACTCAGCTTGATGCAGAGTTCCAAAGTCATTCAAAAAGCTGTTGAAAAATTGAAACCTGAGTATCCAGACATAACTGTAGATGAAATCAAGGGAGCTTTAGTTGTAAATCAATTAAGAACGGGAGAAGAAAATCTCCCCACTAAAATTTTTCAAGTAGAGTATACAGCTCAAGACCCAGATAAAACAGAAAGAATTCTACAAGCAATACAGAAAGTTTATTTGGAATATAACAGAGAACAACAGGATGAACGATTAAGGGGGGGACTGAGAGTTGTCAGAGAACAAATCAAAAAGGTAAGTGAGGAAGTTACTAACGCTGAATCTAACCTGCAACGCTTCCGCAGAACTCAGAATTTAATTGATCCAGAGTCACAGGCAAAAGTTTTAGAAAATAATCTGAATAGCATTCTCCAAGAGCGACGCACGGCTCGTTCTCAATTTGAGGAGGCTAAAGCTCGCTATGCATCTTTGCAACAACAACTAAATCGTTCTCCTCAAAAAGCTTTGGTTGCCTCACGTCTGAGTCAGTCTTCTCGCTATCAAACGTTACTCAACGAAATTCAGAAAACAGAGTTAGCTTTAGCACAGGAACGTTTGCGTTTCACTGATGAAACTCCCCAAGTGCAAAAATTGCTAGAACAACGTAAGGAGCAGATGGCACTACTACAACAAGAAGTAGGGCGCACTTTAGGAGGACAGTCTCAAAATGTTGAAGTCTCTAACGGAAGCCTCCTCAATCAAGGACAGTTCGGTGAAATTGATCTTACCCTAGCAAGCCAGTTGGTAGAAACCCAAACAAATTTACTGGCTTTAGCAGCTCGCGATCAAACTTTGGCGCAAAAAGAACTACAAGTACGGAACGAACTCAAAGGTTTCCCTGCTAAGTTAGCTGAGTACAGTCGTTTACAACCGCAAGTCCAATTGAGCCGAGAAAGGTTACAGCAGTTGTTAAAGGCAGAACAAGAATTGCGGCAGGAACTTGCTAAGGGAGGATTTAATTGGCAAGTAGTAGAAGAACCTCACAGAGGCTTTTTCATTGGGCCTAATCTCCAACAAAACCTGATGTTGGGTGCAGTAGTTGGATTAATGTTAGGAAGTGTTGTTGCTTTTATTCGTGAAGCTGCTGATGATTCTGTTCACACCACTGCAGAATTAGAAAAACAGGCTGCTACACCATTGTTAGGAACAACTCCAAAGTTACCCCCAGCTAGAGCTAGAGATTCAGTATTCAAATTGCCTTTTGGAAAGCCTGAGGTTTTAGCTCCTTGGACAATCCAGGTACTACAATCACCACCACGGTGGGAATCTATGGATCTGATTTATAAAAACATCGAACTTATAAATTCAGTTTCCACCTACAAATCTTTAATGGTTACTTCTGCGTTGCCTGATGAAGGAAAGTCTGCTTTAGCATTAGGTTTAGCCATGAGTGCTGCCCGTCTGCATAAACGAGTATTACTAATAGATGCCAACCTACGCGATCCCAGCATACACAAACAACTGAATCTTCCTAATGAACAAGGGCTTTCAACTCTATTAGCAAGTGATGTAACCCTGCCCAACCAGATTAATCTTCAATCTTCAGGTTCGTCATATATTGATATTCTGACAGCTGGCCCAACACCTGCCGATCCTGCCCATCTACTTAGCTCCCCTCGTATGCAGGAATTGATGTCAGCATTTGAAGAAAGCTATGATTTAGTAATTGTAGATGGCTCTCCAGTTCTCGGCTTAGTAGATGCTTTGCTTACAGCATCATCTTGTCGAAGCGTAGTTATGGCAGCAAGTATTGGCAGAGTAACTAAAAATCAGCTGGCACAGGCTACAGCCATGCTGAGTAAGTTAAATCTAATTGGTGTTGTAGCAAATGGTGTATCAAACTCTAGCAGTACTTATGTACCTTATGCAAGGCAACACTCTTTTGCATTGCAACAAGCAATTGAGGAATAGCCAAAATATTACTTTGTAACCATTTAGATTTCATAACAATTTTATACTCTCAAGTTACTTTATTTCCCATGCAAGGTCATCAAAGAGCAGTTTTGAAGCCATATTGAAAACCAAAGAAATGGGAAACTTGTAGTTAATAAGTTTTGCATATGAGTCAATGGTTGGGGTAGTGGGTATAACTATTGAGTTAAAGATAGGAAGCAGTGTTTAGTAACATGCTTCCCTATGCCCAACTACCCTAAAATCACAGTTGATTTCAAATAGATTTTGCTTGCAAGGTTGAATAATATATTTAATTTATCGAGAACACAAAGCAAAAATTGCCTACATAAAGCTTTAATACTATATTTGGATATATACTTTTTAAGCATTGACCTAAGTTAATATAACTATTTTACTAACACTAATAGCAAATCATAAAACTCTCGAACTTGCTAATCATATAGTTAGTAAGTCAAAAAAACTATAAAACTAAAACTAAGTTTAATAGTAAAAACAATTATTAAATTATTTCTTCTTGCCTAATGAATAGAAGTAAGCAAATTTGAAATTTATTATTTCAGGATATAAATTACTCCTTTTCCGCCCGAAGGTTACCGTTTAGGAAGCAGGAGAGTAGAGGGGCTTCAGGAGTAAGGAAGAAGAAATTACGTTGCCAACTTTACACTGGAAAGGGATTAGGATAGAAGTTTGCATTATTCTGCTAAATATATAAAAGCTTATAAAGTCAATATTTGACTTAAGGATATTGACTACTAACTGTTACCAAAAAACATTTATTGATGTTATTTAAAGTTAGTGCGAGGAAAATTCTAACTACAAAATTAAAAGTTATCCTAAATTGTTTTCTTCTCAACTAAAATCTAAAACTTTAGTTGAAATTACAAAATATAAACTTTCATACAATTAGGTACTTCTATATTTATCTTTCTAGAGATAGGAATCTTATATTCTCTAATTTAGAGCTTTGAATTCAAAAATATTAACATATTATTATTGCCACTATATTTAGCTAATATATCTAATTGTGTTTTATTTATCTTGAGCATATAAGTTACAGCAATTGAAAATTAGATGATTTACTTCACTTAAGTAGTGTTACAATCACGTATGATGCATCAAAAGTTTCATCTTTAAACACTGAGATGAATTCATAATAACTTAACAATAATCGAAAAAAGAGACAATTTATTTAAAGAGTAAATAAAGAGTTTACATAAGTAGCTGTTATTTTTACTGAGTCTTATATCCTAGATATTGAAACACATTATTAAAAATTAACGCGCTAAGTGAGTAATTTGATAGTTCAAAACTAAATAAAAACTTTAGTGGTTGTGTGCCTTCATTTTCTCAGTCAGAGTTTATCAAAAGACAAATTTATTCTTAACCTCAATCCTGACATCTTTATTCCTGCACCATTACTTTCAGGTTTGTTCATAACGTTTAACAGCTTTTGATATCAGGTCAGCGCGTTACCCTTCTATAAGTACCAATTACGTATGCCCAACTCCATTATTTCAACTTTAGACAATTGCTATACTGTAACCGAACAACGCCAAGATAACTGCTCCCCATACTGTACGCTTCAGTGGCGGCAAGGACAGCTATTGGTAAGACCTCTTGGACAACTGAAACAACCACACTTAACTTCATTAGATCGTGAACAACACTTAGTAGAATGTTTAAAGCATTCTTCAGTAAAGATAGTTCGCATTGACCCAAAGTTGGGTGAAGCAAAAATAAGGTTTTGGGCCAATGCCTGCGAGCAAGCATCAAAGCCAATATACTTACGCATACCTACTAGTGAAAAACTACCACAATCGAAAGTTTTACTAAAGCGGCTAATAGATATTAGCCTTGCTTTGGCGTTGCTGCTGGCAGTAAGTCCAATTATGTTCGGTTTGCAATTGCTAATGCGTTTTTACTCCCCTGGGTCGATTTGGGAACAAGAGTGGCATATTGGAGAGAGGGGTAGGCTGTTTAGGGTTTTCAAGTTTCGCACAACTGCAGTTGACGACAAAATACAGGTTGAACCAGCGATAAGCTATAGAAGTAGTACGGGCGATCGCGAGGACGAACATAAAGTTACACCCTTAGGACGCTTTATGCTCAAGTACGGACTGCAAAACCTGCCGCTGTTGTTGAATGTACTGCGGGGTGAAATGAGTTTGATCGGCCCTCGTTACTGGACGTTAGCAGAGGCAGTACGGTTAAATTTAGAAGCTCAACGCCAGCTAAATAAATTACCTGGAATTACGGGTTTATGGCAAGAAGGCACGGAAACCAAGCTTTTGCAACTGGATAGCCAAATTCTGTGACTGAATTTATTAAGTAGTCATTTCTACATACACCAGAAGGTATGAAATCGCTTTATATTTCTGCCTTCTGGATTATTTTAAAGTCAGTGGAATAATGTATTGATGAGAGTTATACTGTATACCAGCACTTGGAAATAGTTATTTGTAAAACTCCTCTTCAATTGTGAAACAATTGCTCTCCCAACCTATGCAGCAATTAATTCTTTTCCCAGCAGACTGCTTGTGACAAATTGTATACATAGCTTCTGGGGCATAATGTTTCCTTTGTCAAAATATTGTAAAAAAATATCCATGCATTTAAAACTTTCTCAGTCAATCCGCAAATTGTTTAAAAATTTAATCACAGCTAACAAATTCTGGCAAGATAACTATTTGATTTTGCGAGAATTTAAACATTTTCGCAAAACTACTATTTTATCTATTATTTTTTCTCTTTTAGCAGCAACATTTGAGGGCGTCAGTATTGGCTTTCTACTCTCTTTTTTACAAAGCTTAACTAATCCTAATGCCCAGCCTCAGATAGGTATCTCCTGGGTAGACAGATGGATTGCAAATACAACTATTAATCCTTTATATCTAATATCTATTCTAATTTTATTGAGTACTTGGATGCGGGTAACATTCAATTACTTTGCATCAATTTATACAGAAACTGCTCAATTAAATCTTGCGCATCGTTTGCGAGTGCAAATGTTTGAACAGTTGCAAGCATTATCAATAAGCTACTTTGCCAAAACACGTTCTGGCGAGTTAATCAATACTATCACAACAGAGATTGAGAGGATAAAAGCCTGTTTTGGTGGTATTGCTTTTTTGTTTACACGAGGTTTGACAGTTACTGTTTACTTTATTGCCATGTTTTTAATTTCATGGCAACTTTCAATAATTTCAGTGTTAGTATTCTCACTTTTAGCAGTGGGGTTAACAACCTTTAACGCCCGAATTAGAGAACAAAGCTTCGGGATTTCTAATGCCAACGGAGCTTTAAATTCAACATCTATAGAATTTATTAATGGTATTCGTACTGTTCATGCATTTGGTACTCAAAACTTTGAGCGGCAGCGTTTCTACAAAGCAAGTGAGAATGTATTTAATGCTTCAGTAAAAGTGGCATTGGCTTGGACACTGGTAAAGCCAGTAGCAGAAGCGATCGCTACTACAGTTCTCGTTAGTTTAATTATTATTTCATTTACACAATTAACACTACCAGTTGCTTCCTTACTAACATTTTTCTTTGTCTTGCTGAGAGCCGTACCAAGCATTCAAGATATGAATGGAACATTTGCTTTCCTCAGCACATTAAAAGGTTCAGTAGAAAACATTAAGGAACTGTTGCGAACAGATAATAAAACTTACTTTAAAAACGGTGATATTGCCTTTAGCAGTTTGCAACGAGCAATTGATTTAATCTCAGTGGATTTTGGCTACGATCCCAACGATTTAGTACTGCATAATATTACACTTACAATCGAACGAGGAAAGATGACAGCACTGGTTGGAGCATCTGGTGCTGGTAAAACCACACTTGTAGATTTAATTCCGCGATTTTACGATCCAACACAAGGACAGGTTTTAATTGATGGAGTGGATGTGCGGCAGTTTGAAGTTAACTCGCTGCGACGTAAGATGGCTGTAGTCAGTCAGGACACATTTATTTTTAATACTTCAGTTTGGAATAATATTGCTTACGGTACACCGGAAGCTACTGAAGCTGAAATTAGAGAAGCAGCTCGACTAGCGAATGCATTGGAATTTATAGAGGAAATGCCTGTTGGTTTTGATACGCAACTAGGCGATCGCGGAGTGCGGTTATCTGGAGGGCAAAGACAGCGAATCGCCATCGCTCGTGCTTTGCTGCGCGATCCAGAAATTCTAATTTTGGATGAAGCAACTAGCGCTTTAGATTCTGTATCAGAACGGTTAATCCAAGAATCGATTGAAAAGCTTTCTGTCGGTAGAACTGTGATCGCGATCGCCCACAGACTATCCACAATCGCCAAAGCAGATAAAGTCGTTGTGTTAGAGCAGGGGCGTATTGTCGAACAGGGGAATTATCAAGAACTGCTGCAACAACGGGGCAAGCTTTGGAATTACCATCAAATGCAGCATGAAATAGGTCAGTTAGGCTAGAAAATAGAGAACTTAACCTTGATAGGCAAGTTCTCTCCTTGTCAGTTTTGAACTATGGAAATATATATACATATATTTCGATTTTATATACTTAATCTTAAAAAATATACCTATGGTTATTTCTACGACATTACAACAAGAACCGCTTGTTGTAGTTTGTGGGGCAGATGATAACTACGCTATGCCCCTTGCCATAACTCTTTATACCGCACTGATCCATCTAGAAAACAATTGCACACTTTATCTGTATATTATCGACGGCGGTATTAGTAAAAAAAGTAAAGAACGCCTAGAGCGTGTAATTGATCTAGAACACGTTGATATCCATCTCAAATGGATAACACCATCAGATCTAGAATCGCTCAAAAACTTACATACTCTTCCCTGGATAACAGTAGCCTCGTATTTGAGATTGCTGATTCCCGATCTTTTACCAGAGCAGTTTGAAAAAGTTATTTACTTAGATTGTGACTTGCAAGTAGAGGCAAACCTGAAAAACTTGTGGGATCAACCATTAGGTGAAAATGCATTACTAGCTGTTCAAGATTTGGGAACTCCCTACGTATCTTCTCCCTTTGGTATAGCTAAATACCGAGAGCTTGGTCTTGCGCCTCATGCACCCTATTTCAATTCTGGAGTACTGGTAATCAATTTGAAAAGATGGCGCGCAGAAAGCGTTAGCCAACGTGTAATCCAATATCTTCAAGAATACAGTCAAGACGTTCGTTTGGGGGATCAAGAAGGTCTCAATGTCGTGTTGGCTAATGAATGGGGAAGACTCGATCCCAAATGGAACCTAATATCACATATTTACTTTTACGATATTTGGGATGAATCAGCGTACAAGGAAGAGATTGGGGCTATTAAACAAGAATTAATTAGTAAGCCTTATATCTTCCATTTTGCAGGAGGCTCCAAACCTTGGCAGATTGGTTGCGTACACCCGCAACAGTTGGTGTGGATTCGCTATCTCCAAGAAAGCAGATGGTTTACTCCGATCGAAAGTCTCCTGTGGCATTCTCAATGGTTCATCCGCTACTACTTCTGGCAAATTAAAGTTCTTATAAAGAAAGTCGTAATAAAAATTTTAATTCAAAAAAGCTAGGTAAAATTATTTCCTTTTGCCTTTAGCCTTGATATAAATTAAAAAATATACGTAATTCCTTTTGCTAACTTTCATACATAGCAACGTATTTTTTAGTCGTTTCTCCCAACTAAGTCATAAATAATACGAGCATCATAGAATTAGCAAAAGTATCTTTGTCTCTATCGATAATCAATTAAACAAAATGAAGGTTAGCGTCATTATTTCAAACTATAACTACGCTCGTTATCTACCAACAGCCATCGATTCAGTTTTGACACAAACCTATCCGAACTTTGAAATCATCATAGTAGATGATGGTTCCAAAGATAACAGTCGTGAGGTGATTGCCCAGTTACAGCAAACAGCGCCCGATAAAATTAAAGCGATTTACCAGCCAAACCAAGGGCAAGGGGCAGCCTTTAACACTGGATTTGAAGCTGCTAGTGGAGATGTCATTGCCTTTTTGGATGCTGATGATGTGTGGCAACCACAAAAATTGCAGCGAATAGTAGAAGAGTTCAATAGATCTGATGTAATTGGAGTTATGCATCTGTTGAACAACATTGATGGTAATGGCAACGTTGTCAATGGTGGTTCTACCGTCGGTCAGTTACTTGATGACAATTTGGCGCAAGTAATTGTAGACACAGGTAATGCTTGGTGTTTTCCGCCTACCTCTGGACTAGCTTATCGACGTAAAGCTCTAGAAAAAATATTTCCTATTGACTGTAGCAAATGGCGCTTGTGTGCAGATGGTTGTCTGATATACTGCACTGCCTTTCTGGGCAAAGTTAAAACACTGAATGAAGTTCTGGGAAGTTATCGCATTCACGGTGCTAATCACTACATTAATTATTCCACAAACAAAAGTGAAGAAGCACAAGCACTAGCGGGAATTGAGATGACTAACCGATACATCAACGAATTTTTAGAACAAATTGGTCATCCTTATAGAGTAAATTTATCTCGGAATCTCCAATATCGGCGTACAAACTACTATAGACGTGGCAAATGGAATACTAAAGAAGTGATAGCCATCTCCAACTTGATTCTGGGATGGCGATTTTATAGTCTGTGGGAAAGAATTTATTATCTGATGCGGTTTTGGATGAAGAGTATTAGATTGCTGGCTCATCCCGACGTTAGCGTGAACGAGACAGCTGCCTAGTAAAAATGAATTATGAGCGGGCAGCCTGCAGGAATTTAATTAAGTAGAATTTGGCTCGCACGTTAATGCCACAAACTACACTGCTTGCAGGCTAAATCTAGGATTTAGCTAATTAAAAATGTGACAAAATTTATCATAAAAATAATGAAAACAAATAGTAGGGATAGCCATTTTTACAATAATCAAGCAATTAAAGTGTTTTTGACTTGTCCTGGTCTTGGTAATATTAATCGCGGTTTTGAATCTTTTACTCGCGAATGCTTTGAAGCCATATCACATGACAATTCACTTGATGTAACTCTCTTTAAAGGGGGCGGAGAATCATCTAAAAACGAAATTATTTTGTGGAACTTACCACGCGAGAAGTGGACAACTATTCAAATCAGCAGAGTGGTAGGGAAAATAACTGGTATTAAAGGTTCTTACAACACTGAACAATTATCGTTTTTTTTAAGTTTATTGCCCTACCTTAATCAGTATAAACCAGATGTAATTTTTCTCAGCGATGAACAATTGGGGATTTTTCTTTGGCATTGGCGACGTTTGACAAAACAAAGCTATAAGCTTTTATTTTCTAACGGAGCACCTGTGTTTCCAGTAGAGCGGCTGAGTCGTTGGGATCGTGTACAACAATTAGCCCCCATGCATCTAGAAGCAGCTTTAAATGCAGGAATACCCGCTTACAAGCAAAGCTTAATTCCTTACGGATTCCAAATAGAATCCCAACCCAAATTTCTGACAGTTGATGAGCAAAAAGCATTACGACAAAAGCTAGGGCTTCCGGAAAACCAGAGATTGATTATTTCTGTGGGAGTTATTAATAAATCTCACAAGCGCATGGATTATGTGATTCGGGAACTTGCTCAACTACCTGAACCACGTCCTTTTCTTTTATTACTCGGTCAAGAAGATGAGGAATCTACCGAAGTAATTCAACTTGGAAAAACATTGTTAGGGGCTGAAAATTTCCAAGTTAGAACTGTTCCCTACAGTGCGATCGCAGATTATTATCAAGCCGCAGATGCTTTCGTTCTCGCTTCTGTTGCAGAAGGATTTGGACGAGTTTTTGTAGAAGCATTATCTTACGGTTTACCCTGTATGGCACACGACTATGAAATTTCTCATTTCATATTTGGAAATAAAGAATATTTAGCAGATTTTACCAAGGCAGGTAGCTTAACAAGCTTAATACCTAAAGCCCTAGCCGCATCTGAGGTTATCTCTGAGCGCGAATCTTTTCATCGCCTTGCTTACGAAAATTTTAGTTGGGAAAAACTCAAGCCAGCATACATCGATATGATTAAAAAATGTGTTGATAAATAAAAAATTAAGCAACTAACACAGTTTATCTTCATGATTAATTTTTATTTTTGTACCTTAATAAGGCTATTTTATTTAATTAATTGTAGGTAAATGCTCAGATTGATATGAATCCTCAACCCCTAGTTAGTATTATCACCCCAACTTATAACCGTCCAGAGTATCTCAAGCAAGCTCTGACTAGTGCCGTTCGCCAGACATACGAAAATATAGAAATTATTGTTTCTGATAATTGTAGTCCGGAAAATCCACAAGCAATTGTGGATTCTTTTAAAGATCCGCGAATTCGTTTTTCGCGCAATGAAACGAACATAGGTATGTTCGGCAACACTATGAAAGCCTTTAAAATGGCGCGTGGAAAATACGTAGCGACTCTGCTTGATGACGATCTGTGGGAAGAAGACTTTTTAGAAAAGCTTGTTCCTCCCCTTGAAGCTAATCCTGATTTAGTTTTATCTTTTTGTGATCATTACGTGATCAATGCTGATGGTGAAATCAATCATGAGATCACAGAGCATTGTTCACAGTTATTTCAAAGAGCGGATCTTCAAGAAGGCATTTATCAACCCTTCTATAAACTTGGCTTAGTGGATCAAGCAGTAGCTACAGCAATGGCGGCTGTCATTCGTAGAGAAGTTATAGATTGGGATAACATCCCTGAAGAAGTAGGCGGTTCATGGGATATTTACTTGACATATCTGTGTTGCTCTACAGGTATGGGAGCTTATTATTATCCAGAAAAATTAACTAGATACCGGAGGCATGACGAAACAGAAACAATGCTTAGTGGTAGGCGAAACTATCAAGCAAAAATCCGTAAAGCTCAAGCGGAAATGTTTTGTTTCCAGTGTTTTATGGAAGATGAGAAACTAAAGGAGTTTAAACCCTATTTTCAACAACAGTGGGTAAAGGTAAGTACAACTTTAGGAATTGGCTTAATGCGAGCTGAACAAGTTAAACAAGCACGTCCTTATCTTTGGCGTTCTTTGCGTCAAAAGTTAAATTTAAGGTCAATGGCTGCACTGTTGCTAAGTTTTGCTCCTGCAAAAGTAGCAGCAAAATTTTAAATATCTACGGAAAATATCCAGGTTTGCTCCCTATATTTAGAAGATTAATTTATTCCAATTTATATATAGGTACAATCAATGCGAGTATCAGCTTGTATTACAACAAGAAATCGCACAAAAAAACTCGATGCTTGTTTAGAAGCTTTATGGAATTCTAAAGTTAAACCCCATATTGTAGTAGTTTCTGATGATTCATCTGAGTTGGAAACACAGCAGGCAAATTTGCAAATAGTCCAAAAATATCCGGGAACTCGTTATATCTTAGGGCCTCGTTCTGGCGTTTGTGGTAACCGCAATAATGCTGTGAATGCAATTCCAGAGTCTGAAACCGACTTTGTCGCTTTCGTTGATGATGATATTTGCGTTCAGCCAGACTTTATTGCTTTAGCCATTGATAGATATACTCAAATGCCTCTTGAAGAGAGAAAAAATACTATCTTAACAGGCACCAGCCACACTCTAGATGGCTTTCAGCTTTTACCAGCTAAACTTACATTTCAAGGGCACTTCTTTCCTACTGATGGCATTCCTCAAACTGTAGTTATTCACGCCGCTTTGTTTCCCAGACATTTTTTTAGTCAAGAACAATGGGATGAAAATATCTTTTTTGGCTATGAAGATGCAGAACTTTGTTTGCGAGCGATTAAGCGTGGCTACAAAATTTTATATTGCTCGGAATTGAGAGTAAAGTGTATTGCCGAGGATAGCACACTTGAGGTGGGTATATCTGGTGTAGGTGGCTTGAGTAATTATGAATTATATGTAGAAGCGGCTAGGCTATACATTGGGATTAAGCGATATAAAGACTTATTTCCTAATCCCTTGAACCTACTAGGCTTTATACTTTTATATTTTGTGCAGATGACAAGATATCTATTACAACGAAAAGCAATCCGAGCTTGGCCAGAAATTCTGCGTCGTTCTCGCATCCAACGGTTGTTATTGCCATCCAGTGTTTGAAAACTTACTAATAATTATTCAGGATTATTAAGCGTGAAGCTTTGTATCGTTACCCACAATGTTATTAAAGGTGATGGTCAAGGGCGGGTAAATTATGAAATTACCTGGGAGGCTATTCGTCGAGGTCACTATGTTACTTTATTAGCAAGTCAAGTAGCTCCAGAATTACGGGAAAATAGCCAAGTTCAATGGATTGGTATTCCAGTAAAAGGGTGGCCTGCAGAAATTATCCGTAATATCATATTTTCTTGGCGGAGTGCAATTTGGTTGCATCAACATCAGTCTGAATTTGATCTAGTAAAGGCTAACGGTGCAATTACAGCGATCCCAGCAGATGTAAATGCAGTTCATTTTGTCCATAGTTCTTGGCTAAAATTCTCTGCTTTTAAGGCTACGTCCAAATCATTTAAGAATGTGCTTAATCCACGCGGAGTTTTATATGATTTTTACCAATGGCTATACACAGCCGCTAATGCGCGTTGGGAAAAAAAGGCTTTCAGTCAGGCAAAAATAGTTGTGGCAATTTCTAATCAGATTGCCAAGGATCTATTAGAAATTGGTGTAGCACCAGAACGATTGCAGGTAATTTTAAATGGTGTTGATTTACAAGAATTTTCACCTGGTACTACCGATCGCAAAATCTGGGGACTTCCTGATGGAGTACCCTTGGCACTGTTTGCAGGAGATATCAGAATTCCTCGCAAAAACTTGGATACGGTGTTGCAAGCTTTAGTGAAAGTTCCCGAATTGCATTTGGCAGTGGCAGGAATTACTGAAGGCAGCCCATATCTTCAACTTGCAGACTCACTGGGGTTAAGCGATCGCGTGCATTTTTTAGGACTCCGCCATGATGTTCCCCAGTTAATGAAAGCAGTAGATTTCCTCGTTTTCCCCTCCCGCTACGAGCCTTTTGGCTTAGTGGTGATTGAAGCGATGGCTTGTGGCTTACCTGTAATTACAGCTCAGACAACAGGCGCTGCTGAACTAGTAACACCAGAATCTGGGATAGTCATACCAGATCCGGATGACGCCGAAGCATTGGCACAGGCGCTGTTATCTTTGGCAAGCGATCGCGCTTTGCGTACCCAAATGGGTAAGGTTGCTCGCCATATCGCCGAAAAACACAGCTGGGAGCGAATGGCTAAAAGCTATGTGGATTTATTTGAGAATTTGAATAGTTAAACACAAAAGTTTTTACCTAAACTTAATAAGTTCGCAGTTCAACAAACCATTTCAGAAAATATAAACTATGAATTTTAAGTCTCTTCTGGTTACAGGTTCATCAGGTTTAATTGGTTCAGAAGTTTGCACCTATTTTTCAGCCCAAGGTTGGGCAGTTCATGGTGTTGACAACAATAGCAGAGCTGCTTTTTTCGGCCCTAATGGTGATACCCGTTGGAATCAAAAAAGACTGGAAACTGAACTGAGCAACTTTCGGCATCATGAACTTGATATCCGCGATCGGGCGGGGGTGCTAAAACTCATTGAAGAATTACAACCAACAGCTATTGTACACACTGCTGCTCAACCATCTCACGACCGGGCTGCACAAATACCCTTTGATGATTTCGATACCAATGCTGTTGGGACGATGAATTTGCTAGAGGCGACGCGGCGCTGTGCTCCAGAAGCCGTATTCGTTCATATGTCAACTAACAAAGTATATGGAGACGCTCCCAACGAATTACCGTTAAAGGAATTGGAAACTCGTTGGGAATACGCAAATCAAGAAGATTTTAATGGCATTGCGGAAAATTTTCGCATAGATCAATCTAAACATTCTCTGTTTGGAGCCTCCAAAGTTGCCGCAGATATTATGGTGCAAGAATATGGGCGGTACTTTGACATCAGAAGCTGTTGCTTGCGCGGTGGTTGCTTGACCGGGCCAAATCACTCTGGTGTAGAATTGCATGGATTTCTTAGCTATTTGACTAAGTGTAATTTAGAAGGTAAAAAGTATTTTGTTTACGGATACAAAGGCAAACAAGTACGGGACAATATTCATTCATTAGATGTAGCTAGATTTATCGAAGCCTTCATTGAAAATCCGAGAGTAGCGGAGGTTTATAACTTAGGTGGAGGAAGGGAAAATAGCTGTTCTATTCTAGAAGCGTTTGCTCTTGCTGAAGCAGTTTCGGGTAAAAAAATGGTGTGGGAATACGTGGATAAAAATCGAGAAGGTGACCACATTTGCTACATCAGTGATTTAACTAAAATGAAAACTCACTACCCAAATTGGAGCCTGACTAAAAGTCTCACTGACATCTTTAGCGAGATTCATCAAGGCTGGTTAAAGCGCCAGAAAGATTAATCGAGCAATCAAAGCCTTAGCCACTTGCCTCGTGCAGGTGGCAAAAATATATAAGCTGTATATAAATTTTGGTATTTCTTATGAAAAAAGTTTTACTCATCACAACATTTTTACCAAATATAGGAGGTGGTTCGGTAATTTTAAGGAGTTTGATTCCGGCATTAAAAGATAAAGATATTGATATTGAATGGTTTTATTTAACTGAGAAAGAAGTAGATTTTCCAGAAGCCAAACGATTAGGGGAAGGCTTGATGGGAGGAAATTTGCTCAAGGATTTTGTTAATAGTGGATTACTTTGGTATGGGATAAAAACTTCTCTACTCAAAAGCACAATAGACAAAATTCTTTCCCTCAAAGCTGATGCTTACTGGGTGATTGGACACAGTGATGGGATTTTAATTGCTAAAGAACTGGCTCAGAAAACTAACACCCCTGTGCATTTGACAATACACGACGATTTGGTTGGTGGATGGTTTGGTAGAACCCGTCGTTATCGGTGGCTGTTAAATCAGGCAAGCAAAATGTTTGCTGAAGCGATGCACGCTGTTAGTTCAGTGGATGTAGTCAGCGAAAGTATGCGTCGCTATTATCAGAAAATGTTAGGTGTTGACTCTGTTGTTGTCCATCGTTATTTGCCTAATTTACCCAAGCTAGATTCAAAACCGATAGAACAAAATACATTGATTGTTGGACATATTGGTTCTATTTATTCTGCTCATGAATTTCGCTTGTTTTGTGAAGCTTTAGAGAGTTACGGACAACAGCAAGGGTTATCTGTAAAGTTTATTGTTATTGGTGCAGATCGGAGATTTTTGCCAACAGATTTTTCTCGGCTAATTGTAGATATTCCTCACCTGAGTGAAAATGAAGCGATCGCCGAATTAGCTCAATGTCATTTTTTGTATGCGATGTATCCTTTTGATAACGCATTTGCTATCTTTCGCCAGACTAGTTTGCCTACAAAGGTAACTACCTATATACAAGTGCAAAGACCAATTTTGGCACATACACCCAGTGACAGTACTCTGGCAGAAATTATTAGCACTTATAAGCTAGGAATAAATACTGATGCTTTAACAACAGCTAATCTCAATCAAGCGATCGCGCAAATTTGTGAATATCAATTAAGCGAGAACGCTTTTGAAGTGGCACATACCGCTTTGTTTGGGATGGAAAACGTCAATCGCATGGCGACTTGCCTGAATAAAAATTCATATCAGCCAGCCAGACAAGGTTAGCGAGGTATTCATATATGATCGCAATTAGCGTTATCATTCCCACCTACCTGCGCCCAAAAGACTTAACTCGCTGTTTAGAAGCGCTGAAGCAGCAAACTCGTCCTGCTGATGAAGTGCTGGTGGTAGTACGCGACAGCGATAACGAGACTTGGGCATTATTCAAAGAATCAAACTTTGATCCCTTGCCAATCAAGACTGTAACAGTCGAGGTTCCAGGGGTTGTTGCTGCTCTTAACGCTGCACTAGATGTAGCCACAGGGGATATCATTACTGTTACTGACGATGATGCTGCACCTCATACTGATTGGCTAAAACGCATCGAAACTTATTATCTGTCAGATGAGCGTTTGGGTGGTGTAGGTGGACGAGACTGGGTGTACTGGGAAAACAAATTACTCGACCATGATGATACCGAAACTGTAGGTCAAGTCCAGTGGTTCGGACGTGTGATTGGTAACCATCATCGAGGTGTTGGACAAGCCCGCGAGGTGGATATTCTCAAGGGTGTAAACATGAGTTATCGCCGGAGCGCGATCGCAGAAATTGGCTTTGATGAGCGGATGTGGGGTACAGGAGCGCAAGTTAACTTCGAGATGGCGTTATGTTTGGCGCTCAAACGAAAGGGTTGGAAGCTTGTCTACGATCCGGCGATCGCAGTAGATCACTATCCAGCCAAACGTTTTGACGAGGATAAGCGAGATCGGTTGAATGAAGTAGCTTTGGTGAATGCAGTACACAATGAAACCCTAGTATTGCTGGAAAACTTGCCACCTGTGCGTCGTGTCGTATTTATGCTGTGGGCTGTACTAGTGGGCACTCAAGAATCTTTGGGTTTAATCCAGTGGTTGCGATTTTTTCCCAAAGAAGGAAAATTGGCTCAAAGAAAGTGGCTGGCATCGCTGCGGGGACGCTGGCAAGGTTTGCGGACTTGGCAGCAGTCGGTAAAAGTGAACACTAGTAACTAGTAAATATTTGCTTGGATATAGTCTTTAATTTTGGAGATACTAAGTGATTCACAGGCAGATAACTACCAATAGTTCTTTTGCAGGAAGCGTTCCAGAAAACCCACCTCTTTTTGGTTGGTTAGCAATCCTGGGACTAGTGCTTTTTTCGGCAGTTTCCATTATCGCGGGCGCTGGCTCCCTTTTTCGCCCAGGATATGTAGCGATCTCTTTTGCTGTAGGGGTTTTCCTTTATTTTCGATACCCTTTGCTTTACATGGGTTTCCTTTGGTGGATGTGGTTTATTACACCCCTGCTTTCTCGCTTAATTGATTATCGCAGTGGCTTTGATGCCACTCGTTTTATACTCATATCACAATACTTGGTAACCCTAATCACCATGTATACCGCCTTGAAAGAACTTCCTCGCTCTTATCGTCAAGGTGGTTTGCCTTTTGTATTAGCTTTTGTCGGTGTATTTTATGGTTATTTGATTGGATTAGTTAAAACCACACCTTTTACTGCATTTAGAGGGCTTTTAGATTGGTTAACACCTATTAGCTTCGCTTTATACATATTTGTACGCTGGCGAGATTATCCTCAATATCGCCAAAATATCACCCGCATATTTCTCTGGGGGGTATTGGTGACAGGAGTATATGGAATAGTGCAATTCCTGATTGCTCCAGAATGGGATAGATTTTGGCTAATTAGCACAAAACTCACAAGCTTTGGAAACCCCGAACCTTTTGGGCTGCGTATTTGGAGTACTATGGCATCACCAGGGCCTTTTGCGACTGTGATCATGGCAGGTTTGCTGGTGTTATTTCATAGCAAAGAATTTTTAACTATTCCGGCTGCGGCAGCTGGCTATTTAACCTTCCTACTAACGATGGTGCGAACTCTGTGGGGAGCCTGGTTAGTAGGAGTACTTACCCTACTTTCTTCGCTCAAACCGAAAATTCAAATGCGTTTGATGGTAACTATTTTGGTTATGGCAGTTTGTGTTGTGCCATTAGCTAATATGGAGCCATTTTCTGGGGTAATTACCAAAAGATTGGAAACTTTTTCTAATCTAGAGAAAGATAACAGTGCCCAGATTAGGCAAGAAATTTATAAAAATGGACTCACAAAAGCCTTGACTAATGGCTTGGGTAACGGCATCGGAAATACTTTTATTGTTAATGAAAAAGGACTCCTAGAACCGATTGTAATTGACAGCGGAATTTTGGATATGTTTTTCACATTAGGTTGGTTTGGGGCTGTCTTTTACCTGGGTGGATTAATTTTGCTAATGTTTCAAGTGCTTCAATATATTGAGCCTCGCTTCGATCAATTTATGGCTGTGGCGCGTGCCATTGGTATTGCTTGTTTCGCAACTCTACCAGGCGGGAGCGGGATGTTAGGAGTTGCTGGCATGATTCTTTGGGGATTCTTAGCTATTACTGTCGCAGGGCATAAATATTATGTGCAGCAAAATTATGTGCAGCAAAGGAATTCTAGATTTAACTAGATTCACCTAAGTAGCCGTCATGAACTCCGTACACCAGAAAGCATGAAAAAAGGTATTTCCCCTACAACGCCACTTGCTACAACGCTCTTAACCCGCAAGGGCGCACTGGCTCCCCCACACCCTTTTTCAAGCAACTAATCGGTGAAAACCTCTTTTCCCTAGTCCCCCTAGCCTCTAGCCCCTAGCCCCTATTTTCAAGAAAAAGGGACACGGCAAAAAGCAACAATGTCCCTAAAAATATAATTACCTTTTCAATACTACTTGGAAAGAATTTAAATACCCATTCAGAGTTTTAGATAAAGTATGGCGCTGTTTTTTAGTAGTAATAACCATGACTTGATACAAGCGCCCTTCAGCAACATACATTCGGTTTTTAGTAATTTTACCACCAGCATTTATATACTCTATTTCTTTACCTGGATGACCGTTGGAACTACGAATTGGACGTTGGCGGATTAATTTACTCTTAGTAGTTTTTAAAGCCATATCCCTAGCATTGCTAAGTATTGCTTGAGGATTAGTCAACTCACCGTAACTATAGGGAAATTCATTGTAAGTTACTATGTATGCCACTTCTTGGTTAGCTGACTTACCGACAAATAATTGTAAGTCAATTTCTCCCATAAAAGTTTTTTGGGTTTGAGTGATAATTTCTGGCGTTCCCGGCATTAAAACAGAAAAACTACCATCTGGAGCAGTGAATAGATTCCATTCTGACTTGATTGGTTGAGTGATAATTGGTTTGATTGTAGAAATACGACGTTTGGGTGGGCGTGCTTCGACATTGTGAAATCCACTGCATACCAAAGTGGCGATGATTAAGGGCAAAAACACTCTTTTTGTCATAGTTTTTGCTTGTATATATATTGACATCACGTATGTTGCTAGTTTTTTATAACCTAGCGGTATGCAGAGTAGCACCAGTAATATTGTCTAGGGGGAGCATTGCTCACCCAAATTATCTGTTATAGTCTAGCGGCGTAAATAGCAGCACCAATCAGCCCCACCTGCTGATTGAGTACAACATACACTGGTATCTCTTCTAGAAGAGGACGCATTCTGCCTTTATAGGTGAAATTGAGAAGAAAATCTCCTTTTGTGATTAAAGGCAGAATTTTGGGAGCAATGCCGCCAGCAACGTATAAACCGCCATAAGGTAGAAGTTTAAGAGCAAGATTTCCCGCTTCGGCACCATAAGCTTCTACAAATAGTTGCATCGTTTCTTCACAAAGGCGATCGCTTCCTTGCACGGCAGCTGTACCAATTGCTGCACCTGGATCGACGCTTTTTTCTTGTTTTCCTGCTTCTTGTTCCCAGGTTCTGACAATAGCGGCAATATCTGGTGATTCCTCGGTAATTTTGCGATCGCGCATAAATTCGTAAATCGAAACTATTCCTAAACCCGAAACTACACGTTCCACAGAAACGCGCTGGATATCGTGCTTATCCAACAGATATTTCAGCAGTTGAAACTCTAGCTCTGTACGGGGAGCAAAGTCAGTATGCCCACCTTCGGAAGGAAAGGCTTGATAGTAGTTCCCTTGTTTGATTAAGAATCCTTGCCCTAGCCCAGTGCCAGCACCAATAACAGCAATTGGGGCATCCGGGTTTGATTTGCCAGATTGGAGAGTGTGTAAATCTTCTGTTTTTAAACCTAAAATGCCATAGGCAACGGCGGCAAAATCGTTAATCAAAGAGATAGGGGCAATGTCTAGTTGTTTTTGCAAGCGTTCGGCATCCAAAAACCAAGCCAAATTAGTCAACTTAGCAGTATTGTTTACTACAGGCCCTGCGATCGCAAAGCAAGCTTTTTGGGGTTTGTGGGTGTTACTTGCTGTCAAAAACTTTTGTACTATTGGCACTAAATCGGGATAATCTCTACTAGGGTAACGTTCCTCGTAAATTGTACGTACAAGCTGTCCTTCTGACTCCTCCATCAGTCGCAGAATAGTTTTTGTTCCGCCGATGTCTCCTGCTAATATTAATGTCATAATGTGTATCAAAATTAACTTACTTTTTTGTGATGGTTAATCATGGCTAATGGCTAATTGCGATTTAGCCACTAGCTACCATCTTTATTAATTAAACCGAACAACTTCCTCTACCTGTGTTAAGTGGGATGTATCTCCCTTCAGTTCTAAAAACCATTCTGGGTGTTGGCGCACAACTTTCACTAAGCTGCACAGAGAAGCTTTAACTTCTGTTAAGGCGATTTCTCCTACAAGCCCCATTGCTGCACCTTGTACCGATGCACCATGTCCCACTAGCAGAATATGTTCTGGAGAGAATTCTACAGCTAGGCACCTGGCAGTTTGTCCGGAACGTGTCTGTGCTTGTTCATGAGTTTCCGGATATTGGGCGGCTATGCGTGGCGTATAGCTAGTGTCAATTCTGGGAAAGAGTTCTGCTAATTCTCTAGTTGACAATCTTTTGGGTTCCTCTGCCATCCAAGCAGGATTTAACCATTCACTTAAACCTGTTTCCAACTTAATCGGTAAATCCAGAACTTCTGCGACTGCGTTAGCCGTTTGCACTGTTCGCAGGAAGGGAGAAGCGAAAATGTGAGAAATTTTTTCTCGCTTCAGGCGATTAGCTAACTGCTGTGCTTGTAAAAAACCATCTTCAGATAAGGGTGGATCGTAGCGTCGTTCTGCTGTTAGAAACCACTCTGGGTTGACAAAATCAAGGCGATTGGCGTGTCTTGCGATCCAGATGATTTGACTCATGGATTGATTCCCAAGCGGATAAACTTTGCGGGCTACAAAGTAAATATCATCTCATGTTGGGAAATTTAGGGATTTGAAGAGTTCGATAAGTTTAGAGACATCATTTGAATATCTGTACGTTCACACCAGCCTAACTTTTCCCAAAACTGTTTTGCCTGAACATTTTCTGTCAGTATAAACAGGTGGCACTTCTCGATTCCCCAATTTCTTAACCGAGCAAGGCTACTTTCTACAAGTTTTGTACCGATACCTTGCCGACGATAAATTGGTAACACTGCTAGATGATGTAAATAGCCACGACGCCCATCATGTCCACACAAAATTGCACCAACAATTTGTCCATCCTTTCGGGCAGCGAAACTCAAACCTGAGTTTCGCTCCAAATAGCGCTGAATATTTTCTTTTGAATCTGCATCGCGTAACTTGATGCCCTCTGTATTCTCCCAGAGAGAAATTACATCCTCGTAGTCTGTAATATATAGTTCTGTAATTTCTATCGCCATCTTTCTCATTCATCATTATTCTTGCCAAGACAGAGACATAGTTTTTCAGGACTTATGCAAAATACCTCTCTAACTCTTATTCCTCCGTGCCCTCTGTGCCTGGAGTGGTTTTATTCTTCCGTGACTCGTGCGTAAGTTCTATTTTTGCTCCTTACGAAAAACAGGGTATAGGAATAGATTTTGTGTCCCACTAATTTACAACTTCAACTTCAACCATCCAAATAACTGCCCTACCGTCAATTTCAAGTCACTAACTAAATCCGGAACTGGTAATATCTCTTGTTCTGCTTGGAAAATTTCTGGTTGCTGCCCTGTTGGAAAAACTAAAAGCGATCGCTCATCTGGATCGAGTAGCCAACCCATACGACAGCCATTTTTTAGACAATGTAGAATATTGCCAGTCACTTTTGTCAGACTTTGTTCTGGCGATAAAATTTCAATTGTCCAATCAGGAGCAGCTTTAAAAACGTTCGCTACATCTCCATTTTCATCTATGGGAATTCGCTCCCAAGCAAAAACTGCTACATCTGGTACAATCGAACGCCCAGCAAAAGTACACCGCAATTCTGGAAAAGCAAGAGCAATTTTATTTGGCTTCACTACAGCATTAATAGTACTGACGAGTTCGCCCTGAATAATACTGTGCTTACCTTGAGGCATTGGTTTTTGAATTACTTGTCCGTTGATGTATTCGCTGGCTGGTTTCGTTTCTGGTAGCTTGAGAAACTCTTCTAAAGTTAGGGTTTTCGTTGGTAGCTGTACCATATATGTTTGCCTCTCAATAGTTTATGTATGATGAGGTTATATATAGATAGAGTTAATCAAAATAGGTAAACTTCCAAAACTGAGGATAACCAAAACATATAGAGATATTCCCAACCAAGTACAAAGGCATCTCAAGTATAAATATAAACATAATTATCCTAAATAAGCTTTTTTAACTCGCTCATCAGTAATTAATTCTGATGCTGTACCCCTTAAGGTGATGCTACCCGCTTCCAAAACGTATCCTCGATCTGCAATTTGTAGGGCAAGGTTAGCATTTTGTTCCACGAGCAAAATAGTAACGCCTGTAGCGCGTAAATTTTCAATGATGGTAAAGATTTCTCGAACGATCGCTGGTGCTAAACCCAAGCTCGGTTCATCTAAAAGCAAAAGTTTAGGTTTACTCATCAACGAACGGGCGATCGCTAACATTTGTTGTTCGCCACCACTCAGAGTTCCTGCTAGTTGATTGCGTCTTTGTGCTAAACGTGGAAATAGCTCAAATTGGCGCTGAATATCAGCTTTTACTTCTGCTTGATGAGAACGAATATAGGCACCGAGGAGCAAATTATCATAAACCGTTTGCCGTGCTAATACTCTTCGTCCTTCCGGGCAATGGGCAATACCCAATTGCACAATTTCATGTGGTTGGCGACGAATAATATTCCTGCCACTGTAAATAATTTCACCGCTACGGGGATTTACTATCTTAGAGATAGCACGAAGAGTGGTGCTTTTACCAGCACCGTTTGCACCAATTAAGGTAACTACTTCGCCATTATTTATAACTAAATTAATTTTTTTGAGAGCTTGAATGCCCCCATAATTAACGCATAAATTTTTTATTTCTAAAATAGGATATTTCTCAATATCTGTGTTCATTCTGTATGTTGATATATAGTTAATCTTTTTATTATTTCAAGTTTGGAATATTATTGACGCCTAAATAAACGCCCACAGGCTGAAAGCCTAGCGCTATACAAACAAAGCCTACATCCATGGACTAAATCCTTACAGGCTGCAGAGGTAGCCTACCCTCCGGGAAGCAGATCCGGCGTCTATGTACGTATAGCAACACCCTTCTCGGATGTTGGATTTTGGCAAAGTTATTAAGCTAAATAACAATATAAAGCAATCAAAGGTGCGTTACACTACATTAACGCACCCTTGACAGAATTACGCAAGCATAAAAACTAAGAAGGAAATTGCTTTCTCAAGGCTTCTAGAGAAGACCAACGGCGGTCTAGACCCTGTTCAGAATTGCTATTATTAATTTGTTGAATACCTTGACAATTTTGATCACACAGTTGGCGTTGGGGAATTGCCAGGCACATTTGCTCGTATAGCCATTCACTAGGGTCAAAATACCCGTATGGTGATAGAGTTTCCACTAAATCTTCTACTGCAATTTCCCGCTCTAAGACAAAGGCTTCTTCTTCCTCAACGGCTTCGTCTAACCAGATGATTTCAGAAGTATCTACCACTAGGCGATGATTGTAACTTTGCAAACAGCGGTTGCAGGTGCAAGTAATAATGGTTTCTGCTTTACTAAACACCTCTAAATAATTACCACAATGCCGTACTCGAATGCGTCCGCGAACTGGTGTCAAAGTTTCCAAACCAGGAAGAAACTCTTGCACCTGAATCTCCTCTGTCCGCTCCGGTGCTTTAGTTAGCTGCGGAATATAAATTGCGTCCATAGGATTTATGAGACATCTTCACGAAAAATTATGCCTATTATCGGCAAAAATGCCGATAGTACTTCTTTAGTCTAACTTTTTTGGGATCTAATTTTATAGCTGATAAATACGGAAATCCGTATATTCTAGATTCTAGAAAATTAATGAGTTGTTAGTTGCTAGTTGTTAGTTGTTAACTACCAACCACCAACCACCAACTACTTAGTTATTCGGGTGATGCCATACGTACAACTAGATTGCGATGTGGCTCTTTACCTCGGCTAAAAGTTTCCAAGTCACTAAAATCCTTTAAAAAGGTGTGAACTTGACGGCGTTCAGCTGAACTAAGAGATTTAATTTCCACTTCTCTACCTGTTGTACGTACTTGTTCGGCTGCTCCCACAGCGATCGCTCGAATTTCCGCTTGTCTCCTGACGCGGTAGCCATTTAGTTCAACTGTGTATGAGGCTTGTTCCTCATGAGGTTGGTTCAAGTTGAGAATAGAATTCGCTAAATATTGAATAGCATCTAAAACTGTACCATCGGGGCCGATTAACACCTGAATATGCTCTGGAGCCAAATTGACTTCGTCAATCGTCAACCAGAAACTATCAGGTTCTTGAGATTCACCCTCACCAGTGGCAAGTGATTCTAACTCAGCCTTGATATTAGTATTGATCCCAGTTAGTTGCAGCAGAGTTTTTAACCACTGCTGCCCTCTTTGCATACGACTATCGGTCATCATTAACCTGTAGCCTTTTTCTTAGAACTTTTTGGTTCAAACGGCAGGGTTTTTTGTTGTACTTCTGCCTCTTTCTCCTGAGACTCTACGATTTTTTGTAGCTCTTCTGGCAGGGGTTCGCGAGAGAGAATATAGGTTTGCAAAGTTTGGAAAATATTACCAATCACCATATACATCAGCACCCCAGCAGGCAGAGGGAAGAACAAAAACATCCCGGAAAAAATAACGGGAGTAATTTTGTTAACTGTATCTTGCTGTGGGTTACCACCACTTGAATTTTGCCCAGACAGTACTTGGCTGATGTAAAGGGTAATACCAAACATCACTACCATTGCCACAATATCCCAATGGATTGTGCCATCAGGATCGATCGCGCCAACTCTACCCAAGGCGTCAATGAATAAAAATCCTTTATCTGCTGCCAATCCGGGAATTGTCCCCTGAATAGTCACATCTCCTGGCTGCAAGGCTTCTATGTTTCCTTCAGCATCAATTCTCACCCTTTCTTCCCCTTTGGTGACTTTCCATTGGGGAATGAGATTTACATCTGGGTGTTCAGCCAAAACTGCTGGAAATGGTTTGCCCTCAGGAGTTTGATATTGAATTTTAGTTGTTTCTCCTACAGCTAATTTGTTGCCGCTAGGGAGAATAGCTGTAACCTTAACGTGTTCTCCATCAGCAACGTAAATGTTTTGAGCAGGAGTAGCAAAAGCCTGGGGTTGAATTCTTTCAATTTGTTCAGCAGGAAAGATTTGCAGGTTCACGGTGTAGTTTACGCTGGCAAAAGGCGAACCTCGCAAGGTGGCAAATAGCGCTAACAAAACGGGCATTTGCAACAAGAGCGGCAAACACCCAGCTAAAGGATTGCCAAATTCTTTCTGAACGTTGAGCATTTCCTCTTGCTGTTTTTGCGGATCGTCCTTATAACGTTCTTTGATTTCTTGCATCCGCTTTTGCATCAAAGGTTGCACAATTCGCATTCTTCGCATATTGCGAATCGAACCTGCACTGAGAGGATACAGTGCAAAACGAATTATCAATGTTAAGGCAACTATCGCCAATCCATAGCTTGGTACTATGCTGTAGAACAAGTCTATGATTGGCAACATTACGTTGTTCGAGAGGAACCCGATACCAAAATCCATTATTCTGAATTCAACCTGAGGTTATGTAAATTAACTACCGATTTTAGATTGGAAATTAGCTCATGGCTAATGGCTAATAGCATTTGGCTATCAGTTATTGCTTGTCCAATTTCCAAAATTGGCCAACTGAATCTAATTTATCTAAATCAGGATTTGCCTGCGACTACAGTTCTACTACGGATAGCCGCACTATATTGGGGATTGGGTATTAGGTATCGGGGAATGGGTATTGGGTGTTGGGGATTAGGTATTAAGATTTCTTTATTCCTAGCCCCTAGTCCCTAGCCCCTAGTCCCTAGCCCCTAGTCCCTACACCCTATCATTTATTAACAGCGCTACTAAAATTGGGATTTTTGGCAGCTACTTTTTCACTGATGTAATCATAAAGTTCCCTAAACTTGGGAACAGCCCGTAATTCTAGACGACTACCATCTTTTAGGGTTAGCACCATGTCTCCCCATAAGCCAATCCCACGGGGTACTTTAACGATTTTGACAATCTCTGAGTAAATTACATCGCTGCGCTCACGTCCCATCCAACCTCCAGTGACAGACACTCGGCGATCGCTAATGCGGAAACGCAGCCACAAAGCTCTGACAATTGCCCCAACAGTCAATGGCAAGCCTACAACAGTAAACCCAATTAGTATGTTTATTATCAAATCCCCGATATGGGGGCCACCTTCAAAATAAACTTCTTCACGAATGCCCATTTAATACCTCAGCTTGTGCCAACAACTGCTCTAATTCTTGCAGAAATTGTTGGGTTACGCACTTAGATTCTGCTGCGCCTGGTTTTACAATCACCACTAGCCGCCACCCTGGTGAGATTTTGGGCAACAATTGATGCAAAGCTGCTGCTATTTGACGCTTGAGGCGGTTGCGAACCACCGCCCGTTTGCTGACTTTGGTACTAACCGAAATCCCAATTTGAGTTGGAGCAATAAGTGCTGATGACAATTGCAAGGCTCTCAAAGTTAGGTAAGAACCATGACGGCGAATGCCCCCCCGGAAAACCGCTTGGAAATCGTGGCGAGATTTAAGCCGATATGCTTTGGGCAAAGCCACAGCCGCTATTTCTGCTTACTTAAGTTTAGACGCTAAGACGATGACGTCCTTTTCTTCTTCTTGCTCTGAGTACATTTCTTCCATCTGGCGTCCGCATTCTGGCACGAAAACCAGAGGTTCTTTTTCTCTTGCGACAAGTTCCTTCTAGAGTTCTGCGCATAGTCTTATCCTCTCCAACAAATTTTGATATAAAATGTCACAATCTATTATTATATCACTATATTGATGCAAAAACTCTAAGAAACTTGTACAATAGTCAAAAGCCGATAGTTTAGAGTTTAAAGTCTAGTTTCTCACCAAAAATTTTTTGACTATCGACCTTTGACATTTGAGTGCTAATTACCCGATGCTAAGTAACCAAGTTCCCAAGTAACGGGATAGTGGTACATCACCAGGGGATTGAATCGAGCAATTGAAATAATAAATACCGCCGAAAGCAGGGTTTTTCACGTTAGAGAATACCAACTCAACATTGCTACCTGCTGGCACCGCTTCTTGAGGATAAATTTCAATCACACGATTTTCTCGATCCCACCTGACTTCAGATAGGGGTACTTTTTTGTTTTTCACCCGTACTTCTATGTTTTTAGGATCAAAAGTTCCCTTGTAGTATTTGGGGTAAGTTACAACAAATTGAGCAGCAGCTACGTTCATCTTTTTAGCAGGAATTCTTAAGCGGTATCTATCCCAGGCATTAACGTTACCGCCAAAATCTAAACGAAAGGGTAGCTGGTTTTCACCTTTGACTCCGCTAAAAAGTGTGAATCCAGGTAAGGAATTTGCCAAACTAATCGCAGGTAAGCTTGTTAGTAAAAAACTAGTTACCGCTAAAGCAGAAAGTAGACGTCGCATAGTTAAGCTCCTGTTGCAGAAATATTGTGGTGTGTTATCTCAGTGGTTGGGGGTGGGGACTTCGTAACCAAACTTGACTCATGGCTATTTGGGATCTGGACGTAAAATTCTGGTGAAAGGTGCCGACTTCTTTTCTTCCTCAGAAATATTACTTACAAAAGTGTTTTATAAGTTACATTTTATTGTATTTATTCACCTCATTCTCTTTTGAAGAGTAAACGTTTTTATTATTGCTAGCTTGGTGACATTTTCACCAGGTGCAAAACACAGTGGAGAAAAGATTATGTTGCAGAATATGTATAAGTGTATCTAAAAATCAGGTTTTTGTTATAAAAATTAAGCGAATCAATACAGCGATCGCGCTTTGAATTGGGCTAGATTGGTTACAACAAACGTTATTCCCAGCAAACTTAATTCCAGTGATTTGAGGCTCTAGTTTGTCAGAAATTAATTGATATTGCACGATGTAAAGAACACACAACAATATTTTTCAATCCCTAAAAGAACTTGAAGACAACGATGCAAAGTTTGGGGATCGGCATAGGATGTGCAATGAGTAATCCATGAATGCAAGTATCTTTACTTTAAATTGTGACATCCGCGAGTGATACGGTTAGGTTTTGCCTGGATAAGTAGAGCGGTAAATCCTGCGTTGCCAGCAACTGGGAAAGCTAATAATTGATAGCTCTGCCCAAGACATTAGAACTGAGTAGATTGACTCAGCAGAAACATTTCAAAGCTTGCACAGAAATAAATATTAATCTCAAGGAGATTGCATGAAAATAGCGGTTGCTAGAGAAATTGAAGTTTGTGAACGTCGTGTGGCTCTGATTCCCGACACTGTAGCGCGCTTGGTAAAACAAGGCTTAGAAGTGTGGGTGGAAGCAGGAGCGGGGGAGCGAGCTTTCTTTAGCGATGCTGCTTATGAAGCAGCAGGAGCAACAATTATTGCTGACAATAGTAAATTATGGGGTGAAGCAGATATTCTGCTTAAAGTCAGTCCACCACAAGAGCGGGAAGATGGGCGTTCAGAAATTGATTTGCTCAAAGCAGGATCAGTACTGATTAGCTTTCTCAATCCTTTAGGAAATCCAGTTGTGGCAAAGCGATTGGCAGAGCGTCAGGTAAGTGCGGTCGCTATGGAGATGATTCCCCGCACTACAAGAGCGCAAAGTATGGATGCTTTGTCGTCTCAAGCTTCGATCGCGGGTTATAAAGCAGTATTAATTGCCACTGCAGCATTGCCTAAATACTTTCCGATGCTGACAACAGCGGCTGGCACGATCGCTCCTGCAAAGGTATTTATAATGGGTGCTGGTGTTGCTGGTTTGCAAGCAATAGCCACTGCTAGAAGGCTGGGATCGGTGGTAGAAGCTTTTGATATTCGCCCCGCTGTGAAAGAAGAAGTGCAAAGCCTTGGGGCAAAATTTGTGGAAGTCAAATTAGACGAAGAAACTACTACATCTGGTGGTTACGCTAAGGAAATTTCCGAAGCTAGCAAGCAGCGCACCCAAGAAGTTGTTGCGCAACATATCAAGAATGCAGACGTTGTTATTACTACTGCTCAAGTTCCGGGTAAAAAAGCACCGCTATTGGTAACTCAGGAGATGGTAGCGCAGATGAAACCGGGTTCTGTAATTGTAGATATTGCTGCAGAACAAGGTGGTAACTGTGCTTGCACCGATCCCGGCAAAGATATTGTCTGGAATGGAATCACCATCATCGGCCCAATTAATTTACCATCTTCAATGCCAGTCCATGCTAGCCAATTGTATGCCAAGAATTTGACATCTTTAATGCAACTGCTGATTAAAGATAAAGCTGTGCATCTAGATTTTGCTGATGACATCATTGATGCGGCTTGTATCACCCATGCTGGTGAAATTCGCTCCTCACGCATCAAAGAGGCGCTGCAAGCTCTTGATGTTCAACAGTCAGCAGTTAGTTAAATAGGGACTAGGGGCTAGGGAATTTTAGCTCTCTAGCCCCTAGCCTCTAGCCTCTAGCCCCTAATAAAGGATTTACTCAACATGACAGAAGCATTAATCGCTGCTTTGTTTGTATTTGTTTTGGCATCATTTACCGGATTTGAAGTTATTAACAAAGTACCACCGACTTTGCATACACCTTTAATGTCAGGTTCTAATGCTATTTCTGGCATTGCTGTTTTGGGGGCAATTGTAGCTTCCGGTGCGAAAGAGTGGAATTTGTCAGTCATTCTCGGTTTGATTGCTATTGTGCTGGCAACTATCAACGTGGTGGGTGGTTTCCTCGTCACCGATCGGATGTTGCAAATGTTCAAGAAGAAAGCAAGTAGTTAATGGTTAATGGCAATCAACAATTAACTATTAACAACTAACCACTAGCAATCAATAATTACCAATTACCGCTAAATTATGACTGACTTTTTACCAACTGGAATTCAACTGACGTACTTAGTCGCTGCATCTCTGTTTATTTTGGGTTTGAAAAAGCTGGGTTCACCCGCCACAGCACGTCAAGGTAATGTTGTTGCAGCTGTGGGAATGCTGTTGGCGATCGCAGCAACACTTTTGGATCAGCACGTATTGAATTTTGAGATGATTTTGTTGGGGTTGGCAATTGGATCGGTTTTGGGTGCGATCGCTGCCTATAAAGTCCAAATGACGGATATGCCCCAAATGGTAGGCTTGCTAAATGGACTTGGTGGTGCTGCTTCTGCACTCGTTGCTGTGGCTGAGTTTTGGCGGCTGCTGCAACATGGGGAAGCCATATCCATAGATGCCAACATTTCCATGCTTTTGGATGTGTTAATTGGTGGTGTTACTTTCACAGGCAGTATGGTGGCATTTGCCAAACTGCAAGGGATCATGAGCGGTGCTCCAATTACATTTACCTTACAGCAACCCATCAACGTTTTACTGTTAGGTTCCTATGTGGTAGGTAGTGCCTTTTTAATCGTAGCGCCGCATAACCTGCCTATCTTTTTAGCGATCGTAACAGTTTCTTTAGTTTTGGGCGTGATGTTCGTCATTCCCATCGGCGGCGGTGATATGCCAGTAGTAATTTCGCTGTTGAACTCATTTTCTGGTTTAGCTGCGGCAGCTGCTGGTTTTGTGGTGATGAACAATATGCTGATCATCGCTGGAGCGTTGGTGGGAGCATCAGGTATCATCCTCACCGAGATTATGTGTAAGGCGATGAACCGTTCTCTGGTTAGTGTTCTGTTTGGTGCTTTTGGTACTGGTGGAAGTGCAAGTGCCGCTGGTGGTACTGTTACAACAGATCAAACTGTCCGTAGCATCGATCCCGAAGAAGGCGCGATGATGTTGGGTTATGCTCGTTCTGTGGTGATTGTACCTGGTTATGGAATGGCGGTAGCGCAAGCACAACATAGCGTGCGCGAATTGGCAGATCAGCTTGAGCGTATGGGTGTTGATGTTAAGTATGCTATTCACCCCGTAGCTGGAAGAATGCCGGGGCACATGAATGTGTTGCTAGCAGAGGCGAATGTGCCTTACGAGCAACTACACGATATGGAAGATATTAATCCCCAATTTGAGCAAACGGATGTAGCGTTAGTGATTGGGGCAAATGATGTTGTCAACCCGGCAGCGCGGAGTGATGCCAATAGCCCAATTTACGGGATGCCGATTTTAGAGGTGGATCGGGCGAAGCAGACAATTGTGATTAAGCGCGGGATGAGTACGGGTTTTGCTGGTGTAGATAACGAGTTGTTCTACAAGGAGAAAACCACGATGCTCTTTGGTAGTGCTAAAGAAATGGTGGCGAAGTTAGTTGCTGAGGTGAAGCATTTGTAAGGGTTTTTGGGTTTCAGATTTTTAATTTATTGCTAATCCGAAATTACTTTGGCAGCTAAATGACATGAGCTTGCTTTGGGTATATGATGTTCCGCCAAGCAAGCTTTTTTTGTTTGAATATCATTTTCATAGCTATGCTGGCTCTTCTATTTCTAATACAATTACTTACTTGCTTAAAATTGACATTATAGCCAAACATGAGATAGTATAAGGTCAGGCAAGGCCTAGGGGTGGTCGTATGACCGCCGCATCATAAACCGCTGCAAAGCGGTTTTGTTGTTTGTATTAGTCATCGAAACAGTAGTATTTAATTCCAATAGTACTAATCTGATTACAAGCTAAACAACAATCTACAAGTAAATTGGCTTTCCTCAGGGATAGAAAAGCTTGATTGTTGGTGCTGTCTTTGCTTCGGACGACAGGGTACAAGCATAGGTCAGCTATTTGCATTACAGGATTATTTTTTGTCTTGCTATCGATACCGCGTAGTAGTCCAGACAAATCAGCAGCTGACAAAGGAAAGTATTTATCAGCACGGTTGGCATCAAAAGGATGTCCTACTGAGCGCAAATCATAAAAGTATTGCTTAATCAGTTTGTCTTCAGTTTTCCCTGCTGACTCAAAATAGACCATTAATGTCCCGTTTTTGAGGGCTGCATACTTAGCTGCTCGTTCCACCAAAATTGTGAAAGCACTTTTCATCATCTCCCAAGTATTCTCGCCGTAAAGTTCCAAGTAGCGTTTAAGATATCCATGGCGAGAGACAACGCAAGCGTGAACAATGATAGGACAACTAATAATGGTGATTGTAAGGTCTTCCATAAAGCGATTTTGCTCTTCTTGTGGAAGTTTTCCTATCCAGGCAAAGCGCTTTTTTCGAGAACGTATTTCATTGCCATGTAAAGGTATTTCTTGAGGAATATTCCAACGGTTTTTCAAGTCTGTTAATAATGTTTTAATGAGATTCTCGTCACCTCTCTTAATTAAAACACCGCCCATAGCAAAGAAAGGATATTGATCGTTCGGATCTGGTTTTGCACTTCCAGAATCATCAAGGTATAGAGCAAATTCCTGCTCGTCTTCCTCATTCATACTGTATCTCCCTTACGTAAATGACCTAAAGAGCACAAATAAAAGTAACATTGCCTACTATATCTTGCTATTAGTAGGCAATGCCAACCCTATTACTTTTCGCTGATAACTGATCGCTAACTAAATGAGCGCACAAAACGATCGCGCGATCGGAATTTCAATCCAAAATTCGCTGCCTTTACCAGGTTCAGAAAAACATTTAATTTGTCCGCCGTGTTTTTCGACGATAATTTGGTAGCTAATTGATAGTCCTAAACCTGTACCTTTACCGGGTTCTTTGGTGGTGAAGAAGGGATCAAAAATGCGCGATCGCACTTGTTCGGGAATGCCCGGCCCATTGTCTTGAATGCGAATCACAATAGAATTATCTGATGTAAGTTCTGTGCGAATCTGGATTTGTGGGGTTGGGTACTGGTGATTGGGTACTGGTGATTGGGTATCGGGAAAAGCTCTTCCTAGTCCCCAGTCCCTAGTCCCTAGTCCCTCTTCTAAGGCATCAATGGCATTACTAAGAATGTTCATAAATACCTGATTGAGTTGCGCGGCGTGACACTCTACCAAAGGTAATTCACCATATTCCTTCAAGATCTCAATATCAGCAGTATCTGCATGATTTTTCAGTCGATGTTGCAAAATCAACAAGGTACTGTCGATGCCTTCATGGATGTCAACTGATTTGATCTCCGCATGATCGAGGCGCGAGAAAGTGCGTAAAGACAGCACTAATTCACAGATGCGCTCTGCACCTAACATCATTGAGTTAAGAGTGGTTGGCAAGTCTTCTGCGATGTAGTCTATTTCCATTGCTGCCCCTTGTTCTTGAATTTCTGGTATGGGGTTGGGATAGTGTTGCTGGTAGAGATGCAGCATTTTCAGCAAATTTTCGGTGTATTCCGCAACGTAGCTAATGTTACCAACGATAAAATTCACAGGATTGTTAATTTCATGAGCTACCCCAGCCACTAACTGTCCTAAACCTGCCATTTTTTCACTTTGAATCAACTGTGCCTGAGTCTGCTGTAACTCTTTGAGGGTGTGGGCAAGTTCTTCTTTTTGGCGCTGAGTTTGCTCTAGTAATTCCGCGTGCTGTAAAGCCACACCTAATTGGGTACTGATTTGAAGAAGTAAATATATCTCGTCTTCTTCCCACTTTCGAGGTTTGGAGTTTTGATAGACTGCTAGCAAGCCCCAGAGTTTTTGATGGTGATATATGGCGATAATTACATAAGCTTTTGCTTGATAAGCTTCTAATACTTGAAGGTAACAGTCGTTAAAGCCAGCGTTATGGATATTATCACAAATGCGGTATAATTCACCTTTGGTGAAGCGTCCTCCTTGTGTATCTTGCAAGTAAGTATCTACAACTGGGGGACGAGCTAAATCTTTGGCGCTACATTCGCTAATGTTTCTCCGTATTTCTGGTTGCTGTAACTGTGCTTGTATTAATGGAATCCAACCTTCAGCCGCTGATTCAAATACGAATTCACCACTCCAGTCTGGATTAAAGCGATAGATACCAACGCGATCGGCAGTTAGCAGTTGCCTAAGTTCTTGGGTAGTTGTGCGAAAAATGGTTTCTAAATCAAGAGACTGACGAATTTTCTCAATGGTTATGGCTGCAATTTTTTGCCATTGTGCTGTTCTTTCTCGTGCTGCAACTTGTGCTAATTGGGCTGATTGTGCTTTTATCTGTTCTAGATAATCTGCTTTTTGTAATGCGACTTCTAAATACTCGGCAATTTGACTGGCAAATTCTATTTCAGCATTCTGCCAGTGACGAGGGCTGCTGCATTGATGAATGCATAACAATCCCCAAAGTTGTTCTCCTTTGAGTAAGGGTACAATTATATAGGCGCGGACTTGAAATCTTTGTAATATTTGAACATAACAATCGCTAAAATCTTGTTGATAAATGTCAGAAATGACATTGATACGCCCTTGCTGATAAAGTTCGGCAAACCGCACACCGAAGCAATGAGCGTGAGCTCCTTCAGCGATGATAGATTTCCATTCTGGGGCTACGTCTTCAAAGAGAAATTCTCCTTCCCATCCTAAATTAGGGAAAAATCGAAATACTACAACGCGATCGGCATTGAGCAGTTGGCGAACATCGGTAATACTCGTTTTGAAAATGGTTTCTATATCTAGGGACTTACGAATGCCAGCTATAACTCTAGCTATGGCTTTTTGTTGCTCTAATTGAGCTTGAGATTCTAAATTATTTGAGCTTGATTGTATTGGTTTGATGATGAATGTGTCTTCCATTGCAACTGGGAATATTAATATAAAACTTCTTATATTTAATGCTTCCCATAAAATTAAGCTAAATAACTGTTATTTACACAAACTAAAAATACATAATAGTTAAAAGGCAAAATTATTAAATTTTAAAAAATATTTTTAGAGAGGGTTAAATCAGAATTATACTATCTGCTTAAATTCAATTGGATATATATACTGTAAAAATATTTAAATATTATTAAAGACAGAAATTAATTGAGAGAATTTACGCAAAAAATTTTATTGATCAAAGTAACTTTTTCCTTTTTTAGGTAATATTATAAACTATAAAATTAGGGTGCGTCACCTTACAATAACACACCCTCGTATTTACTACTATTTATGCGCTAAGTCTGTACGATGGGAAATGCGATCGCACTCAGTTAATCTCAACTAGCTGGATATCGAAAATCAGTTCTTGTCCTGCCAGGGGATGATTTGCATCCAGAGTCACTTCAGCTTCTGATACATTAGTGACAACAACTGGAATTGCTTGACCACTACTTTGAGAAATTTGCAGCAGCTGTCCAACCTCAAGGGATACATCTGTTGGTATGCGTTGCCGTTCTACTATCATCACCAATTCTGGACGATAGGGGCCATAAGCTTGTTCGGCTGAAATGTTTGTAGTTTTGGATTCTCCCGGACTCATACCAACCACAGCCTCTTCAAAGCCGGGAATGACTATCCCTTCACCAATAGAGAACTGTAAAGGATCTCGACCACTAGAGGAATCAAATACAGTACCATCATCTAATTTGCCTGTATAGTGAACTTTCACAGTATCACCAGGTTTGGCTTGTAACATTTTTATCTCCTTTCTTTTTGTACATGGAGCTAATTAGCAACCTTCTTTTTATAGTTGAGCAACCGATCGTAATTTCTGCAATCTGAAATCAATTACTACTGTGTCCTACTTAATTGTAGAGATACTTCTCCATTACTTCAGGGCGTAAGCTAGTAAGCTCAAAGGCTTCATTACTTGAAATGCATTCACCTTAAGATTATATGCTTACCTATCTAGAAGCTTAGTCACAAAAATTTATTTGACAAAGCTTCGCTCGTGTTTGGTAAATCGTTTGTTTTTAACTTTTGATTTCCTTTGTCCTCTCTAGTTCAAGTAGTGATTAATCCAGGTTTGCTTAAATCAGACCAGCTAAAGGTTAAAAACAGATATAGCTCCTTATTTCATCTCTGTTCACTATACTTTCCCACCGTAGTACTGCTATGAACAAAGTCATCCTTATTTTGTTATTTATTAATATTTCTATTTTAGTAATTTGAACCAGAATCTCCTTCTTTCTTTCATTAGATGCGAAAACGATTCTAGCGGTTTCGGTACTTGTGGACAATCGAGTCACTGTACCACGCTCTCAACAGCGATCGCTAATCTCTAATGTAGTACTTATTACTCTAATTAAATACTCTGTCAGTGTAAACGCATCAACTCCTAACTCTGTCCGTTCTTGGGCTGCTAAGATTCCCGCTTGAGCGTGCCACCAAGCAGCAGTTGCTACCATCTTTTCTATTGGTAATTGACGTGTGACTGCTTGGGCGATTAATCCACTCATTAACCCAGTTAAAACGTCACCACTACCACCTCGTGCCAAGGCTGGTGTACTTTCGGGATTAATCCAAATTGAGCCTTGGGGATCGGCAATGGCAGTTCTTGCTCCTTTTAGTAGCACTACTGCCCCACTTTCCTTGGCTGCCGCTCTTACAGCTTTGATTCTGTCTTGCTTGGCATCTGGCAATTCAGGAAACAATCGCTTGAATTCACCTGTATGGGGTGTAAGTACTGTTAATGCGTTTCTTTTTTGTAATGTTTGACTAGTTCCCATTTCCGCTAGAATATTCAAACCATCGGCATCGAGAACTAAAGGATTTGCACTTTCTAACACTTGTTGCACAATAGGGACGGCATCTTTGGTTAATCCAGGGCCACAAGCGATCGCACTAAAGGAACTTAAGTCAGTGTTTTCTGGTAATTGCAGTTGAGCGATCGCACCTGTTTTGGTTTCTGGACATCCGACAATCAAAGCTTCTGGTAAGTGACTTACCATGATCGATTTAATAGACTCTGGCACGGCAATTGACAGCATTCCCACTCCACTCGCCCTGGCTCCCAAACCTGTTAAAATTGCTCCTCCAGAATAGCGACGCGAACCACAAATGAGTAGTAAATGTCCTTCTTTATACTTATGAGTAACGGGAGGACGGGGTAAGGGCAAAGTGGAAAGTGCAGTTGCTCTGATAATACGTTTGACTTGAGGATTTCCCAGTACTGCTTCTACATCCGCCCAAGGGATATCAAAATCGATTAACTCGGCTTTACCAACGTATTCTAAAGCTTGATCTTGCAATAAACCTAGCTTCCACAAACCCAGACAAAATGTGTAGCTAGCACGGATGGCAGTTCCCAAGACTTCGCCAGTGTCTGTATGCAAACCGGAAGGCACATCAATACTGATAATTGGCACAGATTTATCATTTAAATGATTGATGGCACTCGCTACAGAATCTTTTAATTCTCTTTCTAACCCAAATCCAAACAAGCCATCGACCAATAAATCACAATCTGGTAAATCTTCTATTGATTGATAACATGGAATGCCCAAACTTTGAGCATACTGTAAATGTTGTGAAGTTAGTTCCTTGAGCTTAGAGAATGGGCACCAGATGCACACTTCCAGCCCTTGAAAGTGCAATTCACGAGCAACTACTAAAGCATCTCCCCCATTATGACCGGGGCCGACGAGAATTCCAATTTTATTTAAACGCGGAAATGAAGAGGACGCAGTGACGCGGTGACGCGGTGACGCGGGGAATTTTTCTCTCTCCGCGTCTCCTAAGATTGTGTCTTCTGAAAGATACAGTGTCTGAATGCGACTGGCAATAAGTCCTGCCACTTTTTCCATCAAAGCCGCTACAGGCATTCCTGCTGCAAAGATACGCGCTTCGATGTCACGCATCTGTTGTGCTGTGACTACAATTTGCGAAATTTGTTCTTGCCTGTTCATCAGTCAGTTTTGGATTTGGGAGTTCAAATTTTAGATTAATCTAAAATCCCAAACCCCAAAGCCAAAATCTCAATTTTCTATCTTCCGTAGTAAACCCTGGCATTACCAAATCCTAAACTTTGCAAATAGCGGCTCCATTGTTCCGCCTGCGTTCTGTCTTTAAAAGGGCCAACTGCTACGTGCGAACCACGCGGTTGGTTTCTAGTACTAATGGTTGGTCTTTGTACAATATTACTGCGAATTTGATTGGTAATAGAAGGTATATCTTGTGCACTGGCGGGAATGGCTACGTAGTAATATTTAGAATTTGCTGTTTGAGAATTTTTGATATTCAAGTTACTCGGAGTCTCCTGTCCGTTAGCAAAGCTAGCAATTCGTCCTTGATTTATACCAGAAGCTGCTAGTTGCTGGACGCGCTGTTGAGCGTTAGATGCTTTGTTAAATATACCGACTTGAATTACGGAGCGTCCTTGAAAGTTCCGCATATAGGCTGCGGGTTCAATCAGACGTATTTGTTGGAGGGTTTGAGGATTATTGCTATCTACGTAAACTAAGTAGCGCTCGAAATTTTGGCTATTCTGTCTACTTAAAGGAGAGGGCACAACTTGGTACTGCGGATATTCTTGACCGTGTATATACACTGGAGGAGAAGCGTTTTGTTGGAAAATAGAATAATTTCCATTGTTTATCTGCGGTGGCGGTAATGCTTGGTTAGTTGCTGGAACAAATGGCAGAGGCGGTTGTGGTGGTAATCCATCATAAACTGCTGGCTGTTGCGCCAATAATTCTCTTCTCATCGGAATTTGCGCTGCTGTAGGGAGAGAATGGAATATGTTTGCTAAAAAAGATCCCAACACAGCATGGAGAATTAAAGATGGTTGGGCAAAGCGATCAAATGCTATAAGTTGAATTAGTGATACATTCGACATATTAGCAAGCAAAAGTTGATAGAAAATTTTTTACAGAAACCAAGTTGTTGTCAAAATCCCCCCTTGAACCTGAAATCAATTTCAGGCTAAAGGCTGAAGTCTTTTATCAGTCGGGAATTTTAATTGCTGGTAATAGCACAGACACTTTTGTACGTAGTCAGTAAATTACCTGTCATAGTAATTACACAGTGTTAACTTATAAACTAGTCGCCTAGCAATATTTACTGAGATGAAAAAAGTCGTTGTTGGACTTTCTGGCGGCGTTGACAGTTCCACCGCTGCCGCAATTTTGCACAATCAAGGCTATGAAGTGATTGGTTTGACCCTTTGGCTGATGAAAGGCAAGGGTCAGTGTTGCTCTGAAGGTATGATTGATGCAGCTTTTATTTGTGAGCAGCTAGGCATTTCCCATCACGTTGTTGATATTCGAGAAGTCTTTCAAACAAATATCGTTGATTATCTCGTTAGCGGTTACAGTGCTGGCATCACGCCTTTACCTTGCTCGCAGTGCAATAAAACTGTGAAATTCGGGCCGATGTTGCAATATGCCCGCGAAAATTTAGGGTGCGATCGCATTGCTACTGGTCATTATGCCCGAATTCGTTATAGCGAAGAAACCAAACGTTACGAACTGTTGCGGGCTGTTGATCGCAATAAAGACCAGTCTTATTTTCTCTATGACTTGTCTCAGGATTTACTAGCTGGTTCTGTATTTCCTCTGGGTGAGATGCAAAAAAGCGAGACTCGCCGCATAGCTAGTGAATACAATCTCAAGACTGCTGATAAACCCGAAAGCCAAGATTTATGTTTAGTTGAAGCTAATGGCTCAATGCGACAATTCTTGGATAAATATCTGGCTCCCAAAACTGGTGATATCGTTGACACCGATGGCAAAGTTTTGGGACAGCATGATGGTGTCCACCATTACACGATTGGACAGCGTAAAGGTTTGGGGATCGCTGCTGCCGAACCGTTGTATGTGATTGCTTTAGATGCAGTTAACAACAAGGTGATTGTGGGCGATCGCACCAAGGCAACGCAGCCAGAATGTACGGTGCATCGGGTGAATTGGGTATCTATGGCTGAACCCACAAGCCCGATTCGTGCGGAAGTCCAAATTCGTTATCGTTCCCATCCCGTACCAGTAACGGTAATTCCTTTAGAGAACTCCCGCGTGCGGATTGTATTCGATGAACCTCAATTTAGCATCACCCCCGGACAAGCGGCGGTGTGGTATGAAGGGGAAAAAGTTTTAGGTGGCGGGATAATTGAGCAGTTTAGCGATTCTTGAATTGGCGGTTGAAGTATAACCCCGACTTTTCTAAGAAGTCAAATGTGAATTACTCTAAATTGGTGGCATTTTCAACTAATCCACTAGCGAGGGGGAGAATGGATGATATTGCTTGTTGTATTTGATGAGGAACTTCAGCGATTAGTTCTAGAATAGTCATTGCATTTGATTTCAGCTCTGATTTCGCACAAGCACACATTCCATGCGTATTTCTATTAAATGGCTGCGGGAACTAGTCGAGGTAAAACTTAGCCCGGAAGATTTAGCAGAAACTCTGACAATGGCGGGGTTTGAAGTAGAAGATATTGAAGATCGCCGCACTTGGGCAGATGGTGTTGTTGTGGGAAGAGTGCTTGAGCGCCAACCCCACCCCAATGCTGATAAATTAAGTGTTTGCCAAGTTGATATCGGTACAGGCGAGACTTTAAATATAGTCTGCGGTGCTCCCAACGTTCGGGCAGATATTTATGTACCAGTGGCAACTGTAGGCACTTACCTACCAAACATCGATTTAAAAATTAAACCTGCAAAACTGCGTGGTGTGCCGTCGAATGGCATGATTTGTTCTTTAAAAGAACTGGGTTTGCCTAGCGATGTAGACGGAATTCATATTTTTACCCAGGAAAATTTACAACTGGGTAGTGATGTGCGATCGCTGTTGGGTTTAGATGATGTGATTTTAGATGTGACTGCTACTGCTAACCGCGCTGATGCTTTGAGTATGGTGGGCATTGCACGAGAAGTAGCAGCCCTCACAGGTGCAAAACTGACTATTCCCGAACCTGGTGAAGTATCGGTTCCCCAAGGGGCGGGAAATTTAGCAATTAAAATAGCTGATACGCAAGCTTGCCCTGCTTATATTGGTACAGTAATTGAACAAGTCAAAATTGCTCCTTCTCCGGAGTGGCTGCAACAGCGGTTACGGGCTGCGGGAGTACGACCGATTAACAATGTAGTAGATATTACTAACTACGTACTATTGGAATGGGGACAACCACTGCACGCCTTTGATAGCGATCGCTTACAATCAATCGCTGGAGGCGAAAAATTAACTATTGGTGTCCGCTTTGCCAATGCAGGAGAATCCCTGAAAACCCTAGACGGACAAACTCGCACCCTCTCCACCCAAAATTTATTAATTACTGCCAACGATAAACCCGTTGCTTTGGCAGGAGTAATGGGCGGAGAAGAAACTGAAGTCCATGAAGGTACGCAAAACCTAGTATTAGAAGCTGCACTATTTGATTCCGTAGCCATTCGCCGTTCTTCCCGGAGTGCAGGATTAAGAAGCGAGTCTTCATCTCGATACGAACGTGGTGTAAATAGCGCTGGATTAGAAATAGCTACACGCCGCGCCTTATTTCTGATGACGGAACTGGCTTTTGGAAAGCTTGTGACTCAGGAAATAGCCGATACCCGCCCCGATCCATCGACTTGGACACGTTCGATAGAATTGCGTTTAGATCGAGTGAATCAGGTGTTGGGGCCTATTGATTTAGGAGAAAAAAACGGAGAATTACAAAGCGAGGATGTGGAGCGCATCCTCACTGCACTCTCGTGCCAGCTCACTCCTATGGAAGAGCGCACTTGGATGGTAACAGTACCGCCCTATCGTTATCGGGATTTAGAACGGGAAATTGATTTGATTGAAGAAATCGCCCGCCTCTACGGTTACGATCGCTTCTGTGATACTCTGCCAGAAAAGTCAGAAGCAGGATATTTACCTTTTGAACAAGAAATGTTGCGCAAATTACGCGCTGCCTTTCGAGCCAAAGGTTTGACAGAATTAATGCACTACTCCTTGGTAAAACCGGGAGAAGATAGACAAATAGTGCTAGCAAACCCTTTATTTGTTGAATATTCAGCGTTAAGAACCGATTTAATTTCCGGGTTGATAGATGCTTTTCAATACAATTTAGAGCAAGGAAACGGTTCTCTAAATGGTTTTGAAATTGGGCGTATTTTTTGGCAAGAAGAAAATGGGTTGCAAGAGGCAGACGCCATAGCCGGAATTATGGGAGGTGATCCTGCATCCAGCAAATGGATTAGAAGCGGGCGCGAACAACCCATGACATGGTTTGAAGCCAAAGGCATACTCGAAAGCGTATTTCAACTCATGGGCTTGCAGGTGGAATATCAACCCGATTGCCGCGATCGCCGCTTACACCCAGGGCGTACCGCTTCCCTATGGCTTAGAGGCTCTAGACTCGGTGTGTTTGGACAACTGCATCCTCAATTACAGCGAGAAAAAAACTTACCAGAAGCAATTTATATCTTCCAGTTGGATATAAATGTGTTGTTGGATGCACTGGATCAAGATGATATTCTTGTTCCCACTTTCAAGCCTTATTCCACTTATCCCGCTACTGACAGAGACATTGCCTTTTTCGCACCAGTGAAAGTGACAGTAGCAGAGATTGAAAAAGTTATTACCAAAGTTGCTAAAGGTTTGCTAGAGTCTGTGGAATTGTTTGATGAATATCGCGGCGAGCACGTTCCTCAAGGGCAACGAAGTTTAGCATTCCGCTTAATCTATCGAGCAAGCGATCGCACTCTCACTGATGCAGAAGTAGAACCCGTGCATCAAAAAGTCCGCGATACGCTAGTCGAGAAATTTGGCGTTTCTTTGAGAAGTTAATCAGAATGCTAATAGCTAATAGTTAATAGTTAATTGTTCGTTGCTATTAATCATTAGCCATTAGCCATTAACCATTAACCATTAACCATTAACCATGCCAAAATACATAATGTGGGGAACTTACTGCGCAGATGTAGTTGAAAAACGTGCTCCTTATCGCCAAGCACATTTAGATGGATTGGCAAAACAGAAAGAATCTGGTGTATTAATTACTATTGGCCCCACCCAAGATTTAACTAAAGTTTTTGGCATTTACGAAGCTCCAGACGAAGATACAGTGCGCCAATTAGTAGAAAATGATCCCTACTGGAAAAACGGTGTTTGGACTGAATACACAATCAAAGAGTGGATTCAGGCTTTTTGATGAGTCTGAAACCTAAACACCAAAGCAATAGAGGGAATGCACTTTTGCTCATCCATTAGACATAATTGGAACTTTTGAGCGATTCCAGATTCTAAAAATCAGGCTATGTGTTTAGCCCAAATGGGTGATGGCATAATAGCATACTACAAGTAATATAGAGTAGTATCACTCAGGAAACTTTGCTGTTACCTTTGTAAAACCGTAGGACAAAGCAACATAGTTTCAACATTGACTGTCCTCTGATTGGGTAAATTAGTTGAGGAACGTACATCTATGAATAAGATTTTCAAACGCGCACTCATACCTAACCTGATGGCTGCCAGCTTAATGGGTGTTAGCTTATTTCCCGCTCAACCTGCATCTGCTGATGAATACATCCTACAAGATACCGCGATCGGAGCCGGTGCTGGTATTGTATCTGGTGCGATTAGAGGGCGTGGTAATGTAATCAGAAATGCCGCCAAAGGCGCGGCTGCTGGTGCTGCTGTCAATGCAGTTCATGGTACTAGACGCCAACCTAAAAACCGCCAATACCGTAATATTGGTCAAGATATCGGTGTAGGGGCGGCTGCTGGTGCTGCTGCTGGTGCAATTCTTAACGGAGGTAGAGACACTGCTGGTAGTGCAGTAGATGGTGCAGCAGCTGGTGCAGCTATCAATATCCTTACCAATGGAAAAAGAAGGTAATTACGATTACTGTCTCAAGTACAAAGTACGTGCTTACAGCAAAACTCTAATGCCACTGCTAAATCGCTAGTTTGCTGCGGATAAGTAATCTCCGGGCGATTAATCACTACTAACGACACACCTAACTCTGCTGCAACTTTTTGCTTGACGTCCTCTCCTCCTGCTTTTCCTGACGATTTAGTGACAACTAGAGAAATGTTCCACTGTCGCCATAGTGCCTTTTCTAAATCTATTGAGATGGGAGGACGCAAGCAAATTATTCGATCTGGTGTAAATCCTGCCTTGAAAGCTGCTTCTAAGGCTGTCCCAGAAGGAAGTAGCCTTGCAAACAAAGCTGCTTTGCCCTGCCAAGGTTGAAATAGATGCAATTGCCTATAGCCTACAGTCAATAACACTCGTTGATTTTCTAAGTAATTTCCACATATTAAAGTATTAAAGCTATCTAAATAAATATTTCCCCTTCCCTCCCCCTCTTCCAAAACCGGGCGTTCGTAGCGTAAGTAGGGGATTTGTAATTTTTGACAAACAGCGATCGCACCTTGAGATATTTCTACCGCATAAGGATGGGATGCATCCAAAACAGCGGTAATTTGTTGTTGATACAAAAATTCATCAAAGTTTGTAAAATTTAAATGCCCTACCCAAACTTGCAAAGTCGCTACATTTGGGTAGAGCAAACGTGCTGCTTCTGTGGTGACAGAAACAACACAGTGAATTTGAGAGTGGGCGATCGCTTTTGCCAATACAGCACTTTCGGCAGTCCCACCAATTAACCAAACTCGCCTCACTGTTCCACTCTCATAATTAAAAGTTGTCAATTAACCTTTTAACCTTTGAGAGCCTTTCTAAAGTTTTGACGATAGGATTTATTACTAATATACAAAGCAGGCCACAGTAAGGATAAACTCAGGCGATTGCTAAGGCTTTGGTTGAAATTAGTTTTTCTAAATCCACTCCAGAACTTCCACACGCCAGCTGCGTAACCCACTATCAATACGATACCTATTAAATCTCCCATTCCAATTAACTCCACAAAAAAATTTGAGTTAAGCATTCCCACACTACTGTGGTATTCCATCACCAAAATAAACAAGACATAGCCGAACACCGTAGTTTGGCATTTCAGTGAATTTATAAACCTCTATACCCCAGTTTAAATCAGCCTTCCCTGGAGTAGCGAGGGGAGAGGGAGAAGTAGGGGAGGCAGCCGCATGGGGCGGGTTTACCGACTTGTGCGGACTGCCGTGCAGTGCCTTGGGAGTGCCCTAGAGAGTGGGTGAGTGGGGGAGTGGGAGTTAGAAAATTAAAAATGCAACCGAGCAAAATTTTTAATTTTTACTTTTTAATTTTTAATTGATCTGTCCCCTTATCCCCTACCAGACAAGCTACTGTGGAGAGTAGTTTTACTTACGTCTTCCTAGATGCTTCTTGTGGAAGTTCCTCAAATTTCAACATCCGTAGGAGACTAAAGAAAGGAGAAAAAATTTATCTGAATTTGTCTTAACGCAGCAAGTGGAGCAAATAGCTTAAGGAGGATTGTATGCGAGCAGTACTGATGGCAGGAGGATCGGGAACGCGACTTCGTCCGCTAACTTGCGATCTCCCGAAACCGATGGTACCCATTCTAAACCGACCGATTGCCGAACATATTATCAATCTTCTCAAACGACATGAAATTACAGAAGTAATTGCCACACTGCATTATTTACCTGATGCTTTGCGGGATTATTTTCAAGACGGTAATGATTTTGGCGTACAAATTACTTACGCTGTAGAAGAAGATCAGCCTTTGGGTACTGCTGGCTGCGTAAAAAATATTGCCGAACTTTTGGATGAAACATTTTTAGTAATTAGTGGAGATAGCATCACAGATTTTGATCTGAGTGCAGCAATTGAATTTCACAAACAAAAAAAATCAAAAGCAACTCTGATTTTAACCCGCGTTCCCAATCCAATTGAATTTGGGGTCGTGATTACTGATGAGGAAGATAGAATTGGTCGATTTTTGGAAAAGCCTTCTACTAGCGAAATATTTTCTGATACTGTTAACACCGGCGCTTATATTCTAGAACCAGAAGTTTTAGAGTACTTACCAGCTAATCAAGAATCTGACTTCTCTAAAGATTTATTTCCGTTACTGCTAGAAAAAGGCGAGCCAATGTATGGTTACATCGCTAAAGGCTACTGGTGCGATGTTGGTCATTTAGATGCCTATCGAGATGCTCAATATGATGCATTAGATCGCAAAGTAAAGCTTGACTTTCCTTATCAGGAAATTTCTCCAGGTTTATGGGTTGGTCAAAATACTTACATAGATCCCTCTGCTGTAATTGAAACTCCTACCATTATTGGCGACAATTGTCGCATCGGTGCCAGAGTTAATATTGAAGCAGGAACCGTAATTGGAGATAATGTCACCATCGGCGCTGATGCTAATCTCAAACGCCCGATTGTTTGGAATGGAGCAATTATAGGCGATGAGGCACATTTGTCGGCTTGTGTGATTTCTCGTGGTACCCGTGTAGATCGTCGCGCTCATGTATTAGAAGCTGCTGTAGTCGGTTCACTTTCAACCGTAGGAGAAGAAGCCCAAATTAGTCCCGGCGTAAGGGTTTGGCCAAGTAAAAAGATTGAATCGGGGGCGATTCTAAATATTAACTTAATTTGGGGTAACACCGCTCAACGCAACTTGTTTGGACAACGGGGTGTACAAGGGTTGGCAAATATTGATATTACCCCAGAATTTGCGGTGAAGTTGGGCGCTGCTTATGGTTCCACTTTGAAACCCGGTTCTAAAGTCACAGTTTCGCGCGATCAACGAAATATCTCTCGGATGGTTACCCGATCGCTAATTGCCGGTTTGATGTCTGTGGGTGTTAATATCCAAAACCTGGATGCTACAGCTATCCCCATAGCACGTACAGTTATACCAACGATGGGAGTAGCTGGCGGTATCCACGTGCGAGTACATCCCGATCGCCCAGATTACATTTTGATCGAATTTTTGGATGCTAAGGGCATTAATATTTCCAAAGCCCAAGAAAAGAAAATTGAAGGAGCTTACTTCAAAGAAGATATGCGGCGATCGCTAATTCATGAAATTGGTGATGTTGCCTATCCCAGCCAAGTCGTTGACATTTATTGCACTGCCTTTGAAAAGCTGTTACACATAGATACACTTCGTAATAGCCGAGCAAAAGTAGTAATAGACTACGTTTACGCCGTCTCTGGTGCCGTGCTACCGCAAATGTTAGATAAGTATGGGGCAGATGCGGTGGTACTCAATGCTAGTCTCAATAAAACTGCAGTCTCTACTACAGATCGCGAAGCACTACTAGCACAATTGGGTCAAGTGGTGGAGGCATTAAAGGCTAACTTTGGTGTTCAAGTATCGGCAAACGGCGAACAACTGATTTTAGTTGATGAATCTGGCATCCCGATTCGCGGCGAAATGCTAACAGCACTAATGGTAGACATGATGTTAACCTCTAATCCCAGAGGAACAGTAGTTGTACCCGTACACGCATCTAGTGCTGTAGAACAAATTGCCCGTCGCCACGATGGCAGAGTGATTCGCACCAAAGCCAACCCTACAGCATTGATGGAAACCAGTTATAAAACTACGAATGTAGTTTTGGGAGGTAGTGCAGACACAGGTTTCATTTTCCCGCAACTGCATCCAGGGTTTGACTCAATGTTCTGCATTGCCAAGATTATTGAAATGCTGACAATTCAAGAGCGATCGCTTGCTTCTGTGCGATCGGAGTTACCACGTGTGATTCACAAATCTCACACAATTCGTTGCCCTTGGACAGCCAAAGGAGCACTGATGCGCTACTTAGTGGAAACTCATCCCGCCCAAAGCCTAGAATTAATAGATGGGGTAAAAATCTGTCAACCTCACGATGACAGTTGGGTGCTAGTCTTACCAGATGCTAGCGAACCACTCGTACATTTGTACGCCAACAGTCACGATCGCGATTGGGTGGATGAGACTTTGAGACAGTATCGTACCCGTGTTCAAGTGTTTGTGGAAAAAGAACAGGAAGAGTTGGTGGCAGAAGTGTAAGTAGGGAAAAGGGAAAAGGGGACAAGGAGGTGAGGGAGGCGAGGAAGTGTAAGAGTAAATTCTTCCCCATCTTCCCTATTTCTTCCTCCCCCGCTCTCCCACTCCTGTTGTGTAACCTATAACCTTTTCCCTATCAATGCTCGCTTTCTTCGGTTTAGTAATGTGCTTGAGTATACTAAGGACTTTAATAACTCATTGGCACGATTACGCATATCAAAAATACCTGAAGTGGCGTATCTTGGCGGATTGCCTTTGACGACACGCTACTAATTAAATATACTTCTTCAATATCAGCCCTAACTTCTCCTTTGTTGCCGCCGGAACTTTATCTAACGGCGTCAAAATTGCATACTTCAAAGCTGAATGAGCTGTACTAGGGGGTGGATTTTCACTCAGACGCCGCACGGTTTCTTGAATTACTTTTTGTGCATTTACGGCATTACGCTGTAAATTACTTACTACCATATCTACTGTCACACTGTCATGATCGGAATGCCAGCAATCATAATCTGTTGCTAGGGCTAAGGTTGCATAGGCAATTTCTGCCTCCCGTGCTAGTTTTGCCTCTGGTAAATTCGTCATCCCGATTACCGTTGCACCCCAACTGCGGTAAAGATTTGATTCTGCCTTAGTAGAAAATGCTGGCCCTTCCATGCACACATAGGTACCGCCTTGATGTAGACTAACATTTGGTAAGTTGAGGGAAGCGATCGCATCTGCTAACACCCCTGCCAAATTCCGGCAAATTGGATCGCCAAAAGCGATGTGAGCAACAATTCCTTCTCCAAAAAATGTAGATACCCGATTTTTAGTTCTATCAATAAATTGATCGGGAACCACCATATCCAGAGGTTTTACTTCTTCTTTCAAGGAACCAACCGCACTCGCCGATATTAAATACTCCACACCCAATTGCTTCATCGCATAGATATTAGCGCGAAATGGCAACTCCGAAGGCAAAAGCGTATGATTGCGGTTATGACGTGCTAAAAAAGCTACACGTGTTCCCTCCAAAGTTCCCATAATTAAAGCATCAGACGGGTAACCAAAAGGTGTCTGAATTTGCACCTCTTCTACATCTTTGAGGGCATCCATCTTATATAAGCCGCTGCCACCAATGATTCCAATTTGAGCTTCAGCCATTATTTGTAACCTCTAGCTTCCTGCAATGCCAAGTTATTGTACTGGTAAATGCGTGCATAACTAAATTGCTGGCAGGTTTGTTGGCGTTTTTATTGAAAATAAAGTGCGATTCAGACACCTATGTGATTTCCTCAAACAAAAAAGCGGGAAAATCCCACACCAAAACATGAAAATCTCTTTACCTATCCCCTTTCATTGCTTCAATCTGAAAATTTTGAAACGTTATCTGACAGCCTTCGTTTTCTGGAGATGCGCACACCAGCCCTACCTGCACTGTTTCTTTCTCAGTTAGGTATGCAGTCGTGAGAGTGGTGTAACTTTCACCATCAATAGAATATTGCACTTCTATGCTGCTACCTCCGCGCTGTAAACACAACCACAACGAAGGAGGCTTGTCTAATAATGGCACAACTGTCCAGTCGGATTGCTCATTTGTGATCACTGTACTCACAAAATGCATCCCGTCTACAAATTCAATGCTAGATTTAAACCAAGTTCTCTCATCGACTCGAATCATGAGTCCTGCTTGTCCGTAGATATTCTCATACTGATTGATAATTTTGACTCGCGCAGTAAAATCTCCCTTGACTTCTTGATAGTAGAAGTTGCCATTGTCGCGAATATAGCCACAATCAACTCTACGCCAAAAATCTGTTTTAGCTCCAGACGTTACAACAATCAAGTCTTCTTGATGCTCCCAATTAGGCGGCTCATTATACCATCGCATCAGCATAATCAGATCCTCGGTTAAATTGCGCAAAATTGACTCTTTATTTTTACTTTACAAGTAGTATATTCATTTAGAAAAAGTAGCAGTGATAAAACTTCACCCAACTGGGTGATTGGGATGTTTCTGTTACAAAAGCGAAATCTCGTTTATGTTCTCTACATAAACGAGTCTTAAACTCAGGCTTTTACTAAAACCGTTCTACGCGGGCATCAAAACCGAGTTCACGTAAATATTGAGAATGCTGTTCTGCTTCAGAGCGATCGCGAAATGCTCCGGCATTTACGTAATTTCCTAATCTAGATTTAGCTGCAAAAGCTTTGGGGAGGTAATTACGCACTCTAGGAAGAGTATCAGCTCGACGAATTGGAACAACTACGACATAGCGATTTACCGCCGCGGGCTTCGCAGGATTTTGAATTGCAGTAAGATTGTCTGTGCTCAATCCCAATCTTTGCCAAGTTGAAAAATCTACATTTCCAGTTGGATACATCCCAGCATCTCGTTGGAATTGCGCTACAGCATTTCTGGTTGTGGCACCGTAATAACCTGTGATCTGATCTGTAAAAAATCCTAGTTCGCGCAAACGTTGCTGCACAGTTGACACTCGCGAACTGTTCTCGCCCAAACAGATATAACCGCTATTTCTCGAACAACGAGGGTTTGAACTTCCCGTGGCTCCAGATAGTTTTGCTAAGGTTTGAGCGTCGGCAATGCCACTAGGTGTGAGTTGGTTATCTCGTTGGAAAAGAACTACAGCTTCTGTAGTTACAGTACCAAAATAACCAGTGGGATTTCCCCGAAAATAGCCTAATTGTTGTAATTTTCTCTGTAATTCTGACACCTCTGGCCCGGCATCCCCTTCATTGAGATTATAGGGAAAGCGATCGCCATTACTACTGAAATCATAGCTTTGATATGACTGTTCATTCTGACACGCAATTTGTAAGGCTTGTTGAGTTTGCGAGCCTACTTTGCCGGTTGTGCCTATGTTATTAGCTCGCTGAAATTCTTTGACAGCTTCTTCAGTCAACCCACCAAATTTACCGTTGATCGGCCCTTGAAAGTATCCTAATCTTTGTAAACATCTTTGAAGATTAGTAACGTCAGAACTGCTATCTCCTCGTTGCAGTGCTAATACTTGTCCGGTGTTTAAAACTGTTAAGGTGACTGCCAAAGATAAAAGCTGTGCCATTCCACCGTTAAAATATTTATTTTTAGGCACTTTGGTTATAAATTTACAGTTAAATTGGGTTTTAGATGTTTGGTATACAAAATTAAAATGTAAAGAACTAATATTTCCCATAAATAGCTAATTACTAGTTGCTTTGGTTGTTTTCAGTCTGAGATCTGACTGTCAAATTACATTATCCTATGTATAAATACATATTTAATCTTAATTCTAGTTGCCTACTTACAGTCAAGTCTAGAAATTACACCGCAGTTAACAGTATATTTACGAAATATTAATTAGAGGTAAAGTTAAATAATTAAATTATGTTTAGAACTTGAGCCACTTAAGTCGTGTTCGGTGAAAAACTTAAAGGCGGCAGGGGAGCAGGGGGGAAAGAAGATTTTGCAGTGTTTGCACAGATGCACTGAATTAGAATTGATGAGGCGAACTTGATATAAAAACTTGCTAATAATTATTTATGATCCTGAAATTTCTCTGGGTAAAATCAGGGTGAAGGTAGTAAAAGCTGCTTTACTTTCTACACAAATTGAGGCTTTTAAATGTTTGACTAACTTCTGTACTAATGCCAATCCCATCCCTGTACCTGTGTGTTGCCACGGATCGTTGTGAGGAATGCGATAAAACGGATCGAAAATCCGTGAGAGTTGATTGGTTGCGATTTCAATGCCATAATTAGTGACCCTAATCTGCACACTTTCTGCTGTGGCAGAAGCAGCAATAGTTATGGAACCACCAGCAGGTGTATATTTACAGGCGTTATTTATAAGTTCTGTGATAATACGTTCTAGATCGGTAATATCTGTTTCTAGACAAGGAAGTTCACTAGCTATATCTAAAATTAAGTGCTGTTCGCGACAGGCGGTGAGTTCTCGAAAAGATTCAACAATCGGAGGAAGCCAAGATTGCAAGTCGATCGCTATTAAAGTTAGAGGTTCGATTTCGGCTTCTAGATACGTAAGCGTTAGCAGATCATTAATTAATTTGCTTTCGCGCCCGCATTCACTCTGGAGAATCTGCAAAAGCTGTGATACTAGCTCTATGTCCAATATTTTTTCTTGTTTAATGACACTATCAAGTGTCTGAACAGCAAGGCAAATACTTGTAATTGGTGTTCGCAGTTCATGAGAAAGAGTTCTCAGGAATTCGTGTTTGAGGTTTTCGAGTTTTTCTACTTCTGTTACCCGTGTCGTGGCTTGTTGGCAAAGACGAGATTGACAAATAGCGATCGCACATTGATTTGCGATCTGCTGCACTAGATTGACTTCCCATTCCGCAAACTCTTTTTCTGTTGCCCTAGTCAGCCAGATATTTCCCATCACTCCTTGCCCATCAAAAATTGGACAAGCCAGCTGTGTGACTACAACTAACCTGGGATTCCAATCCCGGATAATTTTCTCGAATTGCAAGGGTTGTTTTTGCAAGAGTGGCTGATACAGTTCTGGAAAGTCTTCAATTACTCTAATTGCTCCCTGGCAAAGAGGAGGAGTAGTTGTGTATTCGTAAGCAACAGTAGTAAGGGTGTAGGTGGTGTTGTACAGTTCGATTTGGCATCGCTCAACTTGTAATATTCGTCCCAATTCCTCAGTCGCTGTTTTTAAAATTCTGTCTATGTCTAGATTGTCACGGATTTGTTCGCTCAGACGTTGCATTAAGCTTTGCACTTGGAGAGTTTGCTGTTGCAATCTCAGTTGGGCTTGCAGAGTTTGTACCTGCTGATGTAGTTTTGCTTGTTGGGTGGCAATTCCAATTTGAGTCGCTAATTGCTCTAGCAAATCGATTTCTGTTTGCTGCCATTGTCGTGGCTCCCAGCAGTGCTGGGCAATTAATAGCCCCCATAAATCTTGCTGAAACACAATTGGCACTACCAAATTAGCTCTCACCTGCAAAGAAGCCAAAATATCTATTTGACAGGGGTGTAATCCTGCTGCATGAATGTCTTCCACAATTTGAATACAACCACGCTTGTAACGTTCTAAGTGTCTTTCGGTAAAGCAGCTGGCTGGAATATTTGTTCCCAACAGTGGACTACCAAGGGCAATAGTTGATTCTGCAACTATGACTCCATTACCATTAGTCTGGAAGCGATAAATTAACACGCGATCGCTAATCAAAAATCGTCGCAGTTCCACAACTGTCTGATTGAGGATCGCATCCAAATCCAAAGATGCGCGAATTCTTTGGGCAATGTTTCCTAATAGCTTTTCTCTTTCGGCTTGACGGTTGAGTGCTTCTTCTGCCCGCTTGCGATCGCTAATATTAGTACTAGTGCCAATCAAGCGGTAAATACGTGAACTTCCATCCGATAATGGAGTTAAAGTTGTACTCCACCATGTGGAAATTCCTTGAAATTTTAAGCATTCTTCATAGGAAATAGTTTTACCAAAACGTATACACTCTGCATAATGCTGACGCACCTTCGCTGCATCTGCTGGTGAAAACACCTCTTCTGGTGTTTTACCTTGTAGCTCCTCTGAACTCATACCGATCCAGCGCTCATGAATTGGATTGATTCCTAGATACCGAAAGTTACCATCCTCTAGAACATCAACCACAAATATAGATGCCTGCACAAAATTGTAGATGCTGCAAAAAAACTGTTGATTATTCTGATTTTCTATATCCGTATTGACTTGAAAATAGTGACAAGACGGCTGTGCCAAATCTAAGATAGATTCAGATGGATTGATATTCATGCGAGAGTCCCTGGTTATGGTAGCTGAGTCTACTAGGCGCTCTCTCATACATATATAAGTTGTGGTAGATACTTTTCAGCGCCTATGGCAAAGTATTTTGAGCGTTTATTGATGCTTATTTGAATAATGTGCTACTTCTAGTTTGAAAAGCTAGAAAAGCCCATAGGATTAAGCTTAATCAGTCCTGCTAGTTGGAAACTAACATATATTTGCAGCTAGGTAAAAATACTATGTCAGTGATTTTTAATATTTTCCTAAAATCTTTGCACAAAAAATTATAAAAATCTGATAACGTAGATAAAATTTATAAATCTTCATAATTTGAATGAATTTAGGACACTAAAGAGTTGATGTGAGACTGTTTTCCTACATAGCATTCCCAGTCAAGGAATTAAACGTAGAAATTGTCACCACTATCGTGTAGATGCGTAGATGTCCGGAGTGCAGCTTCAAGGAAAAGTAGGCTACTTTTCTTAGAGTACAGAACTAGGTGCAGTAAAGCAATTACCTTTAGATGCTAGAGAAAGCAATTCAAAGAAAACATTTCATCACCAAGCATCAAAAAGGTTTCTTTCCCTACACCCCATACCCCTCTTTCGATTAAAAACGCTCCACTCCTTCCATAGCTTCAAACTTCTTGGTAGTCTCACCCATAGCTCTTGCGGCTTCCCCACAAGTGCGCGGAGTCGGGAAAATCTTTTCGGGATTAGCTAAACCCTTGGGATTGAAAACTTGCCGTACCCATTGCATTGTTTCTAAATCCGCAGTGGTAAACATCTCTGGCATATAGCATTTTTTATCTGCACCAATGCCATGCTCACCAGAAATACTGCCACCAACTTTCACACACAACTTGAGAATTTCTCCACCTAATTCTTCTACTGTTTCTAATGCACCCGGAACAGAATTATCATAAAGAACTAACGGGTGAAGGTTGCCATCGCCAGCGTGAAACACATTGGCGATGCGATAACCATATTTCTGACTTAATGCCTCAATTTCTTGTAGTACATAAGGCAACTGAGTACGAGGAATTACTCCATCTTGTACATAATAATCTGGACTTAAATGTCCGGCAGCGGCAAAAGCTGCTTTACGTCCTTTCCACAATTTCAGCCGTTGTTCTGGATCTTTCGCAGATGTGATGTTACGCGCACCATTTTGTTTACAAATCTCTGCTACTCTTTGCTTATTTGCTGCAACTTCCACTTCCAAACCATCAATTTCTACTAAAAGAATTGCCACGGCATCGCGAGGATAACAATTTAAGGCTGTGACATCTTCCACGGCGTTGATGCTGAGGTTATCCATGATTTCCATCCCACCAGGAATAATTCCCGCGCTGATGATGTCAGAAACACTCGCTCCTGCTGCTTCAATATTTGTAAAATCTGCTAGTAAAACACAGATTGATTCTGCACTTTTGAGAATTCGCAGCGTAATTTCTGTGGCAATACCTAAGGTTCCTTCCGAACCTACAAAAATACCCGTTAAATCATAACCAGGCATTTCGGGAATCTCTGCGCCCAAATCTAGAATTTCACCTTCAGGAGTGACTATTTTTAATCCCAAAACGTGGTTTGTCGTAACACCATACTTCAAACAATGCACTCCCCCAGAGTTTTCGGCAACATTACCACCAACAGAGCAGATAATTTGACTGGAAGGGTCAGGAGCGTAGTAAAATCCGGCACCACTTACTGTTTGAGTTACCCAACTATTAATCACCCCTGGTTGAACAATTACACGCTGATTTTCTAAATCTATGTTTAGTATTTGCCGCATCAAAGAAGTAACAATCAAAACGCTATTTTCAATCGGCAAAGCTCCACCCGATAAACCAGTACCAGAACCGCGAGCAATGAAGGGAACAGAGTATTTATTGCATATCTTTACTACCGCCGCCACTTGTTCTGTCGTTCTGGGTAATACCACCACTGCTGGGCGCTGGCGATAGCTGGTTAATCCGTCGCATTCATAGGTGATGAGTTCCTCACGACGTTGTACTACACCATTTTTGCCAAGTACAGCCTCGAATTCTTTAATGACGGGTTGCCAGTTACGTTGTTTTTTATCTTGGGTAAGCATAGGTAATTTTTATAGTTGCAAGAAGATATTCTGATTGCTTGTAGCGGTAGTAGGGGTGTATGAAGAATATTTTTCTTACACCCAAGCTTCTTGGAGATGTGCTGTTTAATTTAACATCCCACAGCGATCGCCTCTATACCTTTAAGGATAATATTTAGTTCGACCTTAATATCAGCTAGTGTCTCTTCTTGTGTGATACTACTAAAAACCCAAGACTGGGTGGGAAATTGCTCTAGTTGTTCGTCAAGCCGCGTCAATAAATTTTGTCGCTCACCAGGCTTTCCTAACCGCCCGGAACTCGCAGCTAGTGCAAATCCGTTCAAATAATCTACAACCAAATCTGCTGTTTGGGCGATCGCCCGTGGAGATAATCCGGCTTTGGCAAGTACTGTGTAGAGGACTTTGTTCGCCGAACACGTTGCCATAGCTTGACGCTAGCCTGGGCGGCGGAAAATAGGGCGGAAACTGCTTGCATCCTGATAGGTGATAGCTCGTCCTACCCAACTATTCCAATCTGCATTTGATCCAAACCGATGTGGACTACGCATCAGGGCAAAACTACGCTCTAGCTCCGTTTGGCTAGCGGCTTCGTAAATCGTCAGGTATCTTGTTGGAACAGCATTTACACTGGTATAGCGCCGGCAAGCAGCCCAGGTTGGCACATCCGCCATAATCTTCGATAGATATTCTTCTTCGTACCATCTCCGGAACTCAGGCTCCTGCTCAGGCTTTACCTCAACGGTAACAATGAACAGTATTCGGCTTCCGAAGGCACCATCCCAAGATACACGCTCGTGAGCGTAAGTCTCTCTATAAGTAATATTACGCACATCATGCAGGTGATTGGTTCCCCAGCGCTTCCAGGTTTCTTTTTCTGCCTCCCGCCCAGCTCGGTTAAGTGCCTTGATTCCGGTATCAATTAATGCTTCAGATCCAAACTCATAGATGGTGAGAAACTGTTTAGTAAACCACTTGAGGCTTCCTTCAACACCATACTCTTCATACCTACGGGCTGAAATAAGTTCTGGTATCACCTCAAGTAACCTGGGAATGTAGACGTGGTGGTAAAATTCGTTGAACCCAGCCTCTGCTTCAGGATCGACTCTGAGACTAACTGTCATGAGTGGTTTCCCGACCATAAAATCTCCATCACAAATGGACTTGAGCAAATATAAAGTTAACGCTTCCCACATCCATGTTCACTATCTTATCTAAGACAAACTATAAAGTTTCTCTTGAGGATGAGAAATTAACAATATCTTATGGCGCTTACTAAACCGTGAATTCTGCATCAGTACTAGACTTTTCAGGTGAGTCTCAACAAGCGCTGATCTCTTGATGTACGCGATTTGCGTGTGGTTCGCCTCGTTTAGAAACAATAATTAAGCTCATCCCACTTCTTTTGCCAATGGGATTAACCTGTAGGAAAGCCTGCACGTCATCAAGACGAACACATACCCTACAGGAATTTGAGTTTGGTGGGGAGCAGTATAAAATTAACGACATTACCATCCACGACGCTGATGCTTAATTCGTAATATTAGTACATAATATAACTAACGTTCGATATAAATAAATTTTGTAATGCCCAAAATAGTCGATCATGAACAATACCGCAAAGAGTTATTGATGAAATGCTTTGACTTGTTCGCCCAAAAAGGCTATGCCGCAATCACCATGCGAGAGATAGCTAAGGAACTCAATGTTTCTACTGGTACGCTGTATCATTATTTTCCCAATAAAGAGGCTTTATTTTTGCAGTTGGTTGAAGAGCAAACACGGCAAGATATCTTGAATTTTATTGCTGACGCCGGAGATGCCAAAACTTTACCAGAACGCATCGAAGCCTTAATGAATTTTCTTGCCAAAAATGAAGACTACTTTGCCAAACAAATTTTGCTGGGATTTGATTTCTATCAGCAGCAGCAACGAACTGACATATGGAACAACAAAACCCTCAGAAAAGCCTCGGAAGATACTATGCAGGCGCTTTCGGATTACTTGCAAATTCAAGATCAAGCAGTTATTGATTTCATTTGTAATTTCCTGAATGGAATTATTTATCGGCGAATGTTCGAGGGTGAAGCCGTTTCTCTTGCCGAACAAGGAGAACTACTAGCACAAATGTTAACTGCTTATTTCAATACTCAAGATAAAGCAAGTTCTGCTAATGGGAAGACTAAGAATATATACCCCCATTTTCCTAAATAAGTCTATTTCTAATTTAAATGAATAAGACATATGGCTGAACAATCTATCTCAAAACCTTTAACTCGGCGACTGATTAGCTTGATATTGACTGCTGCGGCGATTACTGGAGCGATCGCTTTATATGGAATTTCCCAATTTGACTTAGCAGGTAAGTCTGAGTCTCCCACCCCAGAAACACTGCCCCCAGTCAAAAAAGTTGCTGCTCTTGGGCGTTTGGAGCCAGAAGGGGAAGTAATTCGCTTGTCTGCACCTCTGGCTTTAGATGGCGATCGCGTGGCTAAAATACTCGTCAAACAGGGCGATAATGTACAAGCGGGGCAGGTAGTAGCAATTTTGGATTCGCAAAAACGCTTGCAAGATGCTGTATTGCAGGCAAAAGAGCAGGTGAAGATGGCTCAAGCAAAATTGGCACAGGTAAAAGCTGGAGCCAAAACTGGAGAAATTCAGGCACAACAGGCAAACATTAGCCGCTTGCAAGCCGAAAGACAAACGGAAATAGAGGCACAACAAGCAGCGATCGCCCGGTTAGCAGCAGAACAAAAGACAGAAATTCAAGCCCAACAAGCAGCGATCGCCCGGTTAGCAGCAGAATTGCGAAATGCGACGATGGAATATCAACGCCACGAAAAGCTGTATCAAGAGGGCGCACTTTCAGCATCATTAAGAGATAGTAAGCGCCTGAGTTTACAAACTGCACAGGAACAATTCAACGAAGCACAAGCAAACCTCAAACGTATCCAATCATCGCGACAGCAACAACTTGCCGAAGCCAGAGCAAACTTGAGACGCATTCAAACATCTCGCCAAGAAGAATTAAACTCTGCGAGAGCGACTCTGAACCAAATTGCTGAAGTTCGCCCGGTAGATGTGCAGGCAGCCCAGGCAGAAGTAGACAATGCTAAAGCGGCACTGCAACAAGCACAAACTAACCTCGAACAAGCTTACATCCGCGCACCCATCGCCGGGCAGATTCTCAAAATTCACACACGAGCCGGAGAAAAAATTGCTGATGCAGGCATTGCGGATTTGGGGCAAACTCAGCAGATGGCGGTAGTTGCAGAAGTTTATCAAACTGACATCGGCAAAATTAAGCTAGGGCAGCAAGCGGTAATTACGAGTCAAGCATTTTCAGGAGAATTGCGTGGCAAAGTTTCCCAAATTGGCTTGCAGGTGAATAGACAGAATGTCTTCAGCAATCAACCAGGAGAAAATCTGGATCGCCGTGTCGTAGAAGTGAGAATTCGCCTCAACCCTGAAGATAGCAAGCAAGTTACTGCTCTCACCAACTTGCAGGTGCAAACAGCAATTGAGTTGTAAAGTTTTTTTGCTGTAATTTATAACGAATGTTTGATATATCTGCAATCTATCAAAGGAGGTTGTCAATATGCTTCAAGGTATCTACTTGATACTTAGCATTCTCGGTTTAACCCTACCTTACTCCCAATTCATTTCATTTCTGTTAGAACACGGTTTTGACATCAAGTTGTTTTTAGAACATCTGTTTGCCAATCGAATTTCTGCCTTCTTTGGCATGGATGTATTTATCTCAGCTCTAGTTCTGTTAATGTTCGTGTTTTGGGAAGGAACACGCCTAAAGATGAAATTTCTTTGGGTTTATATTGTTAGCACTCTTACAGTTGGAGTTTCATTTGGGCTTCCCTTATTTTTACTCATGCGACAGCGTCAGTTAGAAAAGCAATCTAACTCGCTTTTTTCTACTTAAATTGTTTCCTTTGAAGTTAACTCAAACTATTACATCATCAAGAGTTAGCTCTAGACTGACACATTCACAAAATATGAAAATTCAGTCTTGTAGAACTTCCCTCGTTTGGTTTCGGTTGCTCCGCAGAACCTATCCTTGGATAACTTTGTTTATTACTGGTTGCAAAATAATTTACTCCAATGGAATTCAACAGGATAGAGAAAAAGTACGCTTCATGCTGGCAATGACAAAGATTGATTTTGTACGTGTTTATCAATTTCTCAATGATTTGCTGTGGTGAAATCATGATGACTTCTAATCTTGTACGACTTGAGCGATCGCAAATTAATCCGGCAAGTGAAATCTTAGTAAAGGCATTTGATGACGATCCGGTATTAAACTGTCTGATTTCACCAAGCGATCGCATGAAAGTAAATGCCCTCAACAGCCTATTTAAAGGAATTTTGCTTGCTAGCTTGCCTTACAACCATATCTACACAACCGTAGGTAGCATCAAAGGTGTTGCTGCTTGGTTACCTCCAAATCATTCTCACCTGAATATTTTTCATTTTTTGCCGACAGTATTTTCCTTAACTTTCAAATTGGGTTTATCCAAAGTAGGGCGATTGATATCAATACTCTCTGTATTAGAGGAATATCATAAAGGCGATCTACCCCAACCACACTGGTATCTCAACCTTCTTGGTGTTTCACCTGCCCATCAAGGGCAAGGAATTGGTAGTTTATTGCTACAGCCAATTCTTCAACAGGCAGATAGTCAACGTTTACCTTGCTATCTAGAAACTTCTACTCCAAAAGCTGTTCGCTTTTATCAAAAAAATGGTTTTGAAGTGCTGAAAACCCTTGATTTACTCGAAGGAAGCTCTCTGATTTGGACGATGAAACGAGAGCCTCTAAGTATCAAGTAGCAATTTGAATTTAACTTAATACATAACGAACGTCCGATATAAATTTTACTTTCTCTTTTTAAAGAACTGTCATTATGCTTCGTAAACTATTTCGCCGTACACCCCTAGCATGGCTCCAGCTAAAGAAAGAAAAAACACGCTTGGCAGTAGCATTAGCGGGAATCGCTTTTGCGGATATGCTGATGTTTGTGCAAATGGGATTACTAGATGCGCTCCTAGATAGTGCAACCCAAGCTCATCAAAATCTACAAGCAGATTTAGTTTTAATTAATCCGCAGTTTCAATCTCTGATTTCTGTCAAAAGCTTTCCTAGAGAGAGATTGCAGCAAACCTTAGCTTACGATCGCGTCAAATCAGTTCGTCCTTTGTACATCAACGTTGCCCAATGGCGCAATCCTGAAACTCGCATTACCCGGAGTATTTTAGTGTGGGGGATAGATCCGGCAAACCCACCATTTGATAACCCAGAGGTAAATAAACATTTAGGGCAACTTAAGTTACTAGATCGGGTACTATTTGATCTTGCTTCTCGACCAGAATACGGCCCCATCCCCGATTTAGTAAAGCAGCATGGCAGTGTGGAAGCCGAGGTAAATAGCCAAACTGTACAAACGGTAGGGTTATTTCAGCTTGGCGTGTCTTTTGGTGCTGACGGTAACATTATCAGCAGCGATTCTACTTTTCTTAAATTATTTCCAGAACGCAAGCCAAATCAAATTGAAGTTGGGCTAATTAACCTAGAGCCAGGCACAAACGTGCAAGCTGTGCGATCGCAACTCATAAGAGCTTTGCCCAATGATGTCAAAGTATTGACTCCCCAAGAATTTGCTCAAACAGAAATAGATTACTGGAGTAATCAGGGAATTGGCTTTATCTTCGGAATGGGAGCGGCAGTAGGATTTATCGTTGGGATTGTGATTGTTTACCAGATTCTCTATGCCGACGTTTCCGATCACCTGCCAGAATACGCCACATTAAAAGCGATGGGATATAGCGATCGCTATCTTATGACAATGCTCATGCAAGAAGCTTTATTACTAGCGGCATTAGGCTTTATTCCTGGAGTGCTTTTATCTATCGGGCTTTATCAAATCACCTATGCTGCGACTTTGATACCGATTGGCATGAAACTCAATCGTGCGATTTTTGTGTTGCTATTGACGATTATCATGTGCAGTGGTTCAGGAGCGATCGCCCTGCGAAAACTCAGAGCCGCCGATCCAGCAGATATGTTTTGAGGCTAAGTAGCAGAAGGCAGTCGTTATGAAACAAGTCGCACAACGAATTGGTGAAAACCTCTTTTCCCTAGTCCCTAGTCTCTAGCCCCTAGCCCCTATTTTCAAGACAGGAGGCAGAAGGAAAACCACCTATTTAATAGTTAATAGCTATCAACAATTAACAATTAACAATCAATATGGAACCAATTATTTCTATCCAAAACCTCAATCATTATTTTGGGCAAGGCTCACTTCGCAAGCAAGTGTTAATTGATATTAACTTAGATATTTATCGAGGGGAAATTGTCATTTTAACTGGCCCTTCTGGCTCTGGTAAAACTACATTATTAACTTTAATGGGTGGCTTACGTTCTGCACAAGAAGGTAGTTTGAAGATACTAGGGCAACAAATGTGTGGAGCAAACAAGAGACAATTAACAGAAATTCGCCGTCAGATTGGTTATATTTTTCAGGCGCATAATCTGATGACTTTTTTGACAGCAAAGCAAAATGTCCGAATGTCGTTAGAACTTCATGAAGAGATTTTAGATGAAGATTTAGATGCCAAAGCAACAGCTATTTTAGAACACGTTGGTTTAGGCGATCGCGTCAATTATTATGCCGAAAACTTATCAGGTGGACAGAAACAACGCGTAGCAATAGCTCGTGCTTTAGTAAGTCATCCTAAAATCGTTTTAGCAGATGAACCGACTGCTGCCCTAGATAAAAAATCTGGGCGAGATGTAGTGGAATTGATGCACAAATTAGCAAAAGAACAGGGTTGTACTATCTTAATGGTGACGCACGATAACCGCATTTTAGATATAGGCGATCGTATTATCTACATGGAAGACGGTCATCTTAAAAATGATAGTGTAGATGCAGACGTTTTAACTCCAATCAACTAACGTAAAAATAAAGCTCTCAAGAGGTAGATAAACTCATGGTTGAGCAACTTCTAATCAATGATGATAATTTCTATGTACCTGATGCCAATCAGCTAGTAACTGAAGACGACACGCCTGTGGATAATTTTGCTTCTGCTAAACAACAACGCCTTTTAGTAAGTTCTCTTTACAGCTCTTTACAAAATCAGATTTTTTTAGCTGAAGCAAATGTCGGCATTTACTACATTTACAAACAATCCCCCATCATGCCAGACGTCTTCCTCAGCCTGAATGTGCAAGTGCCTGAGAACTGGTGGGAGAAGCAAAATCGTTGCTATATGCTTTGGGAATTTGGCAAAACCCCAGAAGTTGCGATCGAAATTGTCTCTAACAGAGAAGGCGATGAACTAGGAAGCAAACTGAAAATTTATGAACAAATGCGGGTGAGTTACTACGTAGTCTACGATCCTACTCGACAGTTAGGAGAGCAGCAGTTACGTATTTATGAACTTCGGGGGGCGAGGTACTTTGAAACATCAGAAACTTGGTTAGAGCAAGTTGGTTTAGGGTTAACTCTCTGGCAGGGAGAATTTGAAAGCAGACAGGATATTTGGTTGCGCTGGTGTTATCAAGATGGTACCGTTCTTCCGACAGGGGATGAACGTGCCGAAGTGGCTGAACAACGTGCTGAACAGGAACGCTTAGAAAAAGAACAGCAAAAACAACGCGCTGAGATTGCAGAACAACGCGCTCAATTATTAGCAGAACAATTGCGTGCTATGGGAATAGATCCAGATGCACTGTAGAAAATCCTAAGATGAAATGCTTATGAGATTGGTATACCTTTACAAATATAATTTCTCAGCTTTTTTGTATTTCGGAAGTAGCTAAATATTTTTCAATTACTGATTTCCAAACTAAGTATGCGTGACCATTTAGATGTAGACCATCTACTGTATATTTAACATCCAATTGGTTTTCCGAATCTATTAATTTAGAAAATAAATCTATATATTTATAGTTAAATTTTTGGGCAAGCTTTTGTAAGCCTAAATTAAGATTGATGATATTTTTATTGTCGTGCCAATATATATAAATTTTATTATGAACAGGCAATACACTTTGAATAAAAATTTCTGTGTGTGGTGTTTTCTCTTGAAACTCTTGTAAAATTTCCTGATAACTTTCTAAAATTTCTATAACTGATTTCTTACTATTTATTAAATCATTGATACCTATCATTAAAAATATTTGTTTAGGCTGCGATGCTATAATTGTACTAAGACGATATAATATTCTTTCTGTTGTATCACCAGAAATACCTCTGTTTTTAACCTTGATATTTCCTAATAACTCTATCCATTCACCTTCATCAGTTATACTATCTCCTAACATAATAATTTCAGATTCAGTTTGAGGCAATAATTCATATTGACTCTTCTTATGCCAATAATAAGGAGGATAATCAAGATGAAGACTTTTTTGAAGATTCAAAAATTTTAGTGTCTTCAAAAATAAATAGTAATATCGAGCTTTTTTAAGAAAAATAAAACCACCAATAAAAAAACATAAAATATTAATACCGACAGAAATCCACAGTAAAAATATGACTTGATTATTCATAGTAAAAATTTAAGATTAAGCTATAAATACTTAACTAATTACAGCCGTTTACTGTAAGGTGGTATTACTCGCCAATATATTCAATGCTTACCAGATAGACTTGACAGGCAATGCCCATCCTACTTGATTATTCATAGTTACAATCCGACTTTTTAAGAGTTAGCAATAAATTCCTGAACTCGCAGCCACACTTTGTTTAATAAATCTGGGCTTTCTACATCAAACCACTCAATTTGCGAATAAGCGCGAAACCAAGTACGCTGTCGTTTAGCAAATTGGCGCGTGTGCAAAACTGTCAATTCTTTTGCTTTCTCCAAAGAAATATCCCCTGCCAAATATTGTTTTATCTCTTGATATCCTAAAGTGTTGAGCAAAGGCAAGTCGGTACCATATTTTTGACACAGACGCTCAACTTCAGCTACCAAACCATCTGCGATCATTTGTTCGGTACGCTGGGCTATGCGACGGGTGAGATGAGCAGAGTCACAATCTAAACCTATTTGCAAAATAGGATAATTGGGAGGATTTTCACCTTGTTGCTCAGAAATTGGACGACCAGTAACATAATAGACTTCTAATGCTCTCAAAGTTCGTACTGAATCGTGGGGATGAATTTTTTGGGCTGCAACAGAGTCAACTTGTTGTAGCATGGCGTAAAGCTGAACTTGGGAGAGAGATTCAAGTTGCGATCGCAAATCTTTTTGAGGTGCTACCCTCGGAATTTTCATACCTTGGGCGATCGAGCGTATATACAAGCCAGTACCACCCACAAGGAGGGGGGGAGGGGGAGAGGGGGAGAGGGGGAGAGAATTATTCTCATTGTCTCGCTGTCCCCGCGTCTCCCTGTCCCCTTGTCCTGATATTAATGCTTGCGCCCGCTCCTGATAATCTGCTACCGTCATAGTTTCTTTGGGATCGCATATATTAATCAAATAGTGGGGTACTAATTTTTGTTCGGCTGCGGTTGGTTTAGCTGTGCCAATATCAAATTCTCTGTATACTTGACGAGAATCTGCACTCAGAATTACAGTACCTAATTGCATTGCTATAGTTAATGCTAAACCCGACTTACCCGTTGCCGTTGCGCCACAAATCACAATTAATTTAGTCATTAGTCATTGGTCATTTGTCATTTGTTAGTAGGGGAGGCAGCGCGCCCTTGCGGGTTAAGCGCCTTGTAGCGACTGCCGTGCGGGTTTTATGGATAATCTTGCCGTTCAAGCTGATAATTTATCTTCTAAACCCGCCCGTACAGTAGTTAGTAGTTCTCCTCTGCTCCCCTGCCCCGTGTCCCCTTCCACCCCCACTTCACATGGGGGTTGCAACCCCTATTTGATTTTCTCGTCAAACTGGTCTAAAGTCGCCTATAAGGCTTTTGTGTTAAAATTTTGGAGTGTTTTAGACTTTTTCGCCTTTAGGCGATTTTCACCCCCACTTATCAGGAGAATTTTCATGACGAGCAGTTACAGTGCCGAACAGATTCAAGTTCTGGAAGGTCTGGAACCCGTCCGCAAACGACCGGGGATGTATATTGGTTCCACAGGGCCGCGAGGACTTCACCATTTGGTGTACGAGGTGGTGGACAACTCGATTGATGAGGCTTTGGCGGGATACTGTACCCATGTGGAGGTGGATCTCAACGCCGATGGTTCTGTTACTGTAACAGATGATGGTCGAGGTATTCCTACCGATATCCACCCACAAACAGGAAAGTCGGCATTGGAAACTGTATTAACCGTACTGCACGCTGGGGGTAAGTTTGGCGGCGGTGGCTATAAAGTTTCTGGAGGACTGCACGGGGTTGGTATTTCTGTCGTTAACGCCTTATCTGAGTGGGTGGAAGTGAAGGTTTGGCGAGATAAAAAGGTTTATGCCCAGCGTTATGAACGAGGTGTTCCCGTTACCGAACTGACAGCAAAACCTTACAAAGAGAATCGCACCGGCACTTCTGTCAATTTCAAACCAGATCCCCAAATCTTTACTACTGACACTGAGTTTGACTATATTACTTTAGCAAGTCGTTTGCGAGAGTTAGCATATCTCAATGCCGGTGTCAAAATTACGTTTACTGACTATCGCTTGCAACTACTAAAAAGCGATCAGCCCAAAGTAGAAACCTACGAGTATAAGGGCGGCATTCGCGAATACATTGCTTATATGAATGCTGATAAGCAACCACTGCATGAAGAAATCATTTACGTCCAAGGAGAACGTAACAACGTTCAAGTCGAAGTGTCATTGCAGTGGTGTACTGACGCCTATACAGATAATGTATTGGGTTTTGCTAATAATATTCGCACGGTGGATGGCGGTACGCACTTAGAAGGTTTAAAGGCAGTTCTGACGCGCACTCTAAATGCGATCGCCCGCAAGCGTAACAAAATTAAAGAAAATGAACCCAACCTCAGTGGCGAACACGTCCGCGAAGGTTTGACTGGCGTCATTTCTGTGAAAGTTCCAGATCCCGAATTTGAAGGGCAAACTAAAACTAAACTTGGTAATACCGAAGTTCGCGGCATTGTTGATTCGTTAGTGGGAGAATCTCTCACCGAATACCTAGAATTTCGCCCCAGTATCGCCGATGCCATTTTAGATAAAGCCATCCAAGCCTTTAAAGCGGCAGAAGCTGCCCGTCACGCACGGGAATTGGTGCGCCGCAAGTCAGTTTTGGAATCTTCGCCACTACCTGGGAAATTAGCGGATTGCAGTACCAGAGATCCAAGAGAATCAGAAATTTTTCTTGTGGAAGGCGACTCCGCAGGTGGAAGTGCCAAACAAGGGCGCGATCGCCGCTTCCAAGCTATCCTTCCCCTACGCGGTAAAATCCTCAACATTGAAAAAACTGACGACGCTAAAATCTATAAAAACAATGAAATCCAGTCTTTAATCACTGCCCTGGGTTTGGGTGTCAAAGGCGAAGAATTCGATGCTTCCCAACTGCGCTATCACCGAATTGTGATCATGACTGACGCTGATGTAGATGGTGCCCACATCCGCACTTTGTTGTTGACTTTCTTTTATCGTTATCAACGGGCGTTAATTGAACAAGGCTACGTCTATATCGCTTGCCCACCCCTCTATAAAATAGAGCGAGGACGCAGTCATTACTATTGCTATAGCGATCGCGAAAAAGATAACCTGATTCGACACGAGTTTCCCGAAAACGCCAACTATACCATCCAGCGGTTCAAAGGTTTGGGTGAAATGATGCCCGAACAACTTTGGACAACCACGATGAACCCAGAAAGCCGTACCCTCAAGCAAGTGGAAATTGAAGATGCAGCCGAAGCCGATCGCATTTTCACAATTTTGATGGGCGATCGTGTGGCACCCCGTCGTGAATTTATTGAAACCTATGGTTCTAAACTCGATCTCACGGAGCTAGACATTTAATACATCCTCAATTCTCCACCAAGTTAGTAGTGGACAAAACTAAATGGGTAATAGGTTTTCATCTATTGCCCATTACCAAGAATTTTCAAAACTGGTAGCACGCCCAATTAGAAAACAGTAGACAAATCACCGAGATTTTGTTGTTTTTGTAAAATTTCAAGACCAAAATTCAACATTATCTGACAAATAAGGCTATTTAGATATGTTTATGATTTCTTATCAAAAAAGCAAGACCACTACAAAATATTAGTAGTATTAGATATTACATTAAGCTTGAGATAAGTTATCAATATATGTTTTTTGTTAATGTTATTTTTTTAACTATGTTTTTATGAAATTTATTATGAAGGTTTAGGGAAAATATCTAATAAATATAGAATTCAGTAATTAGGCACTAATCTTTTTGTACTTAGTTGATATGTATATTTACACTCTGCTTATCTTTGCGATTATCAATAAGTACCTAAACAAAATTAATTACATATTTTTTTGCGGTTCCCTGTTTCCCGTTCCTCCGAACTTCTGAGCCTCCTTGTGGAGGAGCAACGCTTTCGGAGGAAACCACCGCACCCTGACGAGAAGCCCTCCGGCGTCTACGTGACGGGAAGGGGAGCCACTGCGGTGAAGCAGCCCCCAGAAAGGCGGTTTCCGGCGTAGACGCACTTTTCTCGGCTTCCCATCAGGGTAGGGGGACTGCTGTAGACGCCCGAAGGGTGGACGGTGAGTGCAGCCGCGTGCGGGGGTCTCCCCCCAACCCCACTTCTAATTGTGCTTGCTAACACCGCGATCGCCTGCCATTAATTCCATTTCATTGAAGCTTTAGACTGATAAACTACATTAAGCTTAAAAAAGCACATTTATTTATATAGTGTATGTTCACCAGGCTTGGTCAAAGTCGATTTTTGCCTCACACCCTTTGTCAAGCTCAAGTGGCTTGCGCATACACTCTTGTTTCATGTCAAATTATTCGGTTGAGTTGCTTCTATAAATCTTATTTATCTGATCCCTGACTCAGGCGAGTGTATATTTTGCATTGAACGTATGCAATTTTGCCTATAGTAGGCTAATATCGATAGTCTTGGCTGTCAAATCCTATCTGAATTGATTAAAATATCGGTGTATACAATAAAAACAGTTTGTCAAGTTGCAAAGGGTGGAATTTTCGGTAAAACTCTAACTAGCGATTAAAACCCATTCATCGGAATCAAGAGAAATGTTGGTCTTCATCACTGCCCTTGCCAAAACTTCTACTTTCAGTCTAGGCAATTGACCTTCATAAGACCAGAGTGCCTTTACAAAAGCACTAAAATTCGCAGATCGGGAAATTAATGTTTAACAGACGCTACTCCAAATAATATGAAAGTAACGGTTAACTACAAATAAAACTAAAGAACAAGTCAGTATTTTATGAAGTAAATGTAAAAATTAGTACGCTATATCTGTCCGCTACAACTGACATTAAATGCGTTACTTTAAAATGTTGTAGTTAGTACATAAAATCTAATACAAGTAACTTTACTTATTTTTCAAATTAATGATAATGCAACGAGAGTTACAACAAGATTTGGAGAAAATTCAAGCGTATGAGTACCGTTCTCAGTATGTTTTTGCTACAACAGCTTTTACCTTACTTAATTTTCACCTTACCTAATTAGTTTATGGAAAAGACACAAAAGCAGTGCAATTTTTGTGAAACAGGCTACAATCGGAACAGTCTTTACACAAAAATCTTCCAACAGTCAGATTTATTCTTATGGAGTGGTAAATTTTTTTAGCAAGATGAGTCTTCTTTAGACAAGTCAGTTAAAAATTGTGTTGATCGGCGACACAATAGCATTTACTAAGATGAGAATTTACCTTGGTGGGTACTGCTGTGGCAGAAGAAAACACAGACTAAACATTTATTACTTACCAAGCACTCATTTTTAAGTCTTTTACCGGGGGTATATATCAGTGTCCTTCCAAAAAAGGAGTAAACCTTCCGGAAAATTTTTAGCTAAATTAGCTAAAAAGCCTTTTATAAAAAAGGCAAATAGCTCGCTTAATTTAAGAGCAACAGAAATATCTTGAGTAATTGATTCTGCAAGGAGCATGAGGAACGCGGCATGAACCAGGCTAACAACGTACTCGACAACATTTATCAGCCTGACCTAGAAATTGAGATGAATCAGCCTGAATTGTTAGAAGAACTCTTGCTGGATGATGATGTAGAAGAGGACTTGCTGATCAGCGATGAAGGCGAGCTCGACGAAGAATTTTTAGAACCTCAGTCTGATGAGGACGACGCTAAGTCTGGGAAAGCCGCAAAATCGCGTCGTCGGTCACAAAGCAAGAAAAAGCATTATACCGAAGATTCGATTCGTCTTTACTTGCAGGAAATCGGTCGGATTCGCCTGCTTCGAGCTGACGAAGAGATTGAACTGGCAAGAAAAATTGCAGATTTATTGGAATTAGAGCGAGTGCGCGATCGCCTGCACCAGCAGCTAGAACGCGAACCTCAATACAGCGAATGGGCTGAAGCAGCAAAAATGCCGCTGCCGCAATTTCGCCATCGTCTGCACATCGGTCGCCGGGCAAAAGACAAAATGGTGCAATCGAACCTGCGTCTTGTAGTTTCAATTGCCAAGAAGTACATGAATCGTGGCTTATCTTTCCAAGATTTGATTCAAGAAGGTAGCCTCGGTTTGATTCGTGCCGCTGAAAAGTTTGACCACGAGAAAGGCTATAAGTTTTCTACATACGCTACATGGTGGATTCGTCAGGCAATTACCAGAGCGATCGCCGATCAGTCCCGTACTATTCGCCTTCCCGTCCACCTTTACGAAACCATCTCCAGAATTAAAAAGACTACTAAGCTGCTTTCTCAAGAAATGGGACGTAAACCCACTGAGGAAGAAATTGCGACAAGAATGGAGATGACTATCGAAAAACTGAGGTTTATTGCTAAATCAGCCCAGTTACCAATTTCTTTGGAAACGCCCATTGGGAAAGAAGAAGATTCTCGACTGGGCGATTTTATTGAGTCTGATGGTGAAACCCCAGAAGATCAAGTTTCCAAAAATCTATTACGGGAAGATTTGGAAAAAGTCCTCGACAGCCTCAGCCCCCGCGAACGCGATGTTCTGCGACTGCGTTACGGTTTAGATGACGGGCGGATGAAGACTTTAGAAGAAATCGGACAGATTTTCAATGTCACCCGCGAACGCATTCGTCAAATTGAAGCGAAAGCGCTGCGTAAATTACGTCACCCCAATCGCAACAGCGTTCTGAAAGAATACATCCGCTAGTCATTAGTTCTCAGTCATTAGCCGTTTGTGTATGACTAATGACCAAAGATAGTTAAAAACCTGGGAGTGTTAATTCACCCCAGGTTTTCTTATTTATCTATTTATGTTTATCTTTAAGGATCGGCTGTTGTCAATTTACAGGATACCCCAGAAGTGTAAAAAGCCTTGACCAGAAAATAATTCAATCAAAGCAGCAGCTAAAAAGCCGATCATCGCCAAACGGCCATTCCAGATTTCTGCTTGTGGGGTAAAGCCCCAACGCCAAGCATTGCGATCATCTGTTACAGGGGCAGTAATTTTTGTTGTGTCTTGCATGGGTGGCACTCCAAAATAAATTTACTAAGTTTTGCAAGCTTTTGTTAATTAATATAACAAGTATTTTAAGAAGTGCAACTTTTATTTGAGTTTTTTGTATAAGATTCACTTATGGTTTGTATGTAGAGACTAATCAAGGGCTAAACTCATCTCTATTATCTAGCAATTGAAAGATATTTGCATTAATCTTAGGTTGAGTATGGAAATCATTCATAATATTTCCAAAATTGATTGCTGCAAGCGATTTCAAGAAAGCGCAATCATCAAGCTTGTTGATATTTTGGAATAAAAAGAAGTTGTGCGCCAGGTGAAGCCACATAGCGTCAGTCGCTACAATGCTCTTACAAAGGGCACTAGCTCCATCTACCGTGGGAACCCCAAAGTCCCTCGTTTTAGCAACTGTCATCCAGACTTCTAGTCACAAATATGCAAATATTTATCAATTATTGATTATAAATTGTCTAATAATATGTATTAATTACTACATATAAGCGAGAAGATGAAATTTATATGCACAAAAATATCTACTTCTCGATATATTTATTAGAATTTTATTAACTTAAAATTAATCTCAACATAATTTTCCGTTAATCTCTGATTAACTGAGTTTTTTAATTCTATACATTCGTCAATTACAAAGGGTTAACTCAGGACGGCTCAGAGAATGATTGTGCTAACTCGACACAACATCTTTAAGTTGCTGTCTAAAAAAAGCAAATGAAGGCAAGAGTTTATGTTAAAAAGCAGGGAGCAGCAGGACGAAATCCACGCTACAGGATTTAGATTAGCTCAATTAAAAGCATTACTGCCAATTATTTTGTTGATATACGCACCAGTACTTATTCTCTTTGCAATCTTAAAATTACAAACAAAAATACCTGTATCGCTTCTTACACGAGATCCATTGGCGATCATCGAAGCACCATTTTATTGGGGGGCAATTTCCAACTTTGGTGTATTAATGTGGTGTGCTGCTGTAGTTATTCCTTGGTTCAGCTTTAGGTTACTCGAACAGGTAAAAAATAACAAAGAATTTAATCTTTTTTTTCTATTTTCTGGCGGTCTCTCATCTATCTTGTTGCTAGATGATCTTTTTCTGCTTCATGAAGAAGTGTTTCCAAAATATCTCAATATTCCTGAAAAGCTCGTCTTTCTTGTATATGGGATGATGATTTTGTTTTACCTAATCAAGTTTGGGAAAATCATCTTGAAGACAAACTTTATCTTGATTGTTCTTGCTTTTGGCTTTTTTGGATGCTCAGTAGTTATTGATTTGCTTCCATTTGAAGCTTGGCTTGGAAATGAAGATCAATTCTTACTGGAAGATGGTTTGAAGTTTTTGGGAATCTTAAGTTGGCTTATTTACTTCGCGATAACTTGTGCAGAGCGGTTTAAACGAATACTGATACTTGAAACTATCAAACATAGTAGATTCTAGACTCAGAGGTTGGTTTTACCTCAGACATTGTGAATGCTGCGGCTTTAACAAAAGCGGCAATATCAGTATCTTGCTAGTTGTCAAATTCACTTCGCAAATTAAGGCGCTATTGAACAAGCGCCTCTACTCATCTAGAGTTTTTTGCCTGAGCTTCAACATCAGTAATTTTTTCTTCACACTTCAGCAACAGTGATAATTTTTTCGTCACGGTTAAGTTGAAGCAGATTTTCACCCACACTATCTCTGCTTAAGTTGGGCACTGTATCTACTGGAAGGCGCAGTACTCGTTGATGATTGGTTACTAACGCCACCTCGGTGCCTGGTTTTGCCAACACCATTCCAGCTAGATAGTCAGTTTTACTAGCAAATTTTAAAGTCTGAGTACCGATATCACCCCGGTTAGCTAAACGCAAAGACTTTATAGGGAAACGTTTGGCGTATCCTAATTGTGTCACTAGTAATAAATTTTCTTCAACACCAAAAGTCACGCCGCCAACCATCTCTTCTTGCTGACGCAGGCGTAAAGCTTGTAGTCCCATCGCGGTGCGACCCATAATTGGTAATTGCTCATCATTCACCTCAAATCGCAACAGTCGTCCACCAGAACTAGCTAAAATTACCTGCTTACCTGTAGATGTGAATTGGCTTAACAACAACTCGTCGTCTTCTTTCAGTTTCAAAATTGTAATTCCACGACGACTTAAATTAATAAATTCCATCAGAGATAAACGTTTAATTCTTCCTTGTTTGGTAAGCAGAATCATGTCAGCAGTTTCTGGATTGTCTGGAAGCAAAAAGCGGCTGACTACTGCTTCTGTGGCTTCTTGGGCAGTGTTTGTCAGCAATGTGATCAGTGGTGTTCCCCGTGGCGATCGCCCAGTTGTGGGAGGAATATCTCCAACTTTCACCGGATACACTTTGCCAGCACTAGTGAGTATCAATAAATCTTTTTCTGTATCCGTCAACGTCGTCTGAAGGACAAAGTCATTATCGGACAAACCGTTATCAGTCTTCGACTTTCTGCCATTAGGCTGAGTGCGGCGCACGTAGCCTCGTTGAGTAAATTCCAATATCACTTCTTCTGGAGGCGTTTCCGGTATTGGACTTTGGATTTGGATTTTTGGATTCTCTTGCTCTTTGTCGCCTTGTCTCCCTCTTCCCTTGTCTGTTTGTGCTTTTGTCTCCTGAGTGGCAACTATTATCTTAGTGCGACGTTCATCACCATACTTGCGCTTTTGGGTACGCAAGTCTTTTTTCAAAGCTTTCAATAATTCTTTTCTATCACTTAGCAAACGTCGCAGAGTAGCAATTTGCTCCCGCAATTGCTCGTACTCTTGCTGTAAATTTTGTTGCTCTAAACTTGTAAGGCGTCGCAGTGGCATTGCCAGAATTGCATCTGCTTGTACTTCACTCAAATCCAAACGACTTTGTAAATTAATTTTTGCCGCACTGCCATCACTAGCTCGCCGCAAAATCTCAATTACCTCATCAAGGTTAGACAAAGCTTTCAATAAACCTTCCACCAAGTGCAGCCGATTTTCTGTCTTACCCAACTCATAGGAATAGCGGCGTGAAAGCGTCTGCTCTCGAAAGCTCAAGAACTCTTGCAACAATTGGCGTAAGCTTAGTTGAACTGGTAGCCCATTCACCAACGCCAAGAGGATTGCCCCAAAATTCGTTTGTAAAGCAGTTTGATGATAGAGTTGCTGGAGAACATCTTGAGGGTTAGCATCGCGTTTGAGTTCTATGACTACACGCATTCCCTGGCGATCGCTCTCATCACGGATATCAGCAATTCCCTGCAAGCGCCCTTGATTCACTAAATCCGCTACTTTTTCAATCCAGCCAGCCTTATTAACTTGAAAAGGCAATTCCGTGACTACAATCGCTGTCCGCCGCTTGCTACCTTTGCCGCCCAAAACTTCCTCAGCTTGGGCAACTCCCCGCAGAACAATACTGCCTTTTCCCGTTGTGTAAGCTTCACGAATTCCAGCATCACCGACAATCTCGCCACCTGTGGGAAAATCAGGGCCTGGAATTAACTTCATTAACTTTTCATCGGGTAAGTCAGGTTGATCGATTAAAGCAATTAATCCATCTACAACTTCTCCCAGATTATGCGGTGGGATATTTGTCGCCATACCCACAGCAATACCAGCACAACCATTCAGCAACAAAAATGGTAATTGCGCTGGCAGTACGGTAGGTTCTTGCTGGGAATTATCAAAGTTACCAATAAATTCCACCGTTTCTTCGCCGATTTCTGCCAGCATTCCCTCATGAGTGATGGGTGCAAGGCGCGTTTCCGTATAGCGCATTGCCGCTGGTGGATCGTTATCCACACTACCGAAATTGCCATGTCCTGCCAGTAAGGGATAACGGCTAGAAAATTCCTGCACCAGTCTTACCAAAGCATCATAAACTGCTTGGTCACCGTGAGGATGATATTTACCCAGCACGTCTCCCACAACACGGGCGCACTTCCGATAAGGGCGATCGGGTGTGAGTCCTAATTCGTGCATAGCGTATAAAATTCGCCGATGCACAGGCTTTAATCCATCACGCACATCAGGTAACGCCCGCCCGACAATTACACTCATGGCATATTCGAGATAAGACCGTTGCATCTCAGTATGCAAGGCTGTGGAGATTACCTGTCCCGTAGGGAGAAGGTTTAACTGTTTTGCCATGAGTTTTTCCCTAAATTTTCACTACACAAAATTTGCCGTTACTGAACACTACAGCAACCACAGCATAGCGGATGAAATGCCTCTCCTTACAAAATCTTGATAGTCATAGGATAAGAAGCAGTAGTATTATCCTTGATGTCGGGGATACACATTGATTGTCTAAAAGGAGGCATATAACTGTATTGGATTAGATCAGGTGGTTATCCCCCTCACCCCTATAAGTCAAATTCTCATGAAAACTGTTTTGATTGTCGAAGACGATCTGATTAATGCTCGCGTTTTTTCCAAAATATTGACCAAACGTGGTGGTCTGGAAGTAAAACACACTGAAAATGTAGAAGAGGTTATGAGAATTGCCCAAGCGGGGGAAGCAGACATTATTTTAATGGATGTTTCTCTTTCAAGAAGTGTTTATCAAGGTAAGTCAGTTGACGGTATCAAAATTACACAAATGTTGAAATCCGATCCTCAAACTGCCACTTTGCCGATTATTCTCGTGACAGCACACGCGATGGAGGGCGATCGCGAGAATTTTTTGAAACAGAGCGGCGCTGATGGCTACATCTCAAAACCTGTGATTGATCATCAACAGTTTGTTGAACAGATTGTGGCATTGCTACCTAAAGACTAACAGAAATAATTCATAACCCAAACCAGATATGGTTGCCCGCCAGGATGATGGGCTACCAATTCTGGTACTAAATAATATATATGTACTACTAGATAGCATATTTGAGCAAGTGGCAAGTTAGGGGCTAGGGATTAGGGGCTAGAGGCTAGGGACAAGGGACAAGGGGAATTGGGGACAAGGAGAAAGATTTTCCTCTTGTCTCCACGCCAGTCGCCCTAAGTCGGGAAACCCGCCCACGGCGCTGGCTCCCCTTCTCCCCCTCCCAGTGTCCTCTTCTTCCCAGTACCCAGTCACCAGTACCCAATACCCAATCCCCAATTACTGAGCAGGTTGCGGCGCCGTGGGGGCTGATTGATTGGCTCCCCGTTGCTGTAGGGCTGCTTGAATGCGGGGTAATTGGAGAAATTTCTGGGTATCAGATAGCAGACGTTTACCCCAAAGATTTTGCTTGAGAAATTCCAAATCAGCGTAGCGATCGTCGATGCGGAGTGCTGTTTCACCCATTGCCAGCCCTTGTTTTTGATCGCCTTTAGTGTACAGTGCCACTGCTAAAGCCAATAAAGGTTCTGCCGCTTGCTTGTCGATTGCGAGGGCAGCTTGCCATTGCTTAATTGCTGCTTCGACATCACCCTGTTCGTACTTGATCAAACCAATGTTGTTAATGGCAGGCCAGAATTTTTTATCCTGGGAGACTGCTTTATTGTATTGGGCGATCGCATCTGGTAATTTACCCAACATATAGTAAGCATTGCCCAAATCAAACAATCCCTCTGGATCGTTGGGTTTTAACTTTAAACCTTCTTGGAAGTAATTAGCAGCAGTTGGGTACTTTTGCTGCTGAAAGTGAGCCGAACCCAAAGCGAAGAGAACATCGCCATTTTTGGGATTGAGAGATTGTGCTTTTTTGAGGGCAGCGATCGCATCATCTATCTTTTTGGTTTGCAAATATAAGCCGCCTAAGAGAAACCAGACTTTATCACTCTTGGGAGCTAGTTGAACTGCCAGGCGCGCTCTAGGCATTGCCATTTCATACTGTTGAAACTGTGCCAGTTGCGCTGCCTCCTGTGCTAGGCTCAACCCCTGTTGCTCCAACTTGGCTGTATCCAGTTGTAATGTATGAGGTACTAATGCCTGTGCATGAGTAGTTTTGGGGAGACTCCACAAACTACAGACAACAACAAGAGAAATCAAACCAATTCGTTTGGGCACACTATCGCCTCTCTACCACAAATTCAATAATCTTCCAGCTAGCTTAAACGATCTGCGCTCTGGTGGGAAAGGAAATGATTGTGCAACTGACAACCAAAGTCACCCATTTAGGTGAAGTAAATTACTAGTTGGAAAGGCTACTATGAAAAAAAGTTAAGAAAATATAAGTTAACTATTTATAATCTTTCCCTAGCAATATTGAACTCACACAACTAAATAAAGTTCCACAAGCAAGCTAAGTGTTATTGCTTAAGTGTAAACATTTGCAAACAATCAATAACTTGTCGCTGGCAATTTTTATTTGTCCCCCGTCTATTTCACCTTCACTTTACCTAACAAAACATTTTTGACAGGCTGCTGTTATGACTACGTATTTAGAAATTCCTGGAATTGGTAAAATTAAGCATCCCTCTCGGTGGTTAATTGGGCTGGTGGCAGCTGGTGTTTTAGTTGCTGGTACAACTACGACTTATACACTCGTGAATCGGGGGGCAAGCAAAGAAGATATTGCGGCACTTACTGTTCCTGTAGAAGCAAACGATATTACCTTGCGGATTACTGCTAGTGGTAGGGTAGTGCCAGTTCAAAGTGTGAATATTAGTCCTAAACAGCCGGGAATTGTCGCCTCCTTAAGAGTTGAACAAGGCGATCGCGTGCAGCAAGGACAAGTTATTGCTGTGATGGATAGTGCAGAGATTCAGGCACAAATCCTCCAATACCGCGCTAACCTGGAGCAAGCCCAAGCACAACTGGCTGAAGCTCAAGCTGGCAGTCGTCCCCAAGAAATTGCCCAAGCCAGAGCGCGACTGGCTCAAGCCCAAGCACAACTTGCTGAAGCACGGGCGGGAAGTCGTCAAGAAGAAATTGCTAAAGCCGAAGCTCAGGTAAATCAGTATCAGGCACAATTGCAACAAGCCAGATCTCGCTTGGAATTAGCAACTCAACGAGTGCAGCGCAGACAATATCCTGCATCCCAAGGCGCGGTATCTCGCGATTATCTTGATGAAGCTCTAACTGAAGAGCGTAACGCGAAAGATAACCTTCAACAAGTTCAAGCAAGCCTGCAAGCTGCAAGACAAGAACTAGCAAGGTTACGTAATGGTTTGCGCCCGGAAGAAATCGCTCAACGTGAAGCTGCTGTTGCAGAGGCACGGGCAGCACTGCGGCTTCTAGAAAATGGCACTCGTTCTGAAGTCATTGCTCAACGTCAAGCTGCTGTAGCTGCAGCACAGGCACAGTTAAAAGCTACCCAGGTTAGGTTAGAAGATACACTGATTCGCGCTCCCTTTACTGGAATTGTGACGCAAAAGTATGCCAACGATGGCGCGTATGTAGCACCTACGACTTCTGCTTCTTCGAGCGCCTCTGCTACTTCTAGTTCAATTGTTGCCCTAGCCAAGGGTTTAGAAGTGCTAGCTCAAGTTCCAGAAGCTGATATTGGTAGAATTAAAGTCGGACAGCCTGTAGAAATTACTACAGATGCCTATCCCGATCGCACCTTTAAAGGACGTGTACGCCTCATTGCTCCTGAAGCTGTTAAGGAAGACGGTGTAACTTTATTTCAAGTGCGGGTAGCTATAGATACAGGTCAACAAGAATTACGTTCTGGCTTGAATTTGGATTTGACGTTTTTGGGCGATCGCGTCAACGATGCTTTATTAGTACCGACTGTAGCTATTGTGACTGAAAAAGGAAATACCGGAGTTTTGGTGCCGGATGCCAACAATAAACCTCTGTTTCGCTCAGTCGTAGTAGGAGCGCAAATTAAAGACCAAACTCAGATTTTAGAAGGAGTAAACGCAGGCGATCGCATATTTCTCAATCCACCTCCAGACTATAAGCGAGAACAAGCACAATCACAACAATGAACTTACTAGAAAGTCTGCAAATGGCAGGTAAAACCCTGCTGTCAAATAAGTTACGAAGCTCCCTCACGATGCTCGGTATTGTCATTGGTAATGCCTCGGTGATTGCCATGATTGGCGTTGGCGAAGCAGGGCAAAAGTTTGTAAATAAGCAGTTAGAATCTTTAGGGCCAAATGTCCTATTTATTATTCCAGGTAATCAGGAAACTCAACGCATTACCAGAGATGTACCAAAAAATTTAGTATTAGCAGATGCTGAGGCAATTGCTACTCAAGTACCAACGGTGGTGGGAGTCGCTCCAGAATTGAATACAAGACAGGTAGTAACCTACCGTAACCGCAACACCGATGTCAGCATCATTGGCACAACTCCTAGTTTTCCAAGGGTAAGGGAATTTGAAACTGGTAAAGGGCGCTTTTTTACAGATATAGACATCAAGCGCAACAATCAGGTTACCGTGTTAGGTGCGGACTTGGCACAAAGACTGTTTGGTACTCAAAATCCCGTAGGAGAACAGTTGCGGATTAAAAATAGTAGCTTTCAAGTTATCGGTGTACTAGAAGCCAAAGGCTCTAGTTTGGGTGCTAACTATGATGAAGCAGCATTAATCCCGATCACAACATCAGCCAATCGACTTGTAGGGCGCAATTCTCCTTATGGCATCGCTTTAGATTACATCGTTGCTTCCGCACGTGATTCTAATAGTGTAGATGCAGCAGAGTTTCAAATTACCAATTTGCTGCGCTTACGACACAAAATCACCGGTGAAGATGACTTTAGCATCCGTTCTCAAAAAGATGCCTTGCAAACTGTCGGACAAATCACTGGTGCATTGACAATTATGCTGGCAGCGATCGCTGCTATTTCTTTGATTGTCGGTGGCATTGGCATTATGAATATCATGCTTGTCTCCGTTACCGAACGCACCCAAGAAATTGGATTACGTAAGGCAATTGGTGCAACCGAGCAAGATATTCTGGTTCAGTTCATGATTGAAGCTATTATTCTCTCTGCTGCGGGTGGCTTAGTTGGTACGGTGATTGGCGTAGGTGGTATTTTGTTGGTAGGAGCCTTAACACCATTAGAAGCGGGCATTTCTGTAATGGCAATTACTCTGACAGTTGGTGTTTCTGGCGCTATTGGTTTATTCTTTGGCGTTGTTCCTGCTCGTCGTGCTGCCAAACTCGATCCGATTGTAGCTCTCAGAAGTGCATAACTCAATACGGTTTAGTTAAGTTAAGCATTTTTTCTCTTTGCGTCCTTTGCGCCTTTGTGGTTCGTTAAAAAAATTGACTTTAACAAAGAGTTTTAGCCTTAAGTGAACTGTATTGGTGCATAACTAGAAGACAGGAGGCAGTAGACGCGTAGACGCTTCCGTAGGTACGGCGTATCCGTTGGTAGGTAGAATGGACACTCAAGCGAAAATCCAAAAATTTCCATCCAAAATTCAGAAAACAGAAATTATTCGCCTAGAAAATATCTTCAAAATTTACGGCAGTGGCGAAACAGAAGTAAAAGCACTCAATGATGTTAGTCTCCTTATCAACCAGGGTGAATATTGCTCGATTATGGGAGCATCTGGTTCTGGTAAATCTACAGCCATGAATATCATTGGCTGTCTGGATCGCCCCACATCAGGACATTACTACCTGGATAACGTTGATGTGGCACAAATGGATGATTCTGATTTGGCTCACATCCGCAACAAAAAAATTGGGTTTGTCTTTCAGCAATTCCACCTTTTGCCCCAACTCACAGCACTAGAAAATGTGATGTTGCCCATGGTATACGCTGGTGTTAAAGCTTCAGAAAGAAACGATCGCGCAACTGAAGCATTAAAGCGGGTGGGTTTAGAAAAGCGCCTCCACAACAAACCTACTCAACTTTCTGGCGGACAACAACAAAGAGTAGCGATCGCCCGTGCCATTGTCAACAATCCCGTGCTGCTCTTAGCGGATGAACCTACTGGTGCTCTTGATTCGCGTACTACCCAAGAAGTATTAAAAATCTTTGGCGAACTCAATGCTACTGGTATCACAGTGGTAATGGTAACTCACGAACCGGATGTTGCGCGCCAAACTCAACGCATTATCTGGTTTCGCGATGGTGAAGTCATACACTCTGACTTGACTCCGGCTGACTTGAGCCAAATGGCAGCATCATAAAAGGGATAGGGAACAGGGAAGAACTGTAACCTGTAACCTGTTCCCTGTTACCTGTTACCTATCTAAAGACTTGATGTTTTACCAGTTTCTGCTTGCGTTTCAATTGGCTTTACATCACTGTAGCCCATTTGACCTACCACTGTCCGCAATACAGACATTTGCTCTTCAAAATCCATTTTTTCTATTTGCGACAGGAGATTGTTAATTGCATCAGAAGCATTGTAATCATCTGGCATATCAACTACATCGTCTCCCATCGCTTCCGCCCAAGCATACCAAATAAATAGCTGGTTGTTTTCTTTGAGAGCACCATAAGCACGAGAATGTTCTGTATTTTCACAGTTCACAATTTCTCGCATAATCTGTAATTGCTGTTCATCAGATAATTTGTAATAGTCGGCAAGTAATGTTGGCGCTAATTCTGGTTCTGCCGCAGACGGAGCAGCAGGAGTGATAGAGTCTCCCATTTTTTCATAAACAAAATATAGCCAAGCTAGTTTGGCATCAGTATCCAATGTGTTAAAAGATTCTACGGCTTTTTGAGTTTCTTCGCTTAGGGCTTGAGGTGCAGACTTATTGTAACCTGTAGTCATAAATTTTTTTCCTGAGTAATTTTACAGTCCCCATTAAGGCGTAACAAAGTTGAAGAAGATGAATCGCCCTCCTCTAGAAAGAGGTTTGCAAATTTAATCTTGGTGCTTTTATCTGTCCGTTAATAGAGGTGAAGAATCTATCTAGGGGTATCAAGGACGTATAGGTTCACTCTGATAGAATCTCGGCAGTGATAGAAAAATTACTAGAGAGGTTTATTATGACAGAAGAAATTAAGCCTAACGTTTCTCAAGCTCCTACCGAAGATGCAAGATTAGCCGCTGAAAATATGGCTAGTGGTGAAGAAAAAGCTCCAAGTGTTGATATGGAAGCAGATTATCAAGCTGCACAACAATTCAGTGTTAGTGAAATCGATCGCACAAGCGAAGGTGCAAAAGCAGCCGAAGCAGCAACTGCACCTGAATATCAAATGCCTGAAGCGCAAGAGACGAAAACAGAAGCACAATCAACTGGCGATCCCGATGATTATCAAGAAATGGCTAAGGAGGTTGGCGGTTCAAGAGATCAAGGTGTAACTAGCGTTGATGATGATTTATTAAAACAAGCTTTAGACAAAGGCCAATCTAAATAGGTTGGGAGAATAATTAAGGAGAACTCAGAATGCAGAACTCAGAATCTTCTGACTTCTGACTTCTGACTTCTCTTGCCTGAGTTCTTTTTTCGGATTGTTTTAGTAGAGAAGCAGTATATAGCGCTTGGCTAATTCTGAATCAATAAACTAGAAGAAATTAACAACTATTAATCACTTCTAGCAGTTCACTGGGATGATGAATTAAGAAATAGGGGTTCTGCTTGGCTAATACTTCTGGCGAATTAAATCCCCAAGTGACTGCAATCACTTTGATATTAGCTTTTTTTGATGCTTCTATATCTCTGGTTTCATCTCCTACATAAATAACTTCTTCGGATTTTATTTGTTTTTGTCTAAGAAGATTATTAATAATAGTTGTTTTACCAAAAATAGTCACTCCTGAATAAATAAATTCAAATAGCTCTTCTAAATCATTTATTTTTAGGAACTCTGTCACATTATCTTTGGAATTAGATGTGATAATTCCTAAACGATGACCTTCAGTTTTAAGTGCTGTCAATGCATCTTTGATTCCCGGAATTGGCTTTAATTCCGGAATTTTATCTTTTAATTCTCCTTTGACTCTTTTGACTAGAAAAGGTATTTTAAAAAGAGAAATACCTGAATAATTTATAATTTCTCTAGAGGTTAAATTTCTCAACAGAGCTAGTTCTTGTGGAGTGATTTGTACATAACCAAACTCTTTAGCTAAACGGTTCGCAATATTTACAAGCGCATCTACTGTGTCAGCAATCGTACCATCAAAATCAAAAATAATTACTTTTTGGATCATTCTTGTACTAAGTAGAATGCGTCTAGATTAGCGCGGGCATTCCGTCGTAACATTTCTGGCTTAATTCGCCGCAACGCTGATGCCGGAAATCTTTTATCCCACTCCCGATCTGAGATTTGCGCTAATTCTACCAGTTTGGGCGCAATATTCCCAGGATACGGTTGAAATTCTGTCACATCAGTGATGCGCGCAAAACGCTGATTCCAAGGACAAACGTCTTGGCAGATGTCACAACCAGCAACCCAACCTTGCAAGTGGGGCGTAACTGTTTCTGGCAATTTTTCATGCCGATTTTCAATTGTGTGATAGGCAATGCAGCGATTTGCATCTACAACAAATGGCTGGGTAATTGCACCTGTAGGGCAAGCTTCTATGCAGCGAGTACAGGTACCGCAGTGCTCTGTATGGGGAGTATCTGGATTTAATTCTAAATTTGTCAACACTTCTCCCAAAAACACCCAAGAGCCATATTCCCGCGTAATCACATTTCCATTTTTGGCAATCCAACCAATACCCGCTCGTTGCGCCCATGCTTTATCCTGGATCGGGCCTGTATCTGCATAATAACGAGCTTGAATGTCTTCACCTAGTCCTTGTAACCAAGCAGAAAACGCTTTTAGTTTTTTGTGCATGACTTTGTGATAATCCCGCCCCCAGGCATAACGCGAGATTTTACCATATTCTTTGCCTTCCGGACGTTCGTGGGGTGTGTAGTAGTTGAGAGCAACACAAATTAGCGATCGCGCTTCACTCATCACCAACTTCAGATCTTGACGCTTGGGGGAAGTCATCCATTCCATATCAGCGTGATAACCTAGCGCTATCCATGCTTGCAACCGCTGTTTTTCTGTGTCGTCTTCATTTACAGCAGCTATTCCCACCTTATGAAACCCCAGTTCTAGGGCTTTTTGCTTTACCTCATTGCTGCTTGTTCCCAAAAATTGATTCATTTATCTTATCGAAATTTGCCAGAAAAGCGGCACCTAAATTATACACTATCCCCTCAATACATACATTTGCTCTTTTTTAGCCATTGTATTTGTAAATTTTATTTGCAATTTGTAAAGAAGTAATGCAAGATGTAATCGGGAGTGAAAATCATCCTCTCAGTAACTCCCAGCGTACTGAACTAGATCGACTGTGGAGACAAGATTATGACATTCACCGCTGATTCAACTCAAAGCTTTTTTTCTGGCGCTTTCAATTACAGCACCCAAGGTGACGCTGTTGCAGCTACTGTAGCTGTTTTTACCAACTTGAGCGTAGACGATCAACTGGCTGTGCTTTGGTATGCTTACACAGAAATGGGACGTTCGATTACACCCGCTGCCACTGGTGCCGCCCGTTTGCAATTAGCCGAAGGTTTGTTAAATCAAATTAAGCAGATGTCTCATGCAGAGCAGTTACAGGTAATGCGCGACTTGGCTGCTAAGAGAAACACACAGTTTACCCGTTCTTACGGTGTTCTGAGTGCTAACACCAAGCTGGCTTTCTGGTATGAATTATCTGAGTTAATGGTTAAAGGTTTTGTTGTACCCATGCCACCAAACTATCAACTCTCTCGTGATGGCGCACAGGTACTAGAAACACTTAAGCAACTAGATTTCGGTCAACAAATTACTGTTCTTCGTAAGGTTGTCACTGATATGGGTGTTGATCCCCTGGCTGACTAATGAGTTTGTAGAATCCCACTTATTTCCAACACTAATTGCTCTTTATATTTTTCTACTTCCTGGGAAGAATATAAAGAGCTTTTTTTATCTCACGCAGAGGCGCAGAGGAGAACAACCAGCTACTAACCACTAACCAACAAAAATACATCCTCAGCAGCAAGTTCCCAACCTGCTATTGCGTGTAAGTTGATAAAAATATAATAATCTGGAGTTATATTATGCTTTCATCACAATCTTCAAAATCTGTAGATGATTTAGGAGATTTCACGATTGAGGGAATTAGCGAAGCAACCATACTGCAATATTTTCAATCCTTAAATGCAGGGGATTTTGATGCTACGGCTGCTTTATTTGCAGAAGATGGTGTTATGCATCCACCCTTTGAATCTGAAATTGTTGGACGAGATGCGATCGCTACTTACCTCAAGCAAGAAGCACAAGACATTAAAGCTTATCCCCGCCAAGGAATAGCCGAAACTCTGGAAAATGGAGAGATTCAATTTCAGGTGACGGGTAAAGCACAAACTTCTTGGTGTGGTGTCAATGTTTTGTGGCAGTTTATCCTCAACCAACAAAAGCAAATTCTTTACATCAAAATTAAACTCTTAGCCTCTCCGCAAGAGTTACTGAATTTGCGACGATGAGAAACAAACTAGTAGTTAATTCATTTAACTATTAACCACTAACCACTACCACTAACCACCAACAATTCTTAACTCTTACTAGCTGCCACTTGTTGGAAGGATTGCATTAGTAATCTCCGTCCTAACTCAATGTCTTTAGGAGCACATTGCCAATCAGGATGTGCGGTCATTAAAAGACTATCTAGAGTTTCTTGATCGAACAAATGCCAGACAGGAGCATTATCAATTTCGGCTTCTATCGCGTAGCAATTAGAACTGATACAGTGAATAGTGCAAGTTTTAGCAATTCTAGCCAAGGACATTTGTTCTCCTGGCTGTAGTGAGCGAAATTGCTGGATTGCTTGCTTCAATTCGTTTTTCGAGGAAACTGTTAACCCAGGAAGCGATACTGTTAGATTTTTGTCTCCATTTACCGTAATCCAGTAATGACGGCTGGGATCTATTCCTTCTAGCCAAGGTAGTTCATCATCAAGACGATAGCGTGGTGACAAACAAAATAAGGCTTCCATAAGCAATAACTAAATTTATTATGTAATGCTTGAGTAACATTCAATGCCGGAAATTTTTTCTAGTGTGTATTGTCTAAATTGCGACAATTAACACTAGTAGAGAGATAGACAAGCTTACTTTTTTAGCTTGCTGTAATGTCTATACCAAGTCTTATTACACAGAAGTGGACTCCCGTATAAATTGTTTTAGAAGCTAGGCCTCCCAAAATCGGCACGAGATAATCACAGTATTTAATATCTGATAACTCTCAGCTATAAATCAAATCAATTTAGCAAATATTATTATTTTGCTTAACAGTTCTTAATAACACCAAAAATACAAAACATAACTAAATCTAAAATGTATTTTTTGGGTTTTATTTTACACAAGTAATTTACCTAACTAATAGTTAATTTCTGTTTATAAACTTCCAAATAAATCGCTGTAGCATAGAAATAGAGAAGAATATTCAATTTTAGGCAATCACTCCCACTTCAGATTGTTGTTAGTAATTTCTAACACAATAAGCCTGGGATTTAAACCCCAGGCTTAGACTAACCAGTGATTATTCGCAGCGTTACATCTTACCTTTCTGCATTACTTCTTGAAGATGGTGGCGAATCTCTTGTGCTTGCTCAATATCAGACTGGCGCAATTTTTGGAACAACTCTACACAAGGCTGAGAACCAACTTCCTGTGCATCTTGGATATAACGTTCGTAAGCTTTAATTGCTTCGCCTTTATTGTGCAACACGGTGAGAAAGTCGTACTCTAAGTTGCTAATGGGATTTTGAGACTGTTTATCTGCAGTTTGAGTCATAGATTTTACCCTCCTTTAAGCTTTCTATTACTCTTCTACCCGTCCTAAAAGAGGCATTCATCTGTCCAAAAGCGTATGCAAGAATACAACTAAAGTTCAAGCCTTCAAAAAACTACGCTTGGTATTGATGCGATACTTTGTAGTGTAAAGGTAATATTTTGCCTATCTTAAGGCATTCAACCAAACTCCTCAGATTGGTGAGAATGCCCCAATTCAAACTCTTTTGGCTTTTGGTTTTCCTCAAGATACACAATCGGACAGAATTTAGTGTTTGCGCTCATGCAATCCATGTGCGGTGTTTTAGCACATACAATCAATAACGCACCCAAAATAAATAATAAGCCGCAAATTGATGCGGCTTTAATCCAAGAAATTTCTAATGCTCCGTGAACAACTACCTCTCGGAGCACAGACACAATCGTAATCTCGACTGCTACGCCGACAGCTATGCTGTGTTCTTGCAAATAAACCATTAACAATCGAAAAAGCTCAACCAAAATTAAGATGAACAGGATTTTGGCAGTCACAAGTTTATAGTCAAGTGCTTGCGTGAGGGCGATAAATATTCCCCACAATTGCATCAACATCACAGCGAACAAACTCAAACAGAGGACAATCACAATTAAATCTTGGAAAGCCTCCATATTGCGGACAAGCCAATGTCGGTTCAGCCAGCGATCGCATAACAAGTATTGGCTTTTAGAACGCTTTCTCATGAATTTTTCATTGGTACTGGGACAACTTTTGAACACACCAGCCAGTTCACCCAACACCTTCTATTTTGATGGATTCTGAATTATCGTGCCTCAGCGAGGTTGGTAATTCATTTTTTGTATCTGTTGTAATAATTGCTCGGTTTTGCTTACCCATTCAAGATGATTCTGAGCTTTATATAAATCTCTGGCAGACTGTAAAACTTTTGTTGCATCTGCATATTGCTTTAATTGTATAAACACTAACCCTGCACCATAATAGGCGTTGGGATAGCTAGAATTTGCTTGGGCTGATTTTCTGAAGGCTTCTAAGGCTTCTTGTAATTTACCTTGGTTATACAAAACTGAGCCAAGACTGTAGTGAGCTTCTGGATATTTGGGATTAATTTTCACTGCCTTGGAGAAGGCATCCTTGGCTTTATCAATTTTGCCTTGCTGAAGGTAACACATTCCCAGATGGTAAGCTGGCTCAGGTGCATTTTTGCTATATTCAATTGCTTTTTTAAAGGATGCGATCGCTTTTTCCCAATCTCGTTGCTCCTGTTTTACCAAGCCTAAGTTGTAATGAGCAACTCCAAGTTGAGGATCGATTTCTAAAGCTCTTTGCAAGTAATCATTTGCTTGTTGGAGATTTCTTCCTTCTAACAGCGCTCCTCCTAAATTTGCGTAGGCAAGAGCAAACTTAGGATCGGCTTGAGTAGCTCGATAAAATGCATCTGCCGCTGGTTGTAATTGCCCTGCTTGTCGCAGTGCTAATCCCAAATTGTAGTGGGCTGGGGCTAAAGTGGGATCTAGCTGGGCTGCTTTCCCAAAAGCTGCGATCGCATCTTGTACTTTCCCGCTTTGCACAGACTGCAAGCCTTGATTTAAATAGTCTACAGCGTTTTTAGAAGTATTTTGCGCCAACAAAGGGGGATGTGGAGCAGGGGAAGAAGCGAAAGATGAAGATGAATAGAAAATACTGCTGATTTGAAAATAAGGCAGAAGGCAGAGGGCAGAGAGAAGTTGGAGCGGAGGCTTCCTCCGATCCAAACTTCGGAGAGGCAGAAGGCAGTAGACGCGTAGCGGCTTCCGTAGGTAGGTAAAGAAAGTTTTTTTCATCCGTTCTGGTGTACGCAGTTCAGCAAGGGCTACTTACTAATATCAAACTTAACAGTTCAAAAATACGATATTTTTAATCGAGCATCTTATTTGAATAGTCAAACTGAACTGTAATGAATGCAAACAACACTTGTTTATTTTCCTTCTACCTTTTCCTTAAGAGCAACCCCGGTGTTGCCAATCACCACTCGCTACGAATGAGTCAAATCCTCTTTCCTTCTTCTCTGTGCCTTCTGCCTTGTTTCTTGATAGTGATGCTTGCATAGATTTATTGTTTTGCAACAGTTTAGATTACAATCTCTTTACAAATATTTGATTGTAGTTAAAATCTATTCATTAAACTTAAATTTATTCTATAAAAGTTTGTAAAAGTTTAATTTTATCGAGTTTAATCTTACAACAATATACGATTTTTTGCGGCTTGGTTAAAGGCGAGTTAATGTCAAATTAAAGACGGGATAATTCGTTAAATAACCGTTTTGATCCCTGCATCAATTAAGGATAACGCGGCTAGATGTGGCTAACCGCAAGGGAGGTTTTATGAACGAAAAAGTAAATTCGGGTTCGCGAAATGTTGCAATTGTCGGCCCATATTTAAGTGGGAAAACGACTTTACTAGAAAGTTTGTTATTTGTAACAGGAGCTATTTCCCGCAAGGGCAGTGTCAAAGATGCTAACACCGTAGGAGATAGTGCTCAAGAAGCACGCGATCGCCAAATGAGTGTGGAAGTTAGCGCTGCTAGTGCCGAGTATAACGGCACTCGCTTCACCTTTATTGACTGTCCCGGAAGTGTAGAATTTGCTCAAGAAACTTACAACGCCCTCATAGGAGTCGATGCGGCAATTGTTGTTTGCGAACCCATCAACGATCGCGTCCTCACCCTTGCCCCTCTATTTAAATTCCTCGACGATTGGGAAATTCCCCACCTCGTCTTTGTCAACAAAATGGATCGGGCAAACATCCATGTCTTAGAAACACTACACGCCCTCAAAGCTGTTTCTAGCCGTCCTTTAGTAGCGCACCAATACCCAATTATGGGAGGGGAGCAGCTAATTGGCTTTATCGATTTAGTCACCGAGCAGGCATATCATTATCATTTAGGCGCGGCTGCCGATCCCGTACCGTTTCCCGAAGAACTTAAAGCAGAAGAACACGCTGCTAGAGCAGAAATGCTCGAAGCTTTAGCAAACTTTGACGATCACTTACTAGAAGAACTTTTAGAAGACATCGAACCACCCCAAGAGGAAATCCTCAAAGATTTAAAAATGGAATTAGGGGCAGATTTGGTAGTGCCAGTATTCTTTGGTGTTGCCGAACAAGATTATGGTGTTAGGCCCCTACTAGAAGCCTTATTACGAGAAGCTCCCGAACCCGAAACTACAGCAGAGCGTCGTTTAAGTAAAATCAAAGACAATGCCACTTTAGCCCAGGTGTTAAAAACTTACTACACACCCCAAGGCGGCAAACTCTCCTTAGTACGTGTTTGGCAGGGTAAATTAACCGATGGTATAGTCCTCAATGGCATTCGTGCTGGTGGTATTTATCGCCTCATGGGGCAACAATTGCAGCAAGTTAATCAAGTTGGGGCTGGAGAAATTGTTGCTTTAAGCCGAATGGAAGGCATCAAGACTGGAGATACACTTTCGACAAACTCGCAAGCAGTGCAATTACCCAAAGTCGAACAACTAGAACCAGTTTATGCCCTTGCCATTATTCCCGAAAAACGCAACGATGAGGTGAAGTTGAGTGGTGCTATCACTAAGCTGTTAGAAGAAGATCCATCTTTGGCTTGGGAACAACACGGCGACACTCACGAAGTTATTCTCTGGGGACAAGGCGAGATTCACCTACAAGTGGCACTAGATCGCCTGCGTCGCAAGTATAATTTGCCGATGACGACTCACTTACCACAAGTACCTTACAAAGAAACCATCCGCAAAGCAACTTCATCGGTTCACGGGCGCTACAAGCACCAAAGCGGCGGGCACGGACAGTTTGGTGATGTTTATCTCGACATCAAACCCTTAGGACGTGGTGAAGGTTTTAATTTCAGTGAAACCATTGTTGGCGGCGTCGTTCCCAGACAGTATATTCCCGGTGTAGAAACAGGCGTGCGGGAATTTTTAGCACATGGGCCTTTGGGTTTCCCTGTAGTAGATGTGGCGGTTACACTGACTAATGGTTCTTACCACAGCGTTGATAGTTCCGAACAGGCATTTAAACAAGCTGCCCGCTTGGCAATGCAAACAGGATTGCCCCAGTGTCAACCCACTCTTCTAGAGCCAATTATCCGCGTGCAAGTGACAACACCTAGTGAATTTACCTCTAAGGTAATGCAACTTTTAACTGGCAGACGGGGACAAATCTTGGGTTACGAAGCAATCCATGATTGGCAAGGCTGGGACAATATCACAGGTTACTTGCCCCAAGCAGAGATGCAAAACTTTATCGTGGAATTGCGATCGCAAACACTCGGCGTCGGTTCTTTCCACTGGGAATTTGATCATCTCCAAGAAGTGCCAGATAAACTTGCCGAACGCATCCTTGCCGCTAATAGTGGTAATGGTGGTAACGGCAACAGCAAATAATTTTGGATAAATCCAGAATTCACCATTTTCCAAGTTTTAGATCCCCGACTTTTTTGAAAAGTCGGGGATCTGAATATTGTGGGTGTCCTTGATTTTATACGAGCTGTTAGTTTTTGCGATCGCGTGCAGCTTGACGCAATTTCTCGAACTCAGCTTCACCTTCTCTCAAATAGGCATCTATCGCTTCTCTGTTTGCTAAATAAAATGCGATCGCCCCATAAACCTGCTCAAGGGTTAATACCGGAAAACTTTGAACAATCGCTTCCGGCGATGTGCCATTTAAGAAAGCGTAAACAACCGAATCCAGAGAAACACGGCTTTCTTTAATCCAGTAACCGTTCTTTCGCCATTCAACATACTGCTTATGAATGACTGGTATTGGCGTCATAGAGTTGTATAAGCACTAATAGCTGTTTTTAGTATAGATTAGCTAATACCTTTTGACTGCTATGATAGTTCCATACTGGCTTTCGCAAGCTCAACCTAAGATTTCGGTGGTTATTGATGGTAACACTTCAATTGCGGCAATTAAGTGTTCCGCCGGGACATAGAGTTATTCTCCATGATATTAGCTGGCAAGAATTTGAGGCTATTTTAGAAGAGCTTGGCGAGCATCGGGCTACTCGGCTGGCTTACAGTCAGGGAACATTGGAAATTAGAATGCCATTATCGAAGCATGAGGTAGCCAAAGTTATTATTGGGGATTTGGTAAAAATTCTGCTGGAAGAGTTAGAAATTGACTGCGAGCCTTTTGGCTCAACCACCTTTAAACGTGAAGATATGGCTTGTGGTGTAGAGCCTGATGACTCTTTTTACATTCAAAATCATGTTCGGATGATTGGTAAAGAGCGAATAGATTTGAGATTTGATCCACCCCCTGACTTAGTGATAGAAGTTGATGTTACCTCTAAAACTCAACTAGATGCTTATGAAGCGCTGGGAGTTCCTGAAGTTTGGCTCTATGAAGATAACAAGCTCAAAATAAATATTCTTCAGGATGGAAAATATATAGAGTCAGAAATTAGCCCTACTTTTCCCAATTTGCCTATTTTGCAAGTAATTCCCCAGTTTCTTGAACAGAGCCGAACTATAGGCAGAAGTCCTACACTGAGGACATTTAGGCAGTGGGTGAGAGAGCAAATTATACTGTAGTGGTTAAGTACTTATTGCGTCTTAACTATACAGGAAATAATTATGAATTTTATATTTTCTCTCCTGACAAGCTTGATTGCAATTCTCGTCTTTCTCAACTCAGGAAAGATTCCTAGTGAAAAATCTCGTTGGGCGGTTCGCGGGATTAGTATATTAATTGGTGCGATCGCCATCCTCGCTTCTATTTCCAAAGTCTTGGTAATCGTACCACCTGGTAATGTCGGAGTCATTAACTTATTTGGTCGAGTTAGTGATAATACACTTAGCCCAGGTGTACATTTCGTTACTCCCTTTGCCAATGTCCTCAATTTTTCCACACGGCTGAAGGATATCAAGGAAAACGTAAACGCCACATCACAAGAAGGATTGAGTTTAAATATGGATGTTAGCCTTCAGTACAAGCTCGATCCGCAAAAAGCAGCAACAGTATATAAAAATATTGGTGTGGATGAGAAAGAACTTGTAATTTCTCGATTTCGCTCAACGGTGCGCGCAATTACAGCCAATTACCCAGCAGTCGCTGTTTATTCTACCAAGCGCCAAGAAGTAGCTCAACAACTTGACGAGCAACTCACTCAACAGTTACTTCCCTTGGGTTTTGTGGTGGAGGAAGCACTGTTAAGAGATATCAGAATGCCGGATACTCTCCAAGCTGCGATTCAAGAGAGACTCAAAGCAGAGCAAGAAAGCCAGCGAATGAAATTTGTTTTAGAAAAAGAGCGTCAAGAAGCAGAACGCAAGCGCATAGAAGCTAGAGGAATTGCTGACTCTCAAAAAATTATTTCTAGTGGATTAACTAATTCTGTGCTGCAATTGCGAACAATAGAAGCCACTGAGAAACTGGCACAATCTTCCAACTCCAAAGTAATTGTCCTCGGTGGTGAAAAAGGTACACTACCGATACTCTTGCAGCAACCGTAATAGCTAGTAAAATGCGCCTTGCAATACCCCAAGATCCCCGACTTTTTAGAAAAGTTGGGGATCTGTGTTTTAGGATTGCCATATATTGATTTTTTACTCACAATTATGGAATATCCACAAACCTGGCTAATTGTCAAGTGTCCTGCTGGCAACTGTGAAATTATCCCCAGCACCGAAGCTACTGGGGATGAAAATTCAGAAATTGTAGAGAAGTGGGGGCCTTTTGATTCTCAAGGGGAAGCGATCGCCCGTCGTGTTGGACTAATCAGAGCGGGCAAATGCCAACCCGTATAGACTAAATAATCAGAAATTCTCCATTTTTAATTCTTGTCTGCTCTTGAATCTTGAGCAGCAATTTCCTTGCCTAACACTTCCACCGCTTTAGCAAATTGGGGATCTGCTAAGGTACCGATTTTATCACGCTCGTTCAGCCACAAATCCTGTCTTTGTTTATCATTCAAATCTACAATGATATCCGGGTTAATACCGTGCTTGTTAATATCTTTACCACTAGGAGTATGATACTTAGCAATTGTCACTGCTAAACCAGAACCATCGCCCAGAGGACGTACTGATTGTACTAAACCCTTGCCGAAGGTTTGACTGCCTACTACAACAGCACGCTTATTGTCTTGTAAAGCACCAGAGAGAATTTCACTAGCACTGGCACTACCCTTATCTACCAATACCACTAGGGGTTTATTTGTCAAAGCGCGTCCATTCGCAACTTCCTTTTCTACCTCACCCCTGCGGTCAATCGTGGAAACAATCCCGCCTTTATCCATCCACATTCTGGCAATTTCCACACTGGAGAACAACAAGCCACCAGGATTACTTCGTAAATCTAGAATATATCCAGTTACCTGTTTGTTTTCTAAATTTTTAATTGCGTCTCGCATTTCTTTTGACGCATTAGCGCTGAATTGCTTGAGGCGAATGTAGCCAATCTTACCTGCTGGAGATTCTTTTAAAGAATATTCCACAGGATGAATTTCAATCCGTGCCCGTGTAATTGTGAATTCTTTTTGCTGATTGTTGCGCAGAATTGTGAGTTTAACTTGAGTCCCTGGCTCACCTCGGATTAGGGCTACAGCTGCATTCGTATCCATGCCTTCTGTGCTTTTACCGTTAATCTTGAGGATAATATCTTTTGCCAAAAGGCCAGCTCTAGAAGCTGGTGTGTCATCAATTGGGGCAATTACAGTCAGTTTTTTGGTTTTTTCGTCCAAACCAATTTGGATACCAATACCAGTCAATTCGCCAGAAGTATCCACTTGCATACTTTTGAACTCTTGTGGATCCATAAATCGGGTGTATGGATCTTCAAGTTTCTTGAGCATTTCGCGGATGGACTTATAAGCTTCCTGCTTGTTGGTGTAAGACTTGTTCAAGTACTCACGACGTACAGCTTGCCAATCCACCTGATTAAAGGTGCCGTCTACGTATTGGCGGTTAATAACTTGCCAAACTTCATCTATTAATTCTTTGGGACTTTCTTCAAATAAAGCCTGTCCTCGCGAATGAATACCAAGACTAGTAACCGCGATTGTGGATAAAGTCACAACCGTAGCACCCAAAGTAAGCCCAGTACTTATGGTCTTTCTTGCAATCGCCATGATGAGAGCTGCGCCAGAGGGACAAAAATTTGTATAAGTATGCTCAATCTAACACAGGCTACCACTGTAGAGATGGAGCAGATTTTGTAATTTCCAAAAAATTGCTTGATGATCCGGCGATCGTGGTATTCGCCTATACAAAAACTAGAGATTGGGGACTGGGAAGAGGAGGGGGAGACAAGGGGAGACGTGAATTACGTTGCTCCTTCCGTGTCAGCTTATCTCTTCACACCTAACCGATAATTTCTAGCCCCTAGCACGCCAGTCGCTACCTTCGGAAGTCGCTTCGCGCCTACAAGTCGGCACTAGACGCGTTCGCCGTCAGGCGTTGCGTTAGCTAGCGGCTTCCCGGAGGGTAGCCGCAAGGGCGCGCTGGCTCCCCTAGTCCCCAGTCCCTATTTTTTAAGGATCAATCCAGCGCCCGTCTGCCTTGATTAGGTTAATTAGCTCCTCTACACCTTTATCCTCAGGTACTTTTTTAATTTCTTCTCTACCACGATAGAGAGAAATATAACCAGGGGTTTTGCCTACATAACCATAGTCAGCATCAGCCATTTCTCCGGGGCCATTCACAATGCAACCCATGACTGCTATATCTAGTCCGGTTAAATGTTTGGTAGCTTCCCGGACTTTGTGCAGTACTTCTTCTAGGTTAAACAAAGTACGCCCGCAGGAAGGACATGCAACGTACTCAACCATAGTTTTCCGCAATCCCAAGGCTTGCAGAATACTGTAGCAGACGGGAATTTCTTTTTCTGGAGATTCAGTTAGGGATACTCGAATTGTATCGCCAATACCATCAGCTAACAAGGTAGCAATGCCCGCAGTAGATTTAATTCGTCCGTATTCGCCATCACCAGCTTCTGTAACACCCAAATGCAGGGGATAATCCATACCAAATTCATCCATTCGCTGTGCCATCAAGCGATAGGCAGCTACCATCACTGGCACGCGCGAGGCTTTCATAGAAATTACTATGTTGCGGAAGTCTAAAGATTCACAAATACGAATAAACTCTAGGGCAGATTGCACCATTCCTTCTGGAGTGTCGCCGTAGGTGAACAACATCCTTTCGGCAAGGGAACCATGATTAACTCCAATACGCATGGCTTTACCTTGATCTCGTAAAGAAATCACCAAAGGTTCCAGAGTTTCCCGAATTTTCTCACCGATTTCTTCAAATTCAGCTTGAGTGTATTCAGTTCTGCTGGAGTTTGGTTTTTCAAATACATACAATCCCGGATTAATCCGTACTTTCTCTATATGTTTGGCAACTTCTAAGGCTATTTTCATGCCATTGTGATGTACGTCAGCCACAATCGGCACATCATAATAAGTTTTTATTAATTTTTGTTTAATTTCTGCTAAAGCTTTGGCATGAGCCATGCTAGGTACAGTCACACGGACGATTTCGCAGCCAATCTCGTGTAGGCGACGAATTGCAGCTACAGATCCATCAATATCAAGGGTGTCTTCGTTAATCATTGACTGCACCACTACGGGATAGCCTCCGCCAATGATGACATTTCCAACTTTTACAGGGCGAGTTTTGCGCCGTTTGATTGTTGTATCAAAAGTCGGTTGACTAGATACGGTATTTGATGTTGTGGGCGTGGGCAGAGTTTGCATAACCTTTTAGGTAAAATTGCTGTAGCAAAAATATTTGATTTGAAAATGTTCTGTTTCCCAGATTGCCATACTTGGTGCGCCTTTGGGTAACTCAGTAACGAAAAAAGAACTGAAGACATTAAAGAGATATTTTTGATTTGTCTTGATTGACAAGATATACATTTTCAATGCTTTTTACTTAGAGAGCGATCGCTCTCTAGATAGAATAGGAGCAAAAATATTTTCTTCTCGTTGGAAGGTAACTGGTTAAAAGCAACTTATAAAGTCAAAATTAAAGTACTAGAAATTCACTCACAACTTCTTGCTTGAACTGTTCTTGTCGCAAAAATCAATTTTTAATACTTGCCGAAAGTAGGGTGTAGTGGAAACAATTTCTCCATCCCCTTGTTAAAGTTAATTGATACCCACTCTGCACCCAATTGATTGAAAGCATCTCATGCTAATTCTCCTTAAAGATATATTTAATATCAGAAAACGAACCACAAAGGACACTAAGAACACTAAGGAAGACGTTGGTACTCATTTTTCCGTGACTTGTGCGTAACTTAATTAAGATAAAAATTTGCCCCCATCTCTGTGAGATGGGGGGCTAGTTAATTATTGAAATCAATAGAGGCTAGAAATACAGCAAGTTCATCGCCTCAAATATCCCTTGGGATCTTTCGCCACCCAACCCAAGGATGAGCTAGAACGCACTTCAAAATGCAGATGGGGTTGATTGATTGTTGGTTGTCCACTTGTACCGACAGTACCCAGCAAATCTCCCTGTTTGACTTTTTGACCGACTTTGACTTTGATACTGTCAAGCTGGGCGTAACGGCTTTGTAACCCACCCTCATGATTAACAATTACCAAGTTGCCATAAGTCCCTTGCTCGCCCGCAAACACTACCGCACCTGGCGCGATCGCACTCACTGCTGTTCCCTTGGCAGCTAGCAAATCTATCCCACTGTGGAAGAAAACTTGGCCATTTCTAGGATTAATTTGCCAACCATAGGGAAAACCTACCTGGGCAACTTGCGGTAAAGGATAGCCAATTGTCTGAGGAGGATTAGAGGAAGTGGGCAATGATGCAGTAGCACGACTAGGAGACTTATTTGGTGTTGGAATAAATGCAAATCGAGAAGGTGCTTTACAACCATTCAACTCGAACAGTGCATCCGCACGGACTTTGTATATTTCTGCTAGTTGTTGCCAGTTATTTCCCTTCGGCACTTCCACAACAATGCCATCAAGGGGGGGAATGAGAATTTCGCTACCGACGGCAACCCTACCGTTTTTCAACGCTGGGTTCATGGCAATAATAGTTTCTGGACTCAAATTGTAGCGCTGGGCAATACTCTCTAAAGTATCGCCACGAGACGCTTTATAGCGCTGAAATCGTTCTAGGGCTGGAGTTGGACAAGTTTTGCTGGATGCCTGTGCTAGTACGGGGTTATGGTGTGTGGATACTAGCCCTAAGGCACTGATAAAGCTACACAACAAAACAAGTAGGCGATCGCGAACATTCATGTATATCAAAAGAGTGAGAGTAATGTTTGGATTTGGGGAACTAGTGACAACAGACAACACGTCTGTGGCTCAGGCGATTTCTCTCGATTCTCTATTCCTGATTTGCGATCTCAACCCCAAAGTTCCCAGATCAAATCAAAAATCTTAAACTCTATCGCATTTTATATCAAAATAATCTATCCACTCGGCTTTGGCTTGATTACACTTAGAAATTAGCAACTGCATTGCTGTCCTTGAGTGTAAAGATTATGAAGTTATCTCGGAAACAACTGGCAGTGTATTTTTCCTTAGTCGTGAGCGGTGGTGTATTTGGCGGTAGTGCAGTGTTGTTAGCTAGTACTTATCTCCTGACAAAAAAGCCTGCATTTCAGGAGTTAAGAAATGTAACAACAGCTTTGCCCTCAAATACCGTGGTGTCCAATTCTATCAAAGGCAGTATTCTTCCTCCGATTGGAAGTGATAAGGTCAATTTTATTGCTAGCGCAGTACAAAAAACTGGGCCAGCAGTAGTACGGATTAATGCGACGCGCAAAGTAGCAAATCCAATTTCTGAAGCTTTTAAAAATCCGCTATTACGTCGATTTTTTGGAGAAAATGAAGAACCAATTCCCCAAGAAAAGATTGAGCGCGGTACAGGCTCTGGATTTCTTTTAAGTGCAAATGGAGAGATTCTCACCAACGCTCATGTAGTAGCAAGTACAGATACAGTACAAGTTACCCTCAAAGATGGTCGAACTTTTGAGGGCAAGGTTGTAGGAGTTGACGCTATGACTGATTTGGCAGTGGTGAAAATTCCTGCCAAGAGTTTGCCTACAGTTAAATTAGGAAATTCACAAAACTTAATACCCGGAGAGTGGGCGATCGCTATTGGCAATCCCTTGGGTTTAGACAATACAGTGACTATCGGCATTATCAGCGCAACCGATCGCACTAGCGCTCAAGTAGGCGTACCAGAGAAGCGAGTTAGCTTTATCCAAACCGATGCCGCTATTAACCCTGGCAATTCTGGTGGCCCTTTGTTGAATGCTGAAGGAGAGGTAATTGGCGTCAACACCGCCATCCGTGCCGATGCCCAAGGATTGGGTTTTGCCATCCCCATTGAAACTGCCGCCCGTATTGCCCAAGAACTGTTTACTAAAGGGTATGTCAAACATCCCTTTTTAGGAATTGAAATGGTAGATCTCTCTCCTGCCAAAAAACAGCAAATCAATCAAGAAAACAATCTTAACATCAAGCAAAATACTGGTGTTGCTATCAAAGGGGTTCTAGAAAAATCGCCGGCACAGCGGGCAGGGCTGCGCCCCGGAGATGTAATTTATAAAGTTAATGGCAAACCAGTCAAAACTGCTGCCCAAGTCCAAAAGTTAGTGGAATCCAGCAGTGTGGGAGATATACTCCCCATCGAAATTGTACGTGATGGAAAAAATCAATTATTTAAGGTGCAGTCAGGAGCTTATCCTCAAAAGTAGTCATTAGTACAAGAAGGCAGAGGGCAGAAGGCAGTAGACGCGTTCGCCATCAGGCATTGCGTTAGCTAGCGGCATATCCGTTGGTAGGCAAAGGGCAGTCCCTATAAAAGAAGTTTCAACACCAAACATGAAAATCTAATTCCCCGCGTCTTTGCGTCAGAGTGTTGCCGTCTATTTGAAGGCTAGTCTGCCTAATCTCTTTTGACTAATGACTTTTGGCTATGGGCTACTGGTTAATGATTATTTGCCAAATGATCTAACTGCATCCGTTGTTCCATCTGGCGTAGAAAATACCCTGTCATCATTGCCGATGCAAGAAGCCCGGCAAGGTTGTCGCGATCCGTTGTAATTTGGACGTTGAAATTTTCAGCAGGCAGCATCCCAACCAACCCTTGGACGTTTTGCGAAATAATTTGTTTAATTTCGGGGCTGACGGACTGAGCGACGCTGGCTAAAACTTCTGGAGACTGATGCTGCAGATATTTGAGTAACTGGTTGGGGTTTTCCTCAAAGTTGTCACTCAGATGCTGATGCGGGTGTTGCTCAAAGTTGTCATTCAAAAAATCAGGATCAAACACCATTGGCAATTTAGTTTAGCGGAGTTGCTAATTCTACTCTAAACCATAGTATAAGGTTGAGACATATTTCCTCAGCTATGAGTCACCTACAACCAAAGTAGCAACTGTCATTCTGATTCTGAAACTGATTCTAATTTAAGTTCTAGTTGTCGCTCTTGTTGGCTGCTGGAAAATGGTTGGGGGAGTTGCTCGATTTGGAAATACTGATGAAATTTGGGTGTCACCTGTAGCGAATAAGAACGAGAATCACTATTTCGACGTTTCTTAACAAAACCAAGCTCGACAAGTTCTTGAACGTGTTGATAGGCTCCAGAACCCCGTAGATTTATTAAATCACTTTGCAGCATTGGGCCGTTGAGAGCGATCGCGGCCAAAGTTCGCAATGCCCCCAACCCCAATTCTACAGGGATGAGAGTTTGCACCAACTCATGAAAATCAGACCGCAGTTGTAGACTGTAGCCATTAGGCGTTTCAACAACTTCTAGAGCACTATCTCGACGGGCATACTCATCAATTAATTCGATAATCCCCTCCTCAACGGTAGTGCGATCGCAGGCGGCATACTCTGCAATTTCGCCAATTGACAGGGGTTTACCTTTCAAATAAAGAATCGCTTCTATCTTAGTTGCTGCACTCATTAGTCGTTGTTCATTGGTCATTAGTCATTAGTCATTGGTCATTCGTACAAATGACATTAAATGCCTGTAAGACGGCTGCCTCTAGAGCAGGACAAATGACAAATCACAAATGTAAGGACTCTCTTAGCATAAATATACAAAAAAATCAATAGCTATTGGTCATTGGTCATTGGTTAATGGTTAGTAGTTAGTGGTTAGTAGTTAGTGGTTAGTAGCTGGTTGTTCTCCTGGTGCCCCTGAAGCTCCTCTACTCCCCTGCTTGTCCCCACCTCTCCCCTCTCTTCCTCTCCTTGTCCCCTTGTCTCCTTGTCCCCTTGTCCCTCCCCATCTCCCACTCTCCCCCTCCTCTTTTAACTTTCACCAAACCTACTTCTGAGGATAAATTCAGCGATCGCCAAATCTTGGGGAGTAGTCACTTTTAAATTTGTCTCTTCTCCCTCGACTATTTGGACTTGGTAGCCGCATTTTTCAAACAAAGCAGCATCGTCGGTGACTTCCCAACCCTGATTTACACCCTCGATGTGGCATTGTTTGAGTAGCTTAACATCAAATCCTTGAGGAGTTTGTGCTGCCCAAAGTTGGCGGCGATCGGGTGTACTTTGAATGATGCCATTTTCATCTACGACTTTAATGGTATCTTTTACAGGCACAGCCGCGATTAAACCAGAGCAATTGTGAATTGCTTGGGCACATCTGTTGAGTAAATCAGGTGTGGCAAGGCATCTGGCTCCGTCGTGAATCAATACTTTCCTGGCTGTATCTGGTAACGCCTGCAAGCCATTGTGCACAGATTCTTGGCGTGTAGAACCGCCCTTAATCAATTCCACAGGTTTACTCAGCCGCAAATCAGCAATAATTGTCTTAAGGTCTTGCCAATCAGTGGGTTGATAAATAATTCCAATCCAACTAATTTGGTTTGCCGCTTCTGCTGCTAAAAGCGTCCAACTAATAATTGAGCGCGATCGCACTTCTAAAAGAAGTTTATTACGGTCACTTCCCATTCTTCGTCCACTTCCAGCTGCTGGAATTAGTAAATGCACAGAATTCCTCAACTTTTCGTATAGGGGATAGGTTACAGGTTATAGGTTACAGTTTTTCCTATTCCCTGTCCCCTGTCTCCTGTCCCCTAATCCTTAGTCCCTATATTCCCCTAAAATAGGGAGCGAGTAAGCGTAAATAATAAATAAATATTATGCGAGTAGCGGCCCTTGTCCCTGGTGGAATTGCCGACCAAATTCTATTCTTTCCCACATTAGACGATCTGAAACGTTATTATCCTGACGCTCAGATAGATGTTTTTGTTGAACCCCGCTCAAAGGCTGCTTACAGGGTGAGCAAGTCAGTTCATGAAGTACTGACATTCGATTACAAAGATCGTAACAGTTTGGCAGATTGGGCGAATTTAGTCGGCATACTTCGCGATCGCGAATACGAAGTTGCTATTGTTTCGGGACAAAGCTGGTTATTAGGTTTGATACTGTGGTTAACTGGTATTCCCATACGTGTTGGCTACAAAGGAAAAGGAGCAGCTTTTCTAACTAACCTAGTACCCCTGAAAAAAGAGCAATATGTTGCTTGTATGTATCACGATCTTCTGGAAGGGCTAGGCATCAAGTCCCCTTGTCCAGAATTAGCCGTTAATGTACCAAAACCAGACATTGAATGGGCAGACAAGGAACAAATCAGGTTGGGAGTCAAAGAAACTGGCTACATTTTGATTTATGGCGGTGCTGGAAGAGGTTTGGATACAATTTACCCAACCGAGCATTGGCAGACAATTATTCAAGACTTCCAAAGCAAGCAGCCTGATATGCCTGTGGTGGTTGTTCAAGGAGAAGGTGAAGAAGATTTTGTTCGTCATCTCAAGGAATATGCATCCAACATCAAGGTAACCCCTGGAAATGACATCGGGAAGTTGACAGCAATGATTGCTGGAGCCAATTTGATGCTGTGTACTGATAGCCCACCCATGCACCTCGCTGTAGCCGTGCAAACCTATACTATTGCCCTATTTGGCCCCACAGAACCAGCAAAGTTGTTGCCCAAGAGCGATCGCTTCCTTGCTATTAAATCCCCCACAGGAAAAATGGCTGATATTTCGCCTAAAACAGTTCTACAGAAAATTTGGGGTGGGTAGCTAGTTTTCCCAACTGTGCAGACGCACTTTTACGGCTTCAAGATAGAGTATCCGAAGCATTTTCGATTGGGTGGGGCTAATCCCCATCCGTTTTTTTTGCTGCCCGTTCCCTATTTAAATGAGTGCTACAAATCAACTGGACAAGAGAATTATTTGTAGCAAAAATTAAAGTATTAAGTATTAAGCTTGAAATTTCCAGTAGAGTTGTTGAAAGTTTTCTGGACAACTTATTTTTATTCAACAACCTGTTATGCTGGAAAAATGGCCGGGAATGATATGTTTAGGCTCAAAAGCTTAAGTTCACGTGCATCTACCACAGTTTGTTCAGATTAATTATCCGAGTAACCGAGTCACTCTGTTTCCAGTAAGAAGTAACAATAGCAACTAGGCAATTAGGCTTAGTTGTAAAAGGTATATTTTGTCTTTTTTCCGTTAAAAAATGCAATTTAAAACACGCAAAACCAATTTCAGCAATTTTTCTAGGGTAGGCACTACCTAATTTTCCTCAAGCCCTGATTTTTACGTTGTGGACAGTGCCCACCTTACTGTTTCAGTTACATCGAAACTGAAAAGTGTTGTCCAAAAAACAAATAAATTACAAGCAGGGATTAATTCAAGAAAAAATATTAGTTTCTGTGCCGTAAGAAGATACTCGGTTGTAGAAAAAGTAGTTGCCATAACTGCTGATGTAATAGCTTTGGAGTGGATTTTACGTGTCATCTTCTGCCTGACATTTTACATCCTGCTATTAAGCAGAATAATCAACTAAGAATGTGGTGAAAAATTAAACAGGATAAAAAATGACAATCCATTTACACAGCTTTATTGGTATTGGTAAATGTTACATCCAAGTAGAAAATCAAGCTCATCATATTACAGGTATTTTGAGAAAAATCACCAATTATAGTCACAATAAATACAAGAAACCATTGCTTGAAGTTGCAGATAGTGCATATTTTGAGTGTGAAGAAGAAGGGACAATTACTTATTACGAAGCTAAAGGTAGTGATGCAGCTACCTCAGGAATTTGGACTTATCTTATATATGATTGTAAAGAAAATGAGGAGAAAGTATTTCGAGATTTATCTATTGATACAAGTACAAAATCTTTACAAGAATTACTCGCCGGTCAAAGTTTAGTACAAAATACTACCGATATTTATGAATATCTTAAATATCAACTGTATGAAAGCGAGTATTTGGATGTTCGTCTTCCTCGTGATTGGGATACTCCACAAGGAAAAGAAATAGCGAACTTACTGTTAGAAGAATTTAAGGCATTGAACTCTTTATCTCTATTTGCAGAAGATGCAGGCAAAAAATATACAAGAATTGTTATAAATAAATTTATTCAAATTGGGTGGGAAGTTCTGGAAAACGGAGGTACATCCAAGGACTTTGAATGTTGTCAACACGATATACTTAAAAAAATTAAAATTGATGATATTGCTAATTTAATTATTGCATACAACGATTATCGGCTTTGGCAGGCAGCACTACCCAGTAAATCTAAAGCAGTTGAATATGCTTTTCATGCTGCCCTAAATTTGCTCTGCCGCATTCAGGAATAGTAACTTGAATCTCAAACTCTGACTAAAATATTTCAAATAGAGCATCATCTAACTCATAACCAAGCATTTGAGCCATAGATTGAAGACGTGATTTACCAGGAATATTCTGCTGCTTTAACCAGTCGCTCAACATAAAAATTTTGTGCATTAAAAATATTTCTAAAGCTTCGGGATTGTACTGTATACCTTCCTTAGAGGAAAATTGATGTGGTACGAGCATAGCAGCGTAACGGGCAAGCTCTCCAGCTTTCCAATCCAGCAAAAATGGCAACCAAGGATACCGAGTATCAAGGCGAATAAACCACAGTCGTAATTCTGGAACTTCTGAGAGTTCCCGTGGATCGTTGGGTTCTAGGGCGTAGTTAATATCAAAGCGTAACTGTTGTTCATAGGTTGCGATCGCCCCTTCTTGGAGTAATTGCTCTATTACCGTTGTCGCCGGGGACAAATCCAAGCTGTTAATGGAGTCAGAATTTAGAGTGATTGTAATTGTCATTGGCTTAGAATGTAACCTCGACAATTAATACTACTCTCTTCTCGCGTCAAAGGGGAATGAAGAGGACAAGGGGACAAGGAGAACTACTAACCACTGTACGGGCGGGTTTAAAAGATAAATCCTCGGTTTGAAGCGAAAGATAATCAGTAAAACCCGCACGGCAGTCGCACTCGACGCGCTTAACCCGACGCCAGGTGCTACAACGGGGGGAACCCCCAAGGGCGCACTGGCTCCGCAAGGGCGCGCTGCCTCCCCTACTAACCACTGTATGGGCGGGTTTTAACAACAATCTCTCTAGAATGAAAAAATATCTAAATAAACCCGCACGGCAGTCGCTACAACCGGGGGAACCCCGGCAACGCGCTGCCTCCCCTACTAATGACCAATGACTAATGACTAAAAAGCCAATACATCTACCCACAAGTGGACGTTTGCTGTAATTTTAAGCTAAAGTTGTAATGAGTTTGTTTTAGATTAAGGTGCGATCGCAAAACTTTCAAAAATCACAAAATTCACAAAATTCCTACCGTCAAAGTGTGATTTCCACAGCAGGCAGAAATCATCACACAGTGCAAGACGAACTTAGTAGGTACATCAGCTTTAGATTTATAAAATAACAAATAAACATTAACAAGAAAAAATTACCTAATTACCCAAACAGTTAACAAACATAGATATGCAAAAACCCACTATTTCTAAAAAACCAATTCGTTCTTTGGAAGATGCTCTAGATCAGTGCCAAGCTTTGGGGATGCGTGTAAGCCGCCAGCGTCGTTTTATTTTAGAGTTGCTGTGGCAAGCAAAAGAGCACCTGTCTGCCAGAGAAATTTATGATCGCCTCAATCAACAAGGAAAAGCGATCGGTCATACCTCTGTATATCAAAATCTAGAAGCCTTATCTTCGAGTGGCATCATTGAGTGTATAGAACACTGTGATGGACGTTTATACGGCAATATCAGCGATTCTCACAGTCATATCAACTGTGTGGATACTAACCAAATTTTAGATGTACACGTGACATTGCCAGAAGATATAATTCGTCAAGTTGAAGAACAAACAGGAGTGCGGATTACTGACTACAGCATCAATTTTTATGGCTATCGGGACAAAAATCCTGAATAAATACAATGAAGTATCTCCAACTCTCATACTCCCTTGCCTGCTCTTCCCAATAAATTCCTGCCGAAGCATTTCGATTGTTAGGATCATTTTTGTATACATTTTCTGGCAAAATTAGATTCAGCTTTTACACTTTCACAATCGGCTGTGTTTTTAAAGGTATCAGAGATATTGATGTCTGGCTGCTGTGACCGCAAACTTGTCAAATACAGCGTCACAGGGTTTTGGTGAATATGAGCGATCGCCCTTTAAAATTATTGCTAGTTGACCAAGATCCTATCTTTCGGCTGGGATTACGGGTGGCTCTAGAAGAATTTCCTTATTTACAAGTGGTGTCGGAAGCGGAAACAGACACTGCTGTTTTGCAGACTTTAGCAGAACTTGCCTCGCAAGACCCTACAAGTGTAGATATAGTTATTTTAGAGTTGGGCAACAGTCGCTCCATTCAAAGTCAGCAGCTAGGTTTACAACTTTGTCGGCAATTGAAAACCCAGTACCCTAACCTGCCTATTTTGCTTCTCAGTTCTCTTCAAGATCGAGGGTTGCTAATGGCAGCCAAAGCAACTGGTGTAGGCGGATACTGCCCAAAAGGCACGCCCATTTCAGAGTTAGTCACTGCGATTCAAGAAGTGGCAGCGGGTTATTCCCATTGGCACGAGAGTGGACAAAAAGACACGGAGATAACCAGACGTAAAGACGCTGACAAATTCTCTGGGTTTGTTTTCACTCAACGCCTTACTAAATATGTAGAAAACTTACGTTCGTCAGGAATTGCTCAAATTGATGCTAACTTAGCAGCAGTGACGGCACAGTTGCAAACTCCCGGACTGACAGTGTTAGAGCGAGCAGTTTTAGCCGGGCAGCGACGAGAATTGCTCGCATCTCGTTGGCTAGTTAATCATTTATTAGCTACACCTTCCAGAGCACAACTAAATGAACAGAGCCAATCTAGGCTTTTTGAGGAGTTACCCTCTCCTCCTCCTGCAAACTTTTCTACCAGCAGCGCGATCGCTCCATCAGACTTAACACAAATGCAGAACGCTCCCTCCTTACTTAGCCCAAGAGCGCTGCAAGCCACATTATTTGCATCTTGCATTAATAAACTTCAATATCCTTTGCAAAATATCACAGATGTTGCCTTAGAAATTGATATTTTACGTCCAGATAAAAAACGAGAATTACTTTATATAATTTTGCAAAAAGTTGCTGATGCTTTAGATGAACTGCGTAGTTCTCAAATCGAAATGCAGCAATTATCTGAAATCAAAAATAAGATATTGTATGATTTATGGCGAGAAGCAACAATAGAATTTTTTGGGAAATTTTCTAGGGTAAAAGTAGGCAATACTTTTGTAGAAATTGTAAATGTATTACTACAAAATGCTGGAGTAGTACAAGTAGAAATTCTCAATAAAATACCTTTAGTTAGAGAGTTATTTGCTTATTTATTATTTCAAACAGATTTAATTGTTGATAATAAAAGTTATATTGCGGGAAGCTTTGAAGCTAAAGAACAAGCAGAAATATTGTTAGAAAATTTGTTGATTCAAGTAGCAAATAGTGTAGTACAACCGCTACTAAACTACTTAGCTGATGTAGAAGATATTAAACACAATTTTTATGATCGCAAATTAATTTCCAGTCGGCAAATTGAGCGTTTCAGAAATGATTTGTCTTGGAAATATCGACTCAGAAACTATGTCACAGAACCAAAGGCAATTTTTGAAAGTCGCTATGAACTATTTGTATTTGCTCCACGCGGTATTGCTAAAGTTTCCATTTATGCTCCCCGTACTCAGGAGTTAAGAGAACTTTCAGGAATTCCTCTGTTTATAACTTTAGGATTAGAATTTGGTGATGCGATCGCACCTCGATTGCAATCTTTATTATCTTTCTTAGGTAGTGGAGTTGTCTTTGTTCTCACGCAAATAGTTGGTCGAGGTTTAGGTTTAATTGTTCGTGGAATTCTGCAAGGTATTGGTAGTGTCTCGCTATTGGAAGGGAAGAATAAAAAGTTATAGTTAGTGGTTAGTAGTGGCGGGTTTTGTTTATTATTTTTGGGTTAAAACCGACAATTTATCTTTTAAACTCGCACGGCAGTCGCTACAACGCGGGGAACCCGACGCCAGGTGCTTTATGCCGGGAACCCGTCCACCGCACTGGCTCCGCAACGCGCTGCCTCCCGTACAGTGGCTTAGTAAAAAAATGTAGTGGTGTGGCAAGGATAAATTTGTGTATTAAACCTTTTGTACTCATTCTATTTTCAAATAAATCGACCACGGATGGACACAGATAAACACAGATACCATCGGTGTCCATCTGTGTTTATCTGTGGTTGTAATTAACCTAGATCGTGATTGTTGCGAGAAGTCTATGATATTGGTAGTCAACTTCTGCTCAGACAGCACTACTACAAGCCTTTTCTATCACTTCATTTTAGCCTTGCCACGCCAGCAGCGCGTAACGTACCGCATTTTAAAATTATCAATTTACTTAAATATTCCAATTTCGCCGCAAGTGAAAGAAACCTTCCAAAAATTCTTGCTTGAGTATATTGCTTTGTAACCTTTGCTTGTCCCACTCTTGCGCAGTTTGTTCTAAAATTTCCGAGTAACTGGGAAAAATAGAAGCTAAATTAGCTATTTGATAGATTTTAATTTTTTGGGCAATAGCTAGAGCAATGATATTAATGAATTCATTAGCTTGTGCTCCCAGTATCGAAGCACCGAGAATTTCTCCATTCTGTCGAACAACTAATTTACATATACCTGTAATTTCTTCTTGAATATGAGCAGCTGCCAATGTTTTGAAATATTGCTTTAAAACTAAAATTTCATCTTGATGATATTGACGTTTTGCTTGTGCCTCTCCTACACCAACCTGCGCTAGTATCGGCTGAGAAAATACTCCCCAAGGAATGCATTGATAATTAACTTTATACCTGGGAAAAAACAGAGCATTTTTCAAAGCAATTCTCGCTTCATAATTAGCAATCTGAGGACAATCATATCCACCGATGACATCACCACAAGCATAAATACGGTGATTAGTCGTTTGCAGCTTTTCATTCACTACCAAACGGCGGTGGTACCACTTTACACCCACTGCTGCTAGATTCAGGGATTCAATATTTGGGCGCTGCGCAGTTGCTACAACAATTTCATCAGTTTCAATCGCTTTATCTCCTGCCTGAAGCCACTTTTTGTCCTCAATTAGCCTTACTTGAGTAACTGGTGTTTGCGTGAGGATGCGCACACCTTCCGCTTCTAGATGTGCTTGTAGGAGTTGGGCTATTTCTGGATCGACATGACGAATTATCCAAGGGCTGTTAACGATGAGCGTTACACTACAACCCAATCTTGCTAACGTTTGCGCTACCTGGATGCTTTGGGGAACACCGCCAAGAATAACCCAATTTTTGGGTGGTGTATCGCTACTGAGAGACTGCCAGATTTGAGATAGGCGCAAAAAGCCTGTTTTTTGTAATCCTTCAATCTCTGGAATTGCAGGAACTGAACCATTGGCTAGTAAATAGGTACGTGCGCGCAGCAGGCGATCGCCAACAACAAATGCTAGATGGGGAGAAGATTGAAATTCGCCCTCGCCAACAATAACATCAACACCTTGGGCAGCTAAGATTGCAGGTGAATGTAATTCTTCTAAATTAGAGGCGACGCCCTGAGCATATAGCATCGCATCTGGCCATGTTAAAGATATTTGGTATTCTTCTGCGGTATCGGAGTGTAAGGCTTTGATTCCGAATTGGGCAGTATTGCTTAAGTGCTGGGCGAGTTTGCTGATTTCGCTAAAAACATACTGATGAATAAACTTATAACTAGATTTTGGTTCCACCAAAGCGACTTTGGCTCTAAATTGGGTTGCTATCTGAGCAGCATAACGCCCAGCCTGAGTACCACCAATAATTACAACATCGTAGTCAACAGTCATTAGTTATTAGTCATTGGTCATTGGTCATTAGTCATTGGTCATTAGTCACCTTGATAAAATTTTTACATCTAAAATAGGACTGCTATAAATTATTGACTAAAGCGATCGCATTTAATAAACGTTGGTTCTCTGAAGATAAGCGGACAGCAACACGAAAATAGCGATCGCCAAGCTCCCTAAAACTCAGACAATCGCGAATCAAAATCTGGTGATGCTTGAGTAGCTCCTCCTGCAACTTGCAACTTGACTGTTGCGAACTCACCAACAAAAAATTAGCAGCACTCTTGCAAGGTTGCAAACCTGTTATCTGAGCTAAACCTTCAAACAATTGTTTTCTTGCTGGTGGTAGCCATGCCCAAGTTTGCTGTTGAAATTCGCGATCGCTAACTGCTGCAATTGCTGCCGCCTGGGCAAGAGTATTAACAGGCCAAGGATCGCGCCAAGACTGCCAGCGCTGCAACCGATCAGGGTGAGCGATCGCATAACCCAATCGTAATCCGGGAAGGCTGTAAAACTTAGTTAGCGATCGTAAAATTACTAAATTTGGATATTTCTGCACTACCCCAATTAAGCTTTGTTCCTCGCACGCAGGCAGAAAATCCATAAACGCTTCATCCACCACCACCAAGCCAAATTCATCAAGGTAAGGCAGAATGGCTTCCCGCGAAAATAACTTGCCCGTTGGGTTGTGGGGGTTATTTAAGAGTAAGCCATGCCTTTTGGAGGGATACACAGAAGCAGGAGAGCCACCCCTATCGGTGGCTTCCTGTGGAATGTCAGCTAGCTTTGGAGTTGGAAACTTCTCAGTAATGGGGTTGAGGGGAAATGGAAAGAGGGGAGAATTTTCCCCGTGTATTGGCGTCGAAATTTTTCCTTGTCTTTCTAAAGAAATAGGAAACTCCAGTACTTTAGCGTTGTATGCCGACAACGAGCGGTAGTAGTCGCCAAAGGCTGGAGTGATTAAAACTGTCGCGGCTAATCCAGCTAATTCTCTACCTGCCAGTGTTAATAATTCTGCCGAACCGTTACCCGGCAGAATCCACTCAAGGGGCAGTTGATGAAAGTGACACAGAGCCAACCTCAGTTCACGATAATCTGGATCTGGATAGTGCCTCAGATTCGCCAATTCGGACTCGATTGCAGCTAGAACGCTACGGGGCGGGCCAAGTGGACTAATACTGGCAGAAAAATCAACAATAGCACTAGGGGGACAGCCAGCCAATGCTGATGCCCAAGCTAAATTTCCCCCGTGTGCTCTTTGCCGCATTGAAACAGTGTTCCTTGAAAAAACAGAACTTACTAAGAACTTACTAAGATTTTGGGGGTGCAACCTTTTCTCTGAAGAGTTTGCCTGCTGAGAAGGCAGGAACCTTAGTTGCAGGAATCTCCATCTTTTCGTTAGTTTTCGGGTTGCGCCCTTCGCGGGCTTTGCGTTCCCGTGATTCAAAAGAACCAAATCCTACTAAGGTGACTTTATCACCAGAGGAAACAGCTTCGATGATGGTTTCCAAAGCAGCAGTTAAAACTGCATCAGCTTGTTTTTTGGTTACACTAGCTTTCTCAGCTACGGCATCAACTAATTCACCTTTATTCATGTCAAACTCCTTGAAGGTTTACTTGAGATTGTGTCCAGATGCGGCTTGACGCATCTTTACCTAAATCACTGTTTGGAGATTTACAAAGCCGTTTTTGAGAGTATTTATACTTAAAATCTCTGTAACTCTCATCAGTGCGACTTTTCAATGAATCATTCTAAATTGTCCAAGCCAGAAGTGGATAGATGAAACCATTAATTTATATAGATTTCAGGATTTTTTGTCGGAAAAAGAGCGTTGTTTCACTAAAAACCACGCTTAAAGTAGGAAAAAATACCTAGAAAAATCCCCTGCGATCGGGATAACAGGAAGGTAGAGAGAGGGGTATTCACGAAGATTTACTTCAGAACCGATCGCCTATTTTGACGCTGTTTCCCTTTTGTTACAAGGGTTTCAAGCTTTTGAGAACCCAATAGTGAACGTCAATAGTTAAGATTTAGCTGTTATTTACGATTCTTTACATTAAAAATGACAATTTCAAGGGTTTTTGGAGGACTCACAACTCTGAATTATGAATTATGAATTATGAATTATGAACTTCCTGTTCCCTGTCCCCTGTACCCTGTTCCCTTTTAATCGTGGCAAAAAATGAGGCTATAGCTTCTGCAAACCCAGCAAAAGAACTGTAATCTTGGGCAATGATGGAGACATTTACACCCAATTTGTTGGCATTAGCTGCTGTGTAAGGGCCAAAACAAGCAATAACACACTGTTGATAATCTGCTTTTGCAGTGAACATTTGCAAAAAACTTGCTACTTCGGCAGTGCTGCTAAAGGCTATTACATCTACCTTGCCTTGACGAATCAGGTTTAACTCCACCTCATAAAAACTTTTGTCTAAACACCGCGTCAGATAAGTTGGTACGCGAGTCACACTCATGCCCAAGTTTTTTAAACCAGCAACAAAGTTAGGAACTACATCCGGTTCTGGTACGCCAACAACTTCCGGAACTGGCACTAAAATTTTTTTCCCTTGGATATTTGGAATTTGAGCTAATTCAGCAATTATTCCTTGCGGGCTGGGTTGTTGAGGAATTAAATCTACTTCAACTCCAAAAGCTGCTAATCTTTCTGCATCCTTACCAATGGCAGACAACCGACAATTTTTCAGCACCCGATGATTTAACCCCAAAGACTCTAAACGTTGAAAAAAGGCATCAATTCCATTTCTACTGGTAAAAGCAATCCAATCAAAAGTGTCAATTTTTTGAAGTGCAATATCCAACTGTGCAAAATTTTCTAGCACACAGGTTTCTATAGTTGGCATCAATATAGGTAGAGCACCTTGATTGATGAGTTGTTCCGATAGCCTAGCGGCATAGTTTCGAGGTGCGGTAACAAGAATTCGTTTACTGTGTAGGGGTAGTTGAACAGATGAAATCAGCAAATTGATTGACCTCCTAAGTTCAGGGAGCGACAAGTGAGCTAAAGTGCTTGCTGTATGAGCTTCATAGCCTCGCTGCATACTATCGCGCTGTTGCGGAAGAACCAACTAAGGACGATGATTGAGCTTCCTGAAAACATCCGCATAGATGAAAGCCTAGCCAGAGAAGCAGCTCCCCAGCTTAAGCTTTCACTTGCAGTATAGAGAAATCAATCACTTCTTCCTTGAATCAACTTTTGAAATTGCTCATCTTCTCGAATGCTGCCAAAATCCGAGTCAGTTTTTGCCACCTCTCGGCATTTAGGGTTGAAACTGATAGCTCGTTCCAAGTTTTCAACTGCCAAATTGACATTTTTCTGCAAAGCATAGCAGCAAGCTTTGTTATACCAGGCTTGGTAATCATCGGGCTGTAATTTTAGGGCTTCATCGTAGGAGGCAAGTGCATCCTCGTAGCGCCCCAACTTATTCAGCGCTACACCCCGATTGCTCCAGGCTTGGTAATCATCGGGCTGTAATTTTAGGGCTTCATCGTAGGAGGCAAGTGCATCCACGTAGTGCCCCAACGCATTCAGCGCTGCGCCCCGGTTGCTCCAGGCTTTGTAATGATCGAGCTTTAATTCTAGGACTTTATCGTAGGAGGCAATTGCATCCACGTAGCGCCCTAACTTATCCAGCGCTACGCCCCGTTTGTACCAGGCTAGGCGATCGTGGGGCGATAATTCCAGGGTTTTATTGTAGGAGACAACTGCATCCTCATAGCGCTCCAATCTATCCAGCGCTACGCCCCGATTGTACCAGGTTAGGGCATCATTAGGCTGTAATTCCAGGGCTTCATCGTAGGAGGCAATTGCATCCTCATAGCGCCCTAACTCATCCAGCGCTACACCCCGATTGCTCCTGATCCAGAAAAGATTGGGCCGTAATTCCAGAGCTTTATTGTAGGAGTCAATTGCATCTTCATAGCGCCCCAACTTCCCCAGCGCTACGCCCCGATTGTACCAGGTTAGGGCGTCATTAGGCTGTAATTCCAGGGCTTTATTGTCGGATTCAATTGCATCCTCATAGCGCCTCAACTTATACAGCACTTCGCCCCGTATTCCCCAGAATTCAGAGATTTCGATTTGAGGGACGAAAGAGATAATCTTGTTGAAGCAGGCTAAAGCTTCCTTAGGGTGGTTTAAGATTGACAGTTGGCGGCCAAAATTAAAGAGCGAACTCAGCATTTTTTGGGGATATTTATCTGTCAATTTCAAAACTTTGTGGGATAAGGGACGGACGTATTTACCCACCTCTACCCATCTTCCTTTGGCTTCAATCTGCCCATCGCGGGGGCTAAGGATGCGTTCGGCTTCAATCAGATTATTCAGTGCCCTGAGAATTGACCAGCGATACCATAACCACTGCCAAAAATTCCCTTGTACCATCAATAGGGCTGTTGGTTCTACCGTGAACCGCTCCAGTGAAATGCCGAATTGTTGCAGTAAGTCCACTGCGTCGTAAATGTATTTAGCAGCAGGATATCGTCTGACAGCATTTTGATAGCGATTTATCCAGTTCTCTGTGAGAGTATTTTGGTAATTATTAGGAGTCAAAGGCAATCTTCTATTTTTCAAGTGGCGGAGATTCTCAACCACATTCCTGAAAGTAGAGTCGTTTTCCCTTGCGATCGCTCCATAGTTCTCTTCCCTAGCTGAGATTTGGGCTTGGGGGACAATATCCCTCAACAACTGAACAATTGCCTCATCTTCTGGTGCTGGTAATTCATAAACCTCAAAGCGCTGCCACAACTGCGGGTATTTCTCCCATTGCAGCTTTTCCCATTCACTCGGTTCTCCAGGGTTGAGTGACTGTCTTTCATTCCTAGCTGTGGCAATGACTCGCATTTCTGCCTGACCGTAGAGCCGTTCGTAAGCCTCTAAAGTTCGCCGTAGTCGCTCTTGCAACGGAACGATCGCGGGTGCTAACTCCGATGTTTCCATTTTGGGGAACACATCGTAATGGCGATAGTGCATCCTCTGATTGAGGTTATCGAGGAAAAACAGCAACTTGTGATTAGTGCCAATCTTGTCGAGCTGTTCTTGGGTTGGTTCGTCTACCCATTCGGCTAATTTCAACCAGAGAACTGTCCAACCTTCTCGGTTGTAAAGCTGGGCTAATTCTGCTGCTTCTCGCGTCTTCCCCAGTCCTGTTCGTCCAACAATTAAAAGCCAATTCCGCTGTTCTAACTTTTTCTCTAATTCCCGCCGGATATTTCGCTCAACCCGTCGCCCTTGATAAGGGATGCGCTCATCTGCCAAGGGATCGTTGTTATGGGCACCGAAAGCTAATGACAGCACATTCCCATGAGGCTTAATGACCTCAAAAGGGAAAGTAGAAGGGGGAATAGTAAGCTTCCGGATCTTTGTTTTGTACCACCGGATGCCTTGCCAGATCGCCCAAGCTAGGGTGGCGATTGTCACTAATGCTGCTAATCCCACAAGGAGGTTAATTATTCCTTGGTTGTCTCTACTGAATTGCTCGATCGTCTTTCTAGTGGTTTGAATGTCTAAGCCGAACAACATTTACTTGTCTACTCCCATTTAGTTTTCGCACTTTAGGAGGTAAAGACAAGACACGCGCAAAACTATCGTAATGTAAATTCTTGTACAAAATCTCTGTATATATACTTAAGAAACATTACCTAATCTGTGGCGTTTTCTGCAAACTTAAATTTCGCTGCCTATTCTTATCAAGGATCTATGGCTGCTCTCGTCGCTCTGCCATGATGGATATTTTCGGCGAAGTCTTGAGTATGCCCCCATCTATAGATTGTGTAGTGCGTCAGTGTGGGAAACTCATAGGCGTAAAAAGATTTAAACTAAAGTAATAATAAGTTAGTACTATATATAGTGAAGATAGTGAAGTACCCTAAGTTTCGCTACGCTTTGCTTAGGGCTGTTGAGCTTGTATCAAAGGAATTTAAGAGCTATGAAGCTTATACAGCAAGCACTTTAGCTCACTTGTCGCCCCCTGAACCTCCTAAGTGCAGAGTTGACTGCTACTTGAAAAAGCTAGTCTGAGTTTAGACTCTCGCACAGCAAAATCTGTTCTTCCATGCGCTACCTTGTCACCACAAATCTCAGCCACATTCCCAAAGACCATCAAATTATTATGGTCGATGGTACTGTTCCTGGTTGGCAACCTCGTTCCGACGATCTGCATTGGGATCACCATCGTTCGGGTGGTGCTGACATTCAGATTGACGAAATGCCCATGCCAAAAACGAAGTTAGTTGAGGATTTCGCCACCACGCAACCGACTTGTATTGTCACTCCGCAAGTGGATGCAGATGCTTGCTGTGCTGGCGCTTGGGTACAACTGCCTCGCGAGGTTCTAGTGCGATCGCAAGTTGTGGATCGACTGCGAGCGATCGCTTGGGATTGCGATCATCTCATGGTGCCTGAGGAACTGAATCATTTGGCAGAATTTGCTCTCAAAGCAGTGGCTGGAATGAAAACCATCGGCAGTGCGATCGCCACTGAACTACAACTTTCCCCAGATCGGCAAACTTGGACGCCAGAAGATTGGGAACGCTATATGTCTATATCTTTCCAACGAAGTACAGAATGGTTGATAGCAGCTGCTGCAGGCGATCGTACTTGGCCTGGTGAGCAAGGAGAAGCAGATGCTTACTTAAAAGGATTAGAAAGCGATGCCCAGCAGTTGATAGCACAAGAGCGAATTCGCCTCATTCTTACATCTCGCGGTTTCGTAGGTGTATGCAATCTCAAAGGAATCGGGCGCTATATCGATCCGAGAGCCTTCTATCAAGGTCTTACAAGTATTGCAGATATCCAGTCTCTCCGCCCCGAAACACTCGTCATCCGAGAACACAAAAATGGCGGTACTCAATACACTCTCGGTTGCCTGCCTGCTCATCCCCAAACCCCCAAGCTTGATTACACTTCTGGTATTTTTGAACGCCTCACCCAAGCAGAACTCATCAAAAATCCCCATGCTGAAGGTTGGGGAGGACGACGCACAGTCGGCGGTTCTGGTTGGAACACCCCCTCCCAACTAATACCAGAGGAAATTGTAGAGTTAATTAGTTAGTCATTTGTCATTAGTCATTAGTCATTTGTCATTAGTTGTTTTCCCTGTCACCTGTCCCCTGCCCCCTGTTCCCTGTACCCTTGTCCCCCTCTTTCCTTCTGCACTTCTTTTTCATCAAGAAACAATAACAAAAATATTTTTAAATTTGAGAAAAATTTTGGAAAACTGCCATATCTTTTTGTAGTTCAGTATGGGTTAACAATTACCCAGAATACAAGGAGATTAAAAATCATGAACGAAGAAAGTATACAGCAGTTAAAAGATGAAATTAACCAAGAAGTTCGTGAATGCTTGAAGCAAGTAGATCTCGCCAAGTTACGTGAAAAATACAGTATTCCAGAAGACCAATTCATCAAAATTCAATGTTCAATTGACCTACATCCAATTCGATTTAATAGCACTGCCAAAGAACTACAACCTATGGGATTGTTAAGCGAAATCCCTAAGCCGGAAATCAAACTTGGGAAGCTAGCATGGTGTTACCCTTGTCCAGTACCCGGCTATCCTCTTGGTTGTAACTGCAATTAGTACAGGGCAAAACTTGAACATATTCTTAGGGAAGGGTTTCATAGAATTTTGAAACAATAACCTTAGGTACTAAGAGTTAACGGTAGACAATGTATTTTAGCTGTACTAAAATCAACATTCTGAAGCTGGAAATTGCTCACAACTGTGTAGCTTTTCCAGTTTTGTAGATAATGCTTGATTAAAAGGACAACTACAACTTCACTGTAATCTAAGATTGTATGCTGGTGAAGGTCAGCAGCCTTTTACGCTGTCTTCACCACATTCAAATTCTATTTCTTAGCGGCAACAAAATGCTAAATTAGCCAATGGCCTTTCCTTTTCATTTTCCTTTCAATAAAGATAAAAAAGTCGTTATTTGGCAAAAATTACTTGAGTTATTTTTATCTTTTATTCTAAATTAATAATAGGAAGTCTTTGACTTAACTATTGTTTTTTAGGATGAACAAAAATGTTTCAAAGTCGAAGTAGTAGTTACTGTAAGTTAGGGCTAGCAAGTGCTTTAGCAATTATTGGAACAGTTACTTTTTCTGGAACTTACTCCTTTGCCCTAATTAGAAGCAACGGTACTCTAGAAACGAGAAATAAGGAATTTCTGCCAGCAGATTCAGATCGAGAATTTAAGATAGCAGCTTGCAGATGGGCTTATCCCTGTCCAATACCTGGTTATCCTAAAGGCTGCTGGCTATGCTAAGTTAGGCAGACATAGTTAGATTTTTTCACTAACCAAGAGCGCATCACAGATACAAACCTCATGTAGTCTACTTAATATAGGTGCAGCATCACTGTTGTTAAACAACAGTTACTGATTTAGAGGGGTGCAATATCCAGTATGAGTAGTACTTTGTGGGGTAGGTTTCAAGCTTTAGGAGTAGCAATAGGTAGTGCAATAGTTTTCTCTGCAAACTGTGCTATTGCCCAAATCATTCAAGATGCTACTCTACCTAATCATTCCCGCGTCATCACACAAGACAATATCAGAATTATTGAAGGTGGAACTCAAGCAGGAAGCAACCTGTTCCATAGTTTTGAGCAATTTTCCGTATCCACTGGGAGTACGGCTTACTTTAATAATGCTCTGGATATTCAAAATATTATTAATCGGGTAACTGGTAAGTCTGTTTCTAATATTGATGGCACACTTAAAGCAAACGGCACAGCTAACCTGTTTTTGATAAATCCCAATGGTATTATTTTTGGCCCCAATGCTTCTTTAAATATAGGCGGCTCTTTTCTAGCAAGTACTGCCAGTAGTTTGAACTTTGCCGACGGTACTAGATTTAGCGCCGTAGATACTCAAACTATGCCTCTGCTGACAGTCAATGTTCCCATTGGTTTACAATTTGGAGCAACTGCGGCTCCCATTATTAATCAATCACAAGTGACTGATAATTTCGGCATTTCTGTTGGGTTACAAGTGCCGTCAGGCAAAACCTTGGCGCTTGTGGGTGGAGATGTAACTTTAGAGGGTGGAAATTTAACAGCACAAGAGGGAAGAATTGAGCTAGGAAGTGTTGCTAGCAATAGTTTTGTCAGTATGAACCCAACAAACCAAGGTTGGGCTTTGGGATATGAAGGTGTCCAGAATTTCCAGAATATTCAGCTAATTCCGCGAATTCAATTTCCATCTTTCGTAGATGTCAGTGGCGAGGGTGGAGGCAATGTTCAGGTGCAGGGCAAGCACCTATTGATCAATGGGAGTTCAGGAATTTTTGCTAATACTCTGGGTTCGCTATCAGGAGGAAGCTTGACGGTGAATGCCACAGAGTCCGTAGAATTAATTGGCCCTGGAACACCTTTAACGAGTTTTAGTTTCGGTGATGGTGACGCAGGAAATTTAATAATTAACACTGGGAAATTGGTTGTCCGGAATGGAGCACAAGTATCAGTTAATAGTGTAGGTTCGGGTTCGGGCGGACAATTGACTGTCAATGCCTCAGACTCTGTGGAGCTGATTGGTGGCTACCTGTTTTCATTACCGCTACAAGGTTTGAGCATTTTTAATCGCAGTGGATTATTTAGTTCAACTTCCGCTGCTGGAAATGCTGGTAGCATAACAATCAACACTCAAAAGTTATATGTTCAGGGCGGGGCAACGGTAACAACACAATCTAATGGACTGTTCCTACCTTTTTCTAACGAATTTATTCCAGCTACAGGAAAAGGAGGTAATTTGACTATTAATGCCTCCAAATCTGTAGAACTCACTGGAACTTCACCAACTGGCTCTACTAGCAGCTTGTTTGCTTCAACTCAAGGTTCTGGTTCTGCTGGCAATGTGACACTTAAAACAGAGCAATTGATTGTCCGCGATGGGGCAACAATAACTGTAGGTAGTGGAGTGCTTAAAGAATATATCTATCTAGGAGATCCAAATAAGCTAGGGGAAGCAGGCGAACTAAATATAAATGCTCGCTCTATACTTTTAGACAATAAAGCAAAACTCACATCTGAAACCGATTTGGGAAATGGTGGAAATATCAGGCTGCAACTACGAGACTTATTATTGATGCGCCGTAACAGTCAAATATCTACTAATGCAGGCCAAGCCCAGGCTGCCGGAGATGGGGGTAATATCATAATTGATGTTCTTAATGGCTTTATTGTTGCGACACCCAGCGAAAACAGCGATATCACTGCTAATGCTTTCACAGATGCTGGTGGCAAAGTTCATATTCAGTCTTCTGGTATTTTTAATATGGAACAGCGTAGCCGCGAAGACTTGGTAAGGCTTCTCGCCACTAACGATCCAAGCCAACTAGATCCGCAAAGGCTACCAACTAACGACATCACAGCAATTTCTCAAACCAATCCAAATCTTAGCGGTCAGGTAAATGTCAACATACCAGATATTGACCCTAGTCAGGGATTAATAGAACTACCTATGAATTTGGTAGATGCTTCACAGTTGATTGCTACTGGCTGTAATCCCAATGGGCAACAAAGCAGAAGTTCCTTTGTTGCTACGGGGCGCGGAGGTATCACTCCTAGTCCTACAGAGCCGTTGCTTGGCGATGGGGTATTAGCAGATTGGATAAACTTGGAAGACGAAAAATCTGTTGGAGGTGTGCACAGTAATAGACAAGAAGAACCAAGGAATATAGAATCTTCGCAGACTCATAAAATTATTGAAGCTCAAGGTTGGGTTGTTGATGCCAAGGGTGAAATAGCTCTGGTTGCTGATACATCGACTGTGACGCCATATACTCCTTTGCTTTCTCCTGCATCTTGTAATACTGTATCCCTTGTAAAGTAAGCTCACAGGCTCAAGCCTGAAGCTAAACGAACAAAGCCTGCGAAGGCAGGCTTCGCAAGACATCTACATTTAACTGAACAC
>NZ_AJLN01000083.1 GCF_000317285.1 Chlorogloeopsis fritschii PCC 6912 | reverse complement strand
CTACTTACTTCAAACTCCAAGCGGCAAAAGCTAAAGCACACCAACCAGCAAGAAAAGCTGCTCCTCCTATTGGTGTAATAGCTCCCAAATACTTAACATCAGTTAAGCTTAGGGCATACAAGCTTCCAGAAAAAATTGCAATACCAATAATAAATAGCCATCCACTTGCTACCAAGCTCGGTGGGGGAGAATCGACACGACTTAGCAACAGTGCTATGACCAATAATGCAAGGGCATGATACATCTGATAACGAGCGCCTGTTTCAAAAATTAAGAGCGATCGCTCGCTAATTCTTTCTCGCAAAGCATGAGAGGCAAAAGCGCCTGCCGCAACAGATAAACCGCCTAAAATTGCTGCTAAACTCAAAAAAAGTTGAGTCATGTAGCTACACTATAATTTCACCAAATTGTTATTTAAACGTCAAAATAATAAGAAACTCCTCCCTCTTCACTTATCTTAAAATTAGCATTGAATAGTTTTGCTTGCTCATCTAAATACTGTTTGGCAACAGCTGCTGGCAGTTGAGATTGCATTGCAAAGCCTAAAAGAGTAACGCGCCCATTATTTTCTTGCACCGTGCGATAAAAAAGAGATTGCAGATGGTCGTTCACTTTCTGATTAATCGCTTTTTTATCCTGTTGACCTTGGCGGTATAACCCTAATGCTAGCCATCCGCCCAGTATAGCGCTGGGAATACCAAATATTAAACCTCCTACAGCAGTATTATGGTTTTTATCACTATTCTCTGTTGGGAGCATTTCACACTCGCCTTGAATGCAAAAATTTGCTTTCTGAATAAAGTTTTTTTGCAATATTGCTGATGCAGATAGGCTTAAAAACATGAATCCGAGTGTCAGCAGCCAGCCCGCAGCTAATTTTTCACCAGTCTTCATAATTCCTCTTCAGATTATTGCTTTGCTAGCGATTCTAACTTCACTTACATGAAGCTTCCAGTCACTGGAAAAATACCGTAACTAAATTGTGATTTTTGAGGTATTAAGGCTTTTTTCGGTTATAGCAACTAATATCCTGTTGTAGAAGACAGACAAGCATTATCCCCCAGGGTGATGACTGTCCCCATCTCTACAAATAACAACAATTCAATTTTTATAAATCAAAATTAATTAAACACACCCCAGAGAAAATTAAAGTAGTAAGCAATGCCTTTGAGATTAATGCCATGTAACATTAAACTCCAGTGTCTAGGCATTGGAATAGCACTTGCTTTTTGCTAGTAATGTTTGCTTCTTTAACAAGAAACATAATAAGAAAATTCTACCGCTATTTTCTCTAATGGAACATAAAAAGTTATATCAGAGGCGATCGCTTAACCTTTCTTGATTTTTTGATACTTTTATTACAGAATACTGATTGTGCTGATTGCGATCGCTTATACCAATTTGAAAAAAGAATGTGTTGCAAACATTTTTTGAATCGGGATTAGATTTAAAACTTTATTCAGATAATAGTTTTCAATGTCTCCTTAGGTTTGGAAGGGGTAAAGGCATAATGAAAGTTATTGATATTACACCTCTAAATCCCTTTTCACTTACACCTAGCCAACATTGTTATTTTTATTTATGCCCAGTTGATTTCTGGGCGCAATTTTATTTTTATTTCCGAGTAGCTTCCAATAGACGAGAGAAGTAAAAACGAGTACGTGTCATTGCCTGTCGTTGCACTGAAAAACCATTCTTTTCGAGGATTTTGACTACATCAGTTTCGCGGTGCAAATAGGCGCGAGTCGCCTTACTTGCTCCTGGGAAAAAGCTACCTATTTTCTTCAATATGCTCAAACCAAAGGTTTTAGGAGCAAAACTGAGAATTACCCGCGATTGTGCCAAAGAACAAAGATGAGAAATCATCTCATCTGCCTTGTCTTGTGGATAGTGGATCAAAACATCCAGGCAAATAACTGTGTGATAGTCACCACTTAATGTTTCCAAATCTTGCACGGCTAAAGTGAGATTACCTGGATTTTCCAAGGTTTGAGAAGCTCTTTCCTTGGCTTCCTCCACCATTTTTTCAGAAATATCGCTGGCATAAACCTTTGCTCCTCCTGCGGCTAGAGGAATACTCAGACTACCCACACCGCAACCAGCATCACATATGGATAGTTCAGCTAAATTGTTATCTGCTTTTAACCAGCTGAGTACTGTATCCACGGTTTGCTGATGCCCATTGCGGATATCTAGCTGAACTTTGTTAACTTCACCATTACCATAAATGCGTCTCCAGCGGTCAAAACCCGTGGAATTGAAATATTCTTTAACAATGGTTTTATCGTCGGCTGCGTTCATGAAACTGAAATATTTAAAGGTTCCCAAAGCTTAAAAGTACCACGTCTGCCTGGCAACAGGGGATAGGGGACAGGATACAGGGTACAGGGGGGAGTAGGAGAGAGTGGAGGAGTGGGAGAGAAGGACAAATAGGGATAATCCTTATTCCTGTTCCCCCAACCCTGTTCCCTATTCCCTACTTATTACACTAATCGCTGCCAAGTAAGTTCTTGGGTAGCTTGATCAAAGTGCCAGCGCAATAAGTGGGCAGCAGAAGCACCTAATATAGTTGTCGGCACACCGATCGCCTTTCTGGGTGCATCTGTAGCAAGTGCGATCGCTTCCTTTACGTCACATATTCCCCATTTCACTAAATTTTCTACTCCCACCAACAAAGATAAAGTTGTGCCTGATAAAGTACCATCAGGTAATCGTGCAGTACCGTTTTTCACTTCAATTTGCCGATTGTCCCAAGGATAAAACCCATCGGGTAGTCCTAAGGGTGCTAAAGCATCGCTAACAAGGAAAAGTTTTTTTTCATAGGCGCTAGTTCGTAGCAATATATCTAGCATGGTGGGAGAAATGTGTTCTCCGTCGGCAATAAAACCACACATTACTTCTGGATGGGTAATTGCTGCCCCTAATAATCCCGGTTCGCGGTGGTGTAATGGTGGCATAGCGTTGAATGCATGAGTCACCATCGTAGCGCCTTCTGTAAAGGCACGTTGGGCTTGGGCAGCTGTTGCTTGGGAATGTCCTAAACTCACGGTAATACCCAAGGAACGTAAATAAGGTATTACTTCTCCTGTTACATCTAATTCTGGTGCTAGAGTTATGACTTTAACAACATGAGCATAATTTCCTAAAACCCGCTTCAGTTCCGCAATTGTTAGGGGTAATAGATACTCAGCCGGGTGTGCGCCGCGCTTTTGAACATTTAAAAAAGGCCCTTCTAAATGGACTCCCAGTATTTTGGCGTGTTTAATTGATGAAGTTAAACAAAAGGACGCGGGGATATTTTCTCTCTCGTCATCTGCTGCCATAAACTCAGCAATCACGGCAAGCGATCGCTGAATATTTTCTACCGAAGTTGTCACCAAGGTGGGTAAAAAAGCGTCTACTCCTAATTCCCAGAGAAATTTACAAATTTTTGGCAAGATATAAGCATTTTCTGCTTCTAATTCAGTAAATGCTAACCCTAAAGCACCATTAATCTGCAAATCGATTCCACCCAAGGAAATTATGTCTCCAGCAACATCAATAACTTGCAAATCTGGTGATGGAACTCTTTTAAAGGTTGTATGCGTTGGCAAAATATGCTTAACGATGCCTTGACGATTAATCAAAAGCATCTGCAATTCCTGGTAACCTGGCAGTTGGGCGTTAACAATATCTATGGGATGAGAGACGATGCTGTGTGTTGCTTCAGTCATTGCGCTGGCAAAAAAATAGCAAAAACTGACCTGATTTTAGATGCTAACTAGTGATAGTGAACCGATAAAATCAACTTCAATCAATGAGATGATTATCTTTAACTAAAGAAATAGGAACTACACGCTAGGAGAGTACTTTCAGTTTAAGAAAAAAATCAAGAATTTTGTCATTTGTTAGTGGTTAGTGGTTAGTAGTTTATTCCCTCACTCCCCTATCCCCTGTCCCCTATCCCCTGTCCCCTATCCCCTATCCCTATGACTCAACCTCTTGTCGGCATTATTATGGGTAGCGATTCTGACTTACCTACCATGCAAGCAGCGATCGCTGTTTGTGAAGATTTCGGTATTGCTGCTGAAGTTGCGATCGTCAGTGCTCACCGTACCCCAGAACGCATGGTGGAATATGCTAAGTCTGCTCACCAACGGGGCATAAAAGTAATTATTGCTGGTGCGGGTGGTGCTGCTCACTTGCCTGGTATGGTTGCATCTTTAACACCACTTCCTGTCATTGGTGTTCCTGTTCCCAGCCGACATTTACAAGGAGTTGATTCTTTGTATTCTATTGTACAAATGCCCGCAGGTATTCCAGTGGCAACAGTAGCGATCGGTAATGCCACTAATGCCGGGCTTTTAGCAATACAAATTCTAGCAACTGAGCGTTCAGAGCTACTAGAAAAAGTGCAACAATATCGCCAAAACCTATGTGAGTCAGTTATGGCAAAGCAAGGAAAACTTGAACAAATAGGTTATGAGCAATATTTAAATCAGATGTAAATGCAACACGATTTCATAGAAATTCAAAAGCCATACCTATCAATTTTTTTTATTAAGTTAGGTACCCTTCTGTCTTAAAACTCGACAACAGGGAACAAGGAACAGTAAAAATTCTACTTTCACTCTTGGCGATGAAACTCATATCATCAGAACTGCCTTTTTGAAAGAGGGGTGTAGGGTGTAGGGGGAAAAACCCCTTTTCTTAATTTGTAATCTACAAAGTTCATAGAAAATATCTTCTACTTAGTTTTAGTGAAGTCGTGAGAAGTCAAAATACTCTGGATTTTGAATTATTTGATTATTTACCAGAATTAGTGACCTCATTTACAGGTACTTTACTTCATGAATTCTTTATCATAACTTCATCTTCTGCATCACCAACAGCTAGTCTGATATCGAATCAACCAAAAGATAAACTATTAAGTATTTTTACTACAAATTGAGACTATTTTGAACTTTTTATTTAAAATTCTGAAACCTTTACCAATGAATTAGTACAGACACTGTTTCTTCATTCACATATCACAGCTATGGTCACTGTAATCAAAATATGTATTTTAAGATACAGAATAATAAATAACTAACTTTCAAAAATCTTTGAACTTATGAAGCTGTTTTTTATTATGATTTCTGATTGACAATTGAATCTAAAAACGCTAACGAGTCTAAAGTTAATTGAAAAGTCCATGAAGAATACTTGACTGTTTAATAAATTACATAATAAAAAATAATAATAATTTCTTAAGGCTATCCATAACCTGAACAGAAGTAGCACCAGTATTTTGACTAAAAACTTGGTGATTTGATGATCGGGATTTCAATCAATGGCTGAGTGGAAGTGAGAATCAGTGAATTTTAATCAAAAGCTAGCCTAGATAACCCCATATATATCAATAACCACTGGTTTAGCTTCTGGAGAGTTCTCTATCTACTTCTTGCACTTTGATTCACTTAAGAGCGGTTTGGAGCACGATGTTAAAGCACAAAAAATGGAAAGCAAAAAATAGGCGACAGTCATCAAGTTGGAATGCCTATTCTAGAAACTCAAACTCGATAGTCCATCAAATTTTGAGAGTTCTGAAACTGTTGTCTCCCAGCTGGCAAGCTTGTATTCCCTTAGCTTGTCTAATTGTGCTGGGTTGGGGTTATGCAGCGGTTGCCCAAGCACCTGCCCCGGCAGCTGCAGGCCCTACTACAGCAGAGCTAAAAGTTGCCCTTGACACTTTGTGGGTAGCGATCGCGGCTTTTTTGGTGTTCTTTATGAATGCCGGTTTTGGTATGTTAGAAACTGGCTTTTGCCGCCAGAAAAATGCCGTTAACGTTTTAGCCAAAAACTTGATTGTATTTGCTCTTGCCACTATTGCCTTTTGGGCGATCGGTTTTGGCTTGATGTTTGGCGATGGTAATGACTTTATCGGCTTAAGTGGATTTTTCTTGCAAGGAGCTGATAACAGCCCTGCTACAGGAGATGCTTATAAAGGTGTTTTCAGTGCTCTGAGTTGGGCAGGAGTTCCCTTAGCAGCCAAGTTTTTGTTCCAGTTGGTATTCGCAGGAACTGCGGCAACAATTGTTTCTGGTGCTGTTGCCGAACGTATTAAGTTCGTTGACTTCCTGATTTTCAGCCTTTTACTTGTTGGTATTTCTTACGCTATCACCGGGCACTGGATTTGGGGTGGTGGCTGGCTAGCAGACATGGGTTTTTGGGATTTTGCCGGTTCTACAGTAGTTCACTCCGTTGGTGGTTGGGCTGCTTTAATGGGAGCAGCATTTCTTGGCCCCCGTCTTGGTAAATATCAAGATGGGCAAATAGTAGCGATTCCCGGACACAACATGAGCATTGCCACTTTAGGCTGTTTGATTTTGTGGTTAGGCTGGTTTGGTTTCAACCCTGGTTCTGTAATGGCAGCAGATCCCAATGCTATTACCCACATTGCCTTAACTACTAACATGGCAGGTGCTGTTGGTGGAATTGCTGCTACAGTTACAGCTTGGCTGTATTTGGGCAAGCCAGATCTTTCAATGATTATCAATGGTATTTTGGCTGGCTTGGTTGCTGTTACAGCTCCTTGTGCTTATATCACCATTGGTAGTGCCTTCATTATTGGTTTAATTGCCGGAGTCATAGTAGTTTTCTCTGTCACTTTCTTTGACAAAATTAAAATTGATGACCCCGTTGGAGCTACATCCGTACACTTAGTTTGTGGTATTTGGGGAACTTTAGCAGTTGGTCTGTTCGCTGTTGGCCCTGGTGTATACTCCTGGTACGGCGATGGATTAGGCCCGGCAAAAGGTTTATTTGTCGGTGGTGGCTTAGGACAGTTCATTACTCAGTTCATAGGTGTAATTTCCGTGGGCGGTATGACTGTTCTTTTAAGTACAATTTTCTGGCTCGTACTTAAGGCAACTTTAGGTATCAGAGTATCTAGACAAGAAGAGATAGAAGGCTTGGATATCGGCGAACACGGCATGGAAGCCTACAGCGGATTTCTTAAAGAGGCTGGTAGCGGTGGATTTGCTGAACCAGGTAGCCCTAAAGGTATGTCACAATCAGGAGATTTACCTACTAGTCTTTAATTTTTGATTGGTTCTGTTGTTAAGACTGAATAAATATTGACCCCCTGGAACTTTGCTGTTCATGCAGGGGGTATTTTTTATGAAACGAGATCCACAACACAGTGGTTCCAAAACCAAAAAGTAGTGTAAAAGAGATTGGAGATTAGGAATTAGGTACTAGGCAAGTCTGAATTAGACAGCGAACTTTTCACTCACCTTAAACACTTAACTTAGTATATACATAAATTAAAAACAGATTAAGTGTAAATACCAAATTGTTAATTGTGTATAAAGCTATAATAAATAACTGGATTCTAAGCAAATCTGCCTTTTTTGCTAACATAATTATTGTTTTTATTTATACTATAAATACATATAAAGATGAAAGTTTAATTCTTCAAAAATCAAATGCTATTACTACAAATTATTAATGCGGTAATTGCATAAGAAGATAATAATTTAACCTTTAACAACTCCTTAAGCAGTATATTTTTATAAATGTTTCAAAGCTTACTAAATTTGAGTAGCTTTGAATACAGAAAAAGATATGTCAAGTAACTCAAATAAAGCTATATAGCTATATAAATTAATAACGATGGCACAGAGGAATCAAAGGAAGTGTTGAAAAAAGTTGTGTTCATTGGGGCAGCTACCCTACTAATTCTGGGTGGAATTTTGAGAGGCGATGCCCTAGCTGCACCCGTTGATGTCAATGCAGCAATTTCTAATGCTCAAACTGCTGCAGATACAGCATTCATATTGATTTCATCTGCTTTAGTTTTGTTGATGACTCCCGCACTCGCCTTCTTTTATGGTGGATTTGTGCGTTCTCGTAACGTACTCAACACTTTAATGATGAGCTTTGTAGTCATGGCGATTGTGGGAGTGACGTGGATTCTGTGGGGTTATAGCCTTGCATTTGCACCCGGAAACCCCTTCATCGGTGGATTGCAGTGGCTTGGGTTGAATGGTGTTGGCACAGAATTAACAGATTATCTTAAAGGATCAAATCCTGTTGATGTAGTTTCCTATGCACCAACGATTCCACATCAAGCATTCATGATTTTCCAAGCCATGTTTGCCATTATCACCCCAGCTTTAATTTCTGGAGCGATCGCCGAACGGATCAGCTTTACCGCTTACAGTTTATTTGTACTACTTTGGTCTACTTTTATTTACACTCCTCTTGCTCACATGGTGTGGGCAAAAGGTGGATTTTTAGGCTTATATGGTGGTTTAGGTGCACTTGATTTTGCTGGTGGTACAGTAGTTCATATTAGTTCTGGAGTTTCTGCTTTAGTTGCAGCGATCGTTTTAGGGCCTCGTAAAACCTATCCCAATCGCCTTAGCCCTCCTCACAATGTTCCCTTTATTCTGTTAGGTGCTGGTTTGTTGTGGTTTGGCTGGTTTGGCTTTAACGCTGGTAGTGCCCTTGCTTCTGGAGGTTTAGCAACCATCGCCTTTGTCACTACAAATACTAGTGCTGCTGCTGCTGCATTAACCTGGTTAATTCTGGAAAAAGTATTGCGCGGTAAGCCAACTGCTGTAGGTGCAGCTACAGGTGCAGTGGCTGGTTTGGTGGGTATTACTCCAGCTGCCGGATTTGTAACACCACTAGCAGCGATTTTAATTGGCAGCATTACTGCATTCATCTGCTTCTATGCAGTTAGCTTCAAGCACAAGATTCAAATTGATGATGCATTAGATACCTATCCGGTACACGGAGTTGGCGGTACAGTTGGTGCGATTTTAACAGCAATATTTGCTACCACTACAGTCAACGCAGCAGGAAAAGATGGTTTATTAAAAGGCAATTGGAATGAATTGCTAGTAGAGTTGGCGGCTATTGCGGTTGCCTATGTAGTTGCTGGTGTTGGCACCTTCATCATTCTTAAAATTATTGATGCCACAGTTGGTTTGCGCGTTCAAGAGCAAGCAGAAGTACAAGGTATGGATATCAACGAACATGGTGAAGAAGGTTACAACGAAGAATTTGGCGATCGCATTAGTATTAGCAGCAAATAGTGGGATTTATCAACAAGTACGGTATAAAATTTTATACTAAAGTTTTGATGAATATCGCTACTCGTGTCTACTCCTGCAAAAACCTTTCCTACCTTTGCAATTTTATTGCTAGTAACTAACGGTATCCTGTTGCTAGCGGCTATCCTGCTAATTTGGCGACAGCAGGCAGTGACTGCTTTTTTTGGGACAATATCACCAAATCACCTACAGTCTGAAAATTTAGCACAGCCGACATCGCAGTTAGGCCCTCGTCATAAACTTAATTATCAGCAGTGGGTAGACATTCTCAAAAAAGAAGCCCAAGTAGCTGCCCAAAATCGCCCTGAACCTTTAGCCATAATGGCTGGAGATTCTTTGAGTTTGTGGTTTCCAGCTGAGTTATTACCAGAAGACAGTAATTGGTTAAATCAAGGAATTTCTGGAGAAACCAGTGCTGGATTATTAAAAAGATTAGAGTTATTGGATCGGACACAACCGAAAACAATTTTTGTAATGATTGGTATCAATGACCTGATTCGAGGCATCAGCGATGAGATAATTTTGGAGAATCAGCGGCAGATCGTGCGTTATTTACGTAAGGTACATCCCAACACGCACATTGTCATTCAGTCGATATTGCCGCATGGAGCAGAAGAAGCCACTTGGGAAGGACGAGAAAAACTACTAGCTATTCCCAATAGCCGCATCCAGGAGCTGAATCAACAACTCCGGGCGATAGGCAAACAAGAAGGCATCAAATATTTGGACTTATATCCCTTATTTGCTAACAAACAAGGTAACCTTCGGCTTGAACTCACCACCGACGGCTTACACCTGAGTCCTCAAGGTTATCTAGTCTGGAGAGCTGCCTTACAGCTGTACAGCCAGATGAAATTGCAAAACTAGCGATGTCTACTTAAAAAATTTTTGTTTTACTTTTTTAATTTCTCCAGACTACTCCTGTGCCTGGAATTCTGATTGCGTAGGGAAGTTGGCTTATACTAATTTACCTATGGTGGAGATTTTTAGTTCCCTTCTCCCCACCACAATTGCGTCATGGCACGAGAAAATGAAAATAACGAAATTGTGACAAAAAATCAATGGATACCAAAGCTTTTAAACGTTCACTTCAGCATTCAGAACACTACCATCGTAAAGGGTTTGGTCACCAAGCAGAAGTCGCTACCCAATTACAGTCCGAATATCAAAGCCAGTTAATTCAGCAGCTACGAGAAAATAATTACACACTCACCCGTGGAAATATCACTATTTTGCTAGCGGAAGCATTTGGCTTTTGCTGGGGTGTAGAGCGTGCTGTGGCAATGGCATATGAAACTCGCAAACAGTTCCCCACAGAACGCATCTGGATTACTAATGAGATTATTCACAACCCCTCTGTTAATCAGCGGATGCTGGAGATGGAAGTAGGATTTATTCCCGTTACAGCAGGTAAAAAAGACTTTTCTGTAGTTGAATCTGGTGATGTGGTGATCTTGCCCGCTTTTGGGGCTAGTGTTGAAGAAATGCAGCTCCTTCACGATAAAAGCTGCAAAATTGTCGATACGACTTGTCCTTGGGTATCAAAAGTTTGGAATACCGTTGAAAAACATAAAAAGCATGAATACACTTCCATTATTCATGGTAAATACAAGCACGAAGAAACAATTGCCACAAGTTCTTTTGCAGGTAAATATCTAATTGTTTTAAACTTGCAAGAAGCAGAATACGTTACTAATTACATTTTGAATGGAGGAAATCGAGAGGAATTTTTAGTTAAATTTAGTAAAGCTTGTTCATCAGGATTCGATCCTGATCGCGATTTAGAAAGAGTCGGGATTGCTAACCAAACTACAATGCTTAAAAGTGAAACCGAGCAGATTGGTAAATTGTTTGAGCGTACCATGATGCAAAAATACGGCCCAGCAAATTTAAATGAACACTTTCAAAGCTTCAACACTATCTGCGACGCTACACAAGAACGGCAAGATGCGATGTTAGAGTTAGTGGAAAAGCAGTTAGATTTAATGATAGTAATTGGTGGATTTAATTCCTCCAATACTACACAGTTACAACAAATTGCTGTAGAGCGTAGAATTCCCTCCTATCACATTGATAGTGTAGCGAGAATTTTGTCTGGAAATCGCATCGAACACAGATTATTAAATGGTAATTTAGAAATCACAGAAAACTGGTTACCAGATGGAAAAATTGTCATCGGATTAACTTCTGGTGCCTCTACACCAGATAAGGTAGTAGAAGATGTGATTGAGAAAATTTTCGAGGTAAAAACAACTGCGGCGGTGGTTTAGAATAATTTCATCCCTCATTTTTTCTCATTACCATGCTCTGCATGGTAATGGAAACTGGGAGGCTCCGCCTCCAATTATGAGGCGGAGCCTCAATCGATGCTTTCCCAGGCTGGAGTCTGGGAAAGAGAAAAAATATACAAAAAAACTAAATAAACAAACTAGGTGATAAATACACGTTAAGATATTTGCACTTTCACTTTTTTTATACAAACCAAATGCAATACTTGCGCTACCATGTCTCCAATTGCGTTTGTGCAATAACGTGGGGAGTAGTGCATTCCGAACATGAATACGACAGAACATCTCAAAACACAGGGTACAGAAAATCTTACTGCTATAGCCGAACAATTTACGCTTCAAGGTAAGGTTACAAACGTTCAAGCTTTTGGCAGTGGCAATATCAATGACACCTTCTTGGTATCTCTGGATTCTTCCAAGGAACAGCATTTTGTCCTGCAACGCATCAATACGCAGGTATTTCGCCAGCCCCAACTGATTATGCAGAATATGCGTATCTACACTGAGCATGTTCGCAAACGGCTACAATGCACTCCCCTTAGTCGTCGTTGGGAAGTGCCACGTGTGCTATTAACAAAGGATGCTCAAGATCACTGGAAAGATGCTGAAGGATCTTTCTGGCGGGCAATCAGCTTTATTGAAGGCTCGCAGTCTTTAGATACGATGAGCGATCGCTCATATGCCAAAGAAATCGGCTATGCCCTGGGTATGTTCCACAATTTAATCAGCGACTTGCCCCCAGAAAAACTTGCCGACACCCTCGAAGGCTTCCACATTACGCCACTTTACCTCCAGCACTACGAGGATGTTCTGGCCAAAACTAGCCCCCGTCAAACTCCGGAAGTAAATTATTGCTTGCAGTTTGTTAGCGATCGCAAAGTCTGGGCACATATCCTTGAAGATGCAAAAGCTCAAGGCAAGCTGCCACTGCGCTTAATGCACGGCGATCCGAAAATTAATAACGTCATGTTTGATACTGCTACCCATCAAGCCGTTAGCGTCATAGATCTCGACACCGTTAAGCCAGGATTGGTACATTACGATATTGGTGACTGTCTGCGATCGGGCTGCAATCCAGTGGGAGAAGAAACAGAGAAGTGGGGAAATGTTTATTTTGATACCGAATTATGTAAGGAAATTCTCGAAGGTTATCTCTCGGTAGCAAAGGCGTTTCTTACTGAGAACGACTATTTATATATGTACGATGCAATTCGTCTCATCGCCTTTGAATTAGGGCTAAGATTTTTTGCTGACTATTTAGCAGGAAATGTCTACTTTAAAATCAAGCACCCAGAACACAACCTGGCGAGGGCACTTGTCCAATTTAAACTGAGTGAAAGTATCGAATCCCAAGAAACAGCGATTCGCAAAATTATCCAGGATATGAAATGAACGAACAGACATTTTCTCTGCAATCCTTTTCTTCTACAGAGTCGCTGCTGAATTTAAAAATTGCAGGCAATATCGCCAGAAATGCGAATCAACTCACTATTACCTACGCATTACTTGGAGACGTAGAAGAAGTAAGAATAGTCGCACCATCAGATACACCAACGCGAAAGCACGAACTGTGGGAAGACACCTGCTTTGAGTTCTTCCTGGGCGTCAAGGATTCTGAACAGTATTGGGAATTCAACCTCTCTCCTGCCGGGCATTGGAACGTCTATCGCTTCGATGGATACCGTCAAGGTATGCAAGAGGAAACGGCTTTCACGACGCTTCCGTTTAGCATCCACAGTCACTCTGATGGTTTGGCGCTGGCGCTAAATGTTGATTTAGATAAAATCGTCTCGGCAGAGCAAGCCCTAGAAGTTGCAATTACTACTGTTATTAAAAATAAAGACGGTGAGGTGAGTTATTGGGCGTTAACTCATCAAGGTGCGGAAGCTGATTTTCATCTGCGAGATAGTTTTGTTATTGAGTTGTAAGCTATGTCTTAATAATCTGCCTTAGTCAAACAGCTTAAAGAACGTTCTCATCCTCGACAGATAGGACAGTGTCTAATTCAGGTACAAGGTAAGCCTGTCTCTGAGACTATTATTGAGGAACGCCGTTAGATGGCAGTTTATTTTGTGGATAGTAGTGCGCTAGTCAAACGTTAGAGCGATCGCTTTGATTTCGAGTATCGCCGAACGGGAATAAATTTTATAGGTTGAGTCTAATTCCTTCAACCCAACCTATAGTTAATACACTATTTTCAGCAACGTCCTATTTTTGTAAGTTACCCGCGTGCAAACCGCACTCTTTCATAGTGGATTCTTCCCACCACCAGCGCCCTTCGCGCTCGTGCTGATTGGGTAATACAGGCCTTGTGCAGGGTTCGCAACCAATGCTGATAAAACCGCGTTCGTGCAATTTGTTGTATGGCACATCTAAAGCACGTATGTATTCCCACACTTGCGCGGAAGACCAATTTGCTAAAGGATTGAACTTAATTAATTGATGGTCTTCGGTAGAGAAGGCGGTGTCAACTTCAATTACAGGGATGTAGTTGCGGGTACTGGGGCTTTGGTCTTTGCGTTGCCCTGTGATCCAAGCATCAAGGGTATTGAGTTTGCGGCGCAGGGGCTTTACTTTCCGTATACCGCAGCATTCTTTGTGACCATCTTGATAAAAACTAAACAACCCTTTTTCTTCTACTAGGGCTTGTACTTCTGCTGCATCCGGGAACATTACTTCTAATTTAATACCATAATGTTCTCTTACCTTATCCAAAAACTGATATGTTTCTGGGTGCAAGCGTCCGGTATCGAGGGTAAAAACGCGGAAGTTATTGGTAATCTTTGATGCCATGTCAATGAGGACAACATCCTCAGCACCACTAAAGGAAATCGAGATATTGTTAAAGGTTTCTAGGGCAAATTTGAGAATTTCCCGTGGTGTTTTCTGATTATATTCTGCTTCTAGAGCGGCAATATTTAAATTATTTTGGGCGACTACCATGTCTGAATGTTCTCCTCTTTCTCACCCTAAATTTTACCAATTTAAGATGCTTTCGTATGATTGCCCTTTGGGCGGTTCCTCTGGAGCGTTGCCAATTTTTGTAGGGTGGGTTATGGGGTTAGATATCTCTAGAAATAGTTGCTTGTGAGCAATTGGGCTTTTTGGAGGTAGATAGCGATCGCATTTTTAATTGCTCTGATAGGGTTTCACCCAAGGTAAGCCTCTTTTTGGGATACTGCTCAAGAAAAGTTGCTTGAAATCTTCCAAAATATATGAGCACAACAAACTTAAAACTCCAAGGATTGTGGTTGTCAACACGAGCTTTAAAGGAATACCTAGTAAGAGTAAAACCAATGTTAACAATGCCAAAAATCCAGTCCCAATCTGACAATATGTTCGCACTTTTTCGATAAACAGCACAGAATTACGGCAATGGGGACAAAGCTTTGTATGTCTGTGCCATCTGTCGTATAGCTGTTCATTATTCAAGTTTTTTGCACTGCTTTCTAGAGAAACTGCCCAACCAGGGCTACCTCCAGCAAATTCATCTAGCCATTTTCTGAAAGTAACAATACCGATATCAGCAGGGGAAGGCATAAAGTATGCCTTTTGCCATTTTTTGTGTAATGATGACTCAATACTCTCTTGAGAGTGCATCACTGTTAAATCTTGGTCACTCAGCTTGTATGTGGATAAATGTTGTAACCCGATGCGGAGATATTGTGGCAGAATCTCCAACAAAAAGTTTTTTGGAGCCGCAGCGCCATCAGAAATAAACTTACCAATATATCTACAGTAACCCGGTCGTGTGGGAACAAAGTACAACTGAAATAGAGTAATTTTCCCATTCGGATAACGATATATTGTCGTGTTAGCACAAGGCGGAGTAAACTTCCGTGTGGCGTCCATATCTTTGTTGAGGAGATTGTAGCCTGAGTGCTTGAGGGTAAAACCTTCTTCGGCAGACATTTCTCCCACAACTGCAAAATGTTGGATTGGCACTGTTGTTTTAGGAGAAAAGTAGCCAATTCCCTCGTGCAGAAATTGAGCATGAGATGGATCAAAGGTGCTTTCAACAGATACTGTGTAACCAACGGGAACTTCTGTCATGTGCCATGCCCCAGAAGATATGTTCAATTCACATTCTGGGATAATAGCCGGATGCTTTAAAGTACAATCCTCGAAGGCAGTTGTACTATCATCTGCCCATATCCAAAGAAGTTCTTGAGCAATTTGTGTGGGATAGATAGTAATATGAGACTTTAAACTATGGCAAGCAGTTTCTTCTGCGCTACCAGTTAACATTGGAATTTTGATGCATTTCCCTTCTCCGTTAAAACACCATCCGTGATGTCTGCATATTAAGTTGCCATCTTCATTAATAATTCCCAGAGATAGCTGTGCTAGTTTGTGAGGACAAAAATCATCCATTACTATCCACTTTTGATTTTTATCTTTCCAAATCACCAGTTTTTTGCCCAAAAGTGTGACAGGATTTGGAGAATAAGAATCTAGATAGCTTAATGGACTAATTGGATACCACTGTTTAGTCCATGAAAATTGAGTTTCCATAAGAAAAATTACTAAATTGTTTATCAAACACGCTTTTTATGCATTTTAATTTTTAGCTTAATACTAACTCAGAATGAATTCTCAAACCTTTTTCTCTTTCCCAAGCTCCAGCCTGGGAAAGCATTGGTTGAGGCTCTGCTTCATGAAGAAGATTGAGAAAAAAATATTTTAGTCCACTTGAGTGGACTTGAACTATTAGCCAAGAAATAAATTTCTTGGCGGGCTAGGATGCTAATTGAGAATGCTGCAAGTTGTTAGTTTAAAGCGATTGGAATGTGCAGAAGAACCCAGTTTTTTTGAAAAACCGGGCTTGTAAAATTTTATTGAGTAATAAACCACTACAATGGTTTATTTTATGACAACACAATTAAAGTAATTGTCTAATTCAGGTTCTAGCTATCAAAGCTGTCAATTTCAAATTCGCAAGCTCTAGAAACCTGTTCTGCTGTAAATGGCTCAAAACTAACTAACGGTAACATTGAAGGGTTGTTTATCAGTTCTTTCGCCAGTAATAATCCAGCAATTGTCCAGGTTTGATATTTTCTAGCTTGTTTACCAATTAGTCGTCCCTTCTTTCCGTCGTAATACTCTGGCCATTCGTCATCTCTGAGGCGTGCTTGGGCAATTTCAATAGCCTTTTCTGCCAAACAGATTCTATTAGTTTTTACAGCAGCAGCCGCCAACATCCACATCAAGACAGGCCAATTACCACCATTATGATACGACCAAGGTATATTTTTGGGATCGCAGCCAGTAATCATTCTGTATTCTTCGTTCTCCAATGCCGGGAAAACGATTTTCATTGGCATATCTCCGACTAGGTCTTGCCAGCGTTTTTCAATCAAATTCATAATAGCTTGTGATTGCTCTTCGCTTGCAAGATCGGAAATAATTGCCATTAAGTTTCCTAGTGCAAAAAAGCGAGTATCTAGCTGTGATGGCCCGACATTTCCTGCTAAATAACCACCTGTTTTTGGCAGCCACCTATCTAATTCATAGTAGGGAAGCGAATCTACGTAGATGTTGAACTGGTTTACTGCTCCCTTACCATATTCTTCACCTTTATACCGATAAATAGCATTGAGGCGAGCTAAATCTATCCAATAATGTTTGCGAATGTGAGCGCGCAGAACTGGTAGACGATTATCAATAGCATTAACAATATCTTGATTACCATTACAAATTAAAAGGTCACGAGCTGCACGTAATGCCGCATAAAATAGAGATTGAATTTCTAAAGGATGCCCATAAATACCTAAACGGCGGTCAATCATACAGGCACCATCTGGAACTAGCAAAGTGGGATACATATCAAAACGTGTCGCCAAGCATAGCTCCATAATTAACTTGATACCATATTGAAAATCAGGTTGATATGCTAATGAATAATCTTTGGTGGCGGCAACATAAGCTTTTAATAAAATCATCCACCACAAACAAGAATCTACTGGTGTTACTCTCGCGATCGCGTGTTCGCCAAAGTCAGCTTCTAAATATTCTTCACCATTCAGAGAAACTGCTTTGAAGCTCGCTGGTATCATGCCTCGACCTGGTTTGTAGGCATCTAACTGATTCTCTTTAGGCTGTAACTTTAAAGTTTCTTCTAGAAAGTTACGAACAATATCTGTTCTGCCTTTAATCAGAAATAGTATGCCGGAAGAAACAAAATCTCTAATAAAGCATTGATCGTAATTGAGCGCGTCTACTGTTCCATCCAGGGCGGCTACCGTTCCCACAGGACGCCCTTGATAGTACATAATTGTTTTTTCTAGTGCTTCCCATGCTTCGTTTTCTAGAGATTTAATTGTTACCAAGTCTTCTAGTTGCATTGCCAGAACCGCTCCCTACAAATTTAGATTTAGATTTTTTGGTAGACGCATATCGATTTATTTCTCCCACTTTTATCATCATAACAATCTCATCTTTACGAATGATAATTATGGGAATAATTAGCGCAAAATTAACTGAAATAAGCATTTATTTCAGCAGTCTTATTGACATTTAATTGCTTGTATTTCGTCTTTCTACAGGTGAATTAAAATTAGTATTTTTCCACCGTATTAAGTTAGATAATTGCTGATTTTAGTCAGAGCAAATCTATCTAGATATGATGAGTTTCTATCCTTAAGAGTCAATGAGTTTGCTTGACAATACAAAAACATATCTCGTTACGATTGAAGTTTTTATATTAATTCCAAGCTCATTTAAGTAAATTTACTTAAATCTTAGATAGATGATTGAGGCTGTAGATGAAATGAACTGAACCTCATAATAAAAAATTATAACGAATTTTCACATTACGCAACATTAGACTTAAAAAATTATCTTTTGTTCCTTTTGATGAAAAAGTATTTTATACTGCTCGTTTTTGCATATTCACTGAATGAAGGTGACTCTTAGCAACGTTGACGAGCGATGCTATCCAAAATCTTAAAATAATCAAGTAATGTTTTAAACATTAAAATAATTAGTAAATGACATAAAAGAATGGTAACTATGCAAAATTAGGATGGATAGCGATTTGTAATTTATTGAAGTATGTACTGTGATAATTTGATAACTATACACTTGTCAGTAATTACTTAAAAGCAATAATTCTTTAAAAGGCGATCGCACAATATACAAATAATTCAGAGCGATCGTGTTTGGGAAAGGGAAATTTGCCTAGTTGGTTGATGTGGGTGAGGAGTGCATTAGTACTATTTTCTGGTTTTGCTGAAAAGATTTTGAAAAACGAACCACAAAGAACACAAAGAGCGCAAAGAATGAAGAGGGAGAAGCTTGAATGGCTTCTACCTTGACTTGATTGTCACCTATCTAATCTGTTCCTCTACTTCTAAACATAACTCGATAGCTTCTCTGATGCGTTCCATAAGTTCGTCTAAGGACTTTGCTTGAGTATGGCATCCAGGGAGACTAGGCACAGAAGCAACAAAGTAGCCCTCAGAATCACGTTCTATAATTACGTTGAATTCCTTGCTCATTTTGAGATTGCTATTTTGTAAAAATATGTAATTTTATAGAGCTAAGTCCTGATTTCTCCATGCTCTAGTTTATCCGCTAATACCCGTAACGCTAGTGCTTTGACTCTAGCAATAGCTTCTTCCCGCGTCTGTCCATAAGCTAGTACACCAGGAAAATTTATCACTTCTGCTAAAAAGCGTCCATCCTGTTCTTGTTCAATTTCAATCGTGAAGTTCATATCCTGTAAAGGTATGGTAATAAAAGCTCTGTTTTGATAAAACCATCAATTTATTTATATGACTTCAGTTGATTTTAGCAAACACAAAAAAGCCAAAGCCCTCAAACCGAGTAGCCGTCGCCCTGCTAAGGAACTATGTAGTGAATGCGGTCTATGCGATACATATTATATTCACTATGTCAAGGAAGCTTGCGCTTTTATTAATCAACAGATAGACGAACTTGAAGAACAAACTCATACTCGCTCTCGCAATTTGGATAACCCTGATGAACTTTATTTTGGTGTTCATCAAGAGATGATGGCGGCGCGGAAAACTGAACCAATTCCCGGTGCTCAGTGGACGGGTATTGTTAGTACGATCGCGATTGAAATGTTGAATCGCGGCATGGTAGAGGGTGTTGTCTGCGTCCAAAATACTAAGGAAGATCGCTTTCAACCAATGCCTATTATTGCTCGCACTCCAGAAGAAATACTGGCAGCACGGGTAAATAAACCAACGCTTTCCCCGAATCTTTCAGTGTTGGAACAGGTGGAAAAGTCGGGAATGAAGCGGCTGTTGGTAATTGGTGTTGGTTGCCAAATTCAGGCGTTGCGTGCCGTGGAAAAAAAACTGGGTTTAGAAAAGCTCTACGTTTTGGGTACGCCCTGTGTAGATAATGTGAATCGGGCTGGGCTACAAAAATTCCTAGAAACCACAAGCAAATCTCCCGATACAGTTGTGTATTACGAGTTTATGCAAGATTTTCGGGTTCACTTTAAGCATGAGGATGGATCAACAGAGACTGTACCTTTCTTTGGCTTGAAGACGAACCAGCTTAAGGATGTGTTTGCCCCTTCGTGCATGAGTTGTTTTGATTACGTAAATTCTTTGGCTGATTTGGTTGTGGGTTATATGGGCGCGCCTTTTGGCTGGCAGTGGATTTTGGTGAGAAATGAACGCGGCAAAGAAATGCTGGAATTGGTAAGAGATCTGATCGAAACTCAGCCAGTAATGTCCAAAGGCGATCGCAAAGCTGCCGTGCAACAAAGTATACCAGCTTACGACAAAGGTGTGACTCTGCCGATGTGGGCAGCAAAGCTCATGGGGGTAGTAATTGAAAAAATCGGCCCCAAAGGTTTGGAATATGCTCGTTTCTCGATTGATTCTCACTTCACGCGCAATTACCTGTATGTGAAGCGGAATCATCCACAGAAGTTAGAAGAGCACGTACCAGAGTTTGCAAAGCGCATTGTTGGGCAGTATAAGTTACCGGAGTAAGAACCCCCGCAACGCACTGGCTCCTCTGCGTGATATTACTATTTAAAAAGTAGTGTATATTACCAAGGAATAACTCAGGCTCTTCCTACAGTTGCAATTGCCGCTTCCAGGGCGATCGCTACATGAGTCCAATGGGTTCCTCCTTGGCAGTAAACGATATACGGTTCCCGCAAAGGGCCATCGGCTGAAAATTCTAGGGTGCTACCCTCAATAAATGTCCCACCAGCCATGACTACTTTGCTCTCATAACCCGGCATTTCTGCTGGTTCGGGATCTAGGTAGGAACCAATCGGAGAATGCTGTTGTATCGCCCGACAAAAAGCAATGAGCTTTTCTTTGGAACCGAGTTTAATTGCCTGGATCACATCGCGGCGAGGAGCAAGGGGTGCGGGATTGACTGGGTAACCAAGTTTGTCAAAAACGTAACCTGTTAAATGAGTGCCTTTCATGGCTTCTCCTACCATTTGGGGTGCGAGAAATAAGCCTTGGAAGAGCAAGCGATTTTGGTCAAATGTAGCACCGCCGTAACTACCTATACCAGGAGCGGTGAGACGGCAAGCAGCAGCTTCTACCAAGTCAGCACGACCGGCAACGTAACCACCAGCAGTGGCGATGGTTCCACCTGGGTTTTTAATCAAAGAACCCGCCATCAGATCGGCACCGACGTGGGTGGGTTCACGGGTATCGATGAATTCACCGTAGCAGTTGTCAACAAAGCAAATGGTGTTGGGGTTTTGCTGTTTGACTATGTGAATAATTTTTTCGATTTCGGCAATAGATAAGCTAGAACGCCAAGAATAGCCACAAGAGCGCTGAATTAACACTAAACGAGTGCGATCGCCTATCGCACGGCTTAAAGCTTGCCAATCTACTGTTCCTTCTGGAGTAAGATCCAATTGGCGGTAGCTAATGCCAAAATCGATCAGGGAGCCTTGACCATGACCTCGTAAACCTATAACTTCTTCTAATGTGTCGTAGGGTGCGCCTGCCACCGCTAACATTTCGTCACCAGGACGAAGGACACCGAATAAGGCAGTTGCGATCGCGTGAGTTCCGGAAACGAATTGCACTCGTACTATCGCAGCTTCAGCTCCCATGACTTCGGCAAAGACTCGATCTAAGGTTTCTCGCCCCAAATCATCGTGTCCGTACCCTGTGACACCTGCAAAATGGTGCGCGCCAACTCTATGATGGCGAAAAGAATGTAACACTCGTTGAAGATTTTGCTTGACCTGAGCGTCAATTCCAGAAAAAATCTGTATCAGTGCTTGTTCTGCTTGCCGCAGCTGTTCCAAGCTGTTCATTAGTCCCCCATTCGCAAAAATAATAATAATGCGGATTTAGAAATCACGCTTTCTCAGGCTGAACAAAATTTTATTCAGGTTACTGCATGACAATTGCTACCTCAACCAAACCTCAAATTCACTGGGTTAACACCCTATTCTTCGTTGGTGTGCATCTCGGAGCTTTGCTTGTCCTACTGCCTAGTAATTGGAATTGGAAAGCAGTAGGTGTGGCGCTACTTCTTTACTGGATTACCGGCGGCTTAGGTATTACCCTGGGGTTTCATCGCCTTGTCACCCACCGCAGTTTTCAAGCTCCTAAGTGGTTGGAATATTTCTTTGTATTTTGTGGCACACTTGCTTGTCAAGGTGGGCCGATTGAGTGGATTGGTACACACCGTATGCACCATCTGTACTCAGATCAAGAAAAAGATCCCCACGATTCCAATAAGGGCTTTTGGTGGAGCCACATGGGTTGGTTGATTTACAAAAGAGACGATGAAGCAGAAATCCCTCGCTTTACTAAAGACATTGCCGACGACCCAGTTTATCAGTTTTTAGACAACAATATGATTTTCATCCAGATTGCTCTGGGTGTAGTACTGTTGCTTTTGGGTGGTTGGTCGTTTGTTGTTTGGGGAATTTTTGCCCGCATTGTTTTCGTTTGGCACTGCACTTGGTTGGTGAATAGTGCCACCCACAAATTTGGCTATCGCAGCCACGAATCTGGTGATAATTCAACTAACTGTTGGTGGGTAGCCCTGCTAGTGTTTGGTGAGGGTTGGCACAATAATCACCACGCTTATCAATACTCGGCTCGCCACGGTTTGGAATGGTGGGAAATTGACCTCACCTGGATGACTATTCAATTGCTACAAGTACTTGGTCTGGCTACCAATGTCAAGCTGGCAGAGAAAAAGTAGTTAGATGGCTTTAGTCATCAACCGTTAGTGATGAAGTAGCGCTGTGTGCGATTTTTAGCTGCCCTCGCTTTTGGGTGATAGCCCAAGCAAAAGCGGGGGTTTTTAATCTTAATTTTAGAAACAGGGCAGGATGTACGTGCATTGAGAGGCGTTAGGTTGATATAATCCAAATCGCTAATGTTACGGAACTTTGCGACAAGCCACTTTTTTTAGTGACTTGAGTGTGAAGTTTTTTGTTTTGAGTTATTCATGACAACAACAACAATAAACACCCTAAAGCCAGCTAACGATCTTGGGACTTCCAACTTCAAGCTCAAAGATATTATCAAAAGCCTGCCCAAGGAATGCTTTGCTCAGAATCGTCGCAAAGCTTGGATAGGAGTTCTGACTAATGTGTTAATGGTTGGCTTAGGCTATTGGAGTCTCGCGATCGCTCCTTGGTTTCTCTTGCCCATAGCCTGGATTTTTACTGGCACTGCCTTGACAGGTTTTTTTGTGATCGGCCATGATTGCGGTCATCGTTCGTTTGCTAAACGCCGTTGGGTAAACGATTTGGTAGGGCATTTAATAATGATGCCCTTAATTTATCCTTTCCATAGTTGGCGAATTCAGCATAATTATCATCATGCTCACACCAATGAGTTAGAAGAAGACAACGCTTGGCATCCAATTAGACCAAAAGAATATGAAAGTTGGGGAAAACTCTATCAGTGGGGTTTTCAGCTGCTCATGGGTAAGCGCCTATGGTGGATAGGCTCAATTTTACATTGGTTCGCTTTGCACTTTGATTGGACTAAATTCCGCGCTAAAGACCAATCCAGCGTTAAGCTTTCTGTAGCTGTAGTCGTGCTGTTTGCAGCAGTAGTTTTCCCCTTAATATTTGCAACTATTGGTATCTGGGGATTTATCAAATTTTGGTTTATTCCTTGGCTGGTTTTCCATTTCTGGATGAGTACTTTTACTTTGGTTCACCATACTGCTCCAGAGATTCCTTTTGTGGAATCAACAAAGTGGAACCCTGCTTTAGCACAATTGTCTGGCACAGTTCACTGCGATTATCCACGCTGGGTAGAATTTCTTTGCCATGATATCAATGTCCACGTTCCCCATCATATTTCTACAGCCATTCCTTCTTATAATTTGCGGCTAGCTCATCGCAGCCTGAAAGAAAATTGGGGGAACTATCTATATCCTGAATGTCGATTTTCTTGGTCTTTAATCACAAAGATTACAGACAAGTGTCATCTATACACAACTAATGTTGGGTATCAATCTTTTAAGGATTATTATGCAGCGCGATCAACGGCTTCTCGCTCGGCTTGATCTAAAGCATAAGCTCTGCGTTTAAAGCCAAGCAAGCGTTGATAGTTGTGTTAATCTAACCGATGCTGGCAATTCACTATTTAAATGGGTGGAGAATTGCCAGTTTTTAGTCTCTTGGGTATTGCAGATTTAAAACGACAATACCTCTAAAAATTACGTCCGATTTATATCCAACAACAAAAGACAGTGCAATCCAAAGTTACTCAGTTAAACAATTCTTCTAGCTGTGAATCAGCCTATGAAGCAACCACGTTACCGTTTTCTCTTGGTGATTTGAAAACTGCAATTCCAGCGGAATGCTTTCGTCCTCATACGGGAAAATCTTTATATTATTTTTTTCGCGACGTTTTGTGCATAAGCCTGCTGTATGCGATCGCTCATTACTTGGATTCTTGGTTTTTCATGCCGATTTTTTGGGTAATGCAAGGAACGATGTTTTGGGCTTTGTTCGTGGTAGGGCATGACTGCGGACATCAATCTTTTTCTAAACATAAATGGCTCAATGATTTGATTGGACATTTATCCCACACGCCACTGCTCGTTCCTTATCACGGCTGGCGAATTAGCCACAGAACCCATCACAAAAATACTGGTAACATCGATGATGATGAAAGCTGGTATCCCGTGACGGAATCGCAGTACAAGACGATGCCTTTGGTGCAAAAAATCGGGCGTTATTATTTGTTTTTGTTAGCTTATCCAGTGTATTTGTTCAAGCGTTCTCCTAACAAGTCAGGATCGCACTTTTTACCTAGCAGCCCACTTTTTAAACCTTCAGAAAAATGGGATGTTATTACCAGCACTACACTCTGGACTTTGATGATCGCTTTGCTAGGGTTTCTCACCTATGAATGGGGTTGGATGTGGTTGCTGAAATACTATGTTGGGCCATATATCGTATTTATAATTTGGCTTGATTTAGTCACATTTTTGCACCATACTGAGCCTGATATTCCTTGGTATCGCGGCAACGATTGGTATTTTCTCAAAGGTGCTCTTTCAACTGTTGATCGGGATTACGGTTTTATCAATCACATCCATCACAATATTGGTACTCATGTTGCCCACCATATTTTCCTGAATATCCCTCACTACAATTTGCAGCAGGCAACTGAGGCAATTAAACCTGTTTTAGGTGATTACTTCCGTAAATCTGAAGAACCAATTTTGCGTTCTTTATGGCGTTCTTGTACAAGTTGTCATTTTGTACCGGATACCGGCAGAAAAGTTTACTACACCAGCCCCAGAAAGTGACTAGGGACTAGGGACTAGGGATTAGGGACTAGGGACTAGGGATTAGGGACTAGGGACTAGGGACTAGGGATTAGGAATTAAGAAATCCTAGTACCTAATCCCCAATACCCAATCACCAGTACCCAATCCCCAATCCCCAGTACCGAGTACCCAATACGGGGAGCGGCATTCCAGAGCCTACCAATCAGAACATTTGCTAGGGGACTCCTTGCCGCTAACTGTTGAAATAATTAAAACCTGCCATTGCCTTGTACAATGTGCTTAACAGTAGTTAGACTTTCTAAGCTAATTAAACCGCGCCGATGACCTCTTTGGTTAGACATACCTAGAAATACCCCATCTCCCCGCGCTGGGTTGCGATTAAAGCGCGGGGAAGCATTAATGTAGCTTGAGGCGCTGTTAACTCCCAAGGCAAATTGTCGGCTTTCCTGGTAAGATTCTGTGACAATACAGTCGGCATGACCGCTACTGTAATGGTTAATCCAGGCGATCGCTGCTTCTAAGCTATCTACAAGTTTGAAAGCTACTGTGTTGTTTAAATAAGCGCTTCCCCATTCTCCATCCTTGGCTAACTGCAGTTGCGGAAAAGCTTCTACTAGTTCTGCATCTGCTTTGATTTCAAAGCCTTTTTCCTGCAAGCTATTCCACAAGGTAATTAAGGATGATGGCATCGCTTGGCGATGAATTAGTACTTTTTCAATTGCGTTGACAGGATCTGGTTCGCTACAGTGGCTATCAACGATCATCCAGCGTACCATTTCCAAACTGCCACTCAACGACCAATAAAGATAACAGTTACCCATCGCTGACTTTAAAACTGGCGCTGTAGACTGTCGCACAACCTGCTGAATTAAGCTAGAACGTCCGTAGGGAATAACTAAATTCAGGTACTGATCTTGGGTAACTAAATCGCGGATGGAAGCACCATGTTCTGCTTTGATTAGTTCTATACAGCCAGAGGGCAGCCCTGCATCAATAATCCCATTTTGTAGAGCATTGGCGATCGCCTCGTTAGAGTGACTAGCTTCGGTGCTGCCTTTGAGAATCAAAGAGTTGCCAGTTTTGATACACAAACCAGCCGCGATCGCAGCTAATTCTGGAAAGGCTTCATAAATAAAGGCAATCACTCCCAAAGGCATTAACTGTGTATAAGTTTGAGAGTCTTCGAGTTGGTAATCAGCACTCCGTACCCGTCGCAGCGGATCTGATAACTCCCCTAACCTTTGCAAAGTTTCTACAGCCGCTTCTAGTCGTTTTGGCGTTAGCTTCAGCCAATCCAAAATTAAATCCGGTACAGCCATTTCCCTGCTGGCTTCTAAATCCAAGGTATTGGCTTCCAGAATATCGTCAAAAGACTGCCTTAATGCCTCTGCCATTGCCAATACAGCACGACTGCGATCTGCTCCTTTGGTAATTCCCAGCTTGAAGGAAGCGCCATATGCACGTCTAGCGCTGGCAATAGGTTCGAGGTTATCATCTAAAACATCCACTATCATTGAGTTAACGTCTGTAGGTAAGCCAGACCATTAGTGCGGGTAGAATCGCCAGCAGCACCGCTACCATTGCCCAAGCTATGATGCTCGATCCACTTGCCAATCGCAGTGCTAGTGGCAACCATATAATCACTAACACGAAAATAATACCAAGCGCTACTGGTAGATAGCTTTCTCCTAAACGAGGATGAACAACCTGCCAGCTAGAACCATTCCAGCGCCAAGCGCGTTTGTAAGGATAGGTCGTAGAAAGCTGCTCCAGCACATAACCATTATCTTCTACTACAAAGATTTGCTGACAGCGATCGCATCCAAATGCTTCTGTCAGGGTAATCGGAACTAACCGTCCCCGGCGACGACAGGGACAGGGGTATTCGCTATTGAAATCAAGTTTTTCTGGTTTTTGGGATTGCACAAGCGGTCTTATAACTTGAGCGTGTTTATAAAAAGCAGGGAAAATACTATCCCCTTGTTAAGGTTTTTGGGGCTAGTTACTCTCCTATGCACTCTTTTTATAGCAATTTCAGTCAGTTTGTGTGTCTGTTCACCACAGATATATTTTGGCTCAATTCAGCATCGAATAGAATCTGCACCTGAGAATCTGTTCATGTAGCCAATCCTACATAAATCTTGTTTACGGCATCTAAAGAATTTTTCTCTTCTTTCGACACTTTGCAAAATTGCCCTTTTTCTTCAAAAAAGAAAGACTTTTAGATTTTTAACTTTAGCCTGAGAATTAAAAAATTGGAGCAGATCGACCTTATAAAAAGCAAACTCAGATGTTCTAAATCCAACAACCAAGCTTCTATACAAGTAAATTTAACTATATTATAGTTTTAATTTTAAAAGCGGGTAACGCGATTCGAACGCGCGACATTCACCTTGGCAAGGTGACGCTCTACCACTGAGCTATACCCGCAAACGCCACATATATACAAATATGTCAGAATAATCGCTGGTTGTCAAGGGGTAGTAATAAATTTTGAGGAGAAGGGGGATAGGGGACAGGGGACAGGGGACAGGGAACAGGTGACAGGGAACAGGGGACAGGGAACAGGGAACAGGTGATAGGGGACACGAGAATTGTAATTGACGTTCTTACCCCTCAGCCCCTCTGCTTCTTCCTAGTCCCTAGTCCCTAGTCCCTAGTCCCTAGCCCCTTAAGCTAGTTCTTCTCCAGCCGTCGAGAAATCGCCTACGCTGGCACTTTTGAGTGAAGGTGGTAACGATTGCGAATCACCAGAATAGGGCTGATTAAGGTTAGAGCGCAATTTCCGCATCAGGCTACCCATTTCCAGAGCATTCATGGCGTAATCCCAACCATGATTACTTTTAATACCGGCTCGTTCTAGAGCTTGCTGCATACTGTCGGTGGTTAAAATGCCAAAAATCACGGGTACACCAGTTTGAAAGGAAGCAGCAGCAATACCTTTTGCTACCTCAGATGAAACATAATCAAAATGAGGCGTTTGTCCCCTAATTACAGCACCCAGGCAAATTATGGCATCGTAGCGACCAGAAAGTGCAAGTTGACGAGCTACCACTGGAACTTCAAAACTCCCTGGCACCCAAATGTAATCGACTTGAGAGCCGTGAGGATCGACATCGACGCCGTGGCGTTTCAAGCAATCTTGACAACCCTCTAACAACTTGGTGGTAACTAAGTCATTGAATCGACCAATCACCAGCGCAAACCGCAAAGGCTCTGTCTGCGTAAAAGTTCCCTCGAAAACTGCCATGACCGCCTCTAAATCAACTATACTCTTGCAAATATATACATTTCTTTTCTAAAGACAACAGGAGCAGCGGAGATTTAGAAGATGGGAAGATAGGGAGATGGGGAGACAAAGCATTCAAAATATTTTCAGTCTTTGAATTTATTTATCCCCGCTTCCCCTTGTCTTTGTGTCCCCCTGTCCTTTCTTGGCTCCTTTGCCCCTGTTCTTCTATGTTATTAACCTGCTCTAGATAGCAGTTTTTGTCTAAACTACGAAAAAGCTTAATGCCGCGACTACAAGTACTAGGGCAATCCAAGCTCCAGAACCGAGCCACAATAATCTTTTAGAGTCATTCCAGTTTTGTGGGGTGGCATAGGCAACGGGAACACCAATTACCATCACAAAAGACAACAGGACTAAAGCGAGCAAAGCAAATTGGAATATGATACTCATTTTCCCTTCTCCCAAGACAGCGAAAATACTAAAGGTAGAATATTTAGAGGGCAAAACAGATAGTTTTTCCTTATTGTTAAGCTAGCAGAATTTGCAACACTTTAGTCATTAGTCATGTGTCCTATATCTGAATACTAATGACTAATGACTAATGACTAATGACTATGGATTTAATTTTGTGCCACACGACAGCTGATTTTGACGCACTGGGAGCGGCAATAGGATTAACACGCTTGCTACCTGGTAGTAAGATAGTGCTAACTGGCGGTGCTCACCCACCTGTACGGGATTTTTTGGCATTGCATCGAGATGAGTATGCGCTGATTGAACGACGTTCGGTAAATCCAAAAAAAATTCGTTCTTTGACTGTAGTAGATACGCAACACCGCGATCGCCTGGGTAAAGCTGCTGAATGGATAGATTTACCCCACCTAAAGAAAATCGTAGTTTACGATCATCACCTCGAACAAAATGGCGATATCCCCGCTACACAAGTCCATATTTCGCCCGTAGGAGCGATTACAACTCTGATTGTTGAGGAATTGCAAAAACAACACACTTCTCTTTCTCCAGCAGAAGCAACGGCGATGGCTTTAGGTATCCACGTTGATACTGGTTCCCTCACTTATGACAATGCCACACCACGAGATGCTCTGGCTTTGGCTTGGTTGATGCAGCAAGGAGCAAGTTTATCGGTAGTAGCAGAGTATGTTGAACCAGGCTTATCTCCCCAATTGCAGCAGTTATTGTCTGAAGCTCTTGACAATTTACAATATCTATGTATAAGAGGATATACATTAGCTTGGGTAAGGTTGCAAACCAGTGCTTTTGTGCCGGGGCTATCAAGTCTGGCTTCCGAGTTGATGGAGCTAACGGAAATTAATGCCTTATTGCTAGCTGATGAATATCCTTTAGGAGATGGTGATTCGCGTTTAACTATCATTGGGCGATCGCAAATTCCCGATGTCAATCTCAACAAAATATTTCAACCACTCGGTGGTGGGGGGCATTCTCAAGCCACATCTTTAAATTTAAGGGGAGCGAACTACGAGGAAGTTTTAAATCAACTGCTAGAAGGTTTAAAAGCTCAAGTTCCCCATCCACCAACGGCACGAGATTTAATGTCTTCCCCAGTTCGTACCATTCGCCCAGATACAACTATTGAGGAAGCACAGCGAATTTTGTTGCGCTACGGGCACTCAGGGTTATCTGTAGTGGATGCCCAAGGAAAGTTATTAGGTATTATTTCTCGTCGAGATATTGACATTGCCTTGCACCACGGTTTTAGTCACGCGCCTGTCAAAGGCTACATGACAATCAATCCCAAAACCATTACTCCAGATACCACACTCCCAGAAATTGAGTCGTTGATGGTGACTTATGATATCGGGCGCTTACCTGTGTTAGATGATGGGCAATTGGTAGGAATTGTTACCCGCACTGATGTGTTGCGGGAACTGCATCAGGAGAGAGAGGGAGACAAGAGGAGAGAGGGAGAGAGGGAGAGAGGGAGAGAAGGAGAAGATGTTGAGGTTCCTAACTTGGCAGAGTTGCGCGATCGCCTCGATCCTAAACTTTGGGAATTACTTACCAAAGCATCTGTACAAGCTAAACAACGGGGTTGGCATTTGTATTTGGTAGGCGGAGCAGTACGCGACTTACTACTAGCTAAAGAAGCTTCTGGCACCTTAATGATTCAAGATATCGATTTAGTAGTCGATGGCTTCCACAAAGCTGCGGATGTTGGTGCGGGGGTGGAGTTGGCAAAGGCACTTCAACAAATTTACCCAGCAGCGCGGTTAGAAATTCACGGTGCTTTTCAAACAGCTGCCTTACTGTGGCACAAAGATCCAGAATTAGATTCTCTGTGGGTAGATATTGCCACTGCCAGAACCGAATTTTATCCTTACCCAGCTGCCAATCCCGAAGTCGAAGCCAGTTCGATTCGTCAAGATTTGTATCGACGGGATTTTACGATCAATGCCTTGGCACTGCGACTCACACCTCCTCACGCTGGTAAATTACTTGATTTCTTTGGTGGTTTATTAGATTTACAAGCAAAGCAAATTCGCGTTTTACACGCCAATAGCTTTATTGAAGATCCCACCCGCATTTATCGTGGTGTACGCTTTGCTGTACGCTTTGGATTTAAAATTGAACCGCAAACTGAAGAATATATTCGCTATGCCATTAACAGTGGTGTTTACGATCGCACTGCCAGAGAAAATAATCGCGCACCTGCACTGCAAACACGACTGAAAGCAGAATTAAAGCATATTTTAGAAGCGCCTTATTGGAAAAGGGCGTTACAACTTCTGGGAGACTTGGGAGCATTACAGTGCATTCATCCCACCTTGAAGCTAGATGAAGATTTGTTGCGGTTATTACGGTTGTTAGAACGCTGTTTGCGAAGATTCGATCCCCAGCAGACTTTAATTGTTCACTGGCAAATGCGCTTAGAAGCGATCGTTGCTCATTTAGCTCCAGAATATCGTGCCAAAGTGGCAAAAAATCTGCAAATGCAAGAAGACAGCATCGAACGTTTGCAGAATTTAGCTCAGACACAAGCTGAGGTGAGAGAATCTTTGCCTATCTGCCAGCGCCCCAGCCAAGTGGTGCAGTTACTACGACAGTATGACTTACCGATGTTGATTTTAATAGCCCTACACAGTTCACGAGTCATCAGGCAGCAGATATGGCATTACTTAACTATTTGGGCTAACGTTCAGCCAATTCTTAATGGCAATGACTTGAAGAAATTAGGTTACAAACCGGGGCCGCAATATCGCCAAATGCTGGATGATTTACTAGCAGCTACCTTGGATGAAGAGATTAAAAATAGGGCAGAAGCTGAGATTTTTTTGGCACAGCATTATCCCAAGTAATTGATAATTAAAAAGATGAAATTTCTATGCAAACACAAACACCAAAAACATACTACACTCCAGAAGAATATTTACAGCTAGAGGAGAAATCTGAATTTAAAAATGAATATCGAGATGGAGAGATTGTACCCATGACTGGAGGTACAACTAATCACAACGAAATCGCCTTGAATTTTTGTACCACTTTTAAATTTACAATGAGGGGTAAAAATTACAAGATTTACATGGGTGATGTAAGGTTATGGATACTGCGTTATCGCATCTATACCTATCCAGATGTAATGGTTATTCAGGGAGAACCGATATATGAGGTTACTGGCACTACCACGGTGACAAATCCCTTAATGATTGGAGAAGTACTATCTAAATCAACAGAAAATTATGATAGAACAAATAAATTTAGATTTTATCGCTCTATACCGACATTAAAAGAATATATTATGATTGACCAAAACGAATATCTGGTTGAGCAGTTTGTTAAAAATTCTGAATCTCAATGGATATTCACAGAGTATGAGTCAGCAGAGTCAGCAGATGCGTTGTTATCACTCAAATCAATAGATTTTCAAATTCCCTTCAGTGATATTTATGAAGGCGTGAAAGTTGAGGTAGGGGAAGAAGAATAACTCTATAGGATGCAGTTTCAACTATAATTGAAGCTTTGTGAAAATCGGCGATCGCTAAATTTTTTATCCATTTGCGGGATGTTTCTCTGCTAGACTGTAGACAGTATCAAATCTCAATTCATTTCAAGCGACATAGCCACAATGAAGTAGTAGCAAGAAAGCGTTGTGCAAACGCAGTAAGTGTCAAAGAAGAATAAGCACGATAACTACGGCAAGTTCGTTGTCAGGAAGCTATGTTTTAAAGAAAAAAGAATTTCTCTCAAATCATCTCTACATAAAGTCGCTCTTAAAAGAATACGGCTTGGCATTTTTTTGTATATTCTGCCCTGAACGAAAGTATGCCTTAAACACGCTAAAGTTGTGTTGCTCCAAGACTGGATCAACTTTCAACAAGTTTTAATTGGTTTTAGGTTTTAGCTTTGCAGTTCAGAAATTTATTTCCAGGTTAAGAGCGCAATTATCTAACAGCTTGGCTATACAAGTTAACCCACCATTTGGCAAACTAAACAGGTGGGCACTATTGAACGTGATAGAGGTTTGATAATGCCGAAAAAATCAATATTATTAGCTGAGAATTTAGCCTACGAAATCAAGGCAAGCAGAACTTTATTTCAAGGAGTTAATTTAAGCATTGAAGATGGCGATCGCAGGTGCAAATGGTTCCGGCAAATCTAGTCTAGCCAAGGCAATTCTAGACTCTTCAGAAGAAGCATTTTTTGAGTCAGGAGAGGTTTTACTATCTCCAACCATGAAAGCCGTGTACTTGGATCAAACCTATGCACTAATAAATCGAGAAAAAACAATTCTGGAAAATATGCAAGCTGCCAACTCAAATCTTAACTACCAGCTTTTGCGTCAGCAGTTAGGACACTTCTTATTTAAATATGATGATGTCAATAAATCTGCATCAGTGTTAAGTGGAGGTGAGTTGGCAAGATTGGCATTAGCTATAATTAGCATCTCGGAAATTGACTTGTTAATTCTTGATGAGCCAACCAATAACCTAGATATTGAAACTGTTGAGCAAGTGGTAGAAGGAATCAATGAATATCAAGGTGCGCTTTGGGTGATTTCTCATGATTTAGATTTTTTAAGTCGAATTAATATTACCAAAGCATTTAAGTTGAGTCAGCAAGCCATACAAATGACTAGATATTTACCAAAGGAATCCGAACAATACTATCAGGAATTACTCAACGATTCCTAACTTAGAACTCAGTATGAATTATGTACAAGATATCCTGTTCCCTATTCCCTATTATTTATCCTTGGGGATATTCTGAGTTCTCCCCAATGGTATTGGTTCTATTTGTCTACAGAAAATTGCTGACTTGTCGCGAGTAAATATTCTAAGAAAGTAGTAGCAGTAATCGAAAGCTGCTTTTTCTTGGGATATATTACCTGCCATTGACAGCGAATTGGCAATCCCTCTATATCCAAAATTGCCAGTTGATTTTTGACTTCTGTAAACTTTAAGGTGTGTAACGATATCACTGAAAGACCTAATCCGTCAATTACAGCTTGGTGAATAGCTTCATTACTGCCGAGTTCTAGGTTGATTCGGGGTGAGATTCCATGCCGCTCAAAAAACTTTTGTATCACCTTACGGGTTCCTGAACCCTCTTCCCGCACAATCAATGGTTCCTCTGCTAGACACTCTAGAGGTAAGTTACGCTGCTTTGCTAAAGGGTGATTTGCAGGAGCGATCGCAACTAGTGGATTATCTAAAAATGTTGTTGCCTCTATATCGTCTCTTTCTGGTGGACAACTGAGAATATATAAATCGTCAAGGTTGTCATTCAGCCTTGCCAACAGTGCTTCATGATTGGTGATTTCCAGAGAAACACTAACACCAGGATAAAGTTCGCAAAATGGTTTTAGTAGCTTAGGAATAAAATACTTTGTTGTAGTCACTGCCGCTAACCGCAGTCGCCCCTGTTTCATTCCCTTCAAGTCATCTATAGTTGTTTCTAGCCGTTCCAGGCACTTAAAGATTTCTTGACAGGTACTCAAAACTTCTTTACCTGCTTCTGTCAGGAAGACGCGCTTACCTACTTGTTCAAACAAGGGCATACCAATAGCTTGTGTTAAATGCTTAACTTGCATAGACACTGTTGGCTGAGTTACGAACAACTCTTCTGCCGCACGGGTAAAGCTACTGTGCCTTGCTGCCGCTTCAAACGCCTGTAACTGATCGAGCGTAATAGACTTTAGGAACATATCCCTTTGTCTGATTTCCCCCAAAGAACTTTTCATGGAAACACGTTTACTAAATAGATAACTTACCAGCGCTTTCTGGTTCTCTGTGTAGAGAAGTTTAACAACACGAGTGTTGCTTAATATTAATATACAGTAGTTTAACAACACAAATGTTGTTTAAGTTGATCCAATAGTGCTTCTAGTGCTTCAAGTCATAACTCTAGTTTTTATAGAGTTCCTCAAAGCTAGTACTGTCGGTAGTTAGCTATTAACAAGGATGAATATATGGTTATACAGCGACCATGCAATGAAATCACCAAATTGCAAGTCTGTATATTTCTATTACCAACACTAAAGCAGAAGCAGCAAAGCAGAGGAGCAAGTTATAATTTTTTTGCGGATAGGCGTAACAAAAATTTATGAGTAACCCCCTTGTACAAGCATTTTTCGTAGGTAGAGCAGTAGCTGAAGTTCTTTCTGAACGTTTAGAAAATGCCTTTACTGATGCTTTGAGTGAACTAGGCAAATTTGATGCTGAACTGAGAGAAGAAATGCGCCAGTTTACAGAAGAAGTTATGGAGCGAGCAAATCGAGCAGCTGATGCTACTGCTAGTGGTGTTAACACTACAGTAGTTGGGCAACCCGGCTCCGAACCTGTTGATTTGCAAGCAATGATTGATGAACTGCGAGCAGAAATTGCTCTCCTGCGCACAGAATTACAACGATATCGCAGCAGCAAAGGCTGATAAAAATAAACCCATAGTTTAGTAGTTAGTAGGGGAGCCAGTGCGGTGGTGAGCCAGCACTGCGGGAGGGTAACACGAGCGCAGGTGACTGGCGTAGACACGTAGACGCGGTAGACGCGTTCGCCGTTAGGCGTTGCGTAGCTAGCGGCTTCCGTGCAGCGTTGGGCGTAGACGCAAAGCGGCTTCTCGCAGAGTAGCCCTTCCCGCAGGGTAGCTGTTCCCGTTCCCCGAAAGGGGTTCCCGCAGGGTAGGGTAGGTACGGCTTCCGTAGGTAGTGGATAAACTAAAGTAAGGGTTTCCCGGCATCAAGCAACTGGCGTGCGGGTTTATGTAGAAGATATTTTGTAAAGTTTAGAAAAATTGCTGTTAAAACCCGCCCGTACAGTGGTGAGTGGTAAATAACCAACAGCTAACAACAATCAACAACCAGTTAAGGTTAAGAGTGTCTTTCATTTCCACTGACTCGGTTAAAAACCAGCGGTACGCAAAATTTATGGAACAAGGTTATACAGATAAAGCATACCGTTGGAATCGCGAAAACTATTCCAGTAGACGGCGTTTTGTGGACATTTGGTCATTTGTATTGACCTTATTGTTCAAGCTTTGGCTTTACAAAAAATCTTGGAGTTACCCAGGTGGAGTTACCGAAGCAAAACAAACTGCTAGACGCAAAGCACAAGCAGTCTGGATTCGCAATACTCTACTAGATTTGGGGCCAACTTTCATTAAAGTTGGGCAACTTTTTTCTACCCGTGCCGATATATTCCCCGGTGAATATGTCGAAGAACTTGCCAAACTACAAGACAAAGTACCTGCTTTTAGCTACGAGCAGGTAGAAGCGATCGTTGCACAAGAACTGGGCAAAAAAATCCCCGAACTCTTCCAGAGTTTTGAGGTGATTCCCTTAGCTGCTGCTAGTTTGGGGCAAGTACATAAAGCAGGGCTGCATTCGGGGGAAGCTGTTGTTGTTAAGGTGCAACGCCCTGGGCTAAAAAAGCTATTTGAAATAGATTTAAAAATTCTCAGGGGTATTGCCCGGTATTTTCAAAATCATCCCGAATGGGGACGAGGGCGAGATTGGATTGGCATCTATGAAGAGTGTTGCCGCATTCTTTGGGAAGAAATAGATTATCTCAACGAAGGGCGCAATGCTGATACTTTTCGTCGCAATTTTCGCGCTTTTGAATGGGTGAAAGTGCCGCGTGTTTATTGGCGCTACACCTCCTCGCGAGTACTAACGCTGGAATATGTTCCTGGTATTAAAATTAGCCAGTACGAAGCTATAGAAGCCGCAGGCTTGGATCGCAAACAAATTGCCCGTCAAGGTGCTCAAGCCTACTTACTTCAGCTACTAAATGATGGCTTTTTCCACGCCGATCCCCATCCTGGCAATATTGCTGTCGATCCTGAAGGCGCTTTAATATTCTACGATTTCGGCATGATGGGGCGGATTAAATCTAATATCCGCGAAGGGCTGATGGAAACGCTGTTTGGCATCGCTTCTAAAGATGGCGATCGCGTTGTCAAATCCTTAGTTGATTTGGGCGCATTAGCACCAGCAGAAGATATGGGGCCAGTGCGACGTTCTGTCCAGTATATGCTGGATCATTTCATGGATAAGCCTTTTGAAAATCAGTCCGTAGCTGCCATTAGTGACGATTTGTACGAGATAGCTTATAATCAGCCTTTTAGATTTCCAGCGACGTTTACTTTCGTCATGCGAGCCTTCTCAACTCTAGAAGGCGTGGGCAAAGGCTTAGATCCTGAATTTAACTTTATGGAAGTTGCTAAACCGTATGCAATGCAGCTTATGACTAATATGAATGGTTCTGATACGAACAGCTTTTTTAACGAATTAGGCAAGCAAGCTGTTCAAGTAAGTAGTACAGCGCTGGGACTACCACGTAGACTGGAAGATACGTTAGAAAAACTAGAGCGCGGAGATGTACGTGTTCGCTTTCGGTCTATAGAAACAGAGCGACTGTTACGCAGACAGAGTAATATTCAGTTAGGGACAACTTACGCCTTGTTAGTCAGTGCTTTTACTGTTTCAGCAACGATTTTATTCGTTAACCATTATCTATGGCTGGCAATATTTATCGCTTTAATCGCAGCATTTATATCCTGGCTGCTGATTAGACTGGTAATGCGCCTCGACCGTTATGACCGTATGTATTAATTGATGCAAGAGTATATGAAACTTCATTTTACCGGTCTTAGTGATTCGGGACTTATTCGTTCTAATAATCAAGATGCTTACTATACCGATCCACAAGGACGCTTTTTTATTGTCGCTGATGGTATGGGCGGTCATGCAGGGGGTGAGCAGGCAAGCCATATCGCTACTCAAGAAATTCACAAGTATTTACTTGAGAATTGGAATAGCTCTAAATCTTCTTCCCAGCTTTTAGAAGAAGCCCTATTAAGGGCAAATGAAGCGATTTTGCAAGATCAACACAATCACCCCGAACGTGCTGATATGGGGACAACGGCTGTAGTGCTAGTTTTTCGCCCCGGAGAGCCGCCTTGGTGCGCTCACGTTGGTGATTCTAGATTGTATCGGCTCCGAGAGTCTCAATTAGAACAGATTACCGAAGACCACACCTGGGTAGCACGCGCTCTTAAAATGGGTGATATCTCCCCAGATGAAGCACGGATTCATCCTTTTCGTCATGTCTTATCTCGTTGTTTGGGACGTGAAGATCTAAATCAGGTTGAAGTGCAGCAATTAGATGTCAAAGTGGGCGATCGCTTGCTGTTGTGTAGTGATGGTTTAACAGAAGAACTTGTCGATGAAAATATTGCTTGCTACCTCCAAGAAAGCCCCTTGATAGATAAAGCCGCTATTTCCCTAATTGAAGCCGCAAAACAGCATGGTGGGCACGATAACATTACTGTCGTCATTGTCGCTGTTGATTAATCTCAAATTAGTTTTAATTTATTTTTTGCGGTAAATATACTCATCGTTTTGTTCAGGTTGAGCATTTTTCCCGTTAACAACTTGATAAAAATACATTTAACCTCCGCAGTAAGCCATCTACGGAGGTTGACTTTACATTAATTGACAGGTTGACATCTTGCAACTAATAGAGTATGGCAATATAATTCACGCTTACACTCCTCTTTTTCCCATCACAGCAAGTCTGTTGATATCTGTAAAACCAAACCGCAGATAACAATAGCACAAACAATTCCTGACTTCCTTCGCTCAAGCAGGAAACTAACGTAGCTCTTACAGGGAGAAAGGAACTCAGCCTCAAGGGTTTAAAAAACCCTTAATTTCACCGAAATTAACAACGGTAGACTTGAGGTTTATATCAGTAGGCTGAAAAAACAGAACGTCACCCAGCAAAAAACACTCCAAAAGATTATGGGCAAATTTGTCAAACCTTTGTTATCTTTCTTAAAATAGGAGGAACAAATATATGACAAAGTACTACCCCCAATAATCAGTCTTTTGGGGCTTAAGTGACTTAGATCACCTTTACTTAATTTTTTAGGAGTTAATCATGGATAAGCCAATCGAACTCACTTTGGAACAGCAATTCAGCATTCGTTCTTTCGCTACTCAAGTACAAAACATGAGCCATGAGCAAGCAAAAGACTTCTTGGTCAAACTTTATGAACAAATGGTTGTACGGGAAGCGACCTACAAAGAACTTCTCAAGCACCAGTGGGGATTAGATGCTGGCTCTTCTTGGGCAGCATAGAAGCCTTGTGTCGCAGTCGGCGACCTCCTTCTCTTGCTCAGTTCCAACGAGGAAAAGAGCTGGGGATGCCGGGGCGTCAACTCTAACAAGTGACTTTTTAGAAGACATCACATATAGCAAGGCGAGACTGATATCGTAAGAACTCGCTGATTAGCAAGTCTGGCAAATATAGCCTCAGATTCAACTTTAACTGTTGAAAATCATTTTGCGCTTGTGTTAACAAAATATTTTATGGAGATCAAGCTTGCTTAAGCCTGCTCATATTTTGCCACACCGCAAAACTGCACAGAGAAACATCTGCACAGCATGAAGTTAACTCAACCTTTGATACTTTGTTTAGGAGTCATTTATATTTTTTATAACTTTATTTTGTAACTTTCGATAGAGTCTGTTAACAATACTTAATATATAAATCAACTCTTAGTACTAGTGTTCTATAAAATGGTGTTATTTGCATATTAGGCAGAAAGGTCGAAGGGTAAATCAGTATCAAGCGCTTCCAGCTTCGCTAGAATTTGAGGTTTTAAATTTTCGTATTCGGTCTTAAGTAAACTTTTACTAAGTTGGGGTTCACAAGGGGACGCTGATGTATTGCTGATTGTTACCCACTCTTGTAGTCTTTGACGTTGACCAGAAGCAATAGTGGAAAGTAGCATTTTGCTACAGTTATTTGGTGTCTCTCTAGCAAAAAAAAGTAGGCGATAGAAACCCTTTTCAGCTAATAGGCGGGCAATTTCCTGACCGATATTTGTTTTGAGATCGAGGTAATAAGGTAACCATTTGGGCCCATACTTACGATTGTAGAGAAGGCTAATCCATAGCAGCATGGGATGAGGAGTAGTGATAAAAAGAAATTGATTATAGCGGGTACAGACTAAACGCTTTTGAATTTCTTCTTGAGGGAGCATAATCCATAAGGCAGGGATTAATTCTCCTTGCAGGCGGATGGGATGAGGAAAAACAATATTGGCAATGGGTTTATTTTGAGGCCAACACAGTTGTGGAGTAATTTCATGATTGGATGGCGTGATTGTAGAGTCGAGCTTAGGTTTCTGCTCAAAGTCAGATTTGATGGTTGGAGGTACAAAAAGTGACCCAGAAGCTGATGCACTAACGCCAGAATTTTGAGTATGGGCAATATCATTTTGCTCTAGGGACGTTAAAATCTTGAGAATTTCACCAACACTTTGAGGGCGATCGCCTGGAGCTTTAGCGAGACAACCCATAACCAAATTTTGTACTTCATTTGGCAATTGCAAAGTCGGGGCAGCTTCCGAAAAAGAACGCGGTGCTTTTTGGTGATGCGTTTTATACCATGCTCCAAAGGAGTGCGTTGGTGCTACTAAGGGCATTTTTCCTGTGAGCATTTCAAACATCATCACACCCAAACTATAAATATCAGAACGGTTGTCTAATTCCTTACCATCCATTTGTTCGGGTGAAGAATAAGCCAATGTACCCAAATAGTAGTTTGTATAATTGCTATCTGCTTGTAACAACTTAGCGATACCAAAATCTAGAACTTTAACTAATTCTCCAAAACTGGCATCTTGAATTACCAGCATATTGCTCGGTTTAATATCGCGATGGATAATCGGACAGATTTTGCCATCTACCATAATGCCATCGTGAGCAGATTGTAATCCTAAGCTAATTTGACGTATAAAACTTAGGAATCTTGGTAAAGTTAGATGCTGCTTGCGAATAACATCACTGAGACTAATTCCTTGTAAGTATTCCATGACGTAGAACGGAGTGTTATTTGCGTCTACGCCATAGTCCATAACTCGGACAACATGAATGCTTTTTTGTCCTAATAATGCACAGGTTTTTGCTTCTCGCTCAAAACGCTCCTGCAATCGCATTTTGTTATTTTGGACAGACAAGGCAAGAAACTTAACGGCAACGGGTACACCTCCCAATAAAATATCCTTGGCACGATAGACTCGTCCCATTGCTCCTGTACCAATGATCTCTTGAAGTTGGTAGCGATTGCTGAGTAAACGACCAACATTGGGGTCTGACATAGAAAATTCGACTCCAATTCAATATTCAAAAATAGCGAATTACACCAGCCTCAAGAAAGGGGATGGTGATAATTGTGTGAGTGGGAAAATTGGCCCTAATAAATGGGAATGGCTAATTTAAACTGAGAGTTTGTACCATTCCTAACTTTGTTTCTGATTTATTTTGCCCATTTTTTCCATGTTTAATTAACTTTCAAAAAGGAAATGGTTAGTAGTTAGCCATTAGTCATTTGTCATTAGTAGGGGAGCCAGTGCAGAGGTGAAGTAGCACTGGCTCTTCCGTTGTAGCAACTGGCGTGCGGGATTAGAAGATAAATTGTCGGTTTGACAGAGAAATGATCGGCAAAAACCACCTGTACAAGTAGTTAGTTGACGCGTTGACGCTCTATGTTGGCTTCCATTGTGCTGCTTAGGTAGTGACCAAGCATGATGCCGCTAGTGAGGTAATAGCTATCATCATTGATGCGGTGCAAAGTCTCAAAACCACTACGACGTTCGCGATCGCTTAGTACCCAGTAACGCTGCACAATAGTATCTATACCAATCCAACCCTCTCCTTCAATCTGTCCTAAAAGATTATGCTGAAGTAGGAAATTATACTGTCTATTTCCCCGATCCATACGCCCTTTGTATTGCAAAGCAATATCTGCAAGATCGCTGCCTGGAAATATTAATTTTGTTGCCATTGTAAACCAGTTATCTCGATTCCAAGCCACCAAGGTCATACCCTTAACGCTGATTGGAATACCATTACGTTCTAACCAACTTCCTTGCAACGTCCAGCGTCCTGGTTCCAGTAAAAATGTATGATCCACCTTGTCACCCTGCTATTGATCGAGTATCGCCAACAGTATAGCCCTTAGCTGGGGAGGGGGACAGGGGATAGGGGATAGGGGACAGGGGACAGGGGGACAAGGGGAAAACAAACCACCAACCACTGTACGGGAGGCAGTAGCGACTGCCGTGCGGGTTTAAAAGATAAATTATCTGTTTAAACCCAAAGTTAATCCATAAAACCCGCCCCTACCAATAACCAATGACTATTGACGAATGACTAATTACGGTTCGTGAATTTCTCCCAAAAGTACTTCTTGAGGTGCTCCGGTGACAGATGGTAGGTTGCCGGGAGTACCTAATTTTCGCCAGTAAGCTAAGACTGCAAAAGCGATCGCTTCTTTGAAATCCGCGCTCAATCCTGCTTCATCTGTTGTTAAAACTGGTGCAGGTGCTAAAAGTTCTTGAAGGCGATGTTTTAAATAGAGATTGCGACTACCACCACCACATAAAAATACCTGTTGTGGCATTTGCGGTAGAAAGGTGCGGTAACTGTGAACAATCGAAGCTGCTGTAAGTTCTGTAAGAGTTGCGAGTAAGTCAGCAGGGCTTAGTTGGTATGCTTCAGCATCTTTTATACACTGTTGCAGATAAGTAACACCGAATAATTCCCGGCCAGTAGATTTGGGTGGTGGCAGATGAAAATAATCTTGCTCAAGCCACTGTTCTACCAGTGCATGGCAGGGAGTACCACTTGCTGCCCAAGCACCGTTTTCATCGTAAGTTTTAGCATTATTTGTTAAATATTGTACTGCCAGATCCAATAGGCTATTGCCCGGCCCCGTATCCCAACCACGAATCTTTTCTAGCCAGTTGTCTTGACGTGCTGGTATATAAGTAACATTACCAATTCCACCAATATTTTGTATACAACGCGCTTCTTGAGGATGACTAAGTAAAGCCGCATCTACGCGAGGTACGAGGGGTGCACCGTGCCCACCAGCAGCAATATCTGCTACACGGAAGTTACTCACGGTTGTGATGCCTGTTAAATGGGCAATCACGGCACCACGGCCAAGTTGAAGGCTGTAACCAAGGAATCGGGGATTAGGAAAAGTCTCACCCTGTCCCCTGTCCCCTGTTCCCTGTCCCCTACTTGGCGGTCGATGGTAAACTGTTTGACCGTGGGAGCCAATTAAAGTCGCTGTTTCGTGACTATTTTGAATATTTTGTGCAGCTTGGGCAAAGGCTAGAGCGATCGCATCATCTAACTCTGCTAATTCTTGCATGGAGATGGCTTCTCCACTACAAACAGCTAAGATGCGTTCTCTGAGTTCCCTGGAGTAAGGATAGGTTGCCCCAGCTATTAATTCCACTTTTAAATCAAAATCTGTACCGGAAATATCTACCAAGGCGGCGTCTATGCCATCTACAGATGTACCGCTCATTAAACCGATTACTTGTTTAGTCATTAGTCATTAGTCATTGGTCATTAATTATTCTCCGTGTCCCCTTGTCCCCGTGTTTCCTTGTCTCCTTCTCCCCTTGTCCCTTACTCCTCTCTTCTTTTCTCGGTTGCGATTATATGCAAATCAATGTTTTTGAGCAACCTAACTAATTTTTGAGTTAAAGAGCCTTTGAGGAGTATTTGCCACCGAGAACGTTGACTTTCGCCGATAATAATCTGGGTAATGTGGTATTTCTGAGCAACTTCGGCGATCGCTTTGGCGATATTACTGCTGGTAACACGAATAAAAGTACCTTCAAATTCTTGACAGAGCTTCTCACACATATCTATGTGCAGGCTTTCTTCTTTTGTAAGAAAACGATCCAGATCGGCGACAAATAAAGCAAAAAGAGGAGCATTCATGTAGCTAGCCAACCTCGCTCCTCGACGCAATAATTGTAAGGAGTTTGGATAAGTGGAAATACATACCAATACCCGTTCGTGTATGTTGCATACTTGACCATTAAGGTTGCCGTTAGGGAGGCTGGCGCTGAGTTCTCTTGCGTCTTCTTCAACGTTGTCTGCTATTTCTCGTAAGGCTAGTTCTCGTAAAGCAATCAAATTGCGACGCTGGAAAAAGTTATTAAGTGCTTGTTGGATTTTTTGCGGAGCATAAATTTTACCCTCCAGTAACCTTTCTTGCAGCGTTTCTGGCGTAACATCTACTACTACAACTTCATCTGCTTCATCCAGAATGCGGTCAGGTATGCGTTCTCGTACTACTACCCCAGTAATTCTTGCTACTAAGTCATTAAGGCTCTCCAAATGCTGAATATTCATAGTGGAGTAGACATCAATGCCGTTTTCCAAAATGACTTCTACATCTTGGTAGCGTTTTTCGTGGGGTAAATCAGGGGCATTGGTATGTGCTAGTTCATCGATTAAGACTAGCTGAGGCGATCGCGCTAAAATTGCGTCTGTGTCCATTTCCATTAGCATCAAATTACCGCGCGGAATTTTTTGACGCGGTATGATTTCCAAGCCTTCAGCCATTTCTGCTGTTTCTTTGCGCCCGTGGGTTTCCAACAACCCAATTACAACATCAATACCTTCTTCTTTGAGTGCGTGGGCTTCTTCTAGCATCCGGTAGGTTTTGCCAACTCCTGGAGCCATACCGATAAAGATTTTATGTTTGCCCCGTTTTGCTGGATAAATAGGGAGATTAGCAGCAACTAATGGTGTAGAATTTGCTGAATTTACGTTATCTTCGCCCAACGTTTCACCCTTAGTAATCATAAAAATTCAATGTTGTTATTAGTGGCTATAAGTTGAGAAATTTTTATTAACCACTATTTATTATTGAATATTTACTAACTATTTATAGCAGTTGTATCTGACTTTATAAAAAATGTTTGGAAGAACAAACCACATAGACACGTTAGACGCGGAGCGCCTACCTTAGGTACGTCTCACCGCAGGGTAGGACACAAAGTACACAAAGAAAAAAAGAAGAAAGAGTTTTATGAATGATTTAGGATTGCTATATTAATATTATCGCCAGAAATAATTTATCCTAGTTATCCTCAATTATTGATTTTCTCTACGGTTAATTTCTTGAAGGTCAAGAGCATAATTTAATTTCAAAATATTTACTCCAGGCTCTCCAAAAACTCCTAAAAACCTGCCATCAGTATACTGTCTTAATAAAGGCAATATTTCTTCTCGATTGATACCACGTGCACGAGCAACCCTCTCTAACTGCTCCTGGGCTGTTCTGACTGAAATATGAGGATCTAAGCCAGAACCAGAGGTGTAAATGAGATCGGCAAAGGGTTGAATATTCTCGTCTGTGAATTCATTAGCTCGTTCTACAATCCGGTTTAGCAAATCTGGACTGCTAGGAGCAAGGTTGCTGGCACCTGATATCCCGTATGGTTTACCTATTTTTCCTTGGCTATATCTAACAGTACTGGGACGTCCTTGGAAATAGCGATCGGAGCGGAACTGTTGCCCAATCAAAGCCGAGCCAATTGCTTCTCCTTGAATATTTTGCATAATGCTGCCATTAGCATGGAATTTGAAGGCAGTTTGACCTACTCCCAAGATGACAATAGGATAAATAATTGCGGTTACCAACCAAAGAATTATAGTAATGCGAATAGCTCTGGCTATTTCTCGAATAATAGACATAAAAACTGTCCTTAATTGCCTGATTTACCTATAAAGGTGTTTATCTTTTAATTAATTTCTTTAGAAGCGTTCTGGCTGAAAAACAACAAAAAATAAGTAGATTATCAGTGCCAGCGTTACCAATCCTAAAATCCCGATCGCCCAAGCAGAACGACGTTCTAATGTGCCTTCAGCAGTAGCATAAACAACTGGGGCAATAATTAAATTCAGACACAATCCAATAAAAATAGCTAGTGGCAATTTTTGCTTGCGCCATTGCAACCAAATAAAGGAAATTGCCTCAATGACATCTGTTGATAAAAATTTTCGCGATAAATTAATTTGTTTCATAACTTTTTACCCTCTCTTGTGCTTGTGTTCTATCCTTATAGGTCAATACCGTTCAGTGAAAGTCAGATCCCCCTTAGTCCACGCCACTTGCTACAACGGGGGACTCGGGGCCCCCACGGAGTGGGGATTGGGGGAGAACCCCCGCAACGCAGTGTCTCCCCTTAAAAAGGGGGAAAATTAACCGCGTTTTGCCCCCCTTTCCAAGGGGGTTGGGGGGATCTTCTAGAAATCTACATCACTAACTGAACCGTATTGCCTTACGAGCCTCTATGTGTTAGCCTGCCCTAGTCTCTAGTCTCTAGTCTCTCGTTTCTGCCTTCTTATGCCAACCCCACTACCGTAATAATTAAATCAATTAATTTAATTGCAATAAATGGTGCGATTACACCACCTAAGCCATAAATTAAAATATTGCGTTGTAGCAGTTGATTAGATGTCAGTGGTCTAAACTTTACACCCTTAAGTGCTAAGGGAATCAAAGCCGGAATAATCAAAGCATTATAAATAAGTGCTGACAGCACGGCAGAATTAGTGCTGGTTAGCCTCATAATATTTAAACCTTGCAGGTTAGCAGAAGCAAATAAGACTGGAATAATCGCAAAGTATTTAGCGATATCATTGGCAATCGAAAATGTTGTTAATGCTCCGCGAGTAATCAGTAATTGCTTGCCAATACTAACTATATCGATTAGTTTTGTCGGATCTGAGTCCAAATCCACCATGTTGGCTGCTTCTTTAGCCGCTTGAGTACCAGTATTCATTGCTACTCCTACATTAGCTTGTGCTAAGGCGGGAGCATCATTAGTACCATCTCCAGTCATTGCCACTATTTTGCCTTCTCTCTGTTCTTTTTGAATTACGGCAATTTTGTCTTCTGGGTTGGCTTCAGCAATAAAATCGTCTACTCCTGCTTCTTTGGCTATTACAGAAGCGGTGATGCGGTTGTCACCAGTCAACATGATGGTACGTACTCCCATCCGTCGCAACTGCTCGAAGCGATCGCGTATTCCTGGCTTGACAATATCCTTGAGATAAATCACACCGAAAATTTCGTTGTCAAAGCAAACTGCTAAGGGTGTACCCCCCTGTTGAGAAACCATTTCGTAAGCGCTATCCAATTCTGGTGAGGTGTTACCGTTGCGGGAACGCACAAATCCCTTAATCGCATCTACCGCTCCCTTACGAACCTGTTGCCCATTGGGTAAGTTTGTTCCGCTCATACGAGTTTTGGCTGAAAACTCGATTCCTTCCGATCTATCAACGTCAAAATTAATCCTGGCTCCTAATTTTTCTGCCAATCGGACAATTGATTTTCCCTCTGGTGTCTCATCAAATACGCTCGCCGCCAAGGCTACATAAGCAACTTGCTCCATTGAGTGTCCGTTGATCGGAATGAACCCTTCTGCCAAACGGTTACCCAAGGTGATTGTACCGGTTTTGTCGAGAATCAGAGTGTTAACATCACCACAAGCTTCTACTGCTCGCCCTGAGGTGGCAATGACATTAAATTGGGCAACCCGATCCATACCAGCGATACCAATGGCACTCAATAAGCCGCCAATAGTTGTGGGGATCAGTGCTACTAATAGAGCTACCAAAATTGACACGCTAACTGGACTGCCAACATAATTGGCAATGGGCGGTATGGTAACAACGACAAATAAAAACACTAAGCTGAGAATTGCCAATAACACTGTTAAGGCAATTTCATTTGGTGTTTTGCTGCGATCTGCTCCTTCTACCAGCGCAATCATCCGATCAATGAAGCCTCTGCCAGGATCGGCGGTGATGCGAACGATCAACTCGTCAGAAATAATCCGCGTACCGCCTGTTACAGAGCTAGCAACATCTGAGCCAGTTTCTTTTAATACTGGTGCTGATTCTCCTGTTATTGCCGATTCATCAACACTGGCGGCACCCATAATTACTTCCCCATCGGCGGGAATAATATCACCTGCGACGACGTAGACAGTATCACCTCGTTGCAAGCTAGTAGAAGGAACTTCTGTAATGGTGCCATCAGGAGAAAGTTTTTTAGCAATAGTTTCTGACTTGGTTGAGCGTAAAGCGTCGGCTTGGGCTTTACCACGCCCTTCTGCTACTGCTTCGGCAAAATTGGCAAACCAAACAGTGAAGAATAAAATCACCGTAATCAAGCCGTTAATTAAGCGTGGGTTATTACCCGGAACAGAACCAAATAATTCGGGATCAATTGTGGCTGCAAGGGTGACAAGCGTGCCAACCCAGACTAAAAACATAACCGGGTTTTTAACTGCATCTTTAGGGTTGAGCTTGACAAAGGCATCCTTAATGGCTCTTTGATAAATTCCTTTAGTGTTTACCTTTGCTTGTTTGCGAGCGTGACGGCGATCGTATGGGCGAAAACGTTGGGGTTTAGGTGGTTTGGGGGTAGTTGCAACTGGATTCATAATTTATTTAGGGAACGGGGTTGGGGGAATGGGGAACAGGGAAAGGTGAATAGAGAGTGGAGGAGGGGGAGAGAGGGAGAGTGGGGGAGTGGGGGAGATAAAAAGAATCCTTATTCCTGTCTCCTGTCCCCTATCACCTATCCCCTTAACTGCCAGTGGCAATTTTAAAACCTTCGGCGATCGGGCCTAATGCTAAAACGGGGAAGAAAGTTAGTACCCCTAAAATCAGAATTACTCCAGCTGTAATGCTGGTAAATAGAAGAGTATCGGTTTTGAGGGTAGCTGGAGTTTCAGGAACTGTTTGTTTGTTAGTCATGCTGTCAGCTAATAGCAAGATGGCAATAATGGGAACGTAACGCCCTAGCAGTAAGCTTGGGATTGTACTTAAATTCCACCAGAGGGAATTATCCACTAAACCCTCAAAGCCAGAGCCATTGTTTGCACTAGCTGAAGTGTATTCATAAACTACTTGAGAGACGCCATGAAAGACAGGATTAGTAATGCCAGCGATCGCTTCTGGCAGATAAAGAGTGATGGCACTGGGAATTAAAACTGCTATTGGATGAATTAATAGCACAACACTGGCGAGAACAATTTCTCGCTTCTCGATTTTCCGCCCCATAAACTCTGGTGTGCGTCCTACCATCAAACCAGTCAAGAATACAGTTAGAATTACATAAATTAATAGGTATGCGATTCCTGTTCCTTGTCCACCCCAGACGATCTGCAAAAACATATTTAATAAGGCACAGAAACCTCCTGTTGGCATCAGAGAATCGTGCATACCATTGACAGCACCAGTCATAGTACTAGTAGTCATAACTGCCCAAAATGCAGTTAGTACAGAGCCAAAGCGGACTTCTTTACCCTCTAAATTTGGCTGTTCAATTCCCAAAGCACTATTAACCAGAAGATTGCCTTGATATTCTCCGTTAGCTGCAATGCCTACTAAAACCACAAAAATTACAAATACCATCCAGAACAACAGCCATGCTTGTTTAGTATTTTTGGCAAAAATGCCGTAGGTGTGAATCAACGCTGCTGGAATTGAAATCATGGCAAGCATTTCGAGCAGATTAGAGGCACCATTGGGATTTTCAAAGGGGTGGGCAGAGTTAGTAGCAAAAAAGCCACCACCGTTTTCACCCAATTGCTTTATGATTTCAAAAGACGCTACCGGGCCTCTGGGAATATACTGAGTATATCCTTCTAATGTTGTGACAACTTCGGTGCCTAGTAATGTTTGCGGTACACCTAAGATAATTAAGGCGATCGCCCCAACTATAGATATAGGTAACAAGATACGCGTAATGGCACGGGTGAGATCTACGTAAAAATTTCCCAGTGCTCTACCTGTTAAACCACGAAGAAAAGCAATACCTACTGCCAAGCCAGTTGCAGCTGAGGTGAACATTAAAAACCCTAAAGCTGCTGTTTGACTGAAATAACTCAGAGTCGTTTCGGGAACGTAGTGCTGTTGATCGGTATTCGTGAGAAATGAAATTGTCGTGTGCAATGCTAAATCCCAACTAAGGGCATTAAAGTTATTAGGATTGAGAGGCAGAGTTCCCTGAAACTCAAAAATTAAGTAAACAGCACCGCCCATAATTAAATTGCTCAAAAGCACAGCTCGCGCATACTGCCAACCTGTCATTTCTTGTTTCTCACGTACACCTGCTACTACGTAGATAATTCGCTCAACCGGATTCATGATCGGGTCAAGCAACGTTCTTGCGCCCAAGAAAACGCGCGCTATGTATCTGCCGAAAAGCGGAGCGATCGCTATTAAAATACAAAGCGTTAAACCAATTTGCAAAAAGCCTTGTCCCATATATCTTAGATGAATTATAGAATTTTCTTTTGTTTAGCTTTATTGCCAGAATTGCACTTATTTAGAAATAAAACTTTATTGTTTCTAAGTAAGTTTATTTCCTGCCACTTGTTAATATCTCGTCTTGCCTCATTCTCTCAAACTAAAGTAATGATTTATCTTATATAAATTGCAGATAATTCTAATAAGTAAATAGCTGAGAATAAAAGCCTAATGTACTTTTATTTGCATTTCATTCATTTCTCCTGAACCCTATATTTATTGTTTTTGATGGCAATCTATTATCTATGCTTACTGCAGGCAGAGTCTAGCCTTACAGATTATCCTACCAGAAGCACTAAAGTGTAAGTATAGGTTTATACATAAATATACCTTTTGAATTGTTTGGTAGTTACATAATTAAACTTATCTAGATTAGGAGGCTGCGATACTTGCAAAGCTCAAGCTTTTGATTAGGAATTAGTAACTTATAACCAGCTAAAGAAGTGTAGACAAGATTATATTGTATCTCTAGGACTTTTTGAATAATTCAATTTATGTTTTTATAGTAGTGATTTAATTAATGAACAAGATAGTTGCATTAGTCAGTATTTTTTAGATAAATACAAAGGAAGTCAGAACTTATTAACTTTTAAAACACATAAATAATATATACATGAAAAGTCTGGCATTTTCATTTAACTGGAGTTATAAATTCTTAGAAAATAATTATTTTATATCTGGATTTTTTAACTAATCTTTTATCAAAGTATGTATATATAAGAGGATGTTTGAAGAAGAATCTAGAATTATTCTGGCTAATTTCGCTTATCCGCTCTGCATCGACTGGCTTCTGACTCCTGAAATTAGATAGCACAAATTAATCGCAATCAAAGAAAAAGTGCCTACTGGCTAATAGCTTTTCTCTTTGCTGTAGTTATAGCGCTAGAATACTTAATACTGCCAGAGTATGTGTTTGCTTATTTGTAAACTGGGGCAATACAGTGTCAACCGGTTAACTTGGTGACATTTGCAGAGGAAGCGATCGCTACTTTAACTGAGGTAGCAAGGACAAGGCAAGTATATGTCTCTTTAAAATATGGGAAGAAATGACGACTGCTGTTGAATGAACTGGATTGAATTAAAAATTGCTTACGCCCTAACTGTGAGCTTTTCATTTGATTTTTTCACTTTCGCTATCCAGTCTTTGTAGTAATCTAAAACCTGAGAATAGGAATTTGTGTCTTCAGAAATCACTTCAAACAATGAAGGCAGAAATTTTTGCGGAAACAAGCGGTGTAAAATTTTGGCAATTCTCTGCCGCAAAATAAATTCAATAAATAATCTTTTAGATAAAGGAAAAGCATAATCGCTCATCTCAACTAAGGCGTGAGCATCTGGTAATCTACGCACGCTAAATTGTTCGACAGCCTGAGCTAAATTGTCAGAATTTTCATCTAAAATTTTGTCAAAAATAACAACATCTTCTAGCGCTGCATTGCAACCTTGTCCGAGAGCAGGCGATACTGCATGAGCTGCATCTCCTATCAACAGCGCACTAGCACCTTGGTGAAAACGGTTACAGCGAATTGTTGAAACCCTAGATACAGTTCTGGCGACAAAAGCTTCTGCTTCTGATGTTGGCATCAGATAACCAACCTCAGGGAAATTTTCATTAAAAAATTTGAGTACCTCTTGGGCATGAGAAAGACTGGCTACCTGATTTTGCTTGTAAGGAAAGGTGACTACGCCACTCATCGTTCCATCTAACTGATAAAGCAATAATACTGATGTGGTGTCATCCAACCTCCAAGAGTGGATTTTACCTGGTTGTAAGTTTCTTTCTAAGTTGTTGTCAGAAGGAAGGAAAATCGATTTGTAGGCAGAGGGAACGTACTTCTGCTGGCACTCAAAATTTTCTGTAGATAAAAAACTTTCTCGAACCACAGAACGCGCTCCATCGGCACCCACTAACAAGTTATAATCAACGGTGAAATCTACTTTGGTTTCTGGGTTTTGAAGCTTTGCCTGTTTTTTAGCGAAATCAACCTGAGTGCATTCACAGTCGAAGTGAACCTTAAGCCTGCTGTCGTCGTACTTTTGGGTTAACTTTTCTAATAAAGCGATCGCTAACCGAGTGCGATCGAGGCTAATTAAAGGTTTTTGTCTAGTTATTAAGCTTGTCTTACCGTTTTTTTGATGAATGATTGTTCCCGTAACTTCCAAGCTGATAGCTTTTACTGCTTCTTCTAATCCTTCTATGTTGCGTAGAGCTTTCATACCCCTCTGGCTCAAAGTTATGGGGTAGGTTCTAGATTTGGAGAAAGGTACAATTCGCGGATCGCTACGACGTTCATAAATATCTACTTGGTAATTGTCTTTACGACGTAACAAGT
>NZ_AJLN01000082.1 GCF_000317285.1 Chlorogloeopsis fritschii PCC 6912 | reverse complement strand
GCAAGCAGAACTCCACTAGGCCCAGCACCAATAATGATAACTTTCTTGGGCATAATTTTCACCCATAAACGTTTTTGGGTAGCCAATAGAATTATCACATCATATTTAAGGGATCAACATCTATAGTTAAACTCACAGATTGCGGACAAAGTTGACGCACTTCCTCCCAATCTGGCAATTGTGGCAGCGCATCAAGGGAAATCTTCAATAGTATTTGCCAGCGATAACGATTTGCTACCCGTAATATGTTAGCTGGTGCTGGCCCCATGATGTCTAAACCTTCTTGTTGTGGCAAAGCAGTTACTATCAATTGGGCAGTGTTCTGCACTTCTGTGGGATCGTTGCTACTTAAGCGCAATAGAATTAACCTGCCGTAAGGAGGATAATTCAGTGCTTGGCGTTGTTCTAATTCAGCACGAATAAAAGACGGATAATCATGATTTTGCACCGCCTCAATCACCGGATGCTCTGGGGTGTAAGTTTGTACAATTACCTTACCCGGATCTTCCCCTCTGCCAGCACGCCCAGCTACCTGAGTTAAGGTTTGAAACGCTCGCTCACTGGCACGATAATCAGATAAGTGCAAAAGCCCATCGGCAGCGACAACTCCTACCAATGTTACCTGTGGTAAATCCAACCCTTTGGTGAGCATTTGCGTACCCACTAATAAATCTGCTTCACCATTGGCAAATCTGGTAAGTAACGTTCGATGCGCCCCTTTAGTGCGGGTAGTATCGCTATCAAAACGGATCAAACGCAGTTCGGGAAATTGTCTTGTTAATTCTTGTGCTACTCGTTGCGTACCACTACCAAAGAATTTCAGGTAAGGAGAACCGCATTCGGGACACTGACGCGGATGCGATCGCCCATAATTACAGTAATGACAGCGCAAAATTTGTGGCGCTCCCTCTTCGGTGTGGTGATACGACAACGACACATCACAGTGCGGGCACTCCAGCACATATCCGCAACTACGGCAAGATACAAATGTACTATGCCCGCGGCGATGAATAAATAAAATTCCCTGCTGATGCCGTTGCTTGAGTTGTTGTAAGGCTTGTTGGAGGGATTTGCTAAATATGGAGCGATTGCCCTGCTGGAATTCTTGCCGCATATCTACTACTTCCACAGGCGGCAAAGGGCGAGAGTTGATGCGTTGGGGGAGGGAGAGGTAGTAGGAGGACAAGGGAAGGGGGGGAGGGGGGAGAGGGGGGGAATGTTTTTGATAGCTTCTGCGCGTCTCCCAGTCTCTGCGTCTGGGTGTCTTCACTTGTCCTCACGCTGATCCAACTCTCCAGCGAGGGTGTTGCTGAACCCAAAACTAAGGGGCAATTTTCTAATTGGGCACGCCACTGGGCAACAGTACGAGCATGATAGGTGGGGATGGGGGAGTCTTGTTTAAAGCTGCTGTCGTGTTCTTCGTCTAAGATAATTAAACCCAAATTGGGCAGAGGAGCGAAAATTGCACTGCGCGTACCGATAACTACTTGGGGTTCTCCTGTTAGCATTTGCCGCCAAGTGTCGTAACGCTCTCCATCGGAGAGGGCGCTGTGATAGACGCTGATTTTGTTGCCAAATCTCGCTCGGAAGCGATCTGTTAGTTGGGGTGTGAGTCCAATTTCTGGTACTAAAACGAGGGCGGATTTGCCTTGGGTTAATAAAGGAGCGATCGCTTGCAAATAAACTTCTGTCTTTCCGGAGCCAGTTACCCCATGCAGTAGTACAGTTCCATATCCACTTATTTGTGTGATGGTGGATAATGCCTGATACTGAGCAGGATTTAAAGATTTTGGTTGATCTGCTGTGACTGTGGAAGCACGTTCGCTTCGTAATATTTCCCTTTCTTCAATCACAATACAGCCTTTTTCTTCTAGCCTCTTCAAAGTCGGGGTAGTTGTATTGCAAATTTGGAGTAACTCTGAAAGCCACAACTCACCGCCGTGTCGCCTTAGCACTTCTAAAATTTCTCTTTGACGCTTGCTGAGGTCGATTGGCGGTATACTAACAGTCAACGTTACTACTGGTTTTGTCTGAGGTCGAGAATATCTGGGCATTTGTACATAAGTTTCCACCCATCCGCGTTGGAGTAATTGCTTTTTTGCCCGATAAAATCCTTTTACCTGACGTTTGAGGAATTTGAAGCTATAATCTCCATCGTTTTGAGATTGAAGAATTTTTAGGATTTCACGGGCTGCCAAATTCACGAATTCATTGGCACCGTTGGGAATATTTTCTGGTTTGAGACGAAGACGAGCTTGCGATCGCCCCAACAATCCTGGTGGTAAAGCGGTTCGTATGACTTGGATTAGGGGGGTGTAATAGTACTGCGACACCCTTTCGAGCAACTGCCAATAGGTTTCTCGAAAAAATTTTGGGTGGATAACATCTTCCACATCCCTTATGTCTTCGGGCAAGAGCTTCGCAGGAGGTTGAGCCAGTAAACGAACAGCTATCCCTCCTACCTGTTGCCATTTAAATGGCACACTTAAAATATCCCCTGGTTTTACTTCTAACCCTACTGGTAATCGATAGGTATATAGTTTTTCTTCTTTTTGTCCTTCCTCTGGTTGGGTTGCAGCTTCTTTTGCAATTCCCGGACAGTCTACCAGAACTTCAACCCACCGATTTTCATTTTTGCTTGAGTCGTAGGAGGTACCTGGTTCAGCAACAACTAAAGGAGCCAAACTTACATCATTAATATACATAGTTCCTCAATATATATATAGATAAATATTTTCCTTGTGCTCGTTGCTGAAATCTACCCTTACTCACTCAACTATAACCACCTGTGTTGCCTCACTAAAAATGTAGTTCGCAATACTGTCATCAGACATAATACTTGATAAGTTTCCTCTTATGTTATTTCAACACCGGAATGAAGATTATCTATAGTGAGGTAATGCATCTTTAATCTAGTCTCGATACAACTAATCCATTCGCCCTGTGACGTAAATTTCCTCTGTATACTAACTAGGTGATAGAGCTTTTCTCCCTATTGATAGATATTAATTACTGTCAGTATATGAGATCCTTTTTACCAGGCAATACGTTGCTACACCTTGTGCTGTCAATTTTATAGCATTGACTGTAAATTCTTAAGTTATCTATAACTTAATCCTATCTTGCTGATTAAGTTTAAGGAATTGCAATGTATAGAGGTAATAAAACCTTAGAAAAATATATGAAGATTTAATAAATTAGTAAATTCTAAGGATAAGTTTTATATTTGTTAAGTTTAAGCAATTTTAATTGAGGGGGTTTGACATATTTTGTAATTGAGAAAAAGATGAAAAATATATGGATCGCCGAACAAAATCATGAATGTTGGAATAGTAATGCTCTGTATTTGTGAGGAAGTGTATCCACTTGTAACCAACTGCTAAAGTCGCCAGTGATATTGAAAACTAATCATTTCTGGTGAACTTTAGACATGATACATGAAAATTGAGGTTCGGGATCGATTCTGAATTAGCAGAAAAAAGTTTTGCTAAAAGACAGGTGCATTTGTCACATATAAAAACTGGAAAGTATCTTAGAGCAGCTGTCACTAACTTATGTACCAAACCAAGCAACCATCCCTGAAGGAAGCTATGAATATTGCTGAATTGGGAACAATGACAATGATAGAAAATGCTGCTGATCATGAAGAACCAACTCTTGATAATTTAGAAGCAGTGGCAGATGAAGAATCCCCCATTATCGAAAACTTAGAAAATCTGGAAATAGACGATCGCGTTGGGGATGAGATGGCAGCAGCACGTCCTTCGGGATATAACAAAACCGAGTACGATGATGCTGTAGGCGCTTTCTTTAAAGAGATGGCGCGTTATCCATTACTCAAACCTGATGAAGAAGTTGAACTAGCGCGGCGAGTGCGGTTTCTAGAAGAAGTCAACGAACTATATGCTTCCTTAGAAAAAAAACTGGGACATCAGCCTACCAAGGAAAATATAGCAACACATTTAGAGATAACAGAAAAACAGTTAGAACATCGTTTGTATCAAGGGCGGGTAGCGAAACGAAAAATGATTCGCTCTAACTTGCGCCTTGTGGTATCAATTGCCAAACGATATTTAAATCGCGGAGTGCCTTTTTTGGATTTAATTCAGGAAGGAGCAATGGGTTTAAATCGCGCTACAGAAAAATTTGATCCAGATAAAGGATATAAATTTTCTACGTATGCTTATTGGTGGATCAGACAAGCAATTACAAGAGCGATCGCTAACGATGCGCGAACAATTCGCTTGCCGATTCACATAGTTGAAAAACTTAATAAATTGAAAAAAGCTCAACGAGAGCTTAAACAAAGATTAGGGCGGAATCCCAGTGAAGCAGAAATGGCTGAAGCATTGGAAATTCCGGCGCAACAATTACGCCAATTGCAGCAACTACGTCGTCAAGCACTTTCCCTCAACCACCGTGTTGGTAAAGAAGAAGACACGGAATTGATGGATTTGCTAGAAGACGAAGACAACCAATCTCCAGAAGCAAAAATGAACGAAAGTATGATGCGACAGGAGATTTGGGAAGTATTGGGTGATGTACTAACCCCACGGGAAAAAGATGTGATTTCGCTGCGATATGGGTTAACAACCAGTGAACCCTGTACCTTGGAAGAGGTTGGCAATATGTTTAATCTTTCCCGCGAGCGTGTACGGCAGATTCAAAGTAAAGCTATGCGCAAATTGCGTCGCCCCCATATAGCTAAACGCTTGAAGGGTTGGTTAGTATAATTTGTCATTTGTCATTTGTCATTTTTCCAAGATTTAAAGAGCCTGCAATATTGACTAGGGAATATGAATTATGGGCTAATGACTAATGACTAATGACCAAGGGCGAATTATTAATGATTGCGCATAGCAATTTAATATTGCGTTTTGCTGAACCAGATGACTGCGATACTCTGTTTACCTTAATTAAAGCTTTAGCAGAGTACGAAAAGCTATCTCATGCTGTCACTGGAAATTCTTTGGCACTTAAAGAGCACTTATTCGGTTCCGTAAAATATGTTGAAGCAATATTAGCAGAATATACAGGGCAAGCTGTTGGATTTGCTCTGTTTTTTCATAATTATTCAACTTTTTTGACAAAGCCAGGAATATATCTAGAAGATATATTTGTTCTACCAGAGTATCGCCACCAAGGCATTGGCAAAGCTCTTTTAACTAAAGTTGCTCAAATAGCTGTAGAGAGAAATTGTGGAAGATTAGAGTGGAGTGTTCTCGATTGGAACGAGCCAGCCATTAAATTTTATCGCCGCATGGGAGCAGTTATTTTGGATGAGTGGCAGATTTGCCGCGTCACAGGAGAGGCACTTGCTGATTTAGGGAATGGGTAGTGGGGAAGTGGGGGAGCAGAGGGAGCAGGGGTGCAAGGGAGCAGGGGGGAAGATGGGGGAGCAACAGACAATTAACTACTAACCACTAACCAATGACAAATGACAAATAACTAACTTTGACAACTTGTCTTTTGACGAGAAAAAACTGTGAGCCTGAAAATTAAGGAGGATATTGCACTCAATATGCCTTAATTGCAGAGGAAACACGGGATGAAAAAGTTCTTTACAGTGTTGTTACTTGGGATCGCAATTTTAACTTTTACTTTTAGTCACTCTGCTTTGGCAGCAGATGCCGCTAGCGGTGCTAAAGTTTTTAGTGCTAATTGTGCAGCTTGTCATGCTGGTGGGAAAAATTTGGTTCAAGCAGAAAAAAGCCTGAAAAAAGAAGCATTGGACAAGTATGGTATGTACTCAAAAGATGCAATTATTGCCCAAGTAACGAATGGTAAAAATGCGATGCCTGCCTTTAAGGGGCGTTTGAAAACAGAACAAATTGAAGATGTAGCAACATATGTTTTAGAACAAGCCGAGCAAGGCTGGAAGTAAAGTTTTAAGTAGTGAGTGGTTAGTAGTTAGTAGGGGCGGGTTTTGCTAATGATTTTGCCGTTCAAACTGATAATTTATCTTCTAAACCCGCCCGTACTTTATAGTCAAAAAATTAACTATTAACTAATGTACTGACGGGCTTTAGAGGCAATTTCTCTAAATAGTCTAAATATCTTTTATATAAACCCGCCCCTACTACAACAAAAAATACTTTTATTATTGATACCAACCTAATTAAATCTTATGAATTATTGCTATCGATTAATTGGTAATTTAGTTATTGCCGTCACACTTACCTGTTTTTTTCTTGCTTCACCTGCCCATTCACTAGCCACATCTTTTACTCAAGCCACCGCGAATGACTTGTTTCAATTAGGGGTGGAGAATATGCTACATGGTAATTATCATGAAGCAATTAAAGTTTTCCAACAGGCGATTGAGAAGAAACAAGATTTTGTCGCGGCTTATAGTAATCGCTGTCTTGCCAATCTCAAAATAGAAGATTATCAAGCAGCGATCGCCGACTGCACGCAAGTGATAAACTGGGCACCCGACAAGGCAGATGCTTACCTCAACCGGGGGCTTGCCTACTACAGACAAGGAAATTATCCAGCAGCGATCGCTGATGATGAGAAAGCGATCGCACTCAAACCTTATGATTTTCGAGCTTACTACAATCGAGGGGTAGCCCAAGCCTCTTTAGCAAATTATCAGCAGGCAATTGCTGACTACAATCTCGCCCTCAGTCAAACTCCCCACTTACCTAATCCTTTAGTTGCTGATATCTACAATGATCGAGGATTAGCGCGTTTGCAGTTAACAAACTTACAAGCGGCTATGCACGACTTTAACATGGCGATTCGTTTGAATGCGGCTGATGATAGAGCTTTTTTCAATCGGGGTTGTGCTTGTGCCAAAAACGAAGATTACGCTAGTGCAGTACGTAATTTTACTGAAGTTATTCAGCTAAATCCTAGCGATGGCGATGCTTATATTAACCGAGGAATCGCCCTTCATCACCTTGGTTACGAACAATCTGCAATAGCTGACTTAAAAAAGGCAGCTAAACACTTTGGATACCAAGGAGAGAAGCTTGCATACGAAAAAACCTTATCTCTAATTAAGATTGTGCGACAACAAATTCCATCCACAGTGGAAATTGCTCTGGTGGAAGCAAAAGTATGACAGCTTGTCTTTTGACAGCAAATTGTAGAAACCCTAAAAATATCACTGAGTATTTTTACAAGCGGTGATAAATAATAAAGTGAAAATTTGTCTGTTTCTGCTTTCATTTGCTGTACCAAGTCTGTTGATAGCATATCCTGCTTTAGCTGTTGATACTGAAGAAAGTCAACAACCAATTCACAAATTGCTTCAAAAAAATTTAGAAATTCCCAGTTTAAGTGAAATCGAATTACCTGCTACTGAAGCTCAATTATTAACTCAACAGTCTGAATCGGAAGAGTCAGAAAAGCCAGCAGAAACAGAACCGCCCATCAACGAAGATTCCACTAATGAGGGAGACATAGAAGAAGATTCAAGAAATGAAGGAGATATAGAAATAGAGGTAACAGGAGAAAAAGATTCTCTACCGTTATCTACTCCTACTTATGTGATTGAGAAAGAAGAAATTGAAAAGCAAGGCTCTACAAGTGTTGCTGATGTTTTGAAAAGAATGCCGGGATTTGCTATCAATGATGTCGGGCCTGGTGCAGATATTCACACTGGTACATACTACCGGGGAGCTTCAATTAATCAATCTATATTCTTAATTAATGGTAGACCAATTAATACTAATATTAATACCTATCATGGTGCAACTGATTTAAATAGTATTCCAACAGAAGCAATAGAACGAGTGGAACTGTACAGTGGTGCAGCTTCTATTTTATATGGCTCATCGACTTTTGGTGGGGTTGTTAATATTATCACCAAAGAAGGTAGCAGTATTCCTAAATTAAATGCTACTGCGGAATTTGGCTCCTTAAGTTTAAATAATCAGCAAGCTAGTTATGCTGGTTCCTTAGGTTCTGTGAGATATAATTTTAGTTTTGAAAGGTTTTTTACTGATAATCGTTACCGGGTTCCAGAAGGTGCGGCGAATCGTGATGCTGAAGGTTATTTATTCAATGCAGATACTGCCACTAGTACCTACTTTGGCAACTTAATATTTGATTTAAATGACAAAAATACTCTGAGCTTAGATGTAACTAAACTTAGCAGCCGTCGGGGTTTAGTTTATTTTGGTTTTCCGCTACAAAAAGACAGATTAGATCATGATGGATTAAATCTTGGTTTATCTTGGAAAACTCTATTAGGCAATGGTGAGAATTCTGTTCTGACAACTACACTCGGTTACAATCAAGATTACTTTAGTACTTATGGCCCCACAGTTTTCAGAGGCGTAGAATATTACCGTACAGGTGTTTTAGATACACAACAATTGACAGCAAGAATTGATCACGAATGGCAACTCACCCCAAATAATAAATTACGCTGGGGATTAGATTTAAAAAATACTGATTTAAATAGTGAGACTGATAGTACACGCCCCGATCGCATAGCCTTAAATGAAATTGAAGATAGGAACGTATTCAATACAGGATTATTTGCTGTTAACACTTGGAATATCACTAATGCTTTGCAGCTAGATTTTGGCTTGAGGCAAAGCTTTGATAGTCAGTTTGGAAATTATTTAAATCCCAGTGCAGGATTGCGTTATGCTGTAACACCAAGCCTTGCAGTGCGCGGCAGTTGGACAGGAGGGCAGCGCAATCCGGGATTAGATCAATTATATGTTTATGATACAGTACATGGGTGGTTGCCTAATCCAGATTTAGAGCCAGAAACAGGCTCATCTTGGACTGCGGGAGTTGATGTTAATTTTTCTGAGAATTTAATCGGGCAGTTTACTTATTTTGGCAGTAGTTTAGATAATCGCTTGGGAATAATTAATGGCAGATGGGAAAATATTGGGCTGGTAGATACCAATGGATTTGAGGCAGCATTACGATGGAAAATCGCTTCTCGTTGGTCTACTTTTGTTAACTATACTTATACAGATGCTCAAATTAAAACAGGGATAGAAAAAGGTTTACAGTTGGGCATGATTCCCTACTCGGTTGCTCAAGCTGGCATTAGTTATGCAAGCGGAGGATGGCAGGCGAATTTATATACTACTTATAATAGTGGCGCTCGCAGAGCTTTCTTTACTAATCCTGGCGACAAGACAACTGATTTTGTCCCATCTTTCTTTAATTTAGATTTCAGCGCTCGCGTACCCATCACCCAAACTTTAGGGATTACAGTTTACTTAGAAAACTTATTAGATGAACAATACGAGCGAGTAAATCGTACCTACAGCCCTGGCTTTACTTTTCGGATTGGTTTAACATCGAATTTGTAATTTGTCATTAGTCATTAGTCATTGATCATTGGGTAGAGACGCGATTTATCGCGTCTGTACAATTGTTCATTGCTCCCCTTGTCTTCTTCCGTTTCCCCTCTCTTCCTTCTGCCTTCTGCCTTTTTCAATATCCTGACTTAAAGCTAAATGAATTTATGTGAATCATATTGAAGTACTTCAACTCAAGGTGTACTTTTCTAGGTACTTTATAAAAAGCTAAAAAAATATGTTATGGCAAAGCGAATTTCAGTAGATATTGAAGGTTTAAGGGAAGAAATTGAACGAGCATACTCAAACGATAAACTCTGGTGTCAATTATCACTAGCTCAGAAGATTCGCATCCTGATTCAGGATGGTTTAGAGCAAGCCAAAAATCAACAAACCAAACCAAATTAATTTAAGTATTTACAACAATTCAAAAGTCATATAAAAGACTTTAGCTTCTACTTTCATACCTCTCAAGCTATCCTCGATCGCTAATTTATTTTCTTGGTTTTCCTGGTACAAACCGGAGGAAGAAAAGTGACTATAGTTACAACGAGAGTTCTGCTTGTCGATGACTGTCTGGAAGACCGAGAAACCTATCGTCGCTACCTACTACGGGATCGGCAACAAACATACAGGATTTTAGAGGCGGAAACTGGGGAAGAGGCGCTCTTGTTGTGTCGGCAGCAATTTCCGGACGTGATTTTGCTTGATTATTTACTGCCAGATGTGAATGGGCTGGAGTTTTTGAACGATTTGAAGACTCAGTTAGGTCAAACAAAACTACCCATTATCATACTAACGGGTCAGGGAGATGAACAGGTAGCAGTACAAGCAATGAAAAGCGGTGCTGCTGATTACTTAGTTAAAAAAAATATAACAGTAGCGAACCTCGATCTTGCTATTCAAAATGTATTAGAAAGAACTCGCCTGAGTAGGCAGCTGGAGGAGAGCGAACTACGAGTGCAACAGCGAAGCATCGAACTTCAGCGAGCCAACCAGGAATTACAAATAGCCTTGGAAGAATTACAAGTTGCTGAAGAGGAACAGCGTCAGCAGAATGAACAAATAGCTACCAGTCGTCAAGAAATAGAATTGGAGCGCCAGCGTTACCAAGATTTGTTCGAGTTCGCTCCGGATGGGTACTTAGTAACTGATACTTGGGGAAATATTCGAGAGGCAAATCGCGCAGCAGCCACTTTACTCTCCATACAACAGCAGCGTTTAATCGGCAAACCACTGCTCGCCTTTATTGCGGAGCAAGAACGCAAGAGCTTTCAGACTCGATTAGCGCAGTTGCAGGAGGTGCAGGGTTGGGAAGTTTACCTGGAGCCATGCTCAGGAGATCCTTTCCCCGCGATGGTTGCTGTAAGTAGCATACATGACAACAACGGTCAGCAGGTGGGCTGGCGCTGGTTACTGCGTGATATTAGCATTCGCAAGCAGATGGAACAAAGGTTACAGGCTGCCCATGATGAATTAGAAAAGCGAGTCGAAGAACGAACTGCTGAACTTTCCCGAACAAATGCGCTTCTACAACAGAAAAATGAACTGCTCCAGACGATTTTCGATCATGTTCCTGTGATGCTGGCGCTGTTTAACTCCCACGGGCAGTTTAGATGGGCAAACCGAGAGTGGGAAAGCGTTCTCGGTTGGCGTGCCGAGGAGATCCAAGGGCGCGATTTATTGGCGGAATTCTATCCCGATCCAGATTATCGCCAGTATGTTCTGGAGTTTATCGCCGCTGCCGATCGCCGATGGAGCGATTTTAAGACTCGCACGCGCAACGGTAAAGTCATTGATACAACTTGGGCTAATGTCCGCCTCACAGACGGTAGTAATATTGGTATTGGACAAGATATCAGCGATCGCAAAGCTGCCGAACTTGCTTTACGAGAAAGCGAAGCCCGCTATCGTACTATCACCGAACTGACATCAGACTATATTTATTCCACCCGTATTACCCCCGAAGGAACGGTAATCGAGGAATGGGCAACCTCAAATCTGATTAAGATTACAGGCTATTCCCATCAAGAGTTATTTGATGGAACACGTACATGGTTTGATGTAATTTATCCCGACGATGTGCCAACCGTGCGTCAGTTTTTTAATGGCTTGCTCCAGCAAAAACACTCTCAAGCACTGGAGTATCGGATTATAACCAAGCACAGGGAAATTCGTTGGATTCGCGATCGCATCCAACCCCAGTGGGATGAAAGCCAAGGAAGAGTTGTAAGAGTGCTGGGGGCTGTAGAGGATATTAGCGATCGCAAACTTGCCCAAGAAAAAATCCGCGAGCAGGCAGCCTTGCTTGATGTTGCTACCGATGCCATTTTTGTCCGCGATTTAGAACATCGCATTTTATACTGGAACTCAGGCGCTGAACGTCTTTATGGCTGGCTGTCAGCAGAAGTAGTTGGTAAAATTTGCTGTAAGTTTCTATACAAACAAATATCACCATCTGTAGAAGAGGCTCTCAAAACAGTTGTTGAGCAAGGAGAATGGCACGGTGAACTCAATACAATCACAAAATCTAGACAAGAAATTATTGTTTACAGCCGTTGGACACTAATGCAAGATGAAGCGGGAAAACCCAAATCCATCCTCTGTGTTGATACAGACATCACCGAGAAAAAACAACTTCAAGCTCAGTTTTATCGAGCACAACGGTTAGAGAGCTTGGGTACTCTAGCAAGCGGCATTGCCCATGACTTGAATAACATACTCACACCCATTTTGACAGTTGCTCAACTGCTGCCACTTAAATTGCCCAACCTCAATCAGCAAAATCAGCAACTGCTGAAAATACTGGAAGACAACTCTAAACGCGGTGCCGAATTAGTCAAGCAAATTACAGCGTTTGCACGGGGAGCAGAAGGTAAACACGTTCCTATCCAACCAAGACACCTGCTCAAAGAAATTGAACAGGTTGTTAAAAGTACATTTCCCAAATCAATAGAAATTTGCATTAATCTACCAATGCCAAATCTTTGGACAATTCTCGCAGATCCCACCCAAATGCATCAGGTGTTGATGAATCTGTGTGTAAATGCTCGTGATGCTATGCCAAATGGAGGCACTCTCAGTATTTCTGCTCAAAATTTCCGCGTTGATGAAAACTATGCCAGGATGAATTTAGAGGCAAAAGCTGGTAACTACGTGCTCATAACTGTGTCGGATACAGGATGCGGTATACCACAAGAGTTAATAGAGCGAATTTTTGAACCCTTTTTTACAACTAAAGAACCGGGTAAAGGCACGGGATTAGGGCTTTCCACTGCGATCGGTATTATCAAAAACCATGATGGTTTTGTCAGCGTGTATAGCGAAGTGGGAAGGGGAAGCCAATTTAAGCTGTTCTTGAGGGCTATTGAGACATCGGCAACCCAGGAAACTGATGATTCACAAACTGTTAGAGGAAACGGCGAATTAATTCTGGTTGTGGATGACGAAACATTTATTCGAGATATTGCCAAAACTTCACTAGAAGAGTTCAACTACAGAGTACTGATTGCCAGTGATGGGATTGAAGCGTTCTCACTTTACGCCCAATACAAACATGAAATCAGTTTGGTGTTGATGGATATACAAATGCCGTCGATAGATGGATTCCAAGCGATTCGCATTCTGCAACAAATCAATCCTTCTGTCAAAATTATTGCCATTAGTGGGCTTACATCCAACCACAAGCTTTTAGAAGCTAGTGGTATTAGCGTGCAAGCATTTTTGCCAAAGCCTTACACAATTAAAGAATTTTTAGACACTATTAAAGGTGTCTTAAGTGCGCCGTAAAAGGTAGTACTATAGTCGACACCCTATATCATATGAGAGCCAATATTGAAAACGACGTACTTTTCTTGCACCACGAAGATTTACCAGAGTTTAAAAAAGGTGGTTCTGTGGTAAGAAATAGTTATTTTTGGGCGCTGCGCTCAATTGCGGGTAAGGCGTCACGATATGGTGATTGGGAATACGAATCAGAGGTTTGGCTAGCACTGGCGCGGATGCTAATGTCGTTTACCGAATCTGGTTATTTGGGTTTTCGAGAAACTGTGTTAGAGTTTCCCTCTTGTGTAGAAATTCCAGAAGTGCTGCGAGATGTTTCAACTTGGGAATGAGCAGGAGGCAGAAGGGAAGAGGATTTTAGCCTCGTTTATCTTTCTTAAGTTAGCAATGCAACATCATTCATAAGAAATGTTTAAGCGTTTATTAGTTAGCTATAAGTAGTTACAGCAAATACTTTATTCTTTGCAACAAATGCTCTTCCAAATATAAGAAATGCTTAAGTCATTGCAGGAAATGTATAAACAATTGCAGCTTTTGTTGAAGCTTTTGCAGCAAATGCTCTTCTATTTATAATAAATGCTTCAATCATTGCAGGAAATGTATAAACAATTGCAGCTTTCGTTGAAGCGCTTGCAACAAATGCTCTTGCATTGATAATAAATGCTTAAGTTATTGCTGCAATTATTCTTTTGAGCTAATAAGTAGCTGTTATGAAATCGCTTCCAATACAACTACTGGAATCAATAAGTCATCTTGTGATTGCCCAATACCTAAAAAGCGCCCGTCTTCAGCGTACACTCGCAAAATTTCACTATTAGAATTTCCTTGATCGCCTATTTTTTGACCTTGACACCATTTTCGTGCGTCTATTGTATTCAAATTAGTAGATTGCAAATGCCTTAAAGCTGCATCGGGGGGAAAAAGTTGAAAAGTTCCGGTTGGCAGTTGTGCTTCTAAGTCAGTGAAAGTAAGGCTATCTGCTAAAAAGAACCCACTACTAGCGGTACGTTGCAAAGCAGCTAGCGTACCACCAGTGTTTAAGACTGTACCCAAATCACGAGCGATCGCCCGAATATATGTTCCTGTACCGCAGGCGATCGCTACATCGACTTCGGGAAATTCTCCCGCTCGCCAGTCTAAAATTTCCATTTTAAATACTTCCACCATTCGCACTGGTACTTCTACCGTTTCACCTTTGCGTGCCAAATCATACAGGCGTTTCCCCTGTACTTGAATAGCGCTGTAATTGGGTGGAATTTGCTCTATTTTCCCTTCAAATTGTTGCAGTGCGAGTTTAACAGTTTCTAAATTCAAGTCTGTAACTGGTTGTTGGGTAATGATTTCTCCTTGCAAATCATCGGTTGTGGTGCGCACACCCAGCCTGATAGTCGCTTTGTAAGCTTTTTCTTTTGGGAGATATTGTAAAAGGCGAGTTGCTTTACCAACTGCGATCGGTAGAACACCTGTCGCAGCTGGATCTAAAGTGCCAGCGTGCCCGATTCGCTTTACTCGTAAAAGTTTTCGTGTCTTCGCTATACAGTCGTGAGAAGTCAAGCCAAAGGGTTTGTTGAGATTAAGGAAGCCTTGCACGGGAAAATAATTAAGGTTAGTTGCTCATTTAAGTACATTGCCACAAAAAAGCAACTTCTTCTTTGTGTTGTGGACATTGAAGAATATAACCTACTCCTGCATCGCCCCACGTATAAGGTATATTATCAGCTGATTCTAGCTGAAATACCAATTGATTCATCGGTTGACTACAAATAGGGCACTTTGGATATTCAGGAACTTGAACCCAATCAGGCCAACCTGCTAATTTGTCTCCACCTTGATGAAATTCTTCCATTAAAATATCATCTAAAATATCCTCTTCATCCTTCTCTAAGGGAATTTTAAATTCGTCTATTTCCAACCAATTAGGGTAGTCACTTACCTCTTTCCAACCGACAATTAATTTAGCAGGAAATAAACCTTCCATCTCCGGTATTTCATATTCTGTCGGCTGATGATTTGGTTGTACAATTCTCACTAATTGACATGGTGAAAATGGAGACCAACCATCATAATCGGATACACAATCTTTATATACAACAAATTTGATTTTCCCAATGTCTCCTTCCCAATCTACAACAGTGCCTGCAATACCTTGTGGTAATGGCAGATTTTTAGTTGCATATTCCTTTAATTTTTCACATTCTTCAATCGTTTTGCCAAACAATCCTGTATCATGCTTAATTTCAACTACATTCGTACAATAAAATAATTGTAAAATTCCAGTTCCAAAGATATTTTTTGCATTTTGAGGAAGTTCATCAAGGTTAATTTGCAAAAAAAACTGCATAGGCTGATTAGAGTTTGGGCAAAGGGGCCATTTTTCACCTGCATTTAGCCACGGTTTTCCAGCAAATTTTGATGCAGTTAAATCTCCATCACCTGGTTGAGTTATGGGCTTGAATGCCGAACGCTTAACACCACTTAACTTTTGTTTGAACTGTTCTTTTGCTTTCAAATGCATGAACTCTTCTCCACCACATCGACTATCGGCTCATATCTTGATTAAACGACGGAAGCGAGCGAAGGAACCAAGCTTCAAGAGTTCTTACAAGGTACTAAACTCACTCCAAAAGAGTTAAAGTTCCGAACTGCAAACTTGAAACTTTATACAAATTAATATTTAATTTTTTGGTTTTGAGACTTTTGCAATAGCTCAATATAGAACTTTCTCATTAAGTGCAACACAATATTAGGAGTGAATGAACTCCCACGTAACTCGCCAAAATCAAAGCTTATATGTATTCATCAGCAAAGTATATCGCTGGTTGGCTGCTTGAGCGTAGACAATTGAGAACTGCCATATATTCTTTTTCAAATCTTAAAAAATATACTCTTGTCAAATGAACTCACATTTCTTGTCGTCAGCCGTCAAGGTAAAGCTTTTAGCATACTAAAATACAGGTCATCCCTCGGAAGATATGTAAAGATTCTATCAAGAGAAGAGCCTATTACTCGCTACAATGACGGCAAGGTTCAGTTCTTGTCAAAGATTGAATCAGGCTCAAACCCATAGTCTGGCTAGAAATAGATCTAGCGTAGGCGGCACTTAAATAAGGAGAATATTTTGGCATCCCAGCCACATAAGTTTTAAAGAAAGGCAAGCTTAAAGCATTCATGTAGCGACGCGCTTGCTGGGGATCGTCTCCAACCAAACCCAAAGGCAATGCTACTTGCTCGGCACTTTCTTTACCCTCACCAATGATGGAAAAATGGGTTCCACCCTTAAGCAGAACAAGATACTTACGTGAATTAGCAATCCAGGAGAAAGGCAAAATTTGTTCGTAAGCAGCAGGTGCGATCGCATCATCACTACTGGCGACAATCATAACTGGAGCTTGAATTTGACGTAAGCCTGCTTCCCCAAAAATACTGCTAGTAATTGGGTTGACTGCAATTACAGCTTTAACTCGCTCATCGTGCAAGTAATACTTCTCATCACCACGTACTGTCAAGGCGCGACACTGAAGTAGCAATGACAGATTCCAAGTTTGTTTGAGTACCTTTTGATTGCAGTCTCTTTTTAGTTGCTCAAAGTTAATTTTTGCACCAGCTAAGGCTAAAGCTGTATGAGCACCTAAAGACTGACCGAATACTCCAACTTGTTGTAAGTTTAGCTGATTCTTAAACTTAGCATTCACCTGCAACTGGTTTAATATGTATTTCACATCTAGAGGTTGGTGGTATAATTGTGCGGGAATTTCTAGGAGCGATCGCAATTGTTTCGTGTCGCTACCTGGATAGTTGGGAACAACAACAGCAAAACCATAAGAAGCTAGATGAGTAGCTAAATATTGAAAGTTACTGCTGTCTGTACCCAAGCCGTGAGAAATCAGGATTACAGGTACTTTAGTAGCGATGTTGGGAAGATAAATATCAGTCACCAACACTCGTGCGCGCGCTGGCTCAAAAAACTTCAGTGTTTGTTTTGTGAATCCAAATCTTCCCTGAGAAGTTAGATCTGGTAACTGGGAGAGATTAAATAATGATGGAATAGTAGCGGCTTCTTTTGCTTCCTGTTGGGAAACTGCTGCAACAGCTCCGTTGGTTTTGTCGAGCATTTTTCCCACTTCCGCTATTATTTTTAGGGTACGTGCTAAGTCAATTTGAATGCTGGAACTAGGATACTTACGCACTACATTCAAAAGCGTTAAGCCATCTGGCTCCTGGGCTGCTAATATTAAGGCTGACCGTAAAGCCGCGAATCCTGCTTTTGGTTGGTGAGATTTGGTTTTGATTGCTGCTGTTAACCTGTGTAGCAGAAATTCTCCAAGCGGCGTGTCAAGAAATTGCGAAACTGCCACCGGATGAACTTTAATTGGAGTGATTAATGCCCGCCGTAATTCTTGTTGCTGATTGGGCTTAAGAAACTGTAAATAAAACGCTAACTCCTCGTCAACCACACCATTTTTGGCAAATTTTTCCAAATCTGCTATGGGAATTGAATATTCTAAGATTGAATAAGATGCATAAATTCGCTGTGCTGTCAAAGCAGAATAACTTAATCCAAAAGTTGGCAGCAGCATCGAGAGAACTAGCAACACCCAACTTTTTTTTAGGGTGCGATTCCACTTACCAAAAAAGCTGTTCATCGTTTATGTAAGGGAATGTTGTTGGACAAGGCGTGCGTTTTGGTAGTTAATCTACACCTTGAATTTATGAATCTAATGCCCCTCAAAGTTTAATGAGATTTTTTGGTTTTTCTCTCGTTACCAAATTCAATATTGAACTTCAA
>NZ_AJLN01000081.1 GCF_000317285.1 Chlorogloeopsis fritschii PCC 6912 | reverse complement strand
GCCCACCTTACAAAAATTGCTGATAACTTATACGCTTAGATGTAGAGAGCCAGATTGCTCTAATTCTCGTTACTAGGTTCAACCTGGTAAAAAGAGTTTCAAGGCTTTGCCTCCAGGCTGTTATAACTAGTGCAAGAACTGAGTTTAATTACTTATAGTTTGTCACTCGAATCAATTAATTTTCCCTAACAATAATATCATAACAAATTCAAAAAAAAGATACTATGTTAGGCAAAAAATAAATACAAAAATACTATTTATTGACTTACAAATACAGTAAAAATATAGAAAAATTGCTCATTAATTACGTTTTTTGTTCAAGGCGATCGCACTCGAACCAGCAACAACTAAAAATGCTCCGAATATTCCTATTAGTGTAGTTTGCTCAGGATTAATTAAGTTCGGTGATATAACTGATACAATCCAAACTGATAAGAAAGTAACAATAGGAGTCGAAGCCAATACTGCACTAACTCGCGATGCCTCCCAATGTTCTAAAGCTTCAGCAAAAGCACCATAAGCAATTAAAGTATTTAAGCCACAAAAAACTAGCATTGCCCAATGGAAAAAATCAAGTGTAAAAATTGTTAGTGGTTTAGCTAAAACAGAGAAACATAAAGTACATCCTCCGTAAATTATCAGCATGATACTAGCCGAAGATAAAGATTGTAATAACTGTTTTTGTGCTAAGGCATAAACTGCCCATGCTGCTGCTGCTAATACAATTAAACTACTGCCCAATAAATATTGTTTGGATGTGTTAAAGATGTTTACTTTATTATTAGATATTAAAAAATCACTGACTTTTATAGATGCATTTGTCGTCGGTAAATTGGTATATTCAGAAACTTTAATAAAAGTCTGAAATAGTTGATCGTGGAAAAAGAGTACAAAACCAGCAATCAAAATAGCTACACCAATCCACTGACTTAATGTGTAGCGTTCTCGAAAAATCACTAAACCTCCCAAACCCATCAGTAAAGGTGCTAATTGAATAATCACTTGAGCATTAGAAGGCGAAGTAAGTGCTAAACCTTGGAGATAGAGAATATAATTAATCGCCAAAAAAATAGTTGCAATAACTAACAACTTCCAAGAAGTTGAACGCAATTGTACCAATGTCGGCAATTTTCCTCGCCAACCTAAATAAATCGCGAGCAAAACAAAGGAAATAAAAAAGCGGAACCAAGTAAGGGTATATACATCTAGCACTTGTAGTGTCACTGTTAGTGCTATTGGTAGAATTCCCCATAAGAAAACAGTTAATATTGATAGCGCTAATCCCAAACGCCAGCGCCCAGAAGTTTGGTGTATTTGAGTCATAAGAGTTAATGCCTAATGGTTAATGGTTAATGGTTAATTGTTAATGGAAGACTGGCAATGAACAATTAACAATTAGCAATTAACAATATTTAAAAGAAATCTGGCATCCAAGGAGATGTACCTGTAAATATTTGCGTGGCTGCAAATAGTGCTGTTTCTGTCGCATCCAGTTTTCCTGCTAACTGTAACTGCAATGGTGTAAATAAACCTGTATATAGAGGCGCTAATCCTCTAATATCTAGTTGCAACTCACCCTTACCACCACTTGTGACTTCACCATGTCCATTGGCAACATAAAGGATAAATTTACCATTATTTTCTACTAACAAGTCATCTTGAATTTCTAAATGCAGTTCGGCTTCCACACCTGGGGGATAACCTCGCTTTTCTAATGCCTTGACTACATTAAGCACGCGCAACATCCAGTAGTTTGTGAATTTGAGCTTGGCTGTTTGCTCAGGCAACAACAACGTCAAGGCATCAACTGTAGATCCCCTCCAGCGCACCTTATCAATTTGCGATCGATGATTGGACATAAAACTCCAAAAAGTTCGTGCCGCAGCAGCTGTAAGAACTACCCAATCTTTGACTCTCAAGATTGCATCATCCTCTGTGCTATGTTGGCTGAAGATAATGTAGCCTTGAGGATAATCTGCCGAACCGATCGCATAAGTGTAGGTTGCTTCCTTCTCATCTGGCTCGATGATTCTCTGCCAAATAGCTTTATATCTGTCTAGGTTTCCGTTGTTAAGTTTTGCTTGTTGTTGATAAATATCATTAAATAGCTCAAGCTCAAATGGCACAGCTACAACAGGAAGTGGTTGTTCTGTCAATTGAATACTCTTAGCAGGAATTTCCCAACTACAAAAAGCACCTCCCTGTTCATACCCTGCTTTGCGGTACAGGCGTTGTGTGGCTGGAAAAAGAACCGAGATTGGTACATCCTTGGCATAAAGTTCTTGAACAGTTTGCCGCATCAAAGTAATAGCCGCTCCTGTACCACGATATTCTGGAGCAACACCAACTGCGGCAATTCCTGTCATTGGTACTTTCTGATTACCCCACCACTGAGCCATAGGAAGATGAGCCAACCCGCCAACAACTTGCCCTTGTTGATGAAGAACACGGAAATTTTCCACACCAATTTTGTTGATATAGACATTCTCATCTGCTGGTGTGCCAATAAAACACTGTTCGAGGATTTTCCCGAACCGTTTCACATCTTCTAGATTGGCAAGCGTGCTGTATTCAAATTCAAGCGTCATTGCACCTACCGCCTAGTGGAATTAAACTACAAACATACTACAAAAGTCGGTAACATGGTACATCACCCGATTGATTCACCCACATGGAGGAAGTAAATTTTTCTCAAACTTGGGTTGATGTCTGATTTTTTTGGTGTTGTAACTCTGCAATCAGTGTGCGGATAGCCCAAGCAACTGCTTGTGCCGATTCTTTACCCTCCAGCCCGTATTCATCTCTCATGGTATTCCACATATCTGCACTTGCTAGGTGTTGGATAACAGCACGTACTGCTTTTGCTTCAGTTGCATCTAGGTGTTCAACAACTGGCTGTAGCGATTGAGCAACAGACTCTCGCCGTTTGATGCGTAGCCGGGAGCGCACTGACTTGCCCAACTCCGACAGTAACAATGCCTGCACTAACGTAGCTTGTTCGTCAAATTTGGGAAAGACTTTTTCTACCATCTCCACAATATCATCCACAGAATTGGGATAAGGAGGATCTCCCAACTGTTCGTCTATCCATAGTCCTAAAGCTTCTAACAGTGCATCTCGATTGGGGAAATAACGATAAATTGTCCGGGGAGATACTCCTGCACGTTGAGCTGCATCAGCAATCGCAAAATCTTGAATACCTTTAGTAGCTAGTTGTTCTGCTAATGCTTTTAAAATTAGTTGGCGCGTTTGGGAGGCTTGCTTTTTGCGGAGTTGGCTGTTGTAAGTGCGTGTCGAACGAGGCGATCGTTCTTGACGGTTCGTGTCAGCATTCATGAAATCAATTCTAAAATGAATTTCATCTCATTGTCGCATTTGTCTTTTCTTAAAATCAAAATGCCCTCACTCTAGAAGAGTGGGGCTAAACAAACAAAGGCTGCCTCCGCAGCCTATAAGACTTTTAGCCCACGTAGGTGGTGAGACAGCGCTGCGGGAGGGTTTCCCTCCGCAGGCGACTGCGTAGACGCCTGAAAGGCGGCTTCTCGTAGAGTACCCGAAGGGGCTTTGTATGTATAGCCCCAGACTTCTAGTCTGCGGAGCTTTTTATACGGATGTTGCTGCCAGTACAAGCTTTTCCCAGTTCTCAGGTGTGGAGAAAGCAACATACCGTGCTGCCATTTCTGGGGTTAACAGTTCAAGCAGGATGCTGTTTTCTACCCACAGTTCAACCACTTGGAAAAATGGCCCGCGATCGCCTAGTTGGGCTTGCCAACCTTCACGTTGGGCAATTTGCTCAATTTGTTGTTGATTCAAAGGTACGGAAATAGCGGCATGAGTAGCGCTAAACTTGGAGCCAGACTGATTTAATTGCAAATCTGGTAAGTCTGGTCTACCAGGCATAAGTTCGCTACCAATGGGATAGACTTCAATTGCAGTACCATGAGCATCCCCTGCAAAAGCAATGTAGCTGTTGGGGTAAATGGGAAAGGGATAGGCACAACCACCCCACAATTCTGCTAATACTTCGGCTACGTGTTGCGGATTTTCAACGGCAATGGAAATGTGGTGAAGCATAAGACTTTACCTATTGGTATTTATATTCATGTCAATATACATGACATGAATATGGAGAGATTGCCAATAAATGTTATGAAATTGATACAGTGAACTACTACTCCACCACATTGATTTTGACAAGTCGCAGGTGTTCAGATCCCCGACTTCTTTAAAGAAGTCGGAGATCTATAATCGGCGAACCACTACAAGCCTGTGTCGAAATACAGGCTTGTTAGTGTATGTTAGACAAAGAAGCGGTGCGTTACGCCACTACAAAAATAGAGATATCAACTGATAAAACTCCTTAAAAACAAAAGCTTCAAGCACTCACCAACTGAGTCAGACGCTTGAGAATGCGAAGCACATCGTACAATTCATTTCCAGGGTTCCGGATCAAAAACCCCTTTGATAAGGCATAACGCGGTGGATTTTCTTTAACTAATTTAACGAAGATAAACTCGCTACCTGTAGCAATCATGCCAAAACTGGGTTTCTCAGGATACGGATTTCCTAACATATAGGCAAGAATTTGTGCGAGTCCTGCTTCTATCGAGAACGAAGGTTTTTTAGACTCAATAATCATTACCCAAAATTGGTCTTTCAAAACTAATGTGCCTATTCTTCCTTTGATGATTGTATCGTCATCTGGTTCAGCAATATCTATAGGTTCTTCTGATTTTACATAAAACGGAGCCAGATAAAAATCTCCAATAAAAAGTATTGGATCGACAATTGCCATTCTGACAACATCTTCTAGTAAAGGTGGATAATTAATCAGATTAAAATAGCCTGCTTTTACCTTATCTAAAAGTAATTTATCTAAATCAGTAATTTCTGGTAAATTTTCTTGCCATTCGTGGAAAAATTGGCTATCCAAAACTAAATTAAGACCAAAGTTATCGATTAAGTAGCGTAAGTCAATATCTTTTGCTTGGATAGTTTGTGTCATAGTTTGGAGGAATGGGGAATAGGGAATGTCCGACACCCTATAAGGGTGCGGCTATGAGAACAAAGCCTGCCGCCCCAATCTTGATTATGGGCATATTTATAGAGAAATAGTATCCTAAATTTTTTTATATATCTCCCTCCAATATCTCTAATAATTGAGCTTCACTCAACTGCTTAATTCCCAAAGCTTGAGCTTTTTCTAACTTAGATCCTGCTTCTTCTCCCACAACTAAATAATCTGTTTTTTTGCTGACAGAATCAGTAACTTTGCCACCAGCTTTTTGAATCAATGCTTTTGCTTCATCTCTTTTCAAAGTTGGCAAAGTACCTGTAATGACAAAAGTTTTGCCAGCTAATTTTTGATTGCCATTCTTCACTTTTGCATCGTCTTCTTTAGTGGCAAATTGCAATCCAGCTACTTGCAAGCGTTCTATCAAAGTTAGATTTGCATCAATGTGGAACCATTGATAGACAGACTCGGCTATTTCGGCACCAATACCGTAAATACCTTCAATATCAGAAATTCGTGCTACCTTTAATTGTTCGACACTTTTAAACTTTTCTGTCAATGTTTGAGCAGTGACACTACCAACATGACGAATGCCTAAACCATACAATACCCTTGCCCAAGATTGACTTTTTGATTGAGCGATCGCATCCACCAATTTTTCTGCCAACTTTTTGCCCATTCGTTCCAAATCACACAATTGTTCGGCGCTCAAGTCATACAAATCGGCAACGGAATGCACTAAACCTTTATCCACAAGCTGATGCACTAATTTTTCGCCAATACCGCGAATATCCAAAGCATCACGGCTCACCCAATGTTCAATTGCTCCCTTGAGAATAGCAGCACAGGAAGCATTAACACAGCGAGTTACCGCTTCACCCATTTCCCGCACTACAGGTTGCCCGCACACGGGGCAATGGCTGGGCATGACAAAGGGTTTGGTGTCTGGGGGGCGCAATTCTGTAAGTACGCGCACGACTTCTGGGATAATTTCCCCAGCTTTGCGAACAATAACTGTATCACCAATGCGGATATCTAACTGAGCAATGCGATCGGCATTGTGTAAAGTAGCGCGGGAAACGGTTGTTCCTGCCAGTTGCACGGGGCGCATTTCTGCTAGAGGGGTAAGCGCTCCTGTTCTTCCCACATTCACTGCAATATTTTCTACGCGGGTGGGTGCTTCTTCCGCAGCATATTTTAGCGCCACTGCCCAACGGGGAAACTTCTGTGTAAATCCCAACTGTTCTTGGAGCTTAAAGGAATTTATCTTCACTACAACCCCATCAGTCATGTAGGGTAAATTCAGCCGCTCTGTATCCCAGTATTGGTAATATTGGGCAACTTCTTCTACAGAAGAACACAAACGCTGGTTAGGATTAACCTTAAAACCCATCTTTTGTAACAACTCTAGAGCTTCCCACTGGGTATTGGCGATACTTGCATCATCCATACCGGGAATGTGCAGCGTGTAGGCAAAAAAATCTAGTCTTCTTTGTGCCACAATCCGAGAGTCTAACTGTCTGAGTGTGCCAGCAGCAGCATTGCGAGGATTGGCAAAGGGAGATTCTCCCGCTTTTTGTCTTTCTTCGTTAATTTGTTTAAACACATCTAGGGGTAAAAATGCTTCGCCGCGCACTTCTACCCGTTCAAAATTTTCTAGCCCTTCTAAATTTAACCGTAAAGGAATGGAACGAATTGTCCGCACATTCTGAGTGATATCTTCACCCATCACCCCGTCACCCCTGGTTGCACCTCTGGTTAAAACGCCATTTTCGTAAGTTAAAGCCAGGGCATTGCCATCAATTTTCAGTTCGCAGACATATTCTGCCTCTGTTTGAGCAGGTAGCTGTCGCCGCCAGCGTTGATCCCAAGTCCTTAATTCATCAACACTAAAGGCATTTTCTAAACTGTAGAGTGGGATATTGTGACGCACCGAAGTAAACTGTGTTGCTGGTTTTTCGCCCACTCGTTGAGTAGGGCTATCCGGTGTCACCAATTCTGGATACTTGGTTTCTAGATCCTGCAATTCTCGATACAGGCGATCGTAAACAGTGTCCTCCATAATTGGAGAATCAAGGACATAGTAGGCGTAGCTTGCCTTCTGCAATAGTTGTCTGAGTTCCTGGATTCGCTGTTTGACTTCCAATGCGATCAGTTCCACCAAAATCTATCTCCTCCATCAACAATCAATATCAGCAAACAGGTGCGTTACACCACGTTAACGCACCCTAATGCATAGTGACTTCCAGCTAATAGCTTAATCAAATTTACCGATGCCAGTCCTCTACTTCATAGAGGAAACGTGTTTTGCCCATCAATTTACGATTAGCAGAGGTGCTTTGGACAAAAACAGCATATTTTTCCAAGTTGCTGGGTTTGATCCGAACTGTTCCTCCAACAGGTAGCCCTAACATTTCTCGCGCTGCTTCCCCTTCAAATAAATCACCCGTCGTCCTCTCCATTAAAATTATTTCTTTATAACCTTGGATAGTTTCAGTTTTCGTGAATTCATAGAAACCGCGCCCGACTTTAAAATTTAAACCATTTTCTAAAACAAAAACTTTAATTGAAATATCTTTGTCAACTTCTAAAATCTGGAAACGCCCTGGAGAAACTGCCCGTAAATCTGCCGCTTCGTAATAAGATGTTCCTTCTCGCTTCATCATGGAATTAAATATCTGATTTAATCCACGACTCATACGTCCTTGATTAATTACTTCTTGTTCGTAGGCTTGTAGTTGTTCATCAGAAGATTGTTGATAACAAACTGCTAAAAATAAGTCAGTAATGTAAGAAAATTGGTCAAGATTAACATGAAAACCACCTGATTTTTCAGCTAGTTCTTTATAAAAAGGAGTGGCGTGGGAACGATTAAGAGCTTGTACTCCATAAACCATAATTCCTTGCTTGGCTAACTTATCAATCTCCTCCCGCCAATTCAATTTTTTGGGATTATGCGCTGGCGGATGAGGAATATCATCCCCAATTAAAACTAGGGATTTTGAGGATGTATCTGACCAATTTAAATCTTGTGCTTCATGTAATACTAGTTCGTAACATTCTGGTGCATCACCACCACCAGTTGGTTCTACATTTTGGACAAAATCGCAAATAGCATCTACATCACTAGAAAGGTCAAAATTTTTAATTACATAAGTAGAGCCTTGATCGCAATAATCTCCGTGGGCGATGATCCCAATTTTTATATGGGGAATTTCGCCTATCAGTCGTGTAACTGTTTCTTTAATTTTTCTTCTTACCTGAGTTAGGCAAGGATACATACTGCCAGTGGTATCAAAGCTGAAAACTACTTCAATTTTGGTGTTCATAAAATTTAATTCAAGTTAGAAATGTTTAGAGCTTATAAACTAGAGACAAAAAATTCCCGAAATAAACTTGCAAAATCTCTTGATGTTGCAATCAAAAACAGTATTTACAATCAAAGATGCATACAGATGATTCAGCATTACCGAATGTAGAGACGCGATATATCGCGTCTCTACAAAAGTTTTAGCATTACGCAAAACTTTTTCATAGATGAAATCAGCAAAATCGATGATTCAAAATTGATGATTCAAAAAGTTTCTGTTCATAACACCCGCTAAAATAGATGTCAATTCAATAGCTTAATCAGTGCATCCTTGATTATTGTAAAAAAATCAGATTAAGTGAAAATAATATAAATTTTACACAGCTAAAAAATATACTGTCTCAGCATATTTAGTTAATTCATTCTGTATTAATTATTTAGCAAAAATTCAGAAAAAATACCCTTATTATCTTCTGCCTTCTTGTACTAACCCCCAAAAATACTTAATCCCAAACCGCTAGATAAAGCCTTAACAAAAGCGATCGCTCCTGGAGAATTTCCGGCATTATCCAAGGGAGGGCTGTAGCAAGCGACTCCCCCTTGATGAGGTACTATAGCCAGAAGTGTCCCACTAATACCAGATTTCATCGGTAATCCAATCTCTAGGGCGTATTGAAAAGAAGCTTCATACATCCCGCAGGTAAACATGAGTGCATTGACGATGCGGCGGTGCTGTGGTGCAATTAATTTACTTTCACACGCCAAAAGCTTTCCTAGCAGCGCTAAATCTGCAACATTTCCAGATAAACAGCATATTTGCTCGTAAGTATCAAGTGCTATTTCTGGATTCTTCACATACCCAGCTTGGGCAAGATTTTCGGTAATTGCTTGATTAATTTGAGAAGGTGCTGAACGTACAGAAGCAAGCATCACCTCATCTAACTTGAATTGACAACCTGCAAGTTGATTTAGCCAATCGCATAAACGCTGAGTGCGATCGCAGGCATTATCTCCAGGTAATTTATCAGCAAGAGTAATTGCACCACTATTAATCATCGGATTGCGAGGGCGTCTGTCATCAGCAAGTAGCTGTTCAAGAGAATTAAATCTTAAAAGCGATGGCTCAACTCCAACCCACTCAAAAACCGTCTTTGCCCCCAAATGCTCTAACAAGTACAGTAGCGAAAACGGCTTAATTGCACTCATCAGTGGAAATAAGCAAGCCGTATCCCCTGCCGAGAAATCTTCCCCCGATGCAGAGCAAATGGAAACAGCAAACCAATCAGAATTAGCTACAGCCAACTGGGGGATGCGTTCAGTCACTTGTCCTTGATATGCTTGCAATTTGGCTTGTTGTATCCAAGCTGATAACTCGATGGTGGTGAGTGTTTCTATTTTTCTCAAAGCTGCTATAGCGATCGGAGTATTTATAGTTAATGTAAAAGATGTACCGTAAAGAGTAAGCGATCGCCTACCCCAAAATTTTTTAATTTTTAATCTTTAATTTTTAATTGTTATGCCTCCCCGTGTCAGAGCGCCAGAATTACCACAAAATTACCCTTGGCTCAACACAGAAAAACCCTTATCTGTGAAACAACTCCGGGGCAGAATCGTTATTTTAGACTTTTGGACATACTGTTGTATCAACTGTTTGCACATCCTACCAGAACTGAAATATTTAGAACAGAAATACAAAGACAGCCTCACAGTTATCGGTGTACACAGCGCCAAATTTGATCACGAAAAGGAAACCGAGAACATCCGCCAAGCTATCTTACGCTACGACATCGAACACCCAGTATTAATAGACAGTGGTTTTAAAGTCTGGCAAGATTATACTGTGCGTGCTTGGCCTACCTTGATAGTCATCGATCCAGAAGGATACGTAGTAGGCTCGTTATCTGGGGAAGGAAATCTTGATATTTTAGATGAACTGGTAGAAAAGTTAATTCACCAACACCAAGAAAAAGGCACTATCAATTTTCAAGAACTCCAACTTACTCTAGAAAAACAGCAAAAACCCCTAATTACACCGTTAGCTTTTCCCGGTAAAGTCTTAGCAACAACAGCAGGATTATTTATTGCCGATTCTGGGCATCACCGTTTGGTTCTGAGTACCTTAGACGGAGAAATTCTGCATATAATCGGCACTGGAAAACCTGGTTTAGTCGATGGTTCCTTTCATGAAGCACAATTTTTTGCACCCCAGGGAATGACATTTGATGTAGAAAATCAAATTTTGTATGTTGCCGATACAGAAAATCATGCCTTACGTCGCGTAGATTTGCAGCGCCAGAGAGTAGAAACAATTGCTGGAACAGGTAAACAAAGCCGTAATATTTATCCTCACGGTGGTGCTGCTTTGGAAATAGCGCTAAATTCTCCTTGGGATTTACAAAAGGTGGAAAATAGCCTATTTATAGCTATGGCAGGGCCGCATCAAATTTGGGAAATGAACTTAGAAAGCGGCACTGTGAAAACCTATGCTGGTACAGGTGCAGAAGCTTGTGTAGATGGTTTGCTTCACGAATCTGCCTTTGCTCAACCTAGTGGCATCACTGCTGATGGAAAAGAATTATATATTGCTGACAGTGAAGTTAGTTCGATTCGAGGTGTAAAACTTGTAGAACCAAAAATAGTACGAACTATTTGTGGTAGCGGGGCGTTATTTGGCTTTGGTGATGTAGATGGGCAAGGTTTTGAAGCTCGGTTGCAACACTGCTTAGGAGTAGAATATGCTCAGAATTTCCTATGGGTTGCCGATACCTACAATCACAAAATTAAATTAGTTAGTCCCAATACAGGTAATTGTCAAACTATATTGGGAGATGGTGTGGCTGGTTTGCAAGATGGGCAAGGTAAAAATAGCCACTTTTATGAACCTTCAGGATTGAGTGTAATTGATTCTTCACTATATATTGCTGATACAAATAATCATGTTATTCGACGTGTAGATTTAAATACGCTGATGGTGACAACTTTAGAATTTACGGGATTGTGCGCTCCAGATGTATGTATTCCCTAGTAGCAAAAAGGAGCTGATGGATATTTATAGTGAACTGGCAGAGGGCAGCCTAGTCTTGCAATAATGTCGCGCAATGTCCTAAATGGAAATTAACCCACCTAGTGAACCAATAATACTATCCGTGCCAAAGTTGGAACTTCAATAAGGCGATCGCTACGATCATCTCAAAGGGATGTGCCATTTTTAGTTGGGCACACCCTCATATAGAAATAGTAAAACCTTTACTTTCTACCTATATGTACAACCATCATACTGAGTTCTGTTGAGAGAATTTGTATAAAAATAATAATGAACTTGTTTAATTATGAGGTTCTTTTATAAATATTTTAACTAAGTTGATGTCAACTAAATGGCAGATTATGCTAGTAAATTAGTTTAAATTATGATGAATATTGTTCATCATCAATTTTCTGTGCTTGAAACTATTATGACTGATAAATTTATACCACTAGATTGTGATGATGTTGTACTTTTGGGAAAAGATACATTTCAAGTTAGTAGATTCAAAGATTTAATCGAGCAACACATTAGACAAAGATTACAGCGATGCGTTTATGAACCTAGCAGCCTGGAGCCTGGTGTTTCTATAAGTGAGTTATTTAGCCTAATATCTTTAGGTGAACATAAAATTCAGCTAAATGACATTCAATACAACTATAGTATTAATAGCTATGTACTAAGAATTGGTAGCCAAGGTTGGCAGAAAGGAAAACTAAAAATTGAGGTATGTATATCAAGTATTGATCCAAATCTAAATCAAGTTTATTTAGAGTTTCATCCTGAGGAAATAATAGAACAAGATCCACTGTTAGATGATATTTATAAAATATTATCTGAAAACTAGTAGTAATCTTGCAAAATATTGAATTTTTCATATATTATCAAAAGCTAGGGAGTCTACTGAACTTATAAATGCTTATCATAGATACCATTCTCCACATTACGAAACGAAAACAGTGGGAGCAAGCAAAATTTGCTGGCATCTACCAAAGCGAAAGCTTTGAATCTGAAGGCTTTATTCATTGTTCTACACCACAGCAAATTACTAGAGTTGCTAACTACCTTTTCGCGAATCAAACAGGATTGGTACTTCTTGTTATTGATGCTGAAAAGGTGACAGCAGAAATTCGTTATGAAACTGCTGAAGTAGACGGTGAACTATTTCCTCATATTTATGGTGCTTTGAATATTGATGCTGTGTTCAAAGTCATCGATTTTGAGCCAAATCAAGATGGATTGTTTCAACTACCAAAAGAAGTATAAAAATAAATTTAATACAATCAGTTATGGGCGAATATAATTCGCTGCTATACAAGCAAAGTTCGCCTACGCGGACTAAAGAATGAAAGAGGGTAATTTAACCGCATTTGGTATTGATGTATGCTCAAGAAATTCCCATTGACTGCAAGATTCGCTCTCTCTTCTTACGTGCAATCTCTCGTAAATCAATATTTTTATCAGTTTCATCAACGATTTCACCAGTTATCACCTCAAGCACATCTTCCAAGGTAACTACACCAGCAACATTTCCGTATTCATCTACTACTACGGCTAAATGTTCATGGGCTTCAATAAAATCTTTTAGTAGTAAATCTGCTCGAATTAATTCCGGAACGAAGCGGACTTTCCGAGTTAGAGTCACAATTTGCTGGTCATTTTTACCTTCAACAATTGCTGCTAGCAATTCTTGTTTTAAAGCAAATCCAATCACTTCATCGATGGAGTTATCAATTACAATAATTCGCGTATGTTGTGAATTGATAATATCTTTTTTTGCTTCATCCAAAGTCAAATTTCCGCATAAATGTGTCAGAATAATGCGGGGTGTCATCAAATCAGATGCAGTTAAATCGTTTAAGCGAAACACCCTTTGGATCATTTCTGCTTCATCCCTTTCAATTATCCCTTCCTGTTGACCGATATTTGCTAAAAGTTTGATTTCAGCCTCATTCGTGGTTGGCGGCTTTTTACCTTTCGTAAAAGGTGCAGTCACAGTTTCTAGAATCCAAACAAGAGGTGTAAAAGCAATAGATAGTGCAGTTACAGGCAATGCGACAAGTAAGGCGATTCTTTCTGCGTAACGTTCACCAACTGTCTTGGGGATGATTTCACCAAAGACGATAATTAGGAAAGTCAAAACTCCAGAAAATACACCTAGCCAAACATCTCCCAATACTTTAGTTGCAATATTACCTGTAAGAATACTGCCAATGATATTAAAAGTATTATTTAAGATGACAATAGTAGCGATCGGACGATTCATATTTTCACGAATCGCCAATAGTGCGATCGCCGAAGGATGATTTGATTGAGCTAATTGTCTGACTCTGAGTATAGAAACAGAAAACAGCGCCGTTTCTGAACTAGAACAAAGCGCTGAACCGAAAAGAACACAAAATATAACAAAAACCAGCTGTAGCATAATTTTTCCCAGAAATGGGAAGAGAAAATTGAGGTAAACAGACAGTAACGATCCGATTTGTATATTGAACGCTATAAGCGTTATGTAGAGTAGAAGTTTAGCTCAAATCTTGCACCTCGCCCTAAATATGCCTAGAACTGAAGTCTCACATTAGTAGCTTAAGTCCATTTTAATGGACTAAAAACCTTCGTGATTGAGTATTTAGTCCTCTTGAGAGGATTTACGCTGTGAGCCAGGAAATAAATTTCCTGGCATTTATTTCGGGTAGCAAAAAGAACTCAGCTGCAGAATTCTGTACGACTGATGATGAAACGACATACTAAAGTAGTTGTTTTCAGGCGATATCTTTAGTTTGATAAAAATTTTTATTAAGAATTTACTGCAATACTATTTACAAATATTTTCAATAGCATCAAGCTAAAATAAGGTTTTTACAGTAATTAAATGATTATTATAACTGAGTGAGAAAGAAAGCCATCTCCTGATAAAATAAATTTTTGGCAATAAAAGCCTCGTGTTTGATAAGAATAATATTCGATTATTTTTTTAGCAGCTTTTTCAAAGCTAAGTTTGAACTGGAGGTTACATTTGATGAAGCGGCGGCAGTTTGTCTATTTAACTGGATTAGCCACTGTTAGTGGTGGATTAGCGATCGCTTGTGATGGGAATCAGACTCCTACGGCTGGTGACGAGACAGCATCCCCACAAGCTACCCCGGCAGGAAACACAGGTGGTGCATTAGAAAAAGAGTTAGTAATTTACTCAGGGCGCAACGAAAAACTCATTGGCGAACTAGTTAAACAGTTTGAACAGCAAACCAACGCTAAGTTGCAAGTTCGTTACGGCGATACAGCTGAGTTAGCAGCAGCAATTTTAGAAGAAGGAGCAAATAGCCCAGCAGATGTGTTTTTTGCTCAAGACGCTGGTGCATTGGGAGCTATTCAAAAAGCTGGTAAAGCTATAGAGTTACCATCCTCAATTCTGAATCAAGTCGCCCAATCTTACCGTTCACCACAAGGTAGATGGGTAGGTGTCAGCGGCAGAGTACGTGTTGTAGACTATAACACTAATTTAGTGAAGCCCGCAGAATTGCCAACATCTATCTTTGGCTTTAGCGAACCGAAGTGGAAAAATCGAATTGGCTGGGCACCCACAAATGGCTCGTTTCAATCTTTCGTTACTGCCTTACGGATTTCTGAAGGAGAGGAACGAGCTAGGAAATGGTTAGAAGGTATTAAAGCGAATAATGCCAAAGTATATCCCAACAATCTTGCGATCGTAGAAGCTCTCAGTCGTGGTGAAGTTGCTGTCGGTTTTGTCAATCATTACTATTTAGAGCAATTCAAACAAAAAAATGCTCAAGTTCCTGTACAGCATCATTTTACGAATGATGTAGGTTCCTTAGTGAATGTGGCAGGAGTAGCAATTTTAAACACAGCCAAACATCCTAACATTGCCCAAAGATTTGTCGAATTTCTGCTCAGTAAAAATGGGCAAGACTACTTTGCAAATAAAACTTTTGAATACCCACTCGCTTCAGGAGTTGCTCCCAAAGGAAACTTAAAATCGCTCGATCAACTTCCCAAGCAAGCTAAAGCAATTGATTTGAGTAACCTCAGCGATCTAGATGCCACACTTAAACTCTTGCAGCAAGTACAAGTCATTTAAATGGTTTAAAAAATTATCTGATTTAGAAACAACTCTGAAATTAATACAGCAGGCAGGAGTTTTGTAGGAGTTGAAAGCGGTTCGCCCTCCATTATTTCTCACATTAGCGGCAGCGGTAGTGGCAGTTGCCATTGCCTTGCCATTAGTTTACCTGGTCATTCGCACCGCAGGTATTGGTGGAGAAGAATTGTGGCAATTGATTTCTCGCCCTCGCAATCTGATGATTTTTGTCAACAGTGCAGCGATGGCAGCAGTTGTAACATTTTTTTCTGCCCTAATTTCCGTACCACTGGCATTTTTAACTGTGCGGACAGATTTACCAGGACGGCGCTTGTGGTTAGTATTGACTACGTTGCCCCTAGCAGTACCTAGCTATGTGGGAAGTTTTACATTAATTGCAACTTTAGCGCCACGCGGCAGTTTTTTGCAGATATTACTCGAACCTTTAGGCGTCAAAGAATTGCCTTCTATTTATGGTTGGCCGGGAGTAATATTAGCAATTACATTGTTTACCTATCCTTATATGCTGCTGAGTGTGCGTTCTGGTTTACAAGGTTTAGATCCCTCCTTGGAAGAAGCTGCTCGCAGCATGGGTTACAACGGCAGAGAAACCTTTTTTCGGGTGATTTTACCGCAGTTGAATCCATCGGCGATCGCCGGCGGATTATTGGTAGCATTGTATGCCTTGCGAGACTTTGGCACACCTTCTCTGATGCGGTTTGATGCCTTTACGAGGGCGATTTTTGTGCAATACAAAGCCAGTTTTAACCGTAACTCAGCAGCTGCTTTGTCTTTGATGTTGGTAGCACTGGTACTGTTAATTTTATGGTTAGAGTATCGAGTGCGATCGCGTGCTGCTTACTACAGTCGTGGCTCTGCATCTGGGCGTCTGCCAAAAATTGTCAAACTGGGAATCTGGAAATGGCCTGCTTTTGCTTTTTGTCTTTTAATATGTGGTTTGGGTGTAGCGCTACCAGTCGGTATCACCATATTTTGGCTGATGCGGGGATTAAATAGTGGCTATACTTTTCCCAATTTGTTACCAGCAGTTCTCAATTCAGTTTTGGCAGCAGGACTCGCAGCCGCAGCTACAATTATATTTGCCTTACCAATCGCCATTCTCTCAGTTCGCTTTCCCAGTCGCATCACTGCGATAATTGAACGCTGTTCCTATATTGGGTTTGGCGTACCGGGAATCGTAGTTGCCTTATCGCTGGTATTTTTTGGTGCCAATTACTTACCAGTGCTGTACCAAACTTTACCAATGTTGATATTTGCATATTTAGTATTATTTTTACCGCAGTCAGTAGGTACTGTTCGCAGTTCGCTATTACAAGTCAATCCCCAAATTGAAGAATCAGCACGCAGCTTAGGCAGATCGGCTTGGCAAACACTAACAGAAGTTACTCTACCTTTAGTCCGCCCAGGAGTTTTAAGTGGAGCAGTACTGGTGTTTATAACGGCAATTAAAGAGCTACCCGCAACTATGCTATTGGCACCAATTGGCTTTAATACCTTAGCAGTACAAATTTGGCAAGCAACAGAAAACGTTGATTTTGCCGATGCTGCTGCTGCCTCACTAGCAATGCTTTTAGTTTCATTCGGTTCTACTCTATTAGTGTTATCGCAAGAAAAACTCAGTAGTAAAACTTAAATTTTAAGATACAGAAAAAAATCAGGCAGAAGTCGCTGCGCGCAAGAGCGCAGGTAGGCAGACAGCAGGTGGCAGAAGGAAAGAAATATTGACTTGTTTACTTCATTCGTAGCGGATGGTATGTCGCCAGTGCAGCTGCTTTTAAGAAAATTTCTTATCTTTAATCATAGTGTGTTTGCTTTTTTGACATTAATTTAACTATGCAAAAAGTAATTCTACGTTTACAGGACGCAACCAAGCAATTTTCAGAAAATACAACTCCTGCTGTCAAGAACGTATCTTTGACATTACAAACAGGAAACATCTTGGGATTGCTCGGCCCATCTGGTTGTGGTAAAACTACACTACTGCGAATCATTGGTGGTTTTGAACGTCCACAAACGGGAATAGTAGAAATAGACGGGCAAATAGTTGGCGATCGCACTACTTGGATACCGCCAGAAAAACGTGACATTGGCATTGTTTTTCAAGATTATGCCTTGTTTCCCCATTTGACAGTTACAGAAAATGTTGCCTTTGGGTTGAAAGGCTATGGTAAACAACAAATACAAAAACGTGTAGCACAAGCCCTTACCCTTGTCAGACTTGAAGGCTTTGAAAAACGCTACCCTTACGAACTTTCTGGCGGACAGCAACAACGCGTTGCCCTCGCCCGCGCTTTAGCACCCCAACCAAAACTCATGCTCTTGGATGAACCCTTGAGCAATCTTGATATCCAAGTTAGGTTACAGCTGCGAGAAGAAATACGAGATATTCTCAAAGCTGCGGGAACTTCGGCTATTTTTGTTACCCACGATCAAGAAGAAGCACTGGCTGTGTCTGATATTGTGGGTGTGATGCGGCAGGGGCATTTAGAACAAATTGGTACACCAGAAGAAATTTATACTCATCCCGCCTCCCGATTTGTTGCTGAATTTGTCACTCAAGCTAATTTTTTGCCTGCCCGCCGTCAAGGTAATTTATGGGAAACAGAAATTGGTTGTTTCGCCGTTAAAGCTAGTCATAGCCATGAAATTGGCGAAATGATGATTCGCCAAGAAGACTTTATCTTAAAGCCAGCTACAGATGCTCCCGTAGTAATCCGCACGCGGCGATTTTTAGGACGTGAGTATCGCTATTGTTTGCAAACTCCTTCAGGGAAAGAACTACACGCTCGAACAATGATTAATACAGCCATACCCGAAGGAACACGGGTACAATTATCGATTGCAGATGATGCGGTGCGAATTTTTCCAAGTAAATAATGGAACAAATGAAATATACCAGTCCGCGATCGCTTGAGCAGTACTAAATAAATCGAGTCATGAATTTGGACAAACTCCAGCAAATGATTGGATTGGGATACGTTCGAGTAGCAAATTTGAGTACAATCCGTAGTGCTAGTAATGAACCACAAATAACCTAAAGGACGCAAAGATGGAAAAGAAAGAGTTTAATGTAGGTGAATATGTTGATCAGATAGTATGCTTATTGGATTTGGATCTTAGGGATGAATATAGAGATGGGGTGGTAGCGAATTTTGAGAGAATTAGTGCGATCGCTCAACTTGTAAATTCCTTTCCCTTACCCGAAGAAATTGAAGCAGCAACTGTATTTGAACCATGAATCTCAACTCAGCCGATGCAATCACAATCGCCAATGCTGTGCATGAAGGCAAAGTGAGCGCCACAGAAGTTACGCAAGCTGCCCTCAAACGTATTGCAGCGCGAGATAATGAATTGAACTGTTTTACGGCTGTAACTGCTGAGACTGCTTTAACAGATGCACAAAAGATAGACAGGGAAATTGCCCAAGGAAAAAACCCCGGTTTACTTGCTGGTGTTCCCTTTGCGGTGAAAAATCTTTTTGATATTGCTGGTTTGACAACGCTAGCAGGTGCAAAAATAAATGCTGAAAATCCTCCAGCTACCCAAGACGCAACGGCGGTGGCGCGGTTGAAACAAGCGGGAGCAGTACTCGTAGGTGCGTTGAATATGGATGAGTACGCCTACGGGTTCGTCACGGAAAATGCCCATTACGGTGCAACTCACAACCCCCACGATTTAAAACGAGTCGCTGGTGGTTCATCGGGTGGTTCGGCAGCGGCGGTGGCAGCTGGATTGGTTCCCTTGACGCTGGGTTCTGATACTAATGGTTCAATTCGCGTACCCGCTGCTTTGTGTGGCGTTTTTGGTTTTAAACCCACTTATGGAAGGTTATCCCGTGCTGGTGTAGCTTTATTTTCCAGCAGTTTTGACCACATTGGCCCCTTTGCGCGTTCTGTACGAGACATCGCCACAGCTTTTGATGTACTTCAAGGAGAAGATGAACGCGATCCAGTTTGTACTCAACGCCCTCCCGAATATTGTTTGTTACAAATAAATCAAGGTATTGATGGCTTGCGAATTGCCATTGCAGGTGATTATTTCTGCAAAGGGGCAAATCCAGAAGCACTAGAAACAGTGCAAAAAGTAGCTGATGCTTTAAATATTACTGAATACGTCACTATACCCGAAGCTCATCGCGCTCGTGCCGCAGCTTTTGTAATTACAGCCTGCGAAGGAGCAAATCTGCATTTAGAAAAATTGCGTCAACGTCCTCAAGATTTCGATCCAGCCACACGCGATCGCTTTCTTGCAGGTGCCTTAATTCCTAGTAATTGGTACATTCAAGCCCAACGATTTAGAAGGTGGTATCGAGATCGAGTCCGTGAAGTTTTTCAAACAGTAGATGTAATTCTTGCCCCCACAACCCCCATTTCTGCACCGTTAATAGGGCAACAAACCATGATTTTAGATGGAGAAGAAATTCTTGTCCGCCCTCATTTAGGATTATTCACTCAACCGTTATCATTCATTGGCTTACCCGTTTTATCAGTGCCAATTCAACGTCCAAATGCTTTACCTTTAGGAGTGCAATTAATAGCTGCACCATACAACGAAGCGCTGATTTTACGGGTTGCAGCGGTACTAGAGGCGGAGGGTGTGATAAGTACCTAAACTGGCGATTTTAGCGATTCTGATTATCTCTAATGAAAAGATTTTTTCATCGTTTTTTTCTACTATTTTTGTCGGAAATTTTGATATTTTTGGCTTTATCTTGTGGTATTGATAACGGGAAAGAATTTACAAATTCCCATTCTCAAGGAGCAAATCAAGATTGCAGAATAGTGCAACACGTCAAAGGTGAAACTTGTATTCCTCTTAATCCCCAACGAATAGTTACTTTGGATTTTAACAGTCTTGCTGTCAGTTCGGCTTTGGACATAAAACCGATCGCCACTTGGATAGTTACTGAGGTAGAAGACAATTTTCGTTATTTTCAAGGTAAGATGAACGGAATCTATGTATTGCGTGATTCGGTAGGTCAAATTAATTTAGAAAAGCTGTTATCTCTAAAACCTGATTTAATTCTTTGTATTTCTATTCCAGAATTTCAAAGAGTCTATAAACAGTTGTCTATGATTGCTCCTACAGTTATTTTGCCTTGGAGGGAAACTAGAGGTAATTGGAGACAACATCTTCAGGATGCTGGAAGGGTTTTTGACAAAACGGAAATGGCTAATCAACTAATGGATGAATATGATCACCGTATTCAAGAATTGAAAACCTTAATGGGCGATCGTCCACCCCCGAAAATCTCATTTATTTTCGTAGCCGATGGACGCATTGTTATTACTAGGGGTAAAAAATCCTTTGCTGGTGGTATTTTAGAAGAGTTAGGATTTTTGAATCCTCTATTTACCGAATCAGGTGATGATGAATTGCCCATTTCTGAGGAAATATTACCAACGATTGATAGTGATATTCTCTTTGTCGCACCATTGAAAAAAGATGATCAATCGGTGATTCAAAAACTACAACAAAAGCCTTTATGGTCAAAACTCAAGGCAGTACAAAATAATCAAGTATATCTTGTAGATTTTTCCGTTTGGCGTGGGCTTAACATTTTCGCCGCCCATGAAATACTCAATGATATCGAAAAATATTTAATAAATACTCCCTAAACCTATGCCCAAACACACATTATTCGTCTGCAAATCCTGCCACCGCTCATCTGAAACACGACCAGACAATCCCCCTTTTGATGGCAAGATTTTACTCGACCAACTCAACACTTTATGCACTGAACAATTCCCAGATAATGAAGTGGAAATCCAGCCTATTGGCTGTTTATGGGCGTGTAATCATGGCTGTGTTGTATCTGTTGTCAGTCCAGATCAACCCACCTATCTCTTCGTCAATCTCATCCCAGAAGAAAGCGCCGCAGCTTTACTAGAATTTATGCAACTGTATATCAAAAGTGAAAAAGGAAATGTAGTGTGGAAACAGCTTCCTGAACTGTTAAAATCTGCTATTTTCGCCCAAATCCCACCACAAAATAATTCGTAATTACCCACTACCTACTAATTGCTAAATTTGATTACAAAACATCTCGCAATTCTTCAATTGTATTTGCGACAACAATACTACGTAAAATTTCCTGCAACCGCTCTAAATCAGAAATCTGGGCTATTTGGGGCATTAATTCTAAGCCCTCACTCCCAAATCTCACCTCTAAAATCGTTGCAATATTGGCTAAAAAATTTTCTCTCCTTCCGCGTTCTTCACCAATACGTATACCACGCTGCTCAATTTCTTGATACCAAGGCGACTCCCGTAAAACAGCCATATCCCACCTCATAATCTCTTGAACTAATGTACTCTCCAGCACAAAGGTCGCAAAAAATGCCAGTACTGTTTCCAGTTGATCTAACTGTTCATCAGCACGCAAAATCTGTAGTGCTTCTCTAATTGTAGACTCGTTCTCACCTCCTTGAAGAATCGGCACAAAGGGCAGTAACGAGGGTAACGGTTGATTAAAGACAATATTGACATCAACCTCCCACAAATTAATCACTCGATAATCTTGCCTTGCTTGCAACCCGGCAATATTTGAGGCGAATCTATCCGGTATTTGCTCATCATTGATTTTCAAGATATTAATTAATACTGGATAAGTCGGTAAATTATATTTTTCTTCTGCTAAGGCTGCATAGGCACGCATCCGACGTGCCATTTGGGATGAAGGACGCAGTTGTAATTCATTGAGAACTAGAAACTCACCATACTGTTGACTTTCAACACGGATTAAAACATCACTTTCTCTACTAATCCATTGAAATTCAGAATCAAGAATTTCCCCAACTTTGATATCAGGTATTTGTGTTACCCATTTCACCCAGTTATCGGGTGCGAGGCTAATTAACTTTTTGGTACTGACATCTGCGCGTTTTACCATCATTTAACTAAGTCGAGTAAAATACCCAACTCTCAACAAATTCAAATATTTTCAATCATCCTAAATCTGTTTTGGCTGAATCACAATGGCAGCTTCTTCTCTTTCTAAAAATCATCTACTACTCTGTCAGAGTAATTTTGCTGGGTTAAAATTCTCCGCGTCTGGGTTTCACCATGTCCCCGTGTCAGCCTCAACCCGTCATTTTTTGGTTGACAGACCACTACTCCTAGTCATTGCATATATGTGATGGATGATGGGCAAATTGTCGGGTAGGTTAAGCACGAGGAGTTACTAGCACTTGATGGTATCTATGCCAGTCTGTAGCGCGTACAGTCTAGGATTCATTAACAAGAAAGATAGAAGTCACCAAAACCCTTATAGAGACGCGTACGCCGCAGGCGTTCCCGTAGGGTAATTTCGCGTCTCTACATCTAGATTCATACTAAAAAGTAGAGACGTGCCATGGCACATCTCTACAAAAATCTAAAACTAAAATAAATCCAAATCCGTTACCGCACCCAAACTGCTAGAAGACACCAACTTGGCATACTTCGCCAACACACCCTTAGTGTAACGAGGTGGGCGGGGTTGCCAACTTTGACGGCGACGAGCTAATTCTTGATCAGATACGTGCAACTGCAACGAGCGGGTATGGGCATCAATGGTGATGGTGTCACCTTCTTCTACTAAAGCGATCGCACCTCCAACTGCTGCTTCTGGTGCAACGTGCCCTACTACCATGCCGTAAGTACCGCCAGAGAAGCGCCCATCGGTAATTAATCCGACAGAATCACCCAAGCCAGCCCCGATGATTGCCGAGGTGGGAGCTAGCATTTCCCGCATACCGGGGCCTCCTTTTGGCCCTTCGTAGCGGATAATGATTACATCACCAGCGTTGATTTTCTTAGCCAAAATCGCATCTAAGCAAGATTCTTCGGATTCAAATACTCTTGCCGGGCCAGTAATTTTTGGTACTTTTACGCCAGTAATTTTTGCTACTGCCCCTTCCGTTGCCAAATTACCTTTGAGGATGGCTAGGTGTCCTTGAGGATACATTGGGTTCTGCCAAGGACGGATGACATCTTGGTGTGGTGATGGTTCCTCTGGCACATTTGCTAGAACTTCGGCAATTGTTTGACCGGAAATTGTTAAACAATCTCCGTGTAATAAATCGTGCACTAGTAGCATTTTCATCACTTGAGGAATACCACCAGCCTTGTGTAAATCCGTAGCTACATACCTACCACTAGGTTTTAAATCGCACAAAACTGGAACACGGGCGCGAATCGCTTCAAAGTCATCAAGGCAAAGTTCGACACCAGCAGCGCGAGCGATCGCCAAAAAATGCAATACGGCATTTGTGGAACCACCTACTGCCATAATTACCGAAATCGCATTTTCGATTGATTTGCGAGTGATAATTTGACGAGGTAAAATTTGCTTGCGAATTGCTTCCACTAATACGAATGCCGATTTTTCCGTACTATCGGCTTTTTCTTCATCTTCAGCTGCCATTGTTGAGGAGTAGGGCAAACTCATCCCCATCGCCTCAAACGCAGAAGACATAGTGTTAGCTGTGTACATTCCCCCACAGGAGCCAGCACCGGGGCAAGCGCTACGCTCAACTTCCAAAAGTTCATTTTCGTCTATTTTCCCGGCGCTATATTCTCCCACAGCTTCAAAAGAACTGACAACGGTTAAATCGCGTCCTTTGTAATGTCCAGGTTTAATCGTACCACCGTAAACAAAAATCGCGGGGATGTTCATGCGGGCGATCGCTAGCATTGCGCCTGGCATATTTTTATCACAGCCACCAATGGCTAGCACTCCATCCATGCTTTGCCCGTTGCAGGCGGTTTCTATCGAATCGGCAATTACTTCGCGCGACACCAAGGAGTATTTCATCCCCTCAGTTCCCATTGAAATGCCATCGCTGATTGTAATTGTGCCAAATAGCTGCGGCATTGCTCCAGCATCCCTAACACCAATTTCAGCCCTTTGCGCTAGTTTGTTAATACCCATATTGCAAGGGGTGATGGTGCTGTAACCGTTGGCAATACCAACAATTGGTTTAATGAAATCCTCATCTTTAAAACCAACAGCACGGAGCATAGCGCGATTAGGCGATCGCTGCACTCCTTGGGTGACAACTTTACTTCTAAAATTTTCTGACATTTTGATTTCCTCAGTGCCACGATCTTGGTTGTGGCAAATCTCCTCTCTGAATTAAATGCGGCAGGAAGAAGGCAGTATTAGATTCGGCTGTGGGCTGTGCCATAAAGTTTGTGGCATTAGCAGTTGCGAGCCAGGTGTTTAATTTTCTGCCATTCTTTGGACTCCTAAAATACTCTTGTATGAGCATCATAAAGTAGAGATTTTACAGATGTCCAATATATATTTATTGATAATTGAAACTTTTAAAATATCAAATTTATGTAACTGTGACATCTGCGTTACTTTATTGCCGTAACGGAGAAATGAAGTGGGTTTTTCATTATGGTAGACCAATGGTAGAGTCTCAAATCTTGACTCTACCATTTTTTTGTTCTGAATTTATATCTCGGATAGGTATATTGATTGTTTCAAAATATCAGAAACGTTACATCAGTTAAATCAGTTACCAGTAAACAGTGAACAGTAAACAACAGAAGTCAGGAGCCAGAAGCCAGAATCCAGAAGAAAGAATAATTTCACTGACTTTTAAATTCTAAATTTTAAATTCTGACTACTGTAGACGCCCAGAGGGCGGCTTCCCGTAGGGTATTGTGGATTCTGTTTTGATAACTGATAACTGATAACTGTTTACTCGTGAATTGTGCCATCTGGCATGATTGCACCTTGCAGCAGGGTTCCGTTGAGATATGCTCCGTACAAATTTGCTCCCTGTAAGTTAGCAGCGGTGAAATCAGCATCTATTAAGTCTGCCATCTTCAGATGTGCACCGTCGAGAATCGCTCCTGTAAGCTTTGCCTCGTAAAGATTTGCTCCACTTAGGTTAGCACCTGTAAGATTAGCACCTGTAAGATTAGCACCATTTAGAGAAGCTTCTTTGAGATTAACTCCCTCTAAGTTGGCTTGACTCAAATCAACTTCGCTTAGAGATGCTCCTTGTAAATTCGCTCCACTCAGATCTACTCCATACAAATAACCACCAATAAGGTTAGCGCCTTTAAAATTTCTCTCTCCTGCTTTGTAGCGTATGAGAAGTTCATCTACATCCATTGCGATCGCTTCAAAACTCCTTTATTTAGTGTGGCTCACATCACAAAATGTATCAGTTATTTGCGTTACTTAATAATTTTGCTAGACACACTATGATGTTTGATTAGTAATTTATCAATTAGGGAAAAGGATTGGGGATTGGTCATTAGTCATTAGTCATTTGTCATTAGTCATTAGTAGGGGAGGCAGCGCGTTGCCGGGGTTCCCCCGGTTGTAGCGACTGCCGTGCGGGTTTATTTATATATTTCGTCATCCCAGAGATATTTTTGTTAAAACCCGCCCGTACAGGGGTTAGTAGTTAGTGGTTATTTGTTTACTACTCCTCTGCTCCTCTCCCCCTCCCCTTGTCCCCTCCCTCCTCTTCCCCTATCCCCTAACTTCCCATGCCGCTTGAAAAAAATCTCGCTCACACAACATCGCATAACGGTAAGTTGAGTCAGTTAAGGCAGAAGTAGTTGCATAGCGTTCCACTAAGCTTTCTAATTCTTGTGCCAGCGACTGAAAATCACCGTTACTGTAAGTGCGAATCCAGTCTGCATACTGATGATTGGGAATGCCATCTTGAGCTAACTGTTCTCCTAAAAAGGCATAAAGACGCATACAAGGAGACATAGCCGCAGCAGTTAAACCCACATCTTGCCCCCAGGCAGTAGCTAACAAAAAATCTGTATAGCGACGAGTCGCGGCTCCTATTTCTGTAGAGCGCAAATTCACATTCCACTTAGCTGCGTAGCTTTCATGCAGCCATAGTTCTTGCAGCACACCTCCAGCTAAATAGTGAAACGTATTAAATCCTTCCCAGTCTGGGGCTTTAGCAGCAGCGATACTGTAGGCACGGGCAAAGGCTTCTAGAAAAAATGCATCTTGTCCTACATAGTAGGCAAATTTATATGGTGCCAGAGTACCACTAGCAATACCTTGGACGAAGGGATGCACTAGACAAGCTTGTGCTAGTTCTTGATTTGCTTCCCACAATTGGTTAGAAATAGTCATTGGTTAGCGGTTAGTTGTTTACTATTCTCCTTGTCTCCCCACGCCAGTCGTCTCAATGGGGGGAAACCCCCGCACGCCGCTGGCTCCTCTCCTTGTCCCCCTGTCTTTCCATCTCCCCTGCCCCTCTTCCCTTTCTCCTCCTAAAAGGGCGTGAGCTGAAGAAACAGTGAAGTAATACCTCCCAAAAAGTCCATAAAATTTGGTTTACCACGATCTACCTGGGCTGTCTGGGGTGTTTGCAGTTCTTTAATAAAAGCTTGTGCTGTTTGTATGCCCTCGTTGTTTTTTTGGTTTGTAAATAATTTTTCGGCAGTCTGGGCGTCTTGAAAAGCGCCTTGTCTGTCAAATAGTTGGTAGCGAGCGACACCACGAGCTAGGTAAACGAGAGCATAGTCTGGCTTGAGGGCGATCGCTTGATTAAAATAGTCTATGGCTTGATGGTAGTTACCTTTTTGTGCTTCTGCGACGCCCCAGGCATAAAATTCTTCTGGTTTGGCAATTTGCGATGGTATCCCCAAGGCACCTTGTAAGTTAGCGCCATTGAGGTTTACACCTGTCATTTCTGCATTTACTAAATAAGTACTTCTCAAATCTGCACCCGCCAGAGTTGCCCCATTCAACTTTGCCCCACTTAGGTTGGCACCAAATAATCCTGCACCCTTTAAATTGGCGTTACTTAAGTCAGCACCACTGAGGTTTGCACGACTGAGGTTTGCACCTGTAAGATTAGCTCCATTCAAATTCGCATTACTTAAGTCAGCCATCACCAAGCCAGCACCACTGAGGTCACAATCGTGACATTGTTTGTTTGCTAGCAATTGTCTAATATGTTCCGAGTTAGCAGCTACAGCAGTTTGAATGATGTTGATTGTAGTTAGAAACGCGGCTATTGCTATAATTTTGTTTCTCATAATCGGTGTAGTAATATCTGCGGTATGTACTGAATAGTTAATCTAGCTGTAGACACATTTATACCTCAGCTTCATTTTTCTGGCATTAACTGTAAACTTCATACCTCAATTCAGCAACACCAGAATTTTTTTCGGTGCTGCTGTTCTACAAGTTCAGGAGCTATTAATCTAGATTTGGTAGTCTTGAGTGTTACTTACACAAATTTAAAGAATGGATAACGACCTTGTTTTTTTTCTGATTGGCATTGTTGTTCTTGTACTGTATCTGGTTTTCTCAGCTTTAACTGAGATGGGTACTAAACTACCTTGGAAAAAGTAGCTGCTGTAGGGGCAAAAATTAAGCGATCGCTCATCCTAGAGGTAATTTTCAGGGCAGTAATCTGCCCGCTTTCAGCCTAATCCCCAGTACCCAATCACTAGTCCCCAGCCCCTTTTACTTTTGCACTTTGCACAATAGTGGTATGATTTGGTTTATTAAATAACGATATTTATAATTTACAGCTAATATTTCATCCTCAAAATTAGCAAGAGTAAATTATTTTCTTTTCCATAAAAATGTGAATAATTTTCTCCCTTCACAAAAAGATTTTTATCTTTAAATAAATAATATAGCGCAGAGCAGAATAGATTGAAAGTTTGTAAACAAATTGTGTAAAATCATATCTTTTTTTTCATAAAAAATAGCAAAACAATCAGTATAATTACTGTTATTTATGCTTTGATAATAGTTATTAGACATTCAAAAATACATCAAGTAATCAGAGTGGCAACAGAGCTATAGCAGTAATCTAGTTTGTCTAAAATTATTTTGTTGCCAATTTCTCCACTCCTTAAAAAGTAGATCTACGAATATTTTTCTAACATCAGGGTTTTGGGTAAATAGCAGATAAAGCATCAAATATACCCAGGTAGTATTGGCTTTGCAAATTATATATTCAATGCACAATTTGGAGGTGCTTCAATGAGTTATTTAACTACCCTAAATAACTTCAAGAAAGTCATGGCGTTAAGCACATTTTTCTCTATTGTTACTTGTTTAGCTCCAGAATCTGTTCTAGCGACACCCTACTTAAATTACACTTTTGTTACCAATGAAGGAAAAAGTAACTTAACTTTTGTTCTAAATACTTCTGTGAAAGATTCACACTCCTCATCTGAAAGAGGCTTTTATCCGAGAGCTATTATTAAAGCTCAACATATATGTGTGGAAGAAGTAAATGATTTATGTTCTGGTACTAGTAAGTTTAAACCAGGTAATATTAAAGCTACTCGCATATCTGAATCTGATATAACTAGACAAGGAAATGAATCACTTGATTCTAGCTGGGTTGGAGGTACTAAATATCATGTTAGTTTACAAGAAATAAGTACTGCGACTAAGCTGCAATTTATAGTTTATAGCAAATATAAAGATGAAATAGGTGATTTACCCAGTGGTGGATTTAATGGACTTGTATCAATAGCGGTAAACGATGAAAGCTTTACTTTTCCTACAGAGGGCTTGATAGTAAATGCTGTTCCAGAAAGTACTCCAGAAGATAATATATCTAATCTATTGGGCATTGGAGCTATAGGTTCAGTGCTATTCCTCAAACGCAGAAATGCTTCTAAAAAGCACCAATAAATTCTAACTAACTTTTTGGGAGAGGGAACATTCATAGGGTGTAGGGGAACCACCACAGTGGCTCCCTTATACTCTGCTTTTTGTAAATAGGAAATAGAAATAAGCTGATTATTCTAACCTTACCCTATTTACTTATTGGGATAGCTCAAAATTAGCCGTTTTTGATGATAGATTTATATTATAGTATGGGTCTGTTTTTAAATATTCAAAGTAATTATTCCACTTATTATTTAATAAATGCCATTCTCCTGGTTTTAAACCTTTTTGTCTACTAGCTGATTCATAGTGAATTAATTGAGCATAGGGTGTTACTACATTACGATATCCCGCTTGATGTGCTTTTAAACATAAATCAACATCGTTATAGTTCAAAGGAAAATGCTCATCCATCCCTTCCAACTGTTGAAATAATTCTTTTCGCATCATCAAACAAGCAGCAGTTACAGCTAAGTAGTTTCGGTTAACTATATTTGAGCAATAATAACCAGAAGCTTCGTTATCAAAACCGTAAAATGCATGACAAGGATTTCCTTCCAGAATTAGCACTCCTGTATGCTGTATTTTCCCATCAGGAAACAAAAGCTTTGCACCAACTACACCAATTTCTATTTGTTGTACAAGTTCCAACATTGATTCTAGCCAATCAGGAGTAATTACTTCTGTATCATCATTTAGCAATAACAGAAATTCTCCTTTGGCTTGCACTGCACCTTTATTAATTCGCATCGAAAAATTAAATGGTTCAGCACAGCGCACTAATTCCACATTACCAGCAGCGATTGTTTCTAAAGTTTCTTTGGGAATGTCATAACCATCTACCACAATAATTTCAAAGTTGCGGTAGGTACTCACCTGTTGAATGCTGCGGAGGCAATTTTCCAACAGACACAGTGAACCTGAAGGAGTTTTTATCGTTGTACCAGCACTGGGAATGATAATACTAACTAGGGGATTTCCAATGATGTCGCGCCGAACTCTATAAATACCAGGATTGATTGTTTCCTCTACACGCCCTGAATATAGACTGCGTTCTAACATAGATTCTAGAGCTTTTCTACCAGCAGTGTAAGCCCAAGGCTTTGCTTGTGAGCCAGAAGCGGCTGAGACAGATATACTGCGCCAGTGGTAAAGAATTTTGGGAATGTGGTAAATGTTCTTGGTTTTTTCTACAACTCTTAATACCAAGTCATAATCTTGCGAGCCGTCATACTCACTGCGGAAACCACCAATTTCACGAATAATGCTAGTTCTATAAACACCTAAATGACAGGTGTACATACAAGAATAAAAATATTCTGGCGACCAATCTGGTTTAAAGTAAGGTGAAAATCGGCTGCCATTCTCATCTATTTTGTCTTCATCGCTATAAATAAAATCTGCTTCTGGATACTGATTAATTAATTTGGCATTTTCAAATAAAGCATCAATTGATAATTCATCATCATGATCTAAAAGTGCAATATATTCTCCTGTAACCACTTCTAACGCAGAGTTACTAGCAGTTGAAATATGCCCGTTTTCTGTACGAAATATAACTTTGATGCGTGGATCGAGTTTACTGTAATCAGTCAATATAGAACGAATATGAGGATAAGTAGAAGCATCATCAGCAATGCAAAGCTCCCAGTTTGGATAGATTTGATTGCGAACTGATTCAATGGCTTTTGTCAACCATTTTGCCTCTACATTATAAACAGGCATAATAATTGAAAATTTTGGGCGGAGTTGCCATTGCTCAATTTGATGACAAGTAGATGTGATATCTTGTTCTGTTAAAGTATTTTTTTTAATCCATTTTTGATACGCAATTTTATTTTTTAATCGAGATTTAGTTATTTGGTATAGAAAATTTAATAAACCTAGCGCTCCTCGTCTTCTGTAAATCCTTAGTAACTTCTGGATTTTATTATTTGTATGAAGTTGCATACTTTTTTATTTTTTATTGTTAAAAATAAGTTTTTCTTTGATTTTTAACCATTGATTTCTCAAGTGCCAAAACTTACTACTTTCCATCGAGTTAACCAAAGTTTGTAATCGATAATTTTCTGCGTTCTTATATTGTAATTCTGTTTGTAGTTGATAAATTTCTGAATTATCCTTCTTGATTTGCATTATATATTCCAGTCTTTTTTTAATTTTTTCTCCAATTACTTTTGGGCTTAATAAAGACTGGATATCTTGGGCTGCTTTAGCACCAACCTGTTTTGCTTCTTCATAATTATTAAATACATATTGCATTAAATCTGCCGCATGAGCAATATCTGGCTCTGCCCAGACATTCCCTTTTTTGTAAGAGCCGTAATCTTCTGTTAATCTCACTAAAGAGTATTTGACAAGGAAACTATTACCGATATTCATAAATTCAGTATTAGCTGAATAGGCAGTTGCTATTACTGGTTTGCCATAAAACATTGCTTCTGCCATCGTCAGCCCAAATCCTTCAGAACGATGCAAAGAAACATAACAATCACAGTGGTAGATGAGCGCATTCAGTTCATCTTTTAGTAAATAATCATCTATTAATTTGATATTTTTAAAGTTTGCTACGAAAGCTTTAAATTTCTGGAGGTGCTCAGGGAAATATTTAGCGTTAGAAAATTTAATTACTAGCAATACATCTTGATTTTCTTTCCCAAATGCTATTTGAAATGCTTCAACAATTGCTATGGGATTCTTACGTTCAAAAATGCTGCAAAAATCAAATATAAAAAGAAAAATAAATTTGTTATCAGACAAACCTAGTGCTTGTTTTGTGGCTGAAGGTTGCGGAAGGGAGATGCTATGCATAACCTTCAGTACCGGAATTGGAGATACAGGCGCGATCGCTTCTGTGCAGTAACTACTTGGAGTCCATATTTCATGGAAAAGATTAAGAGCAGGTAGCCACTCTTTTGGGAATTCTGGAAGCTCCCATGCCCAAAATCCAATGTTATATTTTTTTTGAAAATATGCAGGGCTAGTGGAATTGATAAAAGTATGTATCATATCCACATTGACTTGCACAATGTTAATTGGATAAGGATTTTCGTCAGAGAAATCTGTGTAAGTAGAGTCTAATTTCCTATGCATGGTATTGAAATTGCAATTGTTAATTACAAAAGGAATACCAGCAGCTTCTAAAGCTCTAATGGTTCCTCTGACTCCTTCACCAAGTCCAAATTCACTGTTTACATAACCTGAAATATTAACACCAAGGGGAAAATTCGCAACCTTGGTTTGAATTTCAGGTGTTGATTGCATAATTGTCCTCCTTAAGTATTTGATCTCATTTTGGATTCAGAATCGCTAACTGTCTCTTTCTATTCCTTAACGCGTATCGCTTTGATTCCGCCTGCTTAATCTTAATTACGGATTGTCACTCAATTCCTTCAAGTCGCGATCAACCATTAACTCTACTAACTGTTGAAAGGAATACTGGGGTTTCCAACCTAATTGTGCTTTGATTTTGTAAATACAACCAACTAATTGTACAGGTTCATCTGGGCGGTAAAAAGCAGGATCGACAGATACATAATCCTGCCAATCCAATCCCAAACAATTAAAAGCACACTCAACTAACTCCCGTACTGAGTGAGTTTCGCCACTAGCAATAATATAGTCATCTGGTTTTTCTTGCTGGAGCATCATCCACATCGCGCACACCGCATCTTTGGCGTAGCACCAGTCACGTCGAGCATCTAAGTTACCAAGCTTCAATTCATTGGCTAAACCTAGTTTAATCATCGCGGCAGTACGCGTGATTTTGCGAAATACAAACTCTGTACCGCGACGTGGAGATTCGTGAGTGTAGGTAATACCGCAACAGCCAAAGAGTTTATATTGTTGGCGATAATTAACTGTCATCCAGTGGGCGTAAGCTTTGGCAACACCGTAAGGGTTACGCGGGCGAAAAGCAGTACGTTCAGTTTGAGGAGATTCATCAGGTTGACCAAACACTTCACTACTAGAAGCTTGGTAAAATTTAGCATCTGGCTTGCAGCGTCGAATCGATTCTAGAAGACGGGAAACACCAAGGGCTGTGTATTCTGCAGTCAGAGCGGGTTGTTTCCAAGAAAGAGGAACATAGCTTTGGGAAGCAAGGTTATAAATTTCATCCGGTTGACAGTCATTCACAACATCCATGAGTGAAGACTGATCCAATAGATCGCCAGATACAATTTGGATCTGGTTGAAAAGATGACTGATCCGTTCTAGGTTGCTGGTGCTAGAACGACGGACTAAACCATATATTTGGTAGCCTTTTTCTAAAAGAAGTTCGGCGAGGTAGGAGCCGTCTTGCCCAGTTAATCCGGTAATCAGAGCTTTTTTAGTCATACTTGGTAGAAATAGACTTTATAGTAATTTATACAGCACTGTCGTTTTTACTATTAAACCAAGCTACACCTTCTTTTGCTATTGTCAAAACCAAATGTATTTTTCAGACGGATCAAAAATTTCTGAAGTTTCCTACTTCTGTGCTCCTCCCAATTTCTGAACTTCGCAAAGCGTCTTGTGACTTCTGTTGTGCAAGTAAAGGGAAAGGTAAAAGAAAAACCTTTCCTCTTTACTCCCACAAAACTTTACATACTACTCGTCTACGGTTTAATCGTGCTACTTACTTGGGCAAAACTGCGCTTTGACGCGCAGTACGCTTGCGACAGACAAAACCCGCCTGATTTCAAATCTCAAATTTTGCACCAGTTACAACAGTAAAGGAGGCAGCAGAGCAGCCCACCACGCTCGTTACCAGGTTTAACCTGGTAACGAGAATTAAGAGCCTCTGGCTCTTCTTGAACACGAAGGCGGAAGCTGCTACAGACTGCGCAAAACACCCAAACGTGAAGGCGGAATTTGCTACAGGGAAGGCAGAAGTTGCTACTGGCGTGACACAGCTAATTTAGTGCATGATATTTTGTCGCTACATTATTGGGTAATTTATTTTTTGGTAATCCCCATAATTTGTATAACTTTATTTTTGTTATACGACTTTTTTATTGTTACAGGACTTGCGCACGAGTGATGGAATAATAAACCACTCCAGGCGTGGAGGATACGAAGGAAAAAAGATTTAAGAGGAATTTTGCATAAGTCCTATGTTATACAGCCGGGATTTAAGAGTGGGGTTCTCCTAGCAATACAATTGAACAATTGAGTTCCTTAATTACCTCGGTTGTGACTTCACTGACAGCTAATCCACCAGCAGTACGATAACGAGTAGAACGCATCACAACTAAATCAAATGCCTCGGCTTCGCGGATAATTACTCTGGCAATATCATCATTAACAATGGTTTTGATGCTAGTATTTACATGCAACTTGCTTTGAGAAGCAATCTCAGAAAGCTGCGACTCAAATTTGCTCACTTGTGCTTGAGGTGTTCGGCGATCGCACACGTGTAATAAAACTACTTGCGCTTGATTAACATCAGCCAAAATTTGGGCAAACCTGACAGCGCCTATAGTTTGCGGTGTAAAATTCCCCACTGGTACAAGAATGCGCTGAATCTTTGTTGGACTGTTTAAAAGCCTTGTAACTGCTACCGGACAGTGAGAAGACCAAAACACACTATCAATTACATTACCAAATAAGCGAGCACGCAAACCTGTATTACGCGACCAACCCATCACTACTAAATTGGCGTTTTCTTCTCGACTGGTGCGGCTAATTCCTAAAGCCACATCGTCATCAATCCGAACTGCTGGTGATGCCTCCACCCCAAATTCTTGACTAATTTCTAAAGCACCTTCCAATCTTTGCCGACATTGGCTGAGTGCTGCATTTAATTGCGGATCATCCATATGAACTCGACCGACTGCGATCACAAGTGGTACAATCCTTCCAGATTCGTGACGTGCTAACAGCGCTGCCATTTCAATCAGATAACGCTGGGTTTTGGGATTGTAAATTGGAACTACGACAGTAAATGGACTGGGTGTGGGTGTTTGCTCCTCCACTTCACCCATACTGTTTTGCCACCAACTGGAGAGTTTATTTGTTGCTAAGTTTGCTTGCGGGACTGTGAGTGTAGTTGCAAATCGTGATGTAATGATGGGGCCAATAATTGCAGTCACTAGCATCAGCACAATTACACTGTTGAGAACACCCTCATTAATCAACCGCTCTCCAGCAGAGTTGAAGGTTTTATAAGCAACTAAAGTTGCTGCCAATGTAGCTGCTACCTGCGGTAGTGATAATGACCACATCGTCAGCAATTCTGCGTTATTGTAGCGGTACAGTAATTTAGCTAAGAATGCTGCAACAAATTTGCTACCTATTAACCCCACTACAATTGCCAAAGTCAGCCAAACTGAACTCAGAGTTTTAACAAAAGCAGGAATATCAATCAGCAGCCCCATATCTACAAAGAAACAAGGGATAAATAGAACACTGCCGACAAACTCAACCTTTTCTCGAACTGGGCTACGCCCTAAAACATCATTGACAGCTAAACCTGCTAAAAACGCACCAACAATTTTTTCAACTCCAATTACCTGCGCTCCTACCGAGGCTATAAATAATGCCAACAATATAAATAAAAATTGATTACCTTGCTCATCTCCTGAGCGACGGAAAAATTCTTTTCCTAGCCAGTCAAAGCCAAATAAAACTACAATAGAGTAAATTGCTAATCCAGCTAAAAGCGTAACTAAACTTAAAGCTGTGAATTCTCCAGCATGAATTCCTACACAAATTGCCAAAACGAGCAAAGCACCCGTATCGGTGAAAATTGTAGCGCCAATTGTGACTGTTACAGCTTCGTTTGTTACCACACCCAAGCGACTAACAATCGGATAAGCTAAGAGAGTATGAGAGGCAAGCAAAGAACCAATCAAAACCGAAGCATTCCAACTAAAATTAAATAAACGCCCGATAAAAATGCCAGTGATTAGTGGTACTAAAAAAGTCAGTGTTCCAAATCCAATTGAACGATTTCTAGTTTTGCGAAATTGCTCTAAATCAATTTCTAAGCCTGCCACAAACATCAAGTAAACTTTGCCGATTTCCGATAGCAGCTTGATAGTTTCAGATTCAGAATTGAGCAGATTTAGCCCATTTTGACCCAGTACTACACCAGCTACCAACAAACCTACCAACCCAGGTAGGCGAAATCGCTCAAAAATTGGTGGTACTGTAAAGATGACGAGTATAAGAATAGTAAAGGCAATGATCGGACTTTGTGCCAGCAATTTTTTACCCTCTTAATCAAGAAATGGGTAGAAGAATTATATCCTACTATAGTGTAATAGCTAGATAAGTATATTTCTATTAACTCAATCTATAGGATAATTAATATTCTCTATTCATCCTAACTCTTTTTATTTTTAATTGTTGTTTAATTGACAAATTACTATTTTTAAATCATTCTATTTTAAGAAATCGGTATAAAAATTAAACTTAAAAATTCAAAAATTACTTTACAAGTATTCTATTAATTCTGGCGTGGTAAGGCTAAAATGATGCAACAGAAAAAGCTTGTAGTAACTCTGTCTTCACAATACTTGACTACTCATATAATAGACTTATTGCAACAATCACGATCTAGGTTAATTACAACCACAGATGGGCACCGATAGACACCGATAAAATCTGTGTTTATCTGTGTTCATCTGTGGTCGATTTATTTGAAAATAAAAGCACAAGGCTGATTGCACAAATTTAGCTTTGCCACGCCCATACATCTTTATTTTTAAAATTTTAACCTTTTATAATAATATAAAAAATAATTAATTTCATATCTCTCTCAAGATTTAATAACAAAACTAACTTTGGATAGATTTATTTTTTTTAAATTAAATAGATACTGTCGATTGACAGAAGTATGTAATGAAGCGATAGTCTTCAGCAAAATTACAGTTCTGCGATCGTTCCTTAATATATTGCTTGGTTATCACTTCACTATGGTAGCAAATCCTCCATCTCAAACATCAGACGCTCAATATAAAGTAGAAAATCCAGCAGCAGAAGTAGAAGCAATTATTCAATCACCAAAACCAGATTCAGATATTGATTTAGAATTTCTTTACACCAGAGATATTGAGTTTCGCCAAGAAACAATCTATTTTCTTGTAGTAGATCGCTTTTTTGATGGCGATCCAAATAACAGTGAAGGCCCCAATCCAGAACTTTACGATCCAAATGCCCAAGATTGGGGCAAGTACTGGGGTGGAGACTTGCAAGGAGTAATTGACAAACTAGATTATCTCAAAAATATGGGAGTGACTGCAATTTGGCTAACCCCCTTATTTGAGCAAGTTGAGCAATTATTTATTCAAAGTGCTGCGATTCATGGTTACTGGACAAAAGATTTTAAACGCTTAAATCCTCGCTTTATTGCTGCTGATGACGATCCTTCTCTCAATAACACTCAAGAAACCAGAAACACTGTTTTCGATCGCCTAATTGAAGAATTGCACAAGCGTAAAATGAAGCTCGTGCTAGATATTGTCTGCAACCACAGCAGCCCAGACACAGGCGGTTGTAAGGGTGAATTGTACGATGATGGAGTCAAAATTGCTGACTTCAATGATGATAAAGACTATTGGTATCATCACTACGGCGAAGTTAGCAATTGGGAAGATGAGTGGCAAGTTCAAAACTGTGAACTTTCAGGATTAGCCACTTTTAACGAAAACAATGTTCAGTACCGCAACTATATTAAATCTGCAATTAAGCAGTGGTTGGATCGGGGTGTGGATGCACTGCGGGTGGATACAGTCAAGCATATGCCGATTTGGTTTTGGCAAGAGTTTACAGGCGAGATGTACAACCACAAGCCAGATGTCTTCATTTTTGGGGAATGGATTTACAGCAACCCCGGAGACGATCGCGCGGTTGAATTCACCAACAATTCTGGGATGACAATTCTTGACTTTGGGTTGTGCATGGCAATTCGGCAAGCTTTAGCAGCCTATGATGATAAAGGATTTTATTTAGTTCAGAATGTACTGGATGAAGACTATCGCTACAACGGTGCGACAGAACTAATCACCTTTATCGATAACCACGATATGCACCGCTTTTTAACTGTCAATCCCGACCATGATATTTTACGCTTGGCAGTGATTTTGTTGATGACGACTCGTGGAATTCCCTGCCTGTTTTATGGGACGGAACAATATCTGCATAATGATACCAATGGCGATCGCAATATTTACGGCAATAACGATCCCTACAATCGTCCGATGATGGAAAGTTGGGATACTGATACTCCTATCTATCGAGATATACGCAAGCTTTCGGGATTGCGCCGTCTCAACCCAGCCATCTCAATGGGCAGTCAGTGGCAAAAATATATTACCCCAGATGTTTATTGCTACGTGCGCCGCTACCGCGATTCTCGCTGTTTTGTGGCTTTAAACAGAGGTGATGCTGTGACGCTAGACGTAGTAGATACAGAATTGCCAGATCGAGAACATACTTGCTTGTTGACAGGGCGCAAATTTGAAGTCCAAGATGGAAAAATTTATAACCTAGAACTTGCTCCCAAAGAAGCGATCGCAATTAGCCATGTTGGGGAACGCGTCAAAGGACAAACAATTGTCAGAGTACAATTAAATGGCGTCTGCACCCAACCTGGAGAAACAATTGTTGTGATTGGAGATTGTCCCGAACTCGGTAATTGGGATATTGGCAAAGCACATCCCCTAGAATACATCAACTCTAACACCTGGTTTGGCGAAATTCCCTTCAACGAAAGTGCTGGTAAGTTGATCAATTATAAATACGCTATGTTACGAGAAGGGCGTTCTCCCCTGCGGGAAAACCTTGTTTCTCGTCGCTGGGTGATTGCTAGCGAAGGTACTGTTAAATGGCGTGACACTTGGGCATCTGGAAGAGAATCTTAATGTGATGGGTGTGGAGAATATTTTCTAGCAGTTTGTGTAGGGTGGGCTGTGCCCACCTTACGGTTTGCTGACAAAATCTGCATATTGACATCCATAATCATAATGAGTACGCTTTAGAAAGAATTTAAATCAAGGAGCTAAACTTAATGTTGCCAAACCACGAAGGACAAAAAGTACCCAACGTTACCTTCCGTGTGCGCCAGAACGATCAGTGGGTGAATGTGACAACTGACGAGCTATTTAAAGGTAAAACCGTAATAGTTTTTGCTTTGCCAGGAGCATTTACCCCTACCTGCTCTTCAACTCATGTTCCAGGCTATAACCAATTGGCAAAGACTTTTAGAGAAAACGGTGTAGATGATATTATCTGCATCTCTGTCAATGATCCTTTTGTGATGAGTGAATGGGCAAAGGATCAAGAAGCAGATAATTTGTGTTTTATACCAGACGGTAACGGTGAATTTACCGAAGAAATGGGAATGCTCGTGGATAAGTCAGACTTAGGTTTTGGCAAAAGATCCTGGCGCTATTCCATGTTAGTAAAGGATGGCACCATTGAGAAAATGTTTATTGAGCCAGAAGAACCGGGCGATCCATTTAAGGTATCTGATGCAGAAACAATGCTTAGATACATCAACCCAAATGCGGCGAAACCAAATTTGATTTCTCTATTTACAAAACCCGGTTGCCCCTACTGCGCTCGTGCCAAACAGATGCTAAAAGAAAACAGTTTTGATTACGAAGAAATTGTTTTGGGTAAAGATGCAACAACTCGTTCTTTGCAAGCAATAACAGGTGCAACGACGGTTCCACAAGTTTTTATTGATGGCAAACGTATTGGTGGTTCTGAAGCTTTGGCAGATTATTTGAATGCAAGATAAAGCAGGGAAAGGGAAACGGGTTGGGGGAACAGTTTTAAAACTCTTTTATTGCTAAAAAACATAGATCCCCGACTCCTTAAAAGTCCTGTCTATTGATGATAACGAACACAGATAAACACAGATGCACACAGATGATTTATCTGTGTTTATCTGTGTCCATCTGCGGAAAGTTTGAGCGGAGGTTTCCTCCGATCAAAGCTTTCCAAGACAGTGTTCGATTTCTAAAACATAATTTTTAATTCACATCATAATGTGAATTAACTTTCAGAATACTCTGTTGGAGTTTCTTGAAAAAACTTCACGCGAATGGATTTAGTTTTTTCGCTATCAGCAGCAGTGGCATTCATCACGTATTCGATTAAGCTGTCTGTGAAAGGTATGCGCAAGTGGAAGGTACCATCTGGTTTAAGTTTAATCGGATGACCGCCAATATTCACGTTTGAACCAGGTTCCGTGGCTCCGTGGATAATCAGTTCTGCATCTGCTATGAACCAAAAATCTTTCTCTGGACGGTTGAATACACGAGCAACACCTGAACGGGCAAGTAACAACCAGCGACTATCATCAGTTACATAGCCAAGTTCTGCCATATAATCGCGATCGCTCGCAGGAATAGCTACATAGCGATCGCAAATTGTTTCCTCACATTCATATTGCTGTACAAGAACGGGAGTTTGATAACTCAAATCGATGCCAGTAACATCATAGAGTCTCAATGCAAATTGAGAACCACCGCGCTGCCGCAGCATTTCCTTGGTAGTATCGGCAACCTGCCAACATACATAAGCCCACTTGGGAGTACGAGGTACAAGAACAATTCTGTTCTCAACATCTAAATATTGAGCTTGAGCATTTACTTTATCCACTAATGCAGTTTCATCAGTACTGGGAATCTCCAAATGGGCATTTAAATTTTCATTATCGTGGATGCCGTAAATTGTAGCCCATGGCCCGATAGTTGAATCAGTTTCCGAGTTGCTATCTTGTTGAGTTATGTCTTCTAAAACATTAGAACTGGGGGTAGATAATTCCTGATATACTGTATCTTCCTGAATTACTGTATCTTCTCCGGCTTGCGCTTGCATACCCAATTCATCTTCGCCCAGATCGGGTAGTTCCGGAGCGGAAGTATTCATTGCAACTGATGTTTCTAAATCCGAACCAAGGTTGGAAACATCAGGCAGTTCCTCGATTGCAGCTGTTGGATGTGCAGATTGTACATCTTGTTGAGTAATTTCTTCCCAAACATCGGGTAAGGGAGGATATGCAGTACTGTCAATTATGTTTGGTGTTTCTAAATCCGGCAATGAAACTTCAGCAGCGTTTGGTGGTTCGGGCACAAAAGCTATGTCTTGTGTTTCCGGAATCTCATCCACTGTGGGAGGTGTAGGATCTTCTTGTGGCGATTTTACCTCTGCATCTAATGAAATCTGCGGAACATCTGGTGGTTCTGAATAAGTAGTTATTACTTGTGTTGACAAGATTTTCTCTTCAGATATATCTTCCCAAACATCTGGAAGTGAGGGATATCCATCTTTTACTACTTCAACATCACTATTATTAACTGAAGTTCTCTGCAAATCGGTGTCTGCTCCTTGAGCAAATAGTTGCTCCCCAGATGTAGTTTCTGTTGGTGTTGTTGGCGGAATCTCCTGAGCAGGAGCGTGAAGTGAATCTGGTAATGGTGTGTAGGAATTCCTAACAACTGTCACCGGCGCTTCTAAATCAAATCCAGTTGTCTCAGCAAAAGAGGGTGTGACTGGAGGTGTTGATTTAATCGTTGTTTCATCAACCTCAGTAAATGTGCGATCGCGGTCTACTATTTGTGAATCTTTGCTCGATAATAAGGTTGCTCCTGCTGCTACAGAATTTCCATTATTATGCGTAAGATTTTCTGCTTGATTTTGGTGAGATGAAATTTTAGATATTTTTTGTAGCAGGTTGGATTCACCGATTTGAGTTGCACCATTGCTAGCAGCACCAACACCTGCCATCTGGGGCGATCGCGTTTCTTCTAGAGCGGGAGTTGGCTCGGATGTTGCGACAACTTCTTGTGTCTTATTTTTGGGTTTTCTTCGCAACAACCACAGTAATATTCCGCCTAAGCCTAAAACGGGTAACACCAACCACCAAAGTGCTGTTTGGTTTTGCTCTGTTTGATTGTTATCAGTGGGAATATTTGCATCAGTTACAGTCGCTGGAGATTCAGTAACTGTTGTCGGTGAAGCGCTTGTAGCTGGAATTTCTTCTGGAGTGGGTGTTGCAGTCGCAGTAAAGGGAACCGTTGCTGTAGCTGGTGTCTGAGTTTCTCCTTGAGATAAGCTGGCGGCGATCGCTTCTGCTTCAGCAGTCATCGCAGCCTGCACAGCTTGCTTTCCGGGCGAGTTGGTGGCAAAGCCCAAAAAACTACTCACGTTTGGGCTGGAATTTTTCTTGTAAACGTAGACAAACGGTTGTGAAAAAGGATACCTAGAATCTTCTGGCAAAGTGTTATGTATCCTGAGAACTCGCACACCTTCGAGTTTAGATATCTGACTGGCTAAAACGTAGCTAATGCCGTCTTTACCTAATTGCTTGATCACTTCGGCGGTGTTGTCATCAGTTAGTTGGGTAGCAGTAGCACCTGTAGCAAATTTAGCTCGTCGGAAAGCTGGATAACTGCGAAAAGCTTGTCTAGATTCATTTGTAGCTGGACGATCTATAACCCGAATTTTTCCTGGGCGTCTCCCTAATTGTGACCAATTTGTAATTTGTCCTCGAAAGATCCTGGCAAATTGCCGATTCGTCAAACTGCCTTTGAAGGGGTTGTCTGCACCTACTACGATCGCTATTTTTTCTCGCCGTAACCTAACTTGTTCCAAACCTTGCGCTTTCTCTTCTGGTGTCAAACCACGGCCAATTGCTGCTATATCTATCGTCCCTTCTTGTAAAGCTTTCAGTGCCGCCTCAGTACCATTAGCTGCTACTTCTACCCTGGCACCAGCAAACTGTTGCTCAAACCTTTCTTTCATGGTTTGGTTAATTGTAGCCATGCTACTCGAACCATCGATCCGTACTACTGTATCACTTGGTACTGTTGACGGCAGTGAGAAAGACGGAACATCAGCAGCAGATTGGGCTAGTGCTGGTTCTGACAGCACCAGATTTGCTGTCATCGGGGTTGTTGCTAATGTCAGCAGTAATGCCAGATTGACTATGGAACTATCTTTTTTGTCTTTTTGCCACATATGCTTTTTAATTGAAGATAGAGTAAACAGAAAACTAGCCTGTCCTAATAGCTGTTTTTTCTAAGGCAGATCGCGCTAATTATACAACCGAGTTATTTCTTTTGTTACAAAGATAATCGTGTCTTTTTATACTTAACCTCAACTCTACCTTGCTTGGCGATCGCATCTGTCTCACGTTTATATTTTTTTAAAGGATTTTTAATTAAACTTTTTTAAGAGAAGATGAGCAATTTTGATTTATTTTTCTGGGATTGGCAAGCAGATTGATGTTACTGAGAGGTATTTTCGATTTCATGTCAGAAAATACCCATAGTTGCTTACTCAGGTAGATTGTACTTGCTGAGTAATTATTTACTGCCTGAGATGTCATTAATCACAGCTTTTTGATTACTCATTAAAATCTCATAAGATTAACACTAAATAGATAATTGAAATTACTGAAAATATAAATTTATACAAAAATTTATTTATTGTAAGAAAGATTGATTCAATAGACATCTTCTGTTACAACAGCCCACCACCCTAGTTACCAGGTTGAACCTAGTAAGCAATTTTTGTAGGGTGGGCACTGTTCCCAACCTAAAAATAAGGGTTTGAGGAAAATTAGGTAGTGCCCACCTTATGGTTGGCTGTTGTTGAGCTTGGTGCAGTAAGCAATTTTTGTAGGGTGGGCACTGTTCCCAACCTAAAAATAAGGGTTTGAGGAAAATTAGGTAGTGCCTACCTTATGGTTGGCTGTTGTTGAGCTTGGTGCAGCTTGGAAAACTCACGATTAATTAGAAACTAAAGGTTGAGTTGCCAAATCATTTAAGCCGATCGCTGTTAACAAATTTGTCCACTCTGTCTGGAGGTAGCGATTGTGAGGATGTTGTTGGCGTAGTTCTGCTAATTTTGTCAAAGCATCATGCCAGAAGCCATTGTTAGCATAAATTACGACTTGCTGTAGCGGTTTTGCTTTTTGCAGTTGTTTCGCCAAAGCTTGATTAATTCCTGTGCGTATAATCACTCCTTCAACATAAACAGGAGCTGATTGTTTTTCGCGATCGCAGTAAATATTCAAGAACCAGCGGTATCGTTTGCCTACTTTTAGCGCAGCAATGCTAGCAGGTAAAGGAACATCAATTACGCCTGCTTGTTTCGGTAAAGCGATCGCACTTGTGTAGAGTGGATCTTTGGACTCATCATCTAGCACCGTAAACTCAGCTGGGTAGGCAAAACTAGTGGTGTAGGGTAGGTAAAACCACAATTTTGGATATTCTTGCGTCGTCAATCCCCAGACATTGACTATCGATGGTGGTTGCTTTGTTAAAGGAACTAAAGCAGTTAAGGGCATTTTGACAGCCGGACATTCTCCCCTTGTGGCTCCACCAAATCTGCGTCCCCCAGGAGCAGGGCCTAGTCCTGGAGGCAGTTCTGGCAAAACAACACGCACTCTTCCCTTACCATGAGAAGGAGTAGCTGGTGGTGATGGATTTAAGATTGGTTTTGGAGTTGCTGTTGGAATTGGCACAGAAGACTGTGCTGAAAATAACGTAATATTACTTAGAAAGCCAGTGCTGCTGAGGGCAACTGCTACAACCAGTTTGACCGATGGTAAACTAATCTTCATACGCCCTCCCTCATTTCAATAATTGTCCAATATTAAGTAACTATACCTATTAACTCTTAAAAATTAATCAGCCGATCAATTTTGACTTCTTAATTTTGAATACTGAATTGATGTAACGCTAACAGTACCGAGTAGTGTCAGTACTGAGGGTACAAAAGGCACCCAATACCCCCGGATCAACAAACTCAAGCAGATAATGTAAACAATTCCAGAGGAAACAATCACAATCGCTACCAAGCGTGGCAGTGAATGTCGTATTTGCCAAGCGAGCAATCCTCCTGCTACAGCCCAAATCCAGATCCACACTACCTCAGCTAGTGGGTGCCATGTTACAAGTAAAGAACGTCCATCGAGAACAGCACTCAGAATTTGGCTAATCATATGGGCTTGTAGTAATACTCCTGGTTGTTGTTTATCTAACTCAGTCCCATAGGATGTAGCCCAATAATCTGGGAAATCACCTTTGGCAGCAACGCCAATAAGCACAATTCGGTTTTTGATGGCATTAGGGTTGATTGGAGCTGATAAAAGTTGTGTCAGCGTGATTTGTTCGGCAACTTGCTTGCCAGAACGATAATTTAGCAGTATTTGACCGCCATTAGTGTCGATGTTTTGATAACCGCCCCTTCGCGATCGCAAGCGTTGTAAAATAATTTGACCAAGCTGTAAATCTCCCTGGGATGTAAACTGCGGTTGAATGCCGAGAGAGTGCAAATAATGGATTGCCAGCTGCGTACTGAAGGCATAGTTTGCAGGGCATGGTGATGCTGCTTCTTGTTTCATAGCTAGTAGATGCCGACGCACCACTCCATCTTCATCATTGACGAAGTCGCTAAAACCTAAACGGGGAGGGGGAATTTCTGGTGGCGGTGCAATGCCAGTGGTATTGGCTCTGGCGTAACTACCTTTACAAACCCCGATTAAATTGTCGGTTTCTTTGAGGCGCTTGATTAAATCTGGAGATTCAGCAGGGAAATCGCGGTAGATATCTAAACCGATCGCTTGAGGTTGGTACTGTTGAAGTTTCTCCAATAGAAGATTGAGATATTTGTCAGAAATAGATGTGCCTTTTAAAGGTTCGCCTTCATGGCGTTGGGCGGCAATGTCAGCATCATTAATTGTTACCAACAAAAGGCGCGGATCTGGCCCTTCATCGATAACAACAGAGCGCGATCGCATCATGCCATCAAAAGCTTGTAATTCCCAACGTTGTAAAAGCCCAAAAAATCTTACTCCCACCACTGTTGTACTTATCACCGCGCTGGCAAGTAATATTTGAGTGAAATTACGCACAAAAGACGAAATAGCAATTGGTTTAACTGCTTTTTTGACAGCAATCCTGCCAGTAATGTCTTGCCAGGCGGATGGAGCTTCCGCAAGATTCTGGCAAATTACTGGTAACCAACTAGCACAGGGAAATTTATCTTCCAATCCTTGCAGTTGTTCTCTTGCTTCCCGCACTGCTAAATAAAAACGCTCACCAGCAGCAAATCCTTCTAGAAAATACTTTAAAAACTCCTGCGCTACCAAATCAGGAACAGGTTCGCGCATGACAATTATTTGAGGAATATGTAAGTCAGCTAACTGTTCTGCCAGTCCCAAACCATCACAAGAGTTGAAAATTGCCAGTTGTAAGCCCCGCTCTACAGCTTTTCTTAAGGCGTATTTTAATTCACTAATAGTCAGGCTATCAGTTTGATTGAGAAATATTCGCCCAGCACCATTATTGCCTTGGCTAGAACTGTGTCCAGCAAAAAAAAGAATATCCCAGTTTTTCTGCCAGAGAAAGTCATTTAATTCTTTTCGTTGTGGTTCTACCAAAAAACTTACATCAGCCCCAGGCAAAGCCTCCAACAATGCTTTGTCTCTTTGAGTATTAATTCCCTGACTGTTGCCGAGAATCGCTAAGATATTTACCTTATGATTAAGTGTTTTTTTGGAAGCTATTCGTTCGTATCTCAGAGGTGCTATAGCAATTTCAGCCTTACGGTAACGTTCCATGACATCCCAAAGATGCCAGGGCAACCGCTGCAGATCGCGATTATCTGTTTGCAATATGACTCGCACTTCATCCGCAGGCAACAATTGTTCTAGCCATTTTTCCCGAACAGGACGAAATTCTGGAGCCAGTAGCCAACTGTTGAGATGCGATCGCAAAATATAAGCAGTTTGGTCACAGTCTTGAACTATTGATACATTTGTTACCTGTACCTTGTCGGCAGATAGGCGATAACGGTTGCCCATCTTCAGGTAACTAGACTGCCACTCTCTATACATTTGTAACAATTCGATTGCCGGAGGTAGCCTGCCTGCAATTTCCGATGAAGGTAGCTCACCTTCTGCGCCAATTTGCAGCGTGACAGCAAACCCTTTGTCAAAACTACCGTCTGAGAATTTCAGAACTACTAACTTACCCATAAATAAAAAAGTATGAAGTCTGAAAACAAACCTTCATCTGACTAAATCACAAAGCGTTCTGTAACTTGGGCATCATTCAGTGCTACTTGAACGCTAAACTGCTCTGTTGGTTCTCCTCGAAACTGCAATTGAATATAGTTGTCTGCACTTCTGGCTTGGGCTTCTAAAAACACCGCTCCTGACTGATCTAAAACTGTAAGTTTTACATCCGGTGGAAGGTAATTTTGACTACCTGTGGGATGCAATTGTAGGCGAACGCTAACTTGTTGATCTATTTGGGGGCTAATTTCCACAATTAACATGACGAATTGGCTAGCAATTTGGATTCCCAAATCAATCAGTTTTCCCCGGCGGACAAATGGTTCTTGCTGATTAGCGGGAATTTTTTCCATCACATCTCTACTTCTAAACGCAAAAGCTGGTGCAAATTCTGGTTGATTCCACAGGGATTCTAGCGTTTGCCATCCTGCGTCAAAGATTCCTACAAACCACTGACTCAAGTTCACTGCTTCTGGAATTAGTGACTGTGGTGCAGGTGATAGGTGTTCAATGAGAGCTTCTAGAGGTTGCAGTTGGCTTAAAGGCAATTCTTCAGAAGCAACACTGCGAACAAAACCCAACACTTTTGCTTCCAATTGGGATTCATCTACTTGCACAACTACATAACCAATCCGTTCTTCCCAAGTTTCTGGGGGAATGTAACAAAATTGCTCGTGTAGACGGATGGGGCGACACTCTAAACTTCCAATTCCCGGTAACTCTAAATCAGCTACATCAGCGCACATACGTATAACAGGGTTCCAACTGTTGCTACTCCTTAAATCAGTAGGAATATTCATCATTTGCAAATAGTTATTGACTATCAGCACACAAAGCGTATTCAGACGAACTCGTTCAGCACTTTCAGGAGTGGGTTGCTGATTGGCAAACTGCTGGGCAATTGTGCGAGCTGCTTGGGTAATAGGCAAAGTTAAAGCCTTATCATCTAGCTCAAATGTAGTCATAAATTCATTTCCCAGAAATGGATGCTGCTGTATACATATCGCTCTTAATCACGCAAATTACGCAAAAAAATAGTTAGAAAAGAGCCACTGCAACGGTGGCTAGTAACGATTTGTAGCACCTGGTGTAGGAGTTTATGTAGATATTTCTTTTATTAAAGAAAGATTGCGAAAAAAACACCCTTATTCACATCAAGCAATTTTTGTAGGGTGGGCACTGCTCATAACGTAACAATAAGGTTTTGAGTTTTGTAGAGTTTTGTAGGGTGGGCACTGCTCAGAACGTAACAATAAGGTTTTGAAGAAAGTTAAGCAGTGCCCACCTTATGATTATTGAGAAAAATCGACCACCAATTATAACCAATTTCCAATTAGCACATAAGCAGACCAAAAACTCGGTGCGTTGTAGTTAGGATGTTGAAGTAATTGAAGTTGAGCGCGGCGCAGAGCTTCTACTTTGGTGATGCCAGGATTTTTTAATTCTCGATAGAAAGCACCAATCAACTGGGCTGTCGATTCGTCATCAATCTGCCACAGAGAAGCTACTGTACTGCGTGCACCTGCGCGTACAGCAACTCCAGCAAGCCCTAGTGCCGCACGCTTGTCTCCTGCTGCTGTCTGACAAGCACTTAATACTAATAGTTGTACTGGTGTTGAGCTGGTTTCATCCCGACGACGCAGGATACTGTCGAATTGCGTCACGTTAATTGGGCCATCAGCAGCTAAAATAAAGGTATGCTCGGCACGGGAACTAAATTGACCGTGGGTTGCTAAATGCACTACGTTAAAAGAAGCAGCATTAACTTTGTCCTCTAGTGCTTGACTGGTGAACTGCCGATCTAAAAGGTCGGTAGTTGATATCCCAGTTTCAGCAATCATTTCTATTTCACTTTTGATCGCAGGCAAGGGTGAAAAGTTATAATAACCTGGTGGTGGCTGAGTTAAACCTGCAGTAAGAGCTTTTAGCTGCTGTGGTTGTAGTGGTTTGGGATCGAAAAGTTGCAAACCGGCGCTTAAAGCAACAGCATATTTCTCTATTAAATATTGGTTGCCATCGTAGAGGACAGACATTGGCAGATTACGTAACACCCCATCTGGTATGAATACTAAGGTGTTCACTCCACTTGCTGATAATTTTGATTCAATCGGTTTAACCAGCCAGTTATACACTTTTTGTGTCTGTAGTCTCACTGCTTTGATTGCCGCAGGGTTAATCAGGTTGCGTCGCAGTTCTATTACTGTTTTTTCTACTTCTGCTTGAGAAATCTTGGTACGATAATATTGCAAGGGTTGTTTGGGAATTTTGACGATTACCTGGAGTTCTTCAGGCAGAATAATTGGGTATAAAATAGCAGCAGTGGGATTTTCTTTGTCTACTATTTGGTCTATTAGTACTCGCTGACCTTGCAAACAAGCCTGCCGAAAGAAGTTATCTAATTCTGCTAGTTGTAGTGCTTCTATGCGCTGGCGTGCTTTCTCTAAAGCTTTTTCATCTGGTTGTTTTTGTTGTTCTTGCAGCAGTAATTGCACTGATTGCCGATAGACTGGTTCGACACTATCTCGAAAGTTAAATCTCAAATCCTGGTTAACTGCCACTAAATCGCTACGAAGAGACTGGAGAGTGTCTACCGCTACATCATATGCTGTGATCGCTCCCTTTAAATCTCCTTGTGCTTTCAAGAGTCTTCCTAGCTGCCATTGCCAGCGATAAGCAATTTCTGGGGCATTGCTCGCTTGTGCTAACACTAATGCCTGCTGTGTGAGGCTTTGTGCTGCTTGCCACTGCCCGGTTTGTTCGTATAAACTACCCAAACTTCCTAGAGCATAAGCTTGCGATCGCTTGTCATCCAAACTGCGAGCTTGTTGCACAGCCTCAGCTAAGAGTTGGGCAGGTGACGACGCGGAGAAAGAGGAGGGGAAGGATCGCGACTCACGTCTTCTCCCAGTGTCTCCACCTCCCCGTGTCTCCGTGTCCTCTTGTTTCCCATTGTCCTTTTGATTTCCTAACTTGGCGAGACTTTCTGCAAAATTAATTCGAGCGTAGATACTGGCACGGCTGGGGGGAAGTTGCTCAAGTTGGGATTGTAGTTCTGGTAATAAAGTCAAGGCTGCTTCTGATTGTCTCTCCTCAATCAAGAGGCTGAGGTGATTTAGTTGTGCCTGGACTTTTACTATTGAAGAGGGAGATTCTCTAACTGTTTGTTGATAAAAGTTGATCGCTTTTTGTATTTGGTCTTGAGCGCGGGCATTATTACCTAAACTAAAAAGACTGGCAGCAATATGAGCAGAAGATTTTAAGCGCTTGGCGATTTCTAAACTTTGCGAAAGGTTAATTTGGGCTTGTGGCAAGTTACCAACCAACTGAAAGACATCACCCAGTGATCGCAATGTTATTACTTTTTCTAAAGAATCTGGTTGTGATTGCAATGTCTGGTTTAATTGCAACAGTGTCGCTTCTGCACGACGATAAAATCCACTTGACAGCAATGCTTGGGCTTGATTGATTTGCGATCGCACCACACCATTTCGATCCCTGAGTTGAGTGTAAATATCTGCTGATTGCTGCCAAGTTTTCAATGCTTCTTCTGGCTGTCCTATTGATAGTTGCAAACGGCCTTTAATATCCAGTGTTTGAGCCAAAATTTTCGGATTTTGGGTATTTATCTGTCCTGCTGCACTTGTGCTACTGTACTTTTGAGTTCCGTTGCTTGGTTGTTGATAGCCAAGGATATTTAAACTCTGTGCGATCGCAGATTCAGCTTCTTTCCAGGCACCAAGTTGTTGGTAAGCAAGGGAAAGATTGCTCAAGGTTACTGCAAGCCTGTTGGGATCTTTTTGCTTTTGGTATGCTTGCATTGCTTGTTGCAGTACTTGTACTGCTTCTGCAAATCGCCCGGCATCGTAGAGGGCTTTTCCTTGTTGTAAAGGCGAAGCAGAGAGCTTTGTAGAGGTGGAAATAGGAGAAAGGTTACTTTGAGTGAGTTTTGCTAAAGCTGGTGCAGTAGTAATGCATAGCAGAACCGTCATCAATACCAGAGTCAAAAAGCGGAGAGTGGAGGAGAATTGTTGCCATTGTCTCCTTCTCCCCTCCCTCTTGAAACAGGATTGGCAGTAATTTAAAAGTAGAAACCGCTTTCCTGCCATAAACTTTTTGTAGGTTATAGGTTATAGGTTATAGGTTACAGATTACGGGTTATGGGTTACAAGTTATAGGTTACAGGTTACAGGTTACAGGTTAAAGGTTACAGATTAAGGGTTATGGGTTACAAGTTATAGGTTACAGGTTACAGGTTAAAGGTTACAGATTACAGATTAAGGGGTTATGGGTTACAAGTTATAGGTTACAGGTTACAGGTTAAAGGTTACAGATTACAGATTAAGGGTTATGGGTTACAAGTTATAAATTGAATTTACTCTATCCCCTGTCCCCTGTCCCCTATCCCCTGTCCCCTATCCCCTGTCCCCTGTCCCCTATCCCCTGTCCCCTGTCCCCTGTCCCCTATTCCCTGTCCCTTAATCAATTAAACCTGCTTCTCTAGCCCGGATTTGAGTAACGACGCGGACATTTTTACCTTGATTTTTTAATTCCTGACAATCAATGCCCAATAAGTTTTGAAGCCGATCCCAATAGTGGCGTACCATCCGTTCCGATACACTAATTTCTTGGGCGATCGCTTTATCTTGCAGCCCTTCTTGAAAAGCTAAAGTTAGGAGTTTCACCAACTCTGGTTTGAGTTCTGATTGGAAATAAGTTGTTTGAATATCCTTAAGATGAGTCAATCCCTGTAATGCCCAACTAACTCTGGTAAGCATTTCTCGACTAGAAAGACTTTTATCAGCAATAGTAAAGCCTCCTTTGTGGGAGTCTATCTCAGTTTTCAGTTGCACTAATTTTTTAATATATTCGCTTTGAATGACAATATTCAGCTTGGAATAGGTATTTAGCAAATGCCTGAGTAGTTGAATACCTGTAGTAGTCCGTGCCATCATCCCTGATTTTTCTGGAAGACAGATATCCATAACAACTAAATCAGGCTGAAATATAGAAATTTGATTTAAAGCATTTTCGGCAATTTTGCAAGTAATAATTTTTGCGTCTGGGTACTGTGATTGTACTAGTTTGAGTGTTCCACTCAGACAAATTTCATGACCATCAATTAAAACAATTTTAAGTTTTGGTTGAAGTAAATCTTTGTTCATGCTTGGTTCTCACATCTTAATACTTATCGAAATTTGCTTGATTTTCCCTGTTTTTACTACACCTTAGGAAAGCGGTATTTCATCAGTTGAGGGAAAAATTACAAAGCCACTTCACAGCTAAGAGGTATAAACCGAGTAGCTTTCACTAAATTTTCAGAGCGAACACAAGTATGTATAATTAGACACTTTAATTCTCCTTACACCTTAATTAATTGCAGTTAAAACCAATTTGGTATTCCAAGGGAATATTCTGTTTAGGAGGAAACAATTACGCAAATGTTTACGAAAATTTACATTTCCTTCAGGGCTTAAAAAAGTATTGTGCTTTCAGGTAGAATTCATAATTTAAAAGGCTATTGAAAACTAGTTTTTGTAGTTTTGTCTGTTAATAATTAATATCTATGCTTTTGTACAGCATAGTACAAAAGCTATAAACTGTTTTTAAATTTCGACTTCTTGTCAGTTTGTTAATTAATTGCGATCGCCTATGTTAGTAGAACTCAGGAATAGGTATCTTTAGCTTAACTAAATTAAGTGTTGCTATTGCAGAAATTCGAGATAAATCAAGCACAATAGTGAGCATATTTTACAACATCTCCGTTTTTGTGCGGTTCTATATTCTACTTAATAATACTACATATTAAGTCTTGACTTGCGAATCTGCTATTGATTTTTAGTTTTACTACATTTGTTTTTACCTTTTATAAAATCATGGATATTGTAATTAATCTGTGGTTACTATAAAACCTATTATTGATAAATCCTAAGATTGCAATAATATTAATTATTAGCTTACTTTTTGTAATTCCTAAATAACTCATTTGTTTCTAGTAATTAAAATAATTGGATAAAAATCATCTATCTTGAGAAATATATTTAACAAATGCCTTAGGTAGACAAAATATAAATAATAGCCAAATTAATATTAAATCACATCAAACAGTCAATAGGAGCAATTTTAATGATTAGCTTACCTCGATGGGTATTAGCAAGTACATCTTTGTCAACTTTATGTTTGACGGTAATTGCGTTTGCACCATTCAGCACTCATGCTCAAAATTCAGCACAGACTGTTTTTCCTGATGTTGAGCCTAGTTATTGGGCGCAACCATTTATTCGTGGTTTGGCTTTAAGAAATGTTATTACCGGATATCCAGATGGTACATATCGACCAGAACAAACTATAGAGCGTGATGAATTTGCTGCAATCATTCGCCAAGCTTTCGATCAACAGCCAGTACGGCAAATAGCAAGTGGATCTGTCTATAAAGATGTTCCTGCAGATTATTGGGCGGCTAATGCAATTGAGCAAGCTTATCAACAAGGATTTATGACAGGTTATCCTGGTGGTTATTTCCGCCCGCGTCAAGAAGTTACCAAAGTTGAAGCTATTGTAGCTTTAACAAAAGGTTTGGATTTAACGCCTGCTGCCTCAACAGCACCAGCCACAATTCCACCAACAGCTACCGCACCCAGGAGACAACAAACAGCAAAAAGGCCACTTTTATTCTTCCCAATAGCAATTACTTCCTTAATGCAGCCTTTGATGGTTCCGCCAGCCCAAGCTGTTCCGCCAACGGGAACAGCACCGACGGCAACTACTCCAACTACTCAGCGCCCGGCATCAGTTTTAATTAGTGAAACTTACAAAGATGCCAATCAGATTCCTCAATATGCTGTTGGCTCGGTAGCAACAGCAACCAGAAAAAATATAGTGGTTAACTACCCTAATTCCAATGTTCTCAATCCTAACAAGCCTGCCACTCGTGCTGAGGTTGCTGCTTTGATTTATCAAACCTTAGTTGCTCAAGGGAAAGTAGAACCTATTGCGATTAATACGCCAACTTATCAGTACATTGTTCGTACTAGCAATAACAATCAGAATGCTCAATAGTATTCTTCTGATTCGTAATTACTAATTCATATGTGTATTTTTAGTCAAAATTTACACGTAGAAGTTACGAATTTTCAAACAGAGGTAACTATGCAAAGCTTTCGACTAGGTTCCATTTTTGGATTTGAAATTCGCGTTGACTTATCTTGGTTTTTGATTTTTTTTCTGATTCTGTGGACGCTAACAACAGGAGTATTTCCAGGGAATTATCCAGGATTAACAAACGCGACATACATCGCTATGGGTGTAGTAGGAACGCTGCTATTTTTCGTATCGCTACTAGCCCATGAGCTTTCTCATTCTCTGTTGGCAAGAGCAAAAGGAATTCCTGTAGAAGGAATTACTTTATTTATTTTTGGTGGTGTCTCTCGTACTCGTATGGAAGCTGAAACTCCTGGTGATGAGTTTCAAATTGCGGGGATAGGGCCTTTAACTAGTTTAGCGATCGCACTGTTGTGTGGGTTTCTCTGGTGGGTTGGCAGAAATGTTGGTTGGGCTGTAGCAGTCAACGGTGTAACTGCTTATTTGGCAACAATCAATTTAATGTTGGCTATTTTTAATATTTTGCCTGGTTTTCCCTTAGATGGCGGTCGGGTATTTCGAGCGATCGCTTGGAAAATAACAGGTAACTACAAGAAAGCTACACGCATTGCTACCATTGGTGGCAAACTCTTGGGTTACGCCATTATTGCTTTGGGCTTGCTTCAGTTGTTTGGCGGTTTTGTTATCAATGGATTGTGGTTAATCTTCATTGGTTGGTTTCTCGCAAGTGCCGCAGAAGCAAGTTACCAGGATCTATTAATTCGCAGCACTTTAGAAGGAGTACCAGCACGGGAATTGATGACTCCCTATCCAGAAACCGTAACTCCTAACTTAAGCTTGCAACAACTGGTAGATGAATATTTTATGCATCGACGCTACCACGGTTTCCCCGTTGCTGAAGGCGATCGTGTTGTCGGGATTATTACCTTAAATCGAGTCAAAGATATTCCCCGCGAGCAATGGGCTTACCAAACCGTAAGAGAGACAATGAGACCAATAGAGGATGGAGTTAGTGTTCGCCCTGAAGAAAAAATGTCAAATGTACTGCAAAAAATGGAAGAGTCGCAATTACGTAGAGTGTTAGTTACCAAAAATGGCTCTTTACAAGGCATTATTACCGCTGGCGACATAGCTAGATGGTTGCAGCGCAGGCGAGATATCGGCGAAGAAATGGCGTAATCATGACAACATTGACGAGTAAAGAACCAACATATATTTTCCGCATCACGCCTGAGTTGGCTCTGCGTTGGACAAGTTTGAGTATCCTATTGTTTTTCGTAACTTTGGCAGGTGTGAGTAGATTGTATCAAGTAATTCACGGGCAACCGTGGTCATTCTCTTGGCAAACATCTTCCCAATCTTGGGCTGGAGTTCTGACATTTCTAGCTTTTGTTGTGATTTTCGTTGGTACACTCGTCATTCACGAATTAATACATGGGTTGGCTTTTCGTGCTTTTGGCGGCTCGCCCCGTTATGGGATCAAAGTTAAATATTTCTTTCCCTATGCTTACGCCACATCACCAGGAGATATATTTTCTCGCAACGCCTTTGTCACAATTGGGCTTGCTCCCTTGGTAGTGATTGACTTGGTTTGTTTGGTATTGCTGGCAGTCTTTCCCCAAGCTACTTGGCTGGTTTGGGTATTAGTAATTAATACTTCTGGTGCAAGTGGTGATATCTGGATGGCTACACTGCTTTTGCGTTGCCCTAAATCAATTCAAGTAGAAGATCGCCGTGCAGGCATGGCAATTTATACTCCTCCCGCTCTCGATCCTCGTTCCCTACCTTTTAAAACTTCTTTTGACAAAACTCGTTCGGTTTTGGGGGTTTGGGGTAACACTACCTTAATAGTCTTAATGGTGTTTTTGGTAGGTAGTTTTTTGCTGCCCCTCATTTTTAATATTTTGCAGGTACCTTCGTTTGTGCTAGGTACAGATGCTTTTTGGCTGATTCGCTGGCAAAATGACGCAACAGGATTTGGGCTGACTTTCAACTTAGTATCTCTACTACTGATAGCTGCTGGAATTGGAATTTTGGGTGTTTTAGTACAGGTATTTTCTCGAAGTAAATCAACAAATTAAAGTTTTGAGAAGTTCACCAGTTAAATAATTTCACAATTTGATTGAGCAATTAATATCTGCCACTAGGCAAGAAAAATAAATCTATTGTTTCGCCTGTTCCCAAACCAAATGCAGCAATCAAACTTAATAACAACAGTGCATCACGTTTACTAAAGCCAGCGAAGCGTAATTCAATTTCAGCTAAAACTGTAGTTGCTAATGGTGTCAGAACAAACGTAAAAAATAGCGACCAAGTTGCTACTAAAGCAACTGATGCACTTAAACATAACACTATTATCAAGATTTGAGAACCATATCTAATTAAACGGTCTAACCAAGATAAGCTCTGTCCAACGACTGTAAGGACTAAACCTACTACCAATATTCCCACAACCCAAATAATGTGGTGAACAGATAGATACCATCCTAAGAAAGCGTAAGAAAGCCACAGTAAAACGACAGGCGTCCAAGGAAACTGATTGAAAATTTCAACATTCATAACCTAACTGTTAACCCTGCTGAATAGAGTTTGACAATGGTTGTATGAAGTATAAATAATAATTAAATTTTATACGTAAAGCTTTTCTCATGTATGCCTCATAAGAGAGAAGATTGCCAATTTTTCACAATTTAATAACTTTTAATGGATTGTATATTTTATAACTTCTAATTTATTTATATAGGGATAGTTCGTGATTATTATCTACTTGTCTATTTCTTTAGATTTAGAAATTACGTAAAGATTTTCTAAGCAATTCAGCTAATTCGTGCCATTAGTAGAGAGAATGAAAGTTTCACAATTTTTTGTGAAAGTTAGAAATTCGGTCAAGATGCAATTTTGCTACAAGTATCAAGGTTCACACCTCAACAAAAGTAAGCTAACACTGAAATTTGCATTACCTATACTTCATAATCACCCCTTAGCATCTACAAGCTTCAATTAATTTGCTCTGTCTAGAATTACTTCAAGAAAATATGTCATCAGTCATTCAACCGAGAACAAATACTTCGGAAATTGCTGCCAATACTTCTACTCAGGAAAAGCTACATTACCAAGTTGTTATTGTTGGTGGCGGTGCCGCAGGAATTACAGTAGCATCCCAATTGCATCATAAAAACGGCAAGCTCAATATAGCCATTGTGGAACCAAACGATAAACATTACTACCAACCCGCTTGGACTTTGGTAGGGGGAGGGCAGTACAGCATTGATGCTACGGTTAAGTCAGAAGCAAGCTGCATTCCCAAAGGCGTAACTTGGATTCAGGATTATGCTGCCGAACTTGATCCCGATCATAATAACGTACTTACCCGGTCTGGCAAACAGATTCACTACGATTACCTAGTGTTGTGCCCTGGTATCCAAATCGACTGGCATCTGATTGAAGGCTTGCAGGATGCATTGGGTAAGGGAGGAGTGTGCAGTAATTACGCGTTTGAATATGCTCCCTATACCTGGGAAGCAATTCGGAATTTTCAAGGAGGGAATGCTTTATTTACCTTCCCAGCAACTCCGATTAAATGCGGTGGCGCTCCACAAAAAATTATGTATATGGCTGATGATGCCTTCCGCCAGCAGGGTATTCGTAACAAAACTAACATGATGTTTTGCTCTGCTGTAGGTGCAATTTTTCCCGTTCCCGCCTATGCAGAAAGGTTACTTAAAGTAGTTGATCGCCGAAATATTCAATTAAAATTCAAACACAATCTCAAGGCAATTCGGGCAGAAGCTAAAGAAGCTGTTTTCGATGTCACCACAGATGAGGGTGTACAACAGGTAGTTATCCCCTATGACATGATTCACGTCACCCCGCCAATGAGCGCTCCTGATTTCATTAAAACTAGCAAGCTAGCTGTGGCTGAAGGGGCTGGTAAAGGTTGGGTAGATGTCAATAAAGAGACTTTGCAGCACAATTTATATCCAAATGTCTTTAGTTTGGGGGATGCTTCTTCATTGCCAACTTCCAAAACAGCTGCTGCCATTCGCCGACAAGCTCCCGTGCTGGTAGAGAATTTGCTGGCTCTCATCAACTCTAGCTCTTTGACAGGAAGCTATAACGGCTACACTTGCTGTCCGCTAATTACGGGATACGGCAAAGTCATCATGGCAGAGTTTGACTACACCAACCAACCTATGTCTACTTTCCCAATTGATCCCAGGGAGGAGCGTTACAGTATGTGGTTGGTGAAGCGCCATATTTTACCCTGGGTTTACTGGAACCGGATGTTAAAAGGGAAACGGTTTGAGGGTGATACTTTGAAGTTGAAGGGGTGGAAGCAAGCGCAGAGTTGATGCTGTTGCTTAACAAAGATGAAAATGTTCAGATCCCCGACTTGTTTAAACAAGTCGGGGATCTATAAACATCTCCTCTCATAAGTGGCGAACTAATAGTGTCTATTGATGTATCTTAATTTTGCGAACTATTTCAGAGATGAATCTCCTGATTGACTTCGTTATAGCATTTAGCTAGGAGTTCTTGACATAGGAGAATTACTATGTTCTTGATGCACAAGCCTACAGGAGATTTAATCGAAATTTTAACCTTGGATCAACTCTTCAACCCCTGTGCCAAAGAAGTGACAGGAGTCGATCACTTTGGTGAAGAACTGCAAGATCCGGCTTCTTATCAAAAGATAGAGTTGGCGTTTCCTTCTGGTGAACGTTTGCCGCGTTGTTGGCTCGATGCTCACTATCGCGATACAGAACGTTCTACTAATCAAAAGGAGCTAAGTCTAAAGAACGGCTGATTATTTTATAAGAGATAAAAACAGCAATTTTGCTGTGTCGTCTAACATAAAATTACTCAAAGTAACGACGTTTTCTGGAGTGGTAATAGAAGTTTGAGATTGTTTGATATTGGAAGGGCGATCGCTACTAATCATTTTACTGATTTACCCAGGCGATCGCCCGTTGCTATTGCTGACAAAAATAATTAATGTATTAATTTAATTAAATTTTAAATTATGTCTTTTACTTGCAATCAAATTCTACAAAAACATACAGACATTTGGCATGAAGCGACTGTGCATCCTTTTCTCGAAAATTGTAAATCAGGTACAATTCAACCTCACCAATTTAATACATGGTTGGTGCAAGATTATCTATTTGTAATCGATTTTACGAGGATGCTGGCAAGAGTATTAGCCAGTGCACCTCCACAACATTTTGATGTCATACTTTCAGGATTAGCAGCACTTAAAGACGAGCTTAATTGGTTTAAAGAAAAAGTGGCTGAACGACAACTTAATCTTGCTACAGAAAAACAGCCAACGTGTGAGCAATACTGTAAATATATGCATAGCCTAGCTGATATGCCTTATCCAGTACAAGCAACTGCACTGTGGGCTATTGAATTTGCCTATAATCAAGGTTGGCAATTACCTGGCGCAATGCCCGCACCTTACAAAGAATTTGCTGATAGGTGGGGTAATTCTGACTTCACAGCATATGTAAAACTCTTAGAACAGCAAGCCGATCAAGTCTTGCAAACTGCTTCTGATTCTATTCAAAACCAAGCTGAAGAAACGTTTGTAAAAGTGGCAAAATTTGAAAAGGATTTTTGGCAGATGGCTTTTAATGCGGTACAGTAGCAATATCAACAATTAATTTTAAGGCTCGTATTTAACGATTGCTTGTCGCATTAAAAGTGAGTTCATACAATCAACACTACCTGTCATTAATTTACAAGTTTCTCTGACTTCTGAAAGTCCGATAACAATCCGAACATATAAACCATCATCTAAATCAGTGGTAGACACTTCATATAAAAATCTTTTTTGAGAGTTTGCAGCTAATGCACCAGCTAATATAGGTGTGGTACAAATAATTGCTTTTTTGCCAGAGGGTAGATAATAATCAATAAAAAAATCATGGTCTTTGCTAACATCGCTCCAACCATTGTATAACTGTTTTGAAGACCAAGTTAAACATCTCAAGTCTAGCCCTTTATTATTTGAACCCTGTTGAAATGCAACTTTAGAAATACCAAAATAATTATTCTCTTTTTGCTTTTGCTCTGCTAATATTCTCCTGGTATTATCAACATTTATGACTCTGACTCTAAGAATATCAAATATAAATAAACTAAGTAAAATGATAAAAAGCGCTCCTAAACCTATTGCTGTTGCTAAGAAACGAGGTTTTATTTGATGTGGTATGATTATTTTTTTCATACGTACTTATGCAATTGAGATAGTAACTTAATTGATTTACCAATTGTGCTTATCAATAACCGGATGCATTTGGACAGTGTTATAATTAATATTGTATTTCTAGAATGTCAAACTTGTGATTGAATTATATTAACAAAAATGCTTTTTAAGATGTAAGCAAATTTTGTGAAAATCTTAAATATAAAAAATAATGCTTATATAGCACTTAATATGCTAAACAGTCTATATTATAATTATCACTACAATGCGAGCCAATTTTTAAAGCAAACTCCCGAACAACGTTTACAGATTCTCAAGCAACTTGGGATTGCCCGCTATGATTTTTTAGCAAAAATGTGCTTTAATGAAGCAAATATAGCTTGCGTAAATAGATTTTTGCAAAATCCTAATCAACTAAAGTTTCCTAACTTAACAGGTTCAGATTTGTCTGGATTAGATTTGAATAATTCTAACTTCATCCGTGGTAATTTTACAAGTGCAAATTTAAGCGGAAGTAGTTTATTAAATGCAGACCTAATGTTTGCTAATTTTACAAGGGCAGACTTGAGAAATGCAAATTTAAGTGGTGCAACTCTGAATGAAACTATTTGGTTAGATGCTTTAGTAGATGGGTGTGAATTTGGTAAAGGAATTGGATTGTCTAAAGAGCAATACCAAAATTTAAAATCTCGCGGTGCTCAGTTTAATTTTAGATAAAATAGTTAAGTGAAATAATAAAACACATGAACGTCCGAGAGATAGGCGTAGGCATAAAAGTGTCTTTTCACAAGAGCAGCCTAACTTATGGTAAAGATAGCACAAAAAGTACACTAAAGGATTAAGAAAAAGTTTGAGTTAGGAAGAAAAAGATTAATGAATAATTCGATTCAGCTACCAAAAAAATTAATGTTACTAGGTTCAGGAGAACTTGGTAAAGAATTTGTAATCGCGGCTCAACGTCTTGGAAATTATATAATAGCCGTTGACCGTTACCCTTATGCTCCGGCAATGCAAGTTGCAGACTGCTCAGAAGTTATTTCCATGTTAAGTGCAGAAGACTTGGAAAGAATTGTAAGCAAGTATCAGCCAGATTTTATCATTCCAGAAATTGAAGCAATTAGAACAGAAAAGTTGTTGGAATTTGAACAACGAGGAATTACAGTTATCCCAACAGCGGCAGCAACTAACTATACAATGAATCGGGATAGAATTAGAGAGTTGGCACATCAAAAATTAGGCATTAGAACTGCTAAATATGGTTATGCCTCTACTCTAGAAGAGTTAATCGCTGTTTCTGATAAGATTGGGTTTCCTAATGTTGTCAAACCTGTAATGTCATCTTCTGGAAAAGGTCAATCTGTAGTTAAAGATAACACAGAAGTTAAGAGAGCTTGGGACTATGCTATAGCAGGTTCGCGAGGTGACAGTCAAAAAGTAATTGTTGAAGAATTTATAGATTTTGAAATTGAGATTACTTTACTGACTATTAAGCAGTGGAACGCACCGACTGTTTTCTGTTCTCCCATAGGACATCGTCAAGAAAGAGGAGATTATCAGGAATCTTGGCAGCCAGCAGCTATTTCGGAAGACATGATTTTACAAGCGCAAGCAATAGCTACAAAAGTTACGGATGCTTTAGGAGGAGCCGGAATTTTTGGAGTTGAGTTTTTTATTACTAAAGATGAAGTGATTTTTTCTGAACTTTCACCCCGTCCCCACGATACAGGAATGGTAACTTTAATCTCACAAAATTTGAACGAATTTGAATTACATTTAAGAGCTATTTTAGGTTTGCCTATTCCTCATATAGAACAATTGGGATTTTCAGCGAGTGCTGTAATACTCGCTTCGGAAAAATCAGATTCAATAGTTTATACAGGTGTGGCTGAGGCTTTATCAGAAAAAGATGTAGATATCAGGTTATTTGGTAAACCTAGTGCTCATCCTTATCGACGGATGGGAGTAGCTTTGGCTAAGGGAAGCAGTGTGAAAGAAGCGAGAGAAAAGGCTAAAAGAGCGGCCGATAAAATCAAATTGCTATAAAATATCTATTTGTTCACATCTTGCACTATTTGCTTAATTGCAATTTGTGTAGGGTGGGCACTGCTTAACTTTCCTCAAGCCCTTATTTTTAAGTTATGGAAAGTGCCCACCTTACGGTTTCAGTTATGGAAAGTAATTTTTGTAGGGTGGGCACTGCTTAACTTTCCTCAAGCCCTTATTTTTACGTTATGGAAAGTACCCACCTTACGGTTTCAGTTTGGCTATGATGTGTGCGATCGCCATTTTGTACTAAGAGTTAGCGATCGCGAAAACTAAATTTTTAAATATCCCTGAGGATAGAGTCGTTTGGTTGTGAGAACTGTTTCATGGTAACAGTGGAAAGCAAGAGTAATCGATTCATACAGCCACAAAGGTAACGATTAGGTTGCAAATGGTAGTGGAATATGCTTCCCTCACTTCAAGGAGGAAACTTTACATTGATGAACCACTCATTTTGGTTCTATTTGTTTGTCTTATTCGGGTTGATTGTTGCCCGATACTTTCTCATCGCTGGGGGAGCCTATTTGCTCTTCTATTCACTTCTGGGGAAGTCACTCGCCAAACGGAGCTTACGTCGAAAGCCTCCGATGATTCAGTCAATTCTCAAGGATATTGAATTATCGGTTTTATCGGCAGTGGTTTTTGCTGTTTGTGCAGCGCTGATCCTGTGTGAGTATGATTTGGGAGTAACGCTCTTGTACACTGACTGGCGTGAGTACGGGCTGTGGTATTTAGGAGTTAGTTTTATTTTGGTGCTCATCCTTCAGGATACGTACTTTTACTTTATCCATCGAATGTTTCACCACCCGTCACTTTTCAAATGGATGCATTATGGGCATCACCGTTCAGGAGACTCAACACCGTGGACATCCTTTGCTTTCGATTTCCCAGAGGCGATCATACAGGCACTCTTCTTTGTCGGTGTAGTCTTCATAGTTCCACTCCATTTCATCACCTTAGTTGCTGTACTGGTGACGATGACGGTATGGGCAGTGTTGAATCATCTTGGATTTGAGGTATTTTCCTCGTCATTTAAAAGCCACTGGTTTGGCAAGTGGTTGATTGGCCCGATGCATCACTCAATACATCATCGTAAGTATACCGTGCATTATGGATTGTACTTCACTTTTTGGGACAAGTTATTCGGTACGCAGATCCCTGACTATGAGGACATTGCTGAAAGTGTAATTACAAATACTACGGGGATTGAGAATGAAATTTTTTAACAATGGTTGTTGTAGCAGACAATGCTATAAATGCAAGCAATGCGATCGCCAGTTTTTAGAATCCTACAGACGGTAGCGCTAATCCAAAGCAATTTCCTACCGTCAAGAATCTATTAAATTAATTAAGTAATGGGCTTTTTATCAATCTGGCTTTAGCTTTATGCAGCAAGCATTTTTTGCTGATTTGTGAATGTGACTGTATGTTTTTGTAAGGGTTGATAAACTGGCATTTCTTGGTAACAGTGACTACAACGCCAGTAGATTCCTTTCAAGTCAATATGACGTAGCAAAGTATATGAGCAGCAAGGGCAAGTATGCTTGATTCTCATTAGATGCCAAGTATATATAGCTGTATTTTCTTCCCTTCTTCCAGTTAAAGAAGGAGTCAATGCTTGAAGAGATTTATTTAATAAAACTTGCATTATTTTACCTGGTTATTGTTAATATATTTAACTTAGATTGTTATGCTTAACTGTGGCAAGTTATAGTTGAATCTATAGTTATTATTTGTACTTCTCTCTATTCAAAGGATTAGGAATTTGCTTAAGAAAGAAATCTTTGTCTATAGAGGTCAAATTTTTGATTTCATACCTCTATTCATGAAAAGCTATACTAAATATGGAAGTTATCTAAAATTCCGACTTGATGTTGGAGAGCTTGTCATTATATATTGCCCATTTATGGCTGCAATATTGCAAAATAATTAGCAGTTGAAAATATCAACAATCAAGTTTTTCAGCTTCCAAGTAAGTACTATAAATGGCACGAGTAAACTTCTTCTAATTCAGTCCTAGCTCTATTCACTTTGAGGATACGACCCATCCACTTAGCGCCTCTGAGCATTTGTATTGCCGATATTTCTTCGGCAGATGTCTCCATTTCTACAACAGCAAATCCTTTGTTCTTACCAGTTTTCTTGCTCGTAGGTACTTGAACTTTCTTAACAGTTCCGTATTCTTCAAATATACGCTTGAGGTCGTCTTCTTCAACCTCATAAGATATATTACTTATATAAATTGACATATAGCACCTCTCGAACCAAATAGGTTGTAGAGATTTAGATCCGGGAAGGCGTCTATGACAATATTTTTATGGCGTAGTTACATAGCCGAAAATAATTCTCTTTAGTTTAACCCTAGCATGGAATAAGCGATCGCGCTTTCTTTCCGTGTAATTCTTAGTAGAACGTTACTCCTAACAATTGGTGATCAAGCTACTCACGCTGCATCACAAGTTGTTAACTAAATTACAATCCCAAATCCACTGCTATTCTATGAGCGCAGGCAAATCCCGAAAAAGCTACGGCATTCAATCCCTGCCCTGGAAATGTACTATCTCCCACACAGTACAATCCACTAATAGCAGTTCTATTAAACGGCATTGCTAGTAACCCCCGCAATTTGCGCCGAGGAATTGCTCCGTAAGTACCATCTTCGCGCCCTAAAAAGCGACGGTGACTGCGTGGCGTTCCTACTTCCAGATAATCCAGCCCTGCATCTAACCCCGGAAAAATTTTCTCTAGTCGCTCAATTATTCGCCAAGCAGCTTCTTCTTTCTTCGCTTCATAATCCTTCACAGAAAGTCCTTGCCAATCATCTATCCAATGTGGCGTAAACGTGTGAATGATATGCTGTCCAGCAGGTGCTAAATCCCGATCTAGCAGCGTGGGAATCGAGACGAAAATAGTACCTTCTGGATCTGCCATTTTTTTCCAGTCTTCTAACAAAATGTGATGACATTCCGTCTTTGCAGGTAATACAGAAGCTTTCACACCCATATGCAAGCTCAAAAAACTGGGTGATTTTTGATAATTTTTCTGCCATTTTTTCTCATTAAGAGGCATTTTCTTTAATGGCAGTAATTTACGGAAAGTATCCCATCGTGTAGCGTTTGATACTATACGTCTAGCATAAAAAGTTTGACCATTAGTTAGTTTAACACCGATCGCTCGCCCATTGTTTACGAGAATTTGCGTGACTTTTGCTCGGTACTTAATTTCACCTCCAGCCAGCACAAGTCCCTCTACAAGTTTTTGAGCTATTTGTCCTACGCCACCCTTGGGATAATTTACTCCACCATAGTGCCGATCTGAAAATACCATTCCAGCATTAATCATGGGTGTCATATCCGCTGGTACTACTGACCAGCAATAGCACTCCATATCAATAAATTGCAATAACAAAGGGTCTTTTATATATCGTCGTGCAACATCTCCAGCATTTTGCGGAAAATACTGTAGTAATCTCAGACAAGCTAAAGGATGCTCCCAAAACATCCGCATCAGATAGCCTGGTTCTTCCAGAGATAATAAGTCCATACTATTTAGGCAATTAAAGACTTTCCAGCATTCGCCATAAAATCGACGAATGCCTTTAGCTTCATGAGGAAAATATGCAATTAGATTTTGCAAAAACTTTTCATAATTCCGTTCAACCTTGAGATTTAGACCATTGGGCAAATGATAGTGAATCTGCACAGGATCGGGAATTACTTCTAAACTGACATTAACGGCATTCAAAGCACGGGTAAGTAAGTTGGTTGTACCACGTTGTCCAAACCCAAAAATCATTGACGCACCAACATCAAAGCGATAGCCTTGCCGTTCAAAGTAACCAGCACTACCACCAGGAATCAAATAGCTTTCCAAGACAAGTACCTTAGCACCTTTTGCTGCTAATTGAGTCGCTGTTACCAAACCACCAATTCCTGAACCAATGACGATCGCATCATAATAGGGATTGGGAATTGGGGATTGTGGGCTGGGGAAGGGGATCGGAGGCATGAAATCAGTCATTTCAAATGATTATGTTGTGATATTTTTAACGGTTATCTTATAAAATACACACATTTTTACTTCTCTAGCCTCTAGTCCCTAACCCCTAGCCCCTACCCCCTCCAAAAAAAAGAGGGACAAGCCTGCAAAGCTGGCTAATCCCGTCTGCCGATCCTTAAAGAGAGGAGAACACTGACTGTTAATATAACTTTGATTGAGAAAATCTGTCAACTATTAATGAAAAAGTTTTTCAATAATTTTTTAAAGAATGAATTTTGAGTTGATAGCCGGACAATCAGAAAGAGTATTATGATGTTTCAGTTGTGATCCGATATGTAAAACGCCTGTTTCTGGCTATGACGCTACAATTGCGTGTTTACGTTCCACCCCATCCCCTTATTAAACATTGGTTGGCAGTTGCTCGCGATGCTGCCACACCTTCAGTATTATTTCGTACTGCCATGACGGAATTGGGACGCTGGCTCACTTATGAAGCAGCTAGAGAGTGGTTGCCAACCCAAGAGACAACAGTAGACACTCCCTTAGCTTCTTGTCCGGCAACTTTGATCGATCCAAGCGTGCCAGTGGCTGTGGTGCCGATTCTGAGGGCAGGGCTAGGATTGTTAGAAGGAGCGCAAACACTGCTGCCCTTGGCTTCAATTTACCATTTGGGCTTGGAACGAAATGAAGAAACACTACAACCTTCTTGTTATTTAAACAAATTGCCAGAAAAATTTCCCCCCCAAACACGGGTATTGATTACCGATCCGATGTTAGCTACGGGAGGTTCTATGCTCAAAACACTAGAAGAATTGACACAGCGGGGTGTCGATCCAAGTCTAATCCGGATTGTATGTGTAGTAGCTGCTCATCCGGCTTTGCAAAAGTTAAATACAGCTTATCCTGGTCTAATAGTTTACACAGCTACTATAGATGGGGAGGTCAACAGCCAAGGATTTATTGTACCGGGTTTAGGAGATGCAGGCGATCGCACCTTTGGGACTTAAGCTAGTATGCAGCTAGAACAAAAAAGTAACTAAACAATCCAGACGTGCAGCGTTTCTTATTGGCGGTAAAAATATGAGTCAGCGTGATGGTTTTGCAAGTGGTTTTTTCCTCGGAGCGATTTTCGGTAGTGTAGTAGGTGGGATTGTAGGTGCGGTAGTTGCTTCTCGCACTGATAGCGAATTAGTAGCCGAAGAGGAGCGTCAAATCACTACCGAACCAGAAACTAAAAAAGCATCTTTGAGGCGACGTTCCATGAAAGCTTTAGAAACCGATAGCATGGAAATGGAAACAGCGCGGCGATCGCTAGAAGATAAAATTGCCCAATTGAATGCAACAATCGATGAAGTGCGGCAGCAACTAGGCAACGTGAATAGCAATTCTAGTCAGGGCAGCCACGAAAAGCCACTTACCAAAGATGCCTAAATCGAAGATTACAGGAGCAAAACAACTTCGTTGTGGGAAATAGCAGCGATAAACTGCATACACCACAGCGTCAGCTACCTTAAAATCAAAATATAAGACCGCTGTTTACACTTACGCTAGAAAGGAAACTGACCCATCCATGGATTTACTGATTGCCACACTGGCTACTTTTATCCAAATTTACAGCACATTACTGATTATCAGAGTGCTGTTGTCGTGGTTCCCCAATATCAACTGGTACAACCAACCATTTGCTGCTTTAAGCCAAATTACCGACCCTTATCTGAATATCTTCCGTAATATAATTCCCCCACTGGGTGGTATCGATTTTTCCCCCATCTTGGCATTTCTGCTACTTAACATAGTTGGCAATTTACTCTATTCTTTAAGAGGTTTGCCATTGCTTGGTTAGATTCAGAACAAAAAAATACGTAAAATTATGATTGTAGAGACGCCTATATGGAAAGTCTCTACAATTTATTTTTTTGTCTTTACAACTCAGGATGCAACCAATTAAATAGCCCTAAAGCAGCAGCTGTGCCAACGTAATGAGCAGTGATGCCCGTCATACTTGCCATTGCGACAAAGATATCCAACGAGCGAATAATCCGAGTCGGATCGTAAATTGCTACCCCTTGTGGTTGAGCAATAGATTTTGAGAGTAAAACACCCAAACCCGATCCTCCTCCTAAAATAGTCAACAGCATTCCAACAAAACCTGCAATTACAGCAATTCGCAGCACTTTCATGACATCTGCTTTCTTTGGATGCAAGCTCGAATCGGGATGACGGAGTCGTTTGGCAAAGCGAGTAATTCTAAAAGCTAAATAGCTAGTAAATAATAAGGCTATAATTCCACACACTCCCCAAAAGATACTAATGTTAACTCCAGGGATTGTTTCTTGATTGTAGTTCACACCTGGTACTACACCTGGTACTACACCTGGTGCTCCAGGAGTAGGTGTTACTGCTTGATTGAAGCTACGACCGGAAATTGCGAAGATCAACATTAAAACAGAAGCTGCTCCCAATCCAAGTTGTAACCACAAGCTCACCCAACTCACAAGGCGCAAAATGTTGGCGATTCTTTCCAGTTTAGGATTAACAGTGTGTACTTCCGATTGGGCTTGCATAGTCGTTAAATATAATGTGAGGATAATCTTTTTCGATCTCAACCATAGGTATTTCGGCAGGAAATTACGACCTTCTCTAGTAAGAATGTCTTGGGCTGAAACTAATACTTAAGTAGCGCTAGTTAACGGTTTATGTGGAGGTGGGCAGCTATCACACAGAAAAAGTGAATCTTTCCCTTGTGCCTACTGCCCTCTGCCTTTCCAGACAGATATCAGCTACCAAACCCTACAATTGTATTTGCTAGTCTAGTTATATAGTTATTCATGCTTTTCCAAGAAATGTCTAGCTAAAAAAGGTTTAATAAAATGGCTCATTTAAATCTGCGTCGCCCCGAAAATGTTAGCGGCGACTTTTATGTAGATACCACCTGTATAGACTGCGATACTTGCCGTTGGATGGCTCCCGAAGTTTTTACTGAAGCCGAGGGAATGTCAGCTGTTTATCACCAACCAGTTAATGAAAAGGAAAGATTGAAAGCACTGCAAGCACTGTTAGCTTGCCCAACCAGTTCTATTGGTACAGTTGAGAAGCCCGAAGATATCAAAACAGTTCAGCTAAGTTTTCCAATTCCTGTAGAAGATAACGTTTACGATTGTGGCTACCATTCAGAAAAATCTTATGGTGGGGCAGGATACTTTATTCAGCTACCAGAAGGTAATGTTTTGGTAGATTCCCCTCGCTTTACGCCGCCTTTAGTTAAGCGTTTAGAAGAGATGGGAGGAATACGCTATATGTTTCTGACTCACATGGATGATGTGGCAGATCATCAAAAGTATGCACAGCATTTTGGATGTCAGCGCATCCTCCACAAAGACGACATCACTGCCGATACTCGTAATGTAGAAATTCAGCTGGCAGGTGCGGAGCCGATTCAATTAGCTCCCGATTTATTAATTATTCCAGTTCCCGGTCACAGTAAAGGACATACTGTTTTGTTGTACAAAAACAAATTTCTCTTTGCTGGCGATCATCTGGCTTGGAGTGATGAACTTGGGCATTTATTTGCTTTTCGTCAATATTGCTTTTACTCTTGGACAGAATTAATTAAGTCAATGCGTAAATTGGCTAATTACACTTTTGAATGGGTTTTACCTGGTCATGGACGGAGGTATCATGCAGATGCAGAAACTATGAAAGAGCAAATGCAAAAGTGTATTCAGTGGATGGAAGCTAATTGAAAATAGGAGCTAGAATTCGTTGAGGAATCATCCAAACTTTGGGGAGGATATTTCTTGAGCGTGCCAGTCTTGGGCTTGTTGGCGGATGCTTTGTAATTCTTCTTGAGACATTTTATCTAAATTTTTCATAATAAAGCTCATCCGCCCTTGGAGATGGAGTTGCTCGCGGTGTCGATCTAAAAAATCCCAGTAGAAAAAGTTGAACGGACAAGCATTTTTGCCGACACGTTCTTTGTGGTTGTAAACACAACTTTTGCAATAGTCACTCATCCTATTTATGTAGTTAGCAGATGCGGCATAGGGTTTAGATGCCAAAACCCCTCCATCCGCAAATAAACCCATACCAATGACATTTGTTTGCATTACCCAGTCATAAGCATCAATAAACGTTGCATGAAACCAATTTTCTACTGATTGTGGCGAAATTCCGGCAATGAGAGCAAAATTACTCAACACCATCAATCGTTGGATATGATGAGCATAACCAGTGCGCTGTACTTGCGTGAGAATTTGGTGCAAACAATTCATTTTAGTTCTACCTGTCCAAAAAAATTCTGGTAGTGGTTGTGTGTGGTTAAACCAATTTTTTTCTGGATAGTCTGCATCTACATAGTGATAGATACCATGCATATATTCTCGCCAACCTAGCACCTGACGAATGAAACCTTCTACGCTATTTAAAGGTAGTTGGTGTTGCTCATATGCTTGTTGAACTGCTTGAATTATCTCCAAAGGTTGAAGCAAACCGATATTCATGTAAGGAGAAAGCAGCGCGTGCCACATTGTCTCTTCTCCCGTTACCATCGCATCTTGGTAGGAACCAAAATTTTTGAGACGATGTTGAATAAACCAATATAATACTTGAAGTGCTTGTTTGCGAGTTACTGCCCAGCGAAACGGCTCCACTTCTCCGTAGGTTGGCACAGAAAGAGAATTAACTTTGGCGATCGCCTCGCGAGTAATTTCATCTGGTTCAAACCAATGTGCAGGTGGTGTATTTAGCTTTCCTTTTGGTGGTTGGCGATTTTCTTGATCAAAATTCCACTTTCCCCCCACTGGTTTATCTTTCTCAATTAAAATTTGGAAACGTCGCCTTCCTTCCCGATAGAAATCTTCCATAACTAAGCGTTTTCTACCTCTTGCCCAATTGTTGAATTCTTCTGTACTCCACAAAAAATGATTGTTAGGAATCAAAAGCTGATGGCAAGAAAGTTTTAAACTTTGAATCATTTGGGAGAATGGGCGATCGCTCGGCATCATTACCCGTAATTGGGTAATTTGATTTGCCTCGATCCACTCTTGAAGTGGTGTTTCAAAATCTTCCGCGATTTTATATGTGACTGAGTATCCGAGTTGGCACAATTCTTCAGCAAAATGCCGCATTGCCGACCAAATCAAAACTAGCTTTTGTTTATGATAAGGTCTGACTCGGACATGATGCAGCGACTCAATCAAAATTACAGGCACATTCTCTTGATGAGAACAACTTTGCAAAGCTGCTTGTTTTTCCCAAAGCTGATCGCCTAAGATCCAAACCCCAATCGTCATTGTCAGTACCAAAACTACCCAGAACTACAGATAAACATAGCGCAGTTGGCGTTGCTGAATCGCGGTATGAATTTGATGTGTAGAGACGCGATATATCGCGTCTGGGCAGGGGTTTTGGCATTACGAAAAATTATTTTCATAGCCTAAATCAGCAACGCCGCGCAGTTAGTTTCCTCAACACGTCTGTTTTTACCAAGGTTACGGAGAAATAATGTCCATAACGCACGCTACTGGCTGCGGTTTTTTGATTCGATGGACTGTCAATAATTTTTATTACACTGTGAGCTACTTAGTAATAACTACTTTATTTTAAAGATTTAGAATAAAAGTCTTAATTGACAAGGGTTAAACATTACATAGCTTTCAAGGTATTATTAAAGTAAGCAAAAAAATATACATTAACAACCACCAGGAAATTTATTTTCTGCTCGCGCAGCTAGTACTTGAGTTGACAATAAACTCCATCAGCCCTAACTCTCTCTTACCTGAATGAGAGAGAAACAATTCTTTCAACCTTAATGCATTGACTAGTTTAGGATCTGTCCATGTCAAACCGTCCTTTCAATCCCACTTTCTTAGGCAATCTCAAAGCTAAATTATGGAACCTAAGCCAACCAAGTTTTTGGGGAACAGCAATTTTTTTATCTGTTGTAGGGCTGGTAATTAGAGAATATTGGACACATCCAGATTTTTTAACTTCTGGACAAAAACAGCAAGTGTCTTCACAAAAATCTACTGACTCTTCTTTATCGGTAGAAGATAGGGCGATCGCTGCGGATATTGATAACTTGCCAGTTCTTTTTTATGACTTTGATCGTGCAGATATAACTTCAACAGCTAGTACGCCAAAGAAAAATACCAAAAACAACAATAGCAAGGATGTATTAAATGATTTAGGCAATAACAATTCCAATTCAGGCTTAAAGCTAGCTAATCCTGCCCACGTTCCAATACTAGAAAATCCATTTGTGGTACAAGCCGAAAATTTATTGCAGTTAAAGAGTTTTCCAAGCGATCGCCAAATCTCAGGAGTAAATGGGATGGTGCCAACTCCAATAGGAGCGGGAGAAATTTCTACTCCCAGTCAAGGTACTTCTCCAGTTAGCGCTTTACAAACAGCACTCAACCAATCGACAAACCAGAATTTACCAACTGGCAATAGCACAAGTTTAACTCAGATGAATTCCTTTGAGCGATCGCTGCCTACCCCCAGTCAAACTTTCTTACCAAATATGGGGTTAACGACACAAGTAGGAACTCCTGTGATTCATGGCAGTAATTATAATGCGGTAACAGTAACAAATCAGCTACAAAATTCTATTTCCGTCCCTAATAGTAATTTAGATTCCCGCTTTACTAATATTCAAAATCAATTTCCCAATCACTCTGTTAATTTAAATAGTAATCAGTCATCATCCAGCGTTATACCGAACAATCTCCAAACGTTAAATCAAGATGTGGTTACTCCAAACAACACGATGAAAAGTAACTATAATTCTGGATTTCCTAATCAATAGTATTTGGTTTCATCACAGATATCAGTAAGTCAAAATAAATAAACTAAAAACATAGATCCCTAGATCCCCGACTTCTCTAAGAAGTCGGGGATCTTAATAATAAAAAACCAGTGATTTTAACACCACTGGTATCTCTTAGATTTAAATGGTTGAATTCTATGACAACAAAAATCTCGAAACTGATGATGTCAGTAAATTCTTACTTCGTAAAGTCATATGCAACTTTCATGCAACATTAAAATTTTTAACTAGCAGAGAAAACATAATTTTTCTGGTAATAAGCTTGATATTCCTCTGACAGTAGAGGTTGCCACCAATCGTGGTGGGTAAGATACCATTTCACAGTCAATCGTAAACCTTCTGCAACCGTAACAGAAGGTGTCCAGCCAAGCTGAGTTTTAATTTTAGTAGCATTAATTGCGTATCTGCGATCGTGCCCTGGTCTATCCTTAACAAAAGTAATCAAATTCTGGGCAGGATGTACAGGTAACTCTGGTGCTAATTCATCCATTAACTCACATAACATCTGCACTAGGTTAATATTTTCCACCTCATTGTTACCGCCGATATTATAGGTTTCTCCGGGTGCCCCGCGATTAATCACTACATCTAAAGCACTACAATGATCGCCCACATAAAGCCAATCGCGAACATTTTTGCCATCGCCATATACTGGTAATGGTTTACCCATTAAAGTGTTAATACACATCAGAGGAATGAGTTTTTCAGGAAACTGATAGGGGCCGTAATTATTAGAGCAATTTGTAATAATGGTTGGTAGCTCGTAGGTATGGTAGTAGGCACGAACTAAGTGATCGCTGCCAGCTTTCGAGGCTGAATAAGGACTATTGGGAGCATAGGGAGTAGTTTCGCTAAAAGCAGGATCGTCAGCACCAAGACTGCCGTAAACTTCATCAGTGGAAACGTGCAGAAAACGGTAATTAGCAGGTTGCGAATTTGCTTGCCAGTGTTGGCGAAAAGCTTCGAGTAGGGTGTATGTACCCACTACATTGGTTTGTACAAAAGCACCAGGCCCCAATATAGATCTATCTACATGAGATTCAGCAGCAAAATGGGTGATCGTATCAATATTTTCGGTTTGGAGTAGCCGATCCACCAACGAGCGATCGCATATATCTCCCTGCACAAAGCGAAAATTTTCTCGCTCTTCCAGCCCTGCCAAATTTGCCCGATTTCCTGCATAAGTTAAAGCATCCAATACCACCACTCGATCATTAGGATAATGCTGACACCAATGATGAACAAAATTTGAGCCAATAAAACCCGCACCACCGGTTACTAACAAACGACGACTCATGCAACTCGCTCCTGTTTGTTTTTAGCACTACAATACTAGCTGCTAAGTAGGTATTGGGGACAGGTGATAGGGTACAGGTTACAGGTTATAGGGAACAGGGGACAGGAGATGCGGATAATTGTGATTCACATTCTTGCTCTTGGTGCTCCTTGTCTCCTTGTCCCCTTGTCTCCCCCTCCTCTTCCTAGCCCCTAATCACTGTCGCTGGGACGATGTTTTTAATTGCAGGTGGTTGAGAAAATACTCAAAAAATCACAAGTCTTGCAATGACCGATCTAACTTTACCAAAAGCAATTAGAAATATTCTCGACACCCACACTGAACCGAATTCTGTCTTTTCTGCCTTACTTCCGATACTGGGGGAAATATTGCAGTGCGATCGCTGTTTTCTTTATATGCGAAATCCTCAAACTAAGCTGGGCAAGGTTCCCTATTGCTGGCGGCGAAGTCTGGAGATTCCAGAGGTTATAGACTCTGAGTGGAAATTAGAACCAGACTCGTTACTAAAAGAAGATCCGATGTTTGCTGCTGCAATTAGAACCGATCCTTCAATTTATGTTGAAGATGTAGAAACCGCAAGTCCAGAGGTAGTGAATAAAGAATTTGAGCGCAAGCAATTTGGACATCGGGCGCTAATTCACGCTCATTTGTGTCAAGACGGGCAACTGTGGGGTATTTTACAACCAGCTGTCTTCGGTCAAAAGCGAATTTGGTCAAAATGCGATCGGGCTATTATCACTGAACTTGAAAGTGAATTAGCACCTTTGGTGGTTAGGTACGTTAAAGAAGCTAATTGTTAAAACATAAATTGCGTTGATAGATAAAGTAATAAACCGTAAAGACGCAGAGAACACAAAGGTAAGAAAAAGAGGCAGAATCAGGACTTACGTAAAAACTCCCTCAAACTCTTATTTCTTTGTGTCCTTTGTGTTCTTTGTGGTTCGTTTTTTTACTATTTAACTTTGCGCGATCGCCTCACCGGATTCATCCACACTTCTAACTTACTAAAAGCTTGTGAAGAAAGTAGTGTCAAGCATAAGTAAACTACAGCCACAGCAGCATAAATTTCAAAGGCGCGATAATTTTCTGACACAATTAATTGTCCTTTACGGAACAATTCTTCAAAACCAATAACTGCAACTAAGCTAGTATCTTTGAGCAAACTAATAAACTCATTACCTAATGGCGGTATCATCCGCCGAAAAGCTTGGGGAAAAATCACATAGCGCATTGTTTGCACAGAATCTAAACCTAATGATTGTGCAGCCTCTGCTTGTCCTGTTTCTATAGATTGAATACCAGCGCGGACTATTTCTGCAATGTAAGCGGCGCTATTCAAACTTAATGCTATTACTGCTGCTGCAAAACGATTAAAGGTAAATGTTAAACCTAACTCTTGGATGATGGCGGGTATACCAAAATAAATCATAAAAATTTGTACCAGCAAGGGCGTTCCTCTGAAAAAATCTACATATGCTCTTGCTAGCCAACGTACAGGTTTGAGATTGGAAAGGCGTAAAATCCCAATTAGGGAACCACCGATTAAACCAAAAACTACAGAGACTATGGTTATTTGCAGTGTTACTAATGCTCCCTGCAACAAAATTGGAATAGACTGGAAAATCAAATTAATGGAAGTGATAAATGTAGATGCTCCAGTAGGAGTTGCAGTTGTAAAGGGTAATTTTTCTGGTAATTTGGGTGGCGTAGTTTTGAACCATTTTTGATAAATTTTGGCATAGGTGCCATCTTTTAGCACTCCTGTCAAACCTTGGTTGATTGATATTAAATTTGGCGAATTTTTCGATGTAGCAATGCCGTAATACTCTTCAGTTAGTAGTTGTTGTACAACTTTAATTCCCTGGAGATTACCAGTATTAATTGCGTACAAAGTTACTGGAGCATCGTTGATTACCGCATCTACATTGCCGTTGAGTAACTCTTGAAGTGCTAAAGGCGCAGAATCAAAGCTGCGAATTTGTGCGCCAGAAATGCTCTTAGATTTATCTGCACCAGTAGTACCAATTTGTACGGCAATCTTTTTATTTTTGAGACTATCAAAATTAGTAATATCTTGATTATTTGCACGGACAGCTATTGCTAAACCTGCTTTAAAGTAAGGACGCGAAAAAGAAATAGTTTTTGCACGTTCTTCTGTAATAGTGATGGAACTGATTGCTGCATCCACTGTTTTTGCTTGCAAAGCCGGAATAATGCCATCAAAAGGCAAACTTTGAAACTCGACTTTAAAATCACCCTCGTTGGCGATCGCTTTCATCAAATCAATATCAAAACCCTGCAACTCACCCCCCTGCCCTTGGAACTCCATTGGGGGAAATGCAGGTTCTGTCGCCACCCTCAAAATTTTACCCGCGCCATTGACACTCGAATTGAAACTGCAACCACCAAGCAGCAAACAACTCAACCCAATAACTAAACTCAAGCGCAACCAGCGTACAATACCCAACCTAGCCATACTTCCTCATCTGAAGCGGTTTGGAAATCAAGTCAACTTTAGCACCAACCGTCCTGATGGCAGCCAGATTACAATCAACTGTAATGCAGCTGAAATTGGTTATGAACAACTCCACTCCCGCGATCGCATTTGAAAACATCGAAAAAAACTTTAGTTCGCTCAAGGTTCTTAAAGGTATCAGCGGCAAAATCTATCGCACAGAAGTAGTGGCAATCATTGGCCCCTCTGGTTGTGGTAAAAGTACTCTGTTGCGCTGCCTGAATCGTTTGGAAACTATTGATGGCGGGCATTTAGTAGTCAATGGTATCGATTTATCCCATCCTCATTTCAACCACAGGCAACTGCGACAACTGCGGACACAAGTGGGCATGGTTTTCCAGCAATTTAACTTGTTTCCTCATTTGACTGTTCTAGAAAATTTAATACTAGCTCCCTGCAAAGTGCTAGGGAAAACCCGTAAAGAAAGCGCCCAATTAGCAGGGCTTTATCTCGAAAAAGTGGGGCTTTTTGACAAAGCATCAGCCTATCCAGAGCAGCTTTCTGGCGGACAAAAACAACGGGTAGCGATCGCTCGTAGTTTATGCATGAATCCCCAAATCATGCTCTTCGATGAACCAACTAGCGCCCTAGATCCGGAATTGGTAGGCGAGGTTTTGCAAGTTATGCAGCAGTTAGCAGCAGAGGGCATGACAATGGTAGTTGTCACCCATGAAATGCAATTTGCTCGTGAAGTTGCCAATCAGGTGATATTTATGGATAAAGGTGTAGTGGCAGAACAAGGCTCCGCTCATGAAGTTCTGACAAATCCTCAAAGCGATCGCCTGCGTCTTTTCCTCAGTCGCCTCAATCGAGATTGGCAGGCAAATGCAAACTAAGTAAAGTATTTATCATTACTAGGGCATTTCTTTAGACAGAGGTTTTAACCCAGTAGAAAATTTATCTTTAAATCACCAGTTTCTAAGAACATTTTGAAACTCCCGCCACGAACCAATTGGATTTTGTGGCAGAAATTTTTTGCAGACAGCAAACACCCAATGCAGTGCGGGAGTAGGATATATGGCAATGATAGAAATTTTACAAAGAATTTCTGATACTATCTGGGAAATTCCAGTTTCCTACAAACAGGGAATGCGCGTTCCTGCTCGTATCTACGGAACAGAAAAGATTATTCAGGAATTAGACGAAGCAGTATACGATCAAGTGACAAATGTAGCTACACTGCCGGGGATAACTAAGTATGCTTTGTGTATGCCAGATGGACACTTTGGTTATGGTTTTCCTATTGGTGGTGTGGCAGCGATGGATGTAGAGCAAGGAGGCGTAATTTCTCCTGGCGGTATCGGTTTTGATATTAATTGCGGTATGCGCTTGGTAGTCACCAATCTGACTTACGATGAAGTAAAGCCCCACATAAAAAAGTTGGTAGATAGACTCTACGAAAGGGTTCCTGCTGGAGTAGGAAGCACCGGCTTTGTAAAACTTTCACGCCATGAGTTTCGCAAAGTGGTAGAAGAAGGTGCACAATGGTGTATTCGCAATGGCTACGGTTGGGAAGAAGACTTGCAGTTGATCGAAGAAAATGGGTGTATTGCAGGTGCTGACTCTGCAAAAATCAGTGAAAAGGCAATTGATCGAGGTGTCAATCAAATCGGTACTCTAGGATCTGGCAACCATTATCTAGAAATTCAAATTGCTCGCCCGGAAAATATTTTTGATCGGGAATTAGCCAAAAGTTTAGGAATTACTATCCCCAATCAAGTCGTTGTGATGTTCCACTGTGGTAGTAGAGGTTTTGGGCATCAAGTAGCTACTGATTACCTGCAAATTTTTCTAAAGGTAATGGAAAGTAAGTACGGCATTAAAATCCTGGATCGAGAACTAGCCTGTGCACCTTTCCACTCTCCTGAAGGGCAAGCCTATTTTGCTGCCATGAAATGCGGCATTAATATGTCGTTTGCTAATCGTCAAGTAATTCTGCATCGCATCCGAGAAGTATTTTCAGAGATTCTCAAAAAGTCGCCAGAAGATTTAGATATGCATATGGTCTATGATGTAGCCCATAACACTGCTAAATTAGAGCGTCACATTGTTGATGGTAAAGAGCGATCGCTCCTTGTTCATCGTAAAGGTGCTACTCGCGCTTTCGCCCCTGGTATGGAAGATTTGCCCAAACAGTATAAGAATATTGGGCAGCCGATAATTATTGGCGGCAGTATGGAAACTGGCTCTTATTTATTAGTGGGTGTCAACAGTGGTGAGCAAACTTTTTTCAGCACCGCTCATGGTAGCGGACGTACAATGAGTAGGGCAAAAGCACGAAAAATTTATCGTGGCGATAAACTCCAAAAAGAAATGGAAAGCCGGGGTATTTACGTTCGCAGTACCTCTTACTCAGGGTTGGCAGAAGAGGCTGGTGGTGCTTACAAAAATATCGATGATGTCATCGAAGCTGCTGAGTTAGCAGGAATTAGCAAACGGGTAGTAAAGTTGACACCGATTGGAAATATCAAAGGATAAGTAATCCTTGCTGAAATGCTTACACCAGAAGCTATGAAAAAGGTTTTTTCCCTACATCCACATCCTCTTTCAGTATGAAAATACGCACACCATTAACAGTAATTACCGGGCCGTTGGGAAGCGGTAAAACAACATTATTGCGTCATATTCTCGAAAAATTCCCCAAAAAAATTGCCATTTTAATGAACGAATTTGGTGAAATTGCTATTGATGCCAAAATCATTCAAGGTAAAAATGTCCAAATGGCAGATTTAGGCGGTGGTTGTGTTTGCTGTTCTTTACTGGGGGAATTTGAAGCCGCTGTTAATGAAATCATTGATACCGTCGATCCAGACAGGATTGTGGTAGAAACAACTGGAGTTGCAGAACCAGATGCTTTAGTTTTTGATATTCAAGAGAGTTTAACTAAAGTAAGGCTAGATGGGGTAATTACAGTCATCGATGCGGATGCAATGGTAAAATATCCGTCTTTAGGACACACAACTCGATTACAAATTGAAGCTGCAGACATTATTCTTTTGAATAAAACTGATTTGGTTTCTAAAAGCGAGTTGCTAGCTATCGAAAAAAAACTACTTGCCATTAATGAAATTGCTTCGATTGTTTATGCCGTAAGAGGACAGGTAGATCCAGAGCTATTGTTTGGCATAGGTAGAGAGCGAGTACAAGCACCACCACAACATATTCATCAGCCAGAGTTTGAATCGTTTAGCTATAAATCACCTGCTACTTTTAATCGCCAATGTTTTGAAGAATTTGTAAATAGTTTGCAAACAGATATCTATCGAGCCAAAGGATTTGTTCGTTTTCCTGAAGGTATTTATTTGTTTAATTTTGTATCTGGGCGTTGGGACTTAGAGCCATTTGTACAAGAGGCAACAGAACTAGTTTTTATTGGTAAAAATTTGAGTGAAATTAAAGTAGAAATTATTAACAAATTAAAATTATGTGAACAATAATTTATTAGATATTTGCTAAACTTATAACTTTTGACTCTTGAATTTTAAATTTTAACTGATTTATTATGCCCTACGAATTTCTTGAAGATATTGCCACTGCTGATATTGCCTTTCGAGCTACCGGAAAGGACTTAGCAGAGCTATTTAAGGCAGCTGGTGATGCCACAATCAATACTATGATTGAGAATTTAGACGCGATAGAACCCAAAGAAACGCGAAATATTAGCTTAGAAAATGACGCATTAGATTTATTACTCTTCAATTTTCTTCAAGAACTTATTTATTATAAAGACAGCGAACAAATATTGTTGCGAACAAAAGAAATTCAATTTGATGACAAAGATAGCAATCACTATCTTACTGCTGTACTTCAAGGAGAAAAACTAGACAGCGATCGCCATCATCAACGAGTAGATGTCAAAGCTGTGACTTTACATCTTTTTCAATTAGAAAAAACACAAGACGGTTGGATGAGTATGATTATTCTTGACATTTAGGAGCGGATTTAATCAGAAAATTAGGATGTTGAGATAGGTTTACTAGCTGTAACAAAAAAAATAGGCGCATCACACCAAGCTCCTTGTGTCGTAGTCGGTAATGCCTGAATTTCTGCTACGTACTCAGCCTTGCATTTTTCTAATTGATTAGGTGAAAGCTGAAATACTTGATAACCAAAAACATTTTTGGAGTTAATTACCCATAACTCTTCAGCAGTATGAGTATCAGGTATAAAGTACCAACCGAACTGCTCAGTTTGTACATTAATATCTTGAAAACCTGCCTCTTGTAAAAACTGATGGCATTTTTCAAGTTTACCTAGTGGTTCATTAGGATTAGGAATTTTAATGCCATACCTTGCAGCAACTTCTCGAAATATCCTCGATGGAGGAAATGCATTTTCTGACCAAGCATTAAAACCTACTATTCCATTTGATTTCAACAAGTTATACCACTGATATAAAACATTAGGAATATTAGTTAAATAACAGATGGCTAAAGAGCATAAAATAGCATCAAAATAGTTGTCGCTAAAGTTTAAATCATCTGCATCTGCTTCGATAAATTCAACATTCTGCAATCCAGACATTACAAGTTTTTGTTTAGCATTATTGAGCATTCCTGTGGAGATATCAACACCAATAACTTTACCAGAAGAACCAACTATTGTGACTGCATCCAGCGCAACTATACCTGTACCTGTTGCAACATCCAGTATTTTCTGACCTTTGCCCAGTTTGACAAGTGAAAGTAATTTCTTCGCTACAGGTGTGTAAAATTTACCTTGGTCGTAATTAGTTCTAGAATTAAAATCGGTAAGTAATTGCCGTTTGTATATTTGCTTTTCCGCTGCCTCAAGCATTATAAAACTCCTCTAAAATACCGCTTAAATAGCCCTGAAATTACGATCGGCTTGGCATGGTATTAAGCTCATAATACTGAAAATATTATGTAATCCCTATCATGCTATTTTGGACACCCAGTGGTGTTTTGGTGATAAACTGAATAATAAAAGATTTAAAAGTAAAACCTTAGTAAATTGAAAAACACTGTGGATAAACCCCAAATAGGCACTCAAATAAATTAAAAACAGCACTATGTCTGAATTTGTCAACTAAATTTGAAAAATTCAGTAACTTAAATAGTTATATTCTAACAAAATTATCAATTTATCAAGCAACTAGTCAGTCGAAATACAATGCAACTTGTTTCCCACAGCAATAAAAGCGGTTATTTAGCAATCAAATAATGGATATGATGCGTGAAGGTCAATCTCAATGAATCCAGCTTAAATGAAATGCATGATTTTATTGTGTAGCGTAGCTGCATAAACAAAACTCAATTCATCTTATCACCTTAAGGATTTTTGTAATTGCACTCATTGCTTAACCAGTTGAGAAGTTGATATTGAAAGAGCAACGGATATTTTTCCTCAATAATTTCTTGCAGCGCAACCAAATTTATTTTATGAGTGATTCTTATTCTCAAAAGCAAGCCAAACAAAACATAAATCAGCAACAGAGCTATTATCAAGATATAGAGAATCTAGATATATACACTTCGGAGCAGACAGAAATCTGGCTTCCAGAGTCTCCTCAACCACAAAAGCTGGAACAGCAGGCATGGAGGCTCAAGGCTAAAGCTATAGTTTGGGCGATCGCTCTCAGCGTATTACCTGTTTTAGCAGTTGGAACAGCCATCCACTATCACGGCACCCAGTTAATTACAAAGCAAATTCCTCAGCTTAAACAAGAGAGTGCACAAGGTTCAGCAGCAACCGAACTAGCCATTCACAGACAATTATCACTCTTGTTAACTGGAGCAGGAATTACAGCTGTTTTAGGAGGAGCGATCGCTGCTTTGATCGCTAATCGTGCTATTCGTCCAATTCAGAACGCAGCTGCAATCTCCACTACTATCATAAATAGACTACGTCCGGAGAGCGAGGAAAATCATAGTCTCATTGCCAGTAAAGATGAATTATTAATCTTAGAAACAAACATCAATTTAATCAAAGAACTGCTTTCAGGTTTGCTATGGGAACAAAAAGCTGAAGCAGAGTACTCTCAATTGTTAATCAAAATTAGTCGCTACATTCGGGAATCGTTCAATGAAGAAAATATCTTCAGAATTACTGTTGAAGAAGTTCGCGAAGCTTTAAATCTGGATCGTGTGGCTATATTTCGGTTTAATGCTAACTGGAATGGAACCTTTATCCAAGAATCAGTGACACCCGGCTTACCAAAAATTTTGTCAGTTACAGTCTCAAATCCAGGTTTTGAAGCAGGGTATATCGAACAATACCGTAATAGTTGCATCCGCGCGATCGACGATATTTATCAAGCCGACCTTACAGACTATCATATTCAGTTACTAGAGCAATTTGGTGTCAAGTCAAGTCTTGTGGCACCAATTCTTAAAGGTAAGCAACTATTCGGTTTATTGATTGCCCATCAGTGCTCCAGAACACGTTTTTGGCAGCAGTCTGAGATTAATTTGTTTGCTCAGATCGCCATGCAAGTCGGATTTGCTCTCGATTACGCCAGGCTCATAGAGCAGGCAGATACAAAAATCAATATAGCCCAAGTATTTATAGACACAACCCGTCGGATTCGGGCATCGCTCAACGAAGAAGATGTCCTCAAAAATACTGTTGAAGAAGTTCGTAAAGCACTCAGTACTGACCGAGTTATTGTCTATGGCTTTGATGCTAACTGGTACGGCACAGTCATTGCAGAATCAGTAGTTCCAGGTTTCCCCAAAGTATTGCGAGCCGAAATCAAAGATCCGTGCTTTGCTCAAGGCTATGTCGAAAAATATCAAGCTGGTCGAGTTCAAGCTACAAATAATATCTACGAAGCCGAGTTAACAGATTGTCACATTAATCAACTCGAATCCTTTGCTGTCAAAGCAAATTTAGTCGCACCGATTCTTAAAGACGAGCAGCTATTCGGTTTGTTAATTGCCCATCAGTGTTCTAGGGCGCGTGATTGGCAGCAGTCCGAGATAGATTTATTTGCCCAGATTGCCATGCAAGTTGGATTTGCTCTCGACCATGCTAGGCTTTTAGATCAATTTGAGCAGGAGTACCAATCTTCCAATAGAATTTTTGACTTATGGCAGGAGTGATCAAGCCAACAATAAACTGCCCAGTGTTGCATGAAAGTTGTATATAACTTTACAAATATTTGATTTTCTGGAATTCTTAGTTTTACACATCTTGATACTATCTTTCGCCAGTGGCTGAGGGAAACCACTGGCTTTTTATTGTTATTTTTCTACTTCCCAATAATTCCTGGCACCAGAAAATGTTAATCGTAATAACTGAGTATTCCCCAATTCCAGAAATTTTTGTGGGGCAAAAGGCACAATTTCCAAAGCTGTAATCAATTTTTCCCCTATGGCTTGTGCTAATAATGGTGGCACTGCATTTCCTACTTGTCGGAAACCATGCCACTTAGTTTGGTGAAATCTGAACCAATCCGGGAAGGAATGCAATCGTGCCGCTTCTCGAACAGAGATTACCCGTGCTAACACCGGATGAATTGGACGGGGAGATGTATGGCTACCACGGCTGTAGTCCGTACCAGCACGTAAAGTATGGCATAAACCATTAATATCCAGCCGTCGTAGGCGGCTAATTGCTTCTAATTCTCCAGGCAGGGTTTTTGCAAAGCGGATTTTAGAACTGTCTAGATGCTGAGTTTGCATCGAACTAGTTAGCAATTGAGGGTTCCACAAACGGGGGTAAGAAAAATTCTGTATGGGTGATTGGGGATTAGTGTCCAAGTACTGAGTCCCTAGTATCGAGTCCCCAATATTGGGGTGAAAGCGTAACATTTGCACATAAGGACTGGATTTTTCATTCAGACTTAGTAACTGCGATCGCGAAAGTAATACTTCATCGCTAGTTTTTAAGTCTGGGAAATCGTCTATATCCGGCAAGTCAGCTATTGCATCCCTGACAGTAGGGGCTGGGTATTGGGTACTAGGTATTAGGGAGTGGGAATGAGAAACCCTACTCCCAACTAGAAATAATCGTCGCCGCTTTTGAGGCACACCAAAATTTGCCGCATTCAAAATTTCTTTTTGTACGTGGTACCCTGCTGCTTCAAACTTACCAATCAGTTGTGACAGCAAATTTTTATGCTCTCCTGCTGTCATTCCCGGCACATTTTCCATCACAAAGTAACGGGGATGCAACTCTATTACCAAACGGTAAAAGTGAAAAATCAAATTATTGCGATCGTCATCTAAGTTTCTCTTACCCATGATTGAGAAACCTTGACAAGGAGGCCCGCCAAATACTAAATCTATTTGACCATCCCAACTTTCCGATGCGGAGAAACTTTCATTTAAACTCCCCTTGTCACCGTGTCTCCTTGTCTCCTTGTCGACGGACACTTTGCTCAACGGAGGGAACCTCCGCACGCAAGTGTCCTCCCCTTGTCTCCTTGTCCCCCAGTCCTCTGTCCCCGCCTCCTTTTCCCGGTGAGCAAACCAACTGCGGCCAGCTGCCCGTTGAATTATCTCACCTGTTACATTTGAGATATCCGCACACAATACCTGAGTGAGGGGAAAGTTGAAAGAGTAGGTACAAGCATGAATAGGGTCATATTCTACCGCTACTAAGACATCAAACCCGGCTTGTTCAATACCCAAAGAAAATCCACCAGCGCCAGCAAATAAATCCACTGCTACTGGACGCCGTACTTTTAGACTTTGGATTGCCGATTTTAACTCTACCAATGGTGGATTATTCTCTAAAAAACGCAAATAGACGCTGCAAATAGCGCCTTGGTTTTTAATTATTGACTTTAAGCTTAATCTAAAATTTCAAATCTACAATCTAAATACAATCTAAAAATTGGGAAGCATTTGCAAAATTTCTTGAGCAGCGCGATCGCATACTCCTAGTTCTCCTATACATTGCTGCATTTGTTGGTAATCTCCCTGAATTTCCTGTTTGCGTTCTTTGTTCAGCAAAAATTCCACTGCTGTTTGAACTATATTCTCTTTAGTCGCTTGTTCTTGAATAAATTCCGGCACGATTTGTTTCATCACCATCAAGTTTACTGGTGAAGCAAAGGGGAAAGAAATTTTAAGGATTTTCCTACCTACCCAGTAAGTGAAGGGATTGAGACGGTAAAGTACTACCTGCGGCACATTCAACAGGGCAAGCTCTAAATTTACAGTACCGCACTTAGTAATTGCCAAATCTGCCGCGGCAAGTACCTCTTGTTGCTGGCTAGAAACTACAGTAGCTCGTAAGCAGTACCGTTGTATCTCTTTTTCTATTTTCTCACGGTATATTTCCAGAGATAGCGGAATCCAGAAATGCACTAGAGGCAGTTTGGCTTGAATTTCTTGTGCCGCTTCAAACATCACTGGTAAGAGGTACTTGAGTTCTTGGTGACGAGAGGCAGGCAAAAGCGCTACAGCGATCGCATCATCTTCAATTCCCAACTTGGCACGCGCCGCATCTCGACTGGGAAAATTTTCCATTCTATCTACCAGTGGATGCCCTACCCAAGTAACATTCACACCCCTTTCTTTAAAGTAACGAGTTTCTTCAGGGAAAATAGCTAAGAGCTTATCGCTAACATTAGCAATTCGAGATGTATTCCCAAGATTGATAGAAGAAACCCACACTTGTGGAGCAATATAATATACAATCGGTATTTTTGGGAAATAGCGGCGAATGGAATTGCCTATACCTAAATTTGGCCCCATGTAGTCAATTAACACCACCAAATCTGGTGGATTTTGTTTGAGATAGGCGATCGCTCGCCGCTGAATTTGCAGAGTTGGCAACACAAAAGGTAGAGCTTCCAAAAGACCAAAAGAGCCAATTCCACTAGTATTTGCCAGTAAATTAGCTCCTGCTGCTGCCATTTTATCCCCACCCAGCGCGACAATTTCTATTTCCAACCCAGCGGCAAGCGCTTGTCGTTGCAGCGCGGTAACCAATAGCGATCCCTGTAAATCGCCGGATACTTCACCAGTACTGATAAATATTCGCATTTAAAAATAGGGATTAGGGATTAGGGACTAGGGACTAGGGACTAGGGACTAGGGACTAGGGATTAGGGACTAGGGACTAGGGATTAGGGACTAGGGATTAGGAATTATAAGGATTTCAGATTTATTCAAAATTCAATATTTCTAGCCTCTAGCCTCTAGCCTCTAGCCTCTAGCCCCTAATTTCTGGTCCCTTATTCTTAAGACTCATCACTGCTGTTGGCTGCTTTCCCTTTTCCGGGAATCAAGCCGCGTCTGCCCGGCATTTGAGAAAGTAGGAGAAAGCGACGCAAGTGTTGCAAATGTTCTCCATCTCCCAGGAGTTCCAGTTCTTCCAAAGCATCTTTAAAAGTGAGTTCAGAACGATAGAGAAAGCGAAAGGCTTTCTTGAGGTCTTGTAAATCAGCAGTGGAAAAACCAGCACGTTTGAGTCCCACAAGATTAAGTGTTCGCACTCGCGCCGGATTTCCTTCTACAGTCATAAAAGGTGGCACATCGCGGTCAATACGTGCCATACCTCCTACCATTGCGTGTCTGCCAATATGCACGAATTGATGAACGCCCAAAACTCCACTTAACCTAGCACGAGATTCTATGTGAACATGACCAGCAAGGGCGACCGAGTTAGCAATTACTACAGAGTCTTCTATGATGCAGTTATGCCCCACATGAGCATAAGCCATTAACAGGTTACCATTACCAATTCTCGTTTCTTCGCCTGTGCCGGTAGCTCGATTAATTGTGACGTATTCCCTAATCCGGTTATCATCGCCAATCTTAACCCAGCTAAATTCGCCATTGTACTTCAAATCTTGAGGTTCCATGCCAATCACGGCACCTGGAAAGATTTGATTTCGCGCCCCTATTTCTAGAGGCCCCTCTAGCACTGCATGAGCACCAATTGTGGTTTCGGAACCGACTTTTACATGCCCTCCAATCACAGCATAGGCACCGACTTGCACTGTAGGGTGGAGTTCCGCATTAGGATGAATTACAGCAGTTGGATGAATAAGCGTCTTCAAGGGTGCATCTCCAGAAGATTAAGAGTGCAAAGTATTTTCAAAATTTAGTAGCCGTAGACACCCGTAATACGACTTCCCGTTAGGGTAAGCGTCGGGTAGCAACATTAAGTGTGAGGGCGGCGAAAATTAACAGATTATACCATACTTGTTATGGCTTTTTGCTCTTACTGAGGCCTTGTTAAGTAGTCAGTAAAGGCACTTCACGGTTGTGCCTCTACTACAAGAAAAGATTTTTAGCTCACAAGAGAAAACATCAGTTCGCCTTCGGCAGCGAGCTGACCGTCTACTTCGGCCTTAGCTTGCATCTTTCCGAAACGACGTTGTTTCACCCACAACAGTTCCACGGTCATTACAAGTTGGTCTCCGGGAACAACCTGGCGGCGAAAGCGGACTTTGTCTATACCAGCAAAGAGAAAAAGCCCACCCTCTAATTCTGGCACTTGTGTCATTACGACACCGCCAACTTGTGCCATTGCTTCTACAATCAATACACCTGGCATAATTGGACGCCCTGGAAAATGACCTTGAAAATGAGGTTCGTTAACCGTGACGTTTTTAATTCCTACAGCTCGCTTCCCAGGTGTATAATCAATGATTCTATCTACCAGTGCAAAGGGGTAGCGGTGCGGTAGAATTTTCTGAATTTCTTCTGCTGACAGAATGGTTTTTGTTTCCGATTTGCTAGTAGCGGAATGATCTGACTGCTCCTGAGTAGGTGCTGGTGTAGGCAGATTGGTTGTGTTTACTTCAGTGACAGTTGACATTGACTGTATATTTAATTTCAGTGTTGATTTGGTTTGCAGGTAACTCTTTGAACGTAATGCTTAGTAAGTTATTGATTGTCAGTGATCAAAAAGTACCATTAACCGCGAACCACTAACTAGTCCCTTGTCGCAGATCCCAAATTTTCTGCGCTAGTTGAATATGTAAATTGTGGCTAGCTTTATATGCCAAGTAATGAGCGCAGGGTATTTTTCCTAATAAGCTCAAATCTCCTACTAAATCCAAAATTTTATGACGCACTGGTTCATTTGCAAATCTTAATGGTGGATTGAGCCAGCCTTGCGGCCCGCAAACTAGAGCATTTTCCAAGCTTCCACCTTTGATTAACCCGGATTTTTGTAGATATTCTATTTGATGCAGTAAACCAAATGTGCGGGCAGGGGCAATTTCAACGGCAAAACTAGCATGATTGGCAGAATCAGAAGTTGGTGACCAACTATACCATTGATTGCCAATAGCAGGCAGATCGAAGTCAATGCCATAGGTAAAGCGGGGTGCTGATGCAGGCAAAGCACACACGAAAGCATCATTCTCACGTACCCAAATTGGCTCGTTTATGGGTAGGTAGCTCTCTTGCTCTACGGTAGATTGTGAAACTAAGCCTACCTGAGCGATACTTTCTGCCCATATCTTTGCCGAACCGTCTAAAAGCGGTACTTCCGGGCCATTAATTTCGATCCGAGCATTATCCACACTCATACCAGCTAAACTTGCCAATAAATGTTCTACAGTCCGAACACTTGCCTCGCCTTTACCTAGCTGAGTAGAAAGAACCGTCTGACTTACCGCTGCTACTTGTGCTGGAATGATCGGAGTATCCGGTAAATCTACCCTGACAAAGTATCGTCCGCTGCCTGGCTCTGCTGGTAGTACTTGCACTTGGGTACTGATACCACTATGCAGTCCCACTCCTATATGGATGATTTCAGCTGCTAATGTATGTTGTTGCATATTGCCATGTATCTTGTATCATTAGTCATTTGTCTTATGCTAATGACAAATGACCGATGATAAATGACCAATTAAAATCTTTCACCAATACCAAAATTGATGCGGCTATCTCCTTCATCGTTAATACCGTAGTCAACACGAATTGGCCCTAGTGGAGACTGTACCCTCACGCCAATACCGTAGCCATAGCCAGTACCGTTTTTATCTAGCAACTCACCCGCTCTAGTCTCCGAGCCGAAGTCTGTGCCAACATCAAAAAATAGTGCGCCACTGACTACGGAGAACACTGGGAAACGATACTCAACGGAGGCTTGCGCGAAGCTACGAGAACTGCCTAATGCACCTTCTTCATAACCCCGGACAGAGTTACTACCACCCAAAGTAAATGCTTCGTAAGGAGGCAAGTCACCAAGTACAGTTCCTCCTTGAAGATTAAAAGCGATAGTTTGCGGCCCTTTGGCGAAATTCAAAAATCTGACGGGGAAATATTGACTGTAGCTGCCTCGCAATCTAGTCATAAAAATACTGCCCAGCCCTACTGGTACAGATTGATCTACTCCTAGACGGAAGAAAGAGCCACTTGTTGGTTGCAGTGGATTATTGCGGCGATCGCGTACTGCTCCGAGTTGTACCAGCAACAAATCATCTTGTCCTTCTCCAGATTGAGTTAAATCAAGACAATTGCTTGGATCTTGCTCACACGGCACTGTTACGTCTTCAAGCCTACCTCTTCTTCTCAAATCGCCATCGCGATCGCGGCTAGAAACTCTTTGATACTGCAAACCAGCTGAAGCTGTCCATTCTGCACGTTCGTAAGGATTTCTAGACAAGGGACGGCTAAAGGTTACACCACCACCTAAACGTAAAATACGGGGGCGATCGCCATCATCTCCCGGATCGTCAGGATCGTAGGTTTCTATATTTTCATCCGGGCCATCAAAAATCAACGAGATTGAGCGACGGCGAAAACCATTAATAGTATAGGAGGTTCGGTATGGATCGCCTGCTATCCAAGGATCTGTAAACCGGACATCGAACAGAAATTCTCGCTGTCCGATCTGTAATTCTGTTCCCAGTTTTTGGTTTCTGCCATTCAGGTTTTGCTCTTGATAACTAATGGTACCAAATAGTCCACTTGCAGAACTAATACCTGCCCCTGCTGCGATCGATCCAGTGTTGCGCTCAACCACATTCACCACTACATCTACCCTACTGGGGTCTGTGCCTGGATCGAGGGAAACATTCACATCTTCAAACAAACCTAGTCCAAATACCCGCTGCAAGTCTCTTTGCACGATGTTACGGTTGAAAACCGTTCCTGGTTTCAACTGTAATTCTCGTGTTATAATATAGGGTTGCGTTTTTCCTCGAATTGGTTCTCCCTTTTCGGTTGTCTCTTGCCCTTCTTTAGTGCGGAAGCGGACACGAATATCTTCTACAACCCCTTCTGCTACTTGTAAAGTGACAACCCCATTTTCCGTTACTTGCGGCGCTCCAACTACCTGCGCCAATACGTAGCCTTGATCTTGATAACGCTTGGTTAACTGCTTGATGCCTTCTTGGAGATCGCGTAAATTCAGAATTTGACCGTATTGATTGCGAAAGATTTCATCCACAGCCTTGGGATCTAATACTGAAGGAACGCCAGTACCGGGATTGGCTTGGATATTTACGTCACGCAAGACAGGGTTAGGTTGAACTATAAAGCTTACCCGTACTCCCAACGGTGTATCTTCTGGCACTGCTTGTACATTAGAGAAAAAGCCAGTTGAAAAGACGGCGTTAATATCCTCTTGCAGTTGCGATCGCGTTGTTGTTCGTCCTGGTTGGGTACGAATAGCTCGGTAAACTTCGTCTTCTAGTTGAGGTGGTAGCGCTTGCCCAGTTTGAGATCTCACCAGCACCTCCGACACTAGCACGCGGGGTTCTGTCTCGGTTTGTTCTTGATTCTGTTGATTTCCTGGAGTTGTTGGTAATCCAGGTTCAGCCCCAGGAGGAGTTGTATTTTGCTGATTAGGAGTTGGAGCGGGAGTTTGAAAAGGTGATTGTTGAGTGCCTGGAGTTGGGGCGGGAGTTTGAAAAGGAGATTGTTGAGTGCCTGGAGTTGGAGCGGGAGTTGGAGAAGGTGATTGTTGAGTTTCTGGAGTCGGGGCGGGAGTTTGAAAAGGAGATTGTTGAGTGCCTGGAGCTGGAGAAGCAGGATTTTGTGCAATGGTTTGATTTGTCCAGTTTGTGCCTATCCTCCTTGGTGTCGTCTTTAGTGCTGCTGCACCTGACAACATAGCTTGATTTGTCCAGTTTGTGCTTATACTCCTTGGTGACGTCTTCAGTGCTGCTGCACCTGATGGATTTGTTGATAGTTTAGCTGCTGTAGTTGTTTGGTTTAAGTTTTTAGGAGTTTGTGTAGTGGTTGGTAGCTGAGAAGTTGATGCTACTGCCTGGGAAGTTGTCTTCACCACTGATGCGGTTGGAAACACAGTACCAACTTCACGCTCCTGATTGTTTGTTGGTGGTGTATTTGCCTTAGATTGGGAAGTTTGAGAAATTTTTGTAGTCGTTGATATTGCAAAACTTGGTACAGATACTTGGGGAGTTGTCTTCAGTGCTGATGCTGTTGGAAATACAGCTTGCCCCTGAGTTTCTGCTAGAGTAACAACTGTTTTCTGTTGGGAATTTTGAGAAGTTTGTGCAGTTGTTGGGTTTGGTAAGATAGGCGCGATCGCCTCTGAAGTTCCTGCTAGCGCATCAGGTGCAGGGAATGAAGTGTCAACTTCCTGCTCGCGATCGGCGGTTGATGTAAAAACTTCTGCTGTTTCTTTTGAATTATTTGTGGTTTGTGCTTCTGCACTCAGCGAGCCGCTTAAAGGGGCTGCGATCGCCACCACTGTCATAAACACGGGAGATAAGCGCATTTTATTTTGATTCCTCTTCACGTCCACACACCATCAAAAGGCAATTAAACTTTCAGTTAAAAGTAAAAGTAAAAACATAATTATCACTTTCGCTTTTCTACTTTATCAGGCAAAATGCCGAAGGCAGAAGTGAAAGACGTTTGTTGTTTTTCTTTTACTCAAGCGACTGAGGATTGATGGGTGGTAAGACGCGACTCATCACTTCTATACAGTTGTTAGTTGTTTATTATTAGTTGTTTGTTCCAACCAACTACCAACAATCCTCCGTCGATTTTATTATTCCCTTTCTACTGCTTTTAACACTCGTCGCAGCACCTCCTGATAGGCATCTTCTACATTCCCTAAGTCACGGCGAAAGCGATCTTTATCCAGAACACGGCGATTGGGATCGTTTCCCGCAGCAATATCCCATAAACGGCAGGTATCCGGGCTAATTTCATCCGCCAGCAGCAGTTCTTGTTGTGAATTCAAACCAAATTCTAGTTTGAAGTCTACAAGGGTAATGTCGCACTGCTGGAAAAATTCCTTCAGAAATTCGTTGATTTGCAGTGCTAGATGGGTAATTTTGTTAACTTGTTCCACAGTAGCCAGCTCCATTAGGAACAGGCGATCGCGTGTTAGTAAAGGATCTCCTAATTGATCGTTTTTGTAATAAAACTCCACTAGGGGCTGTTTTAACACAGTTCCCAGAGCTAATCCCGTTTGCTGACAAAGACTACCGGCAGCAATATTTCTCACAACCACTTCTAGTGGCAAAATTTTCACTGCCTCAATCCGCATTTGATTGGGAGCAGGACTGTCAATAAAGTGGGTTTTTATGCCCCGTGCTTCCAATTCTTGAAATAATTTACTAGAAATACTACAGTTTATTGCTCCTTTTCCTTGGATACTGCCGCGTTTTTGTGCATTAAACGCTGTAGCATCATCTTTGAAAACAGCTAAAAATATTTGCGGGTCATCCGTAGGATAGATAATTTTGGCTTTGCCTTCGTATAATTTAGTGTGGGCAGACATAGTGGCAGGTAAAATTTTAGGCTGTGTGCAGCTTTTATGCGTTCAAGCTTAACCATTTTATCTTTTGTCGCTATTTATTATCACTAATCCCTGACACCGTAACTTTTGACAAAAGATATGGGTGCAGAAACACAAGCCTAATCCCTAAAGATAGCTGTTGGAACTTTTGGAATATTTTCTATTTGTATAAATAATTCTTTGTAAATTCAGGAAAATTACGTCACTGGGTATAAAAAAATAAATATTTTTCAGTGTTTCTCATGAAGCTAAACAGCACATACATGTAGGCACAATGTCTAGTAAATAAAATAAATTTCCAGAAACTAAACTTCTTTTCCAATCAGAACTAAGCTTGTAATAAAAAACCTCGCATTGTCAAAGTGAGAAGATGACAAACAAAGATAATTTTCTCTACCCTAAAGGTCGTTACTACGGTCAAGTCAAACCTGAGAACTTAGTGTTCAATGCTAATTTGCAAGAGTTTGCTCAAAAAGTAAGCTATATTTGCAATCTAGAAACTTCTGGTAAAATTCCTCCAGAAGAGGCCTACGAACAAATCAAGGCTCTTTGGAAAGATTTGAAAAGGAGTAAGAAGCAATTAGGAATTGGCGAAGATCCTTTCCGACCTGATGATAACACTGGGAGTAATGGTGAAAACTAGAGGAATCAAATAAACACGAGTCTAAGTTAGAAAATGTGTTTACCGTGTATGCTAAGATTCACTTTTAAGCCCAAGTTTTGAAATTGAGGCGAATGAAACAAGTTTGAAGTTAGTAAAATATATTTAAAGTAGCCAAAGTCTGTTACAGCAAAGGAGTTGTGCCAAACTCTTTTTTCGCTTCATAAATGTTGAGAGAGGCTCTGGTGCTCGTTACCAGGTTCAACCTGGTAAGCTGAAAAACATCTAGTTTGCATATTGACATGAGACTAAACTCTTGTGGGGTGGACATCTTGTCCGCCTATTTTATGTAAGTTAAACGCGGAACAGCTTACAATACCTTTGCCAAAATCCAACACCTTAGAAGGGTGTCGCTATACGTACCATAGCTGCCTCCGCAGCCTATAAGGATTTCAAGCCCACGGAGAGGAGCTACCCTTAGGGAAGCCGCCTACGGCGTCTTTGTTTGTTTAGCCCCAGGCTTCCAGCCTGTGGGCGTTTCAGAAAATTATGCCGCTTTCGGTAACGCAGAATAAATTATCTTTTGATAATAATCTTGTAATTGGCGAGTAGCAGCCGCCCACCCCCAACGTTCTGCTTCTTGGCGTGCATTTTGACGGATAATTTCTCGTTCTTGTTTCTCCTCTAACAGGCGAATTGCCGCTGCGATCGCGCCCTCATCACCAGCTTGTGGATCGAACAAGTATCCATTGACGCCATCTGTAACAATATCGGGAATCCCGCCAGAATGAGCTGCTACTACAGGGCAGCCAGCTGCCATTGCTTCTAGCAATACTAATCCCAGTGTTTCTGTACGAGAAGGAAAGACAAAAGCATCAGCGCTAGCAAATGCAGAAGCTAATTCTTTTCCAACCAAATATCCAACAAAATGAGTGTTTGTATCGGCAAAGTATTTTTCTAAGTTTGCCCTATGGGGACCATCTCCTACAAGTGCCAATCTTGCTTCAGGGATAGCTTCTAATATTGGTTTAATGCGCTCAATTTCTTTTTCAGCAGAAAGACGCCCAACATAAAGTAACAAAGGGCTATTTGGATGATTTTGCGACAGACGCGATCGCATTTGCTCGCAAGCTAAACTGGGATGAAATGTTTCTGTATCCACTCCCCGCTGCCACAAATTTACTCGTTCAATACCATGTGCTGTTAATTCCTCCATCATAGCTGTGGAGGTACATAGATTTAAAGCTGCTTGGTTGTGGGCAGATTTCAGTAGTTCCCACAACAATCCTTCTAGCATTCCCAAACCATAATGCTGTAAATATTGGGGCAGATGGGTATGATAAGACGCTACTAGCGGAATACCCAAAACTTTGCTATAAAATATACCTGCTAATCCCAGAACAGCAGGATTTACCACGTGTACAATATCTGGCTGAAACTTTTCCAAAGTATGACCAATTGCAGGGCGCGGTAATGCCATTTTTAACTCTGGATACAGTGGTAGTGGAAAACCAGAGACACCATATATTTGCGCTCCTTTATATTCAGTCATACCACCATCAGGACAAATTACCAGTACTTGGTCTCCCCTGCGTTGTAGGTGTTCAACGGTGTGGCGCAAGCGCGTGACGATGCCGTCAACCTTGGGCAGAAAGGTTTCGGTAAATAGAGCAATCCTCATAAAATACTATTGATTACAGGCAGAGCGTTTAGTTAATCCCAACTTCTGAGCAATTACACCATTAATTCCAGAGTAAATTTTCTGTTGGACTAGGAGCTATTGTGTGCAGTCATTTAGTCCTTCATGATCTTTACTGTCTTCAGAATAGCCGTTATTAGCTGCAAAATCACTAATAACTTAGACTATACAACTGATAACTAGCGATCGCTGGTCGTCATTTGATCGGAACATATAACGACCAATTTTAGACCAGCGACTAACTTGATTTCAGTAAGTTTTTTTAGCTAGCCTCATTCTGGTTTGCAGTTCTTAAATTGCTTGCTGTTAGTTTTAGTTACCAGCATTTAGTACTGCCCATTCAGGAATGAAGTGGTAGATGCTGATACTAATAATTCCCAGCCCAGGCAGTACTACAAATAAAACGAGAATAAGCGATCGCCTATTCATCCTTTGTTGTTACGATGCCAAGTAACCTTTGGCAAAATTTGATATTTGTCAACTCGATTTTGATATTTGATGGCAAAGTTGAGTAGAGAATCGAGCAAAGAATCAGAGAGATAATGAGGATGCAAACCTAAATCCAGCAGTTTAGTGTTTTTAGCGTTAAAGTAATGTTCTTCTTTCTCGATTCTGGGATTATCCAAATTATTAATTTCTACATTCAATCCCATCGCATTCCCGGCTTTTTTCACCATCAGCGCCAAGTCACCGACACTAAATTGTTCGGTAAATTGGTTAAAGACGCGGAATTCACCGGATTCAGCAGGGTTAGCAATTGCTATCTCTATACATCGCACGGTATCGCGAATATCCAAAAATCCGCGCGTTTGCCCACCTTTACCGTAAACAGTCAAGGGATGTCCAATGGCAGCTTGAATACAGAAGCGGTTCAACGCAGTTCCAAACACACCATCATAATCAAGGCGATTAATTAACAGTTCGTCCATTCCAGTTTCTTCTGTTAAGACGCCGTAAACAACACCTTGATTTAAATCCGTTGCCCGTAGTCCCCAAATGCGGCAAGCAAAGTGGATATTGTGGCTGTCATGCACTTTGCTTAAGTGATACATTGAACCAGGTTGTTTGGGGTAGGGCAAAGTGTCTTTGCGCCCATTGTGTTCAATGGTGATGTAGCCTTCTTCTATATCTATATTGGGTGTGCCATATTCACCCATTGTTCCCAACTTCACTAAGTGACAGTCTGGGAAATCAGCTTTCATCGCGTACAGTAAATTGAGCGTACCGACAACATTATTAACCTGCGTCAGCACGGCATGTTCGCGATCAATCATCGAAAATGGAGCTGAACGTTGTTCGCCAAAATGCACGATCGCATTTGGCTCAAATTGCTGCAGCGCCTTTTGGAGAAAATCGTAATTTGTAATATCGCCAACAAACAGGTCAATAGATTTACCTGTTAAATCTTTCCAACGTTGGATACGTTGCTGAATTGGTGCGATCGGGGTAAGAGTTTGCACACCCAGCTCATTATCCCAGTGCCGCCGCACCAGACTATCTAAAATACCAACTTCATAACCGCGATTAGAAAGGTAAAGTGCGGTTGCCCAACCGCAATAACCATCGCCACCAATAACCAGGACTTTCATTTTCACCAGTTTTTACTCGCTGATAGCTAAATCTACCAGGTTTGTGTCCCCTCTAAACCATCTGATGGAGAGATGAAGTGGAAGCAGGGGGCAGAGGAGAGGGGGAGACAAGGGGACACGGGGACACGGGGACAAGAAAGCATCACGAGCAGAGGGGCTTCAGGGACACCAGGAGAACAACCAACTACTAACTACTGTACGAGCGGGTTTAGAAGATAAATTATCTGTTTGAACGTCAAGACGATCGGCAAAACCCGCCCCTACTATCTATCTAACAAATGACCAATGACCAATGACTAAATACAAATCTACAAAAACCCTAACAATCATTCTAGTGTAAATAAATGTTACAAACATGCCGTCAAAACGTTTTGCTGTCTTGACAACGACAAATAGACTCGATATCGTAAGATACATACCCGGGTAAGACCGTTTAAAGAGTTATGCAAGCTAAGCAAAAGGTTACTTTGTATTTATCGCCGGAGTTGCATAGAAAACTGAAGATACGTTCAGCAGTTGATTCTGAACCAATGTCGGAGCTTGCCGAACGCGCTCTTGTTTTCTACCTGGCACATTCAGAACTAGTAGATGAAGAAACTTCTTACGGAAGTACTCATAAAGTCTATAGTTGTCCGAACTGCGAAAGTTCATTAGTCTTACGGGATGGAGAATTAGTTGCCTTAGGGCAACAGCCGGGATTAATCGGTCAAGAACACCTTCCAATGGAAGAGATGGAAAAAGAATTAACCCATCCTAAGGGTGAGGAAGAATTAGTTCCTTGCTAGATAGGAATTAGGAATACAATTTTTGATTCATGATTCCGCCGTTTTCGCCAGCAGCGATGTCTGGAGTGTCTGTAAAAGGTCTCAAGTAGGTCGATGTATGAAAGAAGAGCTCAATATTCTCATTCAGGCTCAATACCCTCTAATCTACCTTGTGACCTCCGAGGAAGAGCGGGCTGAGCAGGCAATTTTTACAATCGCTCAATCATCAAAGCCACAGCGCCGAGTATACGTTTGGACAGTAACTCACGGCATCGTGGAGTATGGTCAACCCCGGAATGTCACTCAACATAACACCGTATCTCCGGAAGCGGCGATTGAGTGGATTATTCGGCAGAGAGAGCCAGGTATATTTATTCTTAAAGATTTACATCCTTTTATTGATGCGCCTGCGACAACAAGATCTTTACGGGATGCGATCGCCGGTTTTAAGGGCACGCAAAAAACAATTCTTTTGATGTCGCCGATGCAGCAAGTACCCATTGAACTGGAAAAGGAAGTTGTTGTTCTGGATTTTCCGCTTCCAGACATGGGTGAATTAAATAAAGTTTTAACCAATCACATAGATCACCATCGTGGGCGGCGGTTAACAACAGAGGCACGAGAAAAACTTCTCAGAGCAGCTTTAGGATTAACTAAAGATGAAGCTGAAAAAGTTTATCGCAAAGCACAAGTAACAACCGGACGCTTAACAGAAGAAGAAGTAGATATAGTTCTATCTGAGAAAAAGCAGCTAATTCGACGCAATGGTATATTAGAGTACATCGAGGAAGATGCAACCATTGACGCTGTTGGTGGCTTGGAAGAATTGAAGAAGTGGCTCAAACAACGCTCCAATGCTTTTACAGAAAGAGCACGGGAGTATGGTTTGCCCCAACCAAAAGGAATGTTAATTTTAGGTGTTCCAGGTTGCGGAAAATCCTTAATTGCCAAAACTACCTCTCGGCTTTGGGGTTTACCATTGCTGCGATTAGATATGGGACGAGTCTACGACGGCTCGATGGTGGGACGCTCGGAAGCTAATTTGCGGAATGCCCTGAAAACAGCAGAGTCGATTTCCCCAGCAATTTTGTTTATTGATGAATTAGATAAATCATTTGCTGGTAGCACAGGTTCTTCAGATTCTGATGGTGGTACTTCTAGCAGGATTTTTGGCTCTTTCTTAACCTGGATGCAAGAGAAAAAATCCCCAGTGTTTGTAATGGCAACAGCCAACAGAGTGGAAAGATTGCCAGGGGAATTTTTGAGGAAGGGGCGTTTTGATGAGATTTTCTTTGTGGATCTGCCAACACCAGAAGAACGGCAGGATATCTTCACCATCCACTTAAGTAAGCGCCGTACTGACATCTCTAGATTTGACCTTGAACAATTATCTAAGATGTCGGAAGGCTTTTCTGGGGCTGAGATTGAACAGGCGATCGTGGCGGCGATGTACGAAGCTTTCGCCCAAGATCGAGAGTTCACCCAGTTAGATATTATTGCTGCAATTAAAGCTACACTGCCGCTGTCTCGGACGATGCAAGAACAGGTAACGGCTTTGAGAGATTGGGCAAGACAGCGTGCTCGACCGGCAGCATCCTCCGTTGCTGAATATCAGCGAATGGAGTTCTAAAAGCTTTCCCTGCTTAAAACAGGGGGAAAGGCTAGCACCAAACGCTAGCAGTTTAAAAAAAACCGCGTCTAGTTAACGCGGCTTCTTCTAAGACAAATCGTTGTCCTTTTTCTCACTTCTCTTTGGAGGAAACCCAAATGTCTCATTTTAGCACTCTGCGTACCAAGATCACCGATGCTGAAATCCTTAAGCAATCCCTGCGTGACCTCGGCATCACAGTGAAAACTGAAGCAGATGTTCGTGGTTACAATGGTCAGCGTGTTCGTTCTGACATCGTAGCAGTATTAGAAGGCGAATACGATCTCGGTTGGTCTCGCAACAGCGATGGTTCTTTTGACCTGATCGCAGACCTGTGGGGCGTTGCTAAGAAGCACAATCAGACCGAATTGATTAACTCCATCAATCAGAAGTATGCTGTTAACAAGACCTTGACTGAAGTTAAACAACGCGGTCTGCAAAATGCCAACGTTAAGTTGGTGTTGCAATAAGAATTTCTCTGCGCGTTCCCAAAGCTGTACGGGTTAACCAGGTCAAGAGCGGTTAGCCCGCTTTTTTTCCGGACTGGGTTTTTTCCCAGTCCTTATCAGTTTACAGCTTTTACGCCCCACTTTTAAATTTAGCATTTTTTAATATTTACTTCATAAGTTTTTGATTGTGATTAAGCTCTGGCAACAGGAAACTGTATCTCTGTTACATAAGATTCATTATTTTGTTCGTTACCACCAATGATATAAACCTCGCGGTTAGAGCCAATAATTTTATAACCGTTGGCTTCAATCCAAGATATTAAGGCTGCGTAGGCTTGGTTGCTGGTGTCATAACTGCCGTGATGAACTGCGCAAGCCATTTTCTCAAAACCCAGTAATTCATATACCTTCACACGCTTGTTGCTGGATACGAAACTTTCCGCTGATGCAACAGCTTCCCAATCGACATCAGACTCTTTATATGTCGAGTCGTGCCAAATGCCCGCGCAATAGCTGGGTTCTTGAATTCCTTGCTGCTGAAGAGTGTCAAACAACTGATCATAAAGTCGCGGCACAGCAGCGAAATTTGGGATCACCTCTCGTATTGATGCAACTTTGATTGGTTCCACTTTTTTAAGCACGATTTCGTATTTTGGTATGCTTTCCTCCTCGATTTGCTTAAGTCGTGCTTCTACTCGCAATAAGCGTGCCTGTTCTTCCTCTACTAAACGCTGAAGTTCTGCTTGCTTAAGTCGCAGCATACCGCGAATTTCTGCTGATGGTACATTTTCATCTAGCAGTTTGGCAATTTGTTCTAAGGAAAAGCCCAAATCTTTAAGTGCCAAAATACGATTGAGTCGTGGTAACTGCTCGGCACAGTAGTAGCGATAACTTGTAAATTCGTCTACATAAATAGGTTTGAGCAATCCCAGTTGATCGTAGAGGCGCAGTGCTTTTACAGTTACCTGACTAAGCTTGGAAAAATCACCTATTTTCAGCATTTTCCACCTTTTGTTTAACTAAAATTCAGGTGGCCAATTAGGAATGTGTGTTAGCTCTAGTTTGATACCATCTGGATCTAGAAAATATACAGCATAATAGCCAGGCATATAATCATACTCAAAAGGAGGATCGAGAATTTCTACGCCCATCTCGATTAGCTTTTGGTAAAGTTTATCTACGTCTTCTCGACTATCCGCACTAAAAGCTAGATGATGCAGCCCCGGAGAATAGCGATCGTGCTTTTGATTGAGTGATTTGGGGTTAGATGGAGAAATGGTGATTACACCATTAGGGCTTGCCCAGAGAATAATTTGCTCTGTTTTTTCTGCTTGTTCATAACCTAGAAATCCTAAAAGCAGATTGTAAAAAACTTCTGAACGCTCTAAGTTAGAGACTGTCAAGGCTATGTGATTAATTGCTCCCAATTTCATTGTTTATTAACTCTTACTTGTGGCTATTTCTAGTGCACACCCTTCCCTAAGGGCAAAGTCAAGAGCTATTGCGAGGAAATTTTTATGAGTTCACACGAACCCATGCAACGACTCTTAGCGCTGGAAGGTTGCTACAACACCCGCGATATCGGTGGCTATGAAACTTTAGATGGCAAAAAGACGCGCTGGCGTACTGTGTTGCGCTCAGATAGCCTACATCGTCTCACCCCAGCAAGTCAGCAGTTATTGTTAAATTACGGTTATGTTTAAGTCTCCACCGGAAACAGTTCTAGAAACTTTCAGTTATTTGGAACAACAGTATGGCGGAGTAGTTGATTATTTAAAGACAATTGGCATGACTGATGAGCAAATCAACCATTTACATGAGATGCTGGTTGATTGATTAGTTAGTTTTTTCAATGACTGTTGTTTCTTCTGTATCTGTTACTGTTCCAGCCACAACTGCAAATTTGGGGCCAGGATTTGATTGTATCGGTGCCGCTCTCACGCTGTATAACGAGTTTAAGTTCGCTAACCACAATCAAGCTGGAGTCACAATTACTGTGACGGGTTTAGAGGCGGAACAAGTTAAAACTGATGAAAGCAATCTGCTTTACCAGGCTTTTGTAAAGTTATATCAACACTTAGGACAGACTCCCCCACCCGTGCAAATTGATATCAAGCTAGCTGTACCTTTAGCACGGGGTTTGGGTAGTTCAGCGACGGCAATTGTCGGTGGTTTGGTTGGTGCTAATTTGTTAGCAGGCGAACCTCTGACTCAGTCGGAGATAATGGAGTTAGCGATCGCAATGGAAGGACATCCAGATAATGTTGTCCCTGCCCTGATTGGAGGCTGCCGTCTTGCTGCCAGCAGTGACGAGGGTTGGGAGATTTGTGATGTTCCTTGGCATGAAGATATTGTGCCAGTAGTGGCAATTCCTAATTTTGAGCTTTCTACCCAGGAGGCGCGACGGGTGCTGCCAACTCAAGTGAGCCGTGCAGATGCAATTTTTAATACAGCTCATCTAGGACTGTTGTTACGCGGTTTGGAAACTGGTAGGAAAGATTGGTTGCGGGCTGCTTTGCAAGATAAACTACATCAACCTTACCGAGAATCACTTATTCAGGGTTATGAGGCTGTCAAAGAAGCCGCCCTTGCTGCCGGTGCTTGCGGTATGGTAATTAGTGGTGCTGGCCCTACACTATTGGCATTAACAGATACAGCCCATTCAGAAACTGTAGTGGCGGCAATGTCGTTTGCTTGGCAGCAACAGGGAATTTCACCAGTGGTGCGATCGCTTGCTATTGATACTCAAGGAGCAAGAAGCTTTTGTTAATCATCAGTCATTTATTCACAGATAAGTAACAATGGAGCAATATCAGGCAGAAATAGCAGCAATTCAATCTCAAATTCAGGCTTTGCGTCAAGAACGTGCCGCTCTTGCTGTCAATGTAACGCCTCCAGAGAATGATTCACCCCAAGCAATAGCACAAGTGTACCGTCGGCAAGCGAAAGAAAATCCTGAGTTGTTTGCAGAACTGAAGGGGATAGATGATGCTATTGCTGCCCTAGAAGCTCAATTGAAACAAAAACAAGCCCAGTTAACGCGTCGGCAGACACAATCAATCCAACAGCAGCAGCTAGAGGAGGCAAAAAAACAGGCTCAAATTCATGCTGAACGTATCAATGAACTAGCAGCCGAACTTGCAACAGAAATACGCAGTCTCAAGGCTTGCGCCGATCAACTCAGCCCTCTTTACTGGCAAGTTTATTACAAACCCTTTATCACTGGTTTCAAGACTATTTCCGTTCCCCATGTCCGTTCTGATGGGGAAGTATGGACGATTGTTAATCGGATTGTTTAAAGTCCATGAAAAATTGAGATGCCCGACTTCTCGCCAGAAGTCGGGCATCTATTAGTATTTGAGGAATTGTCATAACAAATATCCTCCTGAAGACAGTTATATTAAGATATGTAACGGTAGTGCAAACCACCGTTCTTTGTTGACGTTGTAATTCTTAACATTTAGAATGAGTCTAGAGAGCTTTATAAGTATTTATTACTATTTATGCCTAATATTTAATCTTCTAGAGATAAATAACGTTTACAAAAGTATGAACTGCTTAATATAATGTAATTAAAAGCAAAAACGAAAAACGATTGTCAGTGATGATTGCTCAAATACCCTGGTTAACAACCATAATCCTCTTGCCGCTGGTGGCTGGTTTAGCCATCCCGCTCGTCCCAGATAAAGAAGGTAAAACAGCTCGTTGGTACGGTTTGGGAGTAGCGATCGCCGACTTTGCCTTAATGATTTATGCTTTTTGGCATAACTACGACTTTCAAAACACCACCTACCAACTGGTTGAAAAATATGCCTGGGTGCCGCAAATAGGCCTAAATTGGTCAGTAGCAGTAGATGGTTTGTCAATGCCGCTAGTACTGCTAACAGGCTTAATCAACACACTCGCAATCTTCGCGGCTTGGAAAGTAACCAACAAGCCGCGTTTGTTTTATGGTTTGATGTTGGTGTTGTATAGTGCCCAGATTGGGGTGTTTGTCGCTCAGGATCTGCTGTTGTTCTTCTTGATGTGGGAAATTGAATTGGTGCCTGTGTACCTGTTGATTTCCATCTGGGGAGGGCAAAAGCGCCGTTATGCCGCTACTAAATTCATTCTCTACACCGCAGCCGCTTCAATATTTATCTTGGTAGCAGCTTTTGCGCTGGCATTCTATGGAGATACCGTTAGCTTTGACATCACAACCTTGGGAATGAAGCAATATCCCAAAGCACTGGAACTCCTAGCTTATGCAGGTTTCTTGATTGCGTTTGGCGTGAAGATGCCAATTTTCCCTCTCCACACTTGGTTGCCCGATGCTCACGGTGAAGCTTCTGCACCCGGTTCGATGATTTTAGCTGGTGTGTTGTTGAAGATGGGTGGTTATGCCCTGATCCGCATCAACATGGAAATGCTGACTAATGCTCATGTTTACTTTGCCCCGGTGTTAGCAATTTTGGGTGTAGTCAACATTGTTTACGGTGCTTGCTGTGCCTTCGCTCAAACTAATCTCAAGCGTCGCTTGGCTTATTCTTCGATCGCCCACATGGGTTTTGTTCTGATTGGTATCGCTTCTTATACAGAAGTAGGTATGAGCGGTGCCGTACTGCAAATGATTTCCCACGGTTTGATTGCCGCTACCTTATTCTTCCTCTCTGGCGTGACTTACGAGCGTACTCACACCTTGATGATGGATCAAATGGGCGGTATTGCCAAGGTAATGCCGAGAACCTTTGCTCTGTTTACTGCTGGTGCGATGGCTTCTCTAGCGCTACCGGGAATGAGTGGTTTTGTTGGTGAATTGATGGTATTTTTGGGAATTGCTAACAGCGACGTTTACAGTTCCAACTTCAAAGTCGTAGTTGTGCTGCTATCTGCTGTAGGCGTGATTATGACTCCGATTTATTTACTGTCGATGTTACGCCAAGTGTTCTACGGCAAGCAAAACACCGAACTACATTTGGATGCGATTGTACCTGATGTTAAACCCCGCGAACTATTTATAACCGCTTGTTTAATGATTCCCATCATCGGTATCGGTTTGTATCCAAAATTGGCAACACAAACTTATGATGTCAAAACTGTAGAAGTAGCAGCCCATGCCCGTCAATTTCTACCAGTTGTAGCCAGACAGCAACCATCAAGTTTATATTCCAGCGTTTTTACAGCGCCGACGTTGGCTACTTCCCAAGCTTCAAGTTTAATTAATATAGCTGATTAGATATTTCTTCCACAGGCTGGTGCTATTAAATAATTTTAGAAACAAAAGATGGGGGTGATTGTGCGATCACCCCCATACTTTTTACCAAAAATATTTATTTTCTATCACTGTTGTTTGGCGAGTGGATGAGTCGTATTTAAGGAGGTATTCGCGAGCGATCGCTTCGTTATCTCGCAGAGTTTGAACTTCTTTTTTTCCGATTTCTGTGTCCGTGGAAAGTAAAATCACTTGATGGCTGGCTGAGGGAAAGTAACGTTCAACTAAGTTACTGCGATGCGAAGAATCTAATCTGCCCAAGGGTGTGTCAATCGCCACTGGTAAGCGACGCCCGGAGACTCGCGCCAAGCCCCACAAAAAGGCGATCGCTAAAAGTTGTTTTTCTCCTGCCGAAAGACGATGTTTAGGAACCGATTTACCTTGTGAGTTATACAAAGATAAGCTAAAGGTGTTGGTATCGATAGCTATGCGATGCACCAAATCAGATTTGTGCAGTAGATAGCGGAAGCACTCAGTGACTTCATTTTCTAATTTATTTAATTTTCTTAAAGTCAAACGTTCTCGAAAAAGTTTAAGTGTTTCTTGAACTCTAGCAGAAGCAACAATAATATGTTCTATATTCTTACGGTCTAAGGTTTGCTTAGTATATTCTTGTAAGTCCTTTTTTAGCTTTTCAATTGCAGTTTCTAATTCAACTAGACGGCGGCGTGTTGTTTCGCAATCAGCTTTAACTTCAGCAACTTTCTTTTGTGCTGCTTGCATTGCATCACGTAATTTATTGTATTCTTCTGGCGATGCTGCTGTCTGCACCTGTCTTTCCAAACCGATAATTTCTTCTTCTTTAGTTTTCAGAATAGCAAGTTGTTGCTTTGCGGATATTTTGGCATTCTGCAAATAATAAATAACATTACCTAACTGACTGAGAGCTTCATCATCAGCTAATAACCAAAGTTCTTCTTTTAGAGAAGAGGAGTTTTGCATCTGCTCATCTTCTGCTAGAAAAGCTTTGATTTTATCAACTTGTTCTTTTGCAATATTTAAATTACTAATCAATTCGAGTAAGCGCTTATCTCGCTCCAATAATATATCTCGTGCCATTCGCGCTTGCCGGAGACGAAATTCTTTTTCTCCTTGGGCTTGCACTTGCGAGAGTAATGGTTGAATTAACACCAGTGTTAAAACATCACCAGCTAATTCACACATTGCCTTACGAATTTGTTCGGCTTCTGTGGTTCTTTCTTCCTTCAATTTGTCTAACTGACTGCGTTCTGCTGCAATTTTGCCACCTTCAGAAATAAATTTATCAATAGCTATAGCTTGTGATTTTTCAGCTAATTGTAATTCTTTTTGTAGAAACACAAATTTTTGCGTTTCTATTTTATGCTCATCTTGTAATTGCTTTAGTTTCTGCTCAATTTCTTCTAAATTTTCTAATTCCTGCTTATCAGCTATTTCTTTACGTTTGCGATTAACTAAAATATCTATATCACCAGCCAAACGTTCAGCCAATTCTAATCCTAATAAAGCGCGAATTGCATCTACAACCATTGGTGGTGGTATTTCTTGTTCTGCTAACTCCTTCACTTGTTCTCCATCAAAAAGAAACAAGTTAGAAATTCCTAAAGGCAATAAATTTTCGATATACTCATCCCAAATATTAACTAAAGCTTCAACAGGCCATGTGTCATCATCACCCAAAATGCCTAAATTATCTTTACCATCTTTAGGATTTCTTTCCCACGTTCGTACAATTCTGTATTTAACTGGCTGGTCATTTTCAATGTGTTCAAATACTAATTCAATGCGAGTTTTATCATTGGCAGGTGTATGACTGTTAACGCATTGAGTGAGAAAATCGCCATAGCTCAAATTTCCACGCGTAGAGCATTGGGCGCGATGTCCATAAAGTGCAAGACGAATCGCATCCATGAGCGTTGTTTTTCCTCCTCCATTCATCCCACCCAAAAGAAGAATCGGGCAAGCATTATCTTTAATTTTTGGATCTAGATTTATTACCTGACGCCCATTGTAGGGGCCAAAATTTTGGAGTACAAGTTCAAGAAAAATCATTGATATTTAGTTAATAGTTAATAGTTAATGGTTAATGGTTAATAGCAACTAACAATTAACAATTAACCATGAACAATGTTTTGTTTACTTATTGGGGAATTTCATACTTGCCCAAGTCTTAGGTTTAGCAGCCGAGGGTTTATCTGTGGAATCAACAGATGGCTCGCTCTTTGCGTCCACTTGTTCACTTGTTACATTCGTTGCTGCATCTGTGACTACAAAATCTCCTAAAGTTAGCTGCTTTACCTTTTCCACATCACCTTGAGCAACCGCTGTTTTCAAATCTCTTTTCAAATAAGCATTTTTAATTGCTTCTTCTTGGGAACGGGAGCTAGTATCAAAACATTTCTCTAGGGCGTCATATATGCCCACACGCCGCGCCATCTTACGAAACTGGCGTTCTGTGTCCAATAGCTTTGCCATTAATTCCAAGTGCATGGCATCACCTTCACAAATTTCTTCTAGCACTGCCCACTCGTCGCTACCCAAGAGACTATAGTCAGCACCAGGGCGGGGATCTTGGAATTCTTCACCAGTCACTTCTTTATATATGCGGGGTAAACTATCATCAAACTCGTGTTTTTCTTCTAGCCAAATGCGGCGAATTTCACTTAGTTCTTCAGGAGCGAGCAGGGTAATATCGCGCATACTTTCTGGTGCTGTATGGCGGATTTGTGTTTGCGCTTCTAATACTCGTCTTAGCCAATGTTCGCGCCAATATTTAGTATAAGGGCCTGGGATTGGTTCTACTGATTTTTCTCCATCTTTGTTGCGCTCAAAAAGTTGAACATTCCCCCAAATTCTTCGGAAATCTCTTCTGTCGCGATCGTCTTCTGCATCTAATTCATTGCGGATATCTAATAAAGGCTGCATCCATTCTTTTTCTTCATCATTTTGGATCATTGCCTGCATCGATTTATCCTGACTCACCAGCGTGCAAACCCAGCACCCAAATCGGGAATCACCACAACTAGGAGTGGAAGTATCAACAACTAAGGGGCATTCGTTATCTGCGGTTGCACCTCTATATATATTGAATAATTCTTTGTTGCTCCCTCCCCAAGGATTTTCACACTGATTGAGATAAATCCAAACATCATTATTACTCCAATCTTCAATCGGGGTGTAAATTAAAGAATTGAGCAGGCTACCATTAGGACTGAGGCGATCGCGAACTCTCCGCATTTGATGCTTTTCCATTGTGGCTGCACGTTTTGAACTTTCGGCTTTGCGAGTACCCAAAACCAGAATTGTTTCACCATTGGCTCGAACCATCTGGCGGATAAAATGGTTAGCCGGATTAATTTTCAGACGTTCGGTACACCAACGAAATTGATTGCGTGGTGCGGGGTAGCCTTTACCAATTAGATTTACCCAAAATGTGTCTTGAACCACAGGCTGTAGCAGATGAGGTTCAACAGGCATTTGTTGTTTCTGTGCCGCAGACTTTAGCTGTTGCAAAGATTTACGTACCCAAGCAGAAACAATCGGGTTTTCTACTTTAGTATCTGTTGTAATTACATGAATTGTTTTAGTTCGTTTTTCTTTTGGGAGGGCAGCGATCGCATTCCAAACTAGCTGCAACACCGTACTAGAATCTTTTCCCCACGATACCCCTATAATCCAAGGTATTTCGTCCAAACAATATAACTCTTGGATCTCAGCAGTGAGAACTGGTATCTCATCCAGCACAGTAGTACGCACTTTTCCATCTTGATTTTCTGCTTTTTGTGCTGTAGCCATTTCTCCCTACCTATGTAAATACAGGTAACTCCATCCCTAAATTCTTCCTGTCAGCTAGAAAGACAGAAGATGGTGCAATATTTATCACCCTTTATATATGTACTGGAAGTACAACCATAGTATTGTAATCCTTAAAGGTTTTTAAAAACTTTGCTCGCTGAATCAATTTTCTTAGAGAATTATCCTGATTTATAATTAAAGATTTTAAAAATTAACATGGATGAAAGTGCTGCCTACCCAACTGCTGATATTGCCAGTGAGTACCTAGAAAGGGAAAACAAGGATAAACAGGTGCTGGCTATTTTACTAGAAAAGTTCATGAACCAGAAAGATCGGATTTTGGTTCAAAAGACAGAAATGGGTGGTACTGAGGCCTATGTTGGCTCTGTTACCTTAGAATGGCTTGCGGGTAGAGTTCGCTTTGCATCTGCCTTACCCCTACTTCAGCAAAAATATAATCCGCAGACTGATAATGTTGAGATTGACGCCGAGAGTATTGACGAAATTCAGCAGCGCCCCCTTGATTGGTCGCGTCAACTACCACTAGCTCAGTATTTGATAAGTCGCAAAAATCACAAATTTCCACCAGTGCTGGTAGCGATAAATCAACCGTGGGTGGACAATTCCCAAGCTTCTGAGTGGAATAGCCAAGGAATAGCTTTAAAATCTACCACAAACTTTATACCTCTGGATAAAGAAGGCAAGGTCGGTTTATTAAACGTTTCTGAGGAGGATGTAACCATTTATGCACTGGATGGACAACATCGCCTCATGGGTGTACAAGGGTTGATGGAATTGCTGAAAACTGGCAAACTCCAGCGTTATAAAAAGGATAAATCTCCTGACAACACATTTATTACAGAGGCGGACTTGATTGAGCAGTATAATCTTCAACCAGCCTACCTGCAAAATTTACCGAAAGAAAAAATTGGTATTGAGTTCATTTGTGCAGTAGAGAAAGGAGAAACCCGCGAACAGGCAAGACGACGCGTAAGATCCATATTTGTGCACGTCAACCTGATGGCTGCACCTTTAACAAAAGGTCAGTTAGCCCAGCTCAACGAAGATGATGGTTTTTCTATTGTTGCTAGAAAAATCGCTGTAACCCATCCACTATTGGAACAGCAAGAAAGCCGAAATCCTCGCGTCAATTGGAATAGTGCCACAGTTGCAGCCAAGTCAACAGTTTTGACGACACTGCAAGCGCTGAAAGATATGTCTGAGCGATACCTGGGGCAAAAATTTCCTCACTGGAAACCCTTAGATAAAGGTCTAATTCCCATGCGCCCAGAGGATGAAGAACTGGAGGAGGGAATACGGGAGTTTCACAAGCTTTTTGATTATTTGGCAAGTCTTCCTAGTTATAAACTTTTAGAAGATGAGGATACACCAGCCTTACGGCGATTCAGTTTTGAGAAAGATGGGGGCGAAGGGAATATGCTTTTCCGCCCTGTCGGTCAAGTAGCTGTAGCGCAAGCTTTAGGAATCTTGGTTTTCCGCAAAGGATTTAATCTAGACAACATTTTTAAGAAACTGCGGAAGTTCGATCAACAAGGTGGTTTTAGTAGCATGGAGTTCCCCCAGTCTATTTGGTATGGCATTTTGTACGATCCAAATAAAAAACGGGTGCAGGTTGCTGGGCGAGATTTAGCAGCTAAGTTACTTATTTATATGTTGGGTGGAATTGAGGATCAGATGGAACGTGCAGAACTTCGTAAAGCTTTGGCTGATGCTAGAAGAGTAGAAAATAAAACTATCGGTTTTGATGGTAATTTTGTTGAACCAAAGCAGGTAGGGCTTCCGACTATTTTGTAGTTACTATCAAAGAGTTGGCGATCGCTCAATTTTAAGGAATAATCACGGCGATAGCGATCGCTATGAGTTTTCCTCAATCTTTCCCAATTTGCAACTAACAGCACAACAAGTCTTTGTGCCAGGGTGCTAATCGCCCTTCAAGCCTGAACTAGGCAAAATTTCACTAAGGGTGTAGATATCTCACCTACCCAGACATCTTCTATCTTGACAATGTTACTTCTGGGGTTATTGTAAATTTGCTCCTTCCACACTGGCTTTAAATCTATGGGAACACTCCAATCGCCCCTCTGCTCCCATGCTGAATATTGATTTTCATAAGTAAACTGAACCCCCAGTATGTGCCGGGTTTGAAATCACTAAATATCCAACAGCAACCGCCTTTTTCAATAAATACAAACTTCAGTTTATGGCTCTCCCATTGAAAATATCCTTTTAACGCAAGAGTTAGGCTTTTTCCAGGTATCAATAATTGAAAATCAGATAATAGAGGATTGTAGCTTCCATTTACATTAGGGCCGAATTTTGGAACCTTTTGTTGATTTAATTGTAGGAATTGTGGACGCGCAAAAAAGAGTAGGAAACTACGAGTAATTGCTGTGTTATTAGTAATCCGAATACCAAACTGAACTTGGAATTTAGCATTAAGTAGCTTTGGTGGAATTTGCACGACACGCTCAGGCATCAATGTTTCAAATTGAATGCCGTCTACTTCAATAATATTGCTGTTGCTGGATTCACTTGATGACATTTTGACTGCCCTCTCATACCGTTTCACTTTTTTAGGCGCTAGTTGACGTTAGAGGGTAAATTCATCTCCAAACAAGTTTACTGCCTCGCCTGAATCATCTGTTTTACCACAGCAAGAAAGCGTTCCATATCTGCATGAGCGATCGCTCCCATTGTCGAGACTCGAAAAATAGATTTGGCTAAATCTCCTTGCCCAGCATAAATCACAAAGCCTTGTGCTTTCAGTTCGTCGTGAAATTCCTCATAGCTAAATCCTTCTGGCAAGTAATAAGCATTAAGGACAACTGACGAACTTTCTGCGGTAAGTAGGGGTTTAATTCCCATTGCCACTAATCCATACCTTACTAAGCTAGCAAGTTCGCGGTAATAAGTATGTCTAGCACGCCAACCTCCTGCTTCTTCGAGTTCGTCCAAAGCTTCTGCTAAAGCATAAAATGCTTGAACTGATTGAGTAAAGGGAGTAGCGCCTTTATCTTGTTCGCGGCAATATGTTCCCAAATCTAAATATAAAGTACGTGGCATAGTATCTGTTGAAGGTAGTGCATCTCGCCGCACAATAACAAAAGATGTTCCAGGAATACCGTGCAGACATTTGTTGGCTGTGGCAGCACAAGCCGTAATTCCCCAATTAGCAAAATTTATTTCTTCACCACCAAAACTGCTCACCGCATCTACCAAAAGTTGGATGTTGCGTTCCTGGCAAATAGGGGCAAGTTCAGCTAAATTATTCAAACGACCTGTGGTAGTTTCGTGATGGACGACGGCAAGGTGAGTAATATCGGCATTTTCATCTAGAAGTTTGACTAAACCTTGGAGATTAATTTCAGCACCCCAAGGATGATGGAGTGTTAGGCAATCAATGCCGTGAATCGTGGCTATTTTCGATAATCTTTCGCCATATACACCGTTTTCAATCACTAGTAACTTTCCGTCCCTTGGTACTAAACTTGCAATCATTGCTTCCATTGCTGCCGTACCAGAGCCAGTGAGCAAAACTGCTGCAAAGCGATCGCTCTCTAGGTTATATACTTTTAGTAGCTTTTCTCGAATTTTGGTTTGCAGCTGAGAAAATTCAACTTCACGGTGACACAAATCGGGACGCAATAAAGCATTTCTCGTGCGATCGCTCAGATTGACAGGGCCGGGATTAAGTAAAATCATCATTGAGTATTGGATACTGGGGATATAGGACAGGAGCCAGGTTTTGAACTAGAAGTTTCTAGTTTTAAGCCTGAAGGTTCTCTTTTTAAACTAGAAGTTTCTCATTTTGAACTAGAAGTTTCTAATTTCAAGCCTGAAAGTTCTCGTTTTAAACTAGAAGTTTCTCATTTTGAACTCGAAGTTTCTGGTTTCAAGCCTGAAGGTTCTCGTTTTGAACTAGAAGTTTCTCATTTTGAACTCGAAGTTTCTAATTTCAAGCCTGAAGGTTCTCGTTTTAAACTAGAAGTTTCTCATTTTGAACTCGAAATTTCAAATTTCACTAAAACTTCCTATCTTCTCTTCCTTCTGCCTTCTCCTGAAAACTAATATGAGATATCAAACGTTGCAACACCGCTTCCGGGGATAGGTTAGGGCGTGGTAAATTTTCCAGCGTTCCCGCACGAATTTTCAAATGAGCGAATTTGGGACTAGAATTACTATCCGCAGCAAATAGGGCATCTAGTAGTAAGAGGTCGTCTCCTGCTAAGGTTGTACCATAACCGCAGGCTTGAGCAATTTTGGCAAAATCAACGCCAGCAGAAACTGTTGCTTGAGCGCCAGTAGAATCGTGGGCTTCATTATCTAAGAGAATGTGGAGTAAGTTAGAACCGCCATAAGTGCCGATGGTAGCAAAATTACCCATTCGCATAAGGGCAGCACCATCTCCGTCAATCACCACTACCTTTAGTTCCGGAAGCACTAAAGAAAGCCCCAAACCCAACGAGGAAGCGCAACCCATCGACCCTACCATGTAAAGGTGATTGCTGCGATCGCTACAAGCAAAAAGTTCTCGCCCCGTATATCCGGTGGTTGCAATTATTACTGTATTTGGCTGTTGAGTGAGTTCAACAATCTTCTCTAGTACTTGATAGCGGGAAACGCGTTGCTCTTTGTCGCCTGTAAAAAAACTTTTCTGCGTCGAACCGAGATTATTTCCTTCATTGATGGGAGAACGAGTGGGAATAGAAGCACGTTTCAGAGCATGGGGAGCCACAGTTCCCTTACGCATAATTAAAGCGTAGGGACGACGTTCTTGGTTCATGTAGGCATTGGCACGTTGTAAAACAGGTTCTATTTCTGCGGCTTCTGTAGGAAAGAATTCCCAAGGAACTGCGATCGTTTCCAACAATTTATCTGTGATTTGCCCCATCAGTTCGTGTTGCGGTTCATCTTTGAGTTGGCGATCGCCCCGCAGCGTACAAATTAACAGTAATGGAATCCGGAATGTATAAGCAAGAGAAGTCAGGGGGTTAACAGCATTGCCCAAACCAGAGTTTTGCATCATCACTACGGCTTTTTTACCACCAATTGTTGCTCCTGCCGCAGTTGCCAATGCATCTCCTTCGTTAGCTGAAGAGATATAAGTAAGTTGAGTGTCGTTAATAACGTAGTTGATAAAAGGGGTGAGAAAGGAACAGGGTACACCTGCGTAAAATTCAAAGCCAAGCCTACGGGCAGCTTCTACAAATTCCTCTGCCTGAATCATTATCTATAACAACTCCCGATCAAATCCAACCTTGAAGGCTGGTATTTCTCAAAAAAATCTTATCAAGGACTTCTCCCCTTTCTCGTTCCCAGTCTGGAGGCTGGAAACGCACTTCTAGAGGCAGAGCCTCTAGGGGTAAGCAGGTGGAGCCTCTCGGAACGCATTCCTTGCTAGAAGCAAGGAACGAGGAATGGAGTGAAATCCCCACGATACCCTCCCAAGTAGTGGCTGGAGCGATCGCCTTCGGTGGGTATTACGTGCGATCGCGCTAGACTTCTCTATACAAACACCGATCAACTTTCTCTGACCAATCTGGCTCTCCCTGTAACTGCAAAGATTTAGCAGTTTGAAGAAATGATTTAGGTTTTTGTTCGTTTGGTAAGATACTTTCAACGACAATTCGCACCCTCGTACCTACAGCTAAATTTAAGGGTGTTTCCAGTTGAAGGGCTGTGCCGTCAAATATGGCTTCGATCTCTTGAAGCATGATTTTTTTGGGTTGGGAACTGTGTTCAGTATAGCCTGACCATTACTATGGAGCTTGCAGGTAGTAGCTGGTGCGATCGCCATTTTCGCAACGATAAGACGGTGATTTGGAAATGCGATCGCACTGTTCACAGCAGCAGTGATTTATTCTAGAAACAAAAAGGAACAAAATTATGCGAGCCTACAAGTTGAATGCTACTAATGATTCTATGGGTGAGGTTCGCGTCAAAGTTAAACTGACAAATGCCATAGACGAAGCGCTTGTGAGCCGAGGAATACTCAATCCCAATATGCTGCGGGTGTGTGAAACCGAAGCACTGGTGGATACTGGGGCTGTGCGTACAGTACTACCGATGTCGATTGTACAGCAGTTAGGTTTGAGGATTCGAGGTCAGCAGGTTGCTCAATACGCTAACGGCATGGAGGAATCTGTCGGCTTGACGGAACCTGTGATTATAGAATTGGAAGGACGGGAAACTACTGAAGCGGTATTAGTGATAGGTGATACTGTGCTGATTGGGCAAACAGTACTTGAAACGCTAGATTTGTTGGTTGATTATAGAAATCAGCGACTTGTACCCAATCCAGAATAACCCTATTATCCCGTAATGAGGATATAGCATGAATCACATGACGGTATCATTTTTGTAATTGGAAAGCAAGGTCAAGGTCATCTAAGGAGTTAATATCTAGCCAGTGACCGCGAATATAAATCACCTTAATTGGTTTACCTTGGGCAATTAAATAATTACACAAATCTGCTAAACTCATACTGTTAAAATCTGCTTGTTTTTGTAACTCATTTAAAGCTTCTTCTAACCATTGTCTGCCCTGACTGCGAAAGCGCAACATTCCAACCCAGCGTCCACTAAATTCCTTACCTTGTGTCTGCATTGCTTTGGAGATTTGCAGGAGATCGACATTTTGTCCAAACAAGGACAGTTCATCTGGGGCTGAACAATAGGCATAGTCAGGAGAACCACTCACTGATTTACTGTGCTTAACCGAATCGACGATAGTAACGATTTCTCCTGGACAGTCTAATAAATCTCGGAGGATGTAGCTTCTAAAAAGCAAATCACCGTAGACTACCAGCATATCATCGCTGAATTTGCCTTGGGCGCAGGCTAAAGAAGCTAATTCTCCTGTGGTTTCATATTCTGGATTCTGTATAACTTTAGTCCCAGGTACATCAATAGTTTCCGGTTTATATCCTGCAATAACGGTGACATTATTAATAGCAAGTTTCTTAAATTTATCTACTAAATTTCTAAGCAAAGGTTTACCACCAATAGGTAACATGACTTTGGGCTTATCTAGTGTTAAACCGTGGAATTCCTCTCCCCTGGTAGCAGCGAGAACAAAAGCATGAGTGTGCTGGCGTCCATCAGAGAAGTAGCGTTTTTCCGCTGCTTGTAGTTCGTCTGCTCCCTGCAAGCGAAAAATTTCCTTGAGTGGAGCAATATGATCTTCAATGTTGACTAAGGTTTCGCTAGCTTGAACTTCTTTGGCGATCGCTTCCATGCTGGCAACGGCAGCACGAATCATGTGGTTTGCCCAAATTACCAAGCTAATTCCTGCTTGGCGAAAGACATCGGTTGGAGTGCTGTAATATTTGGTGGGGACAATTACTAAAGGAGAGCGCCCTGCCCACTCTTTAGCAAAGGCTAGCACTTGATCGGGACGAGATAATTTACTGTGAATTAGAATCGCGTCTGCTCCTGCTGCGTAATAAGCTTGTGCTCTACGCAGTGCTTCAGGTAGATCCCAACCTGCAATTAAAGCTTCGACACGGGCAATGATGCAGAAATCTGCGTCTATTTGGCTGTCTTTACCTGCTTTGATTTTGCCGCAAAATTCATCGATATCAGCCAATGGTTGACGGTTGCCGTTGATAAAACTGTTGGTTTTTGGGAAAAGCTTATCTTCGATACAGACTCCCGCTATACCTCGTTGTTCTAGCTTGCGCACGAGACGTCGCATATTATTAAAGTTGCCATAACCCGTATCTCCATCTAATAAAATCGGAATTTGGGTGATGTCGGACATAAACTCTAGCATTTCTACAATTTGCGTCCAACTAGCTTCATTGTTATCTCGAACACCAAATTGAGCAGACAAAGCTAACCCACTTGCCCAAATGCCTTTAAATCCAGCCTCTTCCACAATCCGAGCACTAATGCCATTGTGGGCTTCCATGATAAATTCGAGTTGAGGCGATTCTAGTAATGCTCGCAGGCGAGTGCACTTGCTTGGTTTTGAACTTGTAACAACAGGTGCGGATAGTTGGTTCATCATTCTCCTAACTGAGGTAAAATCTCGTTCTCGGCACGTTTAATATCCTCTGGAAAATCAATTTCGATCCAAGATAAGCCAGTGATATCTTCGTACCCAAAAGCTTTTGGAGTTTCTAAAAGCAGATCCCGAATTACTTCTTCATAAGGTTCTTCATGTCGCTGGTTCGCAACATAGTGTTCCGCACGCTCGGCAAGACGCAGGGCAACTTCACCCTCAAAACGAAAGAATCCTACTGATTCACCTGCAAAGTCATATGTTAAATCTGGAGCAACTTGTTTGCGAAACTCGACTAAATAACCATCTCGAACACAAAGCTTTACTGGTTCTTCTCCTTGTTCAAAATCTCGATCCAGCAAAAAAGAGTTGGAAATATTTGTTTTCACCAATCTTTCTAAAATGCGGCGATCGTACAAAACATCTGCATCCATCAATAACAGATGCTCGCCGGATTTAAGGTGTTCTCGTAACGCCCAAAGGCTGATAATACTTCCTTTAGTGTAATCAGGATTGTAAACAGTACTAACCCAACTCTCTACTCCTAGAGCTTGAATTTGATCCTGGATTTTTTCAGCCTGGTAACCCACAGCGATCGCTACTTCATCTACCTGCAAATCGCGCAGATAGTTCAAATGGCGTTCTAGTAGTGATTTGCCGTTAAAATTCAGCAAACACTTGGGTTGGTTTTGCCCGTTTTTACCCAGGCGTCGCCCAACACCGGCGGCTAAGATTACTGCCTTCATTTTATAAAGTTACCAAATGAGCTAGGAGACTGAGAATTTTAGAATTTTACAATGACAGTCTCTAGCTGAATACAAGGTTTATTAATATTTTATTAATTAGTTCTTAATCTA
>NZ_AJLN01000080.1 GCF_000317285.1 Chlorogloeopsis fritschii PCC 6912 | reverse complement strand
TCTTCTACCTGTTTTTGAGAGGGGTTGAGTTTGCAAACTAGCGTCAGCACTTGTTCCATGACTTCGACCTAATCACAGATGAACATAATACATCAAAATAGTCGTGTTGTATCAAAGACTTATTTGGCAAAAACTCAACTGCCTCTCTCCCTGTCAAACCGCAGGTTTGATTTAGTCAAGAGGCGTTTCGTTTTTGCCCCGCAATTCCTCTCGACACTGAACCCGATAGGGTTCAGTGTCGAGAGGAATTGCGGCAGAGGTGATGTGACAAGTCTAATTTCCTATGAAGAGCGAAACACTTGACGAAAACCAAAATAGGCGATCGCATCTTTCATATTGGAGACAAAACGATTCAGCGTGCTCATGCGAGTATCGGTGACATACTCCAAAGTCAAGACAATGCGCTCTTCATTATTACCTAGAGGTGTAACTCGATGGTATAGTTTGTCACCATTAAATAATACAAGCGTGCCTGGAGTTAATGCTAGCGATCGCGTCTGTGTCTCCCGATTAGGTATGTTGCGGTAAAGTTGATATTCCAACTTGCTTGTTGAGCGATCAACCAAGCCGAGCAACACCGTGTAGCGTTTTCCCTGATAATACGAGGTATCGTAGTGATACTGGATATGATCCCCTGGCTCGGTATAGTAGTACAAAGCGTAAGCGTGGGGATCGGTATCGGGACAGAAAAGAAGTTCTTCTGCTGTGATTTGCTTTAAGAACTCAACTAAGACAGGCAGTCGATACAACTCGCCAAAAGTTGGAGCTAGGTTATCTAGACTGAATTTGCTGATACTACCGCCCTTTTTATGGTTGGGAATGTAGTTGCGGTTAATAGCAGGTTGTAAAGATGGCAGTAGAGCTAGTAACTGTTCGAGGATAGTCTGAGGCAGAAAATTTTCTACTACCAAGAATTCATTTTGAGCTTGATACTCTGCTTGAATTTTTTGGCGATCGAGAACTGTTGTAACTTTATGGAGTTCAGTTTGCAGCTGCTCCATTGGTGGTTTGGTTATATTTTTACAGTCGTCATATAATTACACACAAAAGGTTAGGCTGGCAAGTTCTAGTATTTTAAATGGGCTGAACATTGCGAGTCCTTCGTATGGTACAGGAAATTTTGAAAATCTATGCTACCCAATCTAAAGTTAAGGTAAACCTACCCTAATTCATCTAGGTAACAGACTATTCTTTTTTGGTGTTGATAAACAGAACAATAGTTGGCAACAATATGGGGCTGATTCAATATATTGAGTTTATGGGGTAATGTATAATCCTTTTTTTGTACTTTTAGGTAATAAAGCAGCAGCCAATGATTAGAAAATTTGAGTATTTTTAGAGACTTGGAGTCGTTAAATGACTGGCGGGCGGTGCAATTGAACTAAGTAGAACATTGGATGGCTTCATGCTGAAACTTTTGACTTCGACTATTTCATCATTCGCAATGCCAAATTAGCCAGAAAAGCTTTTTGTCTTATGTCATTATTAATTCTTGTTGTTGATGACGATCCAACAATTCGTTATGAAGCTAGTTCTTCTCTGGAGAAGTTTGGTTACTCAGTTATTACTGCTGGAGACAGTCAAGAGGCATTAAATATCATTGAAGAGTATCATCCTAACTTGATTGTCACTGATATTACTATGTCTGAGTTGGATGATTACCAATTAATTCGCTGGGTGCGTCAGCATCCGAAATTTCGTATATTACCTGTAGTTTTTTTAACAGCACGAGTGGATGTAGAAAAGCGAATTCGAGGCTATCAGCTAGGGGGAGATGCGTGTTTGCCCAAACCATTTGAATTAAATGAACTGTATGCTATAGTCCGCAACTTACTGGAGCGATCGCAATTAATGCTGTGGGAGTGGCGCTTAGGTATGCAGCAACAAAGCATGGAAAGGCAAACTTCTTCAGTAGATACAACATATCAGGTTTACTTAAACAATCAAGAATATATTCCTCCCGTCGATTCAATAGAGCAAATCTTTTTAACTCGCAGAGAAAGAATGGTTTTAAAGTTTTTGACAGAAGGCAAATCAAATTCCCAAATTGCTACTAGTCTGTATCTCAGTCGTCGAACTGTAGAAAAATACGTCAGTAATCTATTAGGTAAGACGGGAACTAATAATCGTGTGGAACTTGTGCATTTTGCTAGAAAAAATAATTTAATTAATCATTGATTACTGATTACTTATTGTCTTCTCCAGATAGGATTTTGTTTAATGGAGGTCTTGAACTCCTGCATATACTATCTGTTACTATCTGTAAGTCAAAATTAAGATAATTAATTTAAAATAAAAACTATATAAAACTAATAATTTAGTATATATTTTATTTATATTCTAATAAGTACTCATAAACAAATTAACATAAATAATCTCAAAATATAGATACTCAGTTTCTCAGAGAAGCTGGGTATTTTATATAGGTAAATTTTCAATTTCATCTATTTATCGTATGTATCTATCATTTATTGGCTAATTAGCGTAAATATACGTAATCATACCTAATTTATTGGGTAAATATGCCATATGAACTAACGAAATCAGTGTCTATATTAATTAGTAGCTAGCTAATCATCAATTTTTGATTGAATTGTAACCTGAAGCTGAATCATCAGCAGCAAAAACCTAATTTTAGTAATTCAAACTATTACACAACAATATGTATCAGCTCTGTGTCAATCGTTGTTTAGCCAATTGCTGCTTCGCAAAATTGAGATCCGATAGATTCTGCGATATTGCTAACCAAAGAAGCAATGATTAAGGAACAAAACGAAAACCAATCATTAATAAAACGTCTAGCTCAGTTGCTTATAATTTTAGTAGCTGGTATAGGTATATCCAATCTTTTACTATTTCGATTTAGTTCTAAAAATTCTCCACCAGTTGCCTCAAAGAGCAACCCTGCCATGATTGCTGTTACAGGCTTAGGGCGTTTAGAACCAGAAGGAGAAGTTATTCATCTATCTGCTCCTACTTCAATTCAAGGTACACGAGTGAAGCGAATCTTGGTGAAGGAAGGAGAGAAGGTGCAATTAGAACAAGTCGTGGCAATTTTAGATACTTATGAATCTCGCCTAGCTGCCTTAAATAGAGCCAAGCAACAAGTCAAAATTGCCAAAGCGCGTCTAGCAAAGGTAAAAGCAGGAGCTCAAACAGGAGAAATTGCTGCTCAACAAGCAACGATCGCTCGCCTAGAAGCGGAATCGCGTGGAGAAATTGCTGCCCAGCAAGCAACGATCGCCCGTTTAGAAGCCGAATTAAGCAATGCCGAAGCAGAGAATCGACGCTATGAGGAGCTATACCAAACTGGGGCAATTTCAGCCTCTGCCAGAGATAGCAAAAGACTGCCAATGCAAACAGCTCAACAGCAGCTTAAAGAAGCCAAAGCAACCCTCAAGCGTACTGTAGCAAGCTATCGAGAGCAGATCGCTCAAGCAAAAGCCACTCTCAATCGAATTGTAGAAGTGCGCCCTGAAGATGTGCGATTAGCTCAAGCAGAAGTTGATGATGCGATCGCCCAAGTTCAACAAGCCCAGGCAGACTACAATTTAGCCTACGTGCGCTCTCCAATCAATGGCAAGGTTCTGAAAATTCACACCCGCGCTGGAGAAATCGTCAGTAACCAGGGCATTGCCAATATTGGTAAAACCAATCAGATGTATGTAGTAGCAGAAATCTATGAAACAGACATCAAAAAAGTACAGATAGGTCAACAGGCTACCATTACTAGCGTCGCCTTTCCAGGCAAATTACAAGGAACAGTTAGCCAGATTGGTTTACAAGTTAGCAAACAAAATGTCTTCGATGTTAATCCACTAGCAGACACCGATCAAAAAGTAGTTGAAGTCAAAATTCGGATTTCTGATCCAGAAGATAGCCAGCGAGTTGCCAGACTAACAAACTTACAGGTGCAAGTAATGATTCACATCTAAAAAAGCTCTTACTCTCTGCGGCTCTGCGTGAGCAAAATTCATCATCCTTAAAGACTTGAACAATGATTCTCAAGATTCCCTTAGCGTGGCTACAACTAGCCCACCAAAAAGTTCGCTTTCTGGTGACTTTAAGTGGCATCGCTTTTATTGTCATTCTTCTGTTTGTACAACTAGGTGTACAAGATGCTCTGTACACAAGTGCTACATATTTACATCAAAATCTACGAGGAGATCTATTTTTAATCAGTTCTCAATATAATTCTTTAACCTCTCAGCACAGTTTTCCTCGTCCTCGTTTATATCAAGCTTTAGGCTTTAAGGGTGTAGAAACAGTTATCCCTTTATATCTGCAATTTGCTAAACTAAAAAATCCTATTGATGGGCGTAAATTTCCAATTTATGTTATTGCCTTTGACCCCGGAAAACCAATTCTAAATTTAGCAGAAGTTAACCAAAGTCTACAGTCAATACAACTTCCTGATGTCGTTTTATTTGACCGATTATCTCGGTTTGAATTCGGCCCGATCGCTGAAAAATTCGAGCAAGGTAAACTTGTAATTATTGAGATATTTGGTTATAACAAATCAATAGGTTACAGAGTAAAAGTTGGAGGTTTATTTACTCAAGGCCCTTCCTTTGGAGTTGATGGCAATTTAATTATGAGTTATTCAACTTTTTTAAGGACATTTCAAGAACGTCGGGCAGGAGAAATAGACATAGGTTTGGTAATTCTTAAACCTGGTGCTGATATTCAACAAGTTTCTGCAAATTTGTCAGCCTATTTACCTAAAGACGTCAAAATTTTTAATCGTCAAGAATTTATCACCTTTGAAAAAGATTTTTGGTCTAGACGAACACCCATTGGTTTTGTATTTAGTTTAATGGTGACAATGGGATTTGCGATCGGTATTGCCGTCGTTTATCAAATTCTTTATAGTAACATCTCCAATCACTTGGCTGAATATGCAACTCTCAAAGCAATTGGATTTAAAAATAACTATTTATTAGGTGTAGTATTTCAACAATCTTTAGTTTTAGCATTTTTAGGTTATATTCCAGGATTTGCAATTACTTTGGAAATATATAATTTGGCTAACAACGTTACTAATTTACCAGTTTTTATGAGTGTTGACAAAGCTTTAATCGTTTTAATAGCAACAATATTAATGTGTTCAATTTCTGGACTTTTTGCCATGAATAAATTAAGGGCGGCAGATCCAGCCGATATTTTCTAATTTTATATATGAAACTTTTGCAACCAATGCTAAACCAATATGTTGTGAATATTAATAATCTTAATTACTACTTCGATCAGCAACCATTACGTCATCAAACTTTATTTAACATCAATTTGAAAATCAAATACGGAGAAATTATAATTATGACAGGGCCATCAGGGTCAGGAAAAACCACTTTACTAACATTAATTGGCGGTTTACGTTCTCCTCAAGAGGGAAGCATTAAAATTTTAAACCAAGAGCTTAATGGCGCTAGTAATGACAAATTAGTACAAATACGTCGCCATATTGGCTATATTTTTCAAGCTCACAACTTGCTAGAGTTTTTAACAGCTAGACAGAATGTCCAAATTTCACTTGAACTGCATAAAGAAATTTCTGAACGAGAAGCCCGCTATAAATCACAAGCCATACTCAAAGCTGTAAAATTAGGCGATCGCATGAATTACTACCCTCACTATCTCTCAGGAGGACAAAAGCAACGGGTAGCCATTGCTCGTGCTTTAGTAAGCCATCCCAAATTAATTTTGGCTGATGAACCTACCGCAGCTTTAGATAGTAAAACAGGTAGAGATATTGTAGAGTTAATGCGGCAACTTGCTAAACAACAAGAATGCGCCATTTTAATGGTTACTCACGACAATCGTATTCTAGATATTGCCGATCGCATTATTCAAATGGAAGATGGACGGTTGATTAATACTAATACAATTAACTAATTAAGGTTGTCATTAGTCATTGGTCATTAGTTAATAAGTAACAGAATAATATTCCTGAAATTATTTGCTTTTATTATCAGCTATATAACTTATTTTTCACAAATTCAATCATGATAAAATCTCACAATCAAGGATGACAATACTCTTCCCTAGTTTCTAGTCCCTATGTTCAAATGACTGCTTTTAAAATTGATGCTGCTCTAGAAATTCTGCAACAAGAGGTTAACAATTGTGAGAAGATTCTGAGCCAGCTTATCCAGATCAGAAAAAAGAGACTTGAGAAATCAATGGAGATAAAAAAACTCAATTCCCAGTTGCAAAAAAGTCCTATCGCCATTATTGGAATGGCTTGTTTGTTCCCACAATCAAAAAATTTACAGGAATACTGGGAGAAAATTCTTCACAAAATTGATTGTATTACCGATGTACCTTCCTCACGTTGGGATGTGGAGTCTTACTACGATCCAGATCCCAAAGCACCTGACAAAACCTACTGTAAAAGAGGTGGATTTATCCCAGAAGTTGATTTCAATCCAATGGAATTTGGGCTTCCTCCCAATATTCTCGAAGTTACAGATATTTCGCAGTTGCTAAGTCTAGTTGTGGCAAAACAAGCTCTAGAAGATGCAGGCTACGGCTTATCTAGACAGTTTAACCGAGAACGTACCGGAGTCATCCTGGGTGTGGCTTTGGCAAGGCAACTTAGCGTGCCACTATGTAGCAGATTACAGTATCCCATTTGGGAAAAAGTTCTCAAAAGTAGTGGGCTATCTGATGAGGATACTCAAAAAATCGTCGAAAAAATGAAACTAGCATATGTGAATTGGGAAGAAAACGCCTTCCCTGGGATGCTAGCTAACGTAGTCAGCGGGCGAATTGCCAACCGCCTAGATTTAGGGGGAATGAACTGTGTGGTGGATGCAGCCTGTGCTAGTTCATTTGGTGCCCTCAAAATGGCTGTGAGCGAGTTGAGCGAATATCGCAGCGATATGATGCTGACTGGAGGAGTTGATACCGACAACTCCATTCTTGCCTATATGTGTTTTAGCAAAACACCTGCTATCTCACCAAGCCAGAATACCAAACCTTTTGATGATGATGCAGATGGGATGATGCTAGGTGAAGGCATTGGCATGATAGTACTGAAACGTCTTGAGGATGCACAAAGAGACGATGACAGAATCTATGCAGTCATTAAAGGAATTGGCACCTCTAGTGATGGTAGGTATAAAAGTATCTATGCACCTCGCCCAGAAGGACAGGTGAGAGCATTAAGTCATGCATATGAAGACGCTGCTTTTTCGCCTGCTACTGTCAGTTTATTAGAAGCGCACGGTACAGGTACTAGGGCTGGAGATGTAGCAGAGTTTACAGCTTTAAAAGAATTTTTTAGCGAAAACAACTCTAAAACTCAATACATTGCTCTTGGAAGTGTTAAATCACAGATTGGACATACAAAAGCTGCTGCGGGTACAGCTAGTCTAATCAAAACTGCTCTAGCCCTACACCACAAAGTATTGCCACCTACAATTAACATTACCAAGCCAAACTCGAAATTTAATATAGAAACTTCACCTTTTTATTTAAATACAGAAACTAAACCCTGGCTTTGCAGCGAAGGGGGAGCGCCAAGACGAGCGGGCGTTAGTTCTTTTGGTTTTGGCGGCACAAATTATCATGTCGTTATGGAAGAATACGAAAGTGAGCAGCATTGTGCCTACCGTTTACATAACACTCCTCAATCAATACTGTTGTCTGCATCTACAACAAAGCAGTTGTTGATTCAATGTGAAGATATTCTGCAAAAATTGCAATCTAGTGCCAAAGATAGATGTTATTTAGAACTTATTGAATCTAGTAAATCTCTAGAAATTCCTCTTACTGATGTGAGAGTGGGGTTTGTCGCAAATTCTTTATCAGAAGCTTGCAACTTCTTGCAGATTATTATTGACTGGCTCAACAAATATCAAGAAAGTGAATCGTGGAATTTGCCCCAAGGAATTTACTACCGCAAAACTGGCATTGCTTTGAATGGAAAAGTAGTTGCTTTGTTTTCAGGGCAAGGCTCGCAATATTTAAATATGGGCAGGGAACTTGCTATTAACTTTCCTTGCTTGCGACAAGCCTACAGTTATATAAACGGGTTTTTGCATCAAGATGGTTTGCCACTGATTTCAGACATTGTTTTTCCTCCACCTGGATTTGATGCTGCGACAAGACAAGTTCAAAGCGAAGTATTGCAGCGTACTGAATATGCTCAACCCGCGATTGGAGTTTTTAGTGTTGGCTTATACAAAATTTTACAACAAGCCGGGTTTAAACCTGATTTTGTCGCTGGGCATAGCTTTGGAGAATTGACAGCACTTTGGGCTGCCGAAGTTTTAAGTGAGGAAGATTATTTTTTTCTAGTCAAAGCTAGAAGTCAAGCTATGGCGATGCCCAAAGATCCTAATTTTGATGCGGGAGTGATGTTGTCTGTAAAGGGCGATGTGAGTGGGGTAAACCAATTAGTAAAAAATTTCCCTCAAGTTACGATCGCTAATTTGAATTCCAAAAATCAGGTGGTGCTGGCAGGCGTTAAATCGGAAATAGCCCAAGTACAGCAGATTTTGAATCAGCAAGGATATTCTACTGTTTTATTATCTGTTTCGGCAGCTTTTCATACACCGCTTGTCAGTCGAGCACAAAAACCTTTCGCTCAAGCTATTGAAGCAGTTACCTTCAAAAATGCCAAGATTCCTGTTTACAGCAATGTCACAGGCAAACGCTATCCTACCCAACCCCAAGCTATCAAAAATATTCTCAAAGAACATTTAATCAACTTAGTAAGGTTTCAGCACGAAATAGAAAACATCTATGCTGATGGTGGTTATTTATTTATTGAATTTGGGCCAAGGAACATTTTAACAAACTTGGTGAAAGATACTCTTGGCGACAAACCCCACCTAACTGTAGCCTTAAATGCCACTAGTCAAAAAGATAGCGATCGCCTACTCAGGGAAGCCGTCATACACTTGCGTGTAGCTGGTTTACCTTTAAAAAACCTAGATCCTTACCAGCGATCGCAGAAAATACCTGAGTCTGATGACAATAAGCTGTTGAGTGTGCGTTTAAACAGTACGAACTATGTAACAGAAAAAACGAAAATCGCTTTTGAAAACGCTTTACAGGATGGGCATCAAGTCAAGTTACAGATCAGTAAAACAGAAGTTAATACTGCTACTGACTCCATAGTGCTGACATCTGAACGTAGTACTACTCAGCCTTCTGTAACACCTTTTACCAGCAATGAACATCCACAAATAAACGGGCATCAAGTAAAACCCCCAAAAACTGCCTCTGAGATGGAAACTGCTAAAATCTCAACCTTGTCTACATCCGATACACCAATTTCTATCCCACAAGCTCTTGAACCAAAGATGCAAACAACAGTAAATTTGAATTACCAAAGTATTTTAGCCAGCTTAGAGTCTAGCCTCAAACAATTCCATCAACATCAAGAGGAAATCTTGCGTGTTCACGAACAGTTTCTTAACCATCAGATAGAATACGGCAAAACCTTTTGCCAGTTAATGGAACAGCAGAATTTATTGTTTGTAAACGAAAATGTTACTCAGCAACAATTAGAAACAAAGTTAGCTGTACTTGAAAGTTCAGAACGCAGTATCAATAAGTTTCAAGCTTATCAAGATGAAACTCTACGCATTCATGAAGAATATCTCAAGCATGAGAAGGATTATGCCAAAACTTTCTGCCAACTGATCCAGCAACAGTATGAGATCCTAATCAATAGCGACTCTAAAGTTTCAGATGTTGGCAATCGTGATAGTCCTGCAATTATATCCACAGTCAAAGAAAACGATCCTATCAAACAGGATAGTACTGTTCCGCCCGCAGACCCATCGGTTGCTATACCTACTAATGGACATTCGAGCAGCCCAGAACCATTTTTAAGTAATGGTTTTAATCATAGCTCCGATCAAGTTCGGGAAAATATGGTGGCAGTTGCCGCCAGGCATAAAAGCGACTTTCCCAAACATATACAGCTTGAGTCAACAGTAGCGATCGCATCCTCAACACAGTTAAATATAGATGTCGCCGAATTTAGTCAAACTCTGCTTAAAGTCGTTAGCGAAAAGACGGGTTATCCAGCTCACATCTTAGAGCTTGAAATGGATATGGAAGCAGATTTGGGAATTGACTCTATAAAACGTGTCGAAATCTTGGGGGCACTGCAAGAGTTATATCCCGACTTGCCCAAAGCCAATCCTGAAGAACTTGCACAACTACGCACTCTCGCTCAAATCGTTGAGCAGCTCAAAACTCTCGCACCGATGATGCATAGCCCGACGGTTGATTTTGAACAGGCACGCGAAATATCAAGTCCGGCTCATGACTTATCATCAGATTATATCCGCGTTCCCACCTCTGGTTATGTTCCCGTCAATCCAAACGATCAATCGTTCAGTGAACACAATCTAAATATTTCCTATCCCAGTGCTAGCAATGCCCTAGAGTTAGTTCCAGAAATTGTAGAGGCAGACAAGCAAGCGATCGCTCCCCCAAGCCAGTTAACTATTGATGTTGCCAAATTCAGTCAAACTCTGCTTCAAGTCGTCAGCGAAAAGACAGGTTATCCAGCTCAAATCTTGGAGCTTGAAATGGATATGGAAGCAGATTTGGGAATTGATTCGATTAAACGTGTCGAAATCCTGGGGGTGCTGCAAGAGTTATATCCCAACTTGCCCAAAGCCAATCCTGAAGAACTCTCACAACTGCGCACTCTCGCTCAAATTGTTGAGTATCTGCAACTTTCTCTAGTCAGCTTGGCTGAAAAAAAAACGCTAAAAGTCTAGATTGCAATATTTTACGCCATGTAGCCAAACTAAAATTTCTGCCTGAGCCAGATTTTTTGGACTTCACCTTCAGCAAAAACTACATTGCTCTGCTTACCGATGATGGCAGCTTAACGACTGCTAAATTAGCTCAATCTCTGACGGAGCGAGGCTGGAAAGTCATTGTTTTAGGTTTTCCTCCATCCATGATCGCCAAACAAACGCCTTTACCCGAACAAATTACTCGGATTGTGCTTGAAGATATGAGCGAGGAGCATCTTAAACAACAGCTAACAGCGATCGCCAACACCTACGGCTCAATTGGCGCTTTCATTCATCTCAATCCCTTGTTTATTGCCAGCCAAAACGAAGGAATTCGCTATCTGGAAGTGGAAAAGGCGATCGTCAAGCATATTTTTCTCATCGCCAAATATCTCAAAAAATCGCTTAATCAAGCAGCACGTGAAGGATACGGTTGTTTTTGTACCATTAATCATCTTGATGGAGCATTTGGTTTAACGCAAAAGGTAAACTTCGGTGCCATCAGTGCCGGGCTATTTGGATTAACTAAATCTCTCAACTTTGAATGGGAACCAGTATTTTGCCGGGCAATTGATTTAAGTTCCAATTTTGGTGCCGAACAATCAGCACAATATATCATTACTGAACTTCACGATCCCAATCGTTTAATTACCGAAGTTGGGTACAGCAAACACGGGCGAGTCACTCTAATTGCTGAACCATTGATTTAATCAGGAAAAAGTATGAGCAAAAAAGCCAAAATTAATTCTTCATCAGTTTTTCTTGTTAGTGGCGGTGCCAAAGGAATTACGCGAGAATGTGTACTCAAGCTAACAGAAGAGTACCAGTGCAAATTTATTTTACTCGGTCGTTCATTATTACAAATTGAACCAATTTGGGCAAGAGATTGTTTTGATGAATTGGAATTGAAAAAACGAATTACAGAATATCTTCTTGCTTTAGGAGAAAAACCTACACCCAAGACAGTACAAAAGTTATTTAATAATATTTTATCTAGTCGAGAAATAGAAAAAACACTTTCTAGTATTGGACGTTTAGGAGGACAAGCAGAGTATATTAGTGTGGATATAACTGATGCGATCGCCTTACAAGAAAAGCTAGCAGTTGCTGTTCAGCGCATGGGTGTGATCGCAGGAATTATCCACGGAGCAGGGAATTTAGCTGATAAATTAATTGAAAATAAATCAGAACAAGATTTTGAAATAGTATATGCAGCAAAAGTAAAAGGTTTAGAAAATCTACTTTCTTGCGTAGATATCAGCCAACTTGATTATTTAATTCTGTTTTCTTCTATAGTCGGTTTTTATGGAAATAGCGGTCAATCTGACTACGCGATCGCCAATGAAATCTTGAACAAATCAGCCCATCTTGTCAAGCAACATTATCCAGATTGTCATGTAGTTGCCATCAATTGGGGGCCTTGGGAAACTGGTATGGTAACTCCAGAATTAAAGAATATTTTTCAACAGCGCAACATAGATATTATTCCTGTCGAAGTTGGAACACAAATGCTAGTTGAAGAACTAGATACCGCCCACCATGAAACTGTACAAGTTGTTATGGGCAAGGCCATATTACCAACAGTGAGTGATTTACAACCTGAACTGAAAACATACCGTATTCGCCGTAAATTAACCCTAGAAGCTAATCCATTTTTGCAGGATCACGTGATTGCTGGTTATCCAGTTCTACCTGTTACTTGTGCAATGTCATGGATTGCCAATACTTGCGAACAACTCTATCCTGGCTATAAATTTTTTAATTTTACAAACTTCCAGTTCTTGAAGGGAATTATTTTTAATGAAACTTTAGCAGATGAGTATTTTCTGGAACTACAAGAAATTACTAAAAACAATAGCGAAATAGAGTTTGAAGCAAAAATACTAAGTAAAAATCAAGCTAGAAAAGCTCTCAATTATTATCATTACACTACTTGTGTAAAGCTGTTAAGAAAGATTCCTCCATCTCCTGATTGCAATGCATTTGATTCAACTAAAACTCAATTCGCTGATAATTTTTATCAAGATGGTAAAGGAATATTATTTCACGGCCCTTGTTTTCAAGGTGTAAAAAGAGTTTTAAATATTAATCTAAAAGAAATTACTGTGGAATGTCTTTGGCAAGGCTTTGAAGAAAGACAACAAGGAAATTTTCAAATCCAAACTCTCAATGCCTATACTACTGATTTACAAATCCATTGTGTGTTGATTTGGTTAGAGCATTTTTATCAACAGATTTGTTTACCAACACAAGTGCAAAAACTTGAACAATTTGCAGTTATTCCAGTAGGTGAAAAATTTTACGTCACAGCAGAAATTAAATCTAAAACAGAGATTTTTATAGTTTCTGATATCAAAATATATAATCTTCAAGGACAAGTATACTCATATATGTATGGTACTAAAGGCATTATTCTTACTAAAGAAAAAATAAAACAAAATGATTACATAAAAACTAGCTACGTGAGGCTTTCAGAAAAATAAAATTGATATCAGAAAATAATTATTTAATTTAAATAAAATTCATCATGAATATAGAGAAACTTGAAAAAATAAAAGACTGTGAGTCACTAAAAACTACAAATCTGGCGATTGTAGGCATGGATGCCTTATTTGGCTTTTATAATGGCTTAGATGCTTTTGAACAGGGTATTTATCAAGGAAGCCAATATTTTACTACTCTCCCTTCCAAGCGTTCGGAGAAAATAGAACAGCAGCAGTTTTCTCAAGCTCATAACTTTGAAAACGGTAAAGTACCGCTGGGAGCATACATCAAAGATTTTGAAATTGATACTTTACGTATCAAAATACCGTCCGAGCAAGTGGAAAAACTCAACCCACAACAATTATTGATTCTCAAGGTAGCCGATCACGCTCTTCAAGATGCAGAAGTTAGTAAAGGGGAAAACGTAGCCGTAATAATCGTTAGTGAATACTTGAGTGATGTTGGGAACATCACTGCTAACTATATTTCCACTTTATGGAATTTTACTGGCCCTGCATTCACATTTAACGCGGGAGAAAATTCTGCATTCAAAGCCTTAGAAGTTGCCCAAATCCTACTTGCTACCAAGGAAGTAGACACTGTTGTTGTCGGTGCAGTCGAGCTTGCTGGCAAAGTGGAAAATTTTTTGTGGCGAAACCAAATAGCAAAAATCAATATGGGCACAAACACCCTTTCCTACGATCAAAACGCCAATGGTTGTATGGTAGGTGAAGGTGCTGGAACCGTTGTTCTCAAGCGCTTGGATACAGCTCAACAAGAACAAAAGCGCATCTATGCAGCGATTGATGCCATCAGTTTTGTACAGAAATCTGCTAATTCAGAAAAAGTAAAAGCTGATACCGTCGCGCAAGTATGTCAAAAGGCTTTTACAGCAGCAGGAGTTAAACCTAACGACGTTAATTATATAGAAGTTTTTGGCGGTGGTGTGCAGTTACAAGATGAGTGTGAGATTCAGGGATTGATGCAGGCTTATCAATCTGCTGGAGATGATTTAAAGTGTGCTATTGGCAGTGTCAAGGCTAATATTGGTCATACCTACACTGCCGCAGGAATAGCCAGTTTAATTAAAACTGCACTCTGCTTGTATCACCGCTACATACCCGGTGTACCCCAATGGACTGCTCCTAAAAAGCCCCAACTGTGGCAAAATAGCCCTTTTTATGTAGCTACCGAATCAAAACCATGGTTTTTAGAACAAGGAGAGAAAGCATCCAAGAGAATAGCTGCTATTAACGGACTAGGTTTAGATGGGACTTACGCACATTTAATTTTGTCGGAAGAATCTACTCAAAAAGAACGCAGCAGCAGATCTTTACAGCAAATGCCTTTCTACCTTTTCCCACTTGCTGCTAACGAGCGATCGCTTCTACTAGATCAGTTGAATGCTTTACAACAAACCATCGCAAATTGCTCTTGTTTATCCACTGCCGCCAGCCTTGCCTTTGCCGCTTTTCAAAAGAACTCTCCAGCTACTTACGTACTAGCAATTGTTGGGCGCAATCAAAATGAATTGATGCGAGAAATTCAGCGTGCCCTTGGGGGTGTCGCCGATGCTTTTGATACAGGCAAAGACTGGCAAACTCCTGTAGGTAGCTATTTTACATCCAAACCACTAGGTAAAAAAGGCACTGTTGCTTTTGTTTACCCTGGTGCTTACAGTTCTTATCTAGGAATCGCCCGCAATCTCTTCCGCTTGTTTCCCAAACTTTACGACAATCCACTCATTAAAACCGTTTACAATCGCATCGCTGATATAGAAAAAATTCTCTATCCCCGAAGCCTGAATAAATTATCAAAAAGGCAATTGGAAGCTCTAGAACAGCGATTGATAGATGATCCAGTGGCAATGCTCGAATCAGAAATGTGGGTTGCTGGATTGTTGAGCGCAATTATGAAGAATTACTTCCAATTACAGCCCGATTGTGCCTTTGGGCATAGTTTGGGCGAAATTAGCATGATCCTCGCTCAGGGCGTTTGGACTCACTTTCATAAAGGCAGTCAAAACTTGAACTCATCTCCTCTGTTGAAAACACAGCTATCGGGGCCAAAAAATGCAGTTCGCAAGTTTTGGGAATTACCTCAAATCCAGGATGGAGAAGGCTCTGAGATTTGGGACACCTATATTCTCATCTGTCCGGTATCCCTCGTTAAAGAGGCTCTCAAACATGAAAATCACGTTTATTTGGTTCTCATTAATACTCCACAAGAAGTAGCGATCGCCGGTGATGCCCAAGTCTGCCAGAGAATAATTGAAACGCTCAATTGCGATGCTTTTCGCGCTCCTTTCAATTATGTTATTCATTGCGAGGCAATACGCTCTGAATACGATGAAATTGTCAAATTAAACACTTTACCTATCCAAAATGTACAAAATACCATTTTTTATTCCGCAGCAGAATACCAACCCATCACCCTCGACAGTAATTCCATCGGTCAAAATATTGCTAAATGTCTGTGTCAGCAACTTGATTTTCCTCGGTTAATTAATCAAGTTTACGAGAATGGCGCTCGAATATTCATAGAAGTAGGGGCTGGCAGCACTTGTTCCAGATGGATTAGTGAAAATCTTAAACATCAAGAGCATCTAGCAGTATCCCTTAATAAAAGAGGCGTAGACGAGCATACTTCTATTGTGAGAGCGCTAGCAAAGCTTCTTAGTCATCAAGTTTCTTTAGATTTATCACCATTGTATAGTCCGGTACAAGAAACTTCTCGTTTAAGTCAGTCGATTCTGAATAAGTTTCAAAAGTTGAGCGCAAACATTTCTCGCCTCCATAAAGCTCATACTAATTTTTTACAAACTCAACAGGAATTTTCAAAGCAACTTGGCAAAATAATTCAACTGCAACTTGCTTACTCACAACAATTAATGAATCAACAAAATTTAAATGAAATCAACAATAATTATTCTGAAAATAAATAACTGCTGGAAATTATATAACTAGCAAAATGTATTGCTATTTCAAATATTTGATGAACAAAAAATTTATTCACTCATATTGGAGGACTAAAAACCGTGATTGGTACGGAAGCGGTAAAAAGTAAAAATGATAATTTTCTTCAAGTTCCTGACTATTATAGTCACAAACTATACTGGCAAGGTTCATTAAATTTAATATCTTTTGATGAAGCAGGTATAAAATCTAAATTGCTGAACATAGATAAACCTTGTCACATTCTGAAAGCGGAAGGACATCTCGGTGCAACTAATGAAGGAATTGTGTATTCTCAAGAACATAGTAAAAACGGGCAGATAGAAGTACTGATAACTGTTCCACCATTAGTAATTCAACAGTTAGGCGATCGCGCTTTCCTAGACTTTCATGGTGTGAAGTGTGCCTACGCTAGTGGTTCAATGGCTAATGGTATCGCTTCTGAAGAACTCGTCATCGCTCTAGGCAAAGAGAGTATATTGAGTTCCTTTGGCGCTGGCGGTTTAAGTCTTTCCCGGCTCGAAACAGCTATTCATCGTATTCAACAGGCTTTACCAAAAGGGCCATTTGCTTTTAATTTGATTCACAGTCCCAGTGAACCTGCCATTGAACGTGCTGCGGTTGATTTATATCTCCAATATGGCATCAGAACAATAGAAGCTTCTGCTTTCTTGGATTTAACTCCTAACATTATTTATTACAGAGCTGCTGGATTGAATCTTAATTCAGCCAATCAAATAGAAATTAAAAACAAAGTTATTGCCAAGCTTTCTAGAAGAGAACTCGCAACCAAATTTCTCCAACCCGCGCCTAAAGAAATTCTTAGACAATTAGTCGCACAAGGTTTAATTACACAGTTGCAGGCAATCTTAGCTGCCAAAGTTCCTATTGCCGACGATATCACAGTGGAGGCAGATTCTGGCGGTCATACAGATAATCGTCCTTTAGTTTGTCTGTTGCCCTCCATCCTGGAATTAAGAGATGAAATTCAAAGTAAATACTGTTACCCAAATCCCGTGCGAGTCGGAGTAGCAGGAGGAATTGCCACTCCCCAATCAGCTTTAGCTGCCTTTATGATGGGTGCTGCCTATGTTGTCACTGGCTCTATTAATCAGTCTTGTCTTGAAGCCGGAACTTCTGAGCATACGAAACAACTATTGGCTCAAGCCGATATGGCAGACGTGATGATGGCTCCAGCAGCAGATATGTTTGAAATGGGCGTAAAACTTCAAGTCCTCAAAAGAGGAACGCTTTTTCCCATCCGCGCTCAAAAACTTTTCGATCTCTACAAAAGCTATGATGCAATTGAAGATATTCCCAGTCACGAAACAGAGAAATTAGAAAAACAAATTTTTAAAAGCAGCCTCGAATCTGTTTGGGAAGAAACTTTGACTTATTTATCCAAACGGAATCCCGATAAAATCTCCAAAGCCGCCAATAATCCCAAGCTAAAAATGGCTTTAATTTTCCGTTGGTATCTGGGCTTATCATCCCGTTGGTCAATTTTGGGAGAGAAAGGACGGGAGATGGATTACCAAATTTGGTGTGGCCCGGCTATGGGTGCTTTTAATAACTGGGTGAAGGGTTCTTACCTAGCCGAACCGAATAATCGGAGGGTAGTTGATGTTGCTCACCATATTATGACTGGATCTGCATTTTTATATCGGCTGCAAAGTTTGAAAATTCAGGGACTACAAATGCCAGCGTACTACAGCCACTATTGCCCAGTCCCTCTTCAATCAGGAGTCCACGGATGAATAATTCTACTCAACAGTCTCAAACTGCCGAAGCAATTCAAAACTGGTTAGTTTTTCAGCTTTCTGAGCGGTTGAATATTGAACCGGATGAGTTAGATATTGATTTACCTTTTGACAACTACGATTTGGATTCAAATGAAGCATTGGCTCTTTTGAACAAGCTTGAGAAATGGCTGGGGCGATCACTATCTCCGACCATAGTGTGGAACTATCCCACGATTGCAACCCTAGCCGAGCGTTTAGCCGAGGAAACTGAAGTTGCCACACCAAAGGAGGAGTAGGGCATGGAACCGATCGCAATTATTGGTATTGGCTGTCGTTTTCCCGGCGCTCAAAATCCAGAAGCATTTTGGCAACTTTTGTGTAATGGAGTGGATGCGATCACTGTTGTGCCTCCACAACGATGGGATGTAGATGCTTTCTACGACCCTAACCCAGGTAGCCCTGGAAAAATGAATACTCGCTGGGGTGGCTTTTTAGAGCAGGTGGATCGGTTTGACGCTCAATTCTTTGGAATTACACCAAAAGAGGCAAGTTACATCGATCCCCAGCAAAGGCTATTGCTAGAAGTAGCATGGGAGGCTCTAGAAAATGCTGCTCAGGTGCCAGAAAAGCTAGCCCGCATCAATACAGGTGTATTTATCGGCATCTCAACTAACGATTATCAGCAGCTGCTTTATCAGCAACATCTGCAAGCCAGTTCCGTCCCCAGCAATGCCTATATAGGTACGGGGAATGCCTTAAGTATTGCAGCTAATCGTATTTCTTATCTATTTGACTTTCGCGGGCCGAGTATAACAGTTGACACAGCCTGCTCTTCATCGTTAGTAGCCGTTCACCTTGCTTGCCAAAGCCTCCATAGCGGAGAGTCTAACCTGGTTTTGGCAGGTGGGGTGAATTTGCTTTTATGCCCTGAATTGACAATTATCTTGTCTCAAGCCCAGATGATGGCTCCTGACGGACGCTGCAAAACCTTTGATGCTAGAGCTAACGGTTATGTGCGGGGTGAGGGTTGTGGAATTGTGGTGCTGAAGCGCCTCAAAGATGCACAAAGAGACGGTGACAGAATCATTGCACTGATTGCGGGTTCCGCCATTAACCAAGATGGGCGTAGTAACGGACTTACCGCCCCGAATGGCCCCTCCCAGGAGGCAGTCATCCGCCAAGCATTAGCTAACGCCAGGGTGGCACCAGATCAAATCGGCTATGTTGAACTCCATGGCACGGGTACTGCCTTGGGAGATCCAATTGAAGCAGAGGCATTGGCAGCTGTTTTAACTAGCGATCGCCCCCCTAGCAGCCGCTGTGCTGTTGGCTCGGTCAAAACCAATATCGGTCATTTGGAAGCCGCTGCTGGTATTGCCGGACTAATTAAGGTGGCACTGTCACTCCAACACCGCCAGATTCCACCTAGCTTGCATTTTCAAACGCCCAATCCTTATATTCCATTAGATAAAATTCCCCTGCGGGTGCAGCAGTTCCTAGAACCCTGGCCCCTAATTCCCACTCCGGCTCTAGCAGGAGTGAGTTCCTTCGGTTTTGGTGGCACCAATGCTCACGCAATTCTACAGATGGCTCCCCAGATGCCTCAAGAGCAGGAGAGCGAGAAAGATTTGCTTTCCCCCGCCTATCTTCTACCCCTATCTACCCGCAGCCCAGAAGCCCTTAAATCTTTAGCACAAGCATACCAGGAGTTTCTAACACCGCCTAGTTTGGGTGCTACCCTCTCATTAGCAGACATTTGTTACACTGCCAGTGTCCGGCGCAGCCATCACCACCACCGTCTAGCTTTGGTGTTTAGCAATCATCAGGAACTCACTCAATCCCTAGCAGCTTTTTTACAAGATGGAGCTAGTACTGGTATTTCTTGCGGGCGCAAGCAAAAAAATCGCCATCAAAAGCTGGTTTTTGTCTTTTCCGGTCAAGGGCCACAATGGTGGGCGATGGGGCGCGAGCTTTTGTCCTGTGAACCACTGTTTCGAGCCACGATTGAACAGTGCGACGTGCTGCTTTATCCTTTAACTAACTGGTCGCTGATGGCAGAGCTAACAGCTGATAAGTCAAAGTCCCGCTTAGAGGAAACTGAGATTGCCCAGCCAGCTATTTTTGCCCTGCAAGTTGCTTTAGCTAACCTGTGGCGATCGTGGGGGGTAGAGCCTACTGCTGTCGTTGGGCATAGTTTGGGAGAAGTAGCAGCCGCTCATATCGCAGGAGTTCTCAGTTTGGAAGATGCTGTGCGGGTTGTCTTTCATCGCAGCCGCTTGATGCAGCAAGCAAGTGGTCAAGGGCGGATGGCGGTTGTATCCCTGTCTGTAGATAAATTTGAAAGTTTGCTGGCTCAGTATGTGGGACGTCTATCTGTTGCTGCCATTAACAGTCCTACCTCCATCGTGTTATCGGGTGAGACAACAGTACTACAGGAAGCGATCTGCTCATTAGAAGAGCAGCAAATTTTCTGTAAGTTGCTGCAGGTAAATAATGCTTTCCACAGCCCGCAGATGGAACCCTATCAAGATGAACTGACGCGATCGCTCCAAGATATCAATCCCCAAACTGCCTCAATTCCGATTATTTCCACAGTTACAGGTAAGGCACAGCCAGGGCAGGATTTTGATGCTACCTACTGGGCACGCAACATCCGAGAACCAGTCTGTTTTGCCGCGGCGGTGGACGAGTTGGTGCAAACTCAGCACAACTTGTTTGTAGAATTTAGTCCCCACCCAGTTCTTGGTATGAACATATCTCAGTGTCTGCACGCTCGCTCTGGGAAGGGAATTGTGTTGCCTTCCTTGCGGCGTCAACAAGGGGAGAAATTCGTCATGCTGGAATCACTTGGTGTCCTCTATACTCAAGGCTACCCAATAGACTGGAGCCGACTTTATCCATCCGCAGAACGCTGTGTGTCTTTGCCATCCTATCCTTGGCAGCGAGAGCGTTACTGGTTAGAACAAGATTATAGCCAGATTCCAAAGCAGATTGTTGAGACTAGCAAGGGCGATCGCAAATCCTCAACTGTTGCTGTTGTTGAACCAGAAGCAGGATTGAATTTAAGCCGCGCCCGGCTTTTAGCTGTCAAATCAAAGGAACAGCGTACTCAGTTGTTAGAGACTTATATGAGCGCGCTATTTGCTCAAGTGACGGGTTTGTCTGCCGCTAAACTAGACTTACAACAGCCTCTTTATCGTTTGGGACTCGACTCTTTAATGGCTTTGGAATTGAGAAACCAAATCGAGAAAGACTTAGATGTAGTTATTCCCCTAGAAATTTTCGCTGGTCTTAATATTGCTCAGTGTGTCATGCAAATTCTTCTGCTAGTCGAGAAGAAAGTTAACGATTCAGGTGTTGAGTCTACTAATGTCGCAGCACATCCAGAGCAAGAAGTGGTTCCAGCGAATCTGTGGATTGCCAATCTGCATTCAAATCCAAAAGCCTACTTACGTCTATTTTGCCTTCCCTATGCTGGGGCTGGTGCTTCAGTTTTTAGTACTTGGTCAAATCAGCTACCACCAGAAATTGAGGTTTGTCCGATCCAATTACCGGGACGAGAAAACCGACAGCAAGAAGCGCCATTTACTCGCCTCTCGCCCCTAATTCAGACATTAGTACCCCTGCTCAAGCCGTATCTAGATATTCCTTTTGCCTTATTCGGCCACAGTGTGGGAGCGCTGATCGGATTTGAACTAGCCCGTGAACTCCGCAGACGAGATTTACCCTCTCCGATTATGTTATTTGTTTCTGGCAGCCGCGCACCTCAGATTTTGGATACAGGCTTTCTCATTCACCGTTTTCCTGACCCTCTTTTTATAGAGATATTACGTACAATTCGCGGTACCCCTGACAAAGTTTTGCAAAACCAAGAACTGATGCAAATGCTTTTGCCGACTATCAGAGCAGACTTTGCGATTTTAGAAACCTTCTTATATGTTAACGAGAAGCCTCTCGATTTTCCTATCCATGCTTTCGGAGGAATGCAGGACTCCAAAATAAGCCAAGAGGATCTGGCTGCCTGGAGCGAACAGACCAATCAATTTAAGCTGAATATGTTTCCCGGTGACCATTTCTTTTGCGAGAGCGATCGCAAGTTACTATTGCAGGTTATAGCTCAGGAAATTCAGCAGTTTTGGAAATAAAGTGTGGAGTGTAGAGGAGAATTTTTCCTTTTGCCTCCAGCATAGCTGCCTTTTACCTAGAAACAACTATGGCTTTCATTGTTGCAACATCTACTGGCTTTCCCCCCAATTACTACTCTCAAGAAGTACTAGCCAATTTAGTGTGCAAGTACTGCTTGAATATGCTCTTGAAGTTTGATTTAGATACTATCAACCATTTCTTTACCGATATCAAGATTAAAGGCCGTTACTTTGCACTGCCTCTTGAGTCTTTCTACGATCCTCCCACGATTGAAGAGAGTTCCAAGGCAGCAATCACAGCCGCTGTCGATTTGAGTGAAATAACTGTGCGTAAATTGCTAGAGCGAGCAAACCTCGACCCCAAGGAGGTATCGCAGATTACCTCCGTTAGTATTACCACAACACTTCCTTCGCTAGATGCTCGGTTAATGAACAGAATTCCATTTTCTCCGAATTTGAAAAGGACACCTCTAGGTGGTGTGGGTTGTGGAGGTGGGGCGATCGGTTTATCCACAGTTGCAGATTATTTACAGGGACATCCTCAAGAAGCAGCAATTCTGTTTGCTGTAGAAGTCGCCTCGTTCTACTGGCAAGGCTCTCTACAGGGGGATTTACAATACATGATCGCTCGTCTGCCAGAAAAACCACACCTGTATAGCCAAATCATTGCGACAATCCTTACTGCTGCCTCGTTTGGTGATGGAGCAACATCTGTGTTGATGGTTGGTCGCGATCATCCCTTAGCCAAATCCGGACGACCTAAGGTGATTGGCACTCGGTCAAATTTTATCCCCGATACCGAAGACGTTTTAGGGATGGATATTGTTGACACAGGCATCAGGAATATTTGGAAACTTTCAGTAGTAGGCGAGTTTACAAAAATTGGACTGCGCCAAGCCATTGATGGGCTGCTTGGAGACTGCGGCATATCAATCGATCAAATTTCTTACTGGATGGTGCATCCTGGCGCGATCCAGCCTCTGGAACAGGAGTTTGGTCTTGATGAGCAAGCCCTAAACTTGAGCCGCAAAACCTTAGCAGAAGTGGGCAATCTTTCATCGCCCACAGTGCTCTATGCATTGGATGCAATTATATCTGAAGAACAGCCTGCACCGGGAGCCTATGGTTTGGTTGTGGGGATAGGGCCTGGATTCTCCCAAGAGGTTGTTTTGTTGCAATGGTAAATGTTTAATTGAGATTGGCAATTGTAGAGCTTGTAAAATTCATCTAATAATATTGCCTTTTTAGAGGTATCACAAGTGAGGAATTTAACTATATTGTCTCTAAATTACAATCATTAATTATGACTCTGATACATAATCCACTGGATTTTTCTGGAATACCTATAGAAGCAAATGAAATAGTTAGCTTTCTCAAACAAAATTTTCAAATAAAGGAAATCTGTCAAAAAATTTTATATCAAAGAATTATTGAAACTACTGCTCATGAAAAAGGTTTAATTGTCACTAAAGCTGAGATTCAAGCTGAGGAAGCTCGTTTGTATCGTGAAATACGTTTGGAGAAAAACTCAGACATTTGTATTTGGCTAGCAAATCAAATAATAGATTTAGAAGATTGGGAAACTGGTATTCGCAATCGCCTTCTGGCTCAAAAATTAGCTAATCATTTATTTGCTTTAGGAGTTGAAATGTTTTTCAACTTAAATGCCAGTGATTTTGACCAAGCTTTGATTTATAAATTAGTAGTTCCTTCCGCAGGACTTGCTAAAGAAGTTTTATATCAAATTGAAGCAAATCAAATCAGCTTTTATGAAGCTGCTCATCTCTATGATATTGATGAAAGACGCAGACATCAGTTTGGCTATGAAGGAAAGATTTATCGCTGGAACTTAGAATCAACTATAGCAACAGCTATATTTAGTGGAAGAGCAGGACAGGTCTTTGGCCCGCATTTAGCCAAGGAAGGACATACTCTTGTGATGGTTGAAGAGTTTATCCCCGCGGAATTAAATGCCCAAAGCTATCAAGATGTTTTAAATCAGATCTTTCAGCAGTGGTTAGCAATGGAGCTAAACTATCTACTTCACAGTGACAAAAAATAAACCGATCTCAAGTAGGTGAAGCATTGGTCAAATAGAGCTTCTTTTGAGAAGAAGCGATCGCTCAACACCTGATAATTTGTACAGTACCCACACCAGGCGCTACCAGACATACAAACATTTACTTACGGGGGGATATTAACTTTTGCCTTGAGTTAGATGGGTTTGCCGAATTTCTATACGCAAACATAGATCGGCTTTTGATCTTACCAAAAGGACAAATCACAGGATTTGATGACATGATGGAAATTGAATAGCAGAAATAAAATTAATCGAAAAACCAGAAAATATGGTATTTTCGAGAACTAGAGTAATACGTCTAACATACGCATACAAAAGACGGAGTGGTAACTTTTGGATCTACTTGATGTGAAGTTGCCTAGCTTATACTTGTTATCGACTCCAGCCAACCTTATACTCTGAAGATATCTATACGAAGACGAAGTTTGGCTTCAGAGTTTTATGTCGTAAAATTTTTGCTGGGGTTGAATTTAGTTTTGTGAAACATCTGTATATAGTTTTTTGGAGAAGGGATACACAGCAGTGTATTCTACCTTCTCCGGTAAAGACCTCTATCCAATTTAGACAAAGTCAGGAAAGTTGAGTTTTGATAACCTTAACACCAATGCTACCGAATGGAATTTAGTTTAGATATGGGAGAGCCTATCGTAAACACTGATTACACTACATTGGTATTAACGTGTTTTTGCTTTTTTGCTTGACTTGCTCGAAGTCTTTGATTTACCTTTAGTTACCGCCAACTGACCTTTAGAGGCATGAATTTTTGGTGGTCGACATCGATCGCAAAACAAGGGTCTTGAAGGATAACAAGTGCGTTCTACCACTTTATTGCATCCTTTACAAACAAAACGATAGACTCTCTGCTTAATGATGCGAACGTGAGCCTTGACAAAAACTTCCTTACTTTCCACTGTTTATTCCTTTCAAAGAAAACGAAATTGCTATGGCTGATTTATCTGAGATTCTTAGGTTACTCGAAGCAGAGCGAGATCGCTATGTCCTAGAAGCTGCTGATTTAGAGCGTCGTCTGTCTTTCATTCGGAATCAGATCCACGCCTTAGAAGCCCTAATACCAAAGTATGTTCTAGAAGAGAAAATTAATCATACCTACAAGCGTCTGCCCGAATCTTCTGTGCAGGTGCTCTTGGAAGATAGAACTCACTCTGTTGATCAAGAAGAACTAGAGACTCTAGACGAAGAACTAGAAACTGAACAAGAATTTGAACATAAGACAAATCCTTCATTAACCACACCACAATCTACCTCAATCCCAAGTACTGATTTGACTACTTCTACACAAGAAGAACCAGATATCTCTGACATTCCCAAATTGAGTGTCCCCAGAAAACCTGGAACTCTACCTCTATTGCGTGAATTCCAAGAATACTCCATACAAAATGCCATCTTAATTTTGATGCGCCGGCGACCGGATTTGCACTTTCATATTGACGCCATTGTACGTGATTTATACGGAAATAAATTAACACCAGATCAGTTTAAAACCGCCAAAACAAATGTTGGGAAAATGCTTTCTACAGGAGTGCAAGCGGGTTTGTGGTATCGAGTATTGCATGCTCACGGTGTTTACACTTTGAAACATGAGAAGGGAGTCACAAGTAAACTGCTGAAACCGTTAAAGAAGAAATAATTGACTTGAACAGTTTTTGAGAAGCGATAGCCCATCATCCCTTCAAGCAAATCATCTATATATATATAGATCAACGCTTGATGTAGGCTCAGTAAGCTTACACAACACACTATAAGTAGATTGAGTCCACAATCTGCCTGAAATTTATATGGGTTTCTCGCTCATTCACTCAAGCTCAGTCATAGTTGTCAGTTACTTTGTATTTTCTATGCTAAAAGAACCAAT
>NZ_AJLN01000079.1 GCF_000317285.1 Chlorogloeopsis fritschii PCC 6912 | reverse complement strand
AAGCGCCTAGAAACTCAAGATGTCAAGGGTTTTGGGCTAAAGTATTCCTGGAACTAGAGAAGGAAACTATAAGTTGTGAGAAATGTTGGAGTTTTGCCTCCTTGGCTAGTATTGGATCAACTATTACATAGTTGGCTAATAGAGGATGTAGGTAGGGGCGATCGCACCACTCAATCTCTTATATGTGTAGATGTAAAAGAAGGACAAGCAAAGTGGATAGCGAAAGCGCCCGGAGTAATAGCTGGTTTGCCTGTAGCAGCAAGAGTATTTCAGCTTTTGAACGCAAAAGTTTGCTTTGAGGCTATCATTCCAGAAGGAGAAGGGTGTGAGCCAGGGCAAACAATAGCGGAAATTAACGGTTCTCTGGATGCGCTATTGATGGGGGAGAGAGTTGCTCTTAACTTGGCTATGCGTTTGAGTGGTATTGCCACATTAACGCGAAAATACACGGAACTAATTGCAGATTTACCCGCAAAATTGGTAGATACGCGCAAAACTACACCAGGATTGCGGTTACTAGAAAAATACGCAACTCAGGTAGGAGGAGCAATAAATCACCGCATGGGTTTGGATGATGCTGTAATGATCAAAGATAATCACATTGCGGCTGCTGGAGGAATTAGGGAAGCGATGGCTCGAATTCGCAAACAGATTCCCTATCCTCTAACAATAGAAGTAGAAACGGAAAGTTTAGAGCAGGTAAAAGAAGCTTTGCAGCATGAGGCTGACATCATTATGTTGGACAATATGCCTCTCGATATGATGCGGGAGGCAGTACATATGATTCGTTTAGAAAATGAGCGAATCAAAATAGAGGCTTCTGGCAATATTACTTTAGATACAATTCGTGCGGTAGCACAGACAGGAGTAGACTATATTTCCAGTAGTGCACCGATTACGCAGTCAAAATGGTTAGATTTGAGTATGAAGATAAGCTAAATCACCATAAGTTCCACGAAGTTTAAAATTTTACTAGATAACATTCCTGAACTTTGCAACAGCTGATGCTAACGTTAACTCAACGTAAACCACCTAATCCAGATGCAGCAGTAACGTTAACCTTGGCTTTGACAGCAGAAGAACGTACCCGCAGTCGTCATCGCTTTGAGACGGAAGATGGACAAGTTTTATTTTTGCATTTACCCAGAGGTACTGTACTGCAAGACGGAGATATTCTCCAGGACGAAGCTAGTAGTAGTGTCGTTAGAATAACTGCTAAACCAGAACAAGTGTTGACTGTCACTGCCCAGACAACACTGTTATTACTACGAGCGGCTTATCATTTAGGAAACCGCCATGTGCCAATAGAAATTACAGCCAATTATTTACGGTTATCTGCCGATCCTGTATTACGCACAATGTTGGAACAACTGGGACTACAAGTCAACGAGGAAATATTACCCTTTCAGCCAGAATCTGGTGCTTATGGACACCATCATGCTTACTGATAGCAATCTCCTATTTCTTTTGCAGTTGTCAAGTCCAGCTTTGCCTGTGGGAGCATATAGCTATTCTGAAGGTTTGGAAACTTTAGTTGAGAATGGCACGATCGCCACTCAAGATCATCTGAAGCATTGGTTAGAGATGGAACTACGTTATGGGGCAATTCGCTTAGAAGCAGCAGTGATGGTACGAGCGTATCAGTCAACAAAGAAGAACGATTTAAAGACTTTATCTGATTGGAATTTTTGGTTATCAGCAGCTAGAGAAACAGAAGAATTGCGTGCTTCCAGTTCTGGAATGGGGCGATCGCTGATGCGTTTGTTAATTGAATTACAACCGCAGATCGCGCCTATTGCCAATGCTGTTGGTAATCCTTGCAATTATGCGATCGCTTTTGGTGTTGCTGCTGCCCATTGGCAAATAAATATGCAAGCAGCTGTATTAGGATATCTGCATAGTTGGGCTATTAATTTAATTACCAGTGGGGTAAAACTTATTCCTCTTGGTCATACAGCCGGACAGCAATTATTGTTAGAGCTACACTCATTACTGAGTACTACCACAGTAGAAGTTCTCAGTTTAGAGGATGATGAACTTAGTTGTTGTAGTTGGGGTTTGTCGCTAGCAAGTATGAAGCATGAAACACTGTATACGAGGTTGTTTAGAAGTTAGGGCAACATTAAAAAATAGGGACAGGGAGTGGGAGAGTAGGGAAATAACTACTAACCACTAACCACTGTACGGGCGGGTTTAAAAGATAAATTGTCTGTTTCAACCGAAAAATAATCAGCAAAACCCGCCCCTACCAACAAATGACCAATGATCAATGACTAACAAAATTATGAGTGCTTTTCGAGTCGGAGTTGCTGGGCCTGTTGGTTCAGGGAAGACTGCTTTAGTAGATTCTTTATGTAAGGCAATGCGTGATCAGTACAAGGTTGCAGTAGTGACAAATGATATTTATACACAAGAGGATGCACAATTTTTAGTGCGCTCTCAAGCCTTGCCAAGCGATCGCATTGTGGGAGTAGAGACTGGTGGTTGTCCTCACACCGCAATTCGCGAAGATGCTTCGATGAATTTAGCAGCTATTGAACAGTTAGAGGCTAGTTTTCCTGATTTAGATTTAGTTTTTCTAGAAAGTGGTGGCGATAATTTAGCTGCAACTTTTAGTCCAGAATTAGTCGATTTAACTATTTATGTTATAGATGTTGCAGCCGGTGATAAAATTCCCCGCAAAGGTGGCCCCGGAATTACAAAATCAGATTTACTAGTAATAAATAAAACTGATTTAGCCCCTTATGTTGGTGCTTCTTTAGATGTCATGGAAAAAGATACCAAGAGAATGCGTGGTAATAAACCTTTTATTTTTACAAATTTGAAAAATCAAGAAGGACTTACAGATGTAATTGAATTTGTATCGAAGAACATCTGTTAATTTCCTTGAAACATTATCTTGTTTATGTTCTCAATCTGAGCCAGACCAACTCCAAGTTGGATTTCCTGTGCTAACACTTTTTTTGTTAATGGAGGGAGTAAAATTATTAACGTCTCTGTTTCCAGTCATATCTAGAATTAGATATACTTTGCCACCATTAAATCTGACGCGCAAATAGGAATGAGAATTATATGTTTCATTGCCGTATTTGATGATTCCGCCAGCAGCTACACATTTTTGAAAGGCAGGCTTAAGGTTTGCTACCCAAGTAACACTAAAGCGGTCAAAGGAGGCAAGTGTAAAAGGCTGTGCAAAAGAGCTTAATTTTGCTTGACCGTTAACTGTATATCCGCCTTCATAATAAGGTGCACGTTGTTCTGTGACAATCACTTTCTGAGGACAGTTGGACTTGGGTGCATCTACAGATTTGAAAACACCCAATTCTACCTGGCTTGCTTGAACTGATATTGCAGGGAAAAAAGCAAATACTGTGGTTCCTAAACTAAAAATAAAATTTTTACACATTATGACTCTACTGCATTCAATTACAGCATCAATCCAAATTTTTCTTGGAGATTTAAAATCAATAAATAGATTTAGAAAAGGCGGGAATTATCAATTAAGGATTGATAGCATAGTAATTCGCTCATTCCTAATTTTTAATTCCTTGCCTCCAGTTATATAGCTCTAATTTACCTAGCAACTCAAAGTTTGCTAATACATTTATATATTGCTGTTCAGCCAAATGCAAAGTGGTATAACATAACAAAATTAATTGCAGGAATAACCATTAACAAAATTAGCAAAAGATTTTTACCTAATTCCTTAATAATATTTACGAGAGCAATAATTAAGAAAATTAAAGTAACAAAATTAACTAATTTTTTATTGTTGTATCTTGTAAATCAATATAGAAGTAATAATTTAAGAAAAATTTAGTGTTTATGTAAATAAAGTGATACAGAGTCCAGTATATTTACTAGCAATATTTGCACAGAAGGCTTACTTAAATTAAAAAAACTAGGAGCATCAAAACATTTAGCGATCGCAAGTAAAATAGAGCTTAGTAATTAAAAAACTAATTTAAGTAATACTACTTAAGCGTCAAAATACGATGGTTCAACATATTCTTAAAGCTACAACAAAAACTGTGCATCTAGGCGGTTTCTCGCATTTACTGGAATCAGCATTAACAGTTGACTCTGGTGATACAGTTGACGTAGAAACTTACACTGGTTACTACGTCTACGAAAAAGCTCCTCCAGAGTTTCTCACATCAGAATTTTTAGATATCTGCCAAAATCTGCCATCAGAACGTAAAGTTGCAGAGGGGCCACATTTACTAACAGGGCCAATTTATGTACGGGGAGCAGAACCTGGAGATGTTTTGGAAGTAAAATTAGAAGCAATTAAACCGGGCTTACCCGTGGGTTTTAATGCTATTCGTACTGGTTGGGGTGCCCTACCGAACCAATTTAATCAAGCTGCTTTGAGATTTATTTCTCTTGACTTGGAAAATAATGTTGCTGAGTTTCCCGAAAACAGTGGTATTAGAATTCCTCTCAAACCTTTTTTTGGCATACTTGGCGTAGCTACTCAAGAAACACAACGTTCTTCAATTCCTCCTGGTTGCTATGCCGGTAATATTGACAATCGTGAATTACAAGCAGGTTCGAGAGTATTCTTGCCTATTTTCGTTCCTGGTGCTTTATTTTCTATAGGAGATGGGCATTCAGCGCAGGGAGATGGCGAAGTAAATGTTACTGCTATTGAAACTTCTATGAATGGTACTATTCAACTAAAGCTTCGCAAGGATTTGCAGTTAACAACACCCATTGCTGAAACTCCTACTCACATCATCACAATGGGCTTTGGACAAACATTAGATGAAGCCCTTGAATTAGCTTTAAAAAATATGATTGATTTTTTGGTAAAGTTTGTCCAACTACCACCAGAAGATGCTTATGTATTATGCAGTTTGGCTGTGAATTTTCGTATTACTCAAGTTGTTAACAGTCCACAAAAAGGTGTGCATGGAATGTTACCGAAGTCGATTTTGCCTCAGGATTTGCAGCTATTGTAAAGTAAATCGTTTAACTACTAACAAATGACTAATTGGTTGCTTTTAATTTTGAGTGGGTTACTTTCTGGTATTCTTGCTGGATTCCTTGGAATCGGTGGCGGTACAATTTTGGTACCTTTGCAAGTTGCATTAGGGTATACACCTGTACAAGCAGTTGCGACTAGTAGCTTGGCGATCGCAATTACAGCTATTTCCGGCACTGTACAAAATTGGCGCATGGGTTATATTAATGCCCGCCGAGTTATTTTGCTAGGTTTCCCGGCACTACTGACAGCACAACTAGGTGTTTATTTAGCAAATATTTTTCCTTCCAAAATTCTATTGATTGCTTTTGGTTTGTTGCTTTTATTGAATATTTATTTAGTGGAATTACGCAAACAGTTAATTAGAAAAAATACACAAGATCAACAGCAACAATTAAACCCTATTGTAGCTAGAATATTTACTGGTGGAGCCGCTGGTATATTGGCAGGTTTGTTTGGTGTTGGTGGTGGCGTGATTATGGTGCCATTACAAATTTTATTGTTAGCTGAACCAATTAAAGTAGCAATTCAAACTAGTTTAGGTGTAATTATAATCACTGCCGTTTCTGCAGCAATAGGACACGCTATTAGTCACAATATTTTATTTTTAGAGGGGTTAGTGTTAGGATTGGGAGGATTGGTAGGAGCGCAAATTAGTACCCGCTTTTTGCCTAAATTGTCAGACCAATTTATTAGCTTTGCATTTCGGTTTTTGCTGGCTGTTCTATCTGTTTATATGTTCTGGCAAGCGTGGCAGGTATAGCCTATTCTGTAAACTAGACAAAAATACGACTGCAACTATATATATTTAAGGGACATACAGAATACTGGTGCTAGTATGCTAATGGTTTACGAAGATTTTGATGAGTTGCTGTAGTTTTGCGATCGCCTCTAAAAAACGTTGAAAGGCAAAGCTTTTCCTCTCTTAATAATTGCAGGCATAAGTTGGAGATAAAAAATGATATCGTAATCAATTTCTCTATTCACTGGAAAAAAATCACGGCTATATAGGCACAACTTTCTTTCAACGCATTCCTAGCCTTTATTATTGATGATAAAACAATAATAAAAGGGTTAGTTCGCATTGCAGAAGTAGATTATATAGCCGCGAATTTAAGTCGCTAAAGTGTAATACAAGATGTGAGTTATCATTTTTATCTTATGCGTTATTCTTTTAAAGATATTTAAAAAGTTATTGTTTGTAGTTAAAATTTTCTAAAAGTCAATGTTGAAAATACTGAAAGCAAAGAAGTGACAATAAATAATTAAATCTTGAATAAGAATAATTGAATTTATAAAAAAATAGTAAAGTAGATCATATATTTTCTACTAGCTATTTAAAAGCAAGCCCGATTGGAAAACTTACAGTTTAATAGTAGATATAATCAGTATTATGATTTGGGTCGTATACTAACTGCATAAGCTATTTATGAGTAGACGCCGACTTCAGAACTGAAAATGCTAAATCTGCAATAAGCTTATGAGTAGCAGTTGTTGGATGGATTGGATCCCAAAATAAAAATGTATTTGGAGTACAGGGCGTTAGCTTAGTAGGATAACCGATGTTTACTACCGAGATGTTTTTAGTAATGCAAGAGTCGGTAACATTAGTAAACCCAAATTCCTCTGGATTGGTAACGACTCTGTTAAATAAGGAATAAACATCAACAGAAATGATATGAATTTTAGGGCTTAAATCTCTTTTTAAAGATTTAATGTTTGCCATTAAGATGGAATTGTGGGCTTTGGTAAAAGTACTAAATAAGCTGGAAATTTCTTTATGCTCGCCTATAATCGGAAACTTTCCCACATCCGGCAAATTAACTAAAATTATCTCTCTAGCACCGACGTCGACAAGTGATGTGACTGCCGCAGACAAATTTTTTACTGTTTGAGCGGGATTAGGAACACCACCAAGAAAGTAATCTAAATAATCATTAAGACCAGCCCATAAAATATAGAGAGAGTTTTGGTTAACAAAAGGATTTGCTAACTGAAAGAGGCTAATCTGTTGTTGTAGTCCAGGTAAACCAGGTAGCAATATGTTCTTGAAACCAGTTGTTGCACCACCAAAGGCAAAGTTATTATTTGAATTGAAATTTAAGCCTAGATTTGAGGTAATATTTTCGACCCAGACTGAACCATTGGAAAAGCGCCCATTAGAATAGGTTGGGCTTGGAGGAATGGCACCACCTGTAGTATCGAATACATTACCTATATCAGATAAACTGTCACCAAAAATATAAATTTCGTCATACTGATGTGACAATTGATGTTGTTGATCGGGTATTGAATTACGTCCTAAGACTCTAAACGAGAACGTAACAACATATAATAGAAAAATTAATGCTGCTGTTAAAATATATTCTCTATATTTTTTCACTCAATATCTCCAAAATATAAAAGTTTTGTATAAAAATACTAAATGACTGTGCTAAATTCAACCTGCGTTAGCGAGAAGAATGCAAAAATTTAGTATTAGCTGCATATATACCGAATAACAGATAACACATCCAAGATTTAAAATCTAGAACATATGCAACCTCCATCTTTTCAAGCGATTACACAGCGCCCAGTTCTAAAATTACCGAATCAAGCCAGAGTTGCTGTATGGGTAGTAATGAATGTAGAGCATTTCACCTTCGGGAAGTTGGGGACGGCAATTCAACCCCATTTAAACAGTTACCCAGAAATTGCTAACTATGGTTGGCGAGATTACGGTAACCGCGTCGGTATTTGGCGGTTATTTGACTTGTTTGCAGAATTAGAAATTCCTGTAACTGCTGCAGTCAATGGAGAAATTTGCCAACTGTATCCCGAAATTATAGAAGCCATACAGAAATATGGTTGGGATGTAATGGCTCACGGTATTAATAATTCTACCGGTCATAGCGGCATGGAGCGGGAAGCAGAACTAGAGATAATTCAGCAAACTGTAAATTTACTCGAAAAAGCTACTGGCAAAAAACCTAAAGGATGGTTAACACCAGGATTTTCAATTACACAATCAACTTTTGAATTATTACATTCAGTGAGCATGGTTTACATTGCTGACTTGGTAAATGATGACCAACCTTATTGGTATCCATTATCTAATGGTCGTTTACTGGCGATTCCTTACACTATAGAAGCAAATGATATTACTTTATGCTTGAGTAATCGCTTTTCTGGTTCAGAGTTTGCGCAAGCGATCGCAGATCAATTTGAACAATTATGGGAAGATGGAGAAAAACAAGGACGGGTAATGGCAATTGGCTTACATCCATTTATTGTTGGTCAGCCGCTACGATTGAAGTATCTCAAGCAATGTTTATTACATATTAAAAATAAACCTAATACTTGGTTAACTACAGGTGAAGGCATTTATGAATGGTTCAGTAGCAATAATAATGAATAATCGTGATTAAAATCTACCTATATTAATTGATTTTAAACCTATTAGATAAAATCTGTATATGTCTACACCTAGTCAAGTTTTAAAAATTCCCGTTATTGATGCTAATCCAGAAAATATCAAACCTTTTGGATATCTTTTGGGCAATAATGTTAGCAAACCTGGTTTAGAAATTCCTTTTTATCAAGGTAGGGTAATTGAAGGCGAAAATCTTGATTTTATTTATCGCGGCACAGCAACTTTTAGAACCGCCAAAATTATACCAGGCTATCCAGCTATTATCTGGCTAGAACGTCATATGCACATGACCCAATTGTTTATTAGTTTGGGAGAAGCACCATTCATTATGGTGATGGCACCACCTAATCACGAACAGGGTGAAAATTTACCAGATTTAAATCAAGTGAAAGCTCTAAGATTTCCCCCTGGGCACGCACTGTTGCTACACCTTGGTACTTGGCATGATTTTCCTATTGCCTGTGAGCAACCTGTTATCATCCTGACAGCAAATTCTGACGAAGTTGTCACTGCCTTAAGTCAAATGAAACAACCTGGAGAAATGAATCAAGGTGATGTTTATAAAATTTCTTTGCCAAAGAGATTAGGTTATGAAATACAGCTAGATGTGAGTAATTATGAGTAACTATAGGAATCCGCTTTAATTCCTGAAATCATTTGCATAGGAAGGGAAATCTTAACGGGGAACAGGTAATGGTATTGCTTGTGAAAGTAAATGTTTATCGACTTGTATTAACTAGCGTTTATAAATAAGAGTATCAACCATTTTTACATTCCTGAGTGCGCATTGCTTTTATTTGTGCTTCTTTATGGTTAATCGGTTGTTATCATGTAAGGTGTTACATAGAAACTCCTAAACATTCTTAGTAAGAATTCTAATGACACTTAAATAGTTCAATTAACCTTCAAGTAACATTCAACTAAGCGTTTATCATAATTGCTGTAAATAATTTTTAATCAACTCTGAAGAAAGACTATTAAAGAGGACACTGACAAGTAAAAATCCCTATAAGTTAAAGAGAATAAAGGCATGGGTTTTTTACATCTTGGATAATAGAAGCGCTTATAAGAATAAATTCTCATTAAAATCCCGATCGCATCATCACATCTCAAGTTATGATTAACCCTAGTTTGACAATATAACCTCAGATATAAATTCTTTGTGTTGTATTTGATCTTATCCTGTTCAGAATGAACGAAAAGCAAACATACAGTTATTATGCAGTTGTAAAACAATTGCATGAAAAGTTATTTGTTATCACAGAATTTTTAATACATGGCTTTACAGAATTGGAAACGCAAGCGTGGTGTTGCACTTACTACTAGGGGTTTACAAAAACTTCAAGAGGCAAAACGTCAGTCAGAAGCAAATGAAAATTACGGAAACAGCTACACACTCGAAGAAATGAGCGATTTATCTGGATTGTATCCCAGTACAATCTCAAAAGTACTAAATCGCGAAGGAGGAGTAGATAAAAAAACTATTGAAAAACTATTTTCAATTTTTAAGTTAAAAATAGATAAAAGTGACTATTTAAGCTCAAATACCCATCTAGATTGGGGAGAAGCTACAAGTATCTCAATATTTTATGGACGTACAGAAGAACTTGCCACTTTAGAAAAATGGATTTTAGATGAGCGCTGCCAATTGGTAGCACTATTAGGCATGGGTGGTATTGGTAAAACTACTTTATCGATAAAACTTACTCAACAGATTCAAGAAGATTTTGAGTATGTGATCTGGCGATCGTTACGAGAAGCTCCTCCAGTTACAAGTATCTTGGCTAACTTGATCCAAGTTTTATCTGATGAGCAGGAAACAGAAAGTAATTTATCTGAAAGTTTAAGTGATCGAGTATCAAGATTACTTGATTACTTACGAAATCAAAGGTGTTTATTAATACTTGATAACGCGGAAGCAATTCTCCGTAGTGGTGGTAGAGCTGGACAATACCGAGAAGGATATGAGGGATATGGTGAGCTTTTGCGACGAGTAGGAGAAGCAACTCATCAAAGCTGCTTGGTGCTGACTAGTCGGGAACAACCTCAAGAAGTCGCATTACTCAAAGGACAAGCACTACCGGTTCGCTCATTACAATTAAGTGGATTAAAGGTAATCGAGGGACTGGAAATTTTTAAAATCAAAGGACTAAAAGTAGCAGAGGAAGAATGTGAGGCAATAATTAAACGCTATGCAGGCAATCCTTTGGCTTTGAAAATAGTTGCTACCACCATTGAAGATGTATTTGATGGCAATGTAAGTGAGTTTTTGCGGCAAGAAACTGCTGTTTTTGGAGATATTCACGATATTTTAGAGCAGCAGTTTAACCGTTTGTCAGGTTTAGAAAAGGAAATAATGTACTGGTTGGCAATTAATCGTGAACCGATTTCGCTCTCAGAATTACGAGAAGATATTGTTTCACCAGTACCATCAGCCAAATTGTTGGAAGCTCTAGAATCTTTAGGAAGGCGATCGCTAGTTGAGAAAAGCGCAGCAACATTCACCTTACAACCTGTAGTGATGGAGTACGTAACTCAGGTATTAATAGAGCGAGTCTGTGAAGAGATTGCAGCGGAGGATATCGAGCTTTTTAGATGCCACGCTTTGATGAAGGCGACGGCGAAAGACTACGTCAGAGAAGCTCAAATTCGCCTTATTCTCCAACCAGTTGTAAATGGACTGCTCTCTGTTTTTAGAAGTAAAAAAGGTGTTGAAAAACAATTAACTACAATTTTAGTAAAACTGCGAGAGGAATCGCCGCAAGAACCAGGATACACAGCTGGAAATATTCTGAATCTGCTCAGGCATATAGGAACAGATTTAACTGGCTATGATTTTTCTCACCTCACTGTTTGGCAAGCAGACTTACGAAAGGTAAATTTACATAATGTCAGCTTCCAAAACGCCGATTTAGCGAAGTCGGTTTTTTCTGAAACCTTTGGTGGTGTGATGTCTGTTGCCTTTAGTCCTGATGGGGAACTTCTTGCAGCAGGAGATAGCAACGGTGAAATTCACTTGTGGCGAATTACTGATGGTCAAAAACTCCTCATCTTGCCAGGACATACTAGCTGGGTTGTATCCCTTGCCTTTAGTCCTGATAGTAGGACTCTTGTTAGTGGGAGTAGTGACTGTACGATAAGGCTATGGGATGTCAGTACAGGTCGATGCTTAAAAACTTGGCGGGAACATGAAGGTGAGGTTTGGTCAGTTGTCTTTAGTCCTGATGGCAACTTGCTAGCAAGCGGGAGTGACGACCACACCTTAAGACTGTGGAGAGTTAGCACAGGTGAATGCCTGAGAATTTTTCGAGGACATACAAGCTGGGTACTCTCAATTGCCTTTAGTCTGGATGGGGAGACTCTATTAAGTGGCAGTGATGACCACACAATAAAATTGTGGGAGGTCAGTAAGGGCGAATGCCTTAGAACATTGGAGGGACATAGCGATGGAGTCCGGTCAATCGCCCTCAGCCCTGATGGTCAGATGCTAGTTAGCGGTAGTGAAGACGAGACGGTGAAGTTGTGGAATATTGACACGGGCGAATGCCTCAGAACCTTTAAAGGACATACCAATCGAATCTTTTCAGTCGCATTCAGCCCTCAAGGCGATCTTATAGCCAGTGGCAGTCATGACAATACAGTAAAACTGTGGGAAGTCAGCACAGGTCAAGGTTTGAAAACACTCCAAGAACATTCTAACTGGGTATTTTCAGTTGCTTTCAGTCCCGAAGGCGATCTTATAGCCAGTGGCAGTCGTGACCAGACAGTGAAGTTAACGAGCGTCAGTACGGCTCAATGTCTGAAAACACTTCAGGGATATACAAATCAGATCCTTTCGGTTGCTTTCAGTCCCCCAATCCCCCTTATGAAGGGGGGCGAAGAAGGGATCTTAGCGAGTGGCAGTCACGACCACACAGTAAGGTTATGGGATATTAACACTGGTCAGGCTTTGAGAATTATCCAGGGACATTCTAATTGGGTTTACTCGATTGCATTTAGCCCACAAGGCAATTTCTTGGTTAGTGGTAGTGGTGACAAAACCATCAAGTTGTGGGATATCAGCACAGGTCAGCTTTTGAAAACTCTCCAAGGACATATTTCCGCAGTCTGTTCAGTTGCTTTTAGTCCCAATGCCCAGATGCTGGCAAGTGGGAGTGAAGACAACACGATTAGATTATGGGATGTCAGTACTTATCAAGCCTTGAAAGTTTTTCAGGGACATCACGCTGTAGTTTGGTCAGTTGTTTTTAGTCCTGACGGTCAATTATTAGCGAGTGGTGCTTGGGATCAAACAATTAAATTATGGGATGTTAACACTGGTGAATGCCTCAAAACTTTAAAGGGACATACGAATTGGGTTTGGTCAGTTGCTTTCAGTCCCAACGGCAAGATGCTAGCAAGCACTAGCCCAGATGGAACTCTAAGGTTATGGAGTGTTGCTACAGGGGAATGCGAAAGAACTTTGCAAACATCTACGGGTTGGTTACTCTCAGTTGCCTTTAGTCCAGACGGTCAGATGCTAGCCAGTAGTAGCCAAGATTGCACAATCAAGTTGTGGGATCTTAATACTTGTGAATGCCAAAAAACGTTGTCAGGACATAAAAGTGGTATGGTCTGGTCAGTTGTTTTTTGTTCAGATTGTCACATTTTGGCTAGCGGTGGCGAAGATGAGACTATCAAGGTTTGGGATGTGCAAACCAGTGAGTGCTTGAAAACTCTAAAAGCAGAGAAGCCCTATGACCGTATGAATATTACAGGGGCTACTGGTCTAACGGAAGCAACAATAGCTACGCTGAAAGCTTTAGGAGCAGATGATTGAACTGCTACAACCACTTGCTTTCTGGAATTGTTGTCATCTTTGTTGCTTCGGTTTTTAGACAATTTGGAACAGAGAACCGGAATCCATTAGATAGCTCTGCAACCGCCGCACCCGGCAATTAGAAAACCTTGTCCAGATTCATCATCACCAAAAATACCTTGCCACTCCTTATCAAGATCGATTTCTTCCAAGACAACGTCGTCATTCTTGTCGAGGTGGTTATTGAAATCCTGGTTTAAAGTCTGCTGCTCCCCTGTTGGAACGAAATCCTGTTTCTTTGACAACTGCTCGATCGCTGCTGTTGTTGTAGATGTCACGATCGCGCAGAGACTTAGAACAGTTAAGAGATTGAAAGACTGCTTTTGATTTGCTGTGTTTTTGTTCTTAGGTTCCATGAGTTTCTCCTAAAAGTTTCTTCTTAAAACTGGGTTAGAAGCTTGTGCAAAGAGATTAGGTTTTGTTTATTTTACGGCTTATCACCTACACAACAAGCAATCGGAATTCCTACTGCTAGTATCCCTTCAAAGCCAATGGCCTCAATATCTGCTTAAGCTCTTCTTCAGATGGATAGTCCTTCTGGGATGAGCTGAAGTCCAATAGTGCAGTTTCGTAACAGGCAATGGCGACATTAGTGCGCTCTTGTGGAGATAGTCCTGCCACTAGTTCAATGGTCTCCTGCACGTGTTCCACTTCGCTGCTGCCAACACTACTGTGTACGCGCAGACAACGGGTAGCGCGAGTACCAGGGGGCAGTATCGCTTCCACCGCTTGAATGTGCTTTTCACCAACAGCAAGCGCGAGGCGTTCCATTGTATAGGCATAGCCTACACAACCAATTGGATCTGTCGTTTGCACGCTACGGGTAAAGTAATCTACTAAAGCTTTTGCCGATGGGGGAGCCAGAGCTTCTACCACAGCCTCAGCATCATATCCTAACGACTGAATATCAAGTAGAGCTAGGCGATCATGACCGTTTTCTTCAATGGCTTTGTGTGCTGCCCACTGGGTCAAACTTTTGCGTCCAGCAGCAGCAAAGCGCTCTCGCGCTTCCTCAAATAGTTGGGGCCCGCAATGGGTGAGATGGTACTGACCCGCCAAATTCCAAACCCAAAGTGTAGGACTTAAAGCAGGGGGACGACTAGAGGACGAGACTGCACGTTTGGCAAGCACGATGGAGGTGTCGAGGAGCTTTTGGGTTGTGGCTACACTGCCTGCACCACTCATCGGTTGAGTGAAGAAATTACTGATATCTGTAGAACTGGGTCGGTAAACCCATACCCGTTCAGATGTTGCCACTACTACTGTATCAGGCGCAACGCGCGCCCATTCAATATCAAGGCATTCAGCATTCATAACAGGCAAAGGCAGACGCACAACACAAAATTTTCACTAACGCTCAAAATCATACTGTAGATGGATGATAGCACCATAACTTTATGGTATTAACATCATAATACGAAATTTGAATTTTCTACGCAAATTTACTAAAAAACTTACAATGCTTGTCTCGCTTGAAGGTACAGCGATTTATACCAAAATATATATCATATATTTGATCTGAACTGTGTCTACAGAGGTGAGAAGGTGATCAAATTCAGATAAGTTTATGATTCGTAAAAAGATACTAAGCACTAGTACTGATAAAAAGTCAACAGAGCAATTACTCAAACATTTTAGTTAATATATTTGATTTTTCAGTATAATTACTGGATAAAATGCCAGTTCAAAATTCATCAACAATCTATATTTCTGAAGCTTGGGCAAGGGAAAATCAAAAAGTTAAGGATGAACTTTAGAGCAATCTGCATAAAGTTCATTTAAGCAGTTAATAAACTAACATTATCTATTTGTAGATTGATAAGACAATGAGTGGTAGCATCATCTATTACATAAACTCAACTTATTTTCAACAATTTTAAATGCCCTTAGTGTACAGACAAGGCGTAGATAGCAACTTAAATGAATGGGTGTACAAATTCAGCCCATTATTGATTTGAGACGAAATGGAATAGCTAATTGCAGATAAGTGATTTCTCTATATATCCCGTAAGAGAATAGGTCAACAAGCTTAAGTTAAATCTCAAATTCTCGATTTTCACTGGTAAAACTTTTGATAAGTTGGCAAGATGAGCAAACTTGGTACAAAATATATGAAGCAATGAATAAGACCGCTGCTCATAAGTCTCCCAGTGCTGCAACTCCCTATAAATTGACAGTCAAGCAAATATCCTTAGAACTAACGCAAGATGAAGCTAATCAGCTGGAGAAGTATTGCAAACAAACAGGAAAAGCTGCAACGGATGTGATTCAAGAACTCATTCAAAGCTTACCCGAAACTTAACTTTTTATACTTAACCTAAAAAGTTAGCTCTAGAAGAGTTTTAACCCAAGTACACCAGGTATCAAGCCAAGTGATTGACACATAGGTGATAAGACGACAGATAAATATCGAAATCATCAAATAACTGCGAACCAACAAACCTGTGATTTCTCTCAAGTATCTGACAAAAAACATTAAAGTCCTTAGTAAAAATTTTTACTAAGGACTATTGAAAAATATTCAAAGTAATTTAGTGTTAATCTACTCTCGTCACGGGCAACCCTCGAATAAGTTCCCGAATCACATCCGTTGCTGGCCTACCTGTCTGTCCACAATACTTTTCAAGCTTCTTGGCTTCGTCTAATGCTAGGTTTATAGTGATTCGTTTGATCGCCCACTTTTTGCTCATGCTGAAAGTTTGGTTATGTTCCACAGATTTATTGAAGTAAAAAGATTCTGTATAAATCGAAAATTTTTTGTGAAGATAGTTTAAAGATTTAGCCAACGAAAGTTGACTAGAATCTGAAAATATCCTGTTATCATGCCCCAACCTTGCTCTTGGTGGTTCATTTCATAGCTTTGTACCCTTGCATTTCCCCTCATACTGGTTTGGCAATCTTAAGATCATCCTCATTGTGAAGTTTCTGGCTAACCTGGTCAAGACTTGGAATAATCTTTTCTTAACTTTGAAGTTAGTATAAATTAATTCGGAAAACAACCAAGATCTGTTACAAAGAGTTTTGAGAGCAAAAACCTTTGGATCATCTGATGAGCAGAGGTTGCAATCTGATTTATTTTGTATGTATAGTTTTATTTTTTAGGTAAATCGATGGATTTGCCAAACATCGAAAATCATTTAAGTGTTCATAATATTCAAAGTATCACCAACTGGGATGAAGGCTGGGCTTGGTTGGCTGGCGGAACGTGGTTATTTTCTGAACTGCAACCAAGTCTCAAAGTGTTGGTAGATATGCAGCCTTTAGGATGGTCAGAAATTGAAGTAGTACCATTTTCTGATTCTAATTCCTTTAAACAGGTGAAGACGGTATTGTCTATTGGTGCCACTTGTCCGTTAAGTAAATTATTGCAGTATTCGTGGCCGCCGGAGTGGCGAGCAGTGGAGGGATTAAAAAGTGCTGTTTCCGCACTTTCAGCCTCTATGAAAGTAATTAATATGGCAACGGTGGGAGGTAATATTTGTCTGGCACTATCAGTGGGAACTTTTGCACCTTTAATGGTGGCATTGGATGCAACTTATGAAATTTGGAATTTAAAAGGAGAAACACGCCGAGTAGCAGCAAAGGAGTTCCAAGTTGGTTATCGCCAGACGATTTTACAACCACAGGAAGTACTGAGACGAGTTTTGATTCCTGTTGAGAATCTAAAATGGCAAGTGAATTATCAGCGTATTGGTATTGCAGCAAGCGATCCAGCATTAGCAATTGTAGTGAGTGCTTGCAATCCGGATAATTTACAATTACGGTGTGCGATCGCTGCGAGTGTGACTGCACCAATTCTGCTAGATTTGCATGACGATCGCCAAATACAAAATTTTGCGTTTCTACAAGAAGTAAATTTTATCGACGATGCCAAGGCAAGTGCTATTTATCGCCGTGAGGTTACACAAGTTTTGATTAAGCGATCGCTGAAACAATTAAAAATTTAAAATCCGATATGGAAGAATCATTAAATTTTCGGGTTAATCACCAAACTTTTACAGCAACTTGTAATCCGGGAAGTAGCCTTTTAACTTTACTCAGACAACTCGGTTGGTTTGGTGTTCATCGTGTTTGTGATTCTGGGGATTGTGGTGGATGTACAGTTTGGGTGAATGATGTGCCAGTTCATAGCTGCATTTACCCTGCAATGCGAATTGCCAATCAAGCGGTGACGACAATAGAAGGATTATCAGCAGATGGTGAACTCGCGCCGATACAACAAGCATTTCTAAAAGCCCAAGGATTTCAATGCGGTTTTTGCACTCCAGGTATGATTATGAGTGCGGCAAAGTTATCTTATTCATCAGAACAGGAACTGCGTCTAGCTTTAAAAGGCAATCTCTGCCGTTGTACTGGATATCAAGCCATTATTGAAAGTATCTTACTTTCTTCTGGCTCTTTAGAGGTGACAGAGCCAGATCAGTTCAACCAAGACAATCAACAAGGAATTGTCGGACAAAATATTCCCAAGCAAGACGGTACGGCAATTGTCACAGGCAAAGCATCCTACACCGCGGATTTTGTACCGCCTGGTTTACTACATCTTAAAGTGTTGCGATCGCCTCATCCTCACGCCCGCATTCGCAAAATTAATACCAAAAAAGCAAAAGCACTACCCGGTGTAATTGCCGTTTTTACCCATGAAGATGTCCCCAGAATAGCCTATACTACTGCTGGTCATGCCGAACCAGTCCCCGATCCCCTCGACCACTATTTATTAGATCACAAAGTGCGATTTGTAGGCGATCGCGTTGCAGCTGTAGTTGCCCAATCACCAACTATTGCCCAACAAGCTTGTCAATTAATAGAAGTCGATTACGAAATTTTACCTCACGTTCTAGATGCGATCGCAGCCATGAATGATGGTCATGTCATCATTCATGATGAACTAGAATCGTCACAAATTCCAGATAGAAATCGCAATATAGCAGGACAAATACTTCTTGAATCTGGTGATATTGAAAAAGGTTTTGCACAAGCAGATTTAATTGTCGAAAATACCTATCATCTGCCAGCAGTGCAACACGTTCACCTCGAACCTCATGTGACTATTAGTTGGCTAGAAGCAGATGGAACATTAGTTGTTCGTTCTAGTACCCAAGTTCCATTTCATTGCCAGCGTTTACTTTGCCAAATTTTTAATTTGCCGCCAGACAAAATTCGGGTTTATAAAGCTCAATTAGGTGGTGGCTTCGGCAATAAGCAAGAAATTTTATCAGAAGACCTTTGCGCTTTTGCTACTCTTTACACAGGTAAACCTGTGCAATGGGAGTTTACTAGATATGAGGAGTTTACTGCTACAAATAGCCGTCATGCAATGACAATTAAAATTAAAAGTGGAGTCAAAGCAGATGGTACATTTGTAGCTCAAGAAATAGAAGTAATTGCCAATACAGGAGCTTATGGCAATCACGGTCAGACAGTAGTATTTTTATCAGGTTATATTCCACTAGGTTTATATCGTTGTTCAAATAAAAGATTTAAAGGACTTGCCATTTATACAAATACAATGCCAGCAGGAGCATTTCGTGGCTATGGTGCTACTCAAGGAACTTTTGCCATCGAAAGCCACATAGATGAAATTGCCAAGCAACTCAACATTGATCCGATTGAAATTAGAGTAAAAAACATTATTTGTCCTGGAGATTTTATTAATTTCGGACGGACATCAACAGACCATTTTAATTTAATTGGTAGTTATGCCGTTCGAGAATGTATTGAAAAAGTTACACAGACATTAGGTTATATTCCCGGAACACCACCAGTAGTAGAAGGTTCTCGCTATCGTGGAGTAGGATTTGCAGTTTCAATGCAAGGTAGCGGTTTATGTAAAATCCACGTTGCCAGTGCTAGATTATCACTTTTACCTGATGGAAAATATGAGTTAAGAACTGGTTCGGTTGACGTTGGTACTGGTTCAGATACGACATTAAGGCAAATTGCTGCTGAAGTTTTAGGTGTAAGCATTACTGATATAAATATTATTTCTGGGGATACTAAAGAAACTCCTTTTGATGCAGGTTCTTATGCTTCTGCTACTTTATATATTTCTGGGCAAGCTGTGAAGTTGGCAGCAGAAAAATTACTGGAAAAGTTAAGAAATAAACTGCCAAGACACCAAGGGCGCAAAGATACAATAAATGAAGAGGAATTACTTTCTGTTGAAGTATCTTATGCAGCGGATGAAGCAACTTTAACTTTTGCTGTGCAAGGTGTAGAAGTAGAGGTTGATATAGACACGGGGAAAATTCAAGTTCTGCGGTGCGTGCAAGCTATTGATATTGGTAAAGCAATCAATCCCAGAATTTGTCACGGACAAGCAACAGGTGGAATTGCAATGGGAATTGGTTATGCGTTAACGGAAGAATTGTTATTTGATCAACAAGGAAGAATTATTAATCCAAACTTGCGAAACTATCGCATTCCTACAGCTGCCGATCTGCCACCAATTGAGGTTTTTTTAGTAGAACAAGCTGATCCCTACGGGCCTTTTGGTGCTAAAGGTGTGGGTGAAATAACTACTAATTGTACAGCTCCTGCGATCGCTAATGCTATTGCTCATGCCACAGGTATTAGATTACGCCAACTTCCTATGACACCGGAACGAGTATGGAGACAGTTGCATAGATAGCGATTGTCATTAACTAGATTCGCTGTGCCAACCCACTACAAATACTAATATTTGACGATTATAGTACATATATACTATAATAGTGTATAGGAAGTCTGTACAGTAGACACAACTTATACCATTTCACGTTAATCATCATACATATAAATTCTGGAAAGACTTGCCATGGCACGTCTTTACAAAAAGATATATTTCATATTAGAGGAAATAGGTATTACATCTAACTATCACTACACGATCAATGCGTTACATACACCATTTTTAACAGTTACTTCGGCATAACTATTAATAGATATATTCTTGTGTATTTAATATCAATCTTTTAGGTTTTCAAGATAGTTGAAAATCAGAATAGAAACTGTCATGAAGTCAGAAAGCAATCTGAATTGTCAAATTGGAGTAAACGAAAATATGCATAATCAAGCAACAAACATTCAGACAAGCGATAATCTTTCTTTACTAGAACTCATCAACATACTTGAAGAACATCGTAACAACATTATTATCAATCTCAAAAAATTACAGGAACAATATCAACGCAAAAGCGTCAAACGAGTTAATGGTTATAGAGATGAAAATGGCAAAATTATTACGCCGTGGCTCCGGACGGAAGAAATAGATTGTAGTGAGTATGTTGATATGGGTTCATTTAAATTGAACCACAATACTGCTACTATCAATATGCTTATTAGCCGTAAAGTTAAGCTTGTCAAAGTAGATGACCAAACACCAGTTCTTGAGGTTGCAGGTTTACTTGTAAATGACCTGAATAGCTTTAAGAATTACATGATTGTTAGTGATGGTAAAGTGAATATCAAGTCACTACAAGTCAAAATTAGTAGTAAAAAAACATTTGATTTGCTTAAAACGAAAGGTGTATTAAATGGCGAAAAATTTGATTTTCAACGTGAATACACTATTTGGTTAGATAATCTTCCACTCGTCACCCCCAATCAAAATTTGAGTAATATTGGTGGTTTATTTGAGCAACTTGCAGAGATTAAAGTACTTTCTAGTATCATTTCTGCTTGCTTAAAAGATGAGTCAGATATTTTTATACCAGAGCAATTGCAAGAGTTGAGAAAGCATGAGCTTTCTAAAAATCTTTACATTAACTTTCTAACAACTAACGAGTACACTGACCTCAAAGAGGCACTAGCTAACGATATTATAAATTCACGGTACAGCTATAAAATCGATATCGGTAGCAAAGAGATTCTTAATCTAAGTAAGCTGCATTCTGCGAACAAATTTATTGACAGAATGTATCGGGTTTACAATTCGACAAGTGGAGAAGTTTACCAAAAACCTAGCTTGAGTTTGGCTTTGAATGAAAAAATTGCTTTTAGGCACAGGCTGTTTTCATCTCGGACGAAAATCACTAAAGTAGATGAATTCATGAAACCAATTTTTGATGATTTTCTAGGACTTGAGAATAACGGTATTGTTGCCAATATTCTTGCCAAAGTTGGTGGCGATCGCTTGGCGCAGATATTGCAAGAACGCCGCCATGGTAAGAGTGTTAGTAAAGAGGAGTTAGTGGTAGCAATGTTTGTAGCAAATGTCAAACTCAAAGAATTTGCCGAGAAAATCTACCGTGATCGAGTTTGCCCTTTGGTTTTCTATATCGGTTCTACCGGAGTTTTACCAAATGAGATGGATTCAAAAGCTATGACTGCTGAGGAATTAGCTACCGAATACCCCCATTTGCAGTTTTCCAAAGATGAGCAAAAAGGTAGATTTTTCATAGCTGGTAACAGCATTATTAGCGTGTCCAAAAAAACGGAGTATTATACTCCAACAAGAAAAAGTGTTAATTGCTCCTGTTCTACAAATTGAACCCAATCCTCAATCACTAGCGATAAATTTTGTAACTTAAGTCGAAAACACGAGACCCAACGTTTTGTAAATGTTGGGTTTCCTTATCAATGCACTATTTTTGAAATGACCACGCCACTATCGGCTGCTCAAGCAACTATTCCGGTTCATTCCTATTTCTAGCACAGTTCAATGTCAAACCTTTATTGCTTTCTAAAAGTAATCTTGCTTTCTCCAAAGGCAGCTTAAAATTTTATTCTCGGATATTGCTCTTAAAACAACTTCTTAGAGAATGATTGCGAACAATTATGATTTAACGTCGGTTCATGCCTGTTCTGCGCTCAGTTAACAAATACCCAATCACTCCTGGCACTACAATAGCTGTAATCAAAATTGTGGATGAAGTGCTGAGGCGACTGGAAAATGACCGTGCTTCTTCAAGTCCAGCGACAATGTATTCGCCTGTGACATTAACCGCAAAAATTCCGACGGTCAGTGCGCTTAGTCTGGAGAGAAAAGTTCTGAGGGGAGGAACATGAGGATTATGTATTTTTCGACCCAAGATCATTCCAGCAATTAAGCCTGCTAGACTATGCATCCCCACTATGAGCAAGCGAACTCGAAAATCAAGAGTTGTTTGGGCATCTGCCAAGGATTTTGATAGAACTGCACTGGTGCCAATCGTGATCCCAGCGATCGCTCCTAGCGCAGTCCACCAGATTGCCGGTTTAGTTAGTTGAGTACAGGCAATGACAAGACAAGCTGTGACAAAACTACAGATCGTCGCAGCCTGAACGAGAGGTACACTTCTAATCACTATCAACGATATAGCTCCTCCCACCACAGTGCCGAACACCATCAGCAGCCTGTCTAGGGAACTTGCATTTTGCTCAAAATTGTGCATGGGTGATGTCAGCGACTGTTGCAGAGATTGAGCAAAGATCTAAGTTCACTCGATCCCTTTAGATTAATTGAGATTGGCGATCGTCACCCATTTCAAGAGAGCGATCGCCAAGATGAACCTACGCCTCAGGTGCTTACCAGTCCCGCTTCTAACTTCTCCATCACCTGATCGATGGTGAAGCTAGCTGCCTTCTGACGCGGTGGATAATCCTTAAAGGTGTCTAAAAACTGGGCTACGTATGCCTGTGCTGGAACCGCTAAGAAGGAGTGCTCTAAGACCCAGTCATAGTAGGTGTTGGATGTGATATCGGCACGCTCATATGGGTCGGTCAGCAAGTTAAAAATTTTAGGAGCCCGCAGCAGCACAAACGGCTCTTGCCAGATTCGCAGCGTCCCCATTACCCGTTGTTCGGCAAATACAAGCTTCCAGTTGTCGTATCGCAGCCCAGTCAGGTCGCCGTCATCCGAAAAGTAGAAGAACTCCACTCGCGGACTCTTATCGGTTTTACCCGTCCAATAGTCCAGCATATTGTAGCCATCCAGGTAGATTTTAAAGGTTTTATTGCCCGCTTGATGCCCGTTCAGCAGCTTTTGTTTAATCTCAGGTTCTCCGGCTGCCGCCAGCAGCGTCGGCAACCAGTCGAGATGACTGACAATGCCATTGCACACTGAACCCGCCTCAATCTTACCGGGCCAGCGCACCATCGCCGGAACACGGTATGCCCCTTCCCAATTGGAGTTTTTCTCATTGCGGAAGGGAGTCATGCCTGCATCGGGCCAGGTATTCATGTGGGGGCCATTGTCGGTGCTGTACATGACAATCGTGTCTTCAGCAATGCCCAGTTCGTCAAGCAAATTCAGCAACTCGCCCACTATCTTGTCATGGTCAATCATGGTATCGTGGTACTCCGACTGCCACCGCCCTGCCTGCCCTTTGCTCTCTCGTTTGCAGTGGGTGCGAAAGTGCATATGGGTAGCGTTAAACCAGACAAAAAATGGCTCGTTCGCGCTCTTAGCATCGTTAATAAAGCGTTTGGCTTCGGCCAACACTTCATCGTCGATTGTTTCCATTCGTTTTTTGGTCAATGGCCCTGTATCTTCAATCCGCTGTCCGCCCTTGCCATCCGCCCAGCAGTGCAGCACCCCGCGAGGGCCAAACCGCTTCTTAAACTCAGGGAATTCCTCTGGTTTGGGATAGTCAGGATGCTCCGGTTCTTCCTCGGCATTCAGGTGATAGAGGTTGCCGAAGAATTCATCAAACCCATGCATAGTCGGCAAATGTTCATCGCGATCGCCAAAGTGGTTTTTGCCAAACTGCCCGGTGCGATAACCTAACGGCTTTAACAGTTCAGCAATGCTGGGATCTTCAGCCCTAAAGCCAAGTGTCGCACCAGGTACACCAACTTTGCTCAAGCCTGTGCGGAATACACTTTGTCCGGTAATGAATGCGGCTCGACCTGCCGTACAGCTTTGCTCGCCGTAGTAATGAATAAACCGCATTCCTTCTTTGGCAACGCGATCGATGTTGGGCGTGCGGTAGCCCATCAGCCCATCGCTGTAGCAACTTAGATTGCTGATTCCGATATCATCACCCCAGATGATTAGGATATTAGGTTTACCATTAGGCATGGTTTTAATCTCCTTAATTCGTTAATTTCAAAGGTTTTAAACAAGGTTCAAACAAGGTCATTCACAAACAGCGGTTAGTCTCCTCCCGCAATTCATCAGAGGTCAAACAAACGACGGAATACCAATGCTTCAATCTCTAATCCAGTGATGATCCATTCAATCCCTAACGCCAACTGCAACACCCCCAACACAAAGCCAAATATTCGCAGGGTGACAGGTTTGAGAAACGCCAGAATTGGCTGTGCTGCCAGCATACAGACCAAATTTAGTAGCATCACCAGCACTAATACGCCCAAAATCACCAGCGGATTAAAGCCAAATTCCTGGGATATGAGCATTAGCACCAAGGCGATCGCAATGCCAAAGGGCGGCAGAATGATGGGAAAAGTGAGGGGCGTGACAACCAGGTTGAGAGAAGTTGGGGAGGACTCTTCAGGCAGAGGTGGTGGTTGGTACTGGGTCATTACCAGATTGAGTGCTACCAAAAATAGGAGAATTCCCCCAGCAATCAGTAACGAAGGTAAGCGAATCTGCCAAACGCGCACCATGTTTTGCCCAATAATTGCCACCAGCAAAATTACGATCGTCGCCAGGACAGCACTACGAAAGGCTAACTGTCTTCGCAGTGATTTGTCAGCTTTTTGAGTCAGTTGCACAAACGGCGGGATAACTTTGATTGGCCCCAGGGTGACAAAGAAAATGATGAATAGATTAAATAGCTTCAGTGGAGCTTCGATTGGAGTGCGAGCAATGTGATCGGCAATGCGTTGTTTGGGTAAAGCAATGGGTTCAGAGGCAGGTAGGGTATCGGGTGGGGCAGTTGCGTCAGGTGATTGCGCGATGCGTGAGTTAGCTAATACCTCTGAAGATTGGCATTGCTGAACATTAACGTCAGCCGAACAGTCAACGGAATCAAGTTGAGCAGTCGCTAGAGCAGGGAGAGCCAGTTGCAGAAAGAGCGTTAGAAGGGAAATGGCTAGTACACCAAATCCTCGCTGCGCTAATTTTGAGGAACCAAATCTGGTATGGCAAATTGAATTGAGAAACGATCGCCAATAAGATATTCGTTGGAAAACATGGGTGAGTTTGAATAAGCGTCTGGTAAACACATCAATTACAATTTAATTAAGTTAAAAATTTCCGTCATATCCTCAACTCACGGGCTGCGCTTCAGGAAATGTCCATGTGCCGTCCAAAATTTCAGCACGCGGACGATAGAGCCGCACCATGTAGTTCCAGCCCGGCATGATCGGTAAACAATTTCCGGCTTTGCCATCGCACCCGCCAAACTGAACGGTGACAGATCCATCCGCATCCTGCTTCGCGGTTATGTTGTTGACCGAATAGGCATCCTGATCGTTCTGCTGAAAATAGCCCTCGGCATTGTAGAGGCTGATCGACCAGAAGCCATCGACGGGGACGTCTTTAACGGTGAGTTTGTGAACCGTTTTGCCGTCATTCTGGGTTGGCGTGACGTTGAGATAGGTGGCTTCCGCTGGGGGATTGGCACCCCATCCCATTGCCGAACCAATCAGGAATCGCACCGGATCAACCTGATCTTTAGTGCCAAACATGTTCTTGGTATCGGGAAGGGTTGTAGCGAGAACTAACAGGGCATCACGTACCTTCTTCTGGCTTTCCTGATCCCAATTGGGAATCTCGAAGCGACCGGGGCTTATTACCTGTTCGACTTGAATTGCATCCTGCAAGGCGTGAACTTGCTCAATGTCCTTTGGGTCTGCCGGGTTCACCAGTATGCGAATTGCCGTCACGACATAGCGCGTGCCGATCGCTTCGCGCTTGAGGGTGTAGCGACCCGGTTTGTAGAAGACGTTAGGCGAATAATGATCTTCCGTGATCACCTGCATTGACATAAAGCGTGCGCCCGCATCAGGCAGCGTGATCGTGACCGGACCTGCATCCAGATCGAAGACGGCGGCAGAGTAAATTGTGTCACGATTCATGCGAATCACCGTTTGTCCGTCGATCGGTGTCGGTTCACGGTTGTGGTCAAACTTCCCAAAGCCGCCCCTTTTAACGATGGCACTGAAATACAAATCACTCTCAGCACGCGGGAAATTTTCGACCGTAACGGGAACTGGATCAGGCGTTATGGTTTGTTGCTGTGGAGTTGTCAATTTTTTTCTCCTTACAAGTGTGTTGATTCAGTCCTGTGAAGTTATTGCTCAACGGGCACAGCGTCTGGAAGCTTATAGCTGCCATTCAGCACAGACTCACCAGGGCGATAGACGCGCATCAGGAAGTTCCAACCCTCGGTGACATCAAGACGATTTGGAACATCACCGCAGACTTCTTGGGAGCCAAAACAAACGGTAAAAGTGCCGTCGTCGTTAAACGTCGTATTGAACTGATTTAGAACGCTGTTGACGCTCTTCATGTAACCATCGGCACCATAGACAGTAATCGACCAGAAGCCAGTATTGCCAAGCACCGTGTAAGTCGCCATGTGGCACCGTTCGCCAGGGAGATTGCCGTTGTAGTTGATGTAAACGGCATCTTTGTTCGGGAACAATCCCCACGCCCCGGCACATGCAAGGTGGCGCGTTTTCTCGTTGACCTGTCCTCGTGGACCCATCCAGTCATCGGGATATTTGTCGTACTTGGCAAATTCTGCGTTGAATTGCTTCGTCAGTTCCTCGTGCGATTTTTTGTCCCACTTCAGTTCCGGAAAGGGATCTGCGCTTGCCGCTCTAATCACAAACTGGTCTTGCAGCTTGTTCACAAGAGCAATGTCAGATGGATCATCCGGGTTGTACAAATGGATGCGGACGAGGAGACAGAGATACTTTGTATCCTGCGGTAGTTCGTGAGTGCCCAACTTATAAATGACTCCGGGTGCATAGTGGTCGTTGTCCACCATCAACACCGAGAAATATCGATCCTCCAGCATCTGGGGCACCGTGAGGGTGGCACCTTTGGACGTGTCAACTAATGCCGTAGAGTACAGCGTGTCCTTATTCATCCGCACTACGGTTTGCTGGTCGAGCGGAGTCAGGTTGCGGAAGTGCAGCCAGCGGTTCACGCCACCGGATAATTTGAGACCGCTTGCAAATGCACGATCCGTTTCGGCGCGGCAGTAGTTCTCTTGCGTGACGATCGTGCCGGATGCTTCTCTGGTGTCTGTTTGGTTGGGTGCATTCATGATCATTCCTCCTTCACCCGCTGCATCGGCGGTAGTTTCCACGTACCGTTCAGCGCTTCTTCTTTTGGCCAGTACAAACGCACCGTTACCCAAAATGGACCTGTTGGGGCAGGCAACCAGTTTGATTCCTTGTCCTGTCCCGGAGATTCGTTTTGGACATAAAGCGTGATCCCTTGATCGTCATCCCGTTTCAGGTGTGGCAGCATCGGGGAATTGATCAGATAGCGATCAATCGGATTGGCAACTAGCAAACTTGCTGGCAGTTCGTACATGGTTATCGACCAGAAGGCATTCGCGGGGGGAAGCTGACCCGGCTCAAACCGCACAATGTAGCGATTGGCACCGTTGAGTTTCTGTCCCTCGGAATCCGTGTAGTACGCAGGGTAGAGCGCTTCCTCTTTCGAGTTGCCGTAAATGCCAAGGGCAGCGGATGTCATTCGGAAGAGGTAATTGTTGTGCAAAAATTCGCGAGTGCCAAAGCCATCAGCAGCAGTGAGCTTCCCTGTATCGACATTTGCCTTCTTGTTCTCGTTAAACTCCTTCCACGCATCGGCGATGCCGTCCTCGACTGCCTTTTTCATTTCGGGTGAAAGCGTGGCAGCAAAATCCTTCCTGGCTCCGATGTTGATCTTGGTGAACCGTTCCATGAGTTCCACTTCTGAGGGATGTGTCGGACAGAACTGGAGGTAAAAGTTCAACAGGTCGAAGAACTCGATCGATGTCCTTTGTGCTTCAGGGGTAAGCGGTTTGGGAAAATCGACAGATGGAGCCGGATCTGGAGCGGGTTGACCCAGGAACGCTGAGAGTGGTTGCACACGGTATCGCTGCTGGATCTGCTTTACGTTTTCCAGATCGCTCGGATTGTAGAGTTGCGTGCGAAACAGCCCCATCGCGATCTGCGTCTCGCAGCGAATCACTTTCTTTATCCTGGCGGGAGTTTCGCCTTGCCAATTCGGACCAGCAACGGCGAAATTGCCACCGTCGTTACCGGTCGTACGCGATCCAAGATAATCGAAGTTGTGGGTGTACAAGTCGATCAGTTGCAGGCTCCAATACCGCTCCTTTTCGATCGGCGGCACGGTGAACACGATCGGTTCGGCGCGTAGGTCAAGACCAATCCAGGAATAGGGTGTATCTGAGTTGGGCGTCTGGACGACCTTGTCTTCGGGAGTGTAAACCCGTGGAATGTTGAATATCTGGTTATATGGCCCCTTGTACTCAGGATTTCCCTGATCCACAAAATACCCGTACTGGATTCGCATATTATCGACGATCGGAAAGCCGTAGATGTAGGCTTCCTTGGCGATGGCGCGAGCTTCGTCGGGCGTGATGGGTATTTTTGGTTGCGTTGACATATTGTAAATTCCTTTATACAACTGTCCAAACTCGGACTGGAAACGGTCGTGTCTTCTGCTTGAAATCCAACTAGCCGTCTCCATCAACTAAAGGGAAACACCTGCTTGAAATCCTGCCTCATGCTGACGATATGCCCACCGTTCAGCTTAGGAACTTCCTCTAGTGCCTCTCGTAGGGGGCTGAAGTGAAAATCGCGATCGTAGGCATATTCGCGATCGCTATCGTCGTGGTGCAGCAACAATGCCAGTCGTGCCCCTGTCCCTGCCGCCGTGTATTGCAGCATCGCCAGATCGCCATCGGAATTCCCAAAAGCCAGAATTGGACGACGACCAATGTGCAACTCGATATTCACCACCTTCTCAGCCCGATCATCAAAACTGTTCAGTTCCGGTTGTTTCACCAAAACAGGCTTGCCATCCCGCCATTCCAGCGTCGTCTTGCTGCTACTGCCAATCACCTGCTCTGGGGGAATACCGTAGATCGATTCAGCCACAGTTCGCACTACTCCACTGCCGCCCCCCGTGACAATAAACGTCTTAAAGCCATTCGCTCGAAGATAGTCCAGTAGTTCTAGTTGCGGTTGGTAGACGCATTCTCGAAATAAACGATGAAAGCGGGGATGCATTGCCGAATCAAACCAGGTTTGGACAATCGTCCGAAATTCCTCTGGGGTCATACCCGTGTGGGTGGCAAAGACCAGCGCCACGAGTTCTTTTTTACCAAAGGTGGCAAGGGTAGTTTTGTCATTCTCAAGAACGGCTTTGAAGGGCTGTTGTTCTGCTAGTTCTGGTTGTTCTGTAGTGATTGTTTTAACGCGATCGAGCAGGAAAAATCCCTGCACAAAGGTAGGTTGTTCACACCAGAGCGTGCCATCATTATCAAAGGTGGCAATGCGTTCGGATGGCGGTACGTAATCGGAACTATCTTCGATTGTGACTCGACGAACAAAGTCGAGAATGGTGGCTTTCGTTGTCCCCTCATTCCAGGATGGAAGCGGATCAACAAAAACAGGCTTGGGTGCTCCGCTCATGAAATGTCTCCTGTTCTCAATAATCATTTTTGAAGGTGACGGCACTAACGGCTATCTGCGGTGATACCGTGCTTTCTTCCATGCTTGTGCAGATATAACGCAACGGAAACCTGTATGAGATGTTCCTGTATCTGGAGGAGTACCACGGCGCGCACTAGGTCGGTAACTATCGCAGTAGGCAGGACTGCAAAGGAACGAACCGCCCTTAACCACACGTTTTGGTGTGTAGGGGTCGCACGGATCAAAACTTTTGTTGGGGCCTGTTGGGTTGGGACAACAACTGCGAACAGACTGATGGGCATCAGCCCGATACCAATCGCTGCACCACTGCCAAACGTTGCCAGCCATGTCGTAAAGTCCGTAACCATTAGACGGAAAGGAGCCAACAGGTGATGTGCCAGCAAAACCATCTTCAGCGGTGTCTTTGACAGGAAATGTTCCTTGCCAGGTGTTTGCCATATGCTTGCCATCAGGGCAGAACTCATCTCCCCAAATAAATCGCTTTCCCTCTAAACCACCTCGTGCAGCACGTTCCCACTCGGCTTCCGTAGGCAACCGCTTGCCTGCCCACTCGGCATAGGCTACAGCATCCTCCCACGAGACTTGTACCACAGGATGATTTTCTCTACCGTCGATGGTGCTACCAGGGCCTTCCAGCTGATACCAGAATGCGCCTGGTGTCCATCGCCACCAAGCAGACATATCGTGGAGCGGAACCGGGCGGGGTGTAGGAGTGAAGACGAGGGAACCAGGCACCAGCATACTGTCGTCAGGTTTAGGCGTGCCAGGTGGAACTTGCTTTTTAATTTCTTTCCAATCCGGTGCGCGTTCTGCTGTAGTAACATAACCGGTTGCCTGAACAAAGCGACGGAAATTAGCGTTAGTCACATTATATACATCCATCCAAAACCCATCTACGCGCACGCGACGAGCTGGTCGCTCGTTAGGAAAGCTCATCTGGTCGTCAGTACCCATAGTGAACTTGCCTGGTGGAATCCAAACCATATCTGGGGGTGGTTCTATTTTTCCAGTTATTTGGGCTTTGTCATTTTCGTCCGTGTTAGTTTCAGGATTTTTAGGTTTGATCTCGTTTATATTATTTGCAATTTCGTCTTTGTTTCTTGCTGTCATGATTTGGTTATAGCTGCATAATTGAGTATAAAAAAGAGATATTAATATCAATAAATTATGTAAATTACGATTAATGATTTACTTTAGAGTGCTTCTATAACTTCACCTCTGTCTTATCTTTTAGCAGAACAAATTTGAGTCAAGATTGAGATTTACACTTACACTTTAGAATATTGTTATGAGTAATAAACTCAATAAACAAAATAGTGAGAACAAATAAGAAATTTATAAGGAGAAAATAAATTTAATAAGTATGTAGGCATGATTAAACTTAAAATGCATATGCCATCTGCCTTCTACTTATCTGTTCTCCAGTTATATCAAACTTAAGGAATGCTCCAGTTCCTCTAAAACAATATTAGTAACTTCCTTAATTCGATATTTACAGGCATTGGTTTCAGAACAGGTGAAAGTTCCCTTCTCCCAATACTTATTGCTACCAGCTCCACCACCACAGACACCAAAATACTCACAACTTTGACGACATAGTTCTACTCCAGTTGCAATATCACGATAGATTTTCTGAAACTTGTCGGTATAGCAAACTGATTCAAGGGTGTCGTGGAGAGCATTACCAAGAAGAAAGCCACCGTCGCGATCGCTCTTCACAGACAAAAGTTCTGAATCGAAGGTTGAAAAGTTACCTTGACAATCAAAACTGACTATTACGAAACGGCGTTGCTGATTTAGGCTATGAAAATAATTTTTCGTAATGCCAAAACCCCTGCCCAGACGCGATATATCACGTCTCTACACATCAAATTCATACCGCGATTCAGCAACGCCTACGAAACTTTATTCATATCCGTGAATCCATGCGATCGCCTATATACAGTAGGCTGCAAAGTGATTCAAACTCACACAATTTAAATACTCCATTTGTCTGAATTGTCAGTTCCCAGAAGCGTTTTATAAAGGCGTGAAGGCAACCAGTTGGAGACTTGATCTGCACCGGGAGACTCGTGTTGGATGTAGAGGTCGAGGGAACCATCTGGATTGAAAGTGAGTGGATCGCGATCGCCAATTGCAAATATGCCTCAATGCCGATTTGATAGGCTTCCTGTTCTGTAATGCCAGTCTGGAAAAAAATTGGAGTTTGAGCCATTGGATTTTCTCCAGCAATCATCATCCTATGTAAGTAGACCTTCTTTCGCCTTGAACAAATCTATTGCAATGCGATCGCAATTCGCAGTCGTTCTTCTGGCGAGATAAAGTTATCATCATCCTGGGCATCTTTACCTACATCAATTTCCACCCAATTCACCTCACCATTGAACTTATTGGCGCTGTAGTCCTTGGTGACTGGAGAGCCTGACTCAAAGCCGATATCTAAGGTTTCATCCGCTGAGAAAACGAAGGGTTCGGTCTGTTCTACTCGTCCTTCCCCGATTTTTTGACCATCTAAAAACAAAGTGACATCTCCACCTTTGCCTAAACCGCCCCCATCGTAGGCGAATTCCACGCGAACTTGATGTTTCCCTGAAGGAAGTGTATCCTCCCCTTCTACGTAGTAATGATTTAAGCCGAAGAAGTTGTAGCAGTATTTCAGCTTACCCTGCTTGGCATAAAGACTCCAACCGCCAATAATGCCACCGACGGCAATAATCACACCTTCCGCTTTTGATTCAGGGATAATTAACTCAGCCGTGATAGCGAAAGAGTTATTTTTGTAATCAACAATTGAGTTTTCTGTTAATCGTCCCATGCCACCAAACAGCAGTTGACGCTTCCCTTTCACTAATTGTGGACGACCGGCAAGCGTGGGGTTAGATCGTTCGGCAGAGCGATCATCAAGGGGAATCACATTATATTTAACCGCCTCAATTAACCATAATCGCTGTAATTCCTTAAGCTGATCGGGATATTCCTTGGCTAGATCCCTCGCTTGGCTCCAGTCTTTGGTCGTATCGTATAGTTCCCAGCGATCGTCATCAAAAGCCGGGAGTTGCATCAGTCCGATTACCCAGGGAGTACGGTGTTTCGTCACGGCTGTCCACCCTTGATGATAGATGCCCCGATTGCCAAACATCTCGAAGTATTGCGTCTGGTGGCGATCTGGGGCAGTAGCCTCATCGAAAGAGTAAGCCATGCTTACCCCTTCTAACGGCTTTTGTTGTACGCCATTGACAAAGGTGGGTTCTGGTAAATTGGTTACTTCTAGAACGGTTTTGGCAATATCAATCACATGGTGGAACTGGGAACGAATTTCCCCTTTAGCTTGAATGCCAGCAGGCCAATGAACGATCGTGCCGTTACGGGTGCCGCCAAAGTGGGAAGCAACCTGTTTCGTCCATTGATAGGGGGTACACATGGCATGTGCCCAACCTACCGCATAATGATTGTAGGCTTCTGGCCCCCCAAATTGGTCGATGCGCGCTGTCAAGAAATCTGCGGTTTCTAAATGGGCAAACCCCTGAAGCGTCACCATTTCGTTAAACGTGCCTTGGAGCGATCCCTCAGCAGAGGCTCCGTTATCGCCAATAATGTAATAGATCAGGGTATTATCGAGGGTTTCCAAGTCTTCTAGGGCATCGATCAACAAACCAACATGATAGTCGGTGTGTTCCAAAAAGCCCGCGTAAACTTCCATCTGACGAGCTAAAATCGGTTTCATCGGCTCTGGTACGTCATCCCAAGCGGGAATCCCTTCACTACGAGGCGTTAATTCTGTATCGGGGGGAACGATTCCCAGCTGTTTTTGGCGGGTGAGGGTTTCCTCTCTTATCTGATCCCAGCCTTGATCAAACTGTCCTTTGTACTTATTCGCCCATTCTTTGGGGACATGATGAGGGGCGTGGGTGGCACCAGGAGCGAAGTACATGAAGAACGGTTTATCGGGCATGAGAGCTTTTTGCTGGCGTACCCAGCGAATCGCCTTGCGGGTCATGTCTGAGGTAAGATGGTATCCTTCTTCTGGGGTTTTATCGGGTTCAATGGGAGTCGTTCCCTCGTATAGTGCAGGGTAATACTGATTGGTTTCGCCGCCGATAAACCCGTAAAAATATTCAAAACCGCCGCCACCTGTAGGCCAGCTAGTGAATGGCCCCATCGGGCTCGTTTCCCACACGGGAACTTCGTGACACTTGCCAAATTGAGCGGTAGAGTAGCCATTGAGCTTGAGGATTTCCGCTAGAGGAGCGCAGGTATTGGGACGTAGAGAGTTATTACCGGGGGCAGAAGTGGCCATCTCAGTAATCGCACCAAAGCCAACAGAATGATGGTTGCGCCCAGTCAAAAGAGCAGCGCGAGTGGGAGAGCAAAGGGCTGTGGTATGAAAGCGATTATATTTCAGTCCGTTTTTGGCTAATCTTTCGGCGCTCGGTGTCTGAATAGGGCCGCCAAAGGCAGAAGAAGCGCCAAACCCCACATCATCGAGTAAGATCACTAGCACATTAGGTGCACCTGTAGGAGGACGTAGGGGGACAATGGGGGGATATTGGGTGTTGGGGTCTTTTGCGTCGAAGGTGGTGAGTCCAATCGGTTGAATGTCGGGAATAGGTAAAACTTGACGTTGTAGGCGATCGCTGGAATTAGTCATGATTTTGTCTCCTAGTGTTCTGTGTTTTGGTGAGGATTTCGCTTTTAAGTTCTGAATCTATTCACATCAGGGCTTCTCCTTCTCGTTTCTTTGGCTCTGAACGTGATTTTTCTCCTACTGCAAAGATGACATTGCCGAATAGTTTAGTGGTGGTTGAAAATTGATTTGCTTCTAGTGTGGCAGCTTTAGCTTCTAAGCTATTAACGCGATCGCGTAGCATTGCAAGTTCTGCCACAAACTCTTGTTGAAGTTTTCTCGACACCTCCAAGTCTTCTTGTGTCACTAAATCTGCGGTTGAGGTGGCAATCAATTCGCTGGAAAGTTGAGAAACCGAGTTTACCTGCTCCATTTCTGGAGAAACAAACTCTTGTGCCAATAATGATTCATCAGTTGCGATCGCATTTGTTTGTGGTGTTTGTGCGATCGCTAGCGTTTTAGTCAGTAGCAAAACACTACAAGTAATTGGCAAGACAAGTAACAGCCTATCCCACAACTTCCATTGATGATTGAACATCTATCCTCACACTCCTTGCACTTGAGACACAGTTGCTCGTGTGTTGAACAGCCATTGCCTCAGACTGGCTGAAAACTCCTACCTATTAGTTCTGGCAAGCGAAGAAACTTTTTTCAGTGACTGCCACAATTAAACTACGTGGCTAGCTAGATATCAAATTGATGTCTTCGTATTACAGGTTGAGGATATTTGGGCGATTGCCAATCCTCAATTGGAAGGCAGGATGAGCAGTTTGTAAGTCAACAATTAAACAATTGCCGTAAGCATACAGAATAAAAATAAGAAAACTATAATCTAAAAATAAAAAACTCATAAATTAACTTCAATTTTTATTCTTCAAATTCTGCTCTAAATTTACATATTTGCCACTAAATAAATATTAAAAATACTCTTATTTTTTTACTTTAATAAGCTATTTATAAACTCAATTGCTCAATCCTAAATCTATATTTTTATTAAATATATGCTGATATCAATCATGACTACTTCTACAATTGAAACTCGGCTAGGAACTTTAGAGCTTACCAACCGCATTGCAAGTTTAAAGACAACCTAAAAGATTTACGAGCACCTAGACATTTTGTATTTTAAAACTTGGGTGCTGTTCTGAGCTTGGGAATTGTTTCGATTCTGGCGATCGCGCTTGTGGCAGCCGCCTCATTGATCGGTCACATATTAGGCGGTTATAGACCAGAAACACAAACAGCTTTGGCAATTTCTAACGCCAATCGTAATCCAGGTTTAGCTTTGTTGATTGCTACATTTAACTTTAATTTAGAAGTAGTTAAGCCAGTCATCATTTCTTATGTGCTTATTTCTGGAATTATTACAACTGTTTACAATCAGCAAATGAAACGGCGTATTGCCCAAGCCATAACATCAAAAGCAAATTAGTATTGGGGAAAGATTTAGTGTTAAACGCCAAATAATACTTTCAATGCTATATCTGTGATTTGCTCCAAAGGAATGGCAATCAAAAATAAGGGTAACAAGGGCAATATAATTAAGCTCCCCAAGATAATTACCGTACCTAAGCCAAATGGTACTATTCTCATTTTCTTGATTGTCTCAAAGCTAGCACCCAGATCGGCCAGCGATGAAATATCTGGGCTTCCCAAGGGTGATTCTCCTTTCGGCACTTTTCCCTTTACCCACTTTTGCTCAAACAATAAATTGTGTTGACTAACTAGAGAGCCGTATCGCTGAAAACCTTGAATTTTTAATTTCAGTAGTTTGCCACTAAACACTAACAGCGGCACTAGTGTAAAAATGAGTGACAAAACCAAGAAAATGATGATTTGAAATTTAAATGTAGCAATAGAGACTCCTTGGTATATTACTTTTTGGCAGAAATTCCCAGACAAGACGATACTGATAGCAAACGGGATACTGCCAAAGGGAATCTGATTTAACCCCAAAAACCCCAATCCACCTGCTAAGTCAGCATGAGTCGCAACTAACTGTAGATTGAGTTGGGACAAACGCCAAAGAAACCTGAACCAGAGCAAAAATCTCCAGAGCCAGCGGAACAATAAGAATTGAGAGATTGGCAGGCTAACTAGGGCATACCACCAGCCTGCTAACGTTAACTGCTTGGTTGTCCCAGTGGCGATCGCACTCCACACAGAAGTCACACTGGTTAATCTGTGAGTAAAAACTATCCCGGTGAGGATGTAGGCAATGAGGAGCAGACATGGTTCGAGAAAAACCCAATCCCTAAGTTTAGCAATTTCTCTCATTGCAGCTTTGAAATCAGACAATTCTGCTGGCTCTACAAGCCCGGAATGGAGGAAATACTTTGCAGTAGTTCTGACACTCGTGTCAATTACAACTTCGGCAGCGATCAAGACTGGAACTGCAATTAAGAAACGACTGTAGGCTTCGATATCCTTAAGAAAAGGCACTTTTAGAGCGCTATCGAGGGCACGTCCCTGAACTACCGAAAGCACCAAAAGTGGCAACCAGGTAATGAGTGCAAAAAAAATACAGCGTCGGATTATACTGATAGACCCTGGTTTGATTAGACTCAGGCGCAGGAGAAGCTGATATATTGCCCCACCTCGGACGAGGGAAAAGTCATGAATATGCAAAGAAAATGTTTTTTCCATAAATCTTCGCTATGAGTTCTGTTGTATTGCAAAGACTATTGATTTGAATTTCTTGAAAAGTCATACACAGAGAAAATATATTTTGAGACGTTTACAAGTAAAATCCTAAATGAAAACTTACGACTGGATCGTTGTTGGTGCTGGTTTTACAGGTGCTGCACTTGCTTATGAACTAGTAAAAAAAGGCTTTTCAGTACTTTTGTTAGAGCAAGACACTAATTTTCATAACGCTACTCATTATAGTTATGGTGGTTTAGCTTTTTGGTCTGGTACTACTCCTGTGACTCGCCAACTATGCGATGAGGGAATAGCACGCTATCAGATTTTGTCACAAGAATTAAATGCAAATATCGAGTTGCGTGAATTGGATTTATTATTGACTATTCCCACAGACACCGATCCAAAAATTGCTGCTGCATCTTACGCTCATTTTGCCACTCCTCCCAAATTACTAAGCGTTGACGAAGCGTGTGAGATGGAACCGTTGTTGAATAGGGAGGCGATCGCTGGAGCTTTAACTGTCAAACACGGTCATATTAACCCTCAAAAAACTGTGCAAGCTTACATTCAAGCTTTTCTGCGTGCTGGGGGTGAAATGGAATTTACGCAAGTACAAAATCTATTGACGGGCGTTCAAACAACTACCACCACCTATCATAGTGCTAACGTTGTTGTCTGTGCTGGTGGATTTAGCCGAGATTTACTCAAGGCATCTGGTATTCCAATTAAAGTGTATTTTACTCACGCAGAGATGATTGAAACACCACCTGTTGAGATTAATCTGCGTACTCTAGTTATGCCAGCTAATCTCCAACGCTTTCAATTAGAAGCTGAATCTAGCAAAGTTGATGAAGTATGGAATGAACCAGGAAATGAACCAGTAGCGCCAATTTTAGATGCGGGTGCGATCCAGTTTCTAGATGGGAGCTTGCGCTTGGGACAAATTAGCCGCATTATTACAAATCCCAGTGCCGAAGTAGACTCAAAGAAAAGCGAAAGATGGTTAAGGCAAAGTATAGGCGAAATTTTACCAGAATTAGCTAATTTACCAGGTACTTGGCATCATTGCTTAGTAGCATTTAGTAGCGATCGCCTCCCCGTCATTGGTACCATTCCTGGTTACCAAGGTATTTATATATTTTCTGGATTCAGTAATCCCCTGGTGATTGTGCCCCCTTTAGCACAGCGCTTTGCTAATTGGGTATCGGGACAGGAAGATGAAATTATTAGCCAATGGTGCAGTTCTGTCCTTATCGGGGGCATATCCTAAATGGTGTCTAAGATGAACTAATCTTGAGAGCTTTGAGCGCCCATTGAGGTAGCTCCTCTGCAAACTGCCGATCTAGGGGTAAGTGTCCAACTAGAAGCCGAAAATAGATGGTTCCATAAAGAATGTCGATCGCCAGTTCTGGATCGAGATTCGGATCAAACTCGCCACTTTCAATCCCCCGCTCAATTATAGCTTTAGCAGCAGCACGGCGGGGATTGATGAAGCGATCGCGGTAACTGGCTAGAGCATCTGGTTCGGCTTGCCCCTCTGCGATAATTTGCGCCGCGATTCGACCATATTCTCCTGAAAAAGCCGTAATTAGCAGTCGCATTTGCTGGGCGATCGCTTCGGTTGCCGATAAGCCTTGGGGAAACTGAATTTCGGGTGATAGTTTTTCCCAAAATGCATCCATCACTACTGCTACTTTACCAGACCACCATCGGTAAATCGTCGTTTTGCCCACACCCGACTCACGGGCGATCGCCTCAATCGACAAATCCCGAAGCGTCATCGTTTTCAATAATTTCCAGGTTGCATCCAAAATCGCCGCCCTTGATTCCTCAGAGCGAGGTCGTCCAATTCTTTTGGTGTCATGGCTTTGAGGCATTTTTTAAATTAGTGCTTGACAACTGCTTTTTATTTATAATACGTATCGTATTATAAATAAAACATACGCAACGAAGCGAAATTAAAAAGGAAGAGAAGTTATGAGGGGTACGTATTCTAGAGAACTGTATCGAAATCGAGCAAGGCATCGAGCGACAGCGATCGCTAGACGAACTACCCCTCACTCTCAACCGCCCCGTTACAAAATATTTTTGCTGACTTGGTTAGCAATCTATCCCTTAATTACTGGCATCTTCCTGATGTTTGGCAGTCTGTTAACCGCCTTACCGCTTTTGCTACGAACCTTACTGCTGACTGGTGTACTGGTTTACCTAATGACTTATGTAGTTATGCCAAAGCTGATGCAGGTATTTCACGGATGGTTATATCTCAAATAAAGATCCAATCAGGGGATTTGGATTAATTCGATACGAAAAGTTTTCTAAGTAATTAAAG
>NZ_AJLN01000078.1 GCF_000317285.1 Chlorogloeopsis fritschii PCC 6912 | reverse complement strand
AAATGATGTTTCCAATCAAAAATAATCTGACAGAAGATATCAATGGCTATGAATATTGCAGCAAAAAAACCATTACGCCGTACATCAGTAGCGACAACCGCAATGCTACTTCTGTGCCTCACCACAATAACCAGTACAAACTTGGTTCTAGCCAACCTGGAAGAAAAGGCAACGTTGCAAAGGTTGGTAGAGAAAGACTATCGAGCGCTTTGGACTAAAAAAAGTGGCAAATTCTCTATTGAGCCAGCCGATCGACTTTATGCAAATTCAGACCAGTTAACGGCTATTGATACGGATTTGGCAGCTATTCAGATCGCTCCAAACCAAAGTACGCGAATCAACGGCTATAGAAATTATCGCAGCCTTTGGCCACGCATTTTTGAGAAAGTTGGAGGCTTCGAGCAGGAAATCAAAAACGTTCGGGTACGAATCAATGGCACATGGGCGATAACCACATTTGATGGATTCGGTACTTTTACTTCTCTAGACGGCAAACAAACGCCTACACGTAAGAATTTTACATTGGTATGGGAGCGTCGCCCCGAAGGTTGGCGAATAATTCACGAACACATCTCTGACGGACGCTAAGGCAGAAATTTATTCTACAACGGTAAACATCCATGTCTAACATGACTTCGCAACAACCATCTGTTCCCCCAACCTTTGAATTGGGAGGAGACGTAATTATCAATCGTCTCGGTTACGGCGCGATGCGGTTAACTGGACAACCAGGCAATTTTGGCCCTTACGCTGACTGGGAAGGTGGGCAAAATCTACTCCGGCGTGCTGTTGAACTGGGAGTAAATTTCATAGATACTGCTGAAGCGTATGGGCCTGGTTTTAACGAAGAGTTGATTGCTTCAGCTTTGCACCCTTATCCATCACATCTGGCGATCGCAACAAAAGGCGGGATTGACAAACCTGCACCAGATAATATTCGTGCCAATGGCAGCCCCGAAAATCTGCGCCGTGGCTGTGAGGCAAGTTTGCAAAGGTTAAAAGTTGATCGCATCGATTTGTATCAACTGCATCGTCCCGATCCCAATGTGCCGTTTGCCGAATCGGTGGGAGCACTCGCTGAACTTCAGCGCGAAGGCAAAATTCGCCATATTGGCTTGTCAAACGTGACACTCAACCAATTGGAAGAAGCCCGAAAAATTGTGGCGATCGCTTCTGTTCAAAATCGCTTTAGCATTCGCGATCGCACTCATGTCGATATTCTCAACTATTGCACTCAAAATGCTATTGCTTTCATCCCTTATGGCTCTCTTGATGCCCATCCACTGAAGCGGGGTGCACCCCTAGCTGATGCAGGCGGAAACTTGCGAGAAATTGGCGATCGCCATAACGTGAAAACCAATCAAATTGCGTTGGCATGGCTGCTACATTATGCACCTAATATTATCTTGATTCCTGGCACAACGACCATCAGCCATTTAGAAGAAAACATTGCCGCTGCGTCAATTCAGTTAACGCCTGACGAAATAGCGAGCTTAGAGGTTGTCTCGTGAGTCAAATTTTATTCAAACTCGGCGATTGGAAATCACAGCTACACAAACAAAACCTGCAAGGCAAAGATTGAAAAAGTTCATTTTGACGTTATGCCATTTCACGAAATGCCTGATACCAATGATTAGCCTTTAATTCTTTCCCCCCCACTCCCTATTTGTATCAATCTTAAAGTGAAACGATATTAGCCCACCTGCGTGGGCTTTGCCTGTGTATTAGCGAATTCTATTCGTCCCTATCTTTTCTGTTTGAGTCCCAATTCCGACTTGTTTTTTCACCAACAAAATAATAAAATATTGATAGTAACTGCCTATACAGAATTTTTACTGTTCATACTAAAAACCGCATATTTCCGCACGGTTGAGTACACGTTAAGTTATGCAAAAATATTTTGCTCAATCGTTGCAAAACATTAAAAGCAAGGCGCTTGACTTGAGTACCAAAATACCTAGCCCTTCACCCAAAAATACTAGAACCCCCATCCTAAAAATACTAACACCCCTACCCCCACAGAAATTTTAAATTTCCATTAAATCGGGGTTGGGGCTTTTGAGTACAAGCTTAATCAATCCAATAAATCCAATCGACACCGAATGTACTAACAGATCGCAAGGTGCCTGATATAAGCAGAAAATAGCGCACTGCTTTTTATCAGAGCATTAACGATGCCACAGACCTTAGAGCCGAGTCGGAAAACCAAAATTGCACAAACCCAGGATGGTGCAAATACAGAACAACAGTCGTCTTTAGTTACTGACGTTTTGTTTGAGCCATTATTAAGTGATTTTCGGATTATTTTTGAGCGCGATCCGGCAGCACGCAATTGGTTGGAAGTGCTATTTTGCTATCCCGGATTTCATGCTCTGTGTTTGCATCGTCTTGCCCACTGGTTGCACCGTCACCGGGTGGCTTTTATCCCTCGCTTAATTTCTCATGTGGGAAGATTTTTGACAGGAATTGAAATTCACCCAGGTGCAGAAATTGGTAAAGGGGTATTTATCGACCATGGTATGGGTGTTGTCATTGGCGAAACTGCGATTGTTGGAGACTACACCTTAATTTACCAAGGTGTCACCCTTGGCGGTACCGGAAAAGAAACTGGCAAGCGCCATCCTACTTTAGGCAAAAACGTTGTTGTGGGAGCGGGTGCGAAAGTTTTAGGCAATATTCACATTGGCGATCGCGTTCGTGTCGGTGCAGGTTCGGTTGTGCTGCGGAATGTCCCTGCTGATTGTACTGTAGTGGGAATTCCCGGACGCAATATTTCCCGCAAGCAGTCTGCTAATCTTTCTCCTTTGGAACATAACAAGCTTCCGGATGTAGAAGCAACTGTGATTCGCTCTTTGCTAGAACGCATAGAGCAACTCGAACAACAACTGCAAATTCTAAAAGAAGGCAGTAGACGCGTAGCGGATAAGCGAAAGTAGGCAGAAGGTAGTTATTTGTTATTCACCCATTACTAACAAATGAAGAATGTTACAACACAGTAGTTCTAACGCCTTAGGTGATCATATTTTGCAAATTCCTTTAGGCGATCGCTGGCGAATTTATCACCGTTTGCAAGAGTTAATGATTCCCTGTTCGTGTCCACCTGATGGTTCTTTACGAGTACATATAAATAGTGGTTTAACAGTAATTCTTGTTCATAGTACTGTCAAGCAATTTGTGGCTTCTCGTCAAGAATTAGTTGATTGGTTAGAGCAATGTTGGCAGTTGTAATTATTTAATTTTTTGTCAAATCTTCTCTTATGGTTAACTGTAACACTGATATAAAATTTATCAATTTTTTGCAAGAAGAACTTGAACTGACAAGAAGAGATATTGCTGTAGCTTTACGAAAACGCGAGGTAGAAAATGGCCCCTTACCAATGCTGCTTTGGCAATACGGATTAGTAGATATAGAGCAGTTAGAACGGATATTTGATTGGCTAGAAGAACAAGTTTAGTTAGATAATTTTTGATTCTACTTCTAGAAAATAGGTGGAAACAGCCTTTTATCTTCTGCCCTCTGCCTTCTGCCTTCTACTTAGCACACAAAAATTTTACATTTACGTTGAGGTTAACACGATGATTTGTACTTTAATTGCTGGATTAAGCTTATTGATTTTCTCAGGAATTGCCAATACATATATGAGCTATATGCTACTCGATAAAATCCCTAATCATTCTGGGGAAAATAATTTTTAATTTATACTTATTCCTGGTTTGTTGTCATACAGAATGCAAATTGGTAATCGAGTAAGAATGAAGAGAAAGGCTAAAGGGTGTAGACGCCCCATTAGAGCGGCTTCACGTACTTCATAGGAGAACCCGCAGAGTAGGGTAGGATAAAGGATGAAATATTTTACTAATTTATACTTCATACTTCATACTTCATCCCTTATTAAGTCATTGCTCGTTACCAGTAATTTTTTAGGGCACTAGACCAGAAATGGTATGAAAAACATTGCCTAAGAGGTATTTTTGCAATGAATCAGGTCTTAATTAATGATACGACTTTGCGTGACGGCGAACAAGCGGCAGGTGTTGCTTTTAACTTACAAGAAAAAGTAGCGATCGCCAAATTTCTTGATAGTATCGGCGTTCACGAATTAGAAGTCGGTATTCCAGCAATGGGTGAGGAAGAAATGCGAGCGATCGCAGCCATTTCTGACTTAGGTTTGTCTGCAAATTTGCTAGGCTGGAACCGTGCCGTAATCTCAGATATTCAAGCTTCCTTGGCTTGTGGCTTGGAGCGAGTGCATATTTCTATTCCTGTGTCTGGAATTCAAATAGCTGCTAAATTTCACGGTCAATGGCGAGTAACATTACAACAACTCAAAGATAGTATCAGCTTTGCTTTGGATCGCGGTCTTTGGGTTGCAGTAGGAGGCGAAGATTCCTCTAGAGCCGATGATAACTTTTTGTTTGATGTAGCTCATTATGCCCAAGAATGGGGTGCATCGCGGTTTCGTTTCTGCGATACCGTTGGCATTCTCGATCCGTTTACCACATATACAAAAGTGAATCGCCTAGTCGCAGCTTTGATGATTCCGGTGGAAATCCACACTCACAATGATTTTGGTTTGGCAACTGCCAATGCTCTAGCTGGTATCAAAGCCGGAGCCATGTCGGTAAATACAACGGTAAACGGATTGGGTGAAAGAGCTGGTAATGCGGCTTTAGAAGAAGTTGTCATGGCAATCAAGCGCATTTACGGTTTCGATGCTGGGATCGACACCCAGCGTTTGTTAGAACTGTCTCGACTGGTAGCTGCGGCATCAGGTTGCAGTGTGCCGCCCTGGAAAGCAATTGTTGGCGAAAATACCTTTGCTCACGAATCTGGTATTCATGCCCACGGCGTCATGCAAAACCCCTCCACCTATGAGCCATTTGCACCTGAAGAGGTGGGTTGGGAGCGGCGCTTGGTTGTAGGCAAGCATTCTGGCAGACACTTACTATCTAATTTACTACTACAACATGGCATTACCCTCAGTGTAGAAGAAAGCCAGTATGTTTTGGATGCTGTGCGGAAACAATCAGTTCAGAAAAAACGTAGCTTAAGCGCACAAGAAGTATTGAATTTAGTTAAAGAAGTGAGATACTCTCATGCCATCGGATGAATTTGAGTTAGATGATGCACCTGCTTTTGAAATAGGTGATAAAGTCCGAGTTCGCAAGTTAATTAAAAATGATGGGACTTTTCCCGGACAAGAAATTGGGAAAGTATTAGCAAATATTGGAGATATTGGTTATGTCGCTAGTATAGGTACCTTTTTACAAAGGTCTTATATTTATGCGGTGCATTTCTTACATACAGGGTTCATCATCGGTTGTCGTGCAAAAGAACTAGAACTTGTAGAGGCTAAAGATAATGAAGGTAATGCTACGCAAAAATAACGCTGGTACTTTAATGGTTTACGTTGCCAAAAAAGATTTGGAAGAAGAAGTTGTTAAAGAAACAGATGGAGCCGATGGCAAGATTTTTACTTTAGCAAATGGTTGGGAACTATTATTTACTAACTTACCAGATCCGCTAGTATTACCTCAAACTTTTGAAGCAAAACGTCTTGCATAGATAGGGAATAGTTAGTGGTTAGTAGGGGAGCCAGTGCGCCCTTGCGGGTTTCCCGCGTTGTAGCAACTGGCGTGCGGGTTTAGAAGATAAATTGCTGGTTTTAACCGAAAGATAGTCAACAAAACCCGCCCGTACAGTAGTTAGTGGTTATCACAACTAACAACTAACTACTAACAATTAATAACCTCAAATCCAAAGTAGAAAATGAGCAATAAGTACCTAACCTTATCGGAGTTTAACCTTGAGGGGCAATTCCTTGGTTTTGTGGGCGATTCATCAGGAGCGTGTAAATATTTGCGAGTAGCGATCGCATCGGGAGAAGTAAGACTAAAAATTCCCAAGGAGTTGCGTTGTTCTCTCAATCAACATCTAGAAATTGGTGAAATCATTAGCGTTTTTGGTTTGAGTAAGTTAAACTCTCACACAGGCAAAATCAAATTCAAAGTCTATGGGGTAAAACCACTTGGTATTTGCCCAAGCCAAAAAATGCCCCTGCCACCGAAAGCCAAAATTTTGGTGTGTCAAAAATCTGGCTGTCGCAAACGGGGTGGTCAAGGTTTACTCTCAGAATTAGAGAAGACTTTGTGCGAACGTGGGCTTCAAGATCAAGTCGTTATCGAAACTACTGGCTGCTTAAAGCGTTGTAATAACGCACCCAACTGCATATTGCAACTTGGACACAAAGAATACAAAAAAGTACATCCAGAGGCGATCGCATCGTTATTGGAGAGTCATTTATATAAGTTGCAGCAATAAATCGCAAACAAATTTTGTAATTAATTTTATGGGTAGACGGGATTTAGGCTTTGTCTGCCTGTTTTGCTTGAATATGCGATCGCTAATAAAAGGGAACAGGGTACAGGTTACAGGGAACAGAACAATTAAACTCATCTGTCTCCTGTCCCCTGTCACCTATCACCTATCCCCAAATGTACCAGTGCCGCAGATAACAAAGCCGCGATCGCACTCGCCATAATGACGAGAATTGCACAGGCTGCCAAAACACCCAAAACTATCACCACCCCATCTTGCTCGATGATGCCTAGACTAATAATGGCTATAGCAACGGCAGGTGGCAAATTACCAAAAGGTATTGGCAGAGCAATCACAAAAGCAAGAACAAGAAACAATAAGCCCAACAGGCGCTGTGCTAAAGGAGAAGTAACAAATCGCCAGCGTGGGCGAATCACTCTTTCACACTTTTGCAGATAATGCAGAATTTTTTTGATAATTTTCTCGAAATCTTTGCGTTTCAAAGAGCGATTTGCTATCCATTTCGGTAGCCAAGGCTTGGAAAAACCCAACATTAACTGCCCTGATATTATCATCAAAGGTATGCCGATAATCGCAGAAACTCCAGCAACAGGTAGTGGCAATGCTTCTGGTAACGCACAAATAAATATCAGAGGAGCAAAAGCCCGATTGCTCATCTCATTCAGCAAGTCTCTCAGGTAAATACGCTCTCCTGAATGTCTTTGTAAGAAATCCTGTAGTAATTTTGAAGTTTGTAATTTTGTTCGTAATAGGGATGAGGTGGGCATAGTCTAGGAGCTAAGTTTAGCTGGTATTGATCATCAATACATTCATTGCTACTTACAGCTTTACGTGCAACACTCAGTAGAGAGAAAAACAACAGCATAACAAGAACGATGTTTAAAGGATACTTTCCCTGTCAAAATGTAAGATAGCTTTCGGCTGAAGGCTTACTGCTTGCACTTCCCAGATAGTGATGTATTCCAATGAACATTAAAACAGTTGCGACTACACCTTTTTTAGACCAGAAACCAGGCACTTCCGGTGTGCGAAAATTAGTTTCTGTGTTTAAGCAACCCCACTATCTCGAAAATTTCATTCAATCGATTTTTGATAGTATCGAAGATTACCAGGGGCAAACCATGATTTTGGGCGGTGATGGTCGCTACTATAATCGGCAAGCGATTCAAACCATCCTGAAAATGGCTGCTGCTAATGGTGTTGGACGGGTAAAAGTTGGTCGTGGAGGCATCTTGTCTACACCAGCGACTTCCTGTGTAATTCGTAAGTACAACGCTTTTGGTGGTATAATTTTGTCTGCTAGCCACAATCCCGGCGGCCCAGATGGAGATTTTGGCGTCAAATATAATACTAGTAATGGCGGCCCTGCACCAGAAAAGGTGACAGCAGCAATTTTTGAGAGAAGCAAAGTCATAGACAAGTATAAAATTCTGGAAGCTCCTGATGTAGATTTGGATACATTGGGTGAATTCAAATTAGGAGACATGGTAGTAGAAGTCATTGACTCCGTGCAAGACTACGAACAGTTGATGGAGTCAATATTCGACTTTGACAAAATCCGTGAAATGCTGACTAGTGGTAAGTTTCGGATGTGCATAGATTCAATGCACGCAGTTACTGGCCCCTATGCCCATGCTTTATTTGAGCAGAGACTAGGCGCACCCGCAGGTACGGTAAAAAACGGTACTCCCTTAGAAGATTTTGGCGGTGGACACCCCGATCCAAATTTGGTTTACGCTCACGATTTAGTAGAGATACTTTTTGGTGAAAATCCTCCCGACTTTGGTGCTGCTTCTGATGGCGATGGCGATCGCAATATGATTTTGGGACGCAAATTTTTTGTCACACCGAGCGATAGTTTGGCAGTTCTAGCAGCTAATGCCACCTTAGTTCCAGGTTACAAAGATGGCATAGCAGGAGTAGCGCGTTCTATGCCCACCAGTCAAGCAGTTGATCGAGTTGCTGCTAGTTTGGGTATCGATTGCTACGAAACACCGACGGGGTGGAAGTTCTTTGGTAACTTGTTAGATGCAGGTAAAATTACTCTTTGTGGAGAAGAAAGCTTTGGTACTGGTTCCAATCATATCCGTGAAAAAGATGGATTGTGGGCAGTGTTATTTTGGCTGAACATCCTAGCAGTCAAACAACAACCCGTCGAGCAACTGATGCGGGAACACTGGCACTCATTTGGTCGCAATTACTACTCTCGCCATGACTACGAAGCCATAGATAGCGATCGCGCGAACCAATTGATTGCTAAACTGCGCGAACAAATTCCTACTCTTAAAGGGAAAAAATTTGGTGATCGCGAGGTAGAGTACAGCGACGACTTTAGCTATACCGATCCAGTAGATGGTAGTGTAAGCAAAAATCAGGGCATCAGGATTGGATTTACTGATGGTTCTCGCATTGTCTACCGCCTCTCTGGCACTGGCACCCAAGGCGCAACGCTGCGAATTTATTTAGAAAGTTATGAACCTGATCCGAGCAAGCACGATCTCGATCCGCAACAAAGCCTTGCAGATTTAATAGCGATCGCAGATGAAGTTGCCCAGGTACGTGCACTCACAGGCATGGAAAAACCAACTGTGATTACTTGAAGCTTAATTGACTTCTAGCCGGCAATTTTTGTAGGGTGGGCACTGTCTAACTTTCCTCAAACCTTTATTTTTAAGTTGTTGGCAGTGTCCAACTTACAAGTAGTAGTAGTGGTGTGGCACAGCTAAAATAGTGCATTAAACCTCTTGCACTCATTCTATATTCAAAGAAATCGACCACAGATGGACACAGATAGACACAGATAAAATCTATGTTTATCGGTGTCTATCTGTGGTTGTAATTAACCTAAATCGTGATTGTTGCAAAAAGTCTATTGTATTAGTAGTCAAGTTCTGCAAGGAAAACGCTACTAGGAGCCTTTTCTCTCCTATTATTTTTTTGTAGGGTGGGCAGTGCCTAACTCTCTCCAAACCCTTATTTTACGTTGTGGGTAGTGCCCACCTTACAAGTAGTAGTAGAAAATCTCAAACGGTGCGGCGCTTGGAGATGGCATAAGCCATTACCCGCTTGCCTTGGCTTTTCTTACTTCTTTGACAACTTCCGACGCTCCTACTTGTGTTTCTGGATTGCGAGTGTACCAGTATGCCCAAGCAATTAATACTGCCTGGAAGGGTAGCCTTATCAAATAAAGTAATTGATTGTGGGGAATTCCCTCAACTTTAATATTGTGCAAAGTCATGTAAATGTTGGCAGGGAACACGGCAATAAACAAAGCAATCAATCCCCATGCTGCTGCCACACTCACAAATGGAATCATTAAACCAATGCCACCTAAAATCTCGAAAACTCCACTGATGTATACAGACGCAAATGGCGGAAAGGGTGGCGGTACAATACGGGCGTATTGCTCCGGTCGAATAAAATGAGTGATACCGACGATGATGATAGAAACGGCAAGAACACCACGGAGGATTTCTTTGCGGCGAAGATCTAATTGAGGCACAAAAGACATAGCAAACAGAAGCAACACCAGATTAAATATTAGATACTGCTGTGCTAGTACACTTCTATCCAAAGTTAGTCCACCGCAAAGGTAATTTATCTTTTTAATGAGCCTAAGACTTGCACCGCTTTAGCAAATTGGGGATCTGCTAGAGTAGCGATTTTATCTCGTTCCTGAAGCCATAAATTTTGTAGTTGTTTATCGTTTAAATTCACGGCTATGTCTGGATTAATACCCTGCTTGTTAATATCTCTACCACTGGGAGTATGATATTTGGCGATTGTCACTGTTATTCCCGAACCATCGTCTAAGGAACGCACTGATTGTACTAAACCCTTACCAAATGTCTTACTACCAACTAAAACAGCACGCTTATTGTCTTGTAAAGCACCAGAGACGATTTCACTAGCGCTTGCACTGCCTTGATCTACCAATATTACTAAGGGTTTATTTGTCAAAGCACGTCCATTTGCTACTTCTCGTTCTACTTCACCCTGCCTGTCAATCATGGAGACAATCGCACCTTGATTGAGCCACATTCTAGTAATTTCCACACTCGAAGAGAATAATCCACCAGGATTATTTCGCAGATCCAGAATATAGCCAGTTACTTGTTTGCTTTCCAAGTTTTTAATTGCGTCTCGCACTTCTTTAGCGGCATTAGCGCTGAACTGCTTGAGACGAATATAGCCAATTTTCCCTGCCGAAGATTGCTTTTGAGAAAATTCGACAGGATGAATTTCAATCCGCGCCCGTGTAATTGTAAATTGTTTTTTTTGTCCGTTCCGCAAGATTGTCAGGTTAACTTTGGTTCCTGGTTCACCTCGAATTAAGGATACAGCCTGATCGGTATCCATTCCCTTTGTGCTTTTACCGTTAATGTTGGTGATAATGTCTTTTGCTAGAATCCCGACTTTAAAAGCGGGCGTATCCTCAATTGGGGCAATCACAATTAGTTGTTTGGTTTTATCGTCTAAACCAATCTGAATACCAATACCCGTCAATTCGCCAGAAGTTTCCGTTTGCAAATTCTTGAACTCCTGGGGATCCATAAACCGGGTGTATGGATCATTTAACTTTTTGAGCATCTCTCGGATAGACTTATAAGCTTCCTGATTGCTGCTGTAAGATTTGTTTAAGTACTCACGACGAACAGCTTGCCAATTTACTCGATTAAAACTACTGTCTACGTATTGACGGTAAATAATTTGCCAAACTTCATCTATTAATTCTTTAGGCGATCGCTTCAATAACGTCGAATTAGAAACGGTTTGTGTACTAGGTTTGAATGATTGAACAGGGATTGGCTGTGGTAGCTTTGCTAGTTCTGCTGAGGCGAGTGAGTGAGAAGTGTTAGTCAAAAGAGTGTACGTATCGCCTTGGCTGACTATATTTACCTCAGAATCAGTCTTTGTTCCATCAATGTGAACTTTTTGCTGCCCAGTAGCTGTATCTAGCCTTGCTCGTGAAGCGATCGCCATTTCAATTTGTAGTAATGGCAGCGCAACAGTACCCATAAGACCAAAAATTGCATGAAAGCGGGATGAAAGAATCATAAATACAAGAACTTTACACAAGATAGTCAAAAAGTATCTGTAACCACCTAGCTATTCTAGGAAGATGTGCAACAGTTACTATTTTTCTTTTTTAGCTATTGTAGAAATTTTTTTTGTATCTGCAAGTCAGCGATCGCGTAGCTTACACATTTTCACCTCAAAAATCTCTGTCAGACAACTGTTGTAGCACCTGACGTAGGATTTTAATCATCCGTTCCTGTTGAGTGATGTATCAGGTAGCGTGACAACTCTCACCGCTAACTGCAAGCAGTGTAGCGGGAGCATCTCGGATTCACAAACGAGACTTGCTGTTTCATAGGCTGGGTATTCCCTAAGCCTCCACAGCCAGGAATCGGTAGTCCAACCGACCCAAGTTTTAACAGGTTGAGTGCGCTGTTCCAGTCACGGTCAATAACCAACCCACAAGAACAACTATGAACACGAACTGCAAGAGTTTTTTCAACCCTCGCGCCACAACCAGAACAATTGATACTTGTCCCTCTGGGGTCAACGCCTTGCGTATGCTTGCCGCGTCTTACCGCTACTGCTTGCATAATTTGGAGGAATGCGCCCCAAGCGACATCAAGTATCGACTTAGCTAGTCGTGTTCTAGCTAATCCCTTAATGTTCAGGTTTTCAAAAACAATTAAGTCATAGGAATTAACCAACCAATGAGCAACTTGATAATGAAACTCTTTCCTTTGTCTTGCAACGTGCAAATGCAGTCTTGCTACCTTGTTAACTGACGAGTGGTAGTTCTTAGACCCCTTGGTAGACCTTGCAAGTTTACGTTGTTGACGAGCTAAAGTTGCCTGAGCCTTGCGGTAATACTGTGGCACTTCAATGCTCTGCCCATCAGCAGTTGTTAAAAATTTCTCTAGCCCGACATCTATGCCAGTAGCAGTTTTAATTTCATCAATAGGTAATGCAGTGGGTACGCTTTTATCTTCCAAAGAAAAACTGACATACCAACCATCAGCTTTTTTCAGAATAGTTGCCTGTTTAATTTCAAACCCATCTGGAATTGGGCGATGCAGAATAACATTAATTTCACCAATCTTAGAAAGCTTGAGAGTATTACCTGTTAGATGTGCGCCAGCTTTGGCACAGTTGACACGCGGAAACGTGAACGAGCAAATTTCGCCACGTTTTTTAAATCGTGGACGTCCTCCCCTTTTCCCATTCTTGTCAGGAATTAACCACCGTTTCCAAGACTTGTCTAACCTCATGAGGTTTTGTTGTTGACAGTCGGCGTAGATATTTTCGTATTCAGGAAACAGTTGTTTAGTTTGTTTGAGGTCAGACGCTTGTGTGTAGTAATCAACTTTTTGCGGTATCTCACCAATTGGTTCATAAATCAAACTGCAACGGTCAATTTGTGACCTTGTGCGGTTCAACCAATCAAGTCTTTGCCCTAACGCATAGTTATAGTGACGACGCAGTAACTCACCCCAGGTTTCCATCGTGACAACCTGTTCTGGTGTGGGATTGAGTTTGTACTGGTAAGTGAGTAACATACAAATATTGTACAGCATTAATCCGTACATTTGTATGACTACACGCATAGATATCAGACTTCCAGAACAAGAATTAGAAATCCTTAAAAATTACTGTCAGCAAGAGAATAGAACTCAAACAGAGGTAATCCGTGAATTTATCCGTAGTCTTAAAAAGAAGATTAAAAAGCCTTGATTTGACAATCTTAGGGGCATTGAACCCCCAAGATTGTCCCGCAATTCCCCCACCGCCACACGCGAAGCGTTGGCGGTGGGGGAATTGCGGGGGTCTAGATGGAAGCAGGAAAAAGGAAAGATAATTACGGATACCTATGTCTGCCAAAGATCTAACTTTTGTTTAGCTTACCTTCCCACTAACTTATCACGCAGATGCTTAATGCGATCGCGTAACTTTGCCGCCTCCTCAAATTCTAATTTCTTCGCCGCTTCTTTCATCTGTGCTTCTAGTTGAGTAATCAATTCTGGAATGTTTTCTAACGGCAATTCATCTATATGTTGCTCGACTGTTTCTAACTCTTGAGCATTCAACCTTCGCGATACTTCCAAGAAAGATAAAATTGCGTTACTCGATTTCTTGACTATTGGTTGCGGTGTAATTCCGTGCATCCGGTTGTATGCCATTTGAATACCGCGACGGCGCTCTGTTTCATCAATAGCTTTAATCATGCTATCGGTGAGGTTATCGGCATACATAATTGCTTGTCCGCGAATGTGACGTGCTGCTCTGCCGATAGTTTGAATTAAAGAACGCTCTGCACGTAAAAAACCCTCTTTGTCTGCATCTAAAATTGCCACTAAGGAAACTTCCGGTAAGTCTAATCCTTCTCGCAGTAAGTTCACACCAACTAAGACATCAAACTTAGCATCGCGTAAGTCTTGGATAATTTCGATTCTTTCAATGGAATTAATTTCTGAATGCAAATACCTCACCCGAATACTATTTTCTTGCAGGTACTCGGTTAAATCTTCCGCCATGCGCTTTGTTAAGGTTGTCACCAACACCCGCTCGTGGAGATCTACCCTATCTTTGATTTCACCTAACAAATCATCAATTTGCCCTTCTGTCGGACGAACAATAATTTCTGGATCTATTACACCAGTGGGGCGAATAATTTGCTCTATCACATGATCTTGAGAAACTTCTATTTCCCAGTCTCCTGGAGTCGCAGAAACAAAAACACATTGATTTACCTTTGCCCAAAATTCTTCTGCTTTCAAAGGGCGGTTATCGGCAGCACTAGGTAAGCGAAAACCATGCTCTATTAATACTTTTTTCCTAGCTTGATCGCCGTTGTACATACCGCGAATTTGCGGCACAGTGACGTGAGATTCATCGATTACCAACAGCCAATCTTTAGGGAAATAATCAACCAAACACTCTGGCGGTTCTCCTGCTAGTCTTCCTGCTAAGTGACGGGAATAGTTTTCGACACCGTTGCAGTAACCGACTTCTCGGAGCATTTCTAAGTCATAGCGTGTCCGCTGATCTATACGTTGCGCTTCTAGTAATTTTCCTGCCGCCTCTAATTCGGCTTTGCGCTCTTTTAATTCTTGAGCGATCGCATCACAAGCTTCTTCTAACCTGTCTTCTGGGGTGACAAAGTGACGTGCAGGGTAAAGATTCACTGCTTGCAAACTCTGGAGAATTTCACCTGTTACCGGATCGACATAACGGATAGCGTCTATTTCATCGCCAAAGAACTCAATCCGAATAATACGATCTTCATACGCCGGGCCAATTTCCAGCACATCACCCCGAACCCGAAATCTTCCCCTGCCAATTTCCAAATCGTTGCGACTGTACTGTACCGATGCTAAATCTCGTAAAATCTCCCGTTGATTAACTTCCATTCCCACTTGGAAGGGTATCGCAGCTTTGAGGTATTCGGCAGGAATTCCCAAGCCGTAGATACAGCTAATTGAAGCAACTACAATCACATCACGACGCTCGAACAGCGATCGCGTTGCCGAGTGCCGCAACATATCAATCTCATCGTTAATTGAAGCGGTTTTTTCAATATACGTATCAGTAACAGGAATATAAGCCTCTGGCTGATAATAATCGTAGTAACTCACGAAATACTCAACAGCGTTCTTAGGAAAAAACTCCCGCAACTCGTTACACAGCTGGGCAGCCAGAGTTTTGTTATGTGCCAGAACTAGAGTCGGTTTGCCAACTTTCTCAATTACTGATGCGATCGTGAATGTCTTCCCGGTTCCCGTAGCTCCTAGTAATGTTTGATAATGATGACCTGCTTGAATACTTGCTGCAAGTTGAGCGATCGCTTGGGGTTGATCGCCTGTTGGACTAAAGGGAGCTTGAAGACAAAATTCTGTCATACAGTTTTGCTATAGATACCCAACCTTATAGTAGCGAATACATACTTTGACCAAATCACAATGCACATCTTTATCACACTGAAAAATTATTTTAATATCTCTTAATTTATTGCAAAAAGCTTTAATATTAATAAGACTTATGTATAGCTTTTAAATAAAGTTATACATATAGAATGTTTTTTAAAGTTAAACTCTAAATATATTAGGAAAATTTTGACTTCTCAAAAATATTCTAAAAATTCCTTAATAATTTAGAGGTGTGTGATTTATGACTATGAGCAGCACTGGCAAAGGAGTCAGTCCTCGGCAAAAACGTGCAAAGTTAAAGGGGGATACTGTGGAACTTGAAAATAACCAGGGTCAAAACTCAAATACGAAGCAACCAGTGCAGCTAGATTCGCCAGGTAAACTCGAAGTCCGTGACAACCTCGCTGTTTCTGGTATACGTCCGATTGGTGCTAGTGACTTGGAGGTTGCGGAAACTGTCTCAATTTCTGGCATACGTCCGATTTCTGCCAGTAACTTACAAGTTGTAGAGACAATGAACATCATGGGTATACGTCCCATTGCTGCAAACACTATTCAAGTAGTTGACAGCATGAATTTATCGGGAATTCGCCCGATCGCTTCCAGTTCACTGGTAATTTCTGAAACCTACTCTGTAATGGGTAATCGTCCGGTAGCATCAAATGAGATTGATGATTCTCAATATTTGATGGGTTTTCTAGATTAGATAGAGATTAGATAGATAAAAAATAATACCCATAACTTTCTGAACCCGGTTCTTAAAAAACCGGGTTTTTTATTGATTTAATGGTAGTTAATAGTTGATATTTATCGATATTTAGCAATAATTACTAATTGATCCCCGGATCTAATTTTCTATCTCTTTTAGCATAGAGCGATAATATATCCTATGGCGGAAGGCTATAACAAAAGTAATCAGTTAATTTGTAAATGTAATCACAAAACAAAGTTGAATTAACAACTTTGAAGATAAATTCAATAAATATAAGGAGAAAAAAAATGAGTTTAGAAGATAGAGCAAAAGCTACAGCTAAAAATGTAGAAGGTAAAGCTCAAGAAGCATGGGGAAATGTGACTGGCGATCCAGAAGATAAAGCAGAAGGAAAAGCTAAACAAGCAGAAAGTGAAGTACGTCATGCAACTGAAGACGTAAAAGACAATATCAAGAAAAAGCTTGACTAGAATTAATTTTCTTCAAGTTCAAGAATTCAACGAGGTTAAACAGGGTGCACTCTCACTTTAGAAAATTACCCGAATTACCAGAACTACTAACTAAACGCGCTTAATAGATGCGCGGTTTCTTAGAAGTCCGCGTAAGCGGGCTTTTTATTTCATCTCATAATTATTTCTTGAGTATGAGGGTTAATTTTAAAGAAAGTGCTCCCATATTAATTAATGATTGTCTAGACCTCATATAAAGACAAGAATTATCAATTCAAATCTTTGAAAATAACAATAAATAAGGTCTAGTGTGGCAATAGTTTTTAAAGGAGGTAATCAGAATGAATCTGCTACAGCAGAGTCGTAAAATTTTAACGGCTTTTGTTTTGATTTTAGTTCTAACAATTACTACCGCCTGCGGTGGTAATGTCGCTCAAGTTGACCGTACCACAACTCCACCCGGAGTTGGTCGGGATGTAGCCGCACAATTAGAGCGAGGAAATACCCCTGCTGGGCAAAGTTTTGGTAATTGGGTTGTGCAAACATCTAGGGGTTTAGTTAAAGATGTTTATGTGCGTGACAACAACAAGCTAGGTGTTGTGATTTCTCCACAAGTGCGCCCCAATGAAGTGCGTACTTTAGCAAGATCCCTAGTTGAAGGTTTCCGGAAGAACTTTCCCAATCAAGATTTGACAGTTTTGATTTATGCACCAGACAAGCAGCTGATTTTGACAGCTCGCTATGATGTTCAATCCAATCAGGTTCAGTACACGTAGGGTTAATAGCTAATATTCACCGCAATTAAAAGTTAGCTATTAGCGATTCACGATCAGCAATAAGGAGATTAGTAAAGTGACTAGCAGCGATGAGTACAAACGCCAAATTATGAGAGATTTGGCTCAAGGAAATACCGAATCCCTCGATGATGTTTCAACCGAGGAGTATCAAAACTTTGATGATTTTGCTCAACGTACCACGTTAGATCAACGTCGCCAAATGTTTGAACGCTCCTTACATCCAGAGCGCATTCCTCCCAGCCAAATGGAGCCTGAACTACAAAAGGCGATCGCTAATATTAAACCAAATGAAAGAGATGATGTAGCACGCGCCTTCTTCAAGCACTTCAAGCAAAGAGGGCTGGATGAGCGCCATCTAGAGCAACAATTAGGGCTTTCCACCCATCACCCCAACCGCATGAATGCTGATGATGTAAGCAAACTTGCCTCTTTTGCTTATCACAACCATCCCGATGTTTTCCGGGAAGTACTAGCAGAGCAACCCGCGATTATGAAGTTTCTCAGCAATCCTATCGTCGGAGCAATTTTGGGATTGGCGGCAGCTAAGTGGTTGGGCGGTCGTAAGTAAGTTAGATAAGTGTGGATAATAACCAAAGGTGGGTAAAATCCCACCTTTTTTGCTTTTAAAATACTACGTCATCGAATATGATTTTTGATGCCATTGTTACCTACACTATCTATAATCAAGACTACTACGCTACAATTTAATGTGATATTAAATACATTTTACAGAATTAAGAGAATATAAACTTTACAGAATTATTACAATACGATATTACTAATTATTCATTGGTAAATCCCAAAGAATCTGGAGTTTTGTGGCTTACTGCTTTCTTAAATAAAATTAAAGATTTCATCAAGTCTAGTCAAAACCAATGATAAAGTTTTGACAAAGTTAAAATTATCACTAGTCACATATTATTGTGGGATAATTACTGAAACTTAAATTAACAAGTGAAGTAAAAAAACAACTAAGTAATTAAGTGCCAATGACTGATTGGTGCTGCTGGGTATGCCCAGTTAAGCTACACTTACGCTTGCTTAAAGTGGGGGTGAACACAGCTATGCGCATACTTTACTATTCGACTTGATGTTGCGATCGCAGTTAGTTCAATGACATCTAAATGTAAAACGATTCCATTCACCAAAGTTAAATCACCAAAAAATACTCAGTTATGGCTATTAGGAATAGGAGCCGGTTTAATTGCAATTAACCTAACTCTGACTTGGAAATCTGGAGATGTTGCTCAAGTAGGAATGAGTGTACTGTTTTTGTTAGCTGTAGCTTCTCTACTTGGAGACAAACGCCATAGTCTTGATTTTGAAAGTGGAATTTTTCCCAGCGTTTTAGGTGGATTGTTAATTGGTGTTGTACTTTGGCAAAGTGCTACTCTTGGTCATGGTGACTTACTAGAAATTTTTCTTCGCGTGTCACCATTGATTTCTGGTTTAGCTGTTGGTTTATTAGCTTCTGGTTTTAAAGGTTTAAAGCAATATTGGCAGGAACTAACTATCCTATTTTTTCTCGGCATCCCAAAGTTAGTGCTATCATCTCTGTTTGATATTTCTCCCTTGACAGCCAAATTTTCAGCTTTTCTGCTTTGGTACTCTGGTTTTGAAGTATCCCTACAGGGAGTTTTCATAAATTTACCAACAGGAAGTGTCAAGGTTTATTCAGCATGTTCAGGCATCGAATCCATCTGCTATCTGCTGGGCATTGCTGTGATTTGTTTGCTAGTATTTCCCATTCATCGCAAACAGAGAACTTTAGTGCTGGTTATGGCGATCGCCTTGGGATTTATTATCAACGGGATACGAGTTTCTCTCTTAGCTGTAATATCTGCACAGAAGAACCTGCAAGCGTTTAATTACTGGCACGAGGGTGATGGTTCTCTCATATTTGGCATGATTCAAGTCATAGTATTCACTTTGTTCTATGTTTTCTTGCTTCGACAGCAGGAAAAAAATAATCAAGATTCTACGGAGTTGAAAAAGTAATGGCTTATTGGCAACAATTGCGAATTCCGTTTTTAGCTTTTATCCTGAGTAGTATCATATTAATTTTAATCAAGATATTTTTATCAACAAATATAAGTCAGCCAAAATCAGAACAATCAAGTAGCAGTAACTATGTCTCTACAAAAATGCCCACAGGCTATGAGTGTTTATAGACTGCGTAGGCAAGTTTTGTTTGTGTGGCAATACCCTTCCAGGGTATTGATTAAAAAAGTGGGATGCCCCCTATTGAATTTTCATGCATCTAAATATTGTTTATATATTGTGTGAGGAAAATGACTAAATCAACTAGTGATAAATTCATGCCAGTGTTAAATGAACTCCAAGAATTTGCCTATAAACAGGCAGATTCAATGAATATTTTACGAATACTTGGTTATGGTCTATTACTATTAGCAATATTCGATATTATAGAAATGTTTGTACCGCCAGGATTTATGAATCCTGCTTGGGAATTTCAAACTTTTGGAACACTTGTCGAACGAGTACCTGTACCTTTAATTGGATTAGTATTGGTATTTTTTGGAGAGACATATGCGCGAAACAAATGGGAATTTCGGATTTTGAAATTCCTGTCTTGGTTAACTTTATTGTTTGCAGTATTTTTCTCCTTAATGATTCCTTTGGGAGTTATTAACACTGTCCGACTCACTAACGCAAGTACTACTCAAATAAATGCCGTTTCGCAACAACAAATTTCTCAAGCTGAACAAGTAGAAAAGCAACTCAGTCAAGCCTCACCCCAACAAATTAACAATTTTTTAAGAAGCCAAGGTCGCTCATTAAATAATCAAAATCCTGAAGAAGTAAAAAGTAAAATTTTATCAGAACTTTCTAAAGCTAAAGAACAAATCCAGACACAAGCACAAGCTAATCTGTCTTCTCAGAGAACGAAGTTGATCAAGAATTCTGTGAAATGGAACTTGGGAGCCTTGGTTTCTGCTGCTTTGTTTATTAGTCTGTGGAAAGCAACTCATTGGGCAAGAGTTTACAAATAGAAGGCTATTTGTATGATTTGAAAAAAGGGCGATCAATCAAGCGATCGCCCTTTATCTTTCTATTTAGATTGGGAATTACTTAGTACTTAATTTACACCTTTGCTAGTTCTGGTGTAGGACGCTTGCTGTTACGAATCGCTGTAATCGCCTCAGCATAGTCCTTAGCATTAAATACTGCGGAACCAGCTACGATCGCATTTGCTCCGGCTTCTAAAACTTGCCAGGTATTGTTAGCTTTCAGTCCACCATCTACTTCAATCCAGGGATCTAAACCACGTTCGTCACACATCTGGCGTAGCTTGCGGATTTTTGGTACCACACCTGGAATAAAGCTTTGTCCGCCAAAACCAGGGTTGACACTCATAATCAAGATCAAATCACAAAGCTCCAGCACATACTCAATTAAATCCAAAGGTGTGGATGGATTGAGAACGACACCAGCTTGTTTACCAAGCTCCTTGATTTGACCGAGAGTGCGGTGTAAGTGCGGTGAAGCATTATGCTCGCAATGTACAGAAATAATATCTGCACCAGCTTTTGCAAAGTCCGCAACATACTTTTCTGGCTCAACAATCATTAAGTGGACATCCAGTGGCTTTTTCGTAACCGGACGAATCGCCTCCACTACCAGAGGACCTATCGTAATATTAGGTACAAAACGACCGTCCATTACATCAACATGAATCCAATCGGCTCCGGCTTCATCTACAGCGCGTACTTCGTCTCCCAAGCGACTAAAATCCGCTGATAGGATAGATGGAGCAATCACAATATGCTTTTTAGATAGGGTTTCGGTCATGGCTAGTGGGTATGTAAGCGTCCTTTTCTGTAAACATTGTAACAAAACTTTAGCAAACTCTTACATCTTTAAATAATGCCCTTTATGAAGAGGACACGGGGACAAGGAGACAAGGGGAGTAATAGACAACCAACTACTGTACGGGCGGGTTTTATTAGTAATCTCTCAAAATAACGAAATATCTAAAATAAACCCGCACGGCAGTCGCTACAACGGAGGAGCCACTGCGGTGGACGGGTTTCCCGGCATAAAGCATGTGGCGTGGAACCTCCAAGGGCGCGCTGCCTCCCCTACTAACAAATGACCAATGACCATTAACAGTTGACTCTTGACTATGGTGAAAAAACTAACTTGGATTGTTTGGGGATTGAGTGCTTCTTGCTTGAGTTTACCAGTAGTTGCTCTCACTCTAGAAACTTCCCTTGGTACTAACGGCATTGATTCTTTAAGGCTAGGCAAACCTCCGTATAATTTGACTGGTCGCAAGATTGCCATTGGTCAAGTGGAGATTGGGCGTCCAGGAATGTTTGGGGTAGATAAAGCCGTCTCCAAAAATCGCTCTGTAAACATAGCGGGTGTTTTTTTACGTAATAGCCCTGCCAAGTCGAATAATGGTGTTGATCCCCACGCCTATAATGTTGCTGGCGTGATGGTCAGTACAGATAAAGCATTCCCAGGAGTTGCTCCAGGGGCACGATTGTACTCATCTGCTGTAGGTTCTACCAAAATGGGTCAACCAGAGGAGTGCTTATCTGCACAGCATATCGCCCTGCAAAATAGTGGTGATATTCGTGCCATTAACTTCAGCTTTGGCGAACCACTGCACCGCGATCCTCGTCCGGAGGCAGTTTTGGATGGCAACGCCTTACTAACCCAATGTGTTGACTGGTCTAGTCGTGTTCATAATGTTTTTTACACGATCGCAGGCAACCAAGGAAAAGGAGGAATTCCCATCCCTACTGACAATTTTAATGGAGTTAACGTGGCTTTTTCCTCTCGTCGGGGAGGAATTTTTAATAAGGTAGACGTTTCTAATTTAGTCGCGACTAGCGAGGCAATGAAAGAGCGGCTAGCTGGCAAGGAAATTAATTTAGGCCCGCGTCGTACTATTGCTTTAGTTGCCCCTGGCAATAACATACCTATGCTCAATCCCGATGGCAAAGTGAATAAAGTCACGGGTACAAGTTTTGCTGCACCTCATGTTACAGGTACAATTGCCTTACTACAAGAATTTGGCGATCGCCAACTGCGGACAAAACAACAAAATTGGAGTATCGCTTCTCGCCAACACGAAGTAATGAAAGCAGTCTTGCTGAACTCAACAGATAAGATTCTTGATAGCGGTGATGGCTTACGCCTGGGAATGACTCGCACACTAGTTGATAAACAAAATAAAGACTGGCTCGCTTCTGATAGCTATAAAGACCCGAAAATACCTTTAGATTCCCAAATGGGAACAGGACATTTAAATGCTTTTCGGGCTTACCAGCAATTTAGTGCTGGTCAGTGGAACCCTTCTCAACCTGTGCCAGCTATTGGTTGGGACTACAACACTGTAAATACTGGGGCATCTGTAGAATATACATTAGCAAAGCCCTTACCGCAAAACAGTTTTGTTGCCATCACCGTAGCTTGGAACAGATTGGTAGAACTAAACGATAAAAATCAAAATGGTTTATATGATGCAGGTGAAGATTTTCGCGATCGCGGTTTGAACAATCTTGACATTCATCTAGTCAAATCCGATGCCAAAGATTTAGATACTGGTACTGTTTGTTCTTCCATCAGCGAAGTCGATAGCGTCGAGCATATATTCTGTCCCGTACCTGCTCAAGGCAACTATAAAATCCGCGTTCAGTTCCGTACACAAGTAAATACGGCTACTCAGTCTTACGCCTTAGCATGGTGGACTGTACCTAAGAAATAAGGATTGGGGACAGAGCAATTAAAAATTAAAAATGTAAAATTAAAAATTTTTAATTTTCTAGTCCCTAGCCCCTAATCCCTAAGAATACTGTTGCTAAAACTGTAACCACTAGATGACCACGCCTTCTTAAATGCCATAGTCAACTAAAGGTTGAAGTATGAAGTATGCGGGTAGCCCTACGAATATTTTTCATCCTTTTTAGTCAGAAGCGTAGATTTTGGCATCAGGTGTAGCAATTATGAAGCAAAAATTGAGTAGTGACTGGGAAAAATTCTTGCAAAGACGTTACGCTGTACGCTTGGGAAGACGCTACGTTATGGCTGCTGCCGGCGTGATGCTGATGAGCGTGATTGGGTGTTCCCAAGTCAGTGATAGTACTAGCGTTTTTGCTCAATCTCGTCCTCCTCACTCAGAATCTCCCATGCCCGCAAAATCTGTCTTACCTAATACTAAACTCACTACTGCTAATACCAAGTTTGGATTTAAACTTTTTTCAAGAATTCTGGAACAAGAGGGTGACAAGAACGTTTTTGTTTCACCTGCTAGTGTAGCGATCGCCTTAGATATGACTTACAACGGCGCTAGTGGCAGTACGCGACAAGCAATGGCTAAAGCACTTGAGTTAGAAGGATTGACATTGCCAGAAATCAACTCTTCTAACGCGGCATTAAAGGCGCTGTTAGAAAATTCCGATCCTCAAGTTCAATTAAATATTGCTAACTCACTTTGGGCGAATCAAGATGTTAGCTTTAAACCTGAATTTATCCAAAGAACTCAAGAATTCTATCAAGCTAAAGTAACTAATTTAAATTTTAAAGATGCAGGTACACCTGGCATTATTAATAACTGGGTTAATGAAAGTACTCGTGGTAAAATTAACAAAATTGTTGAAAGATTAGAACCAGAACAAGTACTTTTTTTAATAAATGCAATCTATTTTAAAGGTAAATGGACTAATGAATTCGATAAAAGCCAGACAGCCCAATACCCTTTTTATTCAACATCCGGTAAGCAAAAACAACACCCGATGATGTCACAAAAAGGTAAATATAAATATTATGAAAATGAACAATTGCAGGCAGTGAGTTTGCCTTATGGTCAGAATGGCAACATAAGCTTATATATTTTCTTACCAAAACAAAACTATACCCTTAAATCTTTATATCAAAACTTAAATGCTGAAAACTGGGAAAAGTGGATGTCTCAGTTTACCAAGCGGGAAGGTTTTATTCGTTTACCCCGCTTTAAAATGGACTATGAAGTTACGCTAAATAATGCCCTCAAAGCCTTAGGTATGGGCAAGGCTTTTAGCAATAACGCAGATTTTTCTAACATGGGTCAAAACTTTACTATTAGTGAAGTTAAACATAAAACTTTTGTGGAAGTAAATGAAGAAGGCACAGAAGCTGCTGCCACTACTTCTGTAGGGATAGTAGCAACATCTATGCCCCTAGATGAACCATTCCGGATGATTGTTGACCGTCCTTTTTTGTGTGCAATTCGCGACAATCAGACAGGAAGTGTTTTGTTTATGGGTTCAATAGTAGATCCGTTAATAGCTAATGGCAATTAACTAAGCAGTTGGAGGAGATGCTTCTGGTGTGGCTGGTGTACTTACCTCAAGAGAACGAACATTAGCCGCGTCACTGACGGGTTTGCGATAAGATTCCTCAGTATGCTCAGAAACATTGCCAGTGACTTCTTCAGAAGCAATATTTTCTCCGACTTCGTTGTGAGTAGAAACTACGGAAGAACGCCGCAAGGCGCTTAAAGCCGTCTTGATCACAACTGCAGTGGGTACCGCAACAATTACACCCAAAAGTCCGCCAATTCTCGCTCCAGTCAAAACTGAAATTAGAACCCAAACGGGGTTTAAACCAATAAAACTACCTAAAATTCGCGGCCCAATCAAGTTTTCTAAGATTTGCTGCACAATTACTGCTGCAATTAAAACTCTGACTCCCATCCAAAAATCTTGTAGCGCCACCAAGGTTGTAGTTAAAGCAATACCCACAGAACCGCCAAAGGGTACTAATGCCATAATGCCAATAGTTAAACCGAACAATAGACCAAATGGCACCTTGAGCCACAAAAAAGTAGGAATCAGGGCAGATGCCATGCAGGTAGCTAAAATTAATTGCGTGATAAAGAAATTTTGAAAGCTGAGGCGTACTGTTTGTGAAAATGCCTCACGGAATTTAGCCGGAAGCCAATCTATTAAACTTTGCCACAGTTCATCACCATGCTGCAATAGATAGAAAGTCAAAACCATTGTCAAGAGAAAATCTAACAGGCTGGTGAAAGTGACTACCGCCAAGTTTAAAACTTGTCCGGCGATCGCCTGTAATTGTCCCTTGACGCGATCGTTAATTTGCGCAGCCAAAGCATCAAGGTTAATCGGTAAACCCAGACTTTCTGCTTTTTCATTCAACATCATCAACTGATAGCGTCCAGAATCTATTAACTCTGGCAACCGAGCCACTAGTTGTTGAGCCTGCGTCAGAGCTAACGGAAAAAGTGTAAGACCTAGTGCTAATAAAATTGATAAAGCCAGTAGGAATACTAAAATGGCAACTTGCTCTCGTCTCGCTCCTTGACGCTCCATCCAACTAACGGGATAGTTGAGCAGAAACGCTAGCACGGATGCCCCGACTAAAATGACAATCAGCGAGTGGAAGTAATGAAAAATTACTGAAATCGCCCAGCCATTGAGTACTAGCAGTGGAGCGAACAGGGCGATCGCGCCTATTCTTGCTATTGGTGTAAGTGTCTGCCACCAGTCAAAAAATTTGCGTGTCTGCATCTGCCGATTGCGGGATACAACAGAATAATATCTTTACTATCAAGCCTATTATCTCTAACTATTTCACTCTCATTCATCCCTCTAATTTAGGATTAAACTCACTCTCATGAATCATTTTGAACGAATTAATGACTATGAAGGACAGGAGGATGCGGAGAATGAAGAGGACACGGGAACACGGGAAAGGGGGGACGCGGGGAGTATTTTTGGTAATTTTCCCCCCTCTCCCACTCACCCCCTCTCCCACTCCTCTTCGCCTATAGAGTTAATTTTGTATTTAATTCCCATCATCGGCTTTTTCCCCTCACTGTGGACTCTTTATCACCGCCAAGGCAGTCAGGAACAACTAGCCACTTGCCGTCTGTCAATTACTTTAGCTGTATCTTGGGTGTTAGGCTACCTTTTTTTGGCAACTGGGGCAGCAAGTTTAGATTTTGTTGCAGTGCGTCTTTTGATCCTCAATAGCTTCTTGACCTCTGGCTACTTTTTAGTAAGTCTTTGGTTAATATTTCTCATAGTTAGACGCAAATCTAGACGTTTGCCGGGATTGAACTATTTTGCTGAAAAAGTAATTGGTAAGTACTTATCCTGATTTTTTTTGAGGAGATAGCTATATATATTTATTTGCCATGTATATTTAGACTTAATTTTCTCAGGATTTTACAATGACCTAGTCAAAACCTGTTTATTGTTGCCATACTTCATATAAATCATCTCCTAATTCACTCAAAAGAAGGAGAAACACAGCTATCAGTGTTTTGGATCACACGTAAGTGCAAAGCTAGGCACAAATAATTATAGAGTTAGCTGTTATAGATTTAGGATCTGCTCTCCAAAAGTAGATTTACTTAAGCATTATTCAGTAAGTGTGAGGAAGCCAGTGACCATTCACAGAAGATCGGCGCAAGGAAACCCCTCTGCCAAGCCCTCCAAGCCAAATAGAAGAAGCATCAAAAATCCCAAATCTGGGCGTTGGGTATGGTTTTGGGTGGGCATGAGTGGTATTGCAATGGTGTCAGCAACCGCAGGGGCGCTGTTGGCAGTTTCTTTAACTAGTAAACCTCTGATGCAAGCCAATCTCAGTGCCGATGAGGCAGCGGTTTTTGATAGCGATCGCATTTCTGGAGGTGGACTGCGATTCTCAGAGCTAACTCGCCCCGTCAATATTTTGGTGATGGGGATGAGCGTTCTCCCCCCAGATGTGCAAAATGCTCCAGAAGAAACCAAAAATCTCGGATACCTGCCCCAGGTAAACTCTTTTGACGGACTTGCTGATGTAATGCTTTTGATCCGGTTTGATCCGGAGAAGAAAAAATTAGTCATGCTTTCTATTCCCAGAGATACACGTGTAGAAATAGAAGGGCAGGGCATGAAAAAAATTAATTCTACCAATCTTCAGGGTGGCCCTGCTTTAACTGCTAAAACCGTCAGTAACCTCCTAGAGGGGGTAGGAATAGACCGCTATATGCGGATTAATGTTTTGGGAGTTGCCAAGCTAATCGATGCTTTGGGAGGGGTAACGGTTTACGTTCCCAGAGATATGAAATACCAAGATGATTCCCAGCACTTATACATAAATTTAAAGAAAGGCAAGCAGCATCTCAATGGTGAACAAGCGCTGCAACTTTTACGTTTTCGCCATGATGAGAATGGGGATATTGGGCGGATTCAACGACAACAAATGGTAATTCGAGCACTGATAGATCAGTCCCTCAACCCTACGACCTTAGCCCAATTGCCTAAAGTTCTTAATGTAGTCAAAGAACACATAGATACTAACTTGACTGTTGAAGAATTATTGGCGCTAGTGGGATTTGGAGCTAGGACAAATCGCTCCAATATGCAGATGTTAATGTTACCCGGTAGATTTAGCGAAAAGAGTGAATATGAAGCTAGCTATTGGATACCATATAAAAGACGTATCCATGCAATGATGGCTCAACACTTCGATCTTGAGACAGAAACCGATTCTCTTTCCCAACTTGTCGATCCAGCCTCATTACGAGTAGCGATTCAAGACAATACTGGTAGTGAGGAAACCAATCTCCGACCGTTAGTTAGATCTTTGATTAAAGCAGGCTATCGCAACGTTTATATAGCTAAAAGTTCGGGTGTACCCTTGGATGTAACTCACATTGTCGCCCAACAAGGAGATGGCAACAGCGCCGATCTAATTCGCAATAGTTTAGGATTTGGAGAAGTAAGAGTAGAAAGCACCGGCAATCTTGGCTCTGATATTAGCATCCAAGTTGGTAAGGATTGGTTAGAACAAAGAGGATTATTCGAGGAGACTACTCAACCTTAAATAGTTAGTAGTTAGTAGTTAGTAGTTGGTTGTTTACCACTATCCACTATCCACTAACCTCATTTAGTACGTTCCCAAATCCAGTCTTGTAAGATTAGATTCACTAATTCAGGAGCTTCATCTTGAGGACAATGCCCTACGCCTTCCAAAGGTATGAACTTTTGTACTTGCGGGAAATTGGCTAATTCTCTGCCTAACTCTATTGGCTCCCAAGGATCGGCTGTTCCCCACAAGATAATAGCCGGACAGGGCAGTTGAGGCAAAAGCTCTTCTGGTAAAGGCCCTTGAGAATAAGAAGTAAAGGCGAGAAACACAGCTGCTGCTCCTGGATCGCTAGCTGGTGCTGTCAGGATATCTACCAATTCTTCTGTCACAGCTGTAGAATTTGCATAAGCTTTGAGAAGAATCTTCCGTACAGTCTTTGGTTTGGCAATTTGATAGAAGAAAAACTCGCCGATTGGTTTAAAAGATAAAATACGTTGTAGTAAGGGTGCTCCAAAGCGGCGATGCCAAGGTAACATTTCGCGTTTGCGATCATGCAATAAGCGCAGAGAACAGTTGAGTAATGCCACTCCTAAGGCAATCTCAGGATTACTCACAGCTGCCTGCATAGCAACAATACAGCCAATGGAGTTAGCAACTAAAAAAACTGGTTCACCCACCACTTCACGGCAAAAATCTGCTATCTGTTGTCCCCAGGTTTCAATTGTATAGGCAAAATTTTCACCGGGTTTGGGTTTAGCTGAAGCACCAAAGCCTATTAAATCAATCGCGTAAACACGAAAATTTTCTGCCAGCACCGGAATATTTTTGCGCCAATGCCACCATGAGGCTCCAAAGCCATGCACTAAAACAATAGCCGGGCCAGTGCTTCCTTGAGATTGATAGCAGATCGAGAAACCTTGCCAATTCCAGGTTTTTGTTGAGGTTAGCGCCGTCGTAGAAATGGAAGTAGTCATGGGTAGTTTATATCCAGACAGGTTTTAGATGTGGAGCAAAGGCACAAAGTCACTACAAAGAATAGTGTACAAGTTGATTGGTGATGTTAACTTTAGTAAAGACTTTGAATAGTAAATACAGTATTACTGCTGAAGTTATGTAAGCATACTTTGTTAAGTTTTTAATAAAAAAGAAGTCAGGAGCCAGGAAAATAAGTTCTTTTTTAATGCTGTCTTGTGTGGAATTACGTGGGGCTAGCTGTGATGTGGCTTGTGGTAAAGCAAGCATAAGGTTGATATTCAGTAGTTTCACAATTTACAACAAGGAAATTGATTTCTAAAATTGTTGGATATCAAGCATCCGCAAAAGGGGTGGTGTGAAATGGGGAAATGACGCTAGCAAATGAGGGCGTATGTTTTCTTGTTCATACAAAGTTCCTGGGAGTTAGAACAATGAATGCACTAGAAACAATAAATACTCCGGTGGGAAGTTACGCACCAGATTTTGAATTGCCAGGAATTGACAAACAAGTACATCATCTTCGCCGTTATTTAGAATCATTCCGGGCAGTCGGCGTCATTTTGATGTCTAATCATTGTCCTTATGTAAAGTTATATGTAGAAAGGCTGAAGAGCATTCAAACTGAGTTTTATAAACAAGGTTTTACGCTGATAGGTGTGAATGGCAATGATGCCAGTCAGATACCAACAGAAAGCTTTGAAAATATGAAAGCTTTTGCAGCCGATCGCAAGTTAAACTTCCCTTACCTATGGGATTCTACTCAAGATGTAACTCGCAGCTTTGGTGCCAGCAAAACACCAATGGCTTTCTTGATCGATAAAGATGGTATTTTACGCTACAAAGGATTAATTGACGATTATCCTCAAGATCCGCTAGCTGTGAAAAGACATTTTCTCAAAGCGGCGATCGCCTGTTTGATCCAAGGTAAAGAAATTTTTCCAAAAGAAACTGAACCCGTAGGTACTGCTTTAGTGTGGCGTGACTAGAGACAGATAGTCACTGTGCTGTTATCTTAAATTGGAGGTAATTGCATATTTTTTGATAAAGCGTAACTTCATGGGAACACATTACCGACGGGTTTTACTTAAACTAAGCGGTGAAGCCTTGATGGGCAACATGGGCTATGGAATTGATCCAGAAGTGGTCAAAGAAATAGCACAAGAAGTAGCAGAAGTGGTAGCTACTGGTGTTCAAATTGCCATCGTCGTTGGCGGGGGTAATATATTTCGTGGCGTCAAAGCCGCGTCGGCGGGGATGGATAGGGCAACCGCTGACTACATCGGAATGATTGCCACGGTAATGAATGCCATGACTCTGCAAGACTCACTCGAACGAATCGGGGTACAAACACGAGTCCAAACCGCGATCGCCATGCAGGAATTAGCTGAACCCTATATTCGCCGTCGTGCCATCCGTCATCTAGAAAAAGGACGGGTGGTTATTTTTGGTGCGGGTTCTGGCAATCCTTTTTTCACTACTGATACAACTGCTGCTTTAAGAGCGGCAGAAATTGAAGCTGATGTGATTTTCAAAGCCACAAAAGTAGACGGAATCTACGACGCCGATCCACATATCTACCCTCAGGCCAAGCGCTACAATACTCTGACATATGGCCATGTTTTGGCTAAAGATTTGCGGGTAATGGACAGTACCGCGATAGCCTTATGTAAGGAGAATAATATCCCTATTCTCGTTTTTGACTTGACAGTGCGGGGTAATATCCGCCGAGCAGTCATGGGAGAATCGATCGGCACCCTTGTGGGAGGTTCTTGTGAAATTAGCTGAAGCTGAGAGTACGATGCAAAAGACTGTTGAGGCAACTCAACGAGCTTTTAACACAATTCGCACTGGTCGCGCTAACGCGAGTTTATTAGATAAGGTGACAGTAGAATACTACGGTACACCTACATCCCTAAAGTCTCTGGCAAACATTAGCACGCCGGATGCTACAACAATCATGATTCAGCCCTACGATCGCAGTACCTTGAATATGATTGAAAAGGCGATTTCGATGTCGGATGTGGGTTTAACCCCCAATAATGATGGTTCTGCAATCCGGCTAAATATTCCGCCCCTAACGAGCGATCGCCGTAAAGAATTGGTCAAAATTGCTGCGAAGTATGCCGAAGAAGGGCGCGTCGCAATTCGTAACATTCGCCGCGATGCTCTAGACACTATTCGCAAAATGGAAAAAAACTCAGAAATAACAGAAGATGAAGCACGCGATCAACAAGATAAACTACAAAAACTGACGGACAAATACACTGGCAAAATCAACGAACTACTAGCAGAAAAAGAAAAAGACATCACAACTGTCTAAAAATGGAGGATGAGAGGAGACTAGTGCTGTTGTGACTTAAAACTCTTAAAAAGGTAGCCACAACGTGATCGCGCTGTGACAAATTTTGATATACCTGTAGCACGCAGAGCATGGCTCCTAGTTGTGAAAAGTAATATCTGCTTAAATCTGATTGTACAAGAGTGAATAGTTGAGAGTTCAATTCGTTGCTCTCAGCTACTCATTCTTGTAGAAATTACGTAAAATTCCTCTAAAACTCTCTTTCCTCCGTGTTCTTTGCGTACTCTGCAGTTGATACTTCCGTAACTTATGCGTAATTCTTGTCTTGGTACATTAATTCCTCATAATGTTTTTCAACTTAAGGAACACACAGGAAAACACATTAGGCGCTTTGCCTTCCCGTAGGGGAGGAGCACAGAGTAATGGCAATCTAAACTACAAAAGCTGCAAAAATTTTTGTGAAATGTGAAAATATTTACTAAAACTTTGCAGAAAATTTGTAATCAGTATAATCAATGAATTGTAACTTAGTAGGGGTCAAGCCAGACAAGTAGCTGTTTTTATATGTACTCAAAATAATACATATAGACTACGAAAATATATGAAAAAACTAAGAATAAATTAGAGAACAATAACAAAGTCAAAAAAATAAACTATTAAAAATTTAGTTTTGAATGCCAAGATTTACGTAATGAACATTCTTAGTTATAAGTAAATACTTGAGACTAGTCAAACACAAAGCTGTGGAATTTTGCACAGTAGACACCAAAATCAAGTTAAATTGGTGAGACTGTCTAGCGGTAGAGTATAAAAATTCAACAATCATCAGGAGCAAAATTCAGCCATATGTACGACTGCATTATCGTCGGCGCGGGGCCAGCTGGTGGAACAGCTGCATATCACTTAGCAAAACGAGGACGCTCTGTATTAGTTTTGGAAAAAGAGTCTCTGCCAAGATATAAACCTTGTGGCGGTGGCGTGTCGCCAAGCATAGCTGAGTGGTTTGACTTTGACTTTAGCCCAGCAATTTCTATTAAAGCAAACACAATTCGCTGCACGTGGAAAATGGGCGATCCAGTGGAAGCTGAACTTAAAACTCCCGAACCAGTGTGGATGGTACGACGGGATGTTTTCGACCACTTCTTAATTCAGCAAGCCCAGAAACAAGGTGCAGAACTAAAAGACAATGTAGAAGTTACGGGTATTGAGTTTCAAAGCGATCGCTGGCAAGTAAATACTGCTAATGGTTCATTTACAGGTCGATATTTAATTGCTGCTGATGGTGCAAAAGGCCCAATGGCAAAATGGCTAGGCTTCAAAGAACGCAAACGCCGTTTAGCTGGAGCCTTAGAAGCAGAAGCACCAGCCCAGGTAGAAAACGGGCACATCGCCCACTTTGAATTTGGCATGGTGAAAAATGGCTACCTGTGGAACTTCCCGAAAGCAGATGGATACTCTATTGGTGTTGGTACTTTTATCGGTGGTGAACCACAAGACTTTAAGAAAATTTTGGATGAATATGGCAACTCGTTTGGGTTGGATGTGAAAACCTGCAAACAGTACGGACACGCCCTCTGCCTTTGGAATGGTGAGCAAAAGTTGCATACTGATAATGCGATTTTGGCAGGAGAAGCGGCTTGTGTTGTCGATCCGTTTACCGCAGAAGGTATTCGTCCTTCGATTTTTACTGGTTTAAAAGCAGCAGAGGCGATTGACAAAGCCGTCGGTGGCGATATCAATGCCCTAGAAAAATACTCTGAAGTCATCAATGAAGAATGGGGCACTGATATGGCTTGGGCACAAAAATTAGCCGGGCTGTTTTATCGTTTTCCTGGAGTTGGCTACAAAGTTGGTGTCAAGCGTCCCTCTGCACCTCAAATGATGGGTAAAATCCTGTGTGGAGAGTTGCGCTATGGGGATGTTGCCGGTCGTGCGATCAAGCGTTTAACTCCTTTTGGTGGTTAGTCATTAGTCAATGGTCATTTGTCATTTGTCATTTGCCGCCGACACCCTAGAAGGGTGCGGCTACACGTACTAAGTCCGCCTGTGCGGACTAGGTTACTTAGTACTGATGTCCTAAAAAGTAGGCATACTTTGTACGTATAGCTACGGTAGAAAATGTGAATATTAACTAATGACCATTGACTATTAATTAATGACTAAAATTCATGTTGTGGGAATTGGCTTAGATGGGGCAGCTGGGTTAACGGAAAAAGTCAGACAATTAGTTGAAAAAGCGACATTGCTTGTGGGCAGCGATCGCCACTTGAGTTATTTTCCCAATCACCCGGCTCAACGTCTAGTCCTCAAAGATTTTACTGAAGCAATTCAAGAAATCCGTCGCTTGTTGACAAACGGTAGTGAGGGCATTGTCGTTTTGGTTTCTGGAGATCCGTTATTTTTTGGTTTAGGACGGTTGCTGTCGTCGGAATTCTCCCCAGAAAAACTGACATTTCATCCGCATCTGAGTTCAGTACAGCTAGCTTTTAATCGCATTCAAGTTCCCTGGCAAGACGCCCGTGTCATCAGCGCACACGGGCGTTCTGTTGATGAATTAGTACAAGCGTTGCAGCAAGGAGTGGAGAAAATTGCCGTACTCACAGATGGCAAGAATACTCCGAGTGCGATCGCTCGCTTGGTAGAATCTTTAAATTTGCCCAGTCAATATCGATGTTGGGTTTGTGAAAATTTAGGTGGTAATGACGAACGCATTATAGAGACGGGAAATTTTGCATCTCTACAAAATCAGGATTTTGCCCACTTAAATATAGTGATATTTATACGTCAAGAGCATTATCAAGAGTTAGATTTGGAAAAATTACCCCACTTTGGGATACCAGATGATTGCTTTCTGTGTTTTAGCGATCGCCCTGGTTTAATGACAAAACGGGAAGTCCGCACTTTGGTTTTATCAGAACTAGCGCTGCGTCCCGGACAAGTTATCTGGGATATTGGCGCGGGGACTGGTTCTGTTTCGATTGAAATTGCCCGTTTATTCCCCACTTCTAAAGTTTATGCCATTGAAAAAACTGCTGCGGGTAGTTCATTAATTACACGTAATTGTGAACGTTTCCAAGTTAAAAATGTTATATCTATTCACGGCAAGGCACCAGAAGTATTGGAAAGTTTGGAAGGGAAATGCGATCGCATCTTTATTGGTGGTAGCGGTGGAAATTTAACTGCAATTCTTGATACTTGTACTAGTAGGTTAAATCCCAAAGGTGTGATAGTTCTGGCTTTGGCGACATTAGAACATCTCAACACTGCCTTATTGTGGTTCAAATCTCACTCTTGGGAGTATCAGTTATTGCAAGTACAGCTATCTCGCTCTGTACCAATAGGACAGCTAACGCGTTTTGCACCATTGAATCCAGTAACAATTGTTAATGCAAAGTGTCCAAGTTAGTTAGCTATATTAATTATATTGAGTATTTTGCACAATAGTGCCTATCTGAAAATAGGGACTAGAAGCTAGGGGCTAGGAGCTAGGGAAGAGAGTTTTCATCTATTTTTTATGCGAGCCAATCTGATGAAAGGCTGCCTTATTTTAAGGTAGACAAATCTTCGTGAACAACTGTCATTACATATAGTAGATGTTACAACAAGTAAAATTTTCATTACTTGTTGTAAATTTTTTTATGTCTAATTTGAAAATATATAAGCTTCATAATTGTCATAATTAACAGAGAAATAATTGATCCCTCTAATTTTTACCTGTTTTTTGTCAAGGATTTGATGTACTAAAAATATAAAATAGGTATAAATTCTATATTTCTTTTGATAGAAATCTACTAATTACTTGTGAAGAATTAAGACAGTTCTAGATATCAAATATTACTCTTGTAATAGTATGTTCAAAACTACACTATAAACGAGTTATTGTCTCTCTTTGCTTGGGGAATTCAGCTTAATAGAGAGGAGACAGATTATGAAAGTTGGTATCCCAAAGGAAGTTTACCCTGGTGAATGTCGCGTGGCAGCAACACCAGAGACAGCCAAGCATCTAATGAAGCTTGGCTTCGATGTGCTGATTGAGAAGAATGCGGGCGAAAGCGCAAATTTTACAAACGAAGCCTATACACAGGCTGAATGCAAAATTGTCCCAGATGCACCTACCCTCTGGGCAGAGGCAGATATTGTACTTAAAGTTCGTCCGCCACAGTTACACCCTGAGTTGGGAAAGGATGAAACTGAACTGCTAAGGGAGGGAGGGACATTAATCAGTTTTATATGGCCAGCCCAAAACCCCGATTTGCTGGAAAAATTGGCAGCGCGTAAGGCTACGGTGCTAGCAATGGATGCGGTGCCGCGTATCACTAGGGCACAAAAGATGGATGCTCTGAGTTCAATGGCAAATCTGGCTGGTTATCGAGCTGTAATAGAGGCTGCCAATCACTTTGGGCGCTTCTTTAACGGACAAATTACAGCAGCTGGAAAGGTGCCACCTGCAAAGGTATTAATTATTGGTGCTGGTGTAGCTGGATTGGCAGCGATCGGTACTGCCAGAAGCTTAGGTGCGATTGTTCGTGCTTTTGATACACGTCTTATAGTTAAGGAGCAGGTAGAGAGTTTAGGTGCAGAGTTCTTGGAACTCAACTTTGCAGAAGACGGTTCGGGTGAAGGCGGCTACGCCAAAGTCATGAGTGATGAATTTATCAAAGCTGAGATGGAGTTGTTCGCCGCTCAAGCCAAAGAAGTTGACATTATTATCACGACAGCACTAATCCCTGGGAAAAAAGCACCTGTACTAGTTACGCAGGAAATGGTTGAGAGTATGAAGGAGGGATCGGTAATCGTCGATCTCGCCGCAGAGCAAGGCGGTAATTGTGCCTGTACACACCCTGATGAAGTTTACCGTTATCAGGGAGTGACAATTGTAGGGCTTACCGATTTGCCTAGTCGTATGGCTCAACAGGCAAGCCAGCTTTACGGTACTAATCTTTACCATTTCCTCCAAGAAATAGGTGGAGCTAACAACTATAGAGTTGATTTTGAAAACGAGGTAATTCGAGGTGCTTTGGTAACTCACGCTGGGGACATTACTTGGCCGCCACCTAAGCCTGTGCTGAAAGATACGGAGACACGGAGACAAGAAGACAAAACGAAAGAGCCTACGGTTGTTGCTGCACCTTCAACTCCATCTGTTTTAGCCTCTCCAGTTTCCAGTTCTTCAAAAAGTAGCAGTGACTTATGGCTGGTTCTAGTTGGCTTGGCTCTCCTTGGTATTGGTATCAGCGCACCTCCTTCGTTTCTATCTCATTTCACTGTGTTTGTCCTTGCCTGCTTTGTTGGCTGGCAAGTAATCTGGAACGTCAAGCCTGCTCTGCATACGCCGCTAATGAGTGTCACCAATGCTATTAGCGGCATCATCATTATTGGTGGGATGCTCCAAATTTCTGGGGCATCAAGTTCATCGACTACCATCCTTGGTGCGATCGCTATCCTGGTTGGGACAATCAACATTTCCGGTGGCTTTTTAGTTACTCAACGTATGCTCAAGATGTTCCAAAAGTAAAAGAAAACTATGTTAAATAACCTACTGACGGTTGCATATATTGGGGCAAGTGCCTTATTCATTCTCAGCCTGGGGGGATTGTCCGATCAGGAAACGGCACGCAAAGGTAATATTTACGGCATCATCGGTATGCTGATTGCCTTCGTGGCAACTGCGCTCTCACTCAAGGCGAATGCATATGGTACCTTAGCTGCAGTTGTTATCCCAGGAGCCATTATTGGTGCCATCGTCGCTTCACGTGTAGCGATGACATCGATGCCAGAACTAGTGGCTATTTTACATAGCTTTGTTGGTGCTGCTGCAGTTTTGGTAGGCATTGCCAATTATCTGCAAGAGTCACAATCGCTCGCTGGGGCTGAGTCTACAATCCACCAAATTGAAATTTTTGTGGGTGTGTTTATTGGTGCTGTTACTTTTACAGGCTCGATAGTTGCCTTTGGGAAACTACGCGGCATTATTAGCAGCAAACCTTTACTTTTACCAGGAAGACACTTGCTCAACTTGGGCATGATTGGAGCTTCACTGTGGCTTGGTGCTCTATTCTTGGGAGCCGGAAATTTCAGCGGGCTGGAACCCTTGTTGTTGATGTGTGCGATCGCCTCAGTTTTGGGCGTTCACTTGGTGATGGCGATTGGCGGTGCTGATATGCCAGTTGTGATTTCAATGCTCAACAGCTACTCTGGATGGGCAGCCGCCGCCGCTGGCTTTATGTTATCGAACGATTTACTCATTATTACAGGTGCTTTGGTGGGTAGTAGTGGTGCGATCCTTAGCTACATCATGTGTAAAGCCATGAACCGTTCGTTTATCAGCGTGATTCTGGGAGGCTTTGGTGCAGAGGCAAGTACACCAGCCTTGGAGAGCGATCGCCCTGTAGGTGAAATCGCCAAAACCACGACAGAGGAAACCATTGAACTGTTACGTGGTGCTAAGAGTGCGATCATTGTTCCTGGCTACGGTATGGCAGTAGCTCAAGCCCAGCACGCTGTCTCAGAACTTACCAAGCAGTTACGCGATCGCGGTGTACAAGTTCGGTTTGGCATTCATCCGGTAGCCGGGCGTATGCCGGGACACATGAATGTGCTTCTAGCTGAGGCTAAGGTGCCTTACGACATCGTATTAGAGATGGATGAGATTAACGAGGACTTTCCAAAAACGGATGTTGTATTGGTAATTGGTGCTAACGATACTGTTAACCCCAGTGCTTTAGAAAATCCCAATAGTCCGATTGCCGGGATGCCAGTGCTGGAAGTTTGGAAGGCTGGTACTGTTGTGGTGATGAAGCGCAGTATGGCTAGTGGCTACGCTGGAGTTGAAAATCCCCTGTTTTATAAAGAAAATACGCGGATGCTGTTTGGCGATGCGAGAAAAAATTTGGATGCGATCGTTGGGAAATTTGCACAGAGTGAGGAGAGTGTAGATGTGCCTCAACCAGGAAAGGTGGTATGGTCAACATAGATCTGGATGATTAACAGCAATAAAGACTAAATCTATTCCTCCTGTGGTGGGTGCCAGCCAGCAAAAACCCAGGCTTGTCTGACAGTTACAGCGTAAGCATTATTGAGTTGAAGTGCAACAACAGTTGCTCGACCACAAGCAGTAATACCTACGATGTATGCTCCATCTTCACTCCAGCTAAAATGTCGTGACCATTTCTGCTGACGGGGATTAAAAAGCTTAATCTTACGATTTGTAACTGGGTCTTGTCCATGGGTTTGAATACCTTTGAAAGCGTTGCATAGCCTACAGGCAAGCCAAAGGTTTTCTTCATCGTCAGTCCCACCCACCGCTTTTGGGATAAATATGATCAATCTCCAAAATCCCCAAAACGTACTTCTGAAGACTGCGACAATAGCCACATTGATTTTTAGCTTGTGTTCTAATCCGTGTCCGAACTTCCTCTGAAATTTGACTGGAACTCACAAACTCAGCGATTCCTGTAAATGCTAACAATCCAGCAGCTAAAGCTCCTCCTATACCAACACCACCACCAATTCCTCCAAACCCAATAAATCCATCACTAACATCAGTGATTGAGAGTTTAATTTGTTCGCTAAAATTTGTGTTTACTTGTGTGTCTAATTTTTGAAAGTCTGTTTGAATGGCATTTAATTGATATTCAATCTTTTATCTAAAATTTTAAGTGATTCTTTCAAAATTAGGTCTTTCAGTTTTTTGTTCCCCCATTCATCTACTTCCACCGATAAGTCTCTAATAAATTGGTTTGTATAATCTTGTATTAGTTGTTTTTGGCTGAAAAGATGACTATGTTCAGAAGACCATAATTTACTTTTACTACCCATGCGATCGCTCTCCCCTTCAGAACTTAAACTTTTAAATAGTGCCGATTTCAACACTTCTGAATTTAATAACATCCCAGATACCAATCAAACCATAACCGCTTTACCAGCACCACCCGAACAACTTGCATACGAAAATTTAAGCGAAAAATTACATTTCTTTTCGCTGCGTGACCAGCTAATATTTATGTTCAAACCAGCATTACGTAAAGAGTACGAAGCTTACGTAAGTCAACAAGCTGGTAATGTCGGTTACAGAACATTAGTTCCAAAGAACTTACAGCAAGCTTCGGACTTAACAGTTGCAAACCTCTATTACTACTTCAAAATTCGGGATGAATCAGAAATCGAGCGAGCAGAAATAATGGAGGCATTAGCAATATAAGTGCTATCAATTTTCACTAAAACGGGGATTCTCCAACTTATCTAGCAATGTAGTCGCATTATTCTTAAAACTTACGCAAAATCTCTCTAATATCCTCTTGACTCCGTGCCCTCCGCGTCCTCTGCGGTTTATTATTCCATAACTCGTGCATAAGTCCTGACTATTTCTCAACTGGCGTATCAGGTAGATTCCCCCACTCATTCCAAGAGCCATCATAATTGCGTACATTCTCGTAGCCTAGCAAATACTTTAAAACAAACCAAGTATGTGCAGAACGCGCCCCAATTGCACAGTATGTTAGCACTGCCTTATCGGTGGTAATACCTTTATTAATATACAAAGCATACAGTTCATCAGCTGATTTAAAGGTATTATCTTCATTCAAGGCTGATTCATAAAAAATATGGACTGCACCCGGAATATGTCCTGCTCGCTGAGTTCCTTGTGGTGGCTGCATGGTAAATAATTCACCAGAGTACTCTTGAGGTGTACGCACATCTACTAAAAGGCAGTCTGACTTACCAATTGCTGTTTGTACTTCATCTCGCAGGGCACGTATACCTGAATTGAGATTTTGAATTTTATACTTAGTTGCTGCGATCGCAGGAATTTCAGTTGTCAGAGAGCCTCCTTGGGCAATCCATTTCTGGCGATCGCCATTCATTATCCGTACATCTTGATGTCCGAGTGCTTTCAGGAACCAAAAGCCCCAAGGAGCACCAACATTATGATTGCCATAAATAATCACGGTTGTGTCATTGGCTATACCCGATCGCGCGAGCAATTCTTCTAACGCTCCTTGATCAAAATTGACACGGTAATCAGGCTGCAAGATTGTCGTCAAACCATTCCAGAACACAGCACCGGGAATATGTCCGGATTCGTAAGCTTTGGTATCAATATCTACTTCTAGAAGACGCACTTTAGGATCATGTAAATGTTCAGCAACCCATTGCATATCTGCGAGAACTTCCGGATGGGCATAACTTGACAATGACATCAGGTTTACTCCTTGCTCTGTAACTGTGATGAGGCTAGAGTAAAATTAATTTCCTAAGTGCGCCTAGTCCTCGAACGAGTACATTTTGCAGTAGCAATGATGGCAAACACTTTACAGTCTTTATTTCAAGAAATCGCCCACGCTCGTGATGAGCAAGACTTACGACTGCAAGTCATGGTTAAAGTTGGTGAGTATTTTGCTGCTCAACGTTGGGGACTTTTCTTTTTCAATCAACTCCCAGCCCCTACACGTCTTCAGGGCATCTTGCAATTAGCTGCATCAGTAGAACATAATCCTGTCTTGCGCTACTTAGTTGAACACCATGCTCCAGTTCACGAAGAATTGTTGTTATCTGCCCCCATGTGGAAAATTATATGCCCGCGCGCTGACCACGGTCATGTGATGGTCGGGCCAATTGTAAGCAACGGGCAACTTATTGGTGGAGTTGGCTTTACCCGCATTCGGGGTAATCCTGCTTTTAATGCTAAGGATCTAGCTGATTTGAGCGCTTTTTGCTTGCATCTGTCAACCTGGTTAACAGCGATACGGTTGCAATCCACAGAATGGAATTCTTTGGATATGAATCGTTTAACACCCCGTGAACTTCAAATTGCTGAACTAGTGGCACACGGGCTGACAAATGCTGAAATTGGCGCATCTCTTTGGATTACAGAAAATTCTGTTAAGCAAGCTTTAAAACGGATGTTTCGCAAGCTTGATGTTTCGTCTCGTGCCCAGCTTGTAGGAAGGCTTTTCTCAAACACATTGTAATTACCTAGTCACGCTGGTAAGAATTTCCTGTGCCCGTTCAATATTATTCCGTACAGACTGTGCCGAAATATGGAGCGCTGCTGTCTCTTCATCGGTGAGATTTAATTCCAACACATCTGCAATTCCACCACATCCCAAGCGACAAGGTACGCCAATAAAAACATCGTTCAAGCCGTACTCACCTTGAAGATAGGCTGCTACAGGTAATAAACGCGACTGGTTGAGCAGAATCGATTCCACCATTACGCACGTAGCTGAGGCTGGGGCAAAAAATGCACCACCTGTTTGCATTAGTTCCACAATTTCTGCGCCACCGTTGCGGGTACGTTCTACCAAACGTTCAATTGTGGCTGCATCTAATAATTCTGTAACTGGAATGCCGTTGACGGTAGCGAAACGCGGAATTGGAACCATTAAATCACCGTGGCTGCCCATTACCATTGCTTTAACATCACTAGGCAAAACTCCCAATTCCATCGCAATGAAGGTTTCAAAGCGTGCCGAGTCTAACACGCCTGCCATACCCATAACGCGATCGCGTGGTAATCCTATTGCTTGCCAAGCTAAATAAGTCATTACATCCAAGGGATTGGTGACGATAATAAATATGGCATCAGGAGAGTAAGCGATCGCGTTTTTGGCTGCTTCTACGACTATCTTGGCATTTGTCCGCAGTAAATCATCTCGACTCATGCCTGGTTTACGGGGAAAGCCTGCCGTAATCACCACAATATCCGAACCAGTTGTATCGGCATAGTTGTTGGTGCCAATAATCTTGCGGTTATGTAGTTCAATTCCCCTTGCCTCCAACAAATCTAGTGCCAGCCCTTGGGGCATTCCCTGAACAATATCCAACAAAACCACATCGGCTAGATTTTTTTCGGCGATGCGTTGGGCAAGGGTACTGCCTACTCTACCAGCACCGATCACGGTAACGCGGGGTGAATGACACAAAAGTGGGGAGGAAGGGGAAGAATACATAATCTTATTTTTAAACTCTACTTAAACTCTTCAAGTTGATCTAAACGCAACCATATATTGGGTGTTGGTACTAGCCCGAATTTCACAAAGGCATAATCACCTTTGATATCTACAACTTCACCTTTACTATCAAACAGATAGGAAGGAAAGCGAGTATCGCTAGCTTGTGCTTCTATACTGTTTTCCAGCTTTTCGCGATTAACACGAACTGTGTCTCCTCTTTTGATAGGCATGAATTCCCCTCTTGGATTTACTAATTTGCTTTTATACAGGATTCTATCTTGTATCTAGTCTCTATTGAGCTAGGAATTAGTTTTGCTTTATTTAATTGGGGAATACTTAATATAAATGAACAGAGGATAGATAGTAAAAGGCAATTTCTATCTGGTCTAGGAATGGGAATATTACATTTAATTATGGTTGTCTACCTGATAATTTTGTCCTGCCTTTAAGATAATTTCATCATCTATTTGATAGATTTTAAATTCTTCCAAATCTTAAATGGCAAGTATTAGTAAATTCAAAATTATAAGCAAAAAACACAGAATTTAGAGTTCAGATCCAGAATCTCCTCAAAAATAAATGTATATGCTAACTGTTAGTAGTTTGTGACTAGTCCTTAGTAATTATCAACTACTATATTACTAAACATACTAAATATTAGCTATCAGTTATTAACTACTAAACATCAATCACCAACTACTTTCAGTGTATTAAATAGTTATACTAAATTGCCACTAATAGCTGCAAACAGTTTCAATTTTTAACTTTTACAGCAGATTTCAAGTTGATGAGGTACAAACTTTAGTTTCAAAGTCATAGCCTATTTTACTTATGGCTCCTAGCTCCTGACTTCTGCTGTAATTTGGAATTCCCTATTTTTGGCACTGGTTGCAAAAATGACTAGAACGTCCAGCTAGTCTAATCCGTTGGATCGGTGTACTACAAACACGACAAGGTTCGCCAGCGCGGTTATAAACCCAAGCCACGCCGCCATAATTGCCGTTTACGCCCTTAACGTTTAAAAAATTGCTAAAAGTTGTTCCACCAGCTTCAATACTAGTTGCTAAGACTTTGACGATCGCTGCTTGCAATCGCTCTATTTGCTCTCGCTGCAAATCTGTACACAAAGTTTCTGGTAATATGCCACTGAGAAATAAGGCTTCGTCAGCATAGATATTACCTAATCCCGCAACGATAGACTGATCTAGCAGTGCGGTTTTGATGGGACGGCGACTTTTTTGTAGTTTATTTGCTAAATAATCAACTGTAAAATCAGGTGAGAAGGGATCTGCTGCTAGTTTTGCTAAACCAGTAATCACGCTTTCCGGTTTTTTATCAGGTGGAACCCACCACATTTGACCAAAGGTACGTTGATCGACAAAGCGCAATTCCCACCCATCCTCAAAGAATAACCTGACTCGTGTGTGTTTGTGTAGAGGCTCATCGCGATGCAACCATAGCAATTGACCAGTCATTCGCAGGTGAACGCCGAGGAAGCCAACAGGAGTGGGAGCAGAGGAGAGGGGGGCAGGGGGAGAGAGTTCGGCGAGGAGGTATTTGCCACGACGATGCCAAGTAGCGATCACGCTTCCCTGAATGCCAGTTACAAAATCATCCACTGAATGCGGGTAGGCGATCGTGCGATGCAACAGCGCATCTGTACCTACAATTTTTTGGTTTAGGGTTAATTGATTTAGCCCCCGTCGAACTGTTTCTACTTCAGGCAATTCAGGCATTTGAGTTGATTTTGGTAGATGACTAGATCGGGAGTAGTGAGTAGTGGATAGAAGCCTTAACTCCTTACCTGCTACTCCTTACTCCCGAAATTGACTTTACCAGGTGGTTATTGACTTTGCTAGCCGCCCAAGCGTGTTTTCAAACTTAAGGATTGCAGTTCAAAGTCTGAAGCTACACACACAAAGCCTGCCTTTACAGACTCAAAGTATGATTTTTATGTAGAGTTTGCGCTGGCACACTCAGTTAGTGTAGCCTCTCCCTTGGGGGTGTTGGAGGTTTGAAAACAGCCCTACTACTTTATTTTTTCGGTTTTGCTTTAGGTGCTTCAACCTCTACTAACTCATCTTGGGCAAAGTTGTTGGTGTTGACACCGGCATAATTTACCTTCTCAAATCTGACAATCACGGGATATCTGCTAGTGCCGCCTTGCTCGATAGACGCCACTGTTCCTACATCCTGAAACCAGTAGGACTCTGGGCGGAGAATACGTACTTTAGATCCACGTTGAACCATAAGTTTTTCCCTTTTTGTTATCAATTGCCAATGTGTAAAGGCTAATTGATTTCACTGTACAGCTAGAAGGTCGTTTGCAGCCCATTTGTTAAGTTATTTGACTGAGTGATGTTGATCTACCCTTCTCAAACAATCACTCAATTTTTCGCCTAGAGACTGTACGTTAGCTCTGACTATGTTATTGTGATCACCTGGAATCGCGTGAACCTCCACTTCAGCTAGTTCTCTCCAACCTAACGAGCGATCGCCTTCCAGCCACCAAATCTGCTCATTGCTCCGGAAAAGGGTTACTTTGCCAGAATATGCCTGTGGGTGATATTTCCTAACAGCTTGCTGTTGAGTGATAAATAGAGCATCCTCTAATAAGTTTGAGTTGTATTCCAAAGATACATGGGCATATGGTGATTCTGCACCAATATTATCCAAACCGAACTTTTTGTTAATTTTCTGAAGGCGTTGCTGTATCGCCATAAATAAGTAGTTCAGCTTCTGTTTTGGTTCGTCGAGTTGCCAAAAGTTATGCCAATGGCGAGCAATCCATTGACGGAATGATAATTCGTGGAAATAAACTGAACTACAAGTATCAAACAACGCTAACAGAGCTACCTTTTCCCCTTGCGCAACCAATTGCTGTGCCATCTCGAAAGCGATTGTACCCCCAGCAGAGTAGCCAGCTAGTAAATAAGGCCCTTCTGATTGGATGGTACGGATCTCTTTTATGTAGTCAGATGCCATATCTTCAATTTTGGTTTGGAAAGGTTGCTTCCCATCTAAGCCAAAGGGTTGCAAGGCATAAACTGGCTGATCTGCATCTAAATAACAAGCTAAGTTGTGGAAGACAATAATATTACCATCCGCACCATGTACGCAGAATACGGGCGCTTTCTTACCATTGGGTTTAATCGCCACTAAAGGTTGCCAGAGTGCTTGTGATTCTTTCTGCTGGAGAATATCAGCCAGTTTTTCTACTGTCGGTGCTTGCAAAAATGTCGATAGGGGAAGCCTTGTGCCAAATTTCTGCTCGATTTGTGCTAATAGACGCAAAGCAACCAATGAATGCCCGCCTAAATCAAAGAAATTGTCTGTGACTCCTATCGGGTGAATGCCTAAACTCTCTTCCCAAATTTGTGTTAACTGAAGTTCTAAGCGATCGCGTGGTGCTAAAAAGTCTGTTGCTAGTTCGGGACGATTTTGTTCTGGTGCTGGTAGGGCGCGACGATCTACCTTGCCGTTGGCTGTTAGCGGTAGAGAATTTAGGATTACCAACGCTGATGGCACCATGTAATCTGGTAGCGTCTGCTTGAGAAAGTCACGGAGTTCGCTAATTGTAGGTGTTTGCTCCCGATTAGGGACAAAATAGGCGACTAAGCACTTATCACCCGACATATACTCGCGGGCTATCACTACACTTGCCTGCACGCCAGGATGTTGTAATAGCTTTGCCTCGATTTCTTCTAACTCAATGCGAAAACCGCGAATTTTTACTTGATGGTCAATCCTACCGACATATTCGATGTTACCGTCGCTTAAGTAACGTGCCAAGTCTCCAGTTTTGTACAGACGTTCTGACGAGTTAAAAGGGTTGGGAATGAATTTTTGTGCTGTTAATTCTGGACGATTAAAATAACCTCGCGCCAACCCAACACCACCAATGTACAATTCGCCGACTTTTCCAATAGGCACAGGTTGTAAATCAGAGTCTAGGATGTAAATATTGGTGTTAGCAATGGGGCGACCAATAGGAGCGGTGATATAGTTTGTATGGCGCTGACACGTCCAGAATGTAGCATCGATAGAAGCTTCTGTAGGGCCGTAGCAATTATGCAGAACATTATCTAGATTTAAACGAGCAAAGAAGCGTTCCACGAGTTCGATTGGTAAAGCTTCGCCACCACAGGTAATGTGTTTTAAGTTTTGACAATTCTCAATATCTTTCTCCTCTAGCAATACACGCAGCATTGAGGGAACCATTGCCAAGACAGTAATTTGCTGTTGGATGATTGTCTGAATTAAGTAAACACTATCGTGATGTCCGCCTGGACGAGGCAATACTAACTGCGCTCCAAAGCATAACGGCCAAAATATCTGCCAAACAGAGGGATCAAAGCTAAACGATATAGTTTGCAGAACTTTATCTGTGTTGGTTAATTCAAAGGTTGTTTGTCGCCAGCGCAGTTGATTGCTGATACCACGGTGGGAAATCATTACACCCTTTGGTTGTCCTGTAGAACCAGAAGTATAAATAACGTAGATAAGGTGATCCGGGGTTGTCCAATTTACAGGATTATCTTGACTGTTGTGAGCGATCGCTTCCCAATCTGAGTCCAAACAAACCAGATGTGCTTCATTAGCTGTTAAATTCTCTCTTAATTTTTCTTGAGTGAGGATCAATGGTATTTTGGTGTCTTCCAAAATAAAGGCTAACCGTTCCGGAGGATATGCTGGATCTAAGGGCACGTAAGTACCTCCAGCCTTAAGTACTCCCAAAATTGCTACTATCATCTCTACGGAACGATCCACGCAAATACCAACCAATACCTCAGGAGCAACTCCCAAAGTACGTAAGTAGTGCGCTAGTTGGTTTGCTCTTTGGTTTAGTTGCCTGTAGGTAAGTTGTTCCTCTACGCCAGAAGCCAGGTTATGAGCGTCTAAAAATACCGCGATCGCTCCAGGAGATTTTTCTACCTGTGCCTCAAACATTTGATGAATGCATACATCTTTGATGTCATCAGTTTGGCTGTTATTAGTCTTCTGTGCTATCAAAGTATTTATCTGTATTTTCAATTCTTGGGATAAATTTTTGTTTTTAAACTGCATTTGTAGAAATAATAAAATTACAGTTTTTGGACTAAGCGCTAACAAATTTTACTGTGAGATGGGCATTACTCACTTATATCTCAAATCTTTATCACTTAGGCTTTGACGAGGAGTACTCACTCTATATTTCGTGGATTCATCATGTTAAAACTGCTATAATAATGTCAACTTTAATGATTACTTATTTAGCTTATGTCACTTCATCAACCATTGATTAGTTTTGGTGTATGAATGGGCACGAAAAAGTCATCTTTGTGTGCTTCTCAGATGGTGAATTAGCAGAATTTTCTATTGTCAATTTTTCTCTTGCCAAAGCTAATGCTTGATAAGCAGTATTTAGCTTGATTTTATCTTTCATATTTTTCTCAAAACGCTGTAAATAAGCTTCTAAATATCTAATACGTAAATGTAGATTGTTTGCATTCATCAGAAAGGGTAAATCGGCTTCAACCATAAAACGTATAGCTATGAGGGGAACAGGGCTACGAAGTGGATAGAAATCTTGATTGTATAGTCCCCTCGTTTCTGTATGCTTGTGAAATTCTCCTATCATTAGCCCTTCTTCAACAAAGAATGGTTTGAGTTTTTGTTGAATGTTATCAATCAGCGTGGCAGCATCGTTGCTCTCGATATCCGGAAAAATAAGTAAAAAAGCTTTATTAATGCCAACATCTCTATCTTGCGGCTCCATTTGCAGAAATATATCTCGATAGTCTTTAACTATATCTTCAACTTGTTGTGGCTGTAGGTTTTTAGCACGAATAACTGCTAGACGAATGCTATTTGACTTGAGTGAGTGAGGAACAAAAGGACACACAACACCACTTCTACCTAAATCAGGATGGGGTTTTGCCAAAAAAGTTTTAACCCAATCCATAACTTCAATTAAATAAGGAATATCTTGCTGAATTATGTCAATTTCGAGGGGTGTATAAAGCTGCATAACATAGTTTAAAACTGTGTATGCTAATTGATATTAAAGATTTTTACGTAATATTTTGTGAAGTTATCACTACCCTAGTAAATATAACTATGAAGCTTTTGTAAAAATTATACATATTAAATTTTTTGTGAGGCTAGTAATTACATCTATAAAGCTTCTATAAAATTTATACTGTATTGGGAACTAAATGAATTGTGCCTGTATTGCTCAAACTATTGAAAAATAGTTATCTATATGATTATGAATCACAATGACAGTAGAATAAATACCCAAATAAAAATCTTGTGATGTCATAATTTAGGCAAAGTGTCCATAATTTGCCGTGCAATTCATTCAGCCCAGCTAATTTCATGGCGTGAAAAAATTTTGCGTAATGCCAAAACCCCTGTAGAGACGCGATATATCGCGTCTCTACATCCTGATTTATATCGCTCAATAATCACTGCGTCCCAGTGTCCCTGTTTCCTCTTCATCCCCTAGCTTCAAAAAGTGGTAAAAACCTCCTTGACAAAATCTTTATTTATGAAATACGCTCGATTCGCTAACATTAATGTTCAAAGTCGCCCTCCTTATGCTTTTGCTAGAACAAACACACTTCCCTCGTTGCCCCTGCCAATCCGCAAATCACTATCTAGATAAGTAATATCCAACCATCCCTGTTGTTCATTACTGTTAAGAGGAAAATCAACAGCGGTAAATTTCTGCCCAGCTTCAATTTGTTGGATAAAAGTTGTTGAAGACTTATAGCTAATCAAGCGCTGTAAGCCAATTATCGATCGCTCAAATTTTACTTGCACACGACGTTCTGAAACTGGTTCAAATTTCGCAGCAACGCTAACTATACCTTCGAGTAAAGGCAATCCATAAATCTCGGCTATGTTGTAAACGCTATTAGTTTGGACGCGGATACACTGGTAAATTTCTCCAAGTTTGCATAAAGGAAAGCGGTCGAGGTTCAACAGAGCTTTGCTAGTAGTGTAAAGTAGTCGCCAATTGCCATCGAGCAAATCGCTAGCTTCAAGTGGACGTGGTGTCGGGTTAAAGTCTTCCAAATTGGCGATCGTGACTAAGATAGCTTTTTTATCTTGCTCAGTTGCTAAAAGCCCCCGATTTTTGCCAGCAATTGCTTCTAAAAGAGCCGCTTTTGCGATCATCACCTGTTACCTCAAACAGTATTATTTTCATTAAACAATCAGGAAGATGTTGCGAGCTCATTTATGTTGTCATGCTAATACGTGCATGACCTAAGTCTTTGGTGTTGTGATTAGGAAAATCACGAAAATTTCCGTCGGATTTAGAAAGAAATTAGTTGAATGATTAACTACTATCTTGCGTATCCAGTGATAGACTCTTAATGTCTATATACAATACCCCTTCTTTTCTTCGTCAGATATGCTGAATTCTCCATTACGTGAACAGCCCCGCAACCAGCGTGCCGCTGTTATACCATTAAAGCAAGAGTCCTCACTTTTAGATTGGTTACAGGCTAGCGGTCGTCTGATCGCGCGTGATAATCATGAACAGGATTTTTCTGAAGAAAATGAAGAAGAAATTACCGAATTTCTGGGTGGTGAGGATGGAATTGGTGATTATGACTTTGATGACGATGATGACATCGTTCCAGACGAAGATTAACCAACAAAAAGCTCAAGAACTGCTATTTTAACTAAATCCCAAGTGTCTAACTGTACAAGTGTGGAGTGAGGGGAAACATACCGTGGACGCTAAAGTGTCTTCCGATCAGGGGCTAAACATTTCTGGTATAGGCCTAGTTTCTTTACTAGGTGTAGGCTTAACTACTGCTGCACTCGTTTTAGATGGAACAGCGAATCGGTTGCCTTGGCACAGTAATTCGCTGACCTTACCGTTGTTGTCCTGTGCTGCAATTTCAGCAGCAACAGGTTTTTTTGTAGTGCCAATGCTACAAGCACTTAAAACGGGGCAAATAATCCGTGAAGATGGCCCTCAAGCCCATCTGAAAAAAGCGGGTACACCTACAATGGGTGGTATATTTTTTATTCCAGTAGCAGTAATCGTTGCTTGTATATTGTCTAATTTTAATACGCAGGTACTGGCTGTTTCTATATTAACACTGAGTTATGGGTTAATTGGTTGGCTAGACGACTGGCAGATTTTACGTCGCAAGTCCAATAAAGGTATCTCTCCACGGACAAAACTAGCTCTCCAGGTTAGTTTTGCGGCTTTATTCTGTCTATGGTTAATGTTTAATCAGCCTTCTAATATTACAAATATTGCTTTACCTTTTGGTTTATCTATACCTTTAGGCTTTTTATTTTGGCCTCTCGCTGGGTTTGTACTGGTAGCAGAAAGTAACGCCACTAATTTAACAGACGGGATCGATGGTTTAGCAGGAGGAACGGTAGCGATCGCCTTACTAGCATTAGGTGCGCTTGTTGCTCCGACTTCTCAGGGAATGATGATTTTCTGTGCTGCTGTGAGCGGTAGTTGCTTGGGATTTTTGGCACACAATCGCAATCCTGCCCGTGTTTTTATGGGTGATACTGGTTCTTTGGCACTGGGAGGTGCTTTGGCAGCAGTGGGGTTGGTAACTAACAGCTTGGTTGCACTATTTATTCTCAGCGGTATCTTCTTTGTAGAAACTCTTTCTGTCATGGCACAGGTAAGCTACTACAAAGCAACTAAAGGCCCAGATGGCAAAGGAAAGCGTCTATTTAAAATGGCTCCTTTGCACCACCATTTGGAGCTTTCTGGTTGGTCAGAACTGCAAGTTGTTGCTGCTTTCTACCTGATTAATAGTATTTTGGCTGCGATCTGTTTGGCAATTGCTTAATTTTGATTTTTTAACAGTTTAGGTTGCTGGTACTTAGATAGCTGCCCAGTTTTATTACTGTTCTCTTCAGTACCTAATTCTAAGAGCGGCTGTAAATTGGCAGTAAAGCATAAAAAAGGTGAAGGAAAAAGGAGAAATATCCTTTTTCCTTTTTCCTATTAATTCTAAACCTGATGCTTATTTATTAATATTAGCTCTAGCATCCTTGACTGCGGCCAAGAAAAATAATCCTGTCAGTGGAATGCTTAATGCCAAGATAATTGCAGTGGTTTGGTTGCCTAAATCTGGTTGTCCGGAAGTAAGTTCAAAAACTGAACCAACTGCTGCGATCGCTGCTATGCACGAACAAGCAAGAAACAAGCCGCTCTTTGGAGTCATTGTATTCACAAGCACACCACCCTATGCGATCGGTTTGACAGTTTGATAAGAGAAGCCATGCTTGGATAGCTCCTGCGCCAAAGCCAAAGAATTTTCTACACGATCTACAAACACCACGCCATTGAGGTGATCCATTTCGTGCTGAATACAGCGTCCAAGTAGTTCTCCAGCCTTCAACGTTTTGGGACGTCCATGCTCATCTTTATAGGATATTTCTACAACCTGGGGGCGCTTCACATCCATATAAATCCCCGGAATACTCAAACACCCTTCTTGAGCAACGCAAATGTCACGACTAACCTGTTTAATAATTGGGTTAATCAGCACCAATGGGGGATTAGCTGGGTTATCTGGTTCAATATCAATGACAATTATTTGTTTGTTAATTCCCACTTGGGGTGCAGCCAAACCAATACCATCCTGGCTATACATGGTTTGTAGCATTTCCCGTGCCAGCTTGCGGATTTCATCATCTACTTTTGCAACACGCTTGGCTGCTTGGCGCAGAACGCGATCGCCTAGATAATGCAGCTCCAAGGGCGGATTTTTTAACTTTTTCTTCTCAACAGCAATTTCCAGAGACATGCTCTTTTAACTCACCTAATATGGATTGGAAATGATTCCGCTTTAATTTAATTTTAGCAACCAGGAAGATATGCAAATTCATATTTTGGGAATTGGGTGCTGGTGATTGGGGATTAGGTACTAGTGATTGGGTATCGGGGATTAGTGAAGTTTTTCTCCCCTGCTTTTTTCTCATCTCTAGTCCCTAGCCTAAGCGCCCCTATTTGTCTGCTTTACCCATTAGAGAGTATAAAAAGTGTAATTATTTTGCGCCGAGAAGACGTGAAGTTTTATTGTCTTGTGTCAATTTTAAGTCTTGGTGAGGCTGTGGTGTGTTGAAAATTCTTACAAAACTAGATTACTTGCTCAAAGAAACTTGGATTGGTTTGCGACGTGGTGGCTGGATGAACTGGGCTGCGATCAGTACTGTGACGGTGTTACTATTTTTATTCGGCTTGAGTTTGCAAAGTTCTTGGCAAGTAGAAAAACTGCTCTACCAATTCGGCAGCCAATTAGAAGTATCAGTTTATCTCGATTCGAGTGCGCGAGCAGAAAGCATTGAACCACTAGTAGCGAGAATGCCAGAAGTCGCAGACACCAAGATTATCACTAAAGAGCAAGCTTGGAGTAGGTTAGTTAAGGAACTGGGAATTTCTAATATCGAAGCTGCTACTCAGCAGTTGGGGGAAAATCCTCTCGTAGATGAATTAAAGGTGAAGGCGCGTAACTCTGAGGTGGTGTCAACTTTGGCGACACAATTAGCGAAGTTGCGGGGCGTGGATGCAGTGCAGTATGTGGATGAAGCTGTCAAGCATATCGCCCAATTGCATCAAAGTTTGAATTGGATGACACTAACTATTACTATCATTCTGACTTCCAGCGCGATCGCTGTCACCTCTACCACTATTGGATTGATAGTTATGGCACGACGCCAAGAAATTGAAATCTTGCAACTGGTAGGAGCTACTTCTACTTGGATTTATCTACCGTTTATCCTCCAAGGAATTACTTTTGGTGTAGTTGGTGGAGCGATCGCTTGGGGGTGCATCAGTCTGATTCAGCAATTTCTTGGTAATGTATTAGCTAATCAGCCAGAATTTATTAAATTTATTACTAACGGTTTGCAACTAACTCCTTTGCAAACTCTATTATTACCTCTGATTCTTCTGAATTTTGGTGCAACAGTGGGATTGATTGGGAGTTTATTTGCTGTACGGCGATTTGCTAAAAGTTAGTTATTGGTCATTAGTCATTTGTCTTTTGTGATTAACCAATCATAAATGACAAAGGTCAAAGAACAAAAGTTACTATGAAATCTCAATGGGAATGTTTGCTGCAAAATCTTGGTGAATGGCAAGGCTCATTCACTCGTGTGTCTCCCCAAGGTGAAATTTTAGAAGATACACCTAGCATTGTTTGTTTGGAAGGGCTGAACGACAACCAGACAATTCGTCAGACAATTCGTTTGGGCACAGATAAAAAGATTCTAGAATACAGTTCTCTAGGAAGAGGTGTACTGTTTTTTCAAAATGGAGCTTTTTCTCAAGGTTCAATTCAGTTAGCACCTTTTTCTGAATTTGGGGCAGAACTAGGTTTAATTGATGAAAATAGTCGCTTGCGCCTCGTACAGTTGTTTGATAAGAATGGTCAGCTAAACCAATTTACCCTGATTCGCGAATATCTAGCCGGAAGCCCAAAACCAGAACACCCATCTGTAAGCGTAGAAGCTTTGTTGGGAGAATGGCATGGTGAAGCAGTAACAATATATCCAGACTGGCGATCGCCTGATACTTACTCCACAACTTTGAAATTACAACTTGATGATGCTGGCAAACTAGTTCAAAGTCTATTTTTTGATAGTAAAACGATAACTTCTTCTGCTGTCATTGAGGGTTCTATACTGAAATTTGACCAAGATCCACACAAGCAGGTACAAGTTTTGCTGCTACCCGATGGTGCTTCTGCCACTTCTCCCCTCAAAGTGCAATTGCGTCAAGCTTTTGTGTTGGAAGTTGGTTGGTTAATCAAGCCAAATTTGCGTCAAAGAATGGTTCGCAGCTACAACGACAAAGGAGAATGGGTAAGTCTGACTTTGGTAACAGAACGTCGAGTCAGTTCTGTATAAAACCCCAGTACTCATTATCATGGCGTTGAATAGCAATGTTCACTTCCCAATATACGAATTGAGTAAATAAACACCACCTATAATTATTCTTCTCTCTGCGCTCTCTGCATCTCTGTGGTTAATTAAATCAAAGAACACCTTTGCTGCAACGCTTTATCAAGTAACTCTTGATAGTCTTCATCATTGACTCGATAAGCCCCAAACCTCTCCAAATGGGGATTCATCATTTGAGCATCAAACATCACAAATTTCCTCTCCCGCAACCTTTCCACCAGCTTTACCATTGCTACCTTGGAACCTTCAGGAATGCGGTAAAACATCGATTCTCCAATAAAAATACCATTAATTGCAATTCCTAAAATTCCCCCAGCCAGTTCATCATCCTGCCAAGTTTCAAAACTATACGCCCAACCTGCTTGGTAAAGATCCCAGTATATCTGTTTCAACTCTGGTGAAATCCAAGTTAACTCTCGTTGAGCACAACCCTCGACAACAGCTTGAAAGTCGCGGTTAATAGCCACTGCAAACCGCTGTTGATTAAGGACACGCCGCAGTGATTTTGGGTAGCGGAATCGTTCGTCTAAAGGAATGAGAGTGCGATCGCGACTTCCATACCAACCCAAGACGTTATCCTCGTCAGCCATGAGAAAATAGCCTTGAGCGTAGCCTTGAACTATAGAGGCAATATCATATTGCATAAATAAGCCACAAATCAAAAAAGCCTCTGATGCGGGCAATTTGATGCTAGCAGTTGTTATTTGCTACTAGTGTGCATTTTGGCGGAAGTGGTTCTATATTAATCCCTATCAGGGATTAAAAAATCAAAGATTGAAAGAAAAAAGATAAAAAACATGACTGAACCAATCCCACCCATTACCCTACCACCACCAAAAAATCCAGAGCTTGAGGGCGAATGGTTGCGACAACGGTTGCATAGGTGGCTCGATGAAGAGTTTCTCCCAGAAATTATCAATCAAAAGATTGCCGAACGGGCAGCACAGATTTTTGTTCGGCAAAGAATGGAAGGAGAAAACGATCTGGGTTCTCTGGTAATCGCGATCGTCACAGAGATGCAGTCGTTTGATTTTTCCAAAAGCTTCTATGGAGAATTTGCGATCGCCAACGCCGTCAGCGATCTACTTTTAGACAGTTTGGGAATTGATCGGTGTTGCGGTCAATAATTTTTGTTAATGGCTAATGGTTAATCGCAATTAACAATTAGCAATTAACAATTAACTACCAACTAGATTTAACAACTCCGGGTAAAAGCCCTTCGTGTGCCCATTCCCGCAAAACGTTCCGAGACAAACCAAAGTCACGGTAAACACCTCTGGAACGACCGGTTACCCAACAACGGTTGCGGCGGCGGCTGGGTGCACTGTTGCGTGGTAGTTGTTGAATTTGGCGATGAATCTCCAACTTGTCAATTGGATCTTCTGTTTTGCGGAATTCTTCCAGCAAAGCTTCTCTTTTTGCCGCATATTTAGTTATCATCTTGGCGCGTTTTTTCTCGCGCTCAATCATGCTCTTTTTGGCCATGCTTTGTAATTTGATTTAAGACAGCATTTTCCATTCTATCGGATCGAATTGGTTAGTGGTTAGTAGGGGCGGGTTTTGTTGATAATCTTGCCGTTCAAACTGATAATTTATCTTTTAAACTCGCACGGCAGTCGCTACAACGCTCTTAACCCGACGCCAGGTGCTACAACGGGGGGAACCCCCAAGGGCGCACTGACTCCGCAAGGGTGCGCTGCCTCCCGTACAGCAATTTTTGTAGGGTGGGCACTGCCTAACTTTCCTTAAATCCTTATTTTTACGTTGTGGACAGTACCCACCTTACGGTTACTGCTAACTATCTAAGACATGACAATCTGAGGAAGAGTCGCAGAAGGGCAAATATCCGCCAACTCACACGCTTCACAAGCAGGATTGCGTGCCTTACAAATAGCACGACCGTGATAAATTAACCGAATTGACCAATTTTCCCAATCTGGTTGTGGGAGTAAACGCATTAAATCTCGTTCAATATGGATAGGATCTGCATACTTAGTCAAACCTAAACGTTGACTGAGGCGCTTGACGTGAGTATCAACTGTTACTCCAGCATTAATTCCAAAAGCATGGGCAAGAACTACATTAGCTGTTTTGCGTGCCACACCCGGAAGTTTCAACAGTTCTTCCATCTGTTTTGGCACTTCTCCACCAAAGTCAGTGACAATCATCCGACAAGCCGCTTGAATATTCTTTGCTTTATTTCGATAAAACCCTGTGGAACGCACTAAGGTTTCTATCTCTGCCACATCAGCATTAGCCAAACTAGGTGCATCTGGGAAACGACTAAATAATGCTGGTGTTACCATATTCACTCGCTCATCCGTACACTGAGCAGAAAGAATAGTTGCTATCAACAATTGTACAGGCGTTGAGTAGTTCAAAGAGCAAGTGGCATCTGGGTAAAGGCGTTTCAAACGGATGAGGATCTCTAGTGCCCGTTGTTTTTTAGATGATATTTTACGTGTATTATTCACTACTGTAATTTTGCTAAACCTCACCAGCGAATAATATAATTTGCTGCTAAATAAACTTAGCCCACCTACGTGGGCTAACTACACAACTAATGCTTTTAACCTAAGCTTGATTGTACTAGAAGACTATTGGAATAGTTTTTGCACCCACTCCAACTGAGAAGTTTCTTTAACAATGAGAAAAATACCCAGTCCTAAAAGTAGCATTAAACCGGTTTGCATTACACCTTCTTGAACGCGAGTGGGCAAAGGTTTACCGCGCAATCCTTCAATCATCAGGAAAGCGAGTTGTCCTCCATCCAATGCTGGTAAAGGCAAGATGTTGATGATAGCTAAGTTAATACTAATCAAAGCAGCAAAGTAGAACAAACTACCCGTATCATTTTGGGCGATGCTCGCACCAATCTCAACAATTTTAACTGGCCCAGCTACTTGACTGGCTGTTTCACCAAAGTTTGTAACTAATTGCTTAAAACCTTGAAATGTCATGAAAATAATACGCTGAAATTCTTTAGCGCCAAGGTTTAAAGCTTCCACGGGATTATTAACCCGACGGCGTACAACTTTACCGTTAGGGGCTAGTCCAACGCCTATACTACCTCCATTTGGTTTAGCTTCAGGAGTAACAGTCAAAGACAGCTTTTGGTTATCACGGGCAATTTCTAGTTGAATTGGCTCGCCTGCATTAGTTTTTATTATTTCCCTTAAAGCTTCTATTTCTTGCAGTGATGTACCAAATTTTTTGTTATTGGCTGCTACAATCACATCTCCTGGTTTAATTCCAGCATCGGATGCAACTGTACTTACTTCTGGTGCTAATTGTTGGATATAAACTCCCGGTTGACTTGCTTGGGAAATACCAACTAAGTTCACCTGTGCAACTAACAAAAAGTAAGCAAAGATTAAATTTGCTATCACTCCAGCGCTGATGACGATCGCCCGATCTAAAATAGGACGGTTACGCAGCAAGTTCGGATCATTGGGTGGAATATCACTATCCGGATCGTCGTCAGGAAAGCCAACAAAACCTCCTAAAGGAAACGCCCGCACAGCATATTCAGTTTCTGTCCCTTGGTACTTCCAAAGAATCGGGCCAAAGCCCAGAGAAAAGCGGTTAACGTGAATACCTTGAGATCTTGCTGCAATGAAATGTCCCAGTTCGTGTACCAGGATAAGAACAGCTAAAACTGCGATCGCCGCGAAAACTGACATAGATAAATATTTGTGAACTAATTTAACTATACTTTTCTCTATTTTAGAATGAGTACCAGCTTACCATTGGTCTGCAACAGAGCATATTTTCTGACTTTTTTGCTAATTCCTGAGGCTGAGTGGTAAATGAACGAATCCCTGTGAATAGGTGAATTTTTATATTTTGCCTGACTCTAGGCAAAGACAGTGGGTAATTTTTCTATCAACTTCGTGCACAGATGCAAAGGCGATCGCACTTATCTCCAAATTTGCTTCTAGTAGTGTGCGATGCAAAGCAAATAGTGAGAGGTTATAGATCCCGACTTTTCTCGTTCCCAGGCTGGAGCCTGGGAACGCAATTCTAGAGGTTCTACCTATAGTGAGTACGGGAGGCGGAGCCTCTAAAACGGCATTCCTTGCTAGAAGCAAGGAACGAGTCATTGAGGTAGCGAGGTTGGTGAGGCATTTTTCACTATTGAAAGACAAGAATAAAAAACTAATATACGAGTCTTTCATCCTCGCGAACGAGGATTAGAACCTGATGAACGAGTGTTTTATTCTCGCGAACGAGGATTAGAACCTGATGAACGAGTGTTTTATCTTCGTCAACGAGGATTAGAACTTGCTCAATGAGTTTACATACTCATTGAGAGCGAATAATTGCCCCAAATTTACAACACCTCACGTCCAAGATAAGGTTGTAAAGCCTCTGGTATCTGCACCGTGCCATCCGGTTGCTGATAATTTTCCAAAATAGCCGCCATTGTTCGCCCTACAGCCAAACCAGAACCGTTGAGTGTATGCACTAACTGCGTTCCTTTCTTGCCCGCTTCCTTAAAACGAATTTCAGCTCGTCGCGCTTGGAAATCCACAAAATTGGAACAACTGGAAATTTCCCGGTACTTGCCAGAAGAAGGCAGCCAAACTTCTAAATCATATGTTTTCGTGGCAGAAAATCCTAAATCACCAGTGCATAACTCGATGACTCGGTAAGGTAACTTTAGTGCCTGTAAAATTGCTTCTGCGTTGCCCACTAATTTTTCCAGTTCATCAAAGGAAATGCTGGGATGGACAAATTTTACCAATTCCACTTTGTTAAATTGATGCAGGCGAATTAACCCCCGCATATCTCTTCCATAACTCCCAGCTTCACGACGAAAACAAGGAGTGTAAGCACAGTGGTAGATAGGCAAGTCTTCAGCAGCCAGAATTTCACCACGATAAAGGTTGGTGACAGGTACTTCCGCTGTTGGAGTGAGCCACAAATCATCTTCAGCGCATTTGAAACTTTCTTCTGCAAACTTGGGTAATTGTCCAGTCGCTGTGAGAGATGCGCTATTAACTAAAAATGGAGGAATAACTTCCACATAACCAGCTGCGATTTGGCGATCGAGCATAAACTGAATTAATGCTCTCTCCAGCGCGGCACCAGCACCAATTAATGTCACAAAGCGACTTTGAGCAACTTTAACAGCTCGTTCGACGTTAAGAATTCCTAACTTTTCGCCGATTTCCCAATGGGGAAGGATATTCGGATTTTGTGGAATGTATTCATCACCCCATCGCCGCACCTCGACATTATCTTCCTCACTCTTGCCAATAGGTGTAGAGTCGCTAGGCAGATTCGGAAGTGCCAGTACGAGTTCTTGGATTTGTACTATTAATTCCTTCTCTTGGGGTTCGAGTTCACTTAATGTAGCTTTAATCGAGTTGCCTTCTTCCCGCAAAGCTTTAATTTCTGGATCTTGAGGATTGGTGCCCGATTTAATCTTTTGCCCAACCAGTTTACCAATTTCGTTACTGCGTGCTTGGAGTTGACTTCGCTTTACTTCTAATTCGCGTTGTTGCTGATTCAACTCTACTATTGGCTGAATATCGTAGTTGCCACCACGAGTATTCAACCTCTCCTGAACAAGTTGTGGATTCTCCCGTATTTGCTTAATATCCAGCACAGATTTTTCTCAATTGTTAGCCTACTATCTTCATTCACCACACATCAGCATATTCTAATTTTGATTGGTGCCGACTGCAAAAAGTAAGTTTCTTAAAAATAAAAAATTTAGCCCTAACATTACTGCTAGGGCTACTACACTGCTATTTTCTATTTTGGATTGGCTGTGGAATAGAAGGAGCATTGGTTATTCATTTGTCATTTTTATAGCTGCGGTTTCTTGGCTGGCTTCCGAATGTTTAACCATACCATTACTGCTCATTTGATTCAGACTATACTGATTACTTACCAACAATTGCTCATCTTCTTTAGAATTTGTAGGCGAGGGCAGCCAGTATGCAAGTACGCTGGATAAACCACCCCAATATAAAGCTAGATTATCCTTATCCCGTTGAAAGCCAATCTGTACAACACAAAGTAAAATCACTACTGCACTAAAGAAAACCTGTACTCCAAATGTCCATGTTTTATGATTGTTCATAATAGAAGACCTACAATTTTTATTAATAATTTTGTACTATTTTATGTTCATCCATTAGTAGGATGCTTGTTTAATCAATCTGTATTAGTCTTCACACCTATAACTCATGGTTTCGGAAAAGTACAATTTTGCTTTTGGTAAATGCAGAACAAAAGTAAAGAAATGGAGTCAGAAATTAGTTTAGATTGCCTAAACTTCTGCCATATCAGAACTTAACGTGTGACGCGATTAAGTAGCCAAATAGATCCTACAAGACCAGCAAAGTGGGCTGAAACCGTGTTGGTGTTTGCTTGCACTACCAACATATCTAGCCCGCTAATAATTCGATTGGGGTCAAACAATTGGGTAGTAATCGCCTGGGGAGATATAGATCTTGCTACCAGAGTTCCGACGATCGCCTGCGCTCCTAAAAGAGTTAACAACATTCCTATCAAATTCACCATCAGTCCCAGCCGCAAGATTTGCACTGTTTCCAATTTGCCTGGGTGGTTGCTGGGATTTGAAGATAATAGTTGTCTGCCAATTCGCGTATAACGGAAAGCCAAATAAATACCCCCACCTAAGGTAACTAGCCCACAAACCGCCAAAAACACGCCCAATCCATTACCTGGATTATTACTAGGACTACCTGGTCTTTGGCTAAAAACGGCAAATAACAGCACAATTATGGCAGAAACGACACCTAGCACTAGCTGAATCCAAAAGCTAATCCAACCAGTGAGGCGAAATGCTTGGGCAATTGCTCGACGTCGAGAGGAAGATGATTGAGAGTCTACTGACATACTGATCACCTAATGTGCTGGGTGCTAGATAAGTTTACTATCATATGTCTTCACATCATCTGGAGTATTTCAAGTATAAAAATGCAAATGAGCATACTGATGTATGTGTGTCAAGAGGTACAAGCATTAGAAAAAATAATTTTTAATCAGCATAATCATTGATGATTCGCACTGGGATAAACCTTGTAAAAAAAGTGTTTATTAAGTTTTACAGAAAAATTTTCATGCTACCTTTATTATTGCTAAGGCAACACTTTATGCTTAAGCAGTTCTCACATCCTTGGCATCACTTAACACTAAGACAACGGCTTAACCGTTGTCTATTTGCTCCTCACCACACTGCCTCAAGCTTAGGATAGGAGTGCAAATTTTTGCACCTCCATAGCTGGCGCATTCATCATGGCGCTGTCTAGCGCCCTCCCACAACTAAATAGTGTGGGTAATGTTTCGCAGTTTGCGCTTTGCAAATCTAGCCTAAGTTATATACTTAACCAAACCAGAGGGTAGCACTATATACCCCCTATCGGGATGTTAAGCCTAACCTCCAGGTATTTTTTTAGTCATTCATCACTTACCATGAAACTTGAGGATATATATAAATTCTTTGAAAATCCTCCGCCAACTTACCTTTGTCAGGAACTAGCAGTTTGTTATATCTTGTACGTTGTGCTACAAGGGGAGTCTTACGGAACCGAGTTAATCCAACGATTGGAAGCTGAATACCCTAACTATCGGCTTTCAGATACCGTACTTTATAGTGCGATTAAGTTTCTCGAAGATCATAGGGCAATCACAGGGTACTGGAAAAAACTTGAAGGAAGGGGACGTCCCCGGCGAATGTACCAAGTTTCCTCAGAATGGATGTCACAAGCACAGGATTTAGCTCGTCTATGGCAACAGTATATAAGTTAAGTAGGAGGACAAGTTAATTGATAATTGATAATGAATAAGTCCCCTCCACTAAAACAGTAACAATTTAGATATGGATACTGCTATTCTGCCATCCACGTTGCTGCTAACTTTGTTGTTATCGGTCGGGCTATTTTTCTTTATCCGTGCCTCTGCCAAAGACCGTACAGAAGTAGTGCAACTGGTATCTGAACAAGATGAAGCTACTTTAATGCCTCAATTAAGGGAGTATTTTCAAATGCGGTCTTACCGAGTGGCAGCGGTAGATCCAGAAAAAAACCAAGTGATTTTTGAAGGTACGGTTCGTCCTAGTTGGTTTTTAACTGTATTTTTGACGCTGCTAGCAACTGCTGGAATTCTTTGTTTATCACTGGTTTTGTCACTGCTTTTTCCTAGCCTCGGTACTACCTTTGTATGGTTAGTCTTGTTGTCGCCTTTATGTGGAATTTTCTACTGGAAAAAAGCTGAAAAACTTGAGAAGGTGTTACTGCAACTGGATGTAAACCAGAGTGAATCACGCTTCTCAAGCAAAATCACTGTTACAGCCCATCGCGATGAACTCATTGAGTTACAGAGGGCTTTGAAGCTGAAGCCTTGTGAATAATCGTGAGATCCGGTAACCATCTGTAAATCAACAATATGTAGACTTTTGACTAAACTTTCAGAAAATGAACTTTAGGGAGGAAGAATAACAGCTCCTCATGTAATCGCTATTCTCCACAACGATTTGAATCTTTAGTGGAGAGCAAGCCTTAATTTTTGACACCCAGGCTTGGCGATTTCCCAACGATCTATTTCTCGCATCCACCTAAGTTAGCTGGTGTGGGCGATCGCTTGAGATTAAATTTAACCTCAGCCAAGAGCACTTTTATTCTTACTCCCTGGTACATTTTCATAACTACAAACCAAATCCCACAAACACCATTGCTTAATGGAATTTAATTGCCCAAGTCCAGACAGCTACCCCTACTGGCAAACTCGCTGAAAACTAAAAAAATAATGAAGTTATTGAATATCTTTAGCATTTTGCCAGTTAATAAAAGTCAAAAGCCACATTCACAATCCACGCTCATCTTGATGGTCTATCGACTAGCCACAGCTACAGGTTCCGAGCCAGAAGGATTTTCTAAAATTCTCAGGCTTGGGAATAAGAAATGGTTCTCTTCTACATATTGAGCACCAAACAATCCCTTTTCAGCCCAAAAATATCTGTCTGTGGTATGTTCGTTACGCTTCACAAGTAGTAAAGCGGGTGGCAAAATCCCTTCAGCTTGAATGAATTTTCTGGCTGCTGTCACAGGTTTATCTTCGCCACTTTCAATGCTATATTGAGGCACATGTTCAAGAATGCGCCGCCCTTCTTGGCGACGACGGCTTTTCCGCTTCCGTCTCCTTGCCAACCTATTTTCCTCCTCTTTGCAAGCTACGTATTGTAGTTATAGCTACAAAATCCGTCGTAATTATAAAAGTTCTAGTTTAAAAGATCAACAGTTTTTAAACTTTTGATACAACAAGCATATTTTTTTGAGTGTAGATGAAAGGAAACAGGGTTGGGGGAAAACGAATCCACCCACAAGGGGCGAGGCTTTCAGCCTTTACTTTTTTTTGTAAATAAAAAGCAGTCAAAGAATAATGCGCTAGGGCGAGGCAAAACTTAAATGGTTTAGTTATGCTTTGTTACATAAACAACTCCTGCCTTTTTCTTGTCTTACCTGAAATCTAAAATTTTAAGCAAGAGCTAAAAAATGTTAATGTCTGCCAGTTCTGAGTTTGTTGTTCTGTGTCAAGAGCAAATGATGTTGTTAGCCCAGGGGTTAGGAGCGTCTTTAAGCGTTGTGTATTTAACCCAAGAATTGGTAGAAGCTCCGACAAATGAAGCGAAACTGGTTCCTGTGGTGGTTTATCCAGAGACGGCAATGGGGCGACAAGGAGTAAATGCATTGGCATTGCCAAAGTTTAACCAAAAGTTACTGACAGCAGCAAAAGAATTTGGAACAGAAGATACAACTGCATCAAATTCACAACAGGAATTACTAAGTGGCGATCAAATTTTTCTACCTCTGATTTATGAAGATGTGATGATGGGGTTGCTAGTCACAGCCAGGGAAGATAGGGCATGGAATGAACAAGAGCGCAGTCAAATTGAGCGCGTTGCTCAAACCCTGACAATAGCTTGTATTTTAGATCAGCGTCGAACATGGTTGGAGGTGCAATTGCATCAACAACAAATTTTGCAAGAAAAGCAGCAAGATTTGCTGGATAATTTATTGCATCAATTTCGCAATCCACTAACAGCATTACGAACCTTTGGCAAACTGCTGATGAAGAGATTGCGAGCAGGAGATGCCAACCGAGAGGTAGCAGAAAGTATTGTTCGGGAAAGCGATCGCCTGCAAGAATTGCTGCAAAAGTTTGATGAAGCAATTGACTTGAGCGCAGAAGATTTAGCACCTTTGAAACTACCAGAAAAGAACGAAGTATTTGTAGAAGCAACAGTAGAAAAAGAAGACAAACCTGTACTATTATTACCGGGGGCTGGAGAGAAAAAAACAGAATGTTATTTAGCTGATGTATTGCAACCTTTATTAGTTTCAGCTCAAGCAATAGCTCAAGAGCGAAACTTGCAATTAATGTCCAATATTCCGTCTAATTTACCATTAGTGCGGATTAATCCTAAAGCCTTAACAGAAGTGTTAAGTAATATTATTGATAATGCTTTAAAATACACTCCGCCAGGTGGTAAAATATTAATTCAAGTAGGACAAGAAAAAGATAATTTCCAGGGAGTTACTATCACAGATAATGGCCCTGGCATTCCACCCGAAGATTTAGAACATCTTGGTGAAAGGCATTATCGAGGTGTGCAAGCTCAAACTGAAATTCCTGGTACAGGCTTGGGTTTAGCCATAGCCAAGCAATTGGTAGAACAAATGCAGGGAAAAATTGAAGTTTTTAGTCCTGCTCTTCCCTCAAAAATTTCATTACCTCAAGCACCAGGGACTACATTTATTGTTTGGTTGCCTGTTGTAAGTGATTAATGTGTTCTACTGAAATACAAAATTAAGCGATCGCACCCATTCGATTTGAGGAAGCGATCGCATTTTAAATTAAACTCAGTTAATTCTAATAGCGAGATAGAAGCAAATTAGATTCTAAAGTCAAATCCAAATCTCTTTGAGGATCGATAGAAACAACTTCCACTTCTCTTCTGCGCAACAGCACACTGGCTAAAGCGCCAGCAGCACCACCAGCGATAGGCTCTAGAACTTCTATTTTACGGTTGCCTGTAATTAGTGAAATTACACTAGCAGCACCTGCCCCAATAGCCGCATCTGTTAATATCGTCCCCGTTTTAGCTCCTTTCTTAATAGTTTCTTTTCTAGTCACTATCTGAGAAGTTGCATCTATAGTTTGCCGCCTACCGTCACGAAAAACTAGTTCTTTTGCCACATAGCGAGAACCTTTATCACCATTTCTAGCGGTTGCAGGTTCTAACTGCCCTTCAATTTCAGTTCCTTCCGGAATTAAGAGATTTCCATTCCTATCTACAATATTCCTGGCAACTGTTAATTTTAAAGATGATGTTTCATTAGGAGTAACCAGAATTCTATCTTTTTCGTAAGTCACAGGAATTCTGACTCCACGAGGAATTGAAACTGTTCTTGATTGACTTGTGACTCGACTGCGATTAAAAAGATCCGGTGTTTGTGCATTGGCACCAACAGGGGCAAATAAAGGCACAATTGTACCTGTAGTAATTGCCATTGCCATAACTGCGGCAGTTCCAGATTTCCAATATAGAAAGCGATTCATAATAAGTCCTTTTGTGTCTTTGTATCTTACTGATTTTGACGTGATTTTACTGATATTGTTTCTGAATTTTTAACTTATCTACCTATCTATTTATATATGACAAAAGTCATAGCACCAAGGTCATATATAGTATGTGAAGCGCTACTCAAATTTTCATATTATGCTCATCTCTATTCGATAGATATAAATTAACTATCTATAATAATAATGACGCAAATTTATTTGAATTTGTTCCTGATATTTTTACATCATCTATCTCGGCAGATATATGTCAATCAATAAACTTCTTCCATAAATCACATTAGTGCTCACTTAGGCTAGAAGCCTGAGGCTACACAAACTAAGCCTGCCTACGCCCTAAATACATCATAGGAACATATTTTCTTTTCTGTAAAATTCCGGCGTCTTGTGACTTCTCTCCACCCTACGGTTATTGAGAATGGTGAAAATCTCATTAACGGGCAAGTATCAAGGTAATAGATAAGTTATCAAAGAACAAGACTATTTGACATTTAGATAGTTAATATGTGATTACCAGCAAGCTTAATTTTGATAACCAGGAGTAATTGCAGAGTTTCTCTAAAAAATATTGAATTTAAAAAAGTTAAAGGACATTTCCATCTGCTAAAAAATGGTGCCAAGTTATGTATAACTCTTTGGCTAAAATTTAATATAGAAGTAATTCCTGTCTATCATCAAATCCTGACTATTTAAATATCAAAATTACTTTCATCTCCACTTTACCAAGAGGAAAATGCGGAAAGAATACCAAAGAATCTCACTTTTTTGCTAGGAGGGTAAAACAGCCACACCTTCTCGCACCTACTAAACCTCATGGTTAAAATTTGCAACTAACCCCTCCCATTTTTCCTATGCTCTACTTTTCTAGTAAAGAAACTTCTTCTTCTGCTTTCATTAAAAAAAGATTGTTAATGAACTTAATACTATGCTGTACATTCCTAGTTGCACCACCTCTGACACTAGAAGCTGAGAAGGATAGCTAAAGGATAAAGGCTCTATTCTCTCAGGCTAGGTTTAATTTTTATATAACTATAGTAAAAAAGGGTTACTTAACAGGAAAAAAATTCTCATGCTAATGTTAACAATTGTAAAAATAGAGTCTTAAAGACTAGAAACATGATTTTTAGCTAGCTAGACTAGCAAACAGAGTACCTGTGCTGCTACTTATTAAAAATGTGTGGTTTCCTAGCCTAGATGATTCCAGTACAACTCATCCTAAAAAACTTCCTCAGTTATCGTGATACAACTTTAGATTTTCGCGGATTGCATACTGCTTGTATTTGTGGAGCCAATGGTGCGGGTAAATCTTCTTTATTGGAAGCGATTACCTGGGCAATTTGGGGAGAAAGCAGAGCTGCTTCTGAAGATGATGTTATCCACACTGGTACAAAAGAAGTGCGGGTAGATTTTACCTTCAAAACAAGCGGGCAACAAACTTATCGAGTCATTCGTACCAGAGCGCGGGGTGGTAGTAGTGTTCTGGAATTTCAAATCGAAACGCCAAATGGATTTCGTTCGCTGACTGGCAAAGGTGTTAGAGCAACGCAAGACCAAATTTTACAACATATAAAACTGGATTACGATACTTTTATTAATTCTGCTTACTTGCGTCAAGGTCGTGCAGATGAATTTATGCTGAAGCGCCCCAGCGAGCGCAAAGAGATATTAGCTGAGTTATTAAAACTGAATCAATATGATGAATTAGAAGAACGAGCAAAAGAATTATCGCGTCAGTTTAAAGCCAAAGCAGAAGAGTTAGAACGTTCTTTAGAGTCGATGAAAACTCAACTGCAACAGCGAGATGCGATCGCCCAAAAACGTGCAGAGTTAGAAAGCGAACTGGAGCGCTTGCAACAGGTACAGGCTTTTGAGAATGTTCAATTACAAAGTTTGCAAGTTGTACAGCATCAACGCCAAAATTGGGAAGAGCAACTGAATTTTGTTAGGCAGCAGTACCAAAATTTGACAGGAGATTGCGATCGCCTCGAACAGGAGCGGGCAAGCTCAAGAAGTCAGCTATCTTTATTAGAAGAGTTATTAGCTCAAGAATCCCAAATCAAAGCTGGATATACTCACTATCAAAATCTGCAATCTCAAGAAGAAGGGATGAGCGCTAAATTTGCAGAATATACCCGCGCTCTTGCAGCTCGTCAGCAAAAGCAGCAACAGCTTTCCAAACAAATTCAAGATATGGAGCGACAACTGCAACAAGCGCAGGCGCAGTTGGAAGCTTTGCAACAACAACAGCAGGAGATTCAGCAAACTCTGAGCAAGTCAGGTGAGGTAGAAGAAGCGTTGGCACAATTAGCAGCAGCGCGTCAGCACCTTGCCCAGCTGGATCGGTTGCAAATGCAAGTAGCTCCGCTGTTACAACAAAAGGCAACTTTACAAAGTCAAATAGATAGAGTTCATGCCTCTTTGGTAGCAAGATTAGAGCAACTAGAAGCTACGCAAAATCAACTACAAGGGCAGCAGCGACGCCAGCCGCAACTACAACAAGCGGTGATGGAAGTAGCAGTACAGATTGAAGAATTGGAGAAAAAGCGGGTATATTTGCAACGAGTTCAGGAAAAAGGACAGGAAAGGCGTCACTTTATTGAAAGATTGCAAGCTCACCAACGGGATTTTGAAAGGCTGTTGGGAGAATTAGAGCAAAAATTGCAAATGCTCCAGACTCCGAATGCAATTTGTCCGTTGTGCGAACGCCCTTTGGATGAGCATCACTGGAATCGCGTGGTGGACAAAACTAAGACTGAGTACAAGGATACGGAAGAGCAGTTGTGGGTAGTTCGCGAACAAATGGCTGTTTCAGATCGAGAAATTCAAGTACTCAGGCAGGAATATCGCGAGATATCCCAGTTATTATCTCCCTATGATGGGTTACGCGAACAAAGGGGACAATTGGCAGCACAGTTGCAAGCTACCACTGATGTCGAACAGCAAATACAACATATCGAAACACAAAAGCAACAACTAGAGCGATCGCTGCAAATTGGTGATTACGCTCATGATCAACAAGCCGAACTGAGTCAGCTAAACCAATATCTGCAACAACTCAACTATAATGAACAAGACCATGCTCTAGCTCGCAATGAAGTGGAACGCTGGCGTTGGGCAGAAATTAAGCAAGGGCAGATTAAAGATGCAACTAAGCGAGAAGCACAAATAGCAGCACGTCAGCCGGAACTAGAAGCACAAATTGTCCAATTGCAAGCTACAATTGGGCAGGCAGCTACTGATTCTGAGTGCGCCAAAGAAATTGCTGTCTTAGATCGCCACATTAGCGAACTTGGCTACGATACAGAACAGCATAACAACCTGCGAGCCTCAGTCCGTCAAGCCCAAGCTTGGCAGTTACGCTATCAACAACTACTAACCGCGCAGCAACAGTATCCGCAGCTGCAGACAAGAGCACAAGAATTAGAGGTGGCTTTGCAAGCAAGGTGGGTAGAGCGGCAGAAACTCAAACATCAAATAGACAGTATCGTTCATCAACTCCAAGAAACTGCCAATCCGATCGCTCAAATTCAAGCTTTAGAACAGCAGCTAGCAATCCGCAGACGCCAACTCGACGAACAACTCGCCCAAGTCGGGCGCTTAGAGCAGATGGCGCACCAGTTGGAAGTTCTCAAGAATCAATACGAACAACAGCAACAACAACTACAAGAAGTCAAACACCAATATCGAACTTATCAGGAATTAGCACAGGCATTTGGTAAAAACGGCATCCAGACGCTGATGATTGAAAATGTCTTGCCTCAACTCGAAGCAGAGACAAATCAATTACTTTCACGACTGAGTGCTAATCAATTACACGTACAATTTGTTACTCAAAAAGCCGGGCGCAACGGTAAATCTACCAAGAAAAATAGCAAGTTGATTGATACTTTAGATATTTTGATTGCTGATGCTAGAGGCACGCGAGCTTATGAAACTTACTCTGGTGGAGAAGCGTTTAGAATTAACTTTGCGATTCGTTTAGCCTTGGCGAAATTATTGGCACAAAGGGCTGGGGCAGCATTGCAGATGTTAATTGTAGATGAAGGTTTTGGAACGCAAGATAGCGAAGGATGCGATCGCCTGATTGCAGCAATTAACGCGATCGCCCCCGATTTCGCTTGTATCCTCACCGTTACCCATATGCCCCACCTCAAAGAAGCTTTTGCAGCCCGCATTGAAGTTAATAAAACTCAGCAAGGTTCACAGTTGCGTTTGTTAGTTTAAATAACAGCCGTATTTTTTCGGTTATATTTTTTGTAAAAAATAATATATTATCAGAACAATCTACTGAATACACTTCTTGTAAAGATAAGCACAGTCTTAGCATTGTATTTTAATATAGGGCTGTGCATCTTCTTTGTTGATAAGTACGTACAAAAGTAGAACCAAGGCAGGAGGCAGGAGGCAGAAAGCAGCAGGGAAGAAAGTTTTTTAATTCTATCAATATGGTTACAAATAATACTAAATATCACAGCCGTAAAAAAGGCTCAAAAACTTTATTAGCTCAAGAAAAAATCCTGCGCCAAATACCAGTAGGGGTAATGCTATTGGGAGCAAAGGCAGAAATTTTATTTTGTAATGCTATAGGTTGTAAATTGCTGCAACGTTCAGAAAAAGAATTATTGGGAACTCCTGCTTTTGGGAATACCTGGCAAGTTACCCAAGTAGACAATACAGCTTTTGCTAACCCAAATTTGCTACTTTCTCGCCAAGAAAATTTGATTTTGAGTATTTCTCATCCCAATAACTGCGAACGCATTTGGTTACTGGTGAATACCCAGCCTCAGGATGGTACAGAACAGGTAATTTGTACCTTTAGTAATATTATTGAACGGCAAAGCTGCGAACTGATCCTGCGTCACACCCACAATCGTTTGGAGCAGCAAAACCAAGTGCTTTTGGCGCTGGCAAAAAGTAGAAACTTGGCACAAGGCGATTTAAATTCAGCTTTAGCCAAAATCACCGAAGCTGCCGCCGCTACCCTTGGATTAGAACGCGTCAGTGTGTGGCACTACAATAGCGATCGCTCTAAAATTCGCTGCCTTAACCTCTACGAACAAACACTCAAGCGGCATACCAGTGGTGTAGAACTTTCAGCAGTAGACTATCCAGTATACTTCCAAGCTTTAGAAGCAGAGCGTACCATCGCAGCAGATGACGCCTATACCGATCCGCGTACCTGTGAATTTGGCGTAGCCTATCTGCCTGCGGTTGGCGTTACATCTATGTTAGATGCACCAATTTGGGTGGAAGGTGAGATGGTAGGCGTTGTTTGCCATGAATATACAGGCGGTGTGCGCCATTGGAGTTTAGAAGAACAAAATTTTGCAGGCTGTATCGCTGACTTAGTGACTTTAGCTATCGAAGCAAATCAACGTCAAAAAGCTGAATCAGAACGCAAACAGACAGAGTTAGCTCTAGCAAAGCGGGAACATTACCTGGCAACCCTGGTAGAAGCACAAAGGCGGTTACTGGCTGATGATACTGCTGGCAATTGTTACGCACACATCTTAGAATTACTTGGACAAGCATCGGGAGCCAGCCGCGTTTACTTATTTGAGAACCATCAAGACGCAGCAGGATGCTTGCTTACAAGTCAGCGTGCCGAGTGGTGCGCAAAAGACATTACACCAGAAATCGATAACTCACAACTGCAAAACTTATCCTTGCAAGAAGTTCTTCCTCGTTGGGCGGAAATTTTAGGAAAGGGTGAAATCATTGCAGGTATAGTCGCCGAATTTCCAGAATCAGAGCAAAAGTTTCTTGGCAGACAAGAAATTCTTTCCATCCTGCTTTTACCGCTAACAGTCAATAACAAATTTTGGGGTTTTATAGGCTTTGACAATTGTACAGAAGCACGTGCTTGGGATGCTTTAGAAATAGATTTGCTGGCAGCAGCAGCGGCAGCAGTAGCTCTGCACCAAGAACGAGCCTCGGCAGAAAAAGCCCTATTTGAGGCTAAAGATGAACTAGAAATTCAAGTTGAAAAGCGGACAAAAGCTTTAAAAGATGCCAATGAACAATTATTAGTGGAAATTGTGGAGCGTACTTCTGCTGAACGTGCCCTGCACTCAGCAGTTCAAGTAGCCCAAGAGCAAAGTTTAGAGTTGCAGCAAGCTTTAGAAAACCTTAAAAATACTCAAACCCAGCTCGTTCAAAGCGAAAAAATGTCTTCTCTTGGTCAGATGGTAGCTGGTATTGCTCATGAAATCAACAATCCCATCAATTTCATTGTTGGTAACTTGGCACACGCCGAGCAATACATATCTAACTTATTAGATATGTTGCGCCTTTACCAAGAACATTATCCTCAACCAGTCTCGACAATTGTTGAGCGATCGCAAGACATAGATTTTGACTTTGTGGTGATGGATCTGCCAAAGCTTTTAGAATCTATGCAAGCTGGTGCTAAACGTATTGGTAATATTGTCCTTTCTTTAAGAAATTTCTCACGTCTTGACGAAGCCGAGATGAAACGGGTGAATTTGCACGAAGGAATTGACAGTACCTTATTAATTTTGCAGCACCGACTCAAAGATAATCTCCACCATCCTCAAATTGAAATTATCAAAGAATACGGCAACTTACCTGTTGTTGAGTGCTATCCAGGCAAGCTCAACCAAGTTTTTATGAATATTCTTAATAATGCGATTGATGCATTAGAGGGATTAGGAAGAAGAAGGGAAGAAAAAGATGAGGAAGATAGGGAAGATGGGGGAGAGAAAAACTCCCTACACTCCCCACCCGCTTCTCTCCACGCCCTTCTTCAAACTTCCCACACTCCCCAATCCTCAGTACCCAATCACCAGTACCTAATTCCACAAATTCGTATTCGTACAGAGCTTGTTTGTTCGAGTAGAGTTCGCGTCAAAATTGCTGATAACGGTGTTGGAATGAGTGAACAAGTTAAAGCACGAGTTTTCGATCCGTTCTTTACCACAAAACCCGTAGGTAGTGGTGTCGGTTTGGGATTATCGGTTAGCTATCAAATTATTGTCGAAAATCACAAAGGTGTTTTGAAATGCACTTCACAACCAGGGCAAGGAGCAGAATTTAGTATTGAAATCCCGATTCGGCAGGCAATTGCTGCTTGGGAGCAGCATCCTCTGGATCTGTGATGATTGTGATATTTTGGAAAATGCGATCGCTATTTTCTACCCACTGAGGTATGCATTAATTTTTTCATCGCACTAATATGAAGTCGCTTCTTTGAATCAAGGATGTGGGAGTATGGCAACCCTCAAGCGTACCGCACAAGCCGTATGGCATGGAAACTTAAAAAACGGCAAAGGTGAAATCAATGCTAGCAGTGGAATACTCCAAGAAACCCCCTACAGCTTTGCAACCAGATTTGAAAACTCCCCAGGCACCAACCCAGAAGAATTGCTAGCTGCTGCTCATGCTGCCTGTTACAGTATGGCATTTGCATTTACATTGAGCGAAAAAGGATATGAGCCTGAGAGTGTACAAACACAGGCAACTTGTACAATTGAACCCCAACAAACCGGTGGTTTCAAAATCACCAAGATGCGTCTAGAAACTCAAGGGCACGTTTCTGGAATTGATGCAGCAACCTTTGAGCAAATCGCACAAGAAGCAGAAGCAGGATGCCCAGTCTCAAATGCTTTGCGTGGTGGAGTAGAAATTGAACTGCACGCCACTTTAATGTGAGTATGGTATAAATACTAACTAATTTACAGGCAGGCTTTCACAAAAAATCTGATACAAATATAGACTGCGTAGAGCCGCGATATATCGTGGCTGGGCAAAATTTATGTGTATTGCAATTAAAAATGGTATGAAATCAGGTGGGCACTGCTTAACTTTCCTCAAACCCTTATTTTTATGTCGTGAACAGTGCCCACCCTACAAAAATTGCTGGCTCCCCTACTAACCACTAACCATCTTAAACTCATCAAATTTAATCACTTCTCCATCTGGTTTGCGCGTATTAAAACGATAGCTACTTACCGTACCTGTACCTGTGTCAAAAATACTGAAAACAGTGATGTCGTTACTGGTAATATACGGCATCGCTTGCCCATTTTCATCTAGTATTGGCGCAATTGTCGGCACTACTGGTTCTAAACCATACGGATCGCCAATTGCTACGTAGTCTTGACTATGCCAAGGTGGTAGGTTCTTGCGTGGTTTATCTCCATAAGCAGCTCCATAAGAGTTGCCGACGTTAGAAGTTTCTATAAAGTGCATCCCAGAAGAACTACAAAAGCGGTTCCATAAATGAGAATGTCCAAAAAATACTAATTGCACTCCTGCTGCTTCTAAAAGTGGCAATACATCGCGAATTATATAATCTGCTTGTTTGGGATATTCGTAACGCACTGCCTTAATTTTGTCATCTTCATCCCGTTCTATTATCTGTACTGGATCGGTATAAGCAGGTATAATATTATCTCCCAAAGTATGAGGCGGATGATGTAGCATAACCACTTTATACTTGGCTTGTTTAAACTCAGAGCTATTGAGTTCTTGCTCTAGCCAGTTGTACTGTTTGCTACCTTTGGCAATCGGCTCATAAATATGCTGTCCGTAACCCCAGTTCTCAGGATTACTTAATTTTGCTTCCGGCTCGCTGTATTTTCCTTTGTGCCCACCATCACTACTGATATAACGCCACATATTTGTAGCATATAGCACTGCCAAACGCACATCACCAAAGCTGACTGCATAGTAGGTTTTTCCACCTTCCATACTCTGCGGCAGGGTAAAAATTTCTTCGTAGGTATCGGTATTAAAAGAATTCTCTTTTAGAGATGCCTCTCCATACAAATTCAGGGCGGCTGTACGAGGAATTGTATCGTTAAATTCTCCGTTCAAACTCCCCTCTTTAGCAAAGCGCCCCATAACTTCGTGATTACCAATGCAAGTAAACATTGGTGCATATTGAATAATTGCTCCCCCTGTGTAGATTGTTTTTTGGTCATTGTATGCCATTTCATAGTGAGCACGACCTTGCAAGCATGGGAAAAATGCACCACCACGATTATCATCAAACCATTCACTAGCGCGATCGGGGATATTCGCTAAGTCACCAGCAAACCAAACTGCATCTACTTGCCCGATTGTTTCTACCACCTTTTGTAAATTGGCTGCTACCATCGGCTTAATTTGATGATCAGAGGTAAGCAGAATTTTTAGTGGTTTACCAGGGATAGGATTTGGCGCGAGGCTAAATACATTACTACTAAAGCTTTCGCCATCTTCGCGCACACTTGTAACTCGATAAGAAATTCTATTGCCAGCAGTTAAATTATTTACTTCAGCCTCGTGCCGCCAAATTTGACGTTTAACAGGATATTGATAAACTTCTCCATCTTGGGTTTGTTTTCCCACACGTGACTGCTGATCTTCACGGGTGCGAGTCAGTTTAGAAGTTGTGGCAAAGACAGTTTTAGCTAAATTCTCGCCGTAATCAATCATGTGTTTGTAACCAGCAAACTCAGTAAACCAAACAACTCTTACTGAGGTTGGAGTTGGCAGTTGCAAAAATGGATCGGTAAGCAACCCTTGTGGCAATGTCATAAGTTATTTGAAGTTAATGAATTAGAACAAAATTACACAAATGTAATATTTTGTTTTTCCAAAGTATTATTATTTCTTACATAGAATATATGCATTTTTTACATAACACTTGTTCCCTTTTTTATTCGACTGGGTAAGGATATTCTCAATTGAGGATATTCTCATGCTTTTATAGTTATTGCTTCCCTCCCTTTGTGGAGGGTTTTTTATGGGTGCTAATCTGCTTCTGTTGTGTAAAGGTAAGAAGAAAAACTTTATTAATTTTGAACAAATAATACTTTCCATCAAAGCCAATCTCTAAAACTGGTAAAATCCGCTGTCAGCCAGCAAAATTTTGCACTCTCAAATCACCTAAAACGTTGTTTGCCAAAAAGCATACAAAATTTTTGGAATCAGCAATTAAAATGCAAAGCTTAAAATTACAAATTTGGTTTTTACTTCCAACAATTGCTTTAACTGTCTGCCATCATCCCCAAGTTGCTCAAGCATCGGGGTTTGCCCTATCTGAACAAAGTGTGAAAGGTTTAGGCAATGCCTTTACTGGGGGAGCAGCAGCGGTAGATGATGCCAGCACAATCTTTTTCAACCCGGCAGGATTGACTGAATTAGAAGCTAGTTCTGTTCAGGCTGGTGCTTACTATATTGCACCAACAGTCCGCTTTAACAATCAAGGTTCATCATTATTTAACGGTACCCCGCTGTCTGGGGGTGAAGGTGGGGATGCAGGCGTAAACGCGGTAGTGCCGAACTTATATGCAAATTGGAGTATTTCCGATCGCATTAAACTTGGTGTTGGTGTAAATGTACCATTTGCACTGACAACTGAATATGAATCGGACTGGGTAGGGCGTTATCAAGCAGTAAAATCCCAGCTTACAACTATTAATATTAACCCAGCGATCGCTGCCAAGTTAAGCGAGCAACTTTCAGTCGGCGCAGGTGTGAATCTCCAATATGCCAACGCCGAACTTTCCAATGCGATTGATTTTGGATTAATTGGGCTGAGTGCTGGATTGCCAACACAACCCCAATCTGCCGATGGTTTTGTGAAAGTGGAAGGTAACGATTGGAGTTTGGGTTACAACCTGGGTATTCTTTATAAGCCTGACAAAAATACTCGGATTGGATTGGCGTATCGTTCTGCTATGACTCACCAACTTAGAGGAGAAGCAGATTTTACCGTTCCCACAGCTACTGCCGCTCTTACCCAGCGCGGAGCATTCACAGATACAGATGCCAAAGCAGAGTTAAAACTACCTGATACACTTTCTTTAAGTATCTACCAAAAAGTTTCTCCCAAATTTGCCTTGATGGGAGATGTAACTTGGACAAACTGGAGCCGTTTTGATAAATTGCAAATAGACTATGATAACCCAGCCCAACCAAGTACAGTACAACCGCAAAATTGGCGAGATACAATCCGAGTCGGTTTGGGCTTCAACTATCAAGTTTTGGAGCAACTGACTTTACGGGCTGGGATTGCTTACGATCCTACTCCAGTTAAAGATGAGTATCGCACTGCCCGCATTCCAGATAGTGATCGCACTTGGTTAGCTGTGGGTGCTAGCTATAAACCTTCAGATTCTCTGAGTATAGATATAGGCTATGCTCATTTGTTTGTTGACGATGGTTCAATTGAACAAGTCAGTAGAACTGAAGGAACCCTTAGAGGCAAGTACGAGAATCAAGTGGATATTGTGGGAGTACAAGTAAACTGGAGCTTTTAAGTTTGGTGTAATCACTTTGCCATATCCTTAAGGAGGATAGAAATCGTTAGGATCTACCCCATCGGGAAATAAAAAAATTTCCTCACCTGAGCGCAATCCCTCATAGTAAAGTTGAATTGCTTTAGATAAGGTACAGAACTTAATTGGAACCCATCTGCTGTTGAAGAAAAAGTAGACAACAACTCGGCTTGCTGTGTACTCATCCAACGGGAGTGGAAGTTGCCACGGTGATAACACTGTTCGCGGGAATTATAACTTTTTGTAATGACTTTCAATCTATAATTCAGGGTAATAAGTATTTATAGCACCCATCGCAAGTAAGGTTACATTACCTTTCTCAAGTGGTAATTTAGGGCGATCGCGCTTTATCTATACATCTTTGCTCCTTACTTAAACAGTTCTGTGGTAAATCAAATTCAAAAAAGTTCTGTGACGTAATTTTTCAGAATACTGGCTAATTGTTCTTTATCTACTTCATGATTAACCACCTGCATTGTTAACTCATAAGCTTTTTCTTCTGTCATAGTCAGTTCATAATCATTTAGATTTAAGAACGTCACCATGACAGCAAAAGCAGTACGTTTGTTACCCTGCTCAAAAGCGTGGTTACAAGCTACATGAAACAGGTATGCAGCCGCCTGTTCGTAGATTGTGGAATGGAAATATTCTTCTCCAAAACCTGCCTTTGGTTGGTAGAGAGCGGATTCCAATAAGCCTTCATTTAGGATGGCTGATGACTCGCCAGATTTTCTGACGAGTTCATCGTGTATACGTATCACTTGCTCTTTTTCGATGAACTTAGGATTCTGCAAGTCTCTTGTAAACCGACTCCCATCTCTTCCTCGTAGATAGGAAAATTAACATAGTTTCCGATTCTTGGGGAGTAATATCTCCCAAATCTAATGCATTAATCTCTTCTTGAGACAGTGCATTAACACGCAAAGCGGCCCTAATTATTGACTGTAAACTGTGTTTGAGAGCATCAGTCAAGATGTATATTTCATCTGTTTGAGGGTTTGCAGACACAGCTTGGCTTTTAACCTCTCTGTAAAGCCGAACAAGAGCTTCTGTTATTTTTCTGAATGCTTTTGTGCCATTGTTGTCTAGAAAAAAATCCCAGAATTCGTCTATGAGTTCTTTGACAAGGAAGCAGCACCTGACAAAATACAGTATTGTTAATTCGTCATTTTTCACTTCTTGTACACACTTTTCAAAAGCTTTAACAGTCTTATTGAATTTTTCTCGAAGCTGTTTTATAACCTCTTTAAGCTCGTTGAGAGATATTCCTCTACTATTTGCCAATTCAATGATTTCTGCTTTTGCCTCGTCTTGCTCGCTAGCGCCATTCAGACATCTCTCAAGCATTTCTACCTGAGCCTGAAAGGCTGATATCACTTCTTGTTGGAGTACGAGGCTTTGTGTCATCTGTGTTTGCGTAATGCTTGGCAAGTCACTCTACTATCACTTTATCCAATAAATAGTAAATGTGTAACTGAGTGACACTCTTGCGATCGCGCCAAGCTATTTAGCCCAAAAAGCACAAAGATAGTTACTAAATCAACTCATGTTCTACCCTAGAAATATATAGCTAGATCAGACTTTAACTTGGGGTAACTATGAAAGTTTTAGGGCTAGTCTTAGCTACAGCCCTGTTTATGCTAGTCACACCCGCTACGGCAGCCGAGTATCAGGGAAGAAATATAGATGGCAAAAAGCTCGCTGCCAAAGCTTACTATTACGCAACTGGTGGAGTTTACGACGTTCAGGTAAGGTTCAAGGGTAATAGAGCCACAATCTACTTTGACGGTGGTTCGCAAACAACTATACGGTTGAAGCAGCGAGCGATCGCCGATCCAAAAAATATTGAAGGCTTTGGAAAATTAGGGCAGATTCCTCTGGGTGGAATTTTTAGTATCGGTTTAGATAATGACAGTAATCTCATCGGCAATCCCCAACTGCCTGACTCTCCCCTCGCAGGCTTGTGGAGAATAAGTTTAGACTCAAAAGCTTTGCAAAACTTCATTAATAAGTGAAAACAACCCCTAGAGGCAGATTTAAGGAAAGATTTTTCTACTACAACATATTCCTAACATCCTGCGCTTGCCCTCCCCAAGCTGATCGCGTAAAAATAATAATTAAAATGCTGTAATTTCTCTTAACAATGGCGCAAGCGCAGCTTTTACAATCTATTTCCCCTGCTCAAGTAGCTACACACAACCAGGGATACGATTACGATTTAGTCATTGTCGGTGGCGGAATCGCCGGCTTAACTCTAGCCTCAGCTTTGAAAGATTCCGGGTTAAGCGTACTGCTGGTGGAGGCAAAAGTAGAATCAGCGGCAGTATGCAAAGGGCAAGCTTACGCTGTGCATATGCTGTCTGCACTCATTTTTCAAGGAATTGGAGTTTGGGACAAAATATTACCCCAAATAGAAGTTTATCGTCGCGTTTGCCTTTCCGATGCCGACTACCCAGATGTAGTGGAGTTTGCAACAGCTGATATCGGCACCAAGGATTTGGGCTATGTAGCAGAACATCAAGCACTGTTGTATCCATTACAGGAATTTGTTCAAAATTGTCCCAACGTCACTTATCTTTGCCCCGCAGAAGTAGTGAGTACCAATTACCAACAAGATGCGGTGGCAATAGAAATTAAAGTGGCAGAACAATTGCAGACAATCAAGAGCAAATTACTTGTAGCTGCCGATGGATCGCGATCGCGCATTCGCCAAGCTGCTGACATTAAAACTCGTGGCTGGAAATATTGGCAGTCTTGTATTGTGGCATTTGTCAAACCAGAGAAATTTCACAACCACACTGCTTACGAAAAATTTTGGTCTAGCGGCCCTTTTGCAATTTTACCTTTACCGGGAAACCGCTGCCGGATTGTCTGGACAGCCCCCCACCAAGAAGCCAAAGCTTTATGTGCTTTAGATGACGAACAATTTTTAACAGAATTAAGCCGTCGTTTTGGCAATCAAATGGGCAAGCTGGAATTACTAGGTGATCGCTTTATTTTTCAAGTACAGCTGATGCAAAGCGATCGTTATGCCCTACATCGACTGGCTTTAGTTGGTGATGCGGCACACAATTGTCATCCCGTTGGCGGACAAGGTTTGAATTTAGGTATTCGGGATGTAGCAGCTTTAGCGCAGGTAATCCAAGAAGCACACCAAGTCGGTGAAGATATTGGCTCTCTCAAGGTACTCAAACGCTACGAACGCTGGCGTAAGCGGGAAAACTTGGTTATTTTAGGTTTTACTGACTTGCTAGATCGAATGTTCTCTAATCATTTTTTGCCTTTAGTATTAGTTCGTCGCTTGGGTTTATGGTTTATGCAGCGATTACCTTTGCTCAAGGTATTTACTCTCAAGTTGATGATTGGCTTGAAGGGGAAGACTCCTAAAATAGCCCAGCAATATTCACTATTTAGAGAAGCATCCCAATGAAAACTATTGGGTTAGTTGGCGGCGTTAGTTGGGAATCGTCTGCCGAATACTATCGCCTGATCAACCAGGAAGTGAAAGCAAAGCTGGGTGTTGAACACTCTGCTGAACTTTTAATGTATAGCCTAAACTTTCATCCCATCATTCAACTTGAACATGAGGAAAGATGGGATGATATTGCAGCTTTACTGACAAATGTTGTTCAAAAGATTGAGCAAGCAGGAGCAGATTTTTTCCTAATAGCTTCTAATACATTGCATAAGGTAGCAACAGTAGTACAAAATAATGTTGGGATTCCCTTAGTACATATTGCAGATGCTACGGCTGAAAAGATTGTAGAGTCAGGTGTTTCTTCTGTAGGACTTCTCGGTACACGCTTCGTGATGGAGCAAGATTTTTATAAGGAACGTTTTGCATCCTATGGCATCAGTGTAATAGTTCCTAGTTCTGAATCAATGAATTATGTTCATCAAGTCATCTATAAAGAACTTTGCTTAGGAAAGATACATGAAACTTCTCGACAAAAGCTGTTGAGTATTATTGACAATTTGCAGGAGGCAGGAGCAACAGCGATTGTTTTGGGTAATACAGAACTGCCACTCTTAATTCGTCCACAAGATACGATCGTAAAATTATTTAACACTATGTTAATTCACGTCCAGAAAGCAGTAACTATGGCACTGGAAGTTACGTCGAGCTAACAAATATATCTTAAGGATGATGCTGAATTACAAATCAAGAGTAACAATTAGATTTTTAAGTATAAATGCCTAAATAAATTTGAATTTTGCATATTCTGACTAATAATCCAAAATCTCAAGGCAAAATAGGTTATCTCTTCCACTAGTTAGTGCTAGAGTGTCAAGAAATTCTTGTGAAATTTTCAGCGGGTATCAATGCTGAAGAAGCTACAGAAAAAGCAAATATCTCTCATTGTAGGTGCAGGATTGTGCGCCTTTTTAGCTGGAGCAGTAGCTTCAGCTCCGGGAATGGGACAATATATGGGTCAATGGCTCAAAAATTTTAAAAATGAGCCACAACAACTGACAGAGGCAACCAAAGCCAAATCAGCAGTTTTCCCATTAGTACTGCAATCCCCCCAAGAACGAGCGGCAAAACTCGAAGAACTAGCCAAAGGGTTCCCATCACCTGATCGGAATCGCGCTCGTTATTTGTTGGCAAGTGACTTAATAGAAGCCAAAGAAGCAAAACAAGCGCTCTCTTTAATGGAAGGTTTAGAAAATGACTATCCAGTATTAGCGCCCTATATTTTACTAAAAAGAGCACAGGCATACGATATCTTGGGAGAAGAAGGCAAAGCTTCAGATCAAAGGCAGGCAGTAGTAAAACGCTATCCCGAACATCCAGCTGCTGCTAAAGCTTTCTACCTGATTGCACTTCCCGAATATCAAGATAAAGCGATCGCTGAATTTCCTTCTCACCCTCTGACTTGGGATATTATCCGCAAACGACTCCAAGAAAATCCCAATCAGCCAGAGTTGAAATTGATTTTGGCAAAACACGCCTACGATCAACCAGGCATTCTTCCCGTGTTGGATCAACTTGTCAAAAATCCGGCTCTCAAACCAGAGCAGTGGGAAATTATTGCTACAGGCTATTGGGAAAACAATCAATTTACCAAAGCTGCCAATGCCTATGCCAAAGCAGTCGTAACTCCGCTTAATCTCTATCGTACAGCGCGCGGATTGCAAATCGGTGGCAAACAAGAACAGGCGATCGCTACTTATCAGAAACTGATTAATACTTTTCCAGAGGCAAGCGAAACTGGTACCGCACTGCTGCGTTTGGCAGAAATGTCAAAAATACGTAAAAACGCTTTGCCGTATTTAGATCGGGTAATCAATCAATTCCCTGAGTATGCTGGTGAAGCGCTCTTAGCAAAAGCCAATATCTTGCAAGCTCAAAACGATACCCAAGGAGCAAATCAAGCGCTGGAATTATTAGTTAGCAAGCACGGCAAGACTGAGGAAGCAGCAGAATATCGCTGGAAGATGGCACAACAGAAAGCCAAAGTCTCAGATTATCAAGCCGCGTGGCAATGGGCACAACCAATTCCCATCAACAATCCCGACAGTATTTTGGCTCCCAGAGCAGGCTTTTGGCTTGGTAAATGGGCAATGAAAGCGGGGAAAGTGCAGGAAGCGAAACAAGCTTATGAGTATGTAATTAGCGAGTTTCCCTACTCTTACTATGCCTGGCGATCGGCTGTCACTTTGGGGCTGAATGTCGGCAATTTTAACAACCTGCGTCAATTACAACCAGAAGTAGTCCCCCTCGTGCGCCCTGTTCCTACAGCAGGTTCTGAAACTTTTAAAGAATTATATCTGCTAGCTCAAGACCGTGACGCGTGGTTGCAATGGCAAACCGAATTTCAAAACAAAATGCAGCCTACGGTAGCAGAGCAATTCACCGAAGGTTTAATGCGATTGGCAAAGGGAGAAAACATCATCGGTATTGACAAAATTTCTAAATTGGAAGACCGAGAAAAACCAGAAGAACAAGCTGAGTACGAAGCTTTAAGCAAACAGGTTATCTACTGGCAAGCTCGTTATCCCTTTCCCTATCTCAAAGAAATTGAATATTGGTCGCAAAAACGCCAGCTCAATCCCTTACTGGTAACAGCCTTAATTCGTCAAGAATCGAGGTTTGAGCCAAAAATCAAATCTGTTGCCAATGCCACCGGCTTAATGCAGGTATTGCCGAGTACAGCCAAATGGATTGCTCCTCAACTCAAGGAAAATAGCAAAAACTTCGACCTTGAAAATCCCAACGATAACATCATGCTAGGTACTTGGTATTTGGATCACACCCATCAACAGTATGGTAATAACTCACTACTCGCGATCGCTAGTTACAATGCCGGGCCTGGTAATGTCGCTAAGTGGTTACAAACTTTACCTAAAGAAGATACAGACGAATTTGTAGAAAATATACCCTTTAACGAAACTAGGAACTATGTGCGCCAAGTTTTTGGAAATTACTGGAATTATTTGCGACTCTACAACCCCGAAATATCCCGTATAGTAGGTCAATACTCAGCCAAACACCCACAATTACCACAGCAGTAAACTAGGAACTAGGGGCTAGGGACTAGGGACTAGGAATTTTAGATTTTGGAAAATTCCAATCCAAAATTTTATTGCCCTATTCTGAGTTCTTGATAAATTACCTAAAAAGAGTAATGACTCAGGTTGTTATTGTTGGGGCTGGGCCGACTGGTGCAGCACTTGCACTCCTCCTCGTGCAACGCGGTATTTCAGTTAAACTAATTGAATCATCCCGTAGCTTCCGTCGAGTTTTTCGCGGTGAAGGACTGATGCCCAGCGGGCTGGATGCTCTTGAGCAGATGGGACTATTGTCTGTGGTAGAACGCATCCCCCATCGTCCCTTAGATGCCTGGGAATTTATCATCGACAAGCGATCGCTATTTCGAGTTGATGAGCCAATCGAACCTGGTGGTAAACCATGCACTCTCGTTTCTCAGCCAGCCCTGCTCGAAGCATTAATTGAAGAGGCAAGTAGTTATCCCCATTTTGAGTTTTTACAGGGCGTCACCGTGCAGGATTTACTGTGGAGCGATCGACGAGTTTGTGGCGTGAAACTAGGCGATGAACGCTCTTTAGACACCGATCTCATCGTAGGGGCAGATGGTCGTAATTCCATTGTTCGGCAGCGAGCAAACTTGCCCATAGAACATCAGTCTCACAGTTTTGACATTCTTTGGTTTAAATTGGCGGATAGTCCGCGTTTTGAGACGGAAAATGTCTTTTATTCTATATTGCATGGTCGACACGGATTTGGGTTGTTTCGTTCTTCAGAGGGAAATCTTCAACTGGGTTGGGCACTTCATGAAGATGATTCTATAGACTGGAAACAAGTCAATTGGTCTGAAACGCTTGCCGAAGCCTCACCTCCATGGTTAGCAGAACATTTCCGACAAAACGCCCAAACCATTGAGCGACCAGTTTTATTATCCGTTGTGGTTGGGCGCTGCCCGCACTGGTATGCACCAGGATTACTGCTTCTAGGCGATGCTGCTCATCCCATGTCACCAATCCGCGCTCAAGGCATCAATATGGCTTTGCGAGATGTGATTGTTGCAGCAAATCATCTAGTTCCCATATTGCGTGAGGAATCGGAACACGCGGCAATTGATGAGGCGTTGCCACAGATTCAAGCTGAACGAGAGCCAGAAATTATTAGAGCACAGCAACTTCAAAGCGAAGAAGCGGCTCAAGCTCAACTATTGAATAAAAGCGCAATTGTGCGATGGGCTGCACGCCAGCTAGCTCCCTTAATCCGTAAGCCTGTACGATTGTCTTGGCTGAGACGACAGCGCGAGTTGCGGCAAGGGGTGACACAGGTACAGTTAACTGTATAAATCTTGCACCTCACCCCTAAAACGCCTTGTGGATGCTCTTTATAGGACGAGATTTTACTTGATATTAGCGATCGCAGTCCACTTGAGTGGACTTGAACTATAAGCCAAGAAATTTATTTCTTGGTAGGCTAGGGTACTAATTGAGAATTGTGCTGTTAGTTTTAACGGACTGAAAAATTTCTGGTAGCTACTTGCCTAGATAAAATAGTTAACAAATGATGCTCGCTAGTTGACTCATGACGCCTTCACAAGAAGTAGACACTGCAACAGTTCCCGATCTTGACCCCGAAAAATACGACCAACCAGAAAGCAATCCTCTAGATGAGTTACCTGGTGAGGTCGAAATGAGCCTTTTTGAACACCTAGAGGAGTTACGGCAGCGGATTTTTTATGCGCTCATCGCCGTTGCGATCGGCGTTATCGGTTGCTTTATCGCTGTCAAGCCGATTGTCCAGTTGCTGGAAGTACCAGCCCAAGGAGTAAAATTTCTCCAACTCGCACCCGGAGAATACTTTTTTGTCTCTTTAAAAGTTGCAGGTTACAGTGGCTTGCTTGTTGCTAGCCCTTTTGTACTCTATCAAATTATCCAATTTGTTCTGCCAGGATTAACTCGCAGAGAACGCCGCTTGTTAGCCCCGATTGTTTTGGGATCGAGCGTACTATTTGCAGCAGGATTGACTTTTGCTTACTACCTGTTAATTCCAGCTGCTTTAAAATTCTTTATCAGCTACGGTGCAGATGTTGTAGAACAGTTGTGGTCAATTGATAAATATTTTGAATTTGTCTTGCTGTTACTATTCAGCACAGGTTTAGCATTCCAAATACCAGTCATCCAGCTTTTACTAGGTGCTTTAGGAATCGTCTCCTCAGAAACAATGCTTTCTGGCTGGCGTTACGTAACTTTAGGGGCAGTTATTTTAGGTGCAGTCCTTACACCTTCTGTCGATCCTCTCACTCAAACTCTTCTCGCTGGAGCCGTTTTAGGACTTTACTTTGGCGGTATTGGTTTAGTTAAGCTCGTAGGTAAGTAAGTAATTTGAGGGTTGGGAATGGCACCTATTACTTATGATGATTTTGAGAAAGTAGAAATTCGTGTTGGTAAAGTCATCAAAGTAGAAGATTTTCCCAAAGCGCGAAAATCAGCTTACAAACTGTGGATAGATTTCGGTAATTTGGGCATTAAAAAATCTAGCGCTCAAATTACCAAACTTTACCAAAAAGAGGATTTACTAGATAGCTTAATCTTGGCTGTTACTAACTTTCCAACCCGACAAATCGCTGATTTTATCTCTGAAGTGCTGGTTTTAGGTGTGGTGCTAGAAGATGGAGAAGTTGTGCTAATTCAGCCAGAGCGAAATGTACCTTTAGGAAAAAGAATTTTATAGCACTGATTCAGGTTGTAAGCATTTCATATCCAGTCGGGTGAGTGTGAAATAATCCTTCAGACAGATGGAGTAACTTGCTATAACCAGTTTTTAGAAAGATGAACTTGCACCCATGCTCCTTTTAAACTGTTGCAAGAACAGTAAATGATAAGGAGTAAATATATGTCTGAGCAGAAAGATAGCGCTTCCATGAAACCTGGTGAATACGAAAAAACTGGGTCTGGTGGTTACGAAAATCCCCTAGAAGAAGATATCACCGATATCGATTCTGAAACTCGTAGAACTAGCAGTGGCTCCGACGAAACGAATGCCAAAACAAGTGCTACGCCAGAATCAGGTAGTGAAGATACTGTAGTAGGCAGCCCCAATCAGGGAACTGAATCACGTTAATTTTGTTACGGCGCTAATAATTAAAACAATTTTACGGGGTTTCCCCAGGTATTGCGATCACGGAAAAAACGGGTGGATTTGTGTCACAACTATCCACTCGATTTTTGTTTTGAAAGGAGCGTTGGGGTTTAGGGGTATAACTCGTACACCGTTGTACCCCTAATTTAGTAAAATCACGCCGGATAAATGCGCAAGCGCCGATTTGGTTCTTCCCCAAAGCTATGAGACTTCAGGCGATAATGTTCGACTAACTCGTGCTGCATTTTCCGCACTTGGGGCGATCGCGGCAGTAATTCCACAGGTTGTCCTTTGGGAATGACGATATTTTCAACTGCCAATCTAGCTTCTTCTAGGGCGTCAATCTCATCATCGCTGGCACTGTGAAGGAATAGTTGCAGTTCACGATCGTCGGTAATTTCCGGCTCGTCGATATTCAGCAATCGCCGCAAGCCACGGGTAATTTGCGGAATTGTGCTGGATTTGATCATATGAATCGGCACTTGTCTGGCTCTAGCCATTTGCCGCAATTTGGCGTGGTTTTTGACGTGCGATCGCAATGCCAAGATTGCATCAGCACTATCAATGTCTTTTGTCAATACCACTGGTAAATTTAATACCTGAATAACCTGCTCTAATTGAGAGCGACTAACACCATAGGGGTAAACGTGCAATGGCAAATCTTCGCCATTTGGCCCAGAGTGTCTGGTATCAGCGAAATCAAAGCTATCAGTATAATCGAGAGACTCATTTAGCAAGCGATCAAACTCGCTTCGCCCTGACAGCTTTTCTCGCTCTGGTGTTACTGGTGGCAAAGGCACCATTTGTCCAGAGGCACGCCAACCGTTAGCCTGCCGTGCGGGTACGACCGATTCTTCAGCACCAAGGGAGTGAGAGCGACCGTTGATGGCAGTAAGCTGACGTGTGATGTTAACTTTGCCATTTTCATCTACGGTTCTTACCTGTGGAGTTGGCTGACGTCCTCTTAACAGACTATCAACAGTGTCGGCAACACTTTCATGCACTACCCAGCGTTGCCGTTCCATCATTTCCACGGCAATTTCAAAAGTGGGAGGTGCTTTGCGCTCCAAAACTGTTTTTTGACTGCCTCGCCGTCTGGCTTCTTCGTCTCCCAGTGTCACAGCTTGAATTCCACCAACTAGATCGGAGAGAGTAGGGTTTTTGATCAGGTTTTCAATTTGATTGCCGTGAGCAGTACCTACCAGCTGTACACCACGTTCAGCAATGGTACGAGCTGCCAATGCTTCTAATTCTGTGCCAATCTCATCAATGACGATTACTTCTGGCATATGGTTTTCCACTGCCTCAATCATTACTTGATGTTGCAACTCCGGATGAGCCACTTGCATTCGTCTTGACTTACCAATTGCCGGGTGAGGAACATCGCCATCACCAGCGATTTCGTTAGAGGTGTCAATAATTACTACTCGCTTGTTCAACTCATCCGCTAAAACACGGGCAATCTCCCTTAAAGCTGTGGTTTTGCCCACACCTGGGCGTCCCAGCATGAGAATCGATCTACCTGTTTCCACTAAATCGCGGATCATGCCAATAGTTCCGAAAACTGCCCGACCGACACGACAGGTTAAGCCGATAATCTTACCATTGCGGTTACGGATAGCGCTGATTCTATGCAGAGTTTGCTCTATTCCTGCTCGATTATCTCCGCCAAAGGTTCCCACTCGCTGAATGCAGTCATCGATTTGTTCTTGAGTGACGGGCTTGTCGCTCAAATATTCAGCTTGATGGGGGAAGCGAGCCTCTGGGCGACGGCCCAGATCCAAGACCACTTCAACTAAACTATCTCGTTGGGAATGCTTCTCTAGTATTTGCCGCAGGTCTTGGGGCAAAATATCTAACAACTTTTGGAGATCGTCTGTAATCGTCATGCTTCCTATGGTGACGTTTTTAGAGATAGCGAATGTTTGCACTTCGCTCTTAGTGTGACTTGAGCTGGGAAACGAGAGAATGGGCAAGCTCTACAGCCTGCCAGAGCAATTCTGGTTCTTCTTCTAGGCGGACAGTTGGTTTGACACCGATGCCATTCACCTCCCTGGCTTCTAACTGCTCGATAATTGGTGACAGCAATACGCGGGCGTAGCTTCCGTAAGCAACTCCAGAAATAGAGGCTGAGGAGTTGAGGAGCTGAGGGGGTGGGGAGAACAATTCTTCTTTCCCCTTTGCACCCCTGCTCCCCCGCACCCCTGCTCCCCTAAGCAGCCCCATTGACTTTAACTTGGGGACAGTATAGCTGTTGGTGCCACCTGCTAACTGCACGTATCCCGGTAATTTTGCTGCCAAAACTTTTTGCCCTAATTTCACAGCGGCTAGAGTAGTACCATCGCCAATATCACCACTCATCGGACGACCATCAGTTTGCCAAATTAAGGCACTCTTGAGTGGGGCAATCTCATCGTAAAGAGCATGAAGGTAATCAATCATACCTTCGCCATCGGGACAACTAATCGATACTAGCTTTAACCGCTCAACCCATGGTAAAATCGCTTGCCACAATCGCCGAAATTCCGTTAAACGACCTACTTTAGTGTGAATTTCTACAGCATCTATCCCAGATGACAGAATTGATGGCGCGATCGCCCCTGGTGTTGAAACATGAGATAATGTATAAATTATCTCATATGGACAGGCTGATATGCAACGACCACAACCGTAACATTTTTCGGTAATGACTCCTGAGAAGCCATTTTTTACACCACTAAATGCGATCGCCTGTGCTGGACAAATTTTTTCGCAAGGTCGCTGACAGTCTGGAGGACACTTTATAGAATCAAATTCTGCTTTGCGAAAATGGGGATCTTCACCATCATTGAGGCTAACCATCAAAAATGGCAATTTTCCTCTTTTGCCAAAGCCTCGCTTTTGGGCTTGTTGAGCAAGGTTGGCAGCAACTTGTAGAGCTGATTGAGCAGCAGCAATTACAGCTGGGTCAGCAGCAACATCTATACAGTCAGCGCCAGCCAATGTGTAGGCTAATGTTAAACTTCTGACTGCGGGTAGGTGCTGGAAGCTGGCTCCGCAAATTAGCTTGAACCAGTGACCTTGTTTTAGAGACACTAAAGGGTGAAACAGTTCAGTCACATTATCTATTATGCTATGTGACAGAAAAATATTGCAGGTAATTCCTCAATTAAATTGAGGTTTCTCTATGGAAATTTGGATAACCAATTTTGTTCTTTAGCTCAGGTAAAGAAATGCTAGTTAGATTTTCTTGATGTTTTTGCGCCAAAATATGATATCTAATCAATATTTTCTAGCCTACAGCTTTTATATTTAAACTTAGCTCCGACACAGGCGATCGCTCTAATTCATTAAGGCTAGGGTGATGACGACTATACGAATCTTTACAATACTCTAGCTTGAATAATAGACTTGGCAAGCTTGATATTTACCATCTAGGTGCTACAGCGAGTAAGTCTAGAACAGATTTTCGTTCTAAAGCTGGAGAAAATAGAAATCCTTGAGCAAAATCACAATTTAAATTTTTTAGCTGCACTAACTGCTGTTGAGTTTCGACACCTTCAGCATTGGCTCTCATTCCCATAGAATGAGCGATGCCAATCATTGCGGGTACCAATCCCATACTCTGTTGATTTTCCTGCATATACTTGACGAAAGATTTATCAATTTTCAGGGAATTTAATGGAAAGCTATGCAAGTAACTCAAAGAGGAATAGCCTGTACCAAAGTCATCCATGACTAACTTGATATTTCGCTCCTTGATATTACGAAGAGTTGTTTTAATATTTTCGTTATTATCCATCAAAACACTTTCTGTAATTTCTAATTCTAAGTTAGCAGGATTGATTTTTATATCATCAAGAATTTGGTCAATTTTTGCGATTAAATCAGGTGTAGAAAATAAACGTGGTGAAAGATTAACACTAATAGTTAGAGTATTCGGGGTTGATAAATGATTCTGCAAAAGAGATAAAGTCTCACAAGCTGATTGCAATACCCAGATATTGATAGTATTAATCAAACCCGTTTCTTCTGCTATGGGGATAAAAGTTGCGGGGTAAACCAATCCTCTTTTTGGATGTTGCCAACGGACAAGAGCTTCAAGCCCAGCAATCGTGCCTGTCTCTAAAGAAATTATTGGTTGATAATAAACAACAAATTCTTGACGCTCTACTGCTCTTCTGAGGTCATTTTCTAACTCTAAAAGCTCAATTACTTCCTGATGCATTGCAGGGTTAAAAACATGATATCTAGCTTTACCAAAAGCCTTAGCACGATACATAGCTGTGTCAGCATCTCTGAGCAAATACTCTGGCTTTTCATAGTTAATATGACCCCAATTAATGCCAATACTCGCATTAATAAATACTTCGTACCTGGACAGTTTAAAAGGTAGTGATAGTTTTTGGAGAATATTTTCGGCTACCTCAATAGCCATATTAATATCTGTAATGTTTTCTAAGAGGATAGCAAATTCATCACCACCAAATCGTGCTAATGTATCAAAAGGACTTAAAGATGCTTGTAAACGGCGGGCAATGGCTATCAGTAGTTCATCTCCTACCAAATGTCCAAGAGAATCATTCACTACCTTGAAGCGATCGCAATCTAAAAATAATACAGCAAAGTGATAATCTAATTCCAATTTAGTGCGATTGAGTGCTTGTTCTAAGCGTTTGAGAAACAAAACTCGGTTTGGTAAACCAGTGAGAGAATCATGCAACGCCATATCCAACAGCTTACTTTGAAGTTGCTGACGCTGATTCATTTCTTGTTGGAGTTTGTGTAGAGCTTTTTCTAATTGGCAAGTACGTTCTTTTACTCTTTTTTCTAATTCAGCGTTTAATTGTAATATTTCTATTTGTGCCATCTTCAACGCTAGTTGATTTTCGACACGTACCAAAACTTCTTCAAATTCAAAGGGTTTGGTAATGTAGTCTACTCCTCCTACCTGAAACGCTTTTACCTTATCGAAAACATCATCTAAAGCGCTAATAAAAATTACTGGAATCGCAGCAGTTAAATTCCATGCTTTTAAACGCTGACAAATTTCATAGCCATCAACTTCCGGCATCATGATATCGAGTAGAATCAAGTCTGGCAATAAAGTTTGGCAAGCTGTTAAAGCCATTTGCCAGTTGAGAGCTTTACGAACGTGATATCCTTCCTTAGTGAGGAGCGAGGATAAAACCCGTAAGTTGTCTGGCATATCATCAATTATTAAAATATCTTTTTTAGCCGAGTTTATTCGTTCGTAATTCATTCTGCATTTGCTCTAGTCAATTCCATAATTTTCTCGAACTGGTAGTTATTGGCTAAATCACTAAAAATCTGCACAAGTTGAGCTTTGTCTTGAGGAATTTGCTTAAGTAAATCTAAAATTAGCTCATCGCTACAGCTAGCAGCAGCATGATGAAGCTGGGCTATCCACTGAGGTGAAAACTGTAACAATTGTGTTATCACCTCAGTAGAGGTTAGAGTTGGCTGTATTTGGTTTGCGATCGCTTCTGTGTTTTGGTTTGTGAATTTAGCTGTGTATTTTACCCCCAAATATTCGCTCAATTTTTCCAACAAGACTTCTAGTGAAAATGGTTTGCTAATAAAATCATCACAGTTTGCAGACAACATTTTCTGCCGTTCTTCCTTAAAAGCAGTAGCAGTCAAGGCAATAATGATGGTACGGGTTCTAGATGTGTCTTCTGTTTCCTTGGCTCGAATTCTTCTAATTGCTTCATAGCCATCCATTACTGGCATCTGCATATCCATCAGAATTAAATGAGGTTGCCATGATTCGCAAACAGAGATGGCTTCTGCTCCATTTGTGGCTTCTTTGATGCTATAGCCGATTGAGCTAAGTAATTTCACTAAAAACAAGCGGCTTTCTTGGTGATCATCAACTATTAGAATGCGGTATTCACCTTGAGTGCCTGCTAAACCTATAATTTGATGTTGAAATTTGTTTGTTACAATCTCGCTGCAATCGCTGATGTTGATTTGAATATTAAAAGTAAATGTACTACCTACACCAACTTTACTGTTGACACCAATTTTACCTCCCATTAGTTGCACGTAATTTTGACTAATTGCCAAACCTAGCCCGGTTCCCTGCTGGGATTTTCTCCCATTCTCTGTTTGCCCAAAAGGTTTAAATAATAAGTGAATTTCATCTGGAGAAATACCAGAGCCAGTATCAGTTACTTCAAAAATCAGAGATTGGATATCGGGGATCGGGTATTGCTCCTCTGCTCCCTCCGAAGTTCTGAGCCTCCTTTGGAGGAGCAACGCTTTCGGAGGCTGCCTCCGCACCCTTTCGGGAAGCCGCTCCGCGTCTTGTGACTTCTCTTTGCTCCTCTGCTCCTCTGCTTCTTTCCTAATTCCTCTTCTTACCCGCAGCGTCACACTACCAATATCAGTAAATTTAATAGCATTTCCTAAGAGGTTGAGTAGTACTTGCCGCAATTTATGAGAATCAGTTTTGATGAAGCGGGGTAGATTAGGCGCATATTCAAATACTAGTTTTAAACCTTTAGCAGCAGCACGCAATCCCAACGTCTGTTTGATGTTTTCTAATAAAAGAATTAAGTCAAAGCTTGACAAATTTAATGTGGTTTTGCCAGCCTCAATTTTAGATACTTCCAAGATGTCGTTGATTAAATGAAGCAAATGCTCTCCTGCACTATTGACAATAGCCAAATTTTGTTTGTTCTCAACAGTTAAAGTCTTGTCAAGGCTCATCATTTGAGTAAAGCCAAGAATAGCATTGAGGGGAGTACGCAACTCGTGGCTCATGTTCGCAAGAAATTCACTTTTAGCTTGGTTTGCCTGTTCGGCGGCTTTTTGTCCTTGTTTAGCAATTTCTTGAGATTTAATCAGTTCTTTTTGGGAAGATTGCAGTTGCTTGATTACTTTCAGAAGTTCGCTAGTGCGTTTTTTAACGTGAATTTTTAAGGTGCGATTATATTCTGCTAGTAATTTTTGTGTTTGTTTACGTTGACTAATATCAACAAAAGTGGCGATCGCAAAAACGATATTACCAGATTCATCGTAGATTGCCTTTCCTGATGCTTCAAGATAAATAATCTTGTCTGGATAGCGAATTTCTATATCATCAACCGTGACATTTTCACCCTGCAATGCTCTCACCGCAGGCAAGCGATCACTTGGGTATAGTTGATCTGTTCCAGCAAGATAAACTTGATACACTTTTGTTATTTCTTCAATTGTGGCTAAGTGTATGACCGCTTGCTCAAAAACCTGTTTGCTGATTGTGTTTTTGTAGCTAATCCTACCATTGGCTTCTGCAAGCATCACACCTATTGGCATCGCTTCTACAAATTGAGCCAATCGACTCTCACTTTGAGAGAGTGTCTTATTTAAGATTTTCAACTCAGCATTTTTAGCTTTGAGCTTGGCAAAAGATTTTTGCAGTTGCTTCGCCATATTTGTAACCAAGTTGGTAACTTCTGCCAGTTCTTTAAAATTTTTAATTTTTGCAGTCTCATTCAATTTACCCTCAGCAATTTTCTTCACAGATGTGGTTAATTGTAAAATCGGGTTGAGTATCCAGCGAGTAGTAAAAAGGCTGAACAGTGTAGCTATTAAAAAAGATACTATACATAGTAGAAAAGTAGTAAGTGTATTAGCGTGAATTTTTTCTGTAAATTCATTTTCAGGAATCACCACTACAACTAACCAATCCAAACCTATCTCGCTTTGCCAAGGTTTTACATGAACAAAATAATTCGCTTTGGAGCTAGAAAAAACCAACTTTTGCTGCTCTCTTAATAAACTCAAGCTACCAAATTGTTGTATTAAATGTTGCTTTGTCTGTTGAATTAGGGAGTCTTCACTATTAAATACCGAGAGATGCTTTGGCTGATTTTTAACAACAGAGTGTGAGCTTTGAGAAGAAGCGACTATTAGTCCGTCCCGTTCTAGAATAAAGATATTACCTGACCTAGCAAGTTTTACTTGCGCTAAAAATTTATCAATTTGCGAAAAATTAATATTGGTTCCCAGCACTCCTATTAGTTTGCGATCGGAGTCGTAAACTGGATAGCTGTTGGAAATTGATAATACTGATTTATTCTGCAACTGATAATTTTTACTCCACACAGATTTTCCTGCTTTGACTGCATTTATGTACAAAAATTCTCTTGTTAGCGAGGGAACTTTTGCTGTTGCAGGCAACTTGACAAGATTTCCTCGACTATCAGTGATGTAGGCAACTTGCTTAACCAATCCAGTTTTGCTTACAGAAGTTTGCCGAATTAGAAACTTGTTAGATTCTAATCTTTCTACACCTACCAATTCCCACTTCGGATTAGAAAAGCTGATGTAACCAACATCAAATACTTGCATTTGTTTCCAGAAGTAATGCCAAGTTGTTTTCAAATCAGTTACATCTAGCAAACCTAGCTGGATTGCATCTAAGTTGATTTGATTAATTTGCTGAGGAAGTTTTAAGTATCTATCGAGGTACTGTTCGACGCGATCGCACACTTCATTTTCTAACTGACTAGCAAACTCTCTTACCGCTGTTTTTCCATTTCTAAACGAAATAAATCCTACAAGTCCGACTGCACCACAAATTTGCAATGCAAAAGAGCCAAATAAAATAGTTGCAAGGGGCAACTTAGTGTAAAATTTATTACATAGATATTTTAGGGATGACGCCACTGGAAACTTTAATAACATTGTTGTTGGATGTTCTCTCCAGCACCAAATTCAGTATTTTTTTATATTCAAGCTCAATATTTTATAGGTAGTTATTATAATTTACTAATTTAAGTAGTTATTTATTTTAATCACTAGTATAAAATCAATCTAGCATACTTAACAAGAATTTGTTAATATTATTACTCTAAAATTTTATTAGCAAATTTAAACCTTGTAATAACACCTAAGTGGGTTAAGTTTTAACTAGCCATTTCATAACAAGTGTCTTGCAATATATTGTAATATTTATTTACTTATTGTAATAAAAATCATTTTAAGAAGGTAGCTAGAAAGCTTTGCTTTTCTTAGTTGACAATCTTTAATTGCTCCAAGATAGGTTGTGAGAATTTTATTTTACAAAACAAAAATATATAAGCCCATACTTTTTGAGGATGAGCTTAGACATAATTAATTTGCCTACTAAAACCTATTTACAGCACAATACTCTACACATAGTCACGTCAATAACCAAAGCACCTATATAAATGTCAGGAGTCAGTAGCCAGAAGTAAAACTTTGTTAGTTCTGGTTGTGATTACTAAGTATTATGTCTTCCAAGAAATATGTCAATTTAATTACTAAATTAAAGCTCCAGCGTCTTTATCCAAAAATAAAGTTGCTTGAGGTTGTTTACGAAGAATAGAAGCGGGACAATCTGTAGTAATATTTCCTTGCAACATCTGTTGTACAATTTTAGCTTTGTGTGTTCCTGTTGTTATACAAATAATTTTTCTTGCTGCACAAATCATTGGAATAGTTAAAGTAAAAGCATATTTAGGCACACTTTCTAAATTGGGAAAATGGCCCTGATTTACTTGTTGTTGGTGATTGACTTTATCTAATTTCACCAATTTAATCCTGAAAGGATCTTGGAAATTAGCAACTGATGGTTCGTTGAAAGCAAGATGCCCATTTTCTCCCACACCTAGACAACATAAATCAATGGGTTGTGCTTGCAATAATTTAGTATAGCGATCGCATTCCATTAAAGGTTCTAATGTATCACCTTTTATATAATGGAATTCCTTAGGTTTTACTAGTTTTTCGACACGTTCTCGTAGATAATATCGAAAACTAGCAGGATGCTCTGCAGAAATTCCTAAATACTCATCCAAATGAAAACAAGTAATTTTTGACCAATCAATCCCACCCAATGCAGTCAAATTCTCAAGAAATTTGATTTGAGAATTACCTGTTGCTAGTACTACAGCAGCACTACCATTCTGCTGGAGAACATTCTGTAAATAAATTTGTGCGATTTTTGCTACATTCTGTGCTAATTCGGCTTCACAGTTATAAATCTGCACATCTAGATCGTTGACTTTCAACAATTTTTTGGCAACTGACATCTGATTTCTACAGAAAAGTTTGACACTAAAAAACGTATATGAGCAGACAAATTTATCTACTTCCACAAGCACTAATGCTTGTAGTTTATCTTCACTCAGAACCTTAATTATAGTTTTTTATCATCAATGCAGAAACAATTACTAAGGAGACAAAACCGTGTAAACTATGTAAATAAACTTAACAATATTTTACATACGGTAAAAACCATGCTGGCAGCAATTCTTTTTGACTTAGATGGAACGATCGCCAACACCGATCCAATTCACTACCAAGCTTGGCGAAAAATGCTTTTAGATTACGGTTTGGAGATAGATGAACATTTCTATCAAACCAAGATTAGTGGCAAGACTAATGCTGAAATTATCAAAGACATCTTGCCGCAATTATCACCGAAAGCAGGCATAACATTTGCGGAAGACAAAGAAGCTATGTTCCGCCAACAAGCACAAGATATTCAACCCCTGCCCGGATTTACAGAATTATTAGCATGGACAGAGGCACATCAGCTAAAACGTGCCTTAGTTACCAATGCACCGAAATTAAATGCATATTTCATGTTAGAAGTTTTGGGGCTAAAAGAAGCCTTTGATATAGTTGTGCTGGGAGAAGATTGCATTGCAGGTAAACCCAACCCCGCACCCTACCAAGCTGCATTGAAAAAGCTGGAGATAACAGCAGAAAATGCGATCGCTCTTGAAGATTCTCCTTCTGGTATACGTTCTGCCGTTGGTGCTGGTATTCGCACTATTGGTATTGCCTCTACCCACAACCCCGATGTTCTTAGAGAGAAAGGTGCATTTATGGTAATTCCGGATTTTACAGATTTGCAGTTGTGGACACTGCTGAATTCACAAATGGAGACAGAATTGGTAAATAGCTAATCGGAGTGACATCTGTGGGGTAGTGCCAGGTTGTGTTGAAAATAGAGGCTAGAGACTAGGGGCTAGGGGCTAGAGAAAAGAAATTTCTTTCCCTTGTTGTGGATTTCACATGACCGTCTAACTTGAAAATAGGGGTGCTTTAGCGCTTAGACTAGGGATTAGGGATGATGTGCTTGAGTTCATTAAACTTAATCATCTCAAATTAAGACTGTTGTTGTGCTATTTGCATAACTGTCTCCATTTCAAGTCCTAACTGTTGAGCTATTTCTTCTACACTTACTCCCGCTTTTAACAATAGCGGAACAGCCGCTATTTTACCTTCTCTTAGACCTTCTTGTCGTCCTTCTTGTCGTCCTTCTTGTCGTCCTTCTTGTCGTCCTTCTTCTAATGCTTCCTGGTAAACTCTAGTTTGCTTAAGTTCGCTCAATTTCAGCATATCTTCCACCTCTTGACGGCTCAACTGGGGAAATTTGTACACTATAATTGTCTCGATTAAATCTATTATCGCTTGATTAGATAAGCGATCTGCTATTTCTTGCCTTGCTTGTGCGATGAGTTGTCTAGCACTGCTGGCAGCACTTTCTTCTGGTTCTACTACTAACTTCACAACACCAATACCCAAAGACTGGTTTGTTGAGCGATCAAGTTCATCAAGATAAACGCGCTGCACTTTTAAACTTTCTAGCAAAACCTGATGAAGTCTTGTTTCGTCTGGTTCTAAGTTGCGTCTAGGATAAATAATAACTGCGTACCAGTCGTAGGTAGAGGGATTCTGGTCTAAATATAGGAACAGTTCAGCAAACAATCGATGATATAGAAATTC
>NZ_AJLN01000077.1 GCF_000317285.1 Chlorogloeopsis fritschii PCC 6912 | reverse complement strand
TTTTCTAGGGTACTTAGCTCACCTACATCAAATGAACAGTTATACATTTTGATGGTGACTTTTCAAAATGTACCTTAGCCATACATCCCTAGAAACTAGGGGTTCCTGCTGAGAACGAGCCGCACTCTTTTTGAAACTGTACTTCACAGAAATACACTGTTTTGTCTGGATTATTTTCTGGTGGCAGAAATACTCCATCAATACGGAAAGCAGTTTGTTTGATTTCCACTGAACGAAACTGATAACCTTGAGTATCGCTGGGAGAGCGTCCAATCAATTCAAAGAAAATACTGGGAAATTCTGCAAATAACTGATAAAAAATACTATCCGTTTTCACTAGTATTATTTGTTGCGAAAATCACACCATATTGATTTTATGCATAGATTTGGCTCTGTGAATTAATGAGTTGCGCGATCGCACACGTCTGCGTTACAAGCACGGTACACTGTTTGAGTTGACTAATATGAGTTGAGCCACGCTTTTCTTGAAAATATTGTCCTATGCCGGCATTTTTATTAGAAGTTGGTACAGAAGAACTACCTGCAAGCTTTTTGAGTAGCGCCGTAGCCCAGTGGAAGTCGCTGATTCCCCAAAGTTTAGCAGACAACAGCCTCACGAGCGACGCCGTAGAAGTTTACGGTACTCCCAGACGCCTAGCGGTACTCATTAAAGGTTTACCATCTAAGCAAGCAGATCGTGAAGAAGAAATTAAAGGCCCACCCGCACAAGCTGCATTTAAAGATGGTACACCAACACCAGCAGCGCAAGGTTTTGCCAAAAAGCAAGGTGTGGAACTTGATGCTTTAGAAGTTCGCGCTACCGACAAAGGGGATTTTGTATTTGTGCGGAAAGTCATCTCCGGTCGCAGTGTAGCAGAAATTTTGACAGAACTGGTGCGAGAGTGGATTTCGCGTTTAGAAGGTAAGCGGTTGATGCGCTGGGGCGACGGAGATTTACGCTTTTCTCGTCCGATTCGTTGGTTGGTAACTTTATTAGATGAAGCAGTGCTGCCGATAGAATTAGTGAATGGATCGGAGACAATCAAGAGCGATCGCATTTCTAGAGGGCATCGCATCTTGCATCCAGAGCCGGTGATTATTCCTCAAGCTATTGATTATGTGACTGTGATGCGTTTGGCATCCGTGGTTGTGAATGTTGAAGAAAGGGCAAAGATTATCACCCAAGAAGTCAAAGAGTCGGCACAAAAGTTAAATGGGTATGCAGAGATTTACCCAGATTTATTAGAGGAAGTTACTAACCTTGTAGAATGGCCCTCAGCTGTTATCGGTAAATTTGAAACAGAATATTTAAATTTACCAACAGAGGTAATCACCACTGTGATGGTGCATCATCAGCGTTATTTTCCTGTTTTTAAGAAGGCAGGAGGCAGTAGACGCGGAGCGGCTTCCGAAGGTAGGCAGGAGGCAGAAGGCGATAAATTAGATCCTTCATCATCATCTACTTTAGATAAAGAATTACTGCCCTATTTTGTCACGATTTCTAATGGTGATTCAGCTAAATCAGATATCATTGCTGTTGGGAATGAAAGAGTTATTCGTGCGCGTTTAGCTGATGGCAAATTTTTCTATGATGCTGATTTAAAAAATCCCTTGGATAGCTTTTTACCCCAATTAGCAAAAGTGACTTTCCAAGAAGATTTAGGCTCACTGCTTGATAAAGTAGGGCGAATATCCAAAATTGCCGCGCAAATTGCAGAACAATTGCAAGTAAATGAAGATGAACGCCATCATATTCACCGTGCTGCTTTATTGTGCAAAGCTGATTTAGTAAGTCAAATGGTGTACGAATTTCCTGAATTACAGGGAATTATGGGACAAAAATACGCCTTAGCCAGTGGAGAACCACAAGCAGTAGCAACAGCAATTTTTGAGCATTATTTACCACGGGGTGCAGATGATATTTTGCCGCAAACTTTAACAGGACAAGTTGTCGGTTTAGCAGACAGATTAGATACATTAGTCAGTATTTTTGGCTTGGGAATGATTCCCACAGGTTCCTCCGATCCCTTTGCCTTGCGTCGGGCAGCTAATGCAGTAATTAACATTACATGGGCGGCTGATTTGTCCATCAATTTGCAACAGTTATTAGAGCAAATAGCTACAGATTTTGTTGCAGCCCGCGATAAAAATAAAACAGAATTAGTTGCGACTTTGGAAGAATTTTTCCTGCAACGTATCCGCACCTTACTACAAGAAGAAAAACAGATTGATTATGACGTAGTAAATGCTGTTTTGGGAGAAAATGACCGAGATTACGCAGAAAGAGCCTTAAAAGATTTATTGGATGTACGCGATCGCGCTTTATTCTTACAACAAATCCGTAATGACGGCACCCTAGATAAAATCTACGAAACCGTCAATCGTTCGGCACGTTTGGCAGCCCAAGGAGATTTGGATACAAAACAACTCGATCCAACGGTTGCAGTCAGCCCAGAACTATTCCAAAAGCCTTCAGAAGCAGCCTTTTATAACGCCTTAGTCGAATTGTTACCCCAGACTCAAACCGCAGGGCGATCGCGCAATTATCAACTGTTGGTAGCAGGGCTAGAAGAAATTGCTCCCACAGTCAGTAACTTTTTTGATGGAGCAGAAAGCGTTTTGGTGATGGATCCCGATCCCCAGATCAAGCGCAATCGATTACACTTACTTGGTTTATTGCGTAACCACGCCCGTGTATTGGCGGATTTTGGGGCAGTTGTAAAAAATTTGTAGCCATCATCTATCAAAAGGTAGTGTAAATTGTGCCAATACACGTTACGATAAGGATTGCTTAACCAGGGACTTCTGCTACAGTCTATGCCCAAAGGCCATGTTATTGGATTAGGAAAATCCGGTGTCGCTGCGGCGAGATTGTTGAAACAGCAGGGATGGGAGGTGGTGCTAAGTGATCGCAACACCTCTGCCAACCTGCAAAAACAACAACAAGAATTAGCAACTGAACAAATTACTGTTGAACTAGGGTATTCCCTGGAATTAGATAGTTCAGATTTACCACAATTAATAGTTGTCAGTCCCGGTGTTCCCTGGGATATTCCCGAATTAGTCAAAGCACGAGAATTGGGTATAGAAACGATCGGGGAAATGGAACTCGCTTGGCGGTATTTACAACCAGTTCCTTGGGTAGCAATTACTGGCACCAATGGTAAAACTACTACTACCTCTTTAATTGCTGCAATTTTTCAAACAGCAGGATTGGATGCACCAGCGTGCGGTAATATCGGCTACGCTGCCTGTGAAGTAGTCTTAGCACCAAAGCGCCCTGATTGGATAATCGGGGAAATTAGCAGCTATCAAATCGAATCTTCTTCTTCTTTAGCACCACGTATTGGTGTATGGACGACTTTTACGCCAGATCACCTCAGTCGCCACAAAACATTAGAGAATTACTACAATATCAAAGCCAGTTTGCTGCGTAACTCAGAAATACAAGTATTTAATGGCGATGACGTATATTTGAATAAATTAGGTTTAAGTCATTGGCCTGATGCCTATTGGACAAGTATAAAAGGCAAAGATTTCCTGATTGGAGATAAAGGTTTTTACATCGAAGATGGTTGGGTTGTCGAAAAATTAACTGCAACATCTACACCGGAAGCCATTATCGAAGTATCTGCATTGCGAATGGTAGGAGAACACAATCAGCAAAATTTATTAATGTCAGTTGCTGCGGCGCGGTTAGCAGGAATTGATCCAGCCGCCATTTCTCGTGCCATTAGTGAGTTTCCTGGTGTTCCTCATCGCTTGGAACATATTTGTACTTGGCAAGGCATTGATTTTATTAACGACAGTAAAGCCACTAACTACGACGCCGCCGAAGTTGGATTAGCATCGGTTAAAAGTCCAGTCATTTTAATTGCTGGTGGTGAAGCAAAAGCTGGTGATGATACTGGCTGGATGGCACAAATTAAAGCCAAAGCAGCTGCCGTTTTACTGATTGGCGATGCAGCACCCACCTTTGCTCAACGCTTGCAAGAGCTTAGATATACCAATTATGAAATTGTAGAAACAATGGACAGAGCTGTTCCTAGAGCGGCAGAATTAGCTCAAAATAATCAAGCAGCTGTAGTTTTGCTATCACCCGCTTGTGCAAGCTTCGATCAATACGCCAACTTTGAACAAAGAGGCGATCGCTTCCGGCAGTTGTGTTTGGAGTGGGTAGGAAATAGTTAAACTTTGCTTGTTACAATCAGTGTAAATTGCAAGGATACTACCCACTATGTCTGAAGTCGGTACTGTAGATATCAACTTTTCTGAAATTTCAGACGCAGAAGTTACCTTTCCACCTGGCGATTTATGGAGTGATGAACCCCCTTTGGAAAGCGATTTACACCGCGATCAAATTGAACTATTAATTAGTATCCTCAAACTTTGGTGGCGAGAACGTCAAGATTTTTACGCTTCTGGGAACCTAACAGTTTATTATAGTCCCAACCAGAAAAAGTCAGAGTATTTCCGGGGGCCTGATTTTTTTGTAGTTTTGGGAACCGAGAAAAAAGACCGTAAAAGTTGGGTAGTCTGGCAAGAAGACGGCAAGTATCCCAATCTAATTATCGAAATTTTATCGAACTCTACTGCCGATGTTGACAAAGGCTTTAAAAAACAACTTTATCAAGACACTTTCCGCACACCTGATTACTTCTGGTTTGATCCTGTCACACTAGAATTTCAGGGATTTCATTTAGTAGATGGGCAATATCAAGAAATTCAACCTACTCCTGATGGCAAGTTGTGGAGTCAGCAGTTAGGACTTTATTTAGGAGTACATGAAGGGAAATTACGCTACTTCACACCTGAACAACAATTGATACCTTCTGCTGAAGAATTAGCGGAACAAGAAAAATTACGGGCACAACAAGCAGAAGAACGCTTACACCAAACAGAGCAAGAATTGGCTAGATTGCGAGAAATTTTACGCGCCCAGGGAATAGATCCTCAGAATATTTAACTTTACTCTTCACTCTCTGCAAAATTTACGCGATCGTAAATATCATTCAAACTAATTTGAAACCGGATAGAACTAAATTCCAAAACAGCTTCTTGGGATTCATATTCAGTTAATAACCATTTTCCTTCAAGAGTTTTGCTGTACTGCATGACATAATATCTTGCTTGGTCAATTAAGATATATTCTTTAAACTCAGGAATTGACCGATAGTAGAGAAACTTGTCACCTTGGTCATAGTTTTTAGTTGACTTGGATAATACCTCAACAATTAGCAACGGATTCATTACAGTAGTTGTACCCGTTCCTGTATAAAGGGGTTCTCCCTCGATTACCATGATATCGGGATAAGTGTACTGGCGATAACGGGGTATCCACAACCGCACGTCACCAATGTAGATATCATAGTTTTGCCCTTTTAGGCCAAACTTCAAGTTAGCATAAAAATTACCAGCAATTTTATTGTGATTGGTAGTTCCTCCTGTCATTGGAACGATTTCTCCGTCGCGATATTCACTTTTATACTCAGCCGCTTCCTCTAGTGCGAGATATTCTTCTGGGGTGTAGTAGCGTTTGGGGGATTGTACTTGCATAAAGGATTAATATAGCTCTATTTCTATTTAAACTTGCAGATTTTAGACTTTGAAAAAATACAGTAGGGTGATGCTTACACTAAGTTTCACCTATTTAGACCACACTCTTGATTCCTCTTTGCGCCTGGTGCGCCTCTGCGTGAGACAAAAAAGATGTGGTTCATTTACCCGAAAATTGCTGTAAGTAATAATGCAGCTGCAAGATTAAGCTCTTGTTCTCACAGATGAAATTCCAAAACTCAACAACGAGACTTTAAGCCTCGCTGATGAAGCTCTCAAACTCGACGATGAGATGATTATCCTCACTGATGAGATTCCCAAACTCAACGATAAAATTATCATCTTTGCTAACGAGATTCATAAACTCAACAACGAGACTGTAAATCTTGCTGGCGAGACTTCCAAACTCGACGATGAGGTTATTATCCTCGCTGATGAGACTCCCAAGCTCGATGATGACATGATTATTCTCGCTGGCAATATTCTTAGACTCAACAACGAGAATATTAACCTCGCTGGTGAATTTCTCAAACTCGCTGATGAGATGATACTGTTGGTCAATTTGTGTTGGATTTAACTCCTCGACATAAAACCCTTAATTTGACGGCATTATCCTGCCCTTGCACAGTTGTAGTATCGGAAGGCGGCAGCCCACCACCCTCGTTACCAGGTTCAACCTGGCAACGAGAAATTAATCTTAAACAACCGCCGCCTCCACAACCGCACCCTGCATTTTCTCAAACGCATCAATCAGAGTTTGCAACTGCTGATCTGCCTTAAACACTCCCAAACCCCGCACTGTGACTTTTCCAGGTGAATAAACAAAACGAGACTTGAGATTTTCTGGTAAATTCGCTGCCAACAAGTTCCAAGCTGGTTCTTCCATCGGCGTTTCTAACACAACGTGCTGCTTGGCTTCTGGTTTAATTCGGCTGAAGCCTAGCTTTTTCCCTAGCTGTTTCAACTCGATCACCCGCAATAGTTGGTTTGCAGGTGTGGGAACAGCACCATAGCGATCGCTCCACTCGGCAGCAATTTGTTTGAGTTCTTCTTTAGACTTGGCAGCCGCCACCGCCCGGTAGGCACTCACTTTTTGATCGATATCTGGAATATAATCTGCGGGAATAAACGCCGTAAGGTTAAGGTCAATCTGAGTATCATCAACTTTGGGAATTTCTTGCCCTCGGATTTCCCGAATCGCTTCTTCCAGCATTTCCATGTATAAATCAAAACCGATTACATCCATCTGACCGGATTGTTCCGCTCCTAACAAGTTACCAACTCCGCGAATTTCCATATCGCGCATTGCTAATTGATACCCAGAACCCAATTGAGTAAATTCCTGAATCGCCCGCAAGCGTTGCCGTGCTGCATCGGATAATGTTCTTTGCTTTGGATAAAATAGCCAAGCATGAGCCTGGATACCTGCACGTCCTACACGTCCCCGCAATTGATATAACTGTGCTAAACCAAAGCGGTGAGCATCTTCAATCAAAATAGTGTTAACTCGCGGAATATCCAAACCAGATTCAATAATCGTGGTACAGACAAGGATATCTGCTTCACCACTGCTGAAAGAGAGCATCGTTGCTTCTAACTCGCTTTCATCCATTTGTCCGTGGGCGATCGCTATTCTCGCTCCCGGTATCATCTCCCGCAAGCTACCTGCTGTCTCTTCAATTCCTTCCACCCGTGGAACTACGTAGAAAATTTGTCCGCCTCTGTCAATTTCCTGACGAATTGCGCTGCGGATACTTTCGGAATTCATCGCTGCCAGATGGGTTTTAATTGGACGGCGGGATGGAGGTGGTGTGGTAATCAAACTCATTTCCCGAATACCTGACAAAGACATATACAATGTCCGGGGAATCGGGGTAGCGGAGAGAGTGAGTACATCAATCTGAGTTTTGAGGGTTTTAATTTTCTCTTTTTGGTTCACCCCAAACCGCTGTTCTTCATCCACCACCAAAAGCCCTAATTCTTTGAAAGTAACTTCTTTACCCAAAAGTTGGTGCGTACCTACAACGATATCTAACTCACCCGTTGCCAGTCGTTTTTGAATTTCGCGGCGTTCTTGGGGAGTGCGGAAGCGGTTGAGTAACCCAACGTTAATCGGGTAGGGGGCAAAGCGTTCTTTGAGGGTGTGATAGTGTTGTTGCGTTAGGATGGTAGTAGGTGCAAGGAGTGCAACCTGTTTTCCGGCGGTGACAGCTTTAAAGATAGCGCGAATAGCTACTTCAGTTTTACCAAAACCAACGTCGCCACAGACTAAGCGATCCATCGGGCGATCGCTTTCCATATCCCGTTTGACATCTTGTACAGCCTTGAGTTGATCGGTTGTAGGTTGGTAAGGGAACGAGTCTTCAAGTTCCTGCTGCCAAGGCATATCTGTTGGAAAGGCAAAACCTTTTTGTTGTGATCGCGCTGCGTACAACTTTAGCAAGTCCACCGCCAATTTCTTAATTGCTCTGCGGACTTTATTCTTGGTGTTTTCCCAAGCTTTGCCAGTCATTTTATTGAGTTCTGGCGGCTTCTGAGTCGTTGTCCGAAACCGCGACAGCGCACCCACTTGATCGGCTGCTACCCGCAGCAAACCATCGGCATATTGCACTACCAAGTACTCACGGGTTTCGTGGTTAATTGTCAGACTTTCTAGTTTGAGGAATTTACCTACACCGTGGTTTCTGTGGACAACAAAGTCGCCAGGGCGAAGCTTATTAGGATCTACTTGTTTAGAAGTAGCTTTTCTGCGCTTGCGGACATAGCTAAAAGTCGCGAGGCTATGTTGCCCGTAAAATTCACGGTCAGTAATAATAACAATACGGAATGTAGGCAGAATAAAACCTTCTAACTCTGCCATACCGGAATATTTTAAGGCAATAGGTACGTGATTAATTTGTAGCTTTTCAATCGCTTGATAGTCACGGGGATTAGGTATAAACTGAGCAGGGCAGTCATGTTCTTGCAACAGAGACACAGAACGACTCGGTTGTGCCGAAATTAACCAAATAGAAAAATTGCGATCGCGTTCTTGTCGTAGTATTTCTGCTATTTTGGCAAAGGAATGGGGCGTTGCTGGCACTCCACGACTAGCAAGATTTATACCTTGATTTTCCTCTGCCAGTTCTGATAAGTATACTCTCTTGAACTCTGCCAACGCAGCCAAACAATCATCAAACCAACGATGAATTTTTGGTAAGGCAATCAAGGCTTGTTCGATGCTTCTGCCTCCATCCTCGTCTGCTGCCTTACTGCCCAAAGCTAACCACTGCTCCTCAGCATTCTCCACCCAGCGATCGCTGTGAGCGTGACACTGTTCTGGCTCATCAATGGCAATCAGGGTATTTTCTGGTAAATAATCTAACAATGAAGCTGGTTCGCGAAAAGCAAGTCCTAAAAAGCGACGGCTACCTTCTAAAGATGTGCCTGCTTCAAACTGTTCTTGTTCAACTACAGAAAGATAAGTTTTAACTGTTTCTAGCACCTCCTCACCCAAAGCCGATTGAACTACAGGGGAAAAGCTCGTAGGAGTGAGAATCAGCTGCTCAACCTTATCTAACGCAGAACGCTGAGTGGACGGATCAAATTCTCGTATTTGTTCAATCTCATCACCAAACCACTCCAAGCGCACTGGCAACTCAGAAGACACTGGAAATACATCAACAATATCGCCACGGCGGCTCCACTGTCCTTCCGTTTCTACCAGAGGAACCCGCTCGTAACCTAAACTAGTGATTTTTTCGCCAAAACTATCTAGGTCAAACTCTATACCAGACTTAATAGTAAGACAGAAAGGTTTGAAAGCTTCTAATGGTGGCAGGTGCAGTTGCAAAGCGGCATGAGTAGCGACAATAGCAATTTGTCTCCTGTCTCCTATCTCCTGTCCCCTCACTTGGACTAAATCCGCCAACACCTGCATCTGTCCCCAAGTCATTTCAGTCTCAGGATCAAAAGGTTCGTAGGGAGAGGCTTCGGAAGTTGGGTAAAAATGCACAGTTTGCCATCCCATCGCCTCTAGCTGTGCCGAAAAGCGTCCTGCTTCTTCCAAAGTTGCACAAACCACAAACAAATTCTGCCCCTCAGTTTGAGCCAAACTTGACGCTATCAAGCCTTTTGGCAACCGGGGTATACCATTTAAATGCAAATCTTGTTGTCGATTTAGCTTGGTAAGAAGCTCTGTGGTGAGCGGCGATCGCCCTAGAGTACGGACAATGGAAGAAAAAGCCATAAGTTCAAAAAACAGGTGGAAGTCGTTCTGAGCAGCAATGGATAATCATAGCGCCTACTTTAACTATTTTAGAAATGTCAAGGATGGTAGAAGTATTGTCTGAAAGAGGTAAGTCCCTAGTACAATTACGACTACTAATAGCTAATATCCGAACTGTGCTCTATCCCAATCACCTATGAATAAATGACTAATAGTTGTATTTTCAGGTTTTGAGTATTCTCTAAAAACATCTTGGATACTAGATATTAATTTCAGATTAAAGTTTAAGTATGGTTTGCCGATAGCATCGGCAATTTTATAAGAATGTCACCAACTGTTGAAATCCTAATTATTTTCCTACTCATCCTCGCCAACAGCCTGTTTGTCATGTCAGAGTTGGCTATAGTCTCAGCGCGAAAGGTTCGTCTACAACAGCTTGCAGAGCGGGGAGATCAAAAGGCTCGCGTTGCCTTTGAACTAGCCTCTTCCCCAAATCAATTTTTGGCTACTGTTCAAATCGGGATAACTCTCCTGGGTATTTTATCTGGTGCCTTTGCCGAATCGACGATCGTCAAGAGATTAGAGCCTATATTGATTCAAATGCCCTGGCTAGCATCCTATGCTGATGCGATCGCTACCGTTATAGCTGTCTTAATTATTACCTATTTGACGCTGATTCTTGGCGAATTAGTACCCAAGCGTATAGCTTTAAATAGACCAGAGCCAATTGCTTCCATTGTTGCTATTCCCATGAAATGTTTAGCAACACTTACTTCACCATTAGTTTATTTATTAAGTATTTCCACTGATACGGTTGTGCGAGCTTTGGGTATTAGACCATCTACAGAACCACAAGTAACAGAAGAAGAAATTAGAGTCTTGATCGAGCAGGGTACAGAAGAGGGAACCTTTGAAGAAGCAGAACAAGATATGGTAGAGCGAGTATTTCGGTTTGGCGATCGCCCCGTGAGCTCGTTTATGACACCCCGCCCAGAAATTGTCTGGTTGGATTTAGAGGATTCTGTAGAAGAAAATCGACAGAAGGTGATTGAAAGTCCCTATTCCCGGTATCCGGTTTGTCAAGGAGGGCTAGATAATGTTTTAGGTGTGATCCCGGTGACTGACTTGTTAGCCCGCAGTTTAACTGGAGAACCGTTAGATTTGACGGTGGGATTGCGAACGCCAGTATTTGTACCAGAAAGTACTCGTGGTTTGAAAGTCCTGGAATTATTCAAACAAACCGTCACTCACATGGCACTAGTAGTTGATGAATATGGTGTGATTCAGGGATTAGTTACTCTCAACGACGTGATGATTGAAATTGTTGGTGATGTTCCTTCCGCAGAAGAATTAGAAAACCCCCAAGCAGTACAACGGGAGGATGGTTCTTGGTTACTGGATGGAATGTTATCTGTAGAAGAATTTTTTGAACTTTTCGATCTTGAAGAATATTTGCGAGAACATCAAGGCAACTATCAAACACTAGGTGGTTTTGTGATTACTCATCTTGGTCGCATTCCCTCAGCAGCAGATCATTTTGAATGGCAGGGTATGCGCTTTGAAGTCATGGACATGGATGGTAATCGTGTTGATAAGGTACTGGTAGTGCCTAAGCAAAAACAATCACTGGATAGTAAAAAACAAGACTAGTTTAGTTAGAGTGAACCTCAGTCTTAAATACTTTATGGTACTAGAATTTTCTCCGTATAATTAAGGAATGATCTACGGAGAAAATTTTTGCTTGCATACTATTAGGAATCTTGTTAGCAACCGATAAATTAATCAATACATTAATTAAATTAAGTACAATTTCGGTTTTTGTTTTAGTAAAAAATTTTATATCTTTTGTAAGTAGTGTTGAAAAAACTATAAACCAATAACAGCAGATATTTCCATCCAAGAATTTTGATCTGCTGTTAGGGTTGCTCTGTCTTATAGAGCAATACGTTTTTTAGATATCCCTATATCTGACAACAGATTCAGTTACCTTCGGTAAAGCTGACGGTGTACACCGAAAATGCTTGTGCTGCCTATGAGTTAGTTTCCTTGTTTAACAGAAACTAGCCAAATTTTGCATACCGAAGTTTCCTTTGATATCAAAAATTTTGTTTGCGTTTACAAACACACATACCAATTGCAGTTTGTTTGACACAGAAACACGGTACTATGCCAACTACAGTCACCTACGAACTGAAACATGAAATTTTGCAGTTGTTGCGAGAATATCAGCAATCTCAATCAGCAGTTGTTCGCAATCAACTTGTAAAACTGAATTTTGGATTGGTGAGAAAAGAAGCTCACTATTGGATAAATCAATGCCAAGAAAGCTATGAAGACTTGCTTCAAGTCGGTTGTCTGGGTTTAATTCGGGCGATTGAAAGATTTGAAATATCTAAAGGCCATGCTTTCAGTTCCTTTGCTATTCCTTACATTCGCGGTGAAATTCAACATTATCTACGAGATAAAGGTGTAACGGTACGTATCCCCAGACGCTACTTAGCTTTGCAACAACAGGCGATCGGAGTTTCGCGTTCTCTACGGGAAAAATACAATCGCCAACCAACCGATTCAGAGCTAGCAGCAGCACTGGAAATTTCCTCCCAAGAATGGCAAGAAATTAAATTAGCATGGATTAATCGCGCTCCTCTGAGCTTGGATGTACCAGTACAAGATGGAGAAGAGGGATCTACCAGCTTGGGTGAACTAGTACCAGATCTCCACTACCGTAGCTTTCAGTTGGCACAAGAAGATCAAATTCGCTTGCAACAAGCTCTAGTGAAGGTAGAAAAGCGTACTCGTGAAGTTTTAGAGTTTGTTTTTTTACACGATTTAACGCAAAAACAAGTAGCAGAACAGCTAGGTATCAGTGTTGTCACTGTTTCTCGTAGAGTTAAAAAAGGACTGGACTTGCTGAAACAGTTAATGGGCGGGCCTGAAGAGTAACTGACAGCCGCATCTAAAAAATAGTTTTGCTGGAAAATGAAGTGTAAAAAAATACTTTGACAACCGAAAAATTAGGTTATAAAGGTATAAGATTTAGCCTTTGATAAAAATTTCCAGTATGTTGACTTCGATAAGCAAATATACCTGTAGCTATAGAGAAAGGTTAATGCACAGAAATTCAATAATTTTTGCTGCAGCTATTGTGTCTTTGGCGATCGCTTCCTGTGGTTCGGAAGGAGAACAACAAGCGACTAATACCCCACAGCCGAGTAACCCACCAGCACAAACTCAGCAACCGCAGGCACAAAAGTTTAACAACCCAGTGGTGCCAGCCAAAGAAAGTTCATTAGTTGCACAAGCAAGTCCTAGCTTAATTCAACCAACAAATCCAACAGAAAGGATCAATTTCGTCTCCAAAGGACGGAGCGATCCATTTGAGCAACTTGTTAAGCAATATCCCCAAGGACTATCAGATCCGAGCACCAAATTGAAACCTGTGCCTTTATTACCACCTTTACCAGCGGTGGTAACAGTAGCAAGAACACCACAAAAACGCAGTGCGGTTATATCTGCCAAGATAAATTCACCAAATACCGCTAAGTTAAACGCATCAAACACCAAAACTAATCGCAATCCCAGTTTAATTTCTGTTTTGCCTCGTGTGTTACCGCAGGTTATCCCCGATCAGAAACTAAAAGCTGCGTTGCCTCCCTCTCCACAACCTGACTTAGCAAAAGCAGTTTTTGTGAGTGGTGTAGTCTTGCTTGGCAATCAACCCCAAGCAATTATTAAAGTACCAAACGAACCAACGAGTCGTTACGTGCAGCCAGGACAAAGATTGGCGAACGGAGTACTGATCAAACGTATTGAAATGAATGAAGGTTTAGAGCCGATCGTTATTCTGGAACAATATGGTATAGAAGTTGCCAAAATGGTTGGAGAAGCGCCTGCGGGTAGTCCAGCCGCAGCGACGACAACAGCAGTTGTCCCAAATACTGTTTTGGAAACATCACCAACTCAAAACCCACTTGCGATTGGATCTTCGTAAATATGGAGACAAAAGAAAAAATTGAATTTACTGGTTTACCTTTGGCAGTCTATCGAGAGATAGCAGCGCATTTACGTCAAGTCGAAGGGGTAGAAGTGAGTTTAATTCCCCAATCTTCCCAAGAGTTTGATTATAGCCAAAGTCAAATCGGTGGCTTGTGGATATCGTGGCCTTCTGATTTCAGTTCCCAAAGCCGACAAAGGATTGAACAGATTTTGGCCTACTATCGCAGTCACTACATAGTTTAATGACTCAGATATATAAGTCGAGATATTTTGGGTTGAGGTTTCTCCACCCAAATTTTTTGTATTGCACAATATATACATAGCCTTCATAAGCTGCGTACAACAGAGCAGGGAACAGGGTACAGGTTACAGGGAATAGGAAAATTAAACTCATCTGTCTCCTGTTCCCTATCCCCTATTACCTAACTTCCCTTCTGCCTTTTCAAGTCTAGTGTTTGAATTGAAACAGCATATCAAGTTATAAAATTACAATTTGCTGAGGTAAACTGGCAAGCAAGATCGGGGAATAATGACAACAACGGCTTTACAGTCTGGGCATCTATTACGATGGAAAACTGGCAATTTCTGATACAGAAACAGGGCGATCGCTCTTGGCATCTCCTGGAATCGCCAAAACTAGATATTTTGGAAGGTAGGTATAGAGTTGTGGCTCGCTCCAACCTTACCAATACAGATGTGGAAGTGCGGATAACTCACTCCTCAACTGATCGTGCAGAAGTACCACCAAAACGACGCGTTCATAAGCGATCGCGCCGCACTAACGCAGAAGGTTTAATGGCGGTAATTCCTTTTACCCACCTCAAGCCAGGCATATGGGATTTGCAATGTTGCGGCGATTTAATGTCGGATTTGCTTGGTAAACCCTGGCAATATAGCGTTCAATTGCAAGTTTCACCCCAGGTAATAGATGGGGAGACAAGAAAGCTAGGGGTAGCGCCTTGGGAGCGCCCTGAAAATGGGGAAAACTCTGCAATTTTCAAAAAAACGAAGAGTAGCACTGAAGATACAATTATCGATCAGCCTATAAGTCCCGTATGGCTCAAAGCAGAAACAGCACAGCAGATTTTACAAAATCTGATAGATTTAGCTTTACCTAATTCAGCAACTCTTCTAGAAGATGAAAGGACTGAGAATTATCCTCTAGTTTTTACAGATCTACCACTACAAATAATTCTGGAAGAAGAAACCTACATTGGTAATTGGGGACAAGCACTTAGTCTCAATGGATACGTACAACCAAAAGAAACGACCAATCTACCAAGCATCTGCACAAAAGAGGTGCGAATCGAATTGCGCTCACCTCAGGGTTTGGAAATATTAAGTCGTCAGGTACTACAAAACTTAGGCGAAAAGTTACTGCCATTTTCCATTAGCTGCTCAATTGAAATTCCGGCTGAGTGCGAATCCAAACTCATTTTGGGTAACATCAGCTTGTATGGCACGCTCAATCCTGACACGGAAGCAATATTATTAGGCAGTCAGTCTTTTACAATTACAGCAGATATTACAGAATTATTGGCTTTGGGCACCCTAGCCAACAAAAACGAACCAGAAGTCTGGCAAGAGCAAGCTCAAATACCATCAACGCCACCTATCAAAACTAAATCGTCAGAGTCAGCTGCAAAGCTAAATTTAGAACTTTTCAATATCGTCAAATCTAAAAAAATTACTCAATCTTTACCAGCCCATCCCGCCCCAAAAATATCTCTCCCACCGCGCCTAAAGCCACTTTCATCTGAGAATTCAGGAGCTTGCCGTTCGCCACAATTACCAAATCTTCCACAACTTAATAGTCTAAATAATAACATTAGTGCCGATGTTTCCTCATCTACAGTACAATTGCAGGATTTTGAGCAAGAAGGTACTCCTACCATTGTTGAGCAAGTAGCAAGGATAGATACTACTTTTCCATTTTTAAAACGAGTCAAAAACTTGCCACAAGAGCAAAAAGAAGACATTTGTTATGATGGGGAAGCATTGGACTTGTACATTTGTAAGGAATGTGAACATCAAGGCATAACCACAACACCTGATGAAGATATAGCTCAATCAGTTACAGATCAAGGTGCAGAATACGAGGATGACTCTTTTGAAGAGTCTGTTGCATTAGTTATCCCATCAAGCTCACATTTATTAACAGTGCAACCAAATCCCTATATCTCTCCCTTGATTGTGAAGTGGATGTACAATCACGGATACTCTTTATCCGAACCCATCGACGTCGAATATGAAGACTACAATACTCACACTCCCACTCCAGAAGAGATACCTCAGGAACAATCTCCATTTACTTTTAATCCTGAATATCTACTTGAAGATACCAATTTGTACATCACCTCAGACTTAGATATAAAACCGGAGGAAGATGAAGAAAAACCCCTTACGATTTCCCTTCCTTTCCCTCCACCACCTCCTTTTGTTGCTTCCCCCTTATATCAACTACCGCCTCTTCGTCATGCCAAGACACCACCAGTGTGGTTGACAAAAGAAATTGTTGTAGATGATACATACAGCAAAGTGGAAGTTGAAGCAAAAGACAGTAGCTCTGCTAGCGAGGAAAAGCAATGTTTGCCAAATATATCAATTGCTCTACCAATGACTGGAGCGATCGCACAGCCATTACCAATTCCGCAACTGCATTTACCAGAAGGTGAATTAATCTGTGGCAAGTCTGTGAGGATACGCATCCAAGTGCCTTGTAGGCGTCCTGGCATTGCAGTTAAATTATGGATAGAGGATTGCCAAATGCGGTGGCTGTTAGAAGGGCCACGTTTGCTCACGAATTTACAGCCCAACTCTTCGGGAGGATTGGAAGTTATTACTATAATCCAGATTCCTTTTGGCTGTTTGGAAATTTGCTTAGAAGCGATCGCCGTAGATATGGCAACCAAACAGGAAAGCCACAAAGCCACTATTATGCGGACTGTGATTCCAGAAGACTTGCTTAGTTTGCAGCAAGATGAAATGCTGGGTTTATAGGATGCTTGTGTAAGAACTGCTAGCCAGAAATGTTAAATAGCTGTTTACATAAGGTCTCACAGTGTTAAAAATCTTTAGAATTTACAAAATTAGGCTGGATTTGCAGTAAGCTCATTTTGAATCGTAGTGTGATTTCAACAGGAATTATTTACTATGGCTGCTTCATTTTTGCCTTCTATTTTCGTTCCCCTGACAGGTCTAGTTTTTCCATTTGTAGCAATGGCGTTTTTGTTTGTGTACATTGAACGCGAAGATCTTGTCTAAATTTGGATAGTGGATAGTGGATAGTGGTAAATAACTACCTACTACTTACTAACTACTACCTACTGTACGGGCGGGTTTAAACTAAAAGTCATTAAAAAAACCCGCACGGCAGTCGCTACAACGGAGCGGAGCCGGAGAATCCGAAAGCTCCTCTTAACCTCTAAGGGCGCGCTGCCTCCCCTACTCACAACAATCTCAAAATAATACCGCCCGTCTCCATGAGATAGGCGGTTTTTTAAATACTGATTTCTAAACCAGTGCTAGAAAATTTGAGACCGTTGTTATGCGGCTCATGCCAATCTTAAACAGATGAACCAAGTCCGGCGTAAGCTCCATAGAAGAAAATGCCTACAACCGTAATTACACCTAAGCCCGCGATTGTCGCAACAATCCACAAAGGAATTCTCCCACTTTCAGACACTGTATTCTCCTCCCTAAACAAAAAAATCAACGCAGGTTAAATAAACAAAAATTAATACCTATGCTTCCAGTTAGTTAAAGAAGTAACTGGAAAACAAAATCCCCAGAACAAAAACTAGTAGCAGTCCCAGGTATAAAGATGTCCGGTTTAATTCAACCGGCTGATTATTAGGGTTGGTGTTTCTTTCCATTCTTATCTCCTAGCGTTGAATAAACTGCATTGCGGCGATCGCGCCCAAAAAGAATACAGTAGGCACAGCTAGGGTGTGAACTGCCAGCCATCTGACGGTAAAAATTGGATATTGTACTGGTTGGTTAACGTTGCTGCCGCTAGTCATAATTTCAAACTACTTTGCAATAAATTCTTCGACTTGTTGTTTTGCATCAAAACGGTTATTCACAATCGGCAATTCTTGCCGTTCTTGGGTGTAATACTCGTTTGGCCGAGGTGTGCCAAATACATCATACGCCAAGCCTGTACTCACAAATAACCAACCTGCGATAAATAAGGCAGGAATGGTGATGCTGTGAATCACCCAATAACGAACGCTGGTAATAATATCCGAAAACGGACGTTCTCCAGTACTACCTGACATTTAGATCCCTACCTCCATCATCTATTGTTAATTAATTTATTATCCTACAAAGTTAAGAAAGAGTTACAACTTGCAACTTCTTTCTCATAAATAGGAGTTAATACCTGTTTTGTTACCTAAGCTGCTTCTGATTTGGCATCAGGGGCAATATTAGGTTGGTATTTGAGCAAAATTCCGCGATCGCCAATTACAAATCCTTGTTCTGGTGATAAGAAAACTATTTTGTAAAAATTAGCAGGCACATTTTCAACATCACGGTCTTTTTCCCAAGTTTTGCCACCATCAGGACTGCGTAGCAAATTAGCACTGCCACCGCTGATCCAAACTTCCTCAGGTGTGCGATATGCCAAATCAAGCAAACCCCAACTAGTAGACACTTCTGGATATTGTACTTCCAACCATTTGTCAGGGTTAGCAGGATCGCTAAATTGTACCTGTCCTCCCCGTGCTAGCATCCACATTTGCCCGTTTTCTGTAAAGCCCATATTTTCGACTCGTCGGGAACTATTGCGGTTATGGGGTACCCAAGCATTTATACCCGGCTCCCAAGTCGAATAAAAGTTACCTTTAGCAGAAACAGCAACGTATTTGCCATCAGCAGAACGTTCCATATTTCGCACTACACCGACGGCTTCTTCCACCTGTGCTTTCCAGTTTTGACCCCCATCTGTAGTTTTGTATATTGCTCCTACATCGGTAGCCATTTCAGCTGTTTTTGCTCCTAGCGCTAAAACATTTATCGGATTACCTGGCAACTTTTCACTCAAAGGAATGCGTGACCAAGAATTACCTTCATCAGTGCTGTGTAGTACCAGCGAAGGTTCACCGACAATCCATCCTTCCTTGCCAGCAAAACTGACGGAGTTAAAGCGATACTTGTTGTCATCTAGCTGTAATGTTATTGGTTGCCAGGTATTGCCACCATCTTTGGTTTCCAAAAGTGTAGCGTTACTGCCTACTAAATAGCCGTGTTTAGGATTGTCAGTAAAGGCTATATCCAGTAGTTTTGCTTCTGTCGGTAGGGAAATCACTTCCCAAGGGTTGTAACTTGTGGAAGGAACGTTACTACAACCGACACACATTAAAACAACAGCAAACAAGGCAAATATTCGTTGCCAGATTCTCACTTTTGAGCGCATTTTTGTATTTATTAGTTTTTTGTTAATTTGTCTAAGATTTGCTGTAGGCAGGGTATTACCCTACCTACACTCTTAAAAGTGCGGCTTATTGTAAGCCATAAAGACTCATGAAAAATAAGAAAGCAAGAGCCAAAGCACCAAAAATCAAAAGACTTTTTTGAGTTGGTGTCAGATTATTGACACCCAAACCATAACCGAGATTTTCTTGGAAGCCAGAAGCCTTACCCGCAGGGCCGATATTGGTGAAAGCGTTTTTCTTTGCACCACAAACCGGACAGCGCCAAGTTAAGGGCAGCTCTGCAAAAGGTGTACCTGGGAGAATGTCATTTTTTTCATCTCCTTTACTCGGTTCGTAGACGTAACCGCAGGCACGACACTCGTAGCGGTCTAAAACTGGATTTTCAACAGCTTGGTCGCTCATAGCCGTAGCATGGGTGAGGGTCAAAGCTTAAACTTACGTTAAAAATTATGACATAACTGTTAGGTTTTTCTATCACTGACAAAAAGGAATCAAATTACCTCTGGTCTGTTTTCCAAATTTCAGAATAGTCAAATCGATATAATGTAAAAGAAGGTAACAGAGTTATTTGCACTATATAGCGGTAGATATTCATTGTGTTTGTCCTTAGCGGTTACGAGTACCTTCTAGGCTTCTTAATTATCTGTAGCCTAGTGCCTGCCTTAGCTCTATCTGCGTCCAAGCTCCTGCGACCTAGCGGTCGCAACCCAGAACGGCGCACTACTTACGAATCCGGTATGGAACCTATTGGCGGAGCCTGGATTCAGTTCAATATCCGCTACTATATGTTTGCCCTGGTATTCGTTGTATTTGATGTGGAGACAGTGTTCTTATACCCTTGGGCAGTTGCTTTCCACCGTCTGGGCTTACTGGCATTTATTGAAGCACTAATTTTTATCGCAATTCTTGTAGTTGCCCTAGTTTATGCATGGCGTAAAGGAGCATTGGAATGGTCTTAGATGCTAATTTAACAGCGAAAGATGTGGAACAACAGCAAAAGGAGCGCATTCTCAGCCCAATTGGGCGTCCGACAGTTACTCAAGAGTTGTCAGAAAATGTCATTTTGACAACTGTTGACGATCTCTACAACTGGGCACGACTTTCTAGTCTTTGGCCTTTACTGTTTGGTACTGCTTGCTGCTTCATTGAGTTTGCTGCTTTGATTGGTTCCCGGTTTGACTTTGACCGCTTCGGACTAATTCCCCGTTCTAGCCCCCGCCAAGCTGATTTGATTATTACAGCAGGTACAATCACGATGAAGATGGCTCCTCAACTGGTGCGTCTTTATGAACAAATGCCCGAACCAAAGTACGTGATTGCGATGGGGGCTTGTACAATCACTGGTGGGATGTTCAGCGTAGATTCCCCTACAGCAGTGCGTGGAGTCGATAAACTGATTCCAGTTGATGTGTACTTACCCGGTTGTCCACCACGTCCAGAAGCAATTATTGATGCAATTATCAAGTTGCGGAAGAAAATAGCTAATGATTCGATGCAAGAGCGGGGTGTAATCAAACAAACCCATCGTTATTACAGCACGACTCATAACATGAAGTCAGTACCCCAAGTCCACACTGGTCAATATTTGCTTTCTGATACCCGCGTTACACCACCAAAGGAATTAACAGAAGCAATAGGGCTGCCTGTACCTCCTGCTCTGTTGACTGCGAAGAAGGAGGAGGCAAATCGTGGCTGAAGAATCAAAACCAGTACCAGCAGAAGAACAATCTTTAGTCAAAGCAGGCAAAACTTCTCAGTGGTTGATGGAAAATGGTTTTGCCAATGAGGCTTTAACACCTGATGTAAATGGGGTAGAGATCATTAAGGTAGAACCTGATTTCCTGTTGCCAATTTGTACCGCTCTTTATGCTTACGGGTTTAATTATCTCCAGTGTCAATGCGGTATAGATCTGGGGCCTGGACAGGATTTAGTCAGTATGTACCACTTGGTTAAGGTCAGTGATAATGCTGATAAGCCAGAAGAGGTACGTATAAAAGTTTTCTTGCCTAGAGAAAACCCAAGAGTGCCTTCAGTCTACTGGATCTGGAAGACGGCTGACTGGCAAGAGCGCGAATCCTACGATATGTTCGGGATAATTTACGAAGGGCACCCGGATTTGAAGCGTATTTTAATGCCAGAAGATTGGGTTGGTTGGCCTTTGCGTAAGGATTACGTGTCACCTGACTTTTATGAGTTGCAGGACGCTTTTTAGAGCGCATAGGCACCTTACTCCCCCTTAATCCCCCTCTCGTATGTGTAGAGGGGGTGTTTTTTGTTTTTTTGGTGGGTAGCCACAAGAATGATCGCGCTAATTAATTTATCATGCAGCCAATGTGAGCCATGATATGAATGGTTAGGTATCCAATAACAGTAAAATACAATGTCTTAAGATTTATTAAAGTCGTTTCAGAGGGAGTGATTAGATAACTTGCTATAGCCACCAAGACGCCATTTAAATTAATTCATACTCCTAACTCGCGCAATGTAGCTTCTATTCTACTCACACTGTCATATTTACCCTGCTGCTCGTACAAATCGCGTGCTTTTCTAAAAATAGCGATCGCTTCTTTAGCTTTACCCTGCTTTTTCAACATTGTTCCCCGCAATTCAAACACTTGAGGATTTTTAGGAGCGAGCTTCACTGCTTCATCGTATGCCCACTGGGCACTTTTGTAGTCTCCCAGCCGTAGCAGGATAGTTGCTAATCCTACGTAGGCATTGACATTACTACGGTTAAGTTGTATCGCCCGACGATAAGCTTCTTTTGCTCTAGCATTATCTCCTAAGTTGCCACTAACGTAACCAAGAGCGTATTGATAATCACTATTATTAGGATTGAGGGCAGTCGCACGGCGGTAAAAGTTTAAAGCTGTCGAATAATTTCCTTGCAATGCATATAAATAACCAATGCCAGAATAAATAGATGCATTTTTTGGCTCTAATTCTGCTGCTTGCTGATAGACTGCGATCGCCCGATTATAATCACCAGCTTGCACCAAACTACGCCCTTCTTGCAAAAGTTCCTTTACTTGTGCGCTACTTTGGCTTTGTGCAAGCAAAACTTGAGCTTGAGCAGGAAAAGACATTATTGCAGCAATGCTTCCTATTAAGAAAACTTTAATTAAGAGTGGTGTTTGTCTGTACACAGCAAAATACCCTGGTCTTCATGCAACATTTATAAAGTTTCCGTGATTGCTTGTCCATTAAAACAAAAATCTTCAGCTTTGCAAACTCTATTAATTAACTTTTACCAAAGATTTATAGCAATCTAGGATTAATAGACTGCGGTGAATACTATATATACTTAGTTCTTTTTGATACTACTATCTTCATTAGTTACAAATCATTACCTATAGGAATGATTTAATGAAGTGATCGGTAGAAGTCAAAGGTTAAAGAGCAGGAGACTCAAAAGTAACATATCCGTTAGTAGGTAAAAGGTAAAAGAATGTTTCTATTTACTGTCTAGAAATTGGTATTTTACATTTAATTGTGTCCGCCTACTTATCACCGATACACAATCTCAAACTACAACTTTTGATTAGGGTTGTAAATTTTGAAAGAAAAATAATTATATATGATTCAACATTCTCCATAAAAGGCAGAGATGGTAGACGCTAAGATTGTGTAGATTTACCACTACTACAGTCTTTTGATGGATATAATATAGAGCTTATCAAAAAAATAGGAGCAAATAACTTTATGAAAAAACACGTAATATATCAATGTTTGCGTGTTTAGCTACTTAGTTTTTAGTTCTTAACTTCTATGTTTTATCTGAATAATATAAACTCACCCTCGAACAAGATACTGATGCAAATCAAAACTCTATTGCATCTCTCTTACATATATTGATTTTAAATTAACATAAGTTGATAGTTGCGTTTTTAAGGGAAATCTATGATTTTAACTACTACTGATGTCATTCAAGGTGTTATAGTTGAATCATACTTAGGTATTGTTACGGCCGAAGTTGTTTATGGCAGCAATTTTCTAAGGGATTTTTTTGCTGGCTTGAGAGATATTATTGGAGGACGTACTGGTAGCTATGAGCGTCTGTTTGAAGAAGGTCAAAGGAAAGCACTAGCAGAATTAGAGCAACGGGCACTGCGGCTAGGCGCAGATGCTGTAATTGGTATTGAAATTGACACTGGTACAATCAATGTCGATCAATCGGGTGTTCTTTTATTAATTACCGCTACAGGTACTGCAGTTAAGGTACGCTAGTCAGCAAGATTGGTTTAGTATTAATACCAGTTTTCATAGTTAGCCAAAAAAAGTTAAACATCACTACCCAGAAGATTGGTATTAATATTTTTTTTGAACTTTAGCCTCAGAAAATTTAGAACTTACTAATTATTCAGCTGACATTTATCAAAATTATTATATTTTCATATACATTGCTATCAAATAGCTTCATAATGTCATGCATTTTGAAACTTATTTTGACAAACTGTATAATTATTTAATTTACCTTTTTTAATATTTCCAAGCATAGAAATTATTAACACACTTAACATTGCATTCTTCAAGATTCAGTCTATATCAAATGTCATAAAAGGAATATAAGTTTTATTGCTAAAGATAGAGAGAGTAACTCTTTCTATTGATAGATATTCAAATTTAGAGATAGCAATTTAATTTTAAGATAAGCATAAAAATACCGAAAATCTTCAAGAAAAAGAGTCAGGAGACTATAGCTTATGTCTTATGTGAACCGTGTAGGTGACGATGTTATTAATGAACCTGCAGTACCCAGTAGAGTTGTTGATTACCACGATCGCGTTCGTTGGGGGCCTATTATTTCTGGCTTATTAGTTGCTATAGCTACTCAGCTAATTTTGAGCGCCATTATTGGTGCCTTAGGCGCAGGCGCAATAGAAGCTTCAGGTAGACCAAGAACAATTGCACCTAATGTTGCCGGTAATGTGGGGATTTGGTCAACTATTGCTTTGTTAATTTCTCTATTTACTGGTGGTTGGGTAACAGCCCGTGCTTGTGGCCCTATGAACCGCAATACAGCCCTTCTCAATGGTGCTATTCTCTGGGCAACAACTTTAGCAGTTAGCTCTTGGTTATTTGCAAGTGGTGTAACAGGTGCTTTTGGAGTTGCTGCTTCTAATGCAGCGGAAGTTCTTAACCAAGTTCAACAACCGGGTGGTGCGGCTGTACCGCAAAATGTACCTAACCTTACTGCCCAACAAGCTCGTGAGGTTGCAGAATCTTTTCGTAGATCGTTGTGGTGGTTTGTATTTGGTTCCTTGTTAGGTTTACTTGCCTCAATGATCGGAGCCGTTGTTGGTGCTCGCAGTCCGCGCAATGCAGAGAACTACAGATAAAATTTAGTCTACAAAATTTAAGGACACTACTTGCTTTAGCACCTGAGAAAAGGTGCATTTTTTTATGAATAGTTAATGGCAATTCATAATTAACTATTAGCCATTAACTACTATGATCTAATCACTACTCACCATTTTAAATATGCTGCTTCTATACCCTTCTCCCGTCTAGTCTTGCCGTCTTTCTCAAACCAAGCAATTACTTGCTCTGATGTTAAATCTTCAATTGCAACATTGTGCTCAGTAGCAATGTGCTTCAAAAGTTTGAGTGATGAAATCGTCAATCTCGTTAAAAACTTTTCTGGTGAAGAAAGCAAAGCAGCATCTACTTTTGCTGACTCTTCCGAAGTTAAAAATTGCTCTGACGGTTGTGTTGGTGGAAAATTCATAACCAAATCTAAAACTCATCAGTTTAAAATCGTGAATAGGTAATGGCTTCATAAATTATTCCCAATTCGTAAAACCAATTACCAATTACCAATTATCTATGCCATAGAGTGATAGTAAAAATTCAGTTATTTATTCATTAAGTCTATTTTTTCTTGCTTGTACTAAATATCCGCAACGATGCTCACCGTTAATTATCCAGTGAGTACGTTCTACTGTGCAATCTGGCAAAACAGCGGCAAACATTTCTAATTCGTGAACACAAACACTGGGGAAAGACTCTGCAACGTTGGAAATTGCGCAGTTATGCTCAGTGATGATAAAGCGATCGCGACTGTTAGAGGTATCTGTAGGGTGGCACTCAGCCATGTAGCCTTCAGCTTTTCTCAATTCTACTAAGGTTGCAACGCGATCGCTTAACGAGCCGTTACCCAAGCGTTCTCGATATTCCTGCGCTTTACGCTGCCATTGTTTTTTTAAAATTGTACTTACTTGGTCGTGTCCTACCGTTTCTGCTAAAGCATCTAGTAAAGAAACGGCAAACTCGCCATAGCTGTCAGCGTATTCTCCACGTAAGCGATCGCTTCCCTTACTACTTAATTTATAGACGTGCTGGGGACGTCCCATTCCCACTTGCACTGATGAATAGACAATTAACTGCTCTGCCTCCAAGTCTTTGAGATGACGACGAATCGCTTGAGGACTAATCTCTAAAGCGGTGGCAAGTTCCAAAGCCGTTGCTTGGATGTGTTTGTGGAGATACTGGAGTATATCTTGTTTAGTTGAGGACTGGTGGATAGTCGCCATCATCGTCCCAAAATTTTATTAGAAAATTTCACTTTGACAACAATATTGTTGTTAATCTAGCTTAAAATGAAGATGTGTTAAACAACATAGCTGTTGTTTTAGTAGTTATCCTTATTCTAACAGCCGTGTGACCAGTTGGTAACACGATATGGGAATTGCCCAGCAATAACCCGTCTTCCATCCTTAAAGAGATTGATTTTGCGAACACGAGAGATTATTAGCAATGAGTGCCACTGTCAAAACTTTAGTCAACCAGCCCTACAAATACGGCTTCGTTACAAATATCGAGGCAGACACTATTCCTCGTGGACTAAATGAGGACATCATCCGCATGATCTCCGCGAAGAAGAACGAGCCGGAGTTTATGTTGGAATTTCGCTTGCGAGCTTACCGCCAGTGGCAAAAAATGACAGAACCAACTTGGCCTAGTGTCAAGTATCCACCGATTGATTATCAAAATATTATCTATTACTCAGCACCCAAGCAAAAAGCTAAGAAGCAAAGCTTGGAAGAAGTAGATCCTACCCTTTTGGAAACCTTTGAAAAATTAGGCATTCCTTTATCAGAACAGAAGCGACTGGCAAATGTCGCTGTAGATGCCATTTTCGATAGTGTTTCCGTCGCCACCACCTTCAAGGAAAAGCTAGCCAAGGAAGGAGTAATTTTCTGCTCTATTTCCGAAGCATTGCAGGAATACCCAGAACTAGTGAAGAAGTACCTGGGTAGTGTGGTTCCAGTTGCAGATAACTACTTTGCGGCTTTAAACTCCGCAGTCTTCAGCGATGGTTCCTTTGTCTACATTCCCAAAGGCGTGAAATGCCCGATGGAATTGTCTACTTACTTCCGTATTAATAACGGTGAAACAGGGCAATTTGAGCGGACATTAATTGTTGCTGAGGAAGACAGCTACGTTTCTTACTTAGAAGGTTGTACGGCACCGATGTACGACAGCAACCAACTGCACGCGGCAGTTGTAGAACTCGTTGCTCTCGACAACGCTGAAATTAAATACTCCACCGTACAGAACTGGTACGCTGGAGATGAAAGCGGCAAAGGCGGTATTTACAACTTCGTCACCAAGCGCGGTTTGTGCCAAGGTGTCAATTCTAAGATTTCTTGGACGCAGGTGGAAACTGGTTCTGCTATTACTTGGAAGTATCCTAGCTGCGTGCTAGTGGGTGATAACTCTGTGGGTGAGTTTTACTCTGTAGCATTAACAAATAATATGCAGCAAGCCGATACTGGCACCAAAATGGTTCACATCGGTAAAAATACTCGCAGCACCATTATTTCTAAAGGAATTTCTGCTGGTAAATCAAGCAATAGCTATCGAGGTTTGGTAAAAATCGGCCCCAAAGCCCAAAAAGCGCGGAATTATTCTCAGTGTGACTCCATGCTAATTGGGGATAATGCCCATGCCAATACTTTCCCTTACATTCAAGTCCAAAATAATACTGGGAAGGTAGAACACGAAGCTTCTACTTCCAAAATAGGAGAGGATCAACTGTTTTACTTTGCACAGCGGGGCATTTCAGCAGAAGACGCAGTGAAGCTGATGATTAGCGGCTTCTGTAAGGATGTGTTTAATCACCTGCCGATGGAATTTGCTGTGGAAGCTGATAAGCTGTTGAGTTTGAAGTTGGAAGGTAGTGTTGGGTAAATCGAACATAGATAAACACAGATGCACATAGATGATTTATCTGTGTTTATCTGTGTGCATCTGTGGTTGAAATAAAAAATCGCCGTGACGCACAGAGCACATAGAAATAGAAGTAATAGAGAGAGAACATGATTATTGAAAATAGTGAAGTTGTGCTATCAGTTCGCGACTTGACAGCTGAGGTTAATGGGACACCAATTCTCAGAGGTGTAAATCTTGAGGTACGCTTAGGAGAAATCCATGCGATTATGGGGCCGAATGGTTCTGGTAAGAGTACCTTTTCTAAAGTGCTAGCTGGGCATCCGGCGTATGAAGTGACTGGCGGAGAGGTGATTTTCCAAGGGCAAAATCTACTAGAAATGGAACCAGAAGAACGCGCCAGAACTGGTATATTTTTAGCGTTTCAGTATCCTTTGGAAATTCCGGGCGTTAGCAATTTGGATTTCTTGCGTGTCTCTTACAATTCTCGCCGGAAAGCACAGGGATTGGAAGAATTGGACGCGTTTGATTTTGATGATCTAGTAGAGGAAAAGCTGGAAGTGGTGAAAATGGATGCCGCTTTTCTGAATCGAAGTGTGAATGAAGGTTTTTCTGGTGGTGAGAAAAAGCGGAATGAAATTTTGCAAATGGCGCTACTAGAGCCAAAGTTGGCTATTTTAGATGAAACAGATTCTGGTTTGGATATTGACGCGTTAAAAATAGTGGCGAATGGTGTCAATCAGTTGACTAACCCAGAGAATGCCACGATTATGATTACCCACTACCAGCGGTTACTTAACTACATTGTGCCGGATTACGTACACGTGATGGCACACGGACGGATTATTAAGTCGGGTGGTAAGGAGTTGGCGCTGGAATTAGAGAACCGTGGATATGATTGGCTGTTAGAAGAAGCTGCGATTGAGGTGGGTGTATAATGACAATTTCAGTTTCTCCCAGTCCTATACCTAACTCCAGTGAAGTTAGCTTGGCAACTACTTTGCTCAATCGAGATGCTTATCTAACTGAGTTATTAGATCGAGTAATTGCACCAAAAGTAGAAGGTTGGTTGCAACAAGTACGCGATCGCGCTGCTAGTTGGGTGCGTCATTCGGCTCTTCCCACCCCTCGCGATGAAGAATGGCGCTTTACTGATTTGTCCCCCCTACGGCAGGTAAAATTTACTGTACAAACAACATTAGGTGTGTCTGTACAACCAGACGCTCTTCCAGAAACTGCTAACTCTCGCTTGGTGTTCGTTAACGGTGTCTATGCACCAGAGTTATCAGCGATCGCTGCTTTGCCAGAGGGGGTAGTAATTAGCAATTTAGCTGATTTGCCTGTAGCTTACAGCCAGCGTGTGCAGCAATATTTAGCACAGTCTGAAGGGGCACTAGAAGTATTTACTGCCCTTAATACTGCTGGAATCAAAAATGTGGCAGTTATTTGGGTGCCTAAGAATGTAGTAGTGGAAACACCGATTCATTTAGTGTTTATTGCTGCTGGGGATGTAGCGGGGATTTCTTTACCGCGTTGCTTGGTGGTAGCGGAAAGTGGAGCGCAGGTGACTTTGGTGGAAGAATATAAAAACCACAAAGACGCAAAGAGCGCAAAGGAAGAGCTTTACTTTACCAATGCGGTGACGGAGATTTTTGTTGAGGAAAATGCTCAGGTAAATCACACGCGTTTGGAGTTGGATAGTACAGAGGCTTTTCATATTGGAAAGACAGCCGTTACCCAAGCACGCTATAGTCGCTATACCTGTAATGCCATTTCTTTGGGTGCAAAGTTGTCGCGGCACAATTTAGAAATTTTACAAACTGGCGAGCAAACGGAAACCACTCTCAATGGATTGACGATTATCGGTGGGAACCAGTTGGCAGATACTCACAGTGCGATCGCACTCAATTATCCTTATGGCACAAGTCGGCAATTACATAAGACAATAGTAGGCGATCGCGCTCATGCTGTATTTAATGGTAAAGTTTTTGTCCCCAAGCCCGCACAGCTTACAGACGCATCGCAGTTGAATCGTAATTTGCTACTATCGTCTAAAGCGAGAATTGATACTAAACCCCAACTAGAAATTACAGCAGATAATGTGAAATGCGCTCACGGTGCCACCGTCAGCCAACTAGAAGATGATGAAATCTTCTACCTGCAAAGCCGGTGTATCGATGAACAAGATGCCCGTAACTTACTAATTAATGCCTTCGCGGCTGAAATTATTAATCAAATTCCTGTCACCTCTTTGCGCGAAAGACTCACACAAACCGTCAATAGTCTACAGTCCAAAGCTTAAAACTATTGACTGTTGTACGGGCGGGTTTAATGAGAAATTGTATCTGCCCTGCTACTAATTAACTGGTAAAACCCGCCCCTACTAAACTTTTGACTATTAACCAATTAGACATGACCTTTACCCAAGAATTAACCCTTGCTGAAAAAGTCCGTTTTGACTTCCCGATCTTGCACCAGGAAGTCAACGGCAAACCCTTGGTTTATTTCGACAACGCTGCCACATCTCAAAAGCCTTTGCTCGTAATAGACACGCTGCGCGATTACTATGAGCACTACAATGCCAACGTACATCGCGGCGTACATACCTTGAGCGCTAAAGCTACCGATGCTTACGAAGCAGCGCGAGACAAAGTTGCTAAATTCGTTAATGCTAAATCGCGGCAGGAAATTGTCTTCACCCGCAATGCAACTGAGGCAATTAACTTGGTTGCTTATAGCTGGGGCATGAACAATTTACAGCAGGGAGACGAAATTATTCTGTCGGTGATGGAACACCACAGCAATATTGTTCCCTGGCAATTTGTCGCTGCCAAAACAGGTGCGGTGCTCAAATACGTGGAACTGACATCAGAAGAGACTTTTGATTTAGAACAGTTTCAAAAGCTGCTTTCTGAGAAAACAAAATTGGTGTCAGTAGTTCATGTTTCTAACACTTTGGGTTGTATCAATCCTGTGGAAGAAATTTGCAGCCTTGCACACCAGCACGACGCAAAAGTATTAATTGATGCTTGCCAAAGCGTGCCTCATATGCCTGTTGACGTACAGCAAATAGACTGTGACTGGTTGGTGGCATCCGGTCATAAAATGTGCGCTACGACTGGGGTTGGCTTTTTATGCGGGAAGCTGGAACTGCTGCAAGAAATGCCACCTTTTTTAGGTGGTGGCGAAATGATTGCGGAAGTATTTTTAGACTATTCTACCTACGCAGATTTACCACATAAATTTGAAGCTGGTACACCTGCCATCGGAGAAGCGATCGCTCTTGGTGCTGCGGTAGACTATCTTAGCGCCATTGGTATGGATAAAATTCACGCCTATGAAGCAGAATTGACTGCTTATTTATTCCAACAGTTAGAAAAAATACCTCAAATTAAAATCTACGGCCCTCAACCAGATGCTAAAGGTGAAGGTAGAGCAGCTCTTGCTGCATTCACTGTGGCAGAAGTTCACGCTAACGACTTATCGACATTATTAGATCAAGAAGGTATTGCCATCCGTTCGGGGCACCACTGTACACAACCCTTACATCGTTACTTAGGTGCTGCTGCCACCGCACGGGCAAGTTTATCTTTCTATAATACCCGTGAGGAAATAGATGTTTTTATTAAGGCGTTAAAGGAAACTATTGACTTTTTTACTGGGATTTTCGGTTAATTCCTATCTTGTCCCCTGTCCCCTGTCACCTGTACCCTGTTACTCTTTAACAACAATCGGCAACCGTACAGTAAAAGTAGAACCTACACCCTGCTCGCTAGTTACAAAAATTTCTCCTCCCATCATATGGCAAAAGTGCCGGCTAATTGCTAATCCCAGTCCGGTACCGCCATATTTTTTTGTCGTTGAGGCATCTCCTTGGGTAAAGGGTTGAAATAACTGTTGCTGTTGTTTTTGAGACATACCAATCCCCGTGTCACTGACTACAAAAGTAATCTTGCCACTAGTCTCTTCCTCTAATGAGTAATCTTTTTCCCGCTTGATTTTCAGCTTAACTTTACCGTTAGTGGTAAATTTGGCAGCATTACTCAGCAGGTTGTAAAGTACCTGCCGCAGCTTAGTCTGATCGGTATGCATAATGCCTAATTCATGATCGTAATCAATCTCTAATACATTGCCATTTTTCTCTACCAAAGGCTTAACTGTAAGGACGACATTATTAATTAACGTCATCAAGTCAAATGTCTCTGAGTAAAAAGTCATTTTACCCGCTTCAATTTTCGACAAGTCAAGAATGTCGTTAATCAATGTCAGCAGATGTTTACCTGCGGAGTTGATAGAGTCAAGATCGTTAATAAAATCTTCTGCTAAACCCATATCAACAGCATCATCTTCCAAGAGTTGACTCAAGCCAATAATCGCATTCAACGGAGTGCGTAATTCATGGCTAATATTAGCCAAAAACTGACTTTTAGCTTTACTGGCAGCTTCTGCAAGTTCTTTGGCGTTTTCTAGTTCTTTAGTGTGCTTGGAGACTTGCTCAATAAGGCGATTGAGAGATTTAGCAAGCAAACCAATTTCATCTTCTGTAGTAATCGGCGCTCGTAAATCAAAATTTGATTTTTGTGCCACCTGTTCGGCAACTTGAGTTACGGTGATTACTGGTTCAGCGATCGCGCGAGAAGTACGCCAAGCCACAACAGCAGCAATTCCTACCGACACAAGCATACTAGCTATAACTATTAATCTCTCAATTCCTTTTGCCTGTTCTACATCTATTGTCATTACCTGCTCTTGCTGTTGGGCACTTTGCAGGATATTAGTTAATTGTCCAGATAGTTGCTCTAGGCGTGCAGCTTTTTCACCACCCATCACAGCCAGCAATTGGCTTTGTACTGCTACTACCTGTTCAGGCTGTAACTGCTGCTCGTTTATCGGTTCTAAAATCGCATTGATTTGTTGAACGTAAGCATCTAAAGTAGTCGCGTAAGTTTGTAATAAAGTTTTTAAAGTGGCTTCAGTTGCTGCCAATCTCCTTGGTTTACTCTCTAAAAAATCTATAATTTGACGTTCAATTTTCTTTGTTTCATCAATATTTCTCAAAAATTCGGCTCTTTTGGACGCTAGCCTTTCTGGCTCTTCTACTACAGCAGGCAAATAGGCGCTATTCAATTGTGCTCCAAACACCGCATCTCTATAACCAGTCAGCATTTGTGTTTGGTAATGGGCATGATTAAATTGCCTGATTTCTCGCGCTCGGTAGTAGTTTGCGACTATCAATCCAGCAACAGAACCAAGACAGCCAATTCCAATGGCTAGAAAATAGCCATAACCTATTTTTTGATGAATGCGCCAAGAACTAGCTTTTAATTTCCCTCGTGAGGGAAATTCTATAGTCGGGAGTTCGTCGGTAGAGGGCTGATCGACTGACACTTTTTTGCTTTATGAACTGCTGTCAACAGCGGTTGGCTTTTGAGTTTGTATACCTCAAATTTCTGTTGCCCTCCCGCCAAAAAAACCGTCTACATTATTTTTATAGCAAGAGCAACTCCTCACTCTCTATATAGTAAGCATGGTAAGCATGGTATTGATGATATTTAAGTAGTTTTTATATATATGTAAATTTTTGACAAACCAGATCGGGGACTGAAGAAGACACGGAGAAGAATTCTCCCCCATCTTCCCCATCTTCCCTATCTTCCTCATCTGTTCCTCTCCCACTCTTCTTCCTAATCCCTAGTCCCCAGTCCCTAGCCCCCAGCCCCTATTTTCAAGCTCAAGCCCTCTCTATCTTGACAGACAAAGAGGGCAAATCGGCAAAGCTAAAAGTCAAGTATTATGATTTTTGACTTTTCAGTTTTTGCTTCTAAGTTTAGGGTTAGGCGATCGCTGCTGATAATTGCTTGCTAACTGCTCCCTTCAAAAGTTCCGCTTTATCGGTACGCTCCCAAGGCAAGTCTAAATCAGTCCGGCCAAAGTGACCATAAGCAGCGACGTCCTGATAAAAACGTCCGCCTCGCTCACTGGGCAGGTTGCGTAAATTAAAGACGTGGATAATCCCTGCTGGACGCAGTTCAAAATGCTCTTGGATTAGATCGAGCAAGATTTGCTCATCCACTTTGCTGGTGCCAAAGGTATCGACCATAATGCTCACAGGACGTGCTACACCAATGGCATAACTAAGTTGAACTTCGCATTTTTCTGCTAACCCGGCAGCAACAATATTTTTTGCCGCATATCTACAAGCATAAGCTGCACTGCGGTCTACTTTGGTGGGATCTTTGCCAGAAAATGCTCCGCCGCCATGCCTGGAATAACCACCGTAGGTATCGACAATAATTTTGCGCCCAGTTAAGCCAGAATCTCCTTGTGGCCCGCCGATGACGAATTTACCCGTAGGATTGACTAAAAAGCGGGTATTCTCGTCTGGCTGAATACTTAAGTCTCCAAACACAGGCTGGACTACAGATGACCAAAGATCTTGTTTGATTTTGGCTTGCACTGCCGCCTCATCAGTAATATCACCAATAGTGGGTGTGTGCTGTGTGGAGATGAGAATCGTATCAATACCTACAGGGCGTCCATCTTCATAAACCACGCTGACCTGAGTTTTACCATCAGGACGTAGGTATGATAGATCGCCAGTCTTGCGAACTGCCGCCAATCGGCGAGCAATACGGTGAGCGAGACTGATAGGTAAAGGCATCAGTTCGGGTGTTTCGTTACAAGCAAAGCCAAACATAATACCCTGATCACCCGCCCCAATCTTGTCAAAAAGTTCCTCACTATCCTGACGAGCTTCTTGGGCAGCGTTTACACCTTGGGCAATATCAGGTGATTGTTCGTCCAAGGCTACCATGACTGAGCAGCTATTAGCACAGAAGCCGTTAACGGCATCAGTGTAGCCAATCTCAGCAATTTTCTTGCGGGCAATATTTACATAATTGGCATTGGCTTTGGTGGTAATTTCACCAGTAATTAGTACCAAGCCAGTATTAACAACAACCTCAGCCGCAACCCGGCTACTAGGATCTTGTGTAAGTAAGGCATCTAGAATGGCATCAGAAATCTGATCGCAGATTTTGTCTGGATGACCTTCGGTAACTGACTCGGAGGTAAATAGATAACGTCGAGACAATTTTTAATCCTCCTAAAAAGGTTACGTAGCTGATCCAATATTGACATTTAAATCAGCTACCTTAATCTGCGATCATATCAATATTTTCACAATTAGCAGTTCGAGATACACACGAACTTTATCAAAACCACTTATTGTCTTAAACTAAATACAACTGAGGTGACTTTTTTGCTGAATAAGCGACTGATGCGATCGCCCATAAAAAATAAAAAAAAGGAGGACGCAACAGCGTCCCCAAGACATTTGACACAAATATTGAGCTTCTAAACTTGAACTGCCATTTTTGCTTCCTTTGCTGTCAAACGCTCGTAGGCAGCACGCATTTTCAAGCCTGTCAGGACTTGGAATAAACCAGTACCGTTATTGGAGCCAGGGTACTCACGATGCTGGAGCAATAGGTGAGTCATCTCGCCTTGGTACTTAGTAGAAGTGTTACTCAGATGGGTTTCGATGTAAATTACTTCATCTAGGTTGTCAAATTGTCCATCTACTTCTAATACCGAGACGTAGCGACCGTAGTACACATCCGAACCGTAGTACATTTGCATACCAGGATAAGAACAAGTCAGCTTGCGTCCGCAAGGAGTCCAGTGAATGGTGGAACCTTCATCAAACAGATACACTGGCTCGAAGCCTTCCTTACCCTCGCGCTGTAGCATCCGTACCCGCAGAACTTTACGTTCTTTATCCTCTTTAATCAGATTGGTGGGTAATACCTGGAGAACTACATCCGCAAATTCTCTTTGTGGCTCGATGTACTTCTGAAAATCTGGTTTGCGGGAATTGATTTGAGCTAAAACATCTTCATATTTGTGACCGCGTTCTGCCATGTCTCGCTGGATTTTCCAAGCGATTTTGACTTCATCACTAATATCAAAATAGACACTGAAGTCAATTAGCGATCGCACGCGTTCATCATATAAAGGATGCAAACCTTCAATGACTATAATGTGATTCGGTTCTATTAACTCTGGAGGATCGATTAGGCCGGTTTCGTGGTTGTAAATCGGCTTCATTATAGATTGACCTTCTTTGAGCGCTTTGATTTGCTCATACATCAGGTCAAAATTGTTCGCTCTAGGATCTAAAGCAGTTATTCCTGTTTCTTTACGCTGTTTTCTATCCAGACAATGATAGTCATCCAAACAGATGACTGTCATTAATTCTTCACCAAATAAATCTATAAGACGACGCAAAAACGTAGATTTACCACATCCGGAGTCTCCGGCTACTCCAATCAATACCACGCGTTCCGGCTTATTAGTCATAAATCTCCTTTAGTTACTAAAGTTGAGTCAATCAATATTTTTCACACCTGAAGACATGAAGCCAGGAGTTTACCCCTCTGGTTTATCCTGCGTTATTGCCACTCAGCAGCGCCATAAGACATTGGACGGGTAGACATAAAATTGTAACTGTTACCCGTCTAGCAATGTCTAAAATCGTTGCTGGTAAGTATTTAGTCCTAGTGATATATTGAATTTTAACAGAAGGAAGTACTCTATACAAGGCTTGCTATTGGGAAGAATGATGTTTGTGGGATCGCACTAGGGACTGGTTTCCAGTCAAAATATACATCTCATCACTTACCCATCAAAGAGTTAAGTAACCTACAGATGTAACTTGTAATTCTAAGCTTTGTTAATTTAAGTTTATAAAGTATTTTTGCTTTTCAAAAATTATTTTTAATTTTACAGCGAGCAGTTCATTTTACACAGATATTTTTGAAAGCGATATTTTTATCTATCTCAAGAAGTAAATAAGTCAAGCGAGAGCAAAAAAGAGCTAGTTTTTGACACTAAATTTGTTTATCTGCCCAAAGATACAGTTTTCTTGCTTTTTTAGCGCAACAGTAGTGTACTGAATAGAGGTTGACAGATTTTTCACATCAAGTAAGACTTATTATAGTTGCTTAATATAACTTCTATTCAGAATACTTATAGCTAATACTTAACCGTGGTTGTGTGAATCACCATGACCAGTGCTTAAGTGTAGTTATTAAGTAGTCTGGTTGAAACTCCCCAATCGATGTTTTTCTCTGAGGAGGAAAACTTCTAAGCTAGAGTTAGGAGTTTGAGGAGAAAAATCAAAACAAATCGGAATTAGCCTTCCAGATTTGGAAATTTAGAGTCTTCTGCCCAAGAGCGGACGTAGGTTGGCTACTTCACGCAATCTCTCTTGTAAAGATGCCATATCACGAAAAATAAATAAAATTGACTCATTATTAACATTCTCCAAAGAACTTATCCTCTACCTTAGAAGGTGAACAGGTGTGACTTTTTCCATACCTTGATGTCTTTGGCGAGTGTTTTTAAAAGCATTGGCTTGTGATGCCACTTTCCCAAGGTCAGCTATTTCTGTCCGGAATTCCGGTAAACTAAGTCTGACAGATGGTGGAAATAGTTTTTTTGAGAAACGGTTAAGTAAATATCGGAGTGGTAGAACTAATGTACTATCAAGGTGCTGTTGAAGGAGCTGCCAATACAGAATCAGGTAGCCGCGTCTTCGTGTACGAAGTGGTAGGCCTGCGTCAGAGCGAAGAAACTGATCAAACAAACTACCAAATTCGTAAGAGTGGCAGTGTGTTCATCAAAGTGCCTTACAACCGCATGAATCAGGAAATGCGACGCATCACTCGCCTGGGCGGCAGAATTGTTAGCATACAATCGGTTGGGGTTTTACAACAAGTCAATGGTAAAGCTGCATCTGGAGTTGCTAACAGCGAAGCGATGAGCCAAGCCACATCTGCTAATTCTGCCGAACGAGAAGGAAATGGTAAAGCCACACCTGTGAATGCTGGCAGTGAAGTGAAAGGCTCTGCCGAATCACCAGCCCAGTCACAGCCCAAGAAGAAGGATACGAAAGGCAACACCATGACTCAAGCGAAAGCCAAACACGCTGATGTTCCTGTAAACCTTTACCGCCCGAATGCTCCATTCATTGGTAAATGTATATCTAATGAAGCATTAGTAAAAGAAGGCGGGATTGGTATCGTTCAGCATATCAAATTCGACCTCACTGGCGGCGATTTACGCTATGTAGAAGGCCAAAGCATTGGTATTATTCCGCCGGGAGTAGACAAGAACGGCAAACCAGAAAAACTGAGACTGTACTCGATCGCCTCCACACGCCACGGTGATGATGTAGATGACAAAACTGTATCATTGTGCGTCCGTCAATTGGAGTACAAGCACCCAGAAACTGGCGAAACAGTATACGGTGTATGCTCAACTTATCTATGTAACCTCAAGCCTGGAGATGATGTCAAAATCACAGGCCCGGTGGGTAAAGAAATGTTATTACCCCCTGACGAAGATGCCAACGTTATTATGATGGCAACAGGAACGGGTATTGCTCCAATGCGAGCTTATCTGTGGCGGATGTTCAAGGATAACGAAAGATCTGTTAACCCAGAATATCAGTTTAAAGGCTTTTCTTGGTTAATATTTGGTGTTCCTACAACTCCCAACATCCTCTATAAGGAAGAATTGGAAGAAATCCAAGCGAAATATCCTGACAACTTCCGTCTGACTTATGCCATCAGCCGCGAGCAGAAAAACGCCCAAGGCGGTAGGATGTACATTCAAGACCGTGTAGCAGAACACGCAGATGAGTTGTGGAATTTGATTAAAAACGAGAAAACACACACATATATCTGCGGTTTGCGGGGTATGGAAGATGGTATTGATGCGGCGTTAACAGCGGCAGCAGCTAAAGAGGGTGTAACCTGGAGTGATTACCAAAAAGAACTGAAAAAAGCTGGTCGCTGGCACGTAGAAACATACTAATTTGGTCATTAGTTATTAGTCATTGGTCATTAGTGAGCTAGCGCACAAAATAGGGGATTTCCCCATGAGTGGCTGGCAAACCCGTAAGGGTCATTTAATTACAAAGGACAAATGACAAATAACACTAGTAGGGTGGGCAAGACCCACCCTACAATTATTGTTGGTGAAATTGGGTTAAAATTCGTGGGTGTAAAGCTGGGAATACTGGGATTAGGTACGGTAGGCACGGGTACGGTGCAGCTTTTACAAGATAGTGCCGGACGTCACCCTTTACTACAGGATATAGAAATATATCGAGTGGGAGTGCGATCGCTTGATAAAAACCGTGCTGTAAAGTTGCCAGAATCGGTATTAATAACAGATTTAGAAGCTATTGTCAACGATCCACAGGTAGAAATTGTGGTAGAGGTGATGGGTGGACTTGAACCAGCGCGATCGCTCATTCTCAAAGCTATTGAAAACGGCAAGCACGTTGTCACTGCTAATAAAGCAGTAATTTCTCGCTTTGGCGCGGAAATTTTTACTGCTGCCAACCAAGCTGGTGTATACGTGATGCTAGAAGCTGCTGTCGGTGGTGGTATACCTGTAATTCAACCCCTCAAGCAGTCCTTAAGTGTCAACTGTATTCACACCGTCACTGGCATAGTCAACGGTACAACCAATTATATTCTCACACGGATGCAGACAGAAGGCAGCGATTTTAGCGATGTCTTAACTGATGCCCAGCGATTAGGTTATGCGGAAGCCGATCCAACTGCTGATATTGATGGCTTGGACGCCGCCGATAAAATTGCTATTCTTGCTTCATTAGCCTTTGATGGACGTATCAAACTTCAAGATGTTTATTGTGAGGGCATTCGGCAAGTAAGCAAGACAGATATTGCCTATGCCGAAAAACTAGGATTTGTAATCAAACTGTTAGCCATCGCCAACAAAGTTAATCCCCCTGCAATTTCTATCCGAGTTCATCCAACTTTAGTTCCTAAAGCTCATCCTTTAGCTAGCATTAACGGCGTTTATAACGCCATCTTAGTAGAAGGTGAACCAATCGGACAGGTAATGTTTTTTGGCCCTGGTGCTGGTGCTGGGGCAACTGCTAGCGCCGTAGCTTCGGATATTTTGAATTTAGCAGCAACATTAAAAGCCAGTACAACAACACCAAATCCCTTACTAACTTGTAGGCATCAAGACTACTGCCAAATAGCTCCCATAGAAGAACTAGTTACCAGATTTTACGCTCGTTTTCTGACAAAAGACCAACCCGGAGTGATTGGTAAATTGGGTACTTGCTTTGGCAATTACGGCGTCAGTTTAGAGTCAGTTGTGCAAACAGGCTTTCAGGGAGAACTCGCAGAGATTGTTGTTGTTACCCACGATGTGAGAGAAGGAGATTTTCGACAAGCTTTAGCAGAAATTCATACCTTAGAAGCCGTAGATAGTATTCCCAGCTTGCTACGAGTATTATGAAGGGATTAGTTAGTAGTTGGTTGATAGTAATTGGTAATTAGTAATTAGTAATTATTCATTGGTCATTAGTTTTCTCTGCTAACTACTAACTACTAACTACTGTACGGGCGGGTTTAAAAGATAAATTGTCGGTTTTAACCGTTCATATAATCAACAAAACCCGCACGGCAGTCGCACTCGACGCGCTTAAACCGACGCCAGGTGCTACAACGGGGGGAACCCCCGCAACGCACTGGCTCCGCAAGGGCGCGCTGCCTCCCCTACTAGCCACTAACACTCCCTAATTATGGCTTAATTAGTTAAATGCACATTGTACTGTTATCAGGGTAATTACAATGACAAATATGCCTCCCGATCCCAAGTCATCTCAAACAAATGTCCTTGGCTTCGATGAATTTATTGGCATTTTAGTTGCCTTTACCAGTATTGGGGCAGTTCTTTTTTGGTCATTTTTCCGCAATTATTCTGCCTGGAACTTACCTGGCATACTCTTGCCATCTCCTAATCTATCAGCAACTCCTACTGCTCCTACTCAAAACACTCCTCCTGCGGTGATGCCTCTTCCCAGTGTTGCTCCATCTGAGTTACCTAAGAGGCAAACGCCTTTCCAATCCTCCTCCAATCCCGCCAAAAAATTTCCACTGGTTATTCCTACTGAGAAAAAATCCACTATTCCTCCGCCGATCGCTTTCACCGATGTACCCAACAACTTTTGGGCAAGTCGTTTTATCAACGCCCTTTCCTCTCGCAATATTATTAAAGGCTATCAAGATAATTCATTTCGACCAAATCAACCTGTCACCCGCGCGGAATTTGCCGCCATACTCCAACAGGCTTTTGAAAATGAACTAGGAAAAACCAAAAACAAAATTTCTTTTCAAGACATACCAAATCGGTTCTGGGCAACCTCAGCAATTGACTTAGCTATTAGTACTGGATTCTTAAAAGGTTACCCTAACAATACCTTTAAAGCACAAAAAAATATACCAAGAGTAGAAGTTTTAGTAGCTCTTGCTAGTGGACTAAATTTAAATACTCCCACTTCTGGGACTAAAATTTTAAATATTTACCAAGATGCTAAACAAATTCCAACTTATGCGCGCAATAAAGTAGCCGCAGCTACAGAAAATGGTCTTGTCATAAACTATCCAAATCCAAAAGTTTTTGCTCCTAATAAAGAAGCTACCCGTGCTGAGGTAGCAGCAATGATTCATCAAGCTTTGGTGCTAATAGGAAGGTTAGACAGGGTTCCATCTCAAAAAATTGTAAAATTACCTGAATAGACCAAAAAAAATTAAAGTGGTCAAGAGTTAATGTAATTCTTCTTGACCACCTGTAGATAGAGGAGGCAATACCTAGCAGTAATTCATAGCGCACTAGCAGTCAAAATTGCTATCTGCACTGAACTACTTAGATTTTAAGCATCTTTACCAACAACTTGCGATTTCAGGGTGGCAAGTTCATCGGTTAGCTCTTGCCTGGTTGAGGCTTTGAGTAAATAGCGGTAAACAAACCATGCAGAGTAACCAATACCAATCAATTCAAAAGTTGGTGCTACTAAGGGAATATCATTCAAAGCATCTAAAATCGCCAAAACAACTTTCACAGCCACAATTGCTGTCACAATTAAACCAAAGGTAATCAGTGGCTGTTTGTACTTGTTAAAAAAGGTTCCCAGATATTCAGGCAGTGTCGCTAAAAAACTAGAGGCTATTTCTCCATATTTGAGCCATTGTTCTTGAGTCTGCGCGCCGGGTTGGATTTTTGTTATGGTTCCCGTTTGATTGTTGATTTCTGTCATCATTGCCTCTGGAGATTTGGTTTCCACTACTTCCGGTTCTTGCATTTCCGCTCCCATAATTTTGACAGTTGAATTACTCTTATCCGGACTAATTACAACCAAAAGGCTGTTAGTAGGCGATGCATAGGGCATCACTACAACAGATTTTTGGGCACAAAGAGGCTCTAGTTGCCTATAACCATAATTGCCCTTTAACCACTATTTCATCAACTACTGTTGATAAACTAAGTAGTCAGGTAGTAGTTATGACACGGAAGGATAAACTTGAAACTAGTATTTTGAGTTCTTTTTTGTCAAACTAAAATTCTGAGTTTGCTGTTATCCAATACACTGTAGGTTGCATGCCATCGTACTTAAATCAGTACAAATCATGCAAAAAATTAGATCACCTCTTACTTTATACAAGTTTAGATGCAGATCTTACCGGATATTTAGGCAATCTTAAGCTGCTATTCTCAATTGAAAAATTGTTATTGATATAAATATGTAATAAAAGTTTTTATGAATTTAAAAGCTCTAGACTTTTTAGCTATTTTATGATATGCAAATAGGGCTAACAAAGAAAAGTAATTAGTAAGTCCGCTGATATCTTGCGCCCTGCTCAATAACTGTAGGGTGGGTATTGCTTGTAAAAACTTGAAAATTTTACCCCTGAAGACGCCCCTTAAGGGCATTTTCAAGGGAGAGTTTGGTCTTGAGATTAAGAATTACTCTGTCAAAAAATTTTGCTGCAACAGGTGTTACTGAACAACTTAACCAATAGTTATTAGTTCATCGATAAAAACAACCAAATTATTCTGGCTTATATGTCTCTATCTGCTGATCCCAATCAGGAATTTCCGCATTGTCACCACCAATACCAATTCCTGTGTTGTATATGTCGGCATTAGTGATAGTGAGGTTATTCATTGATGCGCCATATACATTAGAGTCAGAAATCATGGCGTTAGTAAAATTGACGCCATTGAGATTGGCTTTCTTGAAATTAACATTGGTTGCAAAAGCCGACTTGAGGTTGGCTCCTTGAAGATTTGCACCAGTAAAATCGGCACCTTCAATATTCGCTTCTTCCAAGTTAGCTCCTTGAAGATTGGCACCTCTCAAATCAGCACCAATCAAATGAGCTCCACTGAGATCGGCTCCTGATAAATCGCACTGGATACATTCCCCAGTTGATAAAAGCTTTTGTACTTGCTGCGGATTTGCAGCGCTTACTACGCTGGTAAAGAACAGGGGAGTCACTAAAGTGAGAGCTGCTAGAAGCTTGGTTTTCATATTTCCCCCTTATTTATTTAGTTAACATGCTTCCGTTCTTTTCCTCACATTTTCATTGTCTCACTAAACTGAATGTGAAATATTGATCTATATCACACTTAGTTAGCGATCGCATTCAATTTTTACATCATAACTAATCAAAAATATTTAGTCATTAATTTGACTAAATATCTCTGTTCCCAAATGTATATGACTGAACTAGGAACTATAAAAATCCAAAGTTATTGAAGTTAAATCTGTTTTTATTTCCTAACAAAGTCATGAAATAAAAACAATGTTTTTCCCTCTACTTTAGAAATCTGAGTGACATGACTGTCATTTCTATCAGATAGTTAATTGTGTAGACAACCGGGATATCTCTGATTTTTTCAAAAATAATATTACATCTGAAGGTGAAAATATTTGACATTGACTAAATTTTTTATACAATAATTTATTAAACTCAATAGTCAAAGTTGTTTTTTAATTAAGCATTTACAAAACTTTATAATATTTTAGATAATGAGATTTATACATCATAATTTCTATTTTATCTCTAAAGCGAGTAAATTAAAACTACAGAAGATATCAACTGTTGCAGGTTATTAGTCAAATTAAAGATAAATTATATGAAATACATTAACTCCGTGTAACTTATCCTAAAACTTTAAATTTCGCTTTATCAATCGGCAGTTTTAGCTATTTAGAGATGGCATAATTATAGTCAATTTAACAAAAAATTAATATACCAAAATAGCTATTTTTTCATATCCAGAAACTCTTAAGATTTCAACTGATATTGAAGTGTAAAAATAAATAATAGTTTAAGAAAGTGTACTACAGTATTAATACTAAGTAGTCTGAATATTAAAAACAGACAAAAAGTTATCTACATCACAATAATTAAATTAACCAAAAAATC
>NZ_AJLN01000076.1 GCF_000317285.1 Chlorogloeopsis fritschii PCC 6912 | reverse complement strand
AAAATCTTTAGAGACAGTAGTATTAATTAAAGCATCATGTTATCTAAGTGAGGCGAATAAAGATAAGCAAAAATATATACTATACTCCTCCCTACAAAGCGCCTCAGACACAATATAAACTGGCATAAAATATGAGTTCAAAGAATGAGGTTTATAAGTTCGATCTGCTATTAAAATAAGCCTATTTTATAAAAGCAATACACAGTTAGATTTGGTAGACTAGCAGAGCTTTATGGTGTCAAACTTACCGCAAATTAACGGTTTTTTCAAGCTTTGACCCCTACACCTAGTTGCCGTATAGTCATAATCTAACCAAACAGAAGGCTTAATATATGGTTCGAGAGCTTGAACGAAAACGCTTTTTGGCAAATTTCCCAGAAACAGCCCCAGCAGCGAATCCTGTGTTTTTTAGAACTTACAGTCGTAGAGAAGCTGGGCTGCGGGAGACATGGGATCGGGTATGCGATCGCACTCTCAAAGGTTTAATTAGCTTAGGGAAGTTGTCCCCCCAAGAAGCTGAGATCTTAGAGCGGATGCAACGTAACTTAAAAGCACTGCCCAGTGGGAGATGGTTGTGGGTTGGGGGAACCGACTGGATAGCTAAATCACAGAACTTTTCTGGGGCTTACAATTGCACCTCCACCAACCTCCAAGACTGGAAAGCTTTTGGGTTGATGATGGATTTGGCAATGATGGGCTGCGTGCGATTCGTTGGCTAGAAACCAACACCCATAAGGGTTTTGGGGGATTAGCCGCAAGGTAAATCTGCCTTAACAAGTAAGAACCTTGACAACTTGATAGTCATGTTGGTGACCTCGAATTAACAAATGTTAGTACAAACAAACCATAGAAATATCTAATGGTAAATTTAGAAAACATAGATAAAATCGATGAAGTCCAACCCCCTAAGTGCAAGGGTGAAAGCACTTTCCCCACGGTAGCGACTAGCCATCAATCCGTGAAGCGGGAATGAACGGTGGTAAGAGGTTAGTCCAAACCTCAACTCCAACTAGCAGGAGAGTATGGTTAGCGGAAGCGAATCTACGTTTGAATCATCGCGATCATATACAACAGCCTAGTGGACTAACAGGCTGTGCCAAAAGGCAAGGGCAGAGTGACCGGAATTGCATCCGTCCCGGTCTGCACCACTCGTAACCCCGGTGAACAGTAGAAACCTAAACTCTTAACCAATGACTATCAGGAACGAAATAACCACATAGTTTCTCTCAGGCAGGTCGATACCTGAGTAGGTGCTAACCGGATGAACTATGTGGCGAGATTGAGTCAAAAGCTAATGCCTGCGGTAATGCGTAGGATACGCTGACGGACTCACGGAAAACAGATATATGTAGGTACAAGTAGCAATGAAAATGACTAAAACGAGTTTCAAGACTACGGTGGTATGGAACAAAATCAACTGGAAGAAAATCCAGAGGATGGTGTTCAAGTTGCAAAAGCGCATACATAAAGCTGCTCAACGTGGGGATGTCAAAGCAATGCGACGACTCCAGAAAACCTTGATGAAATCCTGGTACGCAAAGCTACTAGCGACGCGAACTGTGACCCAAGACAATAAAGGCAAGAACACGGCAGGGGTAGACGGGGTAAAATCACTCTTGAACGCCCAACGTCTGGAACTAGCTAAAAATTTAGGAACTACGAAGAAGGTTAAACCAACCCGTAGAATCTGGATTCCTAAACCAGGAACAGACGAAAAGCGACCTCTCTTAATTCCCACAATGACAGATAGAGCATTACAGGCATTAGCCAAGTTAGCCCTAGAGCCAGAATGGGAAGCAAAATTCGAGCCAAACAGTTACGGGTTCAGACCAGGAAGAGCGACACATGATGCCATCGAAGCCATATACTTAGCAATACACTGTAAAGCTAAGTACGTGCTAGATGCTAATATATCTAAGTGCTTTGACAACATTGACCATCAGAAGCTACTGAGCAGGTTAAACACATATCCATCCATGAGACGGTTAATCCGAAACTGGCTAAAAGCTGGTTTTATAGACGGATGCAATATGTTTCCGACCACAACAGGTACACCACAAGGTGGAGTTATCTCCCCTTTACTGGCAAATATTGCCCTCCACGGGATGGAAGAGGTAATCAAGGAATACGCCAACACCCTACCTACTCGTAGAAATCATGGGAAAAAGCAAAACCGAGATGCCCTCAGTTTAATTCGCTACGCCGATGACTTCGTGATTATCCATGAAAATATCAATGTTGTGCTAGGGGCAAAAGCTGTAATTGAAGATTTCTTAAAAAACATCGGCTTGAAACTTAAACCAAGTAAGACCAGAATTTGTCACACCTTTGAGGAATATGAAGGGGAAAAACCTGGATTTGACTTTTTAGGTTTTAATATTCGACAATTCCCGGTCAACGATGGGATGAGCGCAAAGGCACCAAGGTCGGGTAAAACTCTTGGATTCCAAACAATCATCCAACCAAGCAAGAAAGCAATACAGCGCCACTATAAGGTTATATCTCAAATCATAGACTCTCATAAAGCAGCGCCACAAAAGGTGCTAATCCAGAAACTCAATCCCATTATCCAAGGATGGGCAAATTATTACTCGTCCGCTTGCTCAACTGATGTCTTCAGAGATTTAAATCACATGATTCATATCAAGCTGACATCATGGGCAAGATACAGACATCTTAATAAAGGTGCTAAATGGGTAGCAGATAAATACTGGATAACAGTAAACGGGGATAACTGGGTGTTTGGTTACAATAACCCAGACACAGACGAAAGATATATCCTCTCTAAGCACACATGGACTAAAATTGTACGCCACACCAAGGTTAAAGGCGATGCCTCACCATTTAACGGTGATTTCGTCTACTGGGGAGCAAGAACTGGAAAGAGTAAAGAGATTCCCTCTCTACTTGCAAAAATTCTTCACAAGCAGAAAGGTAAATGTGCTTATTGTGGTCTCACCTTTACAACAGAAGACCAAATTGAACTTGACCACATTCTACCAATCAGCTTGGGCGGAAAAAGAAAGTTCGATAACATTCAAGCATTGCACAGACATTGCCATGACCAAAAGACTGCCACGGATGGCAGTCCGAGTAGTTCCCGTGACAAGGGTATGTTTTCTGAGGAGCCGGATGAGGTGAAAGTCTCATGTCCGGTTCTGGAGACGAGTAGCACTCGCGAGGGTGTTGCTTAGTTTAATGGGACTGGAGCTATTCTAGAACCAAGATATATTAACCACCTGCCACCAATCCGCAATCGCTTGAATGTAAATGTCAAGGGAGAAATTGGCACAACTTCACGCCCAGAACGCCGTGAATTTACAGAAGTCAAAATAGAAGGTAGCGATCGCGTCACTATATATGTTGGAGACAGCCGTCAAGGTTGGGTGCGATCGTATCAAAGTCTGTTAGAACTTTCTACTGACGAAAGACTTGCCACAGAAATTCAAGTAACTGTCGATATTAGTGATGTACGTCAAGCGGGAGAACCTCTCAAAGGCTTTGGAGGTGTTGCCAATCCCGTGAAATTGCCTGGGCTATATCAGCGCTGTACTGCCATCCTCAATAAGGCGGTGGGAAGACAATTAAATTCCGTTGAATGCTGTCTGCTCATTGATGAAGCAGCTGTCACAATTGTTGCTGGTAACATTAGGCGCTCAGCTGGTATGCGTCAAGGCTTGAGTGAAGATAATTTATTTGCTGACGCCAAAGCTAATCTTTGGCAGCAAGATGAAAACGGCAATTGGCGCATCGATCCTGAGCGTGATGCTCTCAGGATGGCAAACCACACTAGAGTTTTTCACCGCAAACCAACATTAGAAGAATGTATTGATGCTGTTCGCAAACAGTATTACAGCGGTGAAGGCGCAATTCAATGGGCTGGTGAAGCCGTAGCTAGAGCTAACTTTGATTTGCTATCAACACCAGAATTAAAAAAAGATTTCTTGCAAGCCTATGAGCAAGGAAACGCCAAGCAGTGGATACAAGAACGCCACCCAGATATAGATGCTAATGAATTAGAACATCGTTTGGGTAGGTACGGATTAAACCCGTGTGGTAATTAATTATATTTTGCCTCACGTAAAAAACTCGGCAAAATCGGTGAAGGCTGAGACGCTAATACCGAGGTAACTGCGAGAATTAAAAAGCTTGCAGCACCGTACAGAGTAGAGGGTGAACCTTAGAAGATTAAAGATTTAAATAATTTGTGTAATCTTTAACTCTCAAGAATATAAACCTCCACGAGTGCCGAGCTACCAAATAAAGGTAGAAAATGTACTCGGAACTAGCACGAATAAGGAAGTGCTAGAGCTAGAGGATAAAGAGCCTCTAGGATAACAAATTGGAAATTATTGGTAGTAACTTCCACTGTAATTTATCAGAAATCCACCTTAATCAAATTGACCCAAATAACTACAAAGAACAAAAAGAAGCTTTTACAGCAGGTGCGCTATCTGTAGCAGCACTTTTGCATCACAAATTTCATGAGCCTCGCTATCAATACAGCCGTGAATTAGATCCAATTGTCGGTGTTTCTTTCACAGGTTTGTTTGATTTCTTTGTTCATGCTTTTGGAGTTGATTGGTTGCGCTGGTGGGCAGAAGGAAGGACTGATACTGCTCAAGGATTGGCGTTTAAGCGCAAAGAGCAGGAATATCTGAGTATGTGGAAAGATACTGTGCATCAAGTGATTTGGGATTACTGCGATCGCCACGGTATCAAACGTCCAAATCGCTGTACTACAGTCCAACCTAGTGGCACTAAATCTTTGTTAACCGGCGCAAGCCCAGGGTGGCATCCACCCAAAGCCCAAAGATTCATTCGTCGAATTACCTTCCGCAAAAACGATCCAGTAGCCTTAGCTTGTATTGAATATGGCTATAATGTCATCCCCTCTCAATCTGATAAAGATGAACAGGGAAATTTGTTAAACGATCCCTTCGATCCACGAGTGAGTGAATGGCTGGTGGAAATTCCTGTCGCTGTTCCTTGGGCTGATGTACCTGGTGCTGACGAAATAGATATCAGTAAATTTAGTGCTTTAGCTCAGATGGATTTCTATATGCAGGTACAGAAATTCTATGTCCGCCATAACACCTCTGCGACTATAGAAGTACGAGAAAACGAAATTGAAGCTTTGGGAACTCGTATATATAAAGCTATTCGTGATGACGAAGGCTATATAAGTGCAGCTCTACTAGCAAGGTTTGACGATCATCAAACTTTCCCACGTTTGCCTTTTGAGCCAATTACAAAAGAATGCTATGAGCAACTCATGCAAGAAGTAGAAATGCGTCGTCGGACTAACGATTTTCACACTGCATTAAGTAAGTATGATTCAGGTGAATTAACAGAAGTCGGCCCAGCAGGATGCGATTCTGATAAGTGCATGATGCCTTCAGAAACTAAGCTGTAAAGCATATATAATTAAAAGTGGTGATATAAATATCTACTTATATCACCACTTTTTTTAAAATAAAATTCTAGATAACATTTATAGAAAAACTAAAAAAATTAAATAATAAAAATTAATTTTATATAAATACATAGAACCCCGACTTCTCAAAGAAGCCGGAGTTCTTGTTTTTCATCAAAGAATATATTTCATGTTTTTATAGCTATTTAAGATTTTAGTAAGCTTTTTATCTCGTATTTTTATTTATCCAGGGTCTTGTGCCTTTCTGACAAAAATCACTCAAGACGTTAGGATTAAGAAAAAATCGCAATTACTATCCTCAGACTAGGAGAATATTCATGTTCCTTACTGAACTTACACCCATTTTTAAAGAATTCACCCAACACCCAGTCTCATTTGTAGGTGGGTTTTTCTCTGGGTTGCTTAGACTTAACCTCGCTGACGATCCCGTTAAAAGTTGGTTAGATCAACAGAGGGGCTATTCTACCTACACAGCGACTTCATCTGAAGCACATAATGGCAAAGCTAACGGCCCTCAGTCAATTGCAATTGACTAAAATTCAGTTTCTCTAAATTTTGTCTTCAAAAGGTTTGCTGAAAATCAGCAAACCTTGTCTTTTGTTTTTCTCACTTACCCTCATCGCTGCAAAACTTATAACTGTACTAATAATTTATTAATACATATAAGTATAAGCGCGATCGCTTAATCCCAAATAATTCAGAGAACTACATCAGTTTGTACAAGAGCGATCGCTCAACAAAATAATTTGACCCCTGCTGATGAGAGGTAAGCTTAAACCAGAAAATATAGCATCTGCATAAATAGGTAGATTTTAGATTGGCAGCATCAATAAAGATGAAACAAATTCTTTTAGCTATAAGACAGATTACACATATAAGGGAGTCTGATTTGAAGTTAGAAGTGTTTGTAAAATCTCATACTTTGAAAAAAGTCAAGATCGGTTATTATTATGAGCGTATGCGAAAATACAGCCTAAGCATAGATGGAGTAGTGGATAATCCAACCTTAAAGTGGCTTGCCTACCACAACATTGTGCAATCGTGAATTAGACCAAACGAAATCAATTCAATATTGATGCTCTGCGGACTCTTTCTTCGGCTGGATCAAATCGCTTGAATTCAGACTTACGTGATTCAGATGACTATTTACGTTGGAAATCTCTCCTACCGCGCTACCGAAGCAGACTTAAAAGCAGTTTTTGCTGATTATGGCGAAGTTGTAAGAATCGTATTGCCTACCGACCGTGAGACAGGTAGAATGCGTGGCTTTGCTTTTGTTGAAATGAGTGAAGACGCCCAAGAAGATGCAGCTATTACAGAACTAGATGGTGCTGAATGGATGGGTCGTCAACTTAAAGTGAATAAAGCAAAACCGCGAGAGGATAACCGACGGGGTAGTTGGACTAAAAAACAATACTCTTAGAAGCAATGAAAGATAATAGTAGCAAATAGTTTTCTAGTTACGCAAGCAAAAATAGCCAAAAGCAGCTAGGCATAACTCAAAAAACAAACCTTGAATAGCTTGTTAGCATCATAACCGACTAGTCGTGACATTTTTCTTGCTGTCATGATTAGTCGGCTTTTGCCATATAAAGCTTTGCCGCCAGCTAGATCAAACAGCTACTTGATTCTACCCGGAAATTACTAGTCGAGGATGACTTGTGCATATGTGCATAATGTAACTTCGTGAGATAGCAAAAGAGTACAGCAAACAATACACAGAGTTAAAAAGTGAATTTTCGGTAGCGATCGCACGAGTTAGCCAAATAAAAATTAATTCACCTAGTTACAAAGGCAGATATTTGCGTCACTAGTCATTATTACCAAGGGTTGGTGCATAAATACTTGATTTAGATTACCAGTAAAACTAGGTAAGTTTTCCTAAAAGGGAGATTCTCAATGAGCAAGTAATTTGGTGTAGGGTCATACTAGGTTGATTTCTTTAGTTTGTCTAAAATCAGATTTCAATTGTCAACTTACCTTTCTAAGATAGAGGCAGCAACATCAAGTTGCTAAAAACGGGAGCATTCCCACAACAAGCCGGTCGCTAGGGAGGACAAAAATAATGACTAAAGCAGCAGAATCATTAGAGCGATCTCTCATAGACGCTACAGCAGACCGTAGCTTAGATCGTGATTGTACTACTTTGTCCCGCCACGTCCTGCAGCAACTTCAGAGCTTTTCGGCAGAAGCACAGGACTTGAGTGCGCTGATGAATCGGATCGCGCTGGCTGGCAAACTCATTGCTCGTCATCTCAGTCGTGCTGGCTTAATGGAAGGCGTTCTTGGATTTACTGGGGAGACTAATGTCCAAGGAGAATCCGTCAAAAAGATGGATGTCTATGCCAATGATGTATTTATCGCAGTGTTTAAGCAAAGCGGGTTAGTATGTCGGTTGGCCTCCGAGGAAATGGAAAAACCTTACTACATTCCCGAAAACTGCCCGATCGGTCGCTACACTCTGCTATACGATCCAATTGATGGCTCATCTAATACCGATATCAATCTCAGTTTGGGTTCCATCTTTTCGATTCGTCAACAGGAAGGAGAAGACACAGATGGTTCCGCCCAGGATTTACTTGCACCAGGAGACAAGCAAATTGCTGCCGGATACATCCTGTATGGCCCAAGTACAATGCTGGTCTATACTATAGGAAAGGGGGTTCACTCTTTTACCCTTGATCCTAGTTTGGGAGAGTTTATTCTCACCGAAGAAAATATCCAGATTCCCAATCACGGGCCAGTTTACAGCGTTAACGAGGGGAATTTCTGGCAGTGGGATGAATCGATTCGCGAGTATATCCGCTATGTGCATCGTACAGAAGGTTACACCGCTCGGTATAGCGGGGCAATGGTTAGCGATATTCATAGAATTTTGATCCAAGGTGGTGTATTTCTCTATCCAGGGACAGTTCAAAAACCAGAAGGAAAACTACGGTTATTGTATGAAACTGCTCCCCTAGCGTTTGTGATTGAGCAAGCAGGTGGTCGCGCCACCACGGGACATGAGAACATTTTGGATGTGGTGCCAACAAAATTGCATCAACGCACCCCTCTAATCATCGGTAGTAAAGAAGATGTAGCGAAAGTAGAGTCTTTTATTCAAAACGGTCATTAAACATTGGGAATTGTTGATAGCTAATAGCTAATAGCTACTAGCTAATGGTAAGTCGGTGCGCAAAACATAGATTTCCAAACTACTTGCTACGCTGCTTCATGTGGTGTAGCCAGTAGCGTTGGAATGGGATTGGTTTCTATAAAGTCAGAAGTTTGCGGAATGCAGGGGCGATCGCTTTGGGAGCAATTAGCAAAGATTTGCAAAATCACCATAGAAAAGATAATTAACAGGAATGAAAAGTTATGACAACAAATCATTTATTGGAGATTAAAAGCTACGGTCAGAGTATCTGGATGGATAATTTGAGCCGTGATATTATTCAGTCTGGCGAATTAAAAGACTTGGTTGAGAATAAAGGTATCTGTGGGATTACCTCTAACCCAACCATTTTTGAAAAAGCGATCGCTAATAATGCCATGTACGATCGCGATATCGAAGCCGGAGTTCGGGCTGGATTACCAACCTACAAAATATATGAGTCGCTGGTGTTTAAAGATATCCGCGATGCCTGTGATATTTTACGCCCTGTTTATGAAGCCTCAAATGGGTTGGATGGTTATGTCAGCATAGAAGTACCACCAACAATTGCTCATGATACAGAAGCCACAATCGCCGAAGCTCGTCGCTATTTCCAAGAAATTGGCCGGGAAAACGTCATGATTAAAATTCCCGGCACAGAATCTGGTTTACCAGCAGTCGAGCAGGTGATATCCGAGGGCATAAATGTTAATATCACGCTGCTGTTCTCTGTGCAAAGCTACATCAATACAGCTTGGGCTTATATTCGTGGCTTAGAAAAGCGGGCAGCAGAAGGTAAAGACATTAGTAAGATTGCTTCTGTCGCTAGTTTCTTCCTCAGCCGGATTGACAGCAACATCGACGGCAAAATAGACGCCAAGCTAGCTAAAGGCGTTGACGATCTCAATGTAGAAGCAAAACTACGGAAAATTCGAGGAAAAGTAGCGATCGCTAACGCAAAGATTGCCTATCAAGAATATAAAAAGATTGTACAAAGCGATCGCTGGCAAGTCTTAGCGGCAAAAGGAGCAAAAGTGCAACGCTTACTCTGGGCAAGCACCAGCACCAAAGATCCCCAATATAATGACGTTATGTACGTCGATGAGTTGGTTGGGCCTGAAACCGTTAACACCTTGCCACCAGCGACAATCGAAGCTTGTGCCGATCACTGCGATGTTGCTAACCGGGTGGAAACAGATGTAGAAGAGGCTTACAACTTAATCGAAAGCCTCAAAGATCCAGACGTTAACATCGACATCAACACAGTGATGGACGAACTGCTAGTTGAAGGTATTGACAAATTTGTCAAGCCCTTTGAATCCTTGATGAATTCTTTAGAAAACAAGGTCAAGCAGTTGTCACCAGTGTAGAAAATAGGGACTGGGGGCTGGTGACTAGGGACTGGGAAGAGGACAAGGAGGCACGGGGAATGTAAATGAAATCTCTCCCAATCCCCAATCCCCGATCCCCGATCCCCAATCCCCGATCCCCAGTACCCAATCCTCAAATCCAAAATCAAATCCAAAATCCAAAATTGTTATGGTCAGTCTGCTAGAAAATCCCTTGCGGGTTGGTCTGCAACAGCAAGGAATGCCCGAACCTCAGATCATAGTCATCTTTGGTGCTTCCGGAGACCTTACTTGGCGTAAACTTGTGCCATCGCTTTATAAATTGCGACGAGAACGGCGCATTCCACCAGAAACCACCATCGTTGGTGTAGCTCGTCGAGATTGGACTCACGAATATTTCCGCGAACAGATGCGGAAAGGTATGGAAGAGGTTCATGGCGGTGTTGGCCCGGAGGAACTCTGGCAAGACTTCTCCCAAGGATTGTTCTATTGCTCTGGTAATATCGATAACCCCGAAAGCTACCAGAAACTGAAGACTTTGTTAAAAGAGTTAGATGACAAACGGGGAACGCGGGGGAACCGAATGTTCTACCTGTCTGTTGCCCCTAACTTCTTTGCTGAAGCAATCAGACAGCTAGGGGGTGCAGGAATGCTAGACGATCCCTACAAGCATCGCCTAGTAATTGAAAAACCCTTTGGCCGAGACTTAGCTTCTGCCAAGAGCCTAAACTTAGTAGTACAAAAATATTGTAAAGAACAGCAAGTCTACCGTATTGACCACTACTTGGGTAAAGATACAGTTCAGAATCTGCTGGTGTTCCGATTTGCGAATGCGATTTTTGAACCGTTATGGAACCGTCGCTTCGTTGACCACGTTCAGATTACTGTTGCTGAAACCGTAGGAGTTGAAGACCGGGCTGGCTATTACGAAACTGTCGGTGCATTGCGGGATATGTTGCAAAACCACCTGATGCAACTTTTCTGCTTGACAGCAATGGAACCACCCAACTCAATGGATGCCGACAGTATCCGTACTGAAAAAGTAAAAGTGCTACAGGCTACTCGATTAGCTGATGTACAAAATTTGGATCTTTGTGCAGTACGCGGTCAATATAGCGCTGGATGGATGAAAGGACAGTCTGTACCTGGGTATAGACAAGAACCAGGAGTTAACCCCAACTCCACAACAGCTACCTACGTGGCAGTAAAGTTTCTTGTTGATAACTGGCGCTGGCAAGGAGTTCCCTTCTACCTGCGTACTGGTAAGCGAATGCCAAAAAAAGTCAGTGAGATTTCCATCCATTTCCGCGAAGTTCCTTCTCGGATGTTTCAATCCGCAGCACAACAGATGAATGCCAATATTTTGGCAATGCGGATTCAGCCAAACGAGGGAATTTCTTTACGTTTTGAGGTTAAGATGCCTGGGGCTGATTTCCGCACCCGTTCTGTTGACATGGACTTTAGCTATGGTTCATTTGGCATCACAGCCGCTACCGAAGCCTACGATCGCTTATTCTTGGATTGCATGATGGGCGATCAGACATTGTTCACACGGGGAGACGAAGTAGAAGCAGCTTGGCAGGTGGTAACACCAATTCTTTCTGTTTGGGATGCGCCCGCAGATCCAGCAAAAATTCCTAGTTATGAAGCTGGTACATGGGAACCCGTGGAAGCGGAATTGTTAATTAACCGAGATGGGCGTCGTTGGCGCAGACTATAGAAATTAGTCATTAGTCATTAGTCGTTAGTCATTAGTAAAAACAAATGACCAATGACCAATGACAAATGACAAATGACAAATGACAACATCCAAAAATTCTTATGACTCCCCAAGCTTCTACAATTTTTTCACTTCAGGCTCCAAAAGATGTCTCGCTTTCGGATATTGAAGCGGAACTCAGTCAAATATGGCAAAGTTATGGTATTGCTGGTGAAGACGGTACACTTCCTGCCGCTACACGGGCAGCAACATTTACTTTAGTGGTTTATGAACCAGAAGAAACCCAATATTTGTTAGCTGCTTTAGGCTTTTACAACGGCCCGATTGATGGAATTCTTGGGCCGCAAACAGAAACAGCACTAAGGGAAGTACAAAAAAAATATGGATTGACAGAAACGGGTACAGCTTCTGCTGAAACCCTAAGCTTATTGCGGGAAGAACTTGCCAAACGTCACAAAAGTGGGGAAACTACTGACAATGGTGCAGGTGCTGCGAACTCTAGCTTGGATACACAAAGTCCGACAATAGCAGATGAAATTGCCCTCCGCAATCCCTGTCGCATTATTGCCCTATTGCCAGTAGTCGGAGAAGACGAAGGCGTCAAGGCACAAGTCTCCGCTTACTGTCCTATTCAAAAGGGTTCGTCCAGTACTCTAGTTTGCTGTGAATACATCACTCTTACTGGTACTGCTGCTGCCTTAGAACGAATAGGTGGTATGGTGCCAGCATTGTTAATTGGCGGTTTGCCGAAATTTCTGTGGTGGAAAGCAACTCCAGACCCCAACAACAGCCTATTTAAGCGGCTGGCGGCAGTTTGCAACAATGTCATCGTCGATTCCTGTAACTTCAATAAGCCAGAAACTGATTTGCTTAGTCTACAAGCATTGGTAGAAAATGGTATACCCTTGGCAGACTTGAACTGGCGTCGGCTCTCGGCATGGCAAGAGTTAACAGCTGAAGCTTACGATCCACCACATCGCCGTGCTGCCCTTGCAGAAATTGATAGAATCAACATTGATTACGAAAAAGGCAACCCCGCGCAAGCCTTGCTGTTTTTAAGTTGGTTAGCAAGTCGCTTGAATTGGCGTCCGGTTTCTTATCAACAAGAAAGCGGAGATTACGACATCATGCGCGTTGGCTTTGTTACTAGTGGTCAAAGACAAGTAGAAGCCGAGTTAGCAGGAGTTCCCGTTGCTGACGGGGGTGAAGTTTCTGGTGACTTGATCGCCCTACGCCTGAGTTCCACTAATCCCCAAGCTAACTGCGGTACACTCATCTGTTCGGAAACTGGTGGTTGTATGCGTATGGAAACCCAAGGCGGCGCTCAGTCTTCTGGTTTATTTCAACAGGTAACTTCACTCTCCGAACAAAAAGCAGAATTTTTACTGAGTCAACAGGTGCAACGCTGGGGGCATGAAGTCTTGTTTGAAGAAAGCCTTGCTGTGACGGCACAAATTCTCAAACTAGCTCAAAGCTAATAGCTAATGGCTAATGGCTAATGGAAAAATAATAATTAGCAATTAGCAATTAACAGTTAGCAATGTCTTTAATTATTGCAGGAGAACGCAGCGGGGTGGGTAAGACGACAGTCACACTCACCCTGTTGGCGTCTTTATGTCGGTTGTCAAAACGAGTACAATCTTTCAAAGTTGGCCCGGATTATATAGATCCGATGTTTCATCAACACGTTACTGGGCGTGCTTGTCGAAATTTAGACCCAGTATTAACCTCGGAATTATACGTAAAGCATTGTTTTATATACCACAAACAAAACTGTGAATATGCGCTCGTAGAAGGGGTAATGGGGCTATTTGATGGTGTAAACCTAAGAGCGGAAGAAAGAAATTCTTCTATCCCCCCATCCCCCCATCTCCCCATCTCCCCATCCTCTTTTGCTAGTACGGCGCATATAGCGCGGCTGTTGGATTTGCCTGTAGTATTGGTGATTGATTGCAGCCGCTTGTCTGGTTCAGTAGCAGCGATCGCTCACGGGTATCGTTCCTTAGATCCCAAAATTAAAATGGCTGGGGTAATTTTAAATAGAGTCGGAAGCGATCGCCACCTGCAATTACTCCAAAATTCTCTTGAACCTCTAGATTTGCCTATTCTGGGTGTACTGGGACGTGAAGATAACATTTCCATTCCCGATCGCCATCTCGGTTTAGTACCCACAGCAGAACTTCCTCAATTAAATGAATTAATTGATAGACTTGCCCATTTGGGTGATACGTGCTTCGATTGGGAAAAATTGTTACCTCTTCTAGAGGCTAGGCAAGAGGACACGGTGAATGTTTTTGATAGTTTCTCCGCGTCTTCTTCTAACTCTCCAATCAAAATCGCAATTGCTCGCGATCGCGCTTTTAATTTTTACTATCAAGACAATCTCGATTTACTACAACAACTTGGTGCAGAGCTTGTTTTCTGGAGTCCACTAGAAGGTGCCGAACTACCGGAAGATGTGCAGGGAATGTATTTCGGTGGTGGTTTTCCAGAAGTATTTGCTCAACAACTGGCAGAAAATATTTGTGTTCGTGAAGCTGTAAAAACAGCAATTCTAACGGGAATGCCCACTATAGGCGAGTGTGGCGGGTTAATGTATTTGTGCGAGCAAATAGTGGATTTTGAGGGGAAATCTTGGCCGATGGCAGGAGTGTTACCCACTACAGTAATAATGAGCAAGCATCTAACTTTAGGATATCGCCGCGCCGTTGCCTTGCAAGATAGTTTGTTAGTGAGTGCAGGTACAACAATTTGTGGGCATGAGTTTCACCGATCTCGTTTAATATCAACTCCCACCCAACCATTATTTGAAACTTGGCGCTTTGATTCTAAAGAAGCCACAGGATTTGAGGGATGGGGTTCGCTTCCGAATCTTTACGCTTCATACATTCATCTGCATTGGGGCGAGTATCCAGAAATTCCGCAGCGATTTTTAGAGAATTGTTTTTTACTGTTTGATTCAACCTTGGCTAAGAATATTTAACATTTCTGGTATGAAACGTTGCTTTTTAAAATTAATTGGCTTTACAAATGTTTTTCGGGCTTCTCCTATCAGTTTTCCTATTGCTAGTTGAATAAGATTGCTGATTTTTCTTTTCCTAAATCAACCAAAGAGAGATTATTCTATGCACTGCTGTATCACCGCAACTGGTTTCCCCAAGCTAAGACAAAATTTATAAATTAAAAGCGCCAATACTGATAGGGTACAGCTTGGCGCTTGGAACATTGTGAGCTATCTATTACTGGGAGTCTTTAAATTTTTTGACTCCTTCTTAAAACTGGAGTTTATATTCAGGGTCTTTATATTGGCCGACCCCGTTTGAACAATTATTAGTTTTACAGAAAATTTTGCATTTTTTGATTTCCTAATATTTTTTTTATCTTTTGTCTCTCTATATTACTGGATATATATAAATGTTAAATTTTTTAAAGTTAGTATGTGTATTATTATACTTTGTTGTGATTAGTGAAGTTGAGTTATGAAAGTATAATTTATGAATAATCCAAATTTTTTATAATTTGTTAACTCAATCAACTTTGCTTACACTAGTTTTTTCTAGAAAAGGTTTTTGCCAAGAAATACATTAATCACAGCAAATATACGGTCAGACGCAAAGGTGTAACCTATGATCGCAGTAGTTGAAGCGGTTTTATGGCGTCGAATACGCTTTGCGATCGCTTGTCTTTAAAAAGCTGATTTTGTGGCTGCCAAGTTTATAGCTGTGATGAATTGGAGTGCAAAATTACACAATAAAATACAACAAAAAATTTATATTTTACACATAGGGAACCGAGCTGCTAAGGTACTGGTCATCCGCTATAGTTTTGCATGGGTTTGACAGCTACTCAGCTGCGATTGACACCTTGTTGAACAAACGGTAACTCAGCACATCACAGACATAAATTAAGATGAAACATCAGGGTTTTCCCACTCCACAAAAAAACACTTTTCGCCTTAATTGTGGTCAACGCTTCGTAAATACTCTCCGTTTACCAGTAGCACTAACTACAGTGTTAGTGTTTTCTAGCGGCTCAATTCTTCTATCCACAGAGGTAAATGCCGATAACATTCCCAATAAAGGTATTAACCCCACTCTAGTGGCACAAGTTCCTGCAAGTGGAAGCGTAATTTACGTTAACCCAGAAACAGGATCGGACACTGCTGGTGCTGGTAGTTCAGAAGCACAGCCCTATAAAACCATCACCTATGCTCTCAATCAGGCTCAACCAGGTACAATTATTCAACTAGCTCCTGGCACCTATAACGCAGAAAGTGGAGAAACCTTCCCACTAATAATCAAACCAGGCGTGACACTACGGGGTGACGAATCCACAAAAGGTCAAGCAGTACTAATTCAAGGTAGCGGTACTTATATCAGTCCCACCTTCGCTCGTCAAAACGTGACTATTCGAGCTGACAAGAATAGCATGATTAATGGAGTAACAGTTACTAACCCGGACAGTCGTGGCACCGCTGTATGGATAGAATCAGCTAATCCTACAATTGCCAACAGTACCTTCACCAACAGTGTTCGAGAAGGTGTTTTTGTTACGGGTACAGCTAATCCCAAAATTGAAAACAACGTCTTTGTCCAAAATAAAGGTAACGGAGTTTCGGTAGCTAAATCTGCTTCTGGAGAAATTCGCAATAACTTGTTTCAGGACACTGGTTTTGGCTTGGCAATAGGAGGTACTTCCACGCCCTTGGTTGAGGGAAACCAAATTTTACAAAACATAGATGGTATTTATATTTCAGAGTCAGCCAAGCCTATCTTGCGTAAAAATGTGATTCAGAACAACAAGCGGGATGGTGTAGTGGCAACTATCAATGCCGCACCAGATCTTGGCACTCCGGAAAGTCCAGGTGACAATCTCATCCGCAGTAACACTCGCCACGATCTGCATAACGCCACTAAAACTATTAAAATTCTTGCTATTGGCAATGATATTGATGCCAAAAAGATTGCCGGTTCCGTGGAGTTTGTTGCCGCTGAGGTTCAACCTCCAGCGGGTGGCCCTGTTGCCTTTAAGGATGTACCAGTAGGTTATTGGGCGAAAAGCCATATCGAAGCCTTAGCATCCCGAAATATTATTGCTGGCTTTCCTGATGGCACTTTTAAACCCAATGAACCTGTCACACGTGCCCAATTTGCTGCTATTGTTACTAAAGCCTTTTCCCCAACACCCAAGCGTGAAGCCATTAACTTCAGGGATGTTGCCAGTAAATACTGGGCTTTCAGCGCCATTCAAACGGCTTCCCAAGGTGGATTTATCGCTGGTTATCCCGATCGCACGTTTAAACCAGAGCAGCAAATTCCGCGAGTACAAGCGCTAGTCGCTTTAGCAAATGGTTTGGGTTTATCTGCTGACAATCAAAATGTGCTTTCCTTATACGCCGATGCTTCCCAAATTCCCCAGTATGCAGCTGCTCCAGTAGCAGCTGCGACTGCACGACAGTTGGTAGTAAATTACCCCACCGTCAAGCAACTAAATCCCAACCGTCAGGCTACTAGGGCAGACGTCGCTGCATTTGTCTACCAAGCACTGGTAAATGCCGGGCGCGCCCAAGCAATTCCCTCACCCTATTTAGTTAAAGCTCAGTAATTTTTTCAAAATCACGTCTAATGTGAATTAGCCCAACTCACCTTGAGTCGCAGCAAATACAAATAATAGATTGATTGCAAAATCTAATTTTATGGTGATAACGACCACAGATAAACCACGAGATGCACACGGATGATTTATCTGTGTTTATCTGTGTCCATCTGTGGTCGATTTCTAAAATATGATTTTTGCTTGCCATTTGAATTCGCATCAGACGTAAATTCAAACCCCAATCCCACTCCCCTTTACATACCCCGCAATACCTGCCGGATAGTATCTGATGGTACTTGGTCAGTCACCTTTACTACACCAATCTGTGTCGGTAAAACAAACCTGACTTTACCTGCTTTCACTTTCTTGTCTATCTGCAACGCCTCAATTGTCGCTTCAATGTCCAACCCGACTGGTAACTTGGTTGGCAAACCTGCTTTTTCAATCAAGGCGTTTTGCCGCTCCGTCTCTTGTTGCGTCCACATCCCAAGTTCTACAGCAATGTGTCCTGCTGCTACCATACCGATCGCCACCGCTTCACCATGCAGCACTTGGGTATAACCAGTTAAACTTTCCACCGCATGACCGATAGTGTGCCCATAGTTGAGTATTGCTCGCAACCCAGCTTCCTTTTCATCTTTGCTAACTACATCAGCTTTGGCTTGACAAGAGCGAACTAAAATGCTGTCTATTAATTCCGACTTCATATCGCCCATCGCATCAAGGTGCTGACTAGCTTCCAATTCTGCAAATAGTTGAGCATCCCAAATTACACCGTATTTGATCACCTCTGCCATACCAGCGCGAAACTCTCGCACAGGTAGAGTTTGCAATACTTCTGGATCGATTAACACCAAACCCGGCTGATGAAATGCCCCAATCAAATTTTTGCCTTGGGGATGATTAACACCTGTTTTACCGCCAATTGCCGCATCTACCATTGCTAAAAGAGTGGTAGGTACTTGCACAAAGTTGATCCCCCGCAACCAAGTCGCCGCTGCAAAACCAGTCATATCACCAATCACGCCCCCTCCCAAAGCCACCATCGTAGAGGAACGTTCTAGGCGATTTTCCACAGCTACATCGTAGATTTTTTGTAAAGACTCCAGAGTTTTGTAGTTCTCGCCATCAGGCAGGATACAGCTAACAACTTCAAAACCAGCAGTTTGTAGAGATGCGATCGCTCTTTGACCGTAATGTTGAAAAACAGTCGGGTTAGAAACCAGCAAAACTTTCTTGCCCAACTTCAAACCCGCCATAGATTCTCCCAGTCGATCCAAACCGCCTGGTGCGATCGCAATATCATAAGACTGCTGCGGTAAATTTACTTTGATTGTAGAAGCCATTGCCAATCCCCTTCCAAGCGCGTGTCGGTTATTTTACCGCAATGCTGCCTTGGCTTCATTGTTTAATTGGCGATCGCTCAAATATTACGAGTTATCACCCCACAGGCGATCCGTCCTCCACCCGCATCTGCTGCAGTACCGTTCGCTTGTTGTTTATCTGGTAACTGGTGAATTATAAAGGCACTACCATTGCTATCAAACAAACTGAACAAACCATCACTGAGGGTAACTTTATCGGTTACAGCATCGTATATTGCATTTCCTTGCCCATCTACTACCAAATTCGGCAAGTCGCCTACATGATAAGGATGTTTTGCCTCGACGGGAAGTTCTGAACCAGAAGGCCCAGGATCAAAATGTCCGCCACTAGTAACAAAAGGAGGTTGGGCATTGGGTTCACACACACCCACAGAATGAATGTGGAATCCGTGCAACCCAGGAGTCAGCTTGTCTGGATTGCCTTGAATGTGACCCCGGATGCGTACCGACTCATTTCCTTCTTGTGTTAAAATCAGAACACCATTAATACCCGTACCTGCAATTCTGGCTTGTGCTTGCAGTAGATTGGGTTGTACGCTTGGTTTACCCCATGCAAGTTCACAGACTAGTACCAAGCACAAGGAAACTCCAAATAATAATAAAGATTTAAACAGTGAAACCCTACTCAATATAACCTCCTGTGGTAGCAATAAATAATTTGAATTAAGTATTTAGACCGTATATATTTAGCGCGATCGCAAACCAGGCATAAACTTCTAAGCAGCAATTAGAAGCTTACGCCAGGGCAATAACACGTTTATCTATGCCTACATCACAGATATTCTAAATTTCGGCAGGTATCTCGATATTCCATTAACGAGTAGTGAATTCTCTATCAAAAAACTCTGCTTTCCTCTGCGTTTTCCTTTGCGCCCCTCTGCGTTGAAGGTCGCAATGAATTACACTAAGCAATAACATCAAGATTTAGTGGGGCTGAGTTATTCCCAGTTGTCGCGAACTATCCCTAACTAATGATTCAATATATTTAGTAGACAATTGTGGAGAAACGTAAATGTTAGGCGTAGTATTTTATGTAGTTTTCTTAGCAATCTTCTTGGGCATCGCCGTTGGTTTGTTGTTCGGTTTGCGTGCCGCCAAGATCATTTAATCATGGTAATGCAAGCAGCAGAGTAAAAAGACGCGGAGACAGTAAGACGCGGGGACGCGGAGAGAAAATTCTCCTTGTCCCTTTGTCTCCTTCTGCGCTATCCAAACACTACTTCTTCTGTCACTTTCTCCTGACGTACAAAGGGCGGGCGCATTTCTAAACCAAGCAAATTTAACATTTCTTGATCGGCATCATAGCCTGGACATGGTGTAGTCACAGTTAACATATGTCCGTCATCACTGGAAAAGATAGAATTTGCTCCTGCCAAGAAGCATAAGGCTTGTTCAACCTGAGAAAGTCTGGCTCTGCCTGCACTCAAGCGTACGTCCGAAGTTGGCATCACGATACGGGCTGTAGCGATCGCCCGCACTACATCCCAAATCGGCACGTCAGGTTGATTTTCTAGGGGTGTACCTTTGACTTGGGAGAGAATGTTAATTGGTACAGACTCTGGATGGGGGCGTAGAGTTGCCAGAGTGTGCAGCATGGAAATTCTGTCTTCAACACTTTCACCTAAACCAAGAATCCCACCAGAACAAACAGTGACATTTGTTTGACGGACGTTTTGAATCGTGTTCAGGCGATCGCTGTACGTTCTAGTGGTAATGATTGTACTGTAGTAGTCCTGCGAAGTATCTAAATTATGGTTATAAGCGTACAGCCCCGCCTCTTCAAGACGCTTTGCCTGTGTTTGTGTCAGCATTCCTAAAGTGCAGCATACTTCTAAGCCTAATGCTGTCACCTCCTTCACCATATCCAAAACCTCGTCAAACTGCGAATTATCTCGCACTTCTCGCCAAGCAGCACCCATACAAACGCGACTAATGCCACTTTTTTTTGCTTGCTGGGCAATGTTAACTACTGTTTCTTTGTCTAGAAGTGCTTGCGGTTTAACTTCTGTTTGATAGCGAGAAGACTGAGCACAGTAGCTACAATCTTCCGGACAACCTCCTGTTTTAATGGAGACAAGCTTACAAACTTGGATTTGTTTTGGATCGTGATACTGGCGGTGTACGCTAGCTGCTTGATAAATCAGCTCTAGCAATGGTGTAAAGTATACCGCCCTGATTTCTGTTTCGTGCCAATCGTAGCGTATTCCCACAGATCATCTTCCTTTATTAATGAATTCCTGATTTATTAACCTATATCGCACACTGTATTCCGGGCGATGATGCTAACTGACAGCAGAAAAATCACAGTTTTTTCTGCCCGTACCACACCCGCCGGCTGTGCTTTGCGATCGCAGCTGTATTTTTACTCAAAAATCAGGTTAGCAAGATTTTGGTGATGTGAAGATTATAATTTTCGTTACTAAATTAGCTGCTGAAAGGTATATTCCTCCACAACTGTCTTGGCTACGTGTTTAGAGAAATCTAATAAAATTATTAAGATATAGATATATAGTATTAGATTCTTTAGGATATGAAATTAGAAGCACCACAACTTACAACTGAACGTTTATTATTACGAATAGCTACAAAAGAAGATATTCCAAAAATCATCGATTATTTTACCACTAACAAATATTATCTCACACCATTTTATCCTCGTTGGGATGAAAATTTTTTCACAGAGGAGTATTGGCAACTTCAAGTAGAAGTGAATTTACATGAATTTATCAACGACCGTTCCCTGAGACTGTTTCTTTTCTTGAAAAATAATTCCGATAAAATTATTGGGACTATTAATTTTACGAATTTTGTTAGGGGTGTAGCTCAATACTGCAATGTCGGATATAGCATTGCAGAAACAGAACAAGGTAAAGGTTATATGACAGAAGCTTTACGAACAGCGATTGAGTATTTATTTCAAGAATTAAAGATGCATCGCGTCACCGCCAATTATATGCCTCACAATCAACGTAGTGGTAAATTGCTAAAAAGATTAGGATTTGTTGTAGAAGGTTATGCACGAGATTTTTTATTAATTGATGGAAAATGGCAAGATCATATAATGACGAGTCTGATAAATTCTAATTGGTAAGACAATCAAGGGTCTTGGAGAAGAGTTATATTAACTCAATTGAACAGTAACTATTTCTACAAAAATTTCATAATAGCCAACTCATCGAGCAAAACAACTCCTTAGAGGTACCATGAAGAGAAGATGAACTAAGCTGTACTCGTAATGACTCTGGCTGAAACTTCCAAAAACACTAATTCTAAAAATCCCTTTCTGATTCTCAATTATGAACCTGCCTTAGAATCTTTGGGCGATGACTACTACGATGAAGTAGCAGCAGCAGAATTTCCCCTACATATCCTGCGCTGGCGCAATGACGCACTCCTACCCAACTTGGGGCTAGATTCCCAAACTGTGACAGATGAAGATTTTATTGTCGCCTTCGGTAAATTTGAGGGACGAAAACCTTTATTAGCACTGCGTTACCACGGCTATCAATTTGGGGAATATAATCCTCAGTTGGGTGATGGTAGGGGTTTTCTTTATGGGCAAGTGCGCGGTATAGATGGTGAATTATACGACTTTGGTACTAAAGGTTCTGGCAGAACGCCCTATTCTCGTGGTGGTGACGGTATGCTTACACTCAAGGGTGGTGTTCGCGAAGTTTTGGCTGCGGAAATGCTCCACAGAATGGGTGTACGCACTTCACGCTGTCTGAGCATGATTGAAACGGGTTTATCCCTATGGCGGGGTGATGAACCTTCTCCTACCCGTTCTTCAGTAATGGTACGGTTGAGCCGATCGCATATTCGCTTTGGTACTTTTGAGCGACTGCATTATCTTCGCCGTCCTGACTTAGCGATTAAGCTGTTAGATCATGTAATTGAGCAATATTATCCGCATCTAGTCGGTGAAACAGAGAAATATGCTTTGTTTTATGCGGAATTAGTCAAACGCACAGCAGAATTGGTGGCACAGTGGATGGCGGCTGGTTTTTGTCATGCAGTACTAAACACAGATAATATGTCAATTACAGGGGAAAGTTTTGATTATGGCCCCTATGCCTTTATACCTAATTACGATCCCTTCTTTACCGCCGCATATTTTGATTATTACAAACGCTATTGTTATATCAATCAACCAGAAATTTGTAAGTTGAATTTGGAGTTACTTCAAGAAGCATTAAAAACTGTAATTCCTTATAATGATATGGAAGCAGAATTAGCAAAATTTAATGGATATTATCTTGCTGAATACCATTCTTTAATGTTGAAAAAGCTAGGTTTTGAACAACAACCTGAATCAGAATCTCAAGAATTATTAGAGGCAATAATTGCATTTTTGAAACACTATCCAGTTAGTTATCATCATTTCTTTGCAGAGATAGCTCAAAATTTTTCTATCGAGTGGCGAGATGATGCAAGCTACATTCTGAGTAAATCAGAAATTGGGCAATCATTAGGAAAATCAGAGTTATTCTTAAATTGGTCGGGAATTTATCACCGCATTTTAAGTAATTGTACTCCAGATGAGATAGAGAAAATATCCCAAACTTTAGTTCGTTATAATCCCAGTACCGTGATATTAAGACCCGTAATTGAATCGGTTTGGGAACCAATCGCTCAAGAAGATAATTGGCAACCTTTTTATCAGTTAGTTCAAGAAATTCAGTCTGGGAAATAGGTGATAGGTGATAGGTGATAGGGGACAGGGAACAGATCAATTAAAAATTAAAAAGTAAACAGAATTCAGGAGTCAGAAGCCAGGAGCCAGAATAATTTTGAATTCTGTATTCTGTAGACGCCTAGAGGGCGGCTTCCCGTAGGGTATTCTGATTTCTGGATTCTTCTTCAAGCTGTTTTGAAAAATCTAATAATCTCACGAACATGATCCAGAAATTGCCCATCTGTAGAAAGTTGAGCAATTGCTTGTCGTGCTTCCCGTGCCAAACGTTCGTGTTCTGTTTGATTTGTAGCCCGTAACTCTTCTAAATTAGCAGCAAGGCGGGAGAACTCCTTACGCATTTCTTCTGAGTGGCGTTGTTGATTTACTACTAAAGAATAAGAATTTTCTGGGTTTAATTGCTCTTCTAAACGCTTGACACTATCTTCCAAAGCATAAAAACGGCTGCGGAGTTCGACAATATCCTCTCGTGGATACTTCCATTCTTGGCTAATCATAGTTAAGCGTGCATATAAATACTCATAGGCGCTAATCGCTGGGCGTAAACCTGTTAACAGCAAAGCAGCACCCGAACTGATGTATCCTACAACACTAATGCCCGTTGCAGCGAGGATATAAAGGCTGATAGCAGAAAATAAGTGTAAGACTATAGCAATAAAAAGCGATCGCTTTGCCAAAACTTTGACATACTCAACTTGTTTCTCATCTACGGGAATGCCTTTTTCAGTTGATTGTGCTCCTTCTGCCAACACTTGCTTGGCTTGAAAATACACATTCCACGGCACAGTGACTATTACTAGTAGCCACCAAAAACTTGCACCACCGATCGCCCAATCTAGGAAGTTGCCAGCAGGTATGTGAAACCACTGCAATACACCAAAAATTAGCAGCACTAAAACCACAATGCTGATACTGGAACCGACAAAAAAGTTAAAATACATACTTTATCTCCCTTGTAGTATTGCTTTGATCGTGGCTGCTAGCTGGGAGTAAAGTAAAAATGTTTGTGATGGTTTTTAGAGTTACAC
>NZ_AJLN01000075.1 GCF_000317285.1 Chlorogloeopsis fritschii PCC 6912 | reverse complement strand
ATATATGTGTGATTAGGGCCAGGTTTATTGTAAATCTTTAGTCACCGAGAGATTGCTGTTAAAACCTGCCCTTCCAGGGTTGGTGTAGTTCACTTAGTTAACTGTTTCATCCCACACTCCTTTGAAAAAAAGGCAATTTTGCCTTGCACTAACTTTAATTATGTGCTTTTATACAGATCAAGTAGGCTAAGTAGTAGCAAGAACTCTTGCCTTGGAATTGTTTAATTCTTTTCAAATTTGCAAATTTCAAGGATAAGGGCGTATCTAATACAATCGTTACATCACTGATTCTTTTCTTGGGTGTTTTCTACAGGGCTTCACTCCCCTGTCTGATTGTGTGCCAACTAAATTTATTTCTCAAACTCAGTACACAATCTTGACACTTGACAGACTTTGTTTCAAAAATCTCAATCTAATTTGAATAGGCGTCAGTGCATCCCCGCCAAAAGACTCACTAACGCCATTCATCAAACACCTTATACATAACTTAATCATGACACAAAATACTCAATACAACGATCCCCAACCCAAAATAAGCGCGATCGCCTACAAAAAACGTCTAAATGCTTGGGCGATCGTGCGCGTACTTCCAGATATGCAAAGGGTTCTTGTCGCCAGATTTCGCAGTCGTTCTGATGCAGACGGGCATTTGCAACGTCTACGTCAGTTGTCGCCTGATACTAACTTTATGGTTGTGTTTGATTTTGAATCAGACGAAGCTCTGAATTAAAGTTCTCAAATAGCGAAGCGGCAATAGAATCGCTTCGCTAACATATCTTGTGAAAGTGAAGGTGCACTCAGACAGAATTAAATACACACATTTTTACCCTAAACCTGTCTTTTCTCTTTCCCAGGCTCCAGCCTGGGAAAGCATTGATTGAGGCTCCGCCTTCGTGAGGCAAAAAATAGCCTAAGTGATTTTCGGCTCTTTGACTAATTTTGCTGTTGTAGCCTATTGAGTGCCTCCAGTGTAACTAGAGCTAACTGCAATATTAAGTAGAAGCGCGATCGCTCCGATTAATTCCTCTGGTTCTAGAGGTTTGGAGATGTGGTGTTGAAATCCAGCAGCGATCGCCTGTTGCCGATTCAGTTCACCAGCATAGGCAGTCAAGGCAATTGCCGGAGTTTGTCCACCTTGTTCAACAGCCCAAGCTCTTACTTGCTCGATCAGCATATAACCATTCATTTCTGGCATAGCGATGTCACAGACTAAGATGTCGAATTGTGACTTTTGTAAAATTTCCAATGCTTCTTGTGCTGATGCGGCTGTAGTTACTTGTGCGCTAGCAGTTGAAAGTACAAAACTAATTAGTTCGCGGGAATCTGGTTCATCGTCTACAACCAAGATTTGAACTCCACTCAAATTGGGTGAATCGTGTAACGCATTATCATTCTGGTTTGGCTGCACGGTTGTACTTAGCAGTGGTAGCCTAACGGTAAATTTTGCTCCTTGCTCTTCTCCAGGGCTTTGTGCACGCACAGATCCACCGTGCATTTCAACAATATGACGCACGATCGCCAATCCCAATCCTAACCCACCAAATTTGCGGGTGATTGTGCCATCGGCTTGCCGAAAGGTATCAAACACGTAGGGCAGAAATTCAGGGCTAATTCCCTTGCCTGTATCCTTAACTGTGATTTGTGCCTCAGTTCCAACATATTCCAGCTTGACGTGAACTTGTCCACCAGTAGGAGTAAATTTCACTGCATTAGTGAGCAGATTCCACACAACTTGTTGCAGCCGATTTGGATCGCCCATCACTTGTTTGCTTGTCGGCTCCAATTCTGTTTGAATTTGAATAGATTTCGCCTCTGCTGCCAAACGCACTGTTTCTTTGGCTGCTTCAATCGTCACAGCTAAATCCACCGGACACACATTCAAGGTCATTTTACCTTGCAAAATGCGGGAAACATCGAGCAAATCTTCGATTAGTTGAGTTTGCAGTTTGATATTGCGCTCAATAGTTTCGAGAGCAAGCGCTGTTTTTTGTCGATCCACTTTTCCAGTTCGCAGCAATCTTGTCCAACCGAGAATGGGGTTCAGCGGAGTTCGCAACTCGTGAGAAAGAACTGCTAAAAACTCATCTTTGACTCTGTTGGCAGATTCAGCAGTTTCGCGGGCGACTCGCTCGCGCTCTAGCAATTGTTCTCTTTCGGCTTCGGCAACTTTGCGCTCAGTAATGTCTAAAAATGCCCCGATCGCTCCCCGACTTTTGCCTTGTTCATCAAAAAGAGGAGCGGCATAACCATATAAATTAAATAAAGTACCATCATGCCGCAGAATATCAACTTCTGCCCCTTCCACTTCTACACCATGAATGGCGGCATAACGCAAGGGAGTTTCTGCTGGTGAGAGTTTTCGTCCATTACGGAAAACTTGGTAGGAAAGACTGGAACTACCTGAGGGTGGGGTATAAGAAGCGTTTTCACCGTTGGCAATTCCCAAAATTTGGGCAAAAGCAGGGTTGGCTCGAACATTTTTGAACTCTAAATCTTCAGCAATGAGAATGCCGATGGGAATTACCTCAAACAGAGTTTGCAGTTCGTCAACTCGCTTTTGCAAGTCTCGGTTGAGAGCAGCAATTTTTGCTTCGGCTCGCTTGCGATCGCTAATATTGAGAAAATAGATCGCAAGTCCGCCTGGAAAGGGGTAAGCACGCACGGAAAACCAAGCATCAAAGGGAGGGTAGTAATCTTCCAGTTCTAGAGGTTCCTCTTGGGCGATCGCTCGTTTGTACAACGTGCCAAAACTGGTTTCTGCTAGTTCTGGAAACTCTTCCCAGACATTCTTGCCAAGCAGTTCTTTTCGGGAGCGCCCCAGTGTTCGAGTACCTTCATAATTTACGTAGGTAAAGCGCCACTCGCGATCAAAGGCGATAAAACCGTCGGTGATGCTTTCCAAAATTTTGGTGATTTGCTCTTGAGCAGTTTCCGCTTCCACTCGTGCTGCTTGCTCCCGAATCAGGAGTTGTTCGCGTTCTTGTTGTGCGTTGTTGCGATCGCGTAGTGCAGCTTGCTGTTCGGTGATATCTATGGCAACTCCTCCCACCATAGCCTGCTCAGATGAATTTAAGATCGGGAACTTATAGACGAGAAATTCGCCCACTGTACCATCCGGGCGAGGTGCAGTCTCAATTGCTTCTACAACTTGATTGGTTCTGGCAACAGTCCTAATATTTTCAAAAAACTGCTGGGCAAATTCAGGATCATAAATCTCAAAAATGCTTTTCCCGATCGCATCGCTTTCAGAAAACTTGAACATTCGGAAATAAGTCGGGTTGAGGTAAATAATACGACCATTAACATTCGTAATCCAAGCGGCGGCAGGACTATGAGCCATAAAAGCTTGAAAGCGCTCCTCACTTGCTCGCAGTGCTTCCTCCGCTTCATACTGTAGGGTTACATCACCACTAGTTACAATCGCCAAAATGACATCACCCGTCTTATTGCGTACAGGAGTGCCTCCGTACTCAGCCACCCAGCATTTGCCCGTATCGAGGCGATGCAACCGCAATCGCCTTCTAGAAAAAACTTCACCAGCTAAAGCGCGAGATATTGGCCAGTCTGCCAAGGCTACAGGACTACCATCTAATTCTTGCACCTCGAACAGGTTAGCAAAAAACTCTACAGGTTGGCGCACTTCTTCAACAGACTGGAAACCATGCATAGCCAAAGCGGCTGGATTAAACATCAAGACGTTGCCTTGCGGATCGACCATTACCAATCCTTCGGTCATGCTATTAATTACTGCTTCTAATTGCGCTAAGTTAGTTTCCAGTGCTTCTTCTGCATATTTGCGATCGCTAATGTCGATATTTACACCCAAAAACCGCTCAACTTGTCTGTGAGGATTGCGAATTACTTGTCCTATCGAGGCCAGCCAGCGGATCGAACCATCTGCTCGAATAATCCGAAACTCGTCATAATAATCCTCTCCCTGGGCAAAGATTGCTTCTACATTCTGCATTGTCCGTTCGCGATCACCCGGATGGATAAAATCAGCCCAAGCCTTGATCCCAGGCTGTTCGCAATTGTGTTCCAATCCTAATAAGCGCCAAATACCTTCTGACCAGGATACTTCATTCGTTTGCAAATTCCATTCCCAGGTGCCAACATTGGCTGCCCGTTGTGCCAATCGCAATCGTTGCTCGCTCTGTTGCAATGCTGCTTCTGCCCGTTTGCGCTCTGTGATGTCGCGAGAAATGGCGATCGCGCCTTCAATACCTTGATCTGGATGCTGCAATGGAGTCAAGATATACTCGTAGTAATGCATCCCATTGGTGGCAAGATACGCAGTTTCACCCCGAAGTGGCTGCCCGGTTGAAATCACGGTTTGGATTTGCGTATCAAATCGTTCTATTATTTCAGTAATATCTACAGGAAAGCTTAATTCTCGCCCAGTCTTTCCCACAAAATCCTTTGGCTGCAAACCTAAGACTGCGGCTCCACCTTCACTGATGTAGCGGTAACGACCAGTGCGATCGAAAATATAGATGTGATCTACTGAAGCCGAGAGAATTGCTTCTAGAATCTTTGCCTGTTCTTGAAGTTGGTTTTCTTGGGCTTGTTTGCATTCAGAGAGTGCAGTTTGACACTCAGTAATATCTTCTACCGTGTTTACTGAACCGATGAGATTTCCTTGGCGATCGCGCAACTGTGAAGATTTCACCTGCACCCATCGAATCGCTCCCTGGGGAGACTGGAAACAGCATTCACGGCAAAACTCGCCTTCTGTAAATACTCGCTCCACCCACGCAGCCATGACAGATTCCCGCTCATCAGGATGAAGAAACTGCACCCAACTTTCCCCTAAAATTTCTTCAACCCCAAAACCGCATACTGATTGAACAATTGGATTAATGTAGGTACAGCGTCCTTGAGTATCTGTCGAAAAAATACCTACTGGACAACAAATGCTCAAAGCTTGAAAAAAGTCTGCGTTTTGCCCTAGTAAATTCTCTGGCTGGTGATGTTCATAGTTGTTTTGGGATTGCCTCTGCATATGCTGCAATTTTAGGTGGGGGACATAACCCGATAATTACATAGAAATATCAATATTAAACGACCGTTTCTTAATAACCGTAGGGTGGGCATTGCCTGTAACGTCAAAATAAGGTTTTGAGTCAAATCTAAGCAATGCCCACCTTACAAAAATCGTTGGTGCAAGATGTGAAAATATTGATTGTGTTTTCTTAATAACCGTAGGGTGGGCATTGCCTGTAACGTCAAAATAAGGTTTTGAGTCAAATCTAAGCAATGCCCACCTTACAAAAATCGTTGGTGCAAGATGTAAAAATATTGATTGTGTTTTCAAAATCAAAGTATATTGAGCGATCGCATTAGCCACAGAATTCTAAAAATTATGCAGGAGGTTTTCCTTTGTTGTGATTAAAAGCAAAGAATACCTCAAAAAATAAGCAAAAATATATAATTTACCAACTCATCAAATCTTCATGCCTAATTGAAGTACAGTTTATTTCTTACAAGGAAACTGATGGGAATACTAAAGTAAATCGGGTTGAGCAAGGTAGTTACTTATGAGTCAAAAATGTTCTATCTCCAAGACTTGTGCTTGTCACAACGTTGCAGGGTGCGATACTAAAGAAGCAGGCAGAATTTTTCTCTGGTTTCCTGTTTTACATACCCTGAAAAAAGTCACCTCCTATCTGCAACAGTCTTCCCTTGAGTATGAACTAATGCACGAGCGACCAGGTCTGAGTTTAGATTGTAAACCCGGACAGACTCAAGAAATTGCCCGCCATCTGGCTCAACTACTTACACCGAGAGAATTAAGAGAAACGCAAGTTCTATTTATTCGAGGCGCTATCCAACCTCAGCTTCAGGATTTTAGTGACATCGCCTCATTGCAACGTTTCATTAAGTTCAGCCAGTCAAACTGGTTAGTTGAGATGCTGACAACAGAGAGCTTCACCAGTCACTTTCAACCAATCGTCTCAATGAGGGATACATCTCAGATTTATGGTTACGAATCGCTGCTGCGGGGATTGGATGAAAAAGGCAATTTAGTGCCACCTGGGCCTATCCTAGAATTAGCAACTGAAGCCGGACTCTTGCCACAACTCGATCGAATTGCTCGCCTCAGCGCGATCGCTAACTTCAGCCGCCACCAAGTTAGAGGGCAAATCTTTATCAATTTTACACCCACAGCGCTTTACGACCCTGTTTCTTGCCTGCGCACTACTGTAGAGGCAATCGATCGAGCAGGCATTTCCCATGAGCAAGTTGTCTTTGAAGTCGTAGAGTCAGACAATCCTCAAGATTTAGATCATCTTAAGGCAGTACTGCAATACTACCGAGATGCTGGTTTTTTAGTAGCTCTTGACGATCTCGGCTCTGGCTATTCCGGGCTGAATTTGTTACACCAGTTACGCCCAGACTTTATCAAGTTGGACATGGGGTTAATTCGAGATGTACATCAGGACTTATACAAAGCTTCGATTACCGAGAAGTTGTTAGAGATTGCTCAAAAGTTAGATATCCAAACAGTTGCTGAAGGAATTGAGTGTATCGAGGAACTGCATTGGCTGCAAGAACGAGGCGCAAATTTCGCTCAAGGATACTTGATTGCTAAACCTAGTGCAGTACCTGTCAGTGCAACCCCTCACTTTGAGACAAGCACGTTAACTGTAGCACCCCATTGTCAGCTAGTTGAGCAGCCTGTTCAACATCAAACTGAGTCTGAGCGAGTTGTTGCTGCCGTGACTCAGCATATCCGCTGCTCGTTAGAATTAAACGAGATCTTGCAAACTACAGCAGCCGAAGTGCGACAGCTTTTTGAGGTAGATAGAGTAGTAATCTATCAGTTTGAACCAGACTGGAGTGGCTCGGTTGCCGTAGAATCCGTAGCTGAAGGGTATATGTCGATTTTGGGATTTCACGTGATGGATACGTGTTTTCAATCTACCCATGCAGCTTACTACCAACAAGGTAACACTAGAGCAATTGAAGACGTAGAAACTGCGGGATTGTCACCGTGTCACCTTAACCTGTTGCGGAGTTTGCAAATCCGGGCAAATCTGATCGTGCCGATCTTGCAACAAGAACGCCTATGGGGACTATTGATCGCTCACCAATGCCATAATTCCAGAAAATGGCAGCAATCGGAGATTAACTTATTTAACCAGTTAGCAAGTCAAGCGGCGATCGCCATTAAACAATCGGAACTTTACCATCAATTACAAAAAGCAAATCAAGAATTACAGCGCCTTGCCTCTTCGGATGGTTTGACTTTAGTGGCAAATCGACGCTGCTTTGATGACACGCTCAAGGCAGAGTGGGAGAGGCTAGCGCGAGAGCAAGCCCCGCTATCTTTGATTTTGTGTGATGTAGATTGTTTTAAGCTTTACAACGATACCTATGGACATCTGGCGGGGGATGATGCACTGAGATCTGTCGCCAAGGCACTAGAGACAGTTAAACGCCCGGCTGATTTAGTTGCTCGCTATGGTGGAGAAGAGTTTGCAGTCATTTTACCTAATACTGATGTCGAAGGTGCCATTATAGTGGCAACAGAGATTCAAAGCAATGTTAGCGCCTTAAAATTGCCTCATCCAAATTGTCAAGTCAGTGAATACATCACCGTAAGTCTTGGTGTAGCAACCATCACTCCTCATAGTCAATCATCTCCCGCAACTTTAATTGCTGCTGCCGATCGCGGACTCTATCAAGCAAAAGCACAAGGGAGAAATTGTATGGTACAGATAAACTGTAAAGATAGTGACACTAAATCTCTCCTCTGGCAAAAGCATTGAATTTGTCTCAGGTATGTGGGCGATCGTCCATGATTCTGAATTAAAGTTTTAAAAGTTTTGGGCGAATAGAATTCGCTACTACACAAACTAAGTGTGCCTCCACAGACTAATTAACAATTAAGGGTTTTAAACCCACTGAGGTGGGTTTTGTCTGTATAGCTGCGATTTCCAATCGGCAGTTAGCATTAATTTAGACTGCTTGGATATTGTTTGCTAGAGCAATCACTAGATTTGATCAAGAAGCGATCGCACTTAAGTAATCAAGGATGCGATCGCTTTACGGAAATTCTGTAATTTTCTTTTGAAAAAAAAACAGGTATGAGGGACTTAGTTTAGTTTATTTTTTCAAAATTCTCGATTGTGAGATATTCTTCCTCATCGGCAATCAGGCTGTCGTAATCAATATTAATTTGGGTAGGATAGCCAAGTATGGGATCGTACTGCACGCTTAGGTTCGATGCTCCACGGGCGATCGCATCCCTAATTAAAAGAAAAAGCTTGAGAACTGTATCGTATTTTTGAAAATATTCTCGATTAACAGGCATACCAGTATCGACAGAAGTGATGGAAGTTGTTATGCCGTTACGTACTTCAATAACTACCGGGCCTCTAGCTTCTTCTACACAAAAGCAACTCCTACTAAGTGTATACCGATAGCTGTGAATATTTTGCTGATTCCACAAACGGCGATTGATAATTAATTGGTCGAAATTTAAGTTGTTAGCGATCGCTGGTGATTGTGCTACCTGTGTAGGCAGTTGAGACATGACAGGAGCGTTCAAACTCACAGAGGTGAGTAATGCCGCACTAATAATAATAGGCAAGCGCATATAAACACACCGATTAACTCCGGTATCTCACTTCAATATGTATCAAGTTAATTCCAGAGATTTTAGGTGTATTTTTATTTACTTAAATAACATACTCTTAATAGTCGTTTTTACTAGATTAGTTACTTTGTGCTTTCATTGTTCCTGTTATGAGCGAGCTATTTGCAATCAGCGATCGGTTATGTACCGAGTTGCCGATTGCTGATAAGTGATTATTCGGTTAGCGCAGGGTTGTCATAGATGCACCCAACCATCCACTAAAGTTCTGTTTCTGAATCTCAGAAGGATTGTCTACAGGTTGAACTAGATATTTGCTGGCGCGGGGGAAAGCCAAAGTGACTGGATAGATACGGAGTTCCTCGTGATGGAAAACGGCAACCGAGATTGTGTCATTTGGTTGGTAATCTTTGAGGCGATCGCTTAAGTGAGTTGCACTCACCTTCACCCCATCAATTGCCAATAATTCATCACCAGGATCAATTCCAGCTAGCTGTGCAGGTGAACCCGCTTCAACAAATTTAATTAGTTCTCTTCCATGCTCGCTGCTTACCCTTATGCCCAGGTAAGGTTCTTGTTCTGTTTCTGCTACTATTTGTAAACCAAAAGGTTCCAAGTACTGATTAAAAGGCAATTCCTCAGTAGTATCAATGTAGCGTTTAAAGAAATCAGATAAATCTATTCCCGCTACAGACTCAATTACTTGCTGTAACTGTTGTGAAGTGTAGCCAATTTCGTCTCTACCGAATTTGTGCCACATCTTGAGCATGACATCATCGAGCGATCGCTGGTTGTCATGAAGAGAACGAATCAACAAATCCAGCAACAACGACACCATTTCCCCTTTCAAATAGTAGGACATTTGGGAATTGCCACTGTTGGAGTCCTGGCGGTACAACTTAATCCACGCATCAAAACTCGACTCAGAAAGGGCTTGAACCTTACGCCCCGGTGTCGTCAAATACCTGGTAACTTCCTTGCTCCAATTATTTAGGAATGATTTAACATCATAAATGCCCGCCCGTAAAGGAATGAGCAAGTCATAATAACTTGTTGTTCCCTCACAAAACCACAGGCAAGAAGTATAGTTTTCTTGATCGTAGTCAAAAACTTCTAGTTCTTGGGGTCGAATGCGCTTGACATTCCACAGGTGGAAAAATTCGTGCGCTACCAATTGAATAAAGCGATCGTATTTCTCGCGATCGCGAAATCCAAATCGCTGATAAATCAACGAGCAACTGTTCTTATGCTCCAAACCACCGTAAGCTTGGGCAAATAAGTGCAACACAAACACGTATCTTTCATAAGGCAAACCGCCAAACATCCGTGCTTCGACTTCGACAATTTTTTTGATATCGGCGATCATCTGTTGCGCTCGGAAATTCCCACGTCCCCAAATTGCTAATTCATGAGGCTTTCCCAATACATCAAAGTGATACAACTGATGAGAGCCAATTTCAAAGGGACTATCTACAAGGGTGTCAAAATCTGAAGCAAAGAAAGTGTTTGCTTGTTCTGGAACTGCTGGTAATGCTGTAGTTACCTGCCATTCTGGACGTGGTGGAACTATAGTAACGTAAATTGGTTGTCTGTCAAATCCTGGTAGTCTAAAAAACAGCGCTGCCCCATTAAAATAGCCGTGGGTTGAATCTAAATGATTCGTCCGCACGGTTAGTTCATTCGCAAAAATGCGGTATTTGACAGTTACTTCTGAAACATCACCTGTCTCTACCTGCCAATGATTTTTACTGATTTTTCGCCAAGTTAAAGGTTTTTTGTTGGCAAAAGCAGCAAAATCCTGTAGATGCTTGGCATATTCCCGCACTAAGTAGGAACCAGGAGTCCACACCGGCATTTTTAAATCAAGAGTTGAAGCACAGTAGCCCCCAATACGCAGAGTCACCTCAAACAGGTGAGTTTCTGGTTGGGACATTGCCACCTGATAATGAATTAACGGTACTTTTTCCTGTAGGCGGGTATCAGTACAAGGTGCTATTGTTTCCTTCATCTGTAGTCCAGAGTAAACATTGGGGAGTTTCGAGTTAAAAGGTTAACTTAACTCATAACTCCTAACTCATAACTCCTGTACGGACAAACGGCTTGAAAGCCCATACTATTAAACTTTACCAGCCAAATTCATTAATTGTCGGAAATTGACGAGAAAAATTGCCTGATTAACGGTGTCAATTTTAATCCAACCTTTTTCATGTAGTTTTTCCATGATTTTAGTAGTCTCTTCAACTCCGATTTCTGTCACGTCTGCTAAGTCTTTGAAGGGAATATGAAAAATTTCCTTTCCCTGTGCTGTTTGGTTACCGTAGTTTTCACCCAAACTAACAAGAGTATGGGCAAGTTTGACAGCTGGCGGGCTAGAGCGCATTTGTAAACGAACATTAGCGTGCCGCAATCGTCGTACCATTAACTGCAGCATCCGATGATGCAATTGGGGATCTTTAAACAAAATTTGAATAAATCTTTCTCTGGCAATGCTCAATAACTTCACAGGAGAAAGAGCAATCACATCTGTTGAGCGAGGGGATTCGTCCAAAATAGCCATTTCTCCAAAAAAATCGCCTCGGCCTAAAATTGCCAAGGCTACAGAAGAACCTTCTCCTACAGTGCGCCGAACTTTTACCCAACCAGAAACCACAAAGTAAAGTGCATTACCCCAGGCATCTTCCATCAAAACGGCTCTTCCAATGGGATATTCGTGTTCTACGGCTATAGACAGCAACCATTCCAAAGTTTGTGGATTGGCTGTACTCATCAAGGGGAAGAGTTCGCTGAAAACCTCTGTGTGCATGAAATATTTGTTAAAAAACGGTTCGGGAGTAAAAATAGTAATTTACTGATATAGGTGATACAGGTATTTCATACTGTAATATTGCTGAAAGTATAGTTTAAATCTTTACATTTATTTAACCAAGTATTTTCAGATTTATCGGTCTAGAGTTACATTACAACACAAGATTGCAGCATCGAGATCAGCAGTTTTACTTAAAGGAGAGGAGGAGCTTCAGGGGCACTAGGGGCAGGGAGCAGAGGGGGAGAATAGCTACTAACTACTAACAAATGACCAATGACTAACGTAATTCTTGCCTATCTATTGAGGGTTTTGATGTTTCTACTTCAAGCTTTCTGATATGCTGTTCCAGATTATACAATGTTTGATTAAGGGCATTAAAAGTATCTAACTGACTAGAGTTTATGTTGTGATTGAGAAGAAGTCTTTCTTGTAGTTCATGCAATTTATAACTAAGTTGTTGGGAAATACCCAAGGCATCACGGCTCAGACGCGTTAGCATCTGTTGTTGGTAAAACTTTAGTGCTGCTCCTCGTAATACTTGCAAGGTAGCTTCTTCACCATACATTCCCAGCATGACTCGCAAGCGTAATAGCAAACGTTCTTGTTTATATAAACATTCTTTCTCTATCTGTTTTGGTTCCTCAAGTTTTGTGACGGGTAAAGAGCCAAATCGCTTCAATTCATTCATTACTCCTTGAAAAATAGATAGTGGCACTTTTTCTAATACAGACTGCAAGACTCCATTTTCACTCCAAAGAATCCTGCCATCGTAAGGCAATCTTTCCAAATACAGCCTACCAATTCCGCCGGCCAAAACTCGTCCCAGTAATTCTTCCAATAATTTTTTAGGTGGTAATTTTAGTAATTGTTCTACAGGACTAAACTCTTGTGGCTCTGGTGCTGATAATATAAGCAAGTTAGCTGTGCTTGCTAGTTCAAAAGAATACTCTTCCTGCTGTGTGTTGTTTTTGGAGAGTGTGCTGAAAGAGTTGGAATCGGGAGTGTTTTCAAGCAGGCGATCGCGTTCGGCACCCGAAATAGGATCTGTATCAGAGGGAACATTTTGAGCTGTTAACACCTCTTCTAACATTTTTTGCGGCTGCTGATTTGGTTGGAAATTGCTATTTTTTGATGAGAGAGCTTGCTCACCAGTCTCTGCTGCGTTCTGGTTTTGGGCTAAAGCCTCCCAAGGTTTATGTTCTCGCCGATTTGATGAGTGGGATGTGTTTTTGTGGTTGAGGAAAGCTGAGAGTATATTGCGGTGAGTATCGCCTTTGATTGCTACAGTTACCAGATTGCAATTTATATAAGACAATATGCGCCGAACATAATCTAGTGCCACGCTATCTTCTGGGCTTACCATACCCAGCCACAGGCTGTTGTCTTCAATTTTGAGGGGCAAGATTTGGTGGTACAGGCAAGCTTCAAAGGACAAAAGACTTTCAATGAGTAGAAATATTTGCTCATCCTCTAGTTCTTGTTCTTCTACAAGCTTTGTATTTGATACTACATCTGTTTGAAGAAGTGCTTCAGTATCTGTTGGTTTGCCCTCGGAAGACAGCATAGGCTTAAATTGCTTGATACATCTCTATATCCTATTCTGCTTTTTAGTTTATGGACAGTAAATCAGTAAGTACGTATCCAAAATAAAAGTTAAATTAATTACAAAATAGCAAAGTATAATCTGAGGTTTAGGATTGGGGTAGATCTAGAGAATAGGAGAGTGGGAGCAGGGGAAAGTGGGCAAATCACTACTAACCAATAACCATTAGCCATTAGTTACTAACCACTAACCACTAACTACCAATTCCCAATTCCTTACTCTTGGATTCTTAAAGCCTGGGCTGTCAAGTAGACTTTAGTCCATTCACCCATAGCCTGATGAGTTTTAAGTTTTAGTTTTTGGGCTACTTCTTCTATGGTGTTACCTGCTCGCCGCAATTCCAAAATTTGCCGCCCAATTGGGGTTAGTTTTTCCTCCAATTGCTGAAGTTGATTTGGTGATAAACCCAAGTTGTGCTCTTTTAGGGAAGTTTCCAACCAGTTTTCAACTAGTTCTGGTTTGTCTTTAAGGGCAAAAACACGTACAGCGTGGTAGCTAATTTTTTCACGCAATCGATATACATCTTTAATTGGCTTGTTTAATTTTTTGGCGATCGCGTCTTGGGATTGCCCTTGTAGATAAAGTCGCAGCCAATCTACAGCTTCTTGTCCTAGATTTTCTTGTAAATATTTTTCAAATTCCTCTTTGACTGCTTGCCGCTGTGTCTGTTGTTCTTCTAGTTCTTGCGCTTCTTGATATTCTGCGATCGCTTTTGCATCTACCAAGTTTACACGGTTGTCACTATCATCTGTGAGGATCTCTTCCGAAACAAGTCGAATCATATCGTTGGTGGGCACTTGGGTTAAGCCACCACGTTGAGTCCTACGCAGATAGTTTACAAAGCGATAAGCTAGTAAAGGTTGGTTGCGTACAGGGCGCAAACAATATTCCTCCACGCTGGCAAATAGTAATGCATTTCGCAATCGCTGATCGGTTGTGAATTCCGCAATGCAAGCCATTTGCTGTTGCATATAATTATCGCTTTGTAACAATTCTTGAATGACTTCTTGGAGCACATCCAGCACTGTCCGTTGGCGATCACGGCTCAGAGCAATCCATGTTTGGATTTTGTGTCGTAAAGTTACTATACTTCCCAAGCGAGTGATCAAATTGCGGTAAGCAGCTTCTCGCCCTTTTCCCAAATAGCGTTGGTGTAAAATTTTCCAACGATATTCCATCGCTTGCTTGCTAATATCCAGTTCCTTGGGGTTCAACTCTTCAATGCGCCCTTGGAAACTTCCTAAAAGCCAGCAAATTACACTTTCCCTGGTTGCCACAGATTGCTCTGGACACTCCGCAGCTAGTCGCTGACGCCAATATAGTGCCAGTTTTTCTGCTTGTGAAGCCATAGTGAGATTGCGCTCCCCGAAACCCTGTTTTAAAGTTTGCATCACAACCCCCATGTATTATCCCACTCATCTTTATTGACTGGCAGTTGCCTTTTATTTAAATGATGTCTAACAAGGACATCTCAATGATTCCACTTTTATTACGTTTTGACTCACTGATTTTATGCAGGAATTTTTGCATCTTCATAAAAACTTTCAAAGCGATCATTCCTGCTAATCAAAATCTCAGAGTTATTTTCCTTGCTCAAACTAATTTTTAACTTTTGTAAACTATTATTTTGATGTTTCCAATTTCAAAACAGCGATTCACCCAGAGGTTTGAGAATTCCCCTTAGCTACTAAAATTTTAGAAAAAGCCAGCATTTTGTCTCACTTGCTCTGGTGAATATGGTTTTCCAGAATTTAGACGCTATTACCTTGTTTAAGTTTCGCTCCTTTAAATTTATCTCAGTAAATTTTGGTAGTGGGGATTACTATACTAATACACAATTTATGTCGTTTTAATCTAGGTTATACAGAAATTTAAAAGATATCAAAAAGATTAAGGGTTATGCATTGACAAAGTGATTAAAGCTTGTGTATGCAAAAGTTAGAAGATTTTAATTATTTTTTTATTTCATTAAAATAGTAGTTGAAATTTTATATTGATCAAACCTATAAAACTAATCTAAAAACTCATAAATTCTCTAAGCTGACTTGTGCATCTCTCCCCAGGGGCGGGTTCCAAAAAGGAAACCGCCAAAGCTATTGAGACTACCAGAAATTAAGCGAGATGCTCCCGTCATAGCAACTGGCGAAGTGTCTCCATGAAACTACTGACTAATAAAAAATCAGCGACTATTGGGTCTATGTACAATAGGATTTTCTACAGCTTGTCTGTACTGTTCAACTTCCTCTGAATAACCTATAGGCAAAACAGCTTCAACGTTCTCATGGGGACGAGGAATAATTACCCAGGTTTCTAGAACACCACCATAAACCTGTTCCACAGCTTCTATACCAGCGGCTACAGCTGTTTTTACTTCTTGAACATCACCCCGCACATTCACTGTAAAGCGAGCACTACCAGCTCTTATATAACCTACGAGGGTGACTCGACCAGCTTTCACCATCGCATCTGCTGCCGCTAACACGGCAGGAAAACCCTTAGTTTCAATTGATCCAACTGCCTGTAGTGGCATTGGTTATCTCCTATATGTCAGTAAAAGTATGTGGCGCTACCAAGTTAATTGTACGAAGGTTCCTACACATTTCATATATGTCCATCATCATTTACTTTTCAAAGAAGTAAATCACAGACGAAGGCAAATAAGACTGGTGTCAGAAGACACGGAACGGTTCTGATTTTTTAGTGAAATGTATGGGTAAAACACTTTCTACATTCTCCGGTGGATTAGGAACAATGTAGTGAGTGATGAGTTGTCCACCATCGCCTTGAGCTTGTTCGCAGGCTTCTATACCTGCCTCAACAGCTCTTTTCACTTCTGCAACTTGTCCCCGTACAGCGACTAGAAAACGAGCGCTTTCTGCTAAACCATAATACACAAGAGTAACTTCGGCAGATTTTACCATTGCATCTGCCGCTGCTAGTACAGGGGGAAAACCTAAAGTTTCTATAACTCCAACTGCCAATGGCATGGCATTAGCTCCTAAGTTCAGGAAGAGGTGTTATTTATTGTACGCGCCTTCACAGCCGATTTTGATACATGGAAAATTTTTCTAAAAAAATTTGCTTTTGCCACATACCCATGCTGCAAATTATTCCTCCAAGCACAACGCCGAAAGTTGGTGATACATTAATTCAAGAGACAACAGCATTTTGAGTTCAACATTTGACCTCGCTTTTATCCCTGATTTTGCTTAAAAGTGCAAGTAGGGGATGATTGCGAAGACTGCTAAAATTTATGTTTCCTAGTTTTATCCCAACCGCAGCGCAGCGACTGACAGAATCTACCTCTATTGCTCTAGCTCAAAGCATAGAACAGATTGCTATTACCACTCCTTTAAGTCCCCAACCCGTGCTCACTACTTACGTAAATAAAGGTAGTGGCACTACACCTTTTTTGCTAATTCACGGCTTTGACAGTTCTGTCTTAGAATACCGTCGCCTCTTGCCACTCTTAGCAGAACATAATGAAACTTGGGCAGTAGATTTATTGGGTTTTGGATTTACAGATAGACCCAAAGGGATAAAGTTTGGCATCACTGATATCAAAACTCATCTTTATTATTTCTGGAAAACTCTGATTAAGCAACCAGTGATCTTAGTAGGAGCTTCGATGGGGGGAGCGGCAGCAATTGATTTTACCCTCACTTACCCAGAAATAGTAAAAAAACTGGTGTTGATTGACAGTGCGGGATTGGCAAGCGGTTCAGTGTTAAGTAAATTCATGTTTCCGCCGTTGGATTATTTAGCATCTCAGTTTTTACGCAATCCTAAGGTACGTAAAAGCATCATTCGCTCTACATTTAAAAATAAAAGTCTTGCTTCTTTAGATGCCGAATTATGTGCAGGATTACATCTAGAATGCTCTAACTGGAATAAAGCTGTAATTGCATTTACAAAAAGTGGTGGTTACACTGCTTTTCGATTTAAGAAACTAGGAGACATTCAGCAACCAACACTAATTCTGTGGGGCGATCGCGATCAGATTTTGGGTACTGTTGATGCCAAGCGATTTAAGAGAGCGATTCCCAATAGTAAACTTATCTGGATTCAAGATTGCGGCCATGTTCCTCACTTAGAACAACCACAAATTACTGCTCGGTATATTTTAGAGAATTCCAAATAAAAACTCCAAATGTTCTTGTGGGATGGGTGGGGATACCTATCCCATTCCCACAAGATAGGTAATTTATTTCTTGGAAATCCTTAACGTGTTGTAATATTAAATTTGGTTTTTCAACCCCTTTTTTATATAGCCCGCATAGGCGGGCTTAGTTTGTTTAGCCACAGGCTTCTAGCCTGTAGGGTAAAAGGGGATATTGAACATCGATAAAGGTTTATTCTTCTTCAGAATAATCTTCAATATCTTCTTCGTCGTCTTCGCTAGTTTTTCTTACAGAGTTAGCAGAAACAACTGCTCCCATTTCTAGTTTTTCCCGTACCAGCTGCTTAATTTGTTCAGCAAATTCTGTTTTTTCTTCTAGATACTTAATCGCGTTATCGCGACCTTGGGAGATATTATCACCGTTGTAGCTATACCAGGCTCCTTTGCGTGTAAGTATGCCAGTTTCCTCTGCTAAATCTACAAGACAGCCTAAGGTAGAGATACCCTTACCAAAAATAATGTCAAATTCAGCAATTCTAAAAGGTGGTGCAACTTTATTTTTAGCAACTTTGACTTTGACGCGGTTACCAAATTCTTCCGAGCCTTTTTTGAGGGTTTGAATCCGGCGAATATCCAAGCGTACAGAAGCGTAATATTTTAAGGCGTTACCACCAGTGGTTGTTTCTGGGTTGCCATAGGTGACACCAATTTTTTGCCGCAACTGGTTGAGAAAAATAACTGTGCAGCCAGATTTACCAATATTACCAGTAATTTTACGTAGAGCTTGGCTCATCAATCTTGCCTGAAGACCAACGTGAGCATCACCCATTTCGCCTTCAATTTCAGCACGGGGAACTAGTGCTGCCACTGAGTCAATGACTACAATGTCAACCGCAGCAGAGCGAACCAGCTGATCGACTATTTCTAAAGCCGCTTCTCCAGTGTCTGGTTGAGAAACTAGCAAATTTTCGATATCAACACCCAAAGCTCCAGCGTAGGTAGGATCTAGAGCGTGTTCTGCATCTACATAAGCAGCAATACCACCATTTTTTTGTACTTCTGCCACCGCATGTAGCGCGAGTGTCGTCTTACCGGAACTTTCCGGCCCATAAATTTCAATCACCCGTCCTTTGGGTAAACCACCACCTAACGCCAGATCCAGAGTTAGCGCCCCACTGGGAATAGTCTCTACTCGCATCCGGGTAGCATCGCCCAAGCGCATGATTGTTCCTTTGCCAAAAGTACGCTCAATCTGGTTCAGTACCATGTTGAGCGCTTTTTGCTTGCCAGCATTATCAGTATTAACAGCCATTGCTACCTCTAACTATACGGATTTAAGGAGTGTTGCTTGGGAAGTTTGAATAGAACAGATATACTATTTTGACATTTTATTGCCGCTAACCGCTACATAGTTTAGCGTGCGCTTGCCAATATTGCTATCAGCTACCAAAACATATGATTGAGAAAGTGATTTAACAACTTTGGTTCTTCTGGTTCTCGATAATCTGTAGGCAAAAGTTCGATGAGTGCCGCTTCTAGTTCATCAGTGGCTTTCTGTGATTCTTGTGCTTTTGGGCGGCTAGATTGGGGAAATACTAATGGTTTGCCAATACGGACGGTTAATTGTTTGCGAAAATACAAGTCTTGAGTCCCAATCAGTGCTACAGGTAAAATCGGTACTCCAGAACGTAAAGCGTAAATTGCAGCACCACGTTTGAGGGGAACAGACAACTGCCCTTCTAGATTGCCAAGTCTTCCCTCTGGAAACAAAATAATTCCCTCGCCACGAGCAAAAATGTTTTGGGCGATGCGATCTACACGTCGTAAAGTCTCAATAGAGTTACCTTGAGGAACGTATTTTTGAATATTTGTTGCTAATTCAGTCAAATCGTCTCGCCCGGCTTTTGCAGCTTCAATTACAGCTAGTTCTTCTTTCCATACACGTTCTATAGGTATGACTCCTTTTGCAAGTCTAAGAAATTGACGCTTCCACCATTGGTTATACAGCGTGCGAGCATCACCTAAGATGTGATAGTAAGGATGCGCTGGTAACTCCGACAGCAACAGAAATGGATCGATGTGGTTAAGGTGATTAGCTACAACCAAAGCTGGGGTTGTGGGAATCTGTTCTGGAAACTCTACCTTGACTCGAAACAGAGCGTGAATCAAAGTTCGCAGCACTCTTCGCCGCAATTCACCGCTGATTTTGCGTTCCGAACCACCTTCAGCAACAGTTTCCTGTGACAATAGTGCTTGACGAATCATCTCATTGGCATGGCGATCGCGGGCATAGGCGATACCCTCTATTGCCCTGTTGATTGTTTCTTCTGTCACTGGTGGCAAGAGTGATGCTTGTGTGTCACTTTGCTGTTGCTGAGAAATTAGCGGACTTTGGGACATAGGCTTGATTAGCAACTTTAAAAAGCCAATGATTGAATATATTAATTGTTTTAGATTTAATTTGAAGCTTGCCCAGGTGGTAATTTGATTTGGGCTTTAACTCAACGTCTTGAGTAATTTATTCATTACAAAGCAATACTGACAATAGACAGTTAACTAATTGTCACAATCCATTTGATGTCAAGCAAGATATATGTATTTCTCATGATAGCCAATAAAAAAGCTCCCTTGCCTTTAGCACACAAGAGAGCGGCGGTGTGGTGTGAGGAGCATATTTAAAGTTTGCTTTCAGCAATTTTACCAAACTTGGCAAAAAAAATGTAAACAAAATATCACCAAACTATGAAAAATATTTGTAAACAAGTGATAAGTAGAAGGCAGGAGGCAGAGAGAAATCTGTAGGCGCCATAGCGACTTCCCCTAAGAGTGTGGAGGCTACTTTGCGTTTATCCGCTCTGTGTCTACCGCCGTTAGCGTAAAACCCTGCGGGCATGGCTGCGCTTACCGCGCAGCCTGTCGCTTTGCGACTTAGTTCCTCCACAAGGAGGCTCAGAAGTTCGGTGGGGCAGAAGGGGAAAAGCGAATAAAATCATTCTAGTTTCATTACCAATACACAGGCGATCGTCGCTTCGCTCCAATTAAAAATTAAAAAATATATTTTGAGACGCGCAGCACGAGTATTTACGGCTTCGTTGCTTCAAGCCCCTAAAGTCATTCATGGGGATATTAATTATTAATTTGTAACTAAGCGAAGGGGCTACTTGTAGTAAATGACTTTGACATCAATGGGATTGGCGGTAATCCTAACCTGTTCCTAACTTCTTCAATAGGTTCTTGCCAGTGTTCTTCAAAACGAAATACCAATAAAAATTCTGCTTTTTTACCCAATTCTTGTCCTTTTTTCAAATTACTAAAAATCGCTTTGATTTGCCGGGGGACTAGGATAGGATAAAGCAATTTAGCAAACCACAAGCTAATTTTTAATGATTTACTATAGTTTTGCTCGGCAGCAAAAGCAAGAACACCAATTTCTCCAGCATAACTAGTGTCAAAGCCTAACAAAACATGAAAAATATCATGGGTAACCACATATCGGAGCGCAAATACATTGCGTTTGGCTACATCCTCTAGTTCAGAACTAACATTCAGCGGCTTGAGCTTGTTTTCTCTCATATGATCCGCATATTGTCGTCCAAAAGTATCTTGAGGATATTGGCTCAATTTTTCTAAATCAATTGAAGGATGGTATCCTACTACTTGTTGCAATTTTGCTACGACATCGGGATTAATGTTAGCACCCAAAAGCTCAGATTTGAGGATAGCAAAATCTCCCAAATTCTCTGAGTTTTTGTAATTTATAAGCGTTTTTATTTGTTGAAATTTCTTTAACATAAATATCAATTTCTTGATTGCTATAAAATTATCTTAAACATAAAATATATTTCTTGTAGAGTGAAATTCTGATGTCCCTTCTCATGATTCATCATGATATCTCCTTCATTTCTCTTTTTTCTTTGCGCTCTATGCGTCTTTGCGGTTTATTAAAAATAAGAAAATCGTCATAGGTTAGAAACCTATGGCTAATAGTAAAAGTCCTCTTTAGAAGACTAAAATCATTGGTTTGTAACAATTTGAGTTCACTTTAGTGGACTTGGAGTGTGAGCCAAGAAATTTATTTCTTGGTGTAAGATTGGACGGGTGGAAGATATTAGCTATCAACTTCTTATGCCGTCACTACTTGCGAGATTCAATCAGTACTTCCGGATATTCAGGTGAAGCCCTCCTCAGCAAAGGTTTACTCTTATTTTTCAGATACTGGTCGAAGAATGCTAATGTGTAGGCGCTGGCGATTTTAGCTGCTCGTTGAGGATCAATGGAACCGATCGCTTGCTGAATCTGCGATTGTGCTTGGGTTGTCGAATGCGCTAAAAATGCTGGCAGAATTAGCCCAAAATCCGTAAATGTGGTGTGTTTGCTGCCCTTTACAGTCAGCCTGTAAGCGTTATTTTTTTGGCGTTGATAAAACAATCGCAACGCATCATCCGCGCCATCATGAGATATCCCTAGAAAAGGACGATTCAAACTGTCCTTGTTGCCACTGCTCAGAAGCTTACCATAACTCCCACCGTCTATATTGATGCCTGCTTTTAAGCGGCGATCGCGCCACATCGCCTCAATTGCTGTATCTCCACCCAAAGAATGTCCAAAAATACCGACTCGACTTAAATCTAAACGTTCTGTAAAAAGTCTTTGCGGATCTTTGATATTGAGGCGGTTTAACTCATTCAGCACAAAGACAATATCCTTTGCCCTGATTGCTACTGCCTGATTAAAGGTTCGTTGTTCGGTTTGTTTATTAGCAGATGAAAAATCAAACACGGAAGATTGAGTAATCACCTGCCCATCTGGAAATAAGACTGGTACTTCATAGGTGGGATTGACTGCAACAACGACATAACCATAACTTGCAAGCTGCTCAAGCTGTATTGTGTATAACTTAGGCGTTGCTCCAAAACCAGGTGAGAAAATTACAACTGGATATCGTTTTAATTTATTAGCGAGCTCTGCTTTTGGAATAGCATTTGTTTGAATAGTTTGAGTGACTAACTTCACGAATTGCTCTGGCGACACACCAAAATTTGCTCCCATACTTTCAGCAGTCGCGAGAGCAAAGCCTTCATCAATATAAGGAATTGTTTTAGCTTTTGGTTGACTTTTAGCAGGATACCAAATAAAGACCATCAACTCGCGACTATCCGTTGCTCGTGGAGTTGTAGCAAGCTTTTGTGTCTGTAAATTATAAATATAAGGAATTGTTTTAGCTTTTGGTTGACTTTTAGCAGGATACCAAATAAAGACCATCAACTCGCGACTATCCGTTGCTCGTGGAGTTGTAGCAAGCTTTTGTGTCTGTAAATTATAAATCTCTGCACTATAGGTTTCTTTGCGAGAGGAATCAACCAGATAGTAAGCCGTTGTGCCTACTGCATAACTACCACTGGGAGCGGGCAATCGGAAACCTGGAGCTTGAACTGTAGATTTTGTTGGAACTTGCGATCGCTGTTTTGAGAGTGTTTCAACTTTCGCCAACAGAGGATTAGCTCCCACAATAGCGATCGCACCAAGGATGATGGCAACTCCACAAAAAGTCTTCATCTCGCAGTTTTAGATTTTAGGGCTTGTGACTGTACAATCTGCTGTTTGTTCCGACGATGGTGCGATCGCATCCCATCAAAAATTTTCCAACCACGCCTCAAAATTTGCAGGTGTGTTACTGACTTAAGTGAATGGAAAAGTGAAAACTGCTAATTTCTAGCCTTTGTTGGAAGTAAAAACGATGAGCAGCAAAGCGTTGAACGCCCGAATCCAGGTGTAGCTGTTCGCAAGCTTGGGATTTGGCATAGTCTAGCAGCCAATTAAATAGAGCCGAGCCGTAACCTTGAGAGCGATCGCTCTCATTCGTCACCAAATCATCCACATATAAAAACTTACCCCAAGCTAGACTTTCAGAAATTCTAAAACCTGTGACGGCTTTGATGCTTTCCCCAACTTCAAGATAAACAAGCTGGTAGCCTTGCTGTTCTTGTCGCCTAATGCGGCTGACAAAATTGCTTGGGTTGAGATGGGGGCGAAGCATTTGTATGACTGGAAAACAAAGCTCAATTTCTGCATCCGATTTTGCCAAGGCAATATTAATCATGAAAAGAATGAAGTGTTAAGTTTTTACCGCAAATTACCCACATGAACAATTACATTTTTTATACTTCATCCCTTATTTTTAAGACTTACGCAAAATCCCTCTATAATCCTTTTTCCTCCGTGTCCTCTGCGGTTTATTATTCCATAACTTATGCGTAAGTTCTGATTTTTATACTTCCTCGGTAATAGTTTCTTGTTGTAACAAAGGTAATGGCAATCCCACTGCTTCTATTAACTCCTTAGGTGGAGCCTCTCTTTGAGGAATTTTCAAATATTGCCCATCGTTAATTGGAGATACTACCTTCATTTGGTGAGAAATACTGTGGTAACGGTGAGTTTGTTGAGTTACCTGCCGCTCTTGGATGCTTTCATTAGCAATTTTTTTACGCAGCTTAATTATTCCATCAATCACTGCCTCTGGTCTAGGCGGACATCCCGGTATATAGACATCAACAGGTATTAACTTATCCACACCACGAACAGCCGTGGGAGAATCGACGCTAAACATACCGCCCGTTATTGTGCAAGCTCCCATTGCCATCACATACTTTGGTTCTGCCATTTGTTCGTAAATTCGCACCAAAGTAGGAGCATATTTCATCGTCACAGTACCTGCGGTGATAATTAAATCTGCTTGCCTGGGAGTAGTACGGGGAATCATCCCAAATCGCTCCATGTCAAAACGAGAAGCATAGGCAGACATAAACTCAATAAAACAGCAAGCTGTGCCAAACATCAAGGGATACAAACTAGACATTTTCGCCCAGTTGTAAAGGTCATCTACAGTAGTTAAAATAATGTTTTCAGATAATTGTTGCGTTACTTGCGGACGCTCTGTGGGATTGATGATTGTGTCAGTCATCGTTTGAGTCTCCCAAAAGTTGTAAAAAGGTAGAGGGCAGAAGGAAACTAGGACAAGGGGAAAGAACGTGCTGATCAATTCTCCGTGTCCCCATGTCCCCACCTCACCGTGTCCTCTGCTGATAGCTCTAGTTTCTGACACTTTTTTTAGACATACCAGTAAAGATAAAGGTTTTAAGATGCTAACTTAAGTTAGATATTTCGCTTATGCAAGTAAGCCTAGCCGCTTACCGTTGTCGTGAGCTAAACGAATCAGATGTTGGCGAGTAGTGCGATCCATAGCAAAGCGATCGCAAAAACGAGTAATAATCTGAACGTGTAAAGCTATTAATTTACCACGCAATTGATTGAACTTTTTTTGACCTAGATACTTGCGAATCAAAACAACAATAGCTGCAAACATAATAATTCTCCTTTTTTAAGTAAAAATCCTTATCCCCTTGTTCTAATTTCTTCCCTTCTGCCTCTGGGCAGTCGCTACAACGCGCTTAACCCGCAAGGGCGCGCTGCTCTCTGCCTACCAACGGATACGCCACTACCTTTGGAAGCCGCTCCACGTCTACGTGTCTACTGCCCTCTGCCTTCTTATGCCTTCAGTGTGTCCTTTCCCCTCGCTCTGCACCAGTAAAGATAAAGGTGTTAAGCTATAAGTTAAGTTTTGTTAATTACAAGCAACCTAAAAGTTTGAAATCTTTGGAAATCCAGACAAAATCGAAATTAGCAGCGGTTAAGTTGTATAAAATTTAGGGCAACTTCATACCTTGCCTTAAAACCAATAAAATTAATATCAACTTGGCGTTAGCCTTGTAAGCCAATGGAAGTGCACAAGCAAAGACGCAGACGTGGTGTTATTCTCAGTCTCCAAGGATGGAAGAAGCTGCAAGCAGCTAGGCATCAAGCAGAGATTTTAGAAAATGACGGAGCTAAATTAACTCTGGAAGAGTTAAGCTACCGTACTCAACTTGCTCCCTTTACTGTCTCCAAAGTTTTAGCAAGGGAAGAAGGAGTTGATAAGCAAACCCTTGAGTACTTCTTTAGAGCTTTTGGGTTGGAACTGACGAAAAGCGATTTTGTGAGAGTGGGAAGTGGAGACGCGGGGAATCAAGGAGACACGGAGACACGGAGACACACAGACGCGGAGATAGGAAGCAGGGGAGAAATTCAAAATAAAGTAGATTGGGGTGAGGCTATTGATGTCTCGATTTTTTTCGGACGTAAGGAGGAGCTGAGTAAATTAGAGTATTGGGTAGTTAGCGATCGCTGCCGATTGATTGCTTTGTTAGGGATGGGTGGCATAGGCAAGACTTCTTTAGCAGTGAAGTTAGCACAACAGATTCAAGAGCAGTTTGAGTTTGTAGTCTGGCGGAGTCTTCGCAACAGCCCGCTACTGAGAGAATTGTTGAGTAATTTACTTCAGTTTTTTGCCGACGGGCAACCTGTTAACTTATCAGAAAATTTAGGGGATATATCCAAACAAGTTCCTACGCCCGTACTGATTTCTCAATTTATGGCACACTTGCGATCGCATCGCACGCTTGTGGTATTAGACAATGCAGAATCGATTCTGGCAAGTGGCGATCGCACCGGGCATTACCAAGCTGGATATGAAGATTACGGACAATTTTTTCAGCAAATTGGAGAGACAGCACATCAAAGCTGCGTCATACTGACAAGTCGAGAAAAGCCCCAAGAAATCGTAGCCTTAGAAGGAGAAACACTACCAGCTCGTTCATTGCAACTATCGGGTTTGAGTGCGATCGCTGCCCAAGAATTGGTGAGAACTAAGAGTTTCTTTTACAGTTGTGATTCTCGTTGCCAAGAGTTGATTCAACACTACGCAGGCAATCCCCTTGCTCTCAAAATCATAGCTACTACAATTCAAGAGTTATTTAATGGCGATATTGCAGAATTTCTTGCTCAAGACACCAAAGTTTTTGGTAGCATTTACGAACTGTTAACACAGCAGTTTAATCGGCTTTCAGCACTGGAAAAAGACTTAATTTACTGGCTGGCAATCAACCGAGAACCAGTAAATTTAATGGAATTGCGTACCGATTTAGTTTTGCCCATACCTGCAATGAACCTGTTAGAAGCTTTAGAATCTTTGGCAAGGCGAAGCTTAATCGAAAAAATTTCAGTTCCTAACTCCCCTGTACAATTTACCTTACAACCTGTAGTGATGGAGTATGTCACAGACCATTTTATTCAACAGGTGTGTGCAGAGATTGAACAGTGGGGAACAGACGAAAAGTGCTTATTCAATAGCTATGCTTTAATGAAAGCAACTGCTAAAGACTATATTAGGGCTGCTCAAACAAAACTTATTCTTCAACCAGTGATAGAGCAACTACTACTTTTAGTGCGAAACAAACAAGCGATCGCTACTCTACTCGCTCAAATTACAAATCAATTACGAGAACAGACTTTCAAAACATGGCAACAGGAGAATCAAAAACAAGAAAATAAACCAATCATTCCTACCTCCTCACTGTTGGGCGAACCTGGTTACACAGGAGGTAATATTATTAACCTGTTGTCTTACCTCCAAATTGATTTAACTGGCTATGATTTTTCCTATTTGACAATACGGCAAGCCTATCTTCAAGATACTTCTCTCAAGCAAGTTAACTTTGCCCATGCCAATATCTCTCAGTCGGTGTTTGCCAAAACCTTCTCAACAGCAATGGATGCGGCATTTAGTCCCGATGGCAAAACAATAGCAACCACCCACACCGATGGCTATATTCGCTTATGGGATGTTGTTAGCAGCCAACCGCTAATGACTTATCAGGGACATTTGGGCATTGTTTGGGGAGTCGCGTTTAGTCCAGATGGTAGGATGCTTGCCACTGGAGGAGAAGACAGAACAGTTAAAATTTGGGATATCAATACCGGACAGTGCTTAAAAACCTTTCTTGGTCACAGCGATGGAGTTCGTACTGTAATATATACCCTTGATGGTGACAAATTAATTAGCAGTAGTACAGATTCTACGATCCGAATTTGGGATACAAGTACGGGAGAATGCATCAAAGTTTTGCAAGGACACACCAGCGGAGTTTGGGCTGTAGCCTTGAGTCCGATCCCCCTTCGCCCCCCTTCCATAAGGGGGGTTGGGGGGATCTTAGCCAGTGGCAGCGATGACAACACAATTAAGCTCTGGGATATTACTACTGGATGCTGTATCGAAACATTGCAAGGACATACTGATTGGATTAGATCTGTCGCCTTTAGTACTCAAGGTTTACTTGCCAGTAGTAGCTTAGACGGTGCTGTGAGAATTTGGGATGTAGAAAAAGGTATATGTGTTGAAATCCTAGAAGGACACACAAATGGAGTGTATACAATTTGCTTTATCGGTGACGGCAATATTCTTGCTAGCTCCAGCTTAGATCGGACAGTGCGGCTGTGGGATGTTTCCACAGGACAATGTGTGAGAACTTTGCAAGGGCATACCAATGCAATTTATGTCAACACCGTTAATCCCCAAGGAACATTACTTGTTACTGGTGGCGATGATTTTTCCCTTAGGCTATGGGATATAGCTAGCGGAGAATGTGTGCGAATACTTAAAGGCAGGCAAAACTGGTTATCTTCAGTTATTTTCAGTCCTGTTTCTCATGCAGGTTTTGCATGGGTACTTGCCAGTGGTGGTGAAGACGGTATTGTGAGGTTATGGACACCAGATGGTAAACCTTGCAGTTTAGGCAGTCACGCAGATTTTATCTTTGCAGTCAACTTTAGCCCTGATGGACGTATCTTAGCAAGTGGCAGTGCTGACCAAACAATCAGGCTATGGGATGTAGTAAATGGTCAGTGTATGAAGGTTTTGCATGGACACGCAGGTATGGTAACAAGCGTAACTTTCAGTCCAGATAGTCGTATTCTGGCAAGCACTAGCTATGACCATACAGTTAAATTGTGGGATGTCGCAACAGGTCAGCTTCTGCATACTTTCCCAGAACACATCACTATGTCAACAGCCTTTAGCCCAGATGGCAAAAAATTGGCAGTAGGCAGTTTTGACAAAACAGTGAGAATTTGGGACTTAGAGACAAAACAGTGCTGCCAAACCTTTGAAGGACATGATAGTTGGACTTGGTGGGTTGCTTTCAGCCCAGATGGTTTGCTTCTCGCCACAGCTAGTAGTGCCGATCGCACAATTAGACTATGGGATGTAAAGACAGGCGAGTGTATTCATATACTTAAAGGACATCAAGAATGGATTTGGGCGATCGCTTTTAGTCCAATCCCCCCTTCGCCCACGCCAGTCGCCTCAAGTCGGGAAACCCGCCCACGGCGCTGGCTCCCCTTCACAAGGGGGGTTGGGGGGATCTTAGCCAGTTGTAGCAGCGACGGCACAATCAAACTTTGGGATGTCAAGACAGGCGAGTGCATAGCTACTTTAACAGGACATGATACTTGGGTGATGTCTGTTGACTTTAGTCCTGAAGGTAACATCATCGCGAGCGGTGATGGCAATGCTGTAATTAAATTATGGGATGTACAAACGCAAGAATGCATCCAGACATTGAGAGCAGAACGTCTTTATGAAGGAATGAATATTTACGGTGTTACAGGTTTAACAGAGGCGCAAAAATCAACTTTGTTAGCTTTAGGTGCGGTTGAGCAGAGGTAATCGCTTGGTGAAAAACTTATCATTTAGGCTGACGCGGAGACACAAAGACGCGGTGATACGGGGATATGAAAATGATTTGTTAGATACCAAAACTCTTGTAGAGACGCGAAATTTCGCGTCTCTACATTTTAGATTCATACTGTGACTCAGCAACGCCAATCTGCAAGACGGCACTCATTCAGAAGCGCATGGAGTTCCCCTACAGCTTGAAACGGATTTCTCCCTCGCATTACAGAAGCGATCGCTGCTTCATAGGGATTTCTGCCTGTTCTTCTCACAGCAGCGATCGCATCTTTATTAGACAATCCTCTACGACTAACCAACCAAGCAGCTAACACGTGCCCAGTTCGTCCGATGCCACCAGAGCAGTGTACAACAACTTTCTCGCCTTGTTGATCTGCTGCTGCCAAAAAGGGAAGTATTTTCTGGGTAAGCGTTTCTCGATCGCATAAATGAAAATCTTCAATCGGTGCCCAGCAAACACGATTAATCCCGAATTCCTGTTGATATGTGCCTAGAAGATCCGAGTAACGAGCTAGTTGGCGATCGCTCAGAAGACAACAAACCCGCTTGATGTCAGAGCGCTTCATGAATTCAATCCAATCATGTACCTTCGTGTTGGAATATCCGGGTTTCGCGGCACCAAATACAATTGGCTCATTCTCCGCAGCAGCGGCAAACTTGTACATAGCAGTACGATCTGAATCTGTGAATAAAAAAGTTCTCTTGCTATTTACTCAACTTGATTGATGAGGGCATTACCTTTACTAACCAAGCCATCATAGTATTTAATGCCAGTTTTGCCGAAATCAGATAATGTAGTAATGTAGATTATTATTGTACTACATCAGGGAGGAAGAATGATGATTGAATTGCTAGCCGTCCGGGTTCCCTTCAAAAACTCAACCAACACAAGGCGCAGAGGTTTTCGTTCAATCCTCTATTTACAGGAATGAGACTCGAATTTACAGACACTAGAGAAATTAATCTACAGAAGTGTCCCCCTCTGTGCGCCTTGTTCATAGCAAGCAGCACACATCGAGGAAATATCAATGAATTTGAATTTTTTAGGCTGGAGTGACTTTTTTACTCACAGTTTTGCACCCTATCGCCAACAAGGTTTTAGCGTTGGTAGGGTTGCGATTGAATACAGAAATACTTACATCATTTATAGCGAGCAGGGTGAACTAACAGCAGAAGTTGCAGGTAAATTGCGACATCAAGCTACTCAACCGCAAGACTTTCCCGCTGTTGGGGATTGGGCGATCGTGCAGGCGCGAAAGTCAGAAGGACGCGCTACCATTCACGGAATTTTGCCAAGAAAAAGCAAGTTTTCACGAAAAACCGTTGGTAGTAAAACCGAAGAACAAATTGTTGCAGCTAACATTGACACCGTGTTCTTGGTTTGTGGACTTGATGGCGATTTTAACCCCAGAAGAATTGAACGCTATCTGATTCTGGCTTGGGAAAGTGGCGCAAATCCAGTCATCGTTTTAAATAAAGCCGACCTGTGCAACTCTTTAGAAGAGAGTGTCTCAGAAGTTGAAGCCGTTGCCCTGGGAGTACCAATTCTAGTATTGAGTGCCACCAATCATCAAGGGCTGGATGCCTTGAAATCATACCTCCAACCAGGACAAACAGTTGCTTTGTTAGGATCTTCTGGTGTGGGTAAATCTACCATCACCAACCAACTCAAAGGTGCATCAGTGCAAGCTGTGCAATCAGTGCGACGAGGTGACGATCAAGGTAGACACACGACTACAAATCGAGAATTGATATTACTGCCGACAGGCGGCTTAATTATCGATACTCCAGGAATGCGAGAAATTCAAATTTGGGCAGGTGATGAAAGCTTGCAAGGAACCTTTGCAGACATCGAAACCTTAGCCGCAGAATGCCGTTTTCGGAATTGCCAGCACAACCATGAACCCGGTTGTGCAGTGCAACAAGCATTACTTGAGGGAGAACTTGATTTTTCAAGATTTCTCAGCTACCAAAAATTGCAAAAAGAACTTAACTATCTTGTCCGCAAACAAGACAAACGGGCGCAATTAGCCGAGAAAGAACGCTGGAAGAAAATCAATAAAGCTATGCGAAATCATCACAAATATTGATGACATTGGGATAAATAACTGATTTTCTTGTGGGGCGGGGATATCACCCAATACCGTTCAGTTAAGGTCAGATCCCCCCAACCCCGGGTTACCCGGTAAACCGGTACGACGTATTACCTTTACGGTTACGT
>NZ_AJLN01000074.1 GCF_000317285.1 Chlorogloeopsis fritschii PCC 6912 | reverse complement strand
AGGGGGACTAAGGGGGATCATCTAGAAATCTACATCACTAATTGAACCGTATTGGAATATCACCCGTCCTTTTCAAGACTGTGTGTCTAATTAACTTACAACCGCAACTGGCTTTTTGCGGCTAGGACGTTTGCTCAGAAAACAACAAACTCGCTTAATGCCAGAGCGCTTCATGAACTCAACCCAATCATGTGCCTTTGCGTTGGAATATCCGGGTTTTGCGGCACCAAATACAATTGGCTCATTCTCCCAAGCAGCGGCAAACTTGTACATAGCAGTACGATCTGTGAATAAAAATTTATGTATTGATAATTACAGTTGTGTTTAATCTTGATTCTTCTTTAAGTGCAATCAGCATTACCTATTGCGGATGAGGTTTTGCTCTTAAAACTGTTTTTGAATATATGGAAGCGTTAGCAAGCAACAGTAAACATGAGCGACCCATCTTTGTCAGATCAAGCTACTACCCCAGATCAATCTGTTGTTGCATCCGAGCAAGCTCAACCTCTTACAGATACTAATGTTGCAGGGAGTGCAATGTTGGATGCAAATGTCGCAGCAGGAGAAACGACGAATCCGCAAGGGGAAGCGATCGCCAATCCGATCGCCACTAACTTCTCAGAAGCAACTGCAACGGGTGATCCTAAAATTGCTGGAGTTTCTAGCACAACAGGCCCCAATACTACAAACGAGCAGCCATCAGAAAAAGGCGTTGTCAACCTCCAGAACAATCCAGACATACCCAACGAGCAGATGCAGGGAACTCTGCCAAACACCGATCCCATTGAAATGCCAACTGATCCTGAAACTAACCTTCCAGAGTAGAAACTACCTCTACATTGTAGTAATAATTGCGATCGCTTTTTCTCGAAGAGCGATCGCCCCTCACAAACTCAATAATTAGGCGTTGCTAAATTTGGATATAAAATGCAAAAATCAAGTATTCTCAACTTTTACTCTCTGCGACTCTGCGGACGCCACTTGACGCCAGTCGCTTCAACGGGGGGAACCCTCCGAAGTCGCCTCAACGGGGGGAACCCCCGCACGGCGCTTCTCTCCGCAACGCGCTGGCTCCTTTATGCCGGGAAACCCGTCCACCGCAGTGGCTCCTCTGCGTGAGACAAATTCATATTCTTGATCGGCAACGCCAATAATTCAGTTAATTAACTTGCAGTCATAACTGGCTTTTTACGACTAGGACGCTTGCGCTCTGATTTTTTCTTCAGTCCAACCGCTTGAGCCTGATCGCTGTCCGAACCATATTGCCCCCGCACCACTTCTTTCATCGCTAATACAGCATTATGAAATTCCCATTCTGCCAATCGAGCAGCATCAGCAGCAGCACGGTATAAAGCTAGCTTTTCGGTTTCGGCTTGTTGCAGAGTCAACATAGCCTGATAAGCTGTCTGTAAGTTTGCCTCAGAAGCATCAGCACGGGTTGTGTTGTAGGTGCTGATAGTTTGCAAACCGTGGAGTGAGTCAATATCTTGACTAATAGTTTGAGGGGGCAAACGGCGTGTCTTATCTTGGGTAGGCATAGATGCATATTATCGTAAGGTATAAATTTAATGTGCCCATTGCCACAGAAAAGATAACAGCCAGGTTAAGTTTTTAGATCGGACAAGGTTCGGGCAAGGTGAGCTATTGTTGCAAGCGGATGCATTAACAATGTAAGTCGATGCATTAACAATATGAGTCAATGCATTAACAATGTGAGTCGATACATTAACAATGTATGCCAATGCATTAACAATGTGAGCCGATGCATTAACAATGTATGCCGATGCATTAACAATGTAAGCCAATACATTAACAATGTTAGAACTTACGCACGAGTTATAGAAGAATAGAACCGCAGAGGCACAGGGAGCGCAGAGGAAAGAGGATTTTAGAGGGATTTTTCGTAAGTTCTAAATGTAAGTCGATGCATTACCCCCTCACACCTAACATTTGCCTCCTAACAAGAGCATCGCCAGATTGAACATCAAACCAGTGAATATCCTCAGGGGGCAATGTCAATGTAATATCCTCGCCACTCCAATTTTGGTCTATTGGCAACAAAGCACGTACTGTAATTGCTCCGGTTTGCGAACCCTCAACCCTAACACTGACTAAATAGTGCATACCCAAGTTTTCCACTAGATACACTCGCCCTCGAATCTTTTGGGTATCACCTGGTTGGGCTATGCGGACATTTTCTGGACGGATGCCTAGCACAATCTGAGGCGGTGCTGTTGGTAAATCTGGCAGAGGCACTTGGAAGTTACCCAACATTGCGTTCCTTCCCTGACAGGGTAGAGTCAGCAAATTCATTTGGGGACTGCCAACAAAGCCTGCCACAAATAAGTTAGCTGGATTGTTATAAATGCGAGCAGGTGGATCGAGTTGCTGGACATAGCCATCGTTGAGCAAAGCGACTTTGGTGGAAAGCGTCATCGCTTCTGTTTGGTCGTGGGTGACGTAGACAACTGGCACTTTTTGTGCTGCAAAAATTTGCTTGAGATCGGCTCGAACTCGTTCGCGCAGCAGTGCATCTAGGTTACTTAACGGCTCATCCAACAAGTACACGTCAGCATTACGCACCAAAGCACGACCAACCGCAACCCGCTGCCTTTGACCTCCAGACATCTGTCCAGGCTTACGGTTCATTAATTCTCCCAATCCTAAAATCTCTGCTACTTCTGCCACTCGCCGTTTAATTTCTGTTGATGGTACTTTTCTGAGTTTGAGTCCAGAAGCGAGGTTTTCGTACACCGTCATGTGGGGATAGAGTGCATAGCTTTGAAATACCATCGCGATGTTGCGATCGGCTGCTCGTTTGTGGGTAACATCCACGTCCCCAATCTTGATCTGACCGCGAGTAGGTTCTTCAAGTCCGGCAATCATGCGTAAGACGGTGGATTTACCACAGCCGGAAGGACCGAGTAAAGTCAAAAACTCATCGTTATCTACAGTTAAGCTAATGTCTTTGACGGGGACGACTTTGGGATTATAGGTTTTATTTAAGTTTTTGAGTTCGAGTTTAGCCATGATTATGAATGATGAATTACGTCTGATATGAATTAAAACGGCAAGCAAAAATCATGTTTTAGAAATCGACCACAGATGGACACAGATAAACACAGATAATTTATCCGTGTGCATCTGTGTTTATCTGTGGTCGTTATCACCATAAAATTGGATTTTGCAATTAATCTATATATTTGGCACGACTTAAGATGAGTTCGGCTAATTCACATTAGACGTGAATTATGAATGATAAATTCTGTATTTTCAAAATTCAGCATTTATCATTAGCCCTTAACAGCACCAGCAGTAAGACCTTGGACAATTCTGCGCTGGAAAAATAAAACTAGTAAAACCAGGGGTAACGTCCCCACAACAGTAGCAGCGGCGATGGGGCCGTAGGGAATTTCATATACTGTTGCACCGCCCAACTGAGCAGCAGCAACGGGAATTGTCTTCAACTCTTCGCGAGTCATAAAAGTGAGAGCGAAGATAAACTCGTTCCAGGCAAAAATAAAGGCGAGAATTCCAGTAGTTACCAAAGCGGGAAGAGTCATAGGCAAGACTATTTGCCATAGTAGTTGAAAGGTGTTGTAGCCATCGACTCTAGCCGAGTCTTCTAAGTCTTTCGGTAATTGTTGGAAAAAGCTTCTCAGCACTAAAATTGTCAGCGGCAAATTGATCGCAGTGTAGGGTATGATTAGCGCCAGATAGTTGTTGCCCAGCCTGAGCGCCTGGATAACTTCCAACAGTCCCAAAAACAACAGAATTCCAGGGAACAAAGTTACGATCAGTACACTGGCAAGAATAACCCGTCCACCCCAAGGACGCAACCGTGCCAGAGCATAGGCAGCAGGTGCGCCGATCGCTAAAGCTACAGCTGTAGAAGTAATCGACACAAAGGCGCTGTTGAAGATGTAGCGCCAAAATGGACGACGGGTAAATAACTCAATGTAGTGATTGAAAGTGAATCGTGTGGGGAAGTAGACAGTAGGAACGGCGGCAATATCCTCATTGACTTTAAACGAGGTCAGCAATTGCCATAGAGCTGGCGCTAGACTAAATAGCACTACTAATGCAATTGCTATGAGCAGCAAGATTTTTTGCCAAGAAAATCTGGTTTTCTCTGTTCGTTTTGGAGTTGCTGGAGATGCTTGTGGAGTTACACTCATAGGTTAAATGGCTCCTGATGATCTGGCACGGTATTTGTTAAGCAAGAAACTAGCGATCGCCACCGCAGCAATTAAAATCAGAAATGTCACCACTACGAGGGCTGCTCCATAACCAAAATCTAAGTAGCGCATCACTGTAGAGTAAATATACAATGACACTACTTCTGTAGCGCCACCAGGCCCGCCCCCAGTCATGACAGCAATCAAATCGAAAATCCCAAAAGCTTGAGCAAACCGAAATAGAACTGCGATCAGAATTTGCGGCAGCAGTAGCGGCAGGGTAATATTGCGGAAGTTTTGCCAAGCGTTCGCCCCATCGACTGAGTAAGCTTCATAAAGGTCTTTTGGTATTGACTGCAAGCCAGCTAACAGCAGAATACTGATAAAGGGCGTAGTTTTCCAAACATCGGCAAAAATCAGTGCGATCATCGCCAGCGTTGGATCTCCTAACCAGTTAATCCCAGTCTCAATCAGCCCCAACCGCCTGAGAATATCGTTCACAACTCCAAACTGGTCGTTAAAAATCCAAGCCCACGCCAGACCAATCAGAGCAGTAGGCAAAGCCCAAGGTAGAATGGCAGTGGTACGCACTATGCCCCGTCCAAAAAACGCCTGATTGAGAACTAGAGCAATCAAGAGTCCTAGTATTAGTTCTGAGACAACGGATGCTGTTGTAAACACAGTTGTGATCCAAAGGCTCTGCCAAAAACGGCCATCTCCCGCCATCCGCACATAATTCTCCAAACCAGAGAATACGGGTTGTAGCTCCGTTCCCAGATTTCTTGTAAATACACTTAACCAGAATGCTCGTAAAATTGGGTAAGCAAATACAAACAACAGCAGCAGCAATGCTGGTGTTAGCAAGATCCAGGCTGTCCGTTGTTCCCGACTTCTGATCGTACGTGAATTAGTCATTTGTCATTTGTCATTGGTTAGTAGTTAGTGGTTAATAGGTTGCTTGTCTATTCCTCCCCTGTTCTCTAGCCCCTAGCCCCTAGTCCCTAGCCCCTAGCCCCTAGCCCCTAGCCCCTAGCCCCTAGCAGTCGGCGCGTTTCAGCCGCAGCAGCTTGCATTGCTCGTTCCGGGTTCATCCGACCGGATAGTGCGGCACTGAGATAACGCTGTAAAATATCTGAAGTCTGAGCGTATTGGGCGATCGGCGGACGTAAAACTGCGTTGTCTACAATCTCTAGTAACTGCGGATAGTGGGGATATTCGGCTACAATCTTTGGATCTGTAAATAATGACCGTCGGCTTGGCACAAAGCCTGCATTCAAAACAAACTGGCGCTGTGCTTCTTCACTAGTAAAGTACTGAATTGCTTTCCACGCTTCTTCAGGATGCCTAGAGGATTTAGAAATCCCTAAACCCCAACCTCCCAGACAAGCAGCCCCCGTCTTGCCAGGAGCATGAACCATCGATTTAATCCCAACTTTACCCTGGATTGGCGAACCTTTTGCCTGGGCTAAAGGCCACACATAAGGCCAACTTCGTAAAAACGCCACTTGACCATTTTGGAAAAAGCGCCGGGTGTCTTCTTCTATATAAGTCGTGACTCCAGGCGGAGAAACACCCTGCCTGATGGTACTGCGTAGAAACTCAACGGCTCGTAATGTTTCTGGTCGATCTAGCCCAACTTCGAGCGTGTCAGGATTAACCCAGAAGCCACCAAAGCCGTCGAGGACTTCCACAAACATCGCTACGAGTCCTTCGTATTGGCGTCCCTGCCAAACATAGCCCCAATTTACCTCGTCTTTCTTTTGCAAGGCTTGGGAAATTTGCATCAGATCCGCAAAGGTTTCTGGCGGTTTAAATCCTGCTTCTTTAAGTAAATCTTCCCGATAGTAAAGCACTCCTACGTCAGAACGCATGGGAATGCGGTACAGCTTGCCTTGATAACGTCCCCCTTCTACATCCTTGGGCGAAAATGCTGCTAACTCCTCTTTGGTAATGCGATCGTCTAGGGGTAGCAACCATCCAGCCGCAGCAAACTTGGGCGTCCAAATGATGTCCATATTGACCAGATCGTAAGGAGATTCACCCAAGATAAAAGATGAAGTATACAAGTCTTCGAGTAAATTTGTGGCATTTGGCCCCTCAACTAAGTTAATGCGAATGCCTGGGTTCTTAGCCTCGAAGTCTTTAATCAAACCCTGCCTCCAAGGTTGGGCATCAGGGGCAGTAATTAACATACTGAGGGTAACTGGTCGCTGCGAAAGTGCTACCCAACTGAACAATATAATACCCAACAGAATTGCTAGAAAAATTCCTAGATGCAAAAAACTTTGTTTTTGTATGAATTTTTGCAGCTTGTTGATTGGCTTTCGGTACAACATTATCAATGTAGCGATCGCTAGTGGTAATAATGATTAAGAAATGAAAACATGGAATAGCTTAAGTAAGGATTATTTTGTGTTAACTTTTAGCAAAAATGCTTAAACGATGAACAAAAAATTCAAGAAACTTAAAATTAAGCTGGCTTAAAAATAAGCAGCTTGATTCTAAATAAGAGTAACATTTTGCTAATAACCCTTAAATATACAGCAGCCCCTTCAAGAAGGATTGAAGAAGAATCCAGAATTCAGGAGTCAGAATGAAGAATTTATTCTGGCTTCTGGCTCCTGACTTCTATTTGATAAACTGTGTTATTTAGACAGTTAAAAGCCACTGTTATAGATGTAAATTAATTTCTTCTTAATTAATTAAGCAACTTTCTAAAGATAGAGTTAGCTACAAGAAATAACTACCTTAAGTCGTAAAAGCAGTGGTAAAAGATTTCTGTTACAGAAATTTTTTCTGATACTTAAAAGTTTACTATTGTTCATATTTAGCTAAAGTTTTTAAATTAAATTATTTAACGAAACAACAAGATTCCCGACTTTTTCAAGAAGCCGGGAATCAGAACCCTAGTGATTTTCAGACTAATAAATTTATCTCACAAAGCGCAAGCGTGCGTAACCAACTAACTGCCCGTTAGTATCGCCTTGAGGAAAAGCCTTGACACTAAACAAATAATTTCCGTCAGTTTGAGGATTCTCAAACGGGCCAATATTAACAGTTACTATTTGACCAGGCTGAAGTGGACGCGCAAATACAACAGTGACTTCTTGTGACTTTGGATCGATTTTGATTTCTTTGAGGGGAACTTGTTGCCCACGTTGGCGATTTACAAAAGTCCCAATTCTGTCTTTGTTGTATTCAATCAGATTTCTGCCTCCTACTTGGAGAATCGTGATCCGTTCTAACGGTGGAGCATCTTTTGGTAAGTTGATTGTGAAATAGTACATTGTGTTGCGAGTGTCAACACTTTGTTCGCTGGTTTTGGCATCAAGTAAACGAAAACCCGAACTCTTAGTGGAAGTTATGCTAACTTGAGATTCTTGTGCTTGTACAGACTGGCTTAAAACTCCCACAGAGCCTAAAGAGACTGCTAGCGTGCCTGTAAGCAAACCGACTTGAAACCACTTGAGAAGCTGCATATTATAGCCTTTCATGTACACAATTTATCTGTGATTGGTATTGGCGATCGCTCGGAATCTGCTCCACTCAAAAATCCACATTAATCCCATGATATCTACTTGACTAATTAAATGATTTATACAATCCGGGAAAATCTGCCTTTGCTTTAGGAAAAAATTGTTGCTTCTGATGAATGATGCTGTACTAACTTTCTGTTTCCAGGGATAATGAGACCAAGTGAGAGATAACCTTAGGCTTTGGTATCCTTTGCAGGTATAGCTTGCCTAGACTAGCCATTGCTATAAATTTTCGCTTGTTTGCAAAAGAAAAAATTCTACTTTTTGACCGTTGATATCAAAAGCGCCATTTACCAGCGACATTTCTATTTAGGTGTGATGAGGAAGTATGGCAAAAAGTTTTTGGAATTGCCTTCAACTTAGTTCAGCTATTTTGAGCCTCATTTTGATTCTCAGCAACAGCACTCTTGCTAATCAGGTTCCTGCAAGTGAGACAACATCAAATCAACTGCTTTCTGCTCAACCTGAAGATATTGAAGAAGACAACGACAGCATAGCTCAGGTAACTTCCGTCTCTGAGTTATCAGATGTACAACCAACCGACTGGGCATTTGGTGCGTTGCAGTCGCTGGTAGAGCGCTATGGTTGCATTGCTGGGTATGGCGATCGCACCTATAGAGGTAACAGAGCGCTGAATCGCTACGAGTTTGCAGCTGGATTGAATGCTTGCCTAGAGCGCATCAATCAATTGCTTCAGACAGCGACAGACAAAACCATTACTGAAGAAGATATGAACGTTGTGCAGCGATTGCAAGATGAATTTGCTGCCGAATTAGCCAGTGTACGGAATCAGATAGACAGTCTGGAGGCACGTACAGCCCAGTTGGAAGCGTCGCCTTCATTCACTACCACAAGCCTATTTAATGCCGAAGCCATAATTGCTGTGAGTGGGTTTGGGGGTAGCGATATCGATGACAATTTTATCCTTAGCAATCGTGCCACCTTAAACTTTGACACCAGCTTTTTTGGGCAAGATCGTCTCAGAGTCGGCATAGAAGCAAGAAATACTCCTGATTTTGTCGATGTCACCGGAACAAATATGTCTAAATTGAGTTTTGTAGGAGACAACGACAACGATTTTGAAATCAGTGCGCTCCTATATGAGTTCAATCTTAGTCCGCAAGCACTGGTTTACCTTGCGGCTGCGGGGGGTGGCTTCACTGGCTTTACTCCTTCACTCAATGCTCCCCTTAGCAGTAGTAGTATTGGCGCGGTTTCCAATTTTGGCATTGAATCTCGGATTTACGGTTTGAATGGTGGAGGTACTGGGGTTGGCTTTCAATATCTATTCGGTAGAGTAGCAAGATTGTCTGTGGGGTATTTATCGGCACAAGCCAACGATCCTGATGTGGGAATTGGCGGTGATGCTTATGGAGCGATCGCTCAATTGACACTACAGCCAACGATAGATTTTGCTGCAGCTTTGACTTATGTTCATGCCTATAATATTAGTCCGGGTGCTGGTGCTGGCAGTGCTAATGCCGAAAATCCTTTTGATGGTGCTGCCACAAGCGTCAATGCTTATGGGCTAGAAACTTCTTACCGAGTCAGCCGTTCTTTTAACCTTTCGGGCTGGTTGGGTTTAATAGACGCTCATGCTGAATCTGAACCAAATAAAGGCAGCAATGCGACAGTCTTAACTTGGGCTGTAGGTTTAGCTTTTACAGACTTTTTAGGTCGAGGTGGCGACTTATTGGGTATTATCATTGGTCAACCACCAAAAGTGATTGACAATGACATTTCAGGACGCGAAGATCCAGACACTTCTTTACATTTTGAAGCTTTCTATCGCCACCAAATTACAGATAGACTTTATATTACCCCTGGCTTTTTTGTAGTTACGAATCCAGAGCACAATAGCGACAACGGCACTATTTATGTGGGAACGCTGCGAACCACTTTTCTGTTCTAACCTAGATTCCACGCCCGTCACTGTTACATACGCTTGCAGTGCTTTTTAACCTAATAATGCCAAAGTGCTAAAGCGATCGCATTCCAAGTGACTACCTACTTTACTAAATAAACTTGTTGAGTTCCTGCACTAACAGATGCACTGTCGTTGATGGATTGTCTCTGGCTGGAATGTGAGGAGCATATTGTTTCAGAAGATTTTCAGCATTTTTAATAGCAATAGATTGCTTCTCAAATAGCTCATCATAAATTGTTTCGCTATTCTTCTTATATGTCTTACCAAGTAAAGAAGTTAACTTCTTCTTATAATCACTTCGAGGAATACCAGTATTGAGAAACTCAAAATGCAAGACATACCATAGTTCAAACGCTTCATTAGAATAAGCTACTTTAAATCCTTGAGCATCAGCATTTTTAATGGCATTATTAAAATCTTCCATAGGCCAAGAATCACGATCAAAAACACACCATACCTGATCGTAGTCTTCTTGATTTTGTAGTTCCTTTGCGCTTTGAACTAGCTTGCTTGGATTCTCTCCTAAACCCTGCACGTCTATTTCAGCGACATTCTTGGGAACACGAAAACTCCTAAAGTAGTTAGGTTCTGTTTTCTCACCTTCACATACGATCAAGAATCTCTGCCTGACTTCCCTCGTATTAACTTTTCTAGGTAAATATCCACGAGAGTTTTCCTTTTTTCTAGGCATGAGAGTCAATGAGATGATTCAAATTTCCGATATATGGAATTGCGCCATATCTACCTTTAATGTAATCACTCTCAAATGAGGCATCGTTACGGACTTTATATTCTGCTAGAGAGTACAAATCTGTTGCACCATATCTATTCTTTTCAGCAAACCAAATCTGATCTCTACGAAAAAGCTTATTACTAAGCAAATTGGTATCGTGAGTCATGAATATTAACTGAGCGTTACTTGGATTTGTTTCGTTGGAATTAAATAATTCAACAATTGCACGACTGATCAAAGGATGAATTCTAGCATCAAATTCATCAATGATTAAAACTTTACCATTTTTCAGGGTATCAACAAGAGGCCCTGCCAAAGCAAAAACTTTTTGAGTTCCCTCAGACTCTTGATCATCTAAATCAAACATCTCTGTAGATACAGAATTTCCTTTTCCATCAAATTTTCGGTGCATAGTTTGAACTGATGTTATTTTTCTTCCTCCATTTTTTAGAATAAAATTCTTTATTTCATCTGGTAGCTCATTAGGGAAAGAATCAGCAGTAATTTCAATTTCTTCTACCTTGACATCACTAAATCCCAAATCTAATTTTTTAAGCAACTGAAGAATTTCATCTTTATTTTCGTTATCCATTAAACAACTAACTGTGTATCCTTGATAGCCTCTATCATCTAAACCAGAGACAACTTTGACTCTATTTGTCAGCCAATCCAAGATTTTTTCTGCAATGTTGACATTAAATTGAGCAGATACAGACAAGAAAAGAGCATTATGTCTTGTTTTCTGCTGAATTCCATCAGCTTTATAGGTTTTAGAAACACTAATATTGTCCTGTTTGCGCTCAAAAAGTTTAGTTTCTCTTGATTTTGGAACATAAAATAACCATTCACAGACAACTCTGTCACGAGTTGCCTCAAATCCATATCTATATCTCTTGCCATTCATTAAAAATACTATTTCAAAAAAAGATGGTTTAGCTTCGGTTTCAGTACTGAGCTTAAATCGCTCAACACCTATTTTTTCCGTACTTTGAGTCTCTTTAGAAGAATTAATCATGAACCATCTCATGAAAGTTAAAGCTCTAGCTAGATTACTTTTACCACTAGCATTTGCACCGTATATTGCGGCGCTCTTAAGTAGTTTAAGGTCATCATCTACTTCAAAAACGTTGTTTTCATCAAGCTTTTTGTCTTTCGCAACAAGGTTAGCTGCCACCATGCTAAAGGTGACTTGCTCCTTAAACGATCTGTAGTTACCGACACTAAATTCGATAAGCATAGTATATAGGCTTAATACATAAATTTGTGAAAAAATCGCTATTTACTGCTTTAAGAATAGCAATAATAGGGTTGAAGATGCTAAATTATAAGATTGTTTTACTAACGTACAGATGTACTGTTGTTAAAATATGCGGCATCATAAACGCTTGCACCGGACAATTAATGGGCAACTTTTAGTTTTGTTGCAGCGATATCTGCCGTCGGTAATACTGCTCAAAAGGATTCTCAAAAAATCGCTGTTGAAATTAAAAGTTTTCTTAGCCTTTCGCCAATACGTGACCTTCAGGAGGCAGTAGGGCAATATGATATCTATCGCACTGTTCTTTTAGAATTAGAGCCAGAACGCTTACTTTATCTGGCAATTCCCCAGCGAGTCTATGAAAATTTCTTTTCAGAACGCTTTGGTCAGTTAATCCTCAATCGGATAAAGATCCGCTTAATTGTTTTTGATGAGCAACAAGCGAGGATTGTGCAATGGATAGAATAGCAAAGTATCGTGAGATTGTGCAAAAAGTTGTACGCGAATATGCCACTCACAAACCTTATCACGGTCAAATTGATATTGGAACTATTATTGATTCTGAACGTGACCGTTACCTAGTTCTACAAGTAGGTTGGGATGAAGTTCGTCGCGTACATGGTTGTACGGTGCATATCGACATTATTAGTGATAAAGTTTGGATTCAGTATGACGGTAGTTCTTACCCAGTTGCAGAAGCACTTATGGAAGCTGGTATTCCTCGTGAAGACATTGTTTTAGGTTTTCATCCAGAGAATTTACGTCAATATACAGGCTTTGCCGTATCTTGAAAAAAATCCGCTTCTGTATCAGAAGTTAAAAACTGCTCAAATACAGAAGTATGCAAGTTGAGTGAAATGTAGGGATGAGTGCGTAGACGCAAAGCGGCTTGCCGTTAAGCATCGCCAATTTTGTAGACTACATTAACTCTTATGTAACATATCAATCAATGCGAGTAGAACACTAAGGGATATCACTTACTTCACTGTTGGTAAGTAGCGCGATCGCCTATCTCATACACTGCATTAGCCCTTACTTAACCTATCAAAAGTTAACGCACCCTAAAAATTTAAGATTTCCGATCTCTACGTAAATCTTCAAGTATTTTTATATACAGTTATTGTGATCAAAGGTTAAGATGCGAATCAATCTTTGGTCAATGTCATGAAAAGAACTTTTTTTGTTGGTGGGATAATTTATCTAATTGTCGGATTGGGATTTCAACCTTCAGTAACATCCGTTCAAGCTGAAACTCCATTAAAAGCTAAACCAGTAATAAATAACTCTAAAAAACCTTCTCCCACCGCCAAACAACCCCAAATAGAATTACTCAACCCAGGAACTGGAGCCAAGCAGCAATTGCGTTTCAAACCTCCAGTCAAATTTAAGCAAGCTGCAATTATGACTATGAATATGGATATGGCAATGTCGATCGCAGGTGAAGCCTTACCCGCGTTCAAACAGCCAGCAACTGTAATGACGTTACAGACAGCAGTCACCAAGATTGCTCCTAATGGAGATATTCACTACGAATTTTCTTACTCTGATGTAGATTTTGTAGGCGATACAAATTTGCCACCACAAGTACTTAATACAGTACGTTCGCAAATACAAAAGATACGTGGCATAAAGGGTTCTGCGATTGTCGATAATCGCGGCTACACCAAAAAAGCTAACTTGGTTTTGCCAACAGGGTTAGATCCAAACCTCAAACAGATGATGCAGCAAATGTCGAATTCTCTGGAGCAACTCTCGTCGCCACTTCCTCAACAAGCGGTGGGAATAGGATCTCGCTGGCGAGTTACCTCGACGGTAAATATAAATGGCATGAATCTCAAACAAATAGCTACATATCAGTTAGTAAATCTCAAAAATGGTGTTGCTACCTTCAACATAGGTGTAGAACAACTGGCATCACCATCCCAAAAGTTGACTACACCAGGACTGCCTCCAGGAGTGACATTAACTCTAAAATCTTATAGTGGCAAAGGTCAAGGACAAGCAATTGTGCCGTTGAACAAACTGATGCCAATTCGTTCAACCATGTCCTTGCGTAGTAATAGCGTAATGACTCAAAAAAATCCAGGCAGTCTGGAAGAAACACCAATTAATCAAAAATTATCTATGACAATGTCCATCGAATCAAAGTAAAAAGTTGCTTGACTCAAGCTTTGCAGCAGGCGATCCTCTCCGTACCTCTGCGCTTCCTTTGCGTTACTCTGCGTTGAGACGAACAAGAAAAATGCCAGTCTAATACCAAAATTAGTATTAGACTGCAAATGCTGAGAACATGTATGCCCTAACTCTCAACTTCCATATCCAAAGTACGCACCAAAAAAGCCCACTTATCAGCTACTTCCTCAATCATTTTAGTTGTGGGTTTACCAGCGCCATGCCCCGCCTTCGTCTCAATTCTAATTAACACTGGCACATCACCAGCATGAGCGGCTTGCAGAGCAGCAGCAAACTTGAAACTATGCGCCGGAACAACGCGATCATCGTGATCGGCAGTAGTGATTAAAGTCGCTGGATAAGCTGTGCCAGGTTTGAGGTTGTGCAATGGCGAGTAAGCATAAAGTGCTTTAAACTCTTCCGGGTTTTCCGGCGAACCATACTCAGAAACCCAAGCCCAACCAATAGTAAATTTGGGGAAACGTAACATATCCATCACACCTACTGCTGGCAACGCCGCAGCAAACAAATCAGGGCGCTGAGTCATGCAAGCACCCACTAGTAATCCGCCGTTGCTTCCACCCCCGATCGCCAATTTTGCAGGTTTGGTGTAGCCATTGGCAATCAACCACTCAGCAGCAGCGATAAAGTCATCAAACACATTTTGCTTTTTCAACTTCATTCCCGCTTGATGCCATTCTTCCCCGTACTCACCTCCGCCCCGGATATTAGGAACGGCATAAACACCACCCATTTCCATCCACACTAAATTACTAACAGAAAAAGCTGGGGTGAGAGAAGCATTGAAACCACCATAACCGTAAAGGTAGGTGGGATTATTACCATCTAATTTAATACCCTTTTTGTGGGTGATAAACATCGGCACTTGCGTGCCATCTTTGCTGTTATAAAAAATTTGCTTTGTTTCGTAATCAGCAGGATTAAAATCTACATTTGGCTGACGGAAAATTTCACTTTTGCCGCTCACCATGTCATAGCGATAAATAGTTGCTGGTGTGGTAAAGCTTGTAAAACTATAAAAAGTTTCGGTGTCATAGCGTTTGCCACCAAAACCTCCTGCCGAGCCAATACCAGGTAATTCTACCTCGCGTACAAACTCGCCATTGAGGTTAAAAATTTTGATTTGGCTATGAGCATCTTTGAGATAATCAGCAACAAATTGGTTATTAATAATGCCAACACTTTCTAAAGTTTCTGCTGCTTGTGGAATAATTTCTTGTCTATTTTCTAAAGCAGGTTTTTGAGTGTCAATGGCAATTAATCGTCCGCGTGGTGCGTCTAAATCAGTGCGGAAATAAAAGACATTTCCATCATTATCAATAAAACCATAATTTGCTTCAAACTTGTTAATCAGTTCTATTACTTCTGAATTTGGATTAGTTAAATCTTTGTAGAAAACCAAGTTTTTAGGATCTGTTCCCAACCAAACCGAAATAATTAAATACTGTCCATCTTCTGTAACGCTACCATCAAAGCCCCATTCTTTCTCATCAGGACGATGGTAAATTAAAATATCTTCAGATTGGGGTGTACCCAAACGATGGTAGTAAAGCTTTTGATAGTAGTTAACATCTGCTAATTTAGATTTTTCATTCGGCTCATCGTAGCGGCTGTAGAAAAAGCCTTTACGATCATTTGTCCACGATGCACCAGAGAATTTAATCCACTTTAGATGGTCTTCTAAGTCTTGGCAAGTTTCGATATCGCGTACTTTCCACTCTTGCCAGTCAGAACCAGCAGTAGATAAACCATAAGCTAAAAGTTTACCATCTTCGCTAATTGCCAATCCCGCAAGAGCTACAGTGCCATCTTCAGAAAGAGTATTAGGATCGAGTAGAACTGTTGGTTCTTCGTTGAGAGATTTGAGGGTGTAAAGAACACTTTGATTTTGCAGTCCGTCATTTTTAAAGTAAAAGTAGCGCTCCCCTTCTTTAAAAGGAACGCTGTATTTTTCATAATCCCACAGCTTAGTGAGGCGTTGTTTAATTTTTTCTCTAGCAGGAATTTCTTCAAGATAGCCAAAAGTAACTTTGTTTTGCGCCTCCACCCAAGCTTTAGTTTCTTCTGAGTCTGGATCTTCTAACCAGCGGTAAGGATCTGCCACCGGAGCGCCGTGGTAACTGTCTATTTGATTGCTTTTGCGGGTAGATGGGTAGGTGAGAGGTTTTGCTGCTGGCATAGTCTGGAATGGAAATCTTCTTTGTACATGGTACTTAGAAGATGAAGTCTTGGAGCGATCGCTTGGTAGAAATAATCTAATACTAGGAGTCGCCAACAGCAACCTACTAAAATTGTTGTCAAAAAAAATACTAAAAATAGTCGCGAACCGAACAGCAATTTAATCATCAATTACGTTCATGGTTGGAATTTTGATTGTAAATTCGCTTCCCCCACCTAGCTGAGAGTTTACTTCTAATGTACCATTGTGTTTTTCTACGACGATTTGATAGGTGATCGATAAGCCAAGCCCAGTTCCTTTGCCGACTGGCTTGGTGGTAAACAACGGCTCGAATAATCTTGGTTTGACGGATTCAGGGATACCTATACCATTGTCAGCAATCCGAATGACAACCCAGCCATCAGCATCTATCTCTGTTGCAATTTGAATTTGGGGGATGGAATTGTTCAATTTATTCAGCTTGATGGCTTCGTCAAGAGCATCAATTGCATTTGCCAGAATATTCATGAACACTTGATTCATCTGCCCCGCGTAGCAATTTACCTCTGATAGTGTGCCATAATTTTTGATGACTTCGATGCGGGGGCGATCGCCTCTAGCTTTGAGGCGATGTTGCAAAATCATCAAGGTAATATCAAGTCCTTTATGCAAATCCGCAAATACTTTAACATCACTATCCGAGCGGGAGAAGGTGCGGAGTGATTCAGAAAGACTCTCAATTTGCTCGGTGCCTAACTTGAGTGAGTACAAGATTTTTGGTATATCTTCGAGAGCAAATTCCAGATCCAAGTTTTTAATGGCAGTGGTAATTTTAGCTGTCGGGCTTGGATACTCTTGTTGATACAGTTGGAAAATCTCGGTTACTCCTGCAATGTATTCTTCTAGGGGTGGGATATTGTTGGCTATAAAGTTGATGGGGTTGTTGATTTCGTGGGCAACTCCGGCGATTAACTCTCCCAGTGTTGATAGTTTTTCTTGTTGCACCATTTGAACCTGTGCTTTTTGCAAGTCAGCAGTGCGATCGCTAACTTGTTGTTCTAATGATTCGGTGAGTCGCTTCAGTTGCAAATGTACGCGCACTCTGGCAAGAACTTCTTCTTGTGCAAACGGTTTAGGAATATAATCGACAGCACCAAGGGAAAATCCTTGAGTTTTACTGTCTGTATCTGCTAGGGCTGTGGTGAAAATTACTGGAATGTTTTGAGTAACAGGATTAGCTTTGAGACGACGACAGGTTTCAAATCCGTCAATCCCCGGCATTTGCACATCTAGCAAAATTAACTCTGGTTGATTGCGTTCAGCTTGAGCGATCGCACTTTCTCCATCAACCGCAATTCGGAATCGAAAACCAGCATTGCTGAGAGCTTCGGAAAGAACAGATAAGTTGGTGGGGTTGTCATCCACAATCAAAATGAATCGGGCGTCTAAGGTTGTTGCCATGATATGTCTAACTTGAAAATGGGTGTGGGGGTGTAGGGGTGTAGGAAAAGTCAAATTTTCATGCTTGGCGTGAAACTTGTTTCATAGCGACTGCCTTCTACTTAATGGATATATTGCTTAATCAAGGTTTCCAGGCGTTTAATCTGGAAATTGCTAGCCAGCTGCATCAGTTGCTGGGCAAATAGAGTCAGCTTCTCATCGGATGCAGATAGTTGCGGAGCCATTTCTTGAATTCTTTGAATATCACCGTCCTGCACCAGGTTGAGTAACTGCTGTAAAATCTCTTTAGCAGGAGGAATCATCTCTGCTGGATGATTTGAACTAGCAACATTTGCTTTTGTATTTGTTTCTACCTTGCTCTCATGTACCCATTCCAATTGCAAATATTTGCGCAGCAGTTCCAGCAAGGTTTCAGCTTCTATAGGCTTCGGTAGAAAGGCACTCGCTCCAGCATCAATACTTTTATATTGATCGGTTTCAAACACGCTGGCAGAAGAGGCAATCACAACAATCTTCTCGAATTGAGGAGACTGATGCAGACGATGGATTAACTCGAATCCATCCATCACGGGCATCATCAAGTCTGTAATAATTAAGTCTGGCTTGTGGGCGATCGCCTGCTCTAATGCTTCCTCACCTTGACTAGCTTCCACTAAGATAAATCCAATTGGCTCTAATAAATTGACAAGCACCGAGCGATTTTCCCATTTGTCATCCACCACCAAAATTGTTCGCTTTTCCCCTCGATAGCCAACAACTGTCCCCTGTTGCATCATTCTAGAAGCCTTAGCCCAGTCTTTAGCTTCCTGCAATTCCACCTCAAAGTAAAAAGTGCTGCCTTTGCCAGACTCACTTTCCACCTCAATTTGACTGCCCATTAACGAGACAATCTTTTGGCTAATTGCCAATCCCAAACCTGTACCTTCAGCCTGTCGTTTCCGATCTCCTACCTGTTCAAAGGGCTGGAAAATTTTGTTGAGTTGCTCGGCGTTCATGCCCACCCCAGTATCAGCCACTTCAAAGCGAATTTTGTAGTTTGTTTTTTGTTGCTTTTGACTTGCGAACTTAACCTTGAAAGTGACACTGCCTTGCTCGGTAAATTTAATCGCATTACCGAGTAAATTAATTAGAACTTGACGCAAGCGCTTTTCGTCAGCACGAATGCCCACAGGTAAATCTGGTTCGAGTTCGATGTGAAACGCGATGCTTTTTTGTTCTGCCCGGATGCGGCAAATTTCTGTCACACTGTCTAGAAAGGCAGGAAAGTAGAAATCAACAGGATTTAGCTCCAATTTTCGAGCTTCAATTTTGGAGAGATCCAGGACATCATTAATTAGAGTCAATAGATGGGAACCGCACTGCTGAATGATTTCTACCCCTTTGCGCCCTTTATTAGTTAGAGGTTCCGTGCGTTGGAGGATCTGCGTGTAACCTAGAATGCCATTAAGGGGTGTGCGTAACTCGTGACTCATATTAGCGAGGAATTCGCTCTTGGCTTGGCTGGAGTTTGTAGCAATTTCCTCTGCTTGACGTAGCTCTTGCTCAATTCGCTTGCGCTCAACAATTTCACTGGCAAGCGATCGGTTGACAGCTTCTAACTGGGCAGGGCTGGGCAATGTCAGAGCTTGAGGGATGAGATTAACTAACGCAAACGCCGTATATATTGAAATAATGGCAGTAAAAGCCTTGAGACTACCTGCAATCCAGTAATCTGGATGCCATAATGTCCAGATATCCATTAAGTGGCCAGTACCACAGGCAATGATAAAAGCACCAAACAACAGAAAGACTCCATTGAAAGGAACATCTTTGCGTTTAGAAATAAAGTAGATGAGTAAGAAGGGTATTGAATAATAAGCAAGAGCGATCGTGGCATCAGCTACAATGTGAAGCCAAACTAACCCTGTTTTCCAGAGATAACAATGCCCGTGGGGGATGAAACCATCTGAGTGTAAGGAATAGCTTAATAATTTCAACATCATGGTGGGGAGCGCTGGATATGTAAAGGATACTTACAATACCAGTATTCCCAAATAAACGAGTAGTAAAACGCACTATAAATACTTAATCTGTGTCAGAGCGATCGCCTCCGTGGTATTAAGAAAGCGGAGAAGGCTTTGCTAATAGTGAAGTAGTAGCAATGGAAGAAGCCCCAAGTCGAGCGCAGTGGATTGTCAAAACTAACGATGTAATTACGTCAACCGTTCGCCCCACCCCATTCGCAGACTTTCAGCCCTGATTGAAACAGAGCAAAATAATTACATTTGTTCATCTGGTTTTGCTGTTTTAAAACCAACCAAAATAGAGCCAGAAGTTTTACTGGTTTATTTGCGATCGCCCATTGTCTGCGAAATCCTTGATCTTCATACAACTGCCAGTATGTATCCGGCAATTTCCACTGAAGACTTGTTAAATATTCCGATCACGTTGCCAAAAGAATCTACTCGCCAGAAAATTACAGAAAAGGTCAGGGCATCTCGCAAAGCGCGGGAGCAATCCAAACAACTGCTAGAAATTGCTAAAACAAGAGTAGAACGGGCAATAGAGACTGATGAAGCAACAGCCACAACTTGGATAAACCAGCAACTTGAAGCCTTGGAGGTAGAACTGACATGATTGCTCAAACTGAGATAAAACACTACACCATTGATGAATATCTAGAACTCGAAATCGCCTCCGACATCCGCAACGAATACCACGATGGAGAAATTGTCCCGATGACGGGTGGAACCCCAGATCATAATGATATTGCCAGCAACCTTGTGGCTATCCTTAAAGCAGCTTTGCGGGGAAAGCCCTACCGTGTATTTATCCTGGATCAGCGACTCTGGATTCCCGGTGCAAATCTCTATACTTATCCCGATGTGATGGTTCTGCCCAAACCCTTAGAACTTCAAACTGGACGCAAAGATACTTTGGTTAATCCCTGCTTTATCGCTGAAGTGTTGTCTAAGTCCACCCAAAACTATGACCGCGGTGAGAAATTTGTTGCCTATCGTACAATTCCTACCTTCCAAGAATATCTGCTGATCGATCAATATCGCATACACGTTGAGCATCATATTAAAACAGCCCCTCATCAGTGGCTATTTTCAGAATACGACGACCCAACTGTCACCCTTTCTTTGAGTACCTTTGAGTTGCAAATTCAAATTGCAGAACTTTACGAAAATATTGATTTTTCGACCGTTTGAGTTGAATGGCTAAAACATGAGTAGAAAAAGTGATTGAGGCTGATGAGCGATCGCAACAACTTGAATAAACCAGCAACTTGAAGCTATTGGCATTAATTTATCAAATTTAACTGAATTTAATGGAGGAATAATGTCTGAAATTACCCTAAACCCAGAACAACTTAAGGAAATCTTGAAAAGTGCGATCGTCGAATTGATTCGTGATAACCGTGAGGAAGTCTCGGAATTTTTGGCAGAAATTCTTGAGGACATTGCAATGGAACGTGCGATCGCAGAAGGTGAAACAACTGAACTGGTTAACCGCGACTCCATCTTTCAACTTTTGGAACCGAAATCGTGAAAGCTGAGTTCAGAAAAAGCTTTGAAAAAGACCTTGGTAAAATTCAAGATGAAGACTTGCTCCTGAGAATTAAAAATGTCATAGAACAAGTGGAAATTGCTGAAAGTCTCTTGGAAATCAGCAACATCAAAAAACTTAAAGCAGATGGAAATTACTACCGTATCCGAGTTGGTGACTATCGAATTGGCTTTGCTGAAGACGAAAATATGATTACCTTTGTTCGTGTATTACATCGCAAGGAAATATATCGATATTTTCCATAGTGAATGAATAATACTAGAAATTGCTAAAACATGGGTAAAACCTAAGGCTTTGTAGAATTAAAATAATCCTTGTCCAGTCTGGGTTACAAAATTTTTAAGAACTAATGTACTAAATATGATTATTCATGTATAATGCAGGTTCGTAAAAATAGTAACAAAAGAATTGTTATGACTTATTCTGCTGTAAATGGTAAGATTTACAACCCACAAAATCTACAAAATCTTGACCGGGAAGAAATACAGTACTTGCAATGTTTTCAAAAATTGGCAAGCGTATTTAATCAACAAGATTACGAAATTTGGATTAAAAGAGAGGATTATGACAGAATGCTTTTTGTTGGTGTAGTTAACCAACATTCTCAGGTAGCCGTAAAGATTTACTTAAAATATGCTTGTGTACCAATTGATGACCCTATAAATGTAAACGTACTTCAGACAGCAATCAATCACTTTCAATCAGGAGTTCAAGAAGATTTAGTACTTAATCATCGTGTTTGACGGAAAAATAGTTAAATAAAAAGCCCCTATCCAGTTTTGGATGGGGGTTAGTTTTAAAAATTTGAATTTGAAAGCCTTATCAACAAAACTAAGGATTAGTACTGCTAATCAATTTCTCACCTTTAAGCATCCGCGATGCTGCTTCCAGTAAAGCTTCTTCTAAATAAGGTTTGGTGAAATAGCCACTTGCTCCCAAGGAAATTGCCATTTGCCTGTGCTTGTCTGCACCCCGTGAGGTAAGCATGGCAATTGGTAGATGGTTGAGATTCGAGTCTTTTTGGATGCGAGAAAGTAACTCTAAACCATCGCAGCGCGGCATTTCAATATCACAGAAGACGAGATCGCAAGGTAAACCAGAACGAAGCTTATCCCATGCTTCTTGCCCGTCACGTGCCTGTTCTACCCGATAACCTGCCTTGTTAAAGGTCAACGACAGCAGTTCTCTAACTGTAATTGAATCATCAATAATTAGTACTGTGGGGTCAATCTTAGTAGCAGGTACTTCTGTTTGATCGGGAGTTCCCTTCTGATTTAGAATACTAACAGCACTTTGTTTAGCCGTCCGTCCTTGGAAAATGTCGATAATTTCTAAGACATCGGCAATGGGCATAATCCGACCATCACCAAGAACGGTAGCACCTGCTACACCAACAGGTTTAGGTGCCGGGCCTTCAAATTGCTTGATCACGATTTCTTGTTCGCTCAGTACTTGATCTACCTGTAACGCAACCATTGTAGTTGCCGATCGCACAACAATTACAGAAACCATGTCATCGTCTCGGTTGCCACCATAAACGTTGCCCCGACTCAGTTGGCGATTGAAAGTTAAAAGTTCTTTCAAAGGTTTGAATGGCAGTACGCGATCGCGCCAGGAAATAAATTTTTGCCCGTCGGCACCTTCTTGAATATTTCTGACAGGCAAATCCAGAGTATCTTCTACGCCATCCATAGGGAAGGCAATTCTGGCTTTATCGGAAACGCAGCAGAGAGCTTTGCAAATACTCAATGTCAGTGGCAGGCGAATAGTAAAGGTTGTTCCCTTACCTATAGTTGAATCAATAGTAATTGTTCCCCTAATTTCGCTGATTTTGGTGCGAACTACATCTAAACCAACACCCCTGCCTGCGAGATCGTCAGCTTGATCTTTGGTGCTAAATCCAGGCTGGAAAAGTAAGTCATAAACTTCAATCGGAGACATGATTTTGGCTTGGGCTGGGGTAATTAAGCCCACCTTCATCGCCTTGGCTTTCACCCGTTCAGGATCGATACCCGCACCATCATCACTGACAGAAATTACAGTTTGGTTACCTTGATGAAAAGCATTGAGGGTGATAATTCCCACAGTTCGCTTGCCTTGGGCTTGCCGTTCGTTTGGGATTTCAACACCGTGAGCGATCGCGTTGTTGAGCAAGTGTGTGAGCGGTGTCTTCAGATGTTCTAAAATCATCTTGTCAATCAAGGTATCCCGACCTTGAACAATCAGTTCCACTTGCTTACCATACTTAATTGAGTTGTCGCGCACACCTCGCGGTAGTAGATCGGTAGCTTGAGAAAAAGGCTCCATTCGCGCTCTTGTCAGCCCCTCTTGCAGCTGGCTTGTTACCTGCCTAAATTGCCGGGCTACACGCTCGGTTTCCTCAGTAACAAAGTCGATGTCACTTGCTGACTCGCGTACTCGCACAATTAATTCAATAATTTCTTGGCTGAGGATATGGAAAGGCGTAAAGCGATCCATTTCCAATTCGCTAAAGCCCCGATCTGTCTCTATTGGGGTAAAACCACTGTTTTTACGGCTAGCTAACAAAGAAGCTTCTAAGAGCGATCGCTCATACAATTCTTGCATTTTTGCTCCCACATCCGAGAGTTGATGCACTTGAATTAGTAAGTTATCAAGCGACTGACGCAGACGTTCTTGATCTTGCTCTAGAGTATTGCGATTAACTACCAATTCTCCAACCAAATTGCTCAGATCGTCCAGATGTTTAACTGGAACTTTCATCAACTGTTCAAATCTGGAAGCGCTCCAACTAGAGTTACGCCCACCTGGTAGATTAATTGTACCGGGTGTCATGGCTCTTCCTACCATCCCCTCCAAATCCTTAAATTCGTTGTCAATTTCTGGAGAGGAAACAGGTTTGCTGGGAGCTTTTGAAAAATTAGTTAGAGTAGGCTGGGCTGCTGCTATATCCTCATCTTGATTCGCAGCCAGCAGTTCTTCTAAATCGGCAAATTCTTCTTGCTCTGCAACAGATTCAACATCGGCGTTTGCTGTAACATCTTCTTTGAGCAACTCATCTAAATCACCAAATTCTTGCTCTGAGACAGGTTCAACATCGGCGTTTGCTGTAACATCCTCTTTGAGCAACTCATCTAAATCGCCAAATTCTTGTTCTGCGACAGGTTCAAAATCGGCGTTTGCTGTAACATCCTCTTTAAGTAGCTCATTGAAACCGATAAATTCTTGTTCTGCGACAGGTTCAACATCGATGTTTGCTGTAACGTCTTTTTTAAGTAACTCATCTAAATCACCAAATTCTTGTTCTGCGACAGGTTCAAAATCGGCGTTTGCTGCACCATCCTCTTTAAGTAGCTGATTGAAACCGATAAATTCTTGCTCTGAGACAGCCTGAATATTGGTATTTGATGTCACATCCTCTTCGGGCAACTCATCGAAATCAGTAAATGCATTTTCTTCAGCATCGATTTCTGAAGCCTTGTGAAAATCGAAGGCAACTGCTACCAATTCTGTAGGAGCAACAGCAATATCTTCTACTGCTGTATGTTCATCGTCTTGAGTTGTTGCCGATCCATCTTCGCTAAAATCAACTTTAACAACATCAGCTTCTTTTTCAGTCTCAAAAACTATCGTTTCAGTTGACAGCCAGATATCTACTAAGCCAGGGTTAGTATCAATGTCTGCAATCTCCGAGGATGTCTGCAACACTTCGGATTCAGAAGCATCTGTAAAATCGAGATCGGGTTGAATAATTGTAGAGAAGCGATCGTCAGCCAATTGCTCTTGTGGTACGCCAAGAGAAAAATCTGTACTCTCAGCCTGCAAATCATCAAAATTAGGTGTTGATGAATCTTCAAACAAAATTTCCAGATTCTCGTTGTTGTTCTCTTCTACGACATCTAACCAACTAGGTTCCTGCTCAATTGGTGATTGTGATAAATCAATCTGTGAAATTTCTGTAGATGAGTCGGTAAATGCTGGAGACAATTCCAGAGCTTCTGGTTGTTGTGAAAAAGTCTGAATTGGTGTGTCAGACAATTCGCGATCGCTTACAGGTAGCGCAGTAATTGAGTCATTGATTACCAACTCTTCAAATAAATCATTATCACCATCAACTGAAAGCGCCAAATCTAACTGTTGTTCTTGGGATAAATCTATGTCTAAATCTCCCAACTCTAGATCTGAGCCAGATGCAGACTGTTGGCGATCGCCAAATATCTCATTAGCACTCGTAGCAGCAAACAAAAGCTCCTCTAAAGCTGTGGCTGTGTCTTGCTCAAGGGGTGCTTGCAATGGCTGCTGTTGTTTACCCGTGTCTTCTGGTATCCATAAATTCAGATCCTCTTCTACAGGAGAAAATACGGGAGAAGTTGCAGATACTGTATCAAAAAAATCACCAAATTCAGACTCATCAATTGTTAAATTTAGGTTACTATCTTCTTCTGCTTGGTTAAACAGATGATCTAAATTCCAATTTACTTGTGTTTGTGGCGTATTTTCAGAATTTTCCTTTATTAAATCCTGATTGTCACTTAATGAAAACAACTCATCAAAACTGTCTTCTACATCTATTTCTAATGAAGTTAATTCATTTGAAGTTTGTAATTGATGAATTTGTGTATTTTCAATAATTTGTTGATTTTGTTGTTTTAAATTTTCTTCTTCTAAAAAGTCATCACCAAATAATTGTATAAGAGTTAAATCTTCTTTCGCAGTTTTGAACTGACTATCTTTTATACTTGTTTCTCTATCCAAAGATAATAGTTCTGCAAAATCATTACTAATATCTTCTGTTTCAGCATTATCAATAGTAAGTTCAATTTCACTACTACTGGGTTCAGATTCGAGAATTTCTTCTTCTATATCCCAATTTTCATGCAAATCAGGAGTTTCTCTTTCAAATAATTGAGCAAGGGTACTCAGTTCAGCAATTCCTACCTCTGGTCCATGAGCGTTAGTATCGAAACTGCTATGTATTGAAGCTTCATCTTCATCATCACTATTAAATTGATAGGATAGTTCAGGTAAGTTAGTGATGGAGTCTTGTAAGTCAAAATCTATTAGCTGTGCTTCGGCAGTAAATTCATCAAATTTGTCTATATTATCATCTATATTACTGCTAATATGGTCGGATAGTTCCGATAAACTAGTTATACTATCGTCTGGTTCACAATCTATTGACTCAGACTCAGTAGCAAATTGGCTAAAATTTTCAGCTGTTGAAGTAATAAATTTATCACTGTAAGTATTTGCAGATACAAATTCTTCTGGTGGATGGAGAGATAGAACTACTTCCACTTCCAGCCGCTCATCTACAAAATCATTGGAATTATCTAAAGTTTCAACATTGTGAGGAATTAAGACTTCTAGTTGCTGACTAATAGTGATTTCGTGTTCTTTTGCCGCTAAGGCAAGTTCTAGAGCTTTTTTAATATCTGTAATAATGATTTTTGCTAATGTCAGGAAACTATTTTCTTGATTAGCGATCGCTATTCCTGCCGCGTGACACAAATTCGACCAATTGGGGCAATTTGCTTCTGCACCAATTTGGGCTAATTTATTGCAACAATTTTGAAGATTTTGTCGTGTTTCGGGTGTGCAATCTTGTTTAAATAACTGCAACATCTCGCGCAATGTTTGCATCACTTGGTTGTAAGAAATTTGCCAACAATCGCTATCTGTCGTTTTTCCTCCACTACTTTTTTGTTGTACAAGCAAATTTAAATGTTCGTTTAAATAGCCAAAAGTTGGTTCTACTTTTGAGATGATTTGATTTGCAGTATCTTCTGTTAAACCGAATGGCCCTTGCAAATTTTCTAGCAATGCTTTGAGAGCATCAGATACATCAAGAAACAAAGATTCAAGTTTTTGATCGACATGAACTGAATGCTCTTTTAAAACTTTAAAACAGTCTTCCAAACGGTGAGCCGTCAACTGAATGCTACTTAAACCCAGCATCGCCGCTCCTCCTTTAATTGAGTGAGCTGCTCTGAATATTTCGTTGAGCATTTCTGGGTCTTTGATGGTACTTTGAAGGTTTAGCAATCCCTGCTCAATTGTATTCAGGTGCTCTTTAGCTTCCTCAATAAAGTAACCTAGAATACGCTGTTGTTGTTCTGGCAGCATAGGACAAGATGAAGGGTGAAGGATAAAGGATAAAAGATAAATGCTAAAGGATGAAAGCTAGAGGATGTAGACGCCCGCTAGAGCGGCTTCTCGTACTCCACAGGAGAACCCGCAGGGTAGGGTAGGCTAAAGGATGAAATATTTCATTAAATTCATACTTCATACTTCACACTTCATACTTCATACTACCCACTTCATTCTTTACCTAGTTTCAGAGGCTTCCACTCGGAAACGTTCCACGGAGGAGATTAAGTCACGGGAAACACCCACCAAGTTTTGCAAAGCCCCAGAAACCCTTTGTGCTTCTTGGGAAGTTTCTTGGGCTGTGAGTTCGACAGATTGCATGACTTGAGCTACAGCGCGGGAGGTTTCTGTTTGTTCAACTGTATCGGTAGTGATAGAGCGCACGAGAATATCAATTCGATTTGCTACTTGAATGATATTTTCGAGCGATCGCTTGGCTTCTTCTGCCAAGATGGTGCCTTGAATTACCTGTTGCGTACCTTCCTCCATTGCTGTCATTACCGAGCTGGTTTCACTCTGGATTTGACGGACAATTTCTTCTATTTCTTTGAGTGATTTAGCCGATCTGTCCGCTAACTGGCGCACTTCATCCGCCACAATCGCAAACCCCCTACCGGCTTCTCCTGCCCTTGCCGCCTCAATACTGGCATTAAGTGCTAACAAGTTGGTTCTGGAGGCAATCTGGGAAATCAACGCCACAATTTTAGAAATTTCTTGAGAAGATTCTGCCAAGCGCTTCACTTTACGAGTCGTCTCAGCTACAGTTTCCCGAATTTCTAAAATACCCGCCACAGTATTTTCCACTGCTTCCCCACCTTTAAGAGCGATACTGCTGGCATCGCGGGCAACAGCTTCTGCTTCTCGCGCTGCTTCTGCCACCCTTTGGATCGAATCAGTCATTACCTGTACGGAATTTAAGGTAACTGCTAACTCTTCTGCCTGCCGCAAGGCATCACTAGATAATGCTCTCGCAAATGTCTCAGAGTTGGTAGCTCCTTTAGTAACTTCCCGTGCTGCTACTTTTACCTGCTGTACAATATCGCGCAAGTTTTGAATCGTCAGGTTAAAAGCATCGGCAACTGCTCCCAACACGTCAGCAGTCACTTCGGCTTGTACAGTTAAATCTCCTCTGGCGGCTCCTTCTACATCATCAAGTAGGCGAATTACTTGACGTTGCAAGTTTTCTTTCGCTTCTTCTTGTTCTTGAGCTTTGCGTGTAGCTTCATGAGTAGTCGTGAAAATTACACGAGTCATTTCATTAAAGCCTGCCGCCAATTGCCCTAATTCATCTTGGGAATAAACAGTGGCTTTGACATTGAGATTTCCTTGTCGTACCGCATCAAATTGGGCTTGTAAATCTTTGGTAGTGCGGCGCAATTTCTTAATGCCAAGATTGCCCATCACCCCGGCAGTTGCAAAACTGGCAATTCCTGCTGCTAATGCCATTGCCCAACCTGTATTTCGCAGTGATGCCCGTTGTTGGGGAGGAGAAATTGTCGTAGCGGTAAAGCTAACCGCAGCTACAACCACCGCCGAAACAATGCCCGCAGTACCACCAATTATCCATTGCTTAGTTGTGAGTGGGGCATTTTCAAAAGGAGCTAATAAGCCTTGTTCTACATTGACTTGGGGTTCAATGTTAGCAGCACTACTTTGGGTAAAAATTGGCACTGCTTCTTGCGAACCGGTGATACTAAATAGCTCATCGTCACGATCCTTGTCTGTGTTGCCGCCTGCAGCCTGATTTTTTTGACTACTTTTATTGGTTTCAAGTGCTCTGCTTTGATTTTTGCTATCTAAGGCGATCGCTCCAGAATGCAGTTGAGAGTCACCCAAATTAGAATCTGCAACAAAGTCAAACTCTGCTTGAATATTCCCTAGATCGTCAAAGTCATCAAAGTCATCTAAAAACTCTATATTGCTTCCCTGGGAAGTTTTGCCATTTAAAATGCTGTTTGTGTCTTCACTATCTGCAAAACTCTCCGAGCCAAAAGCAGATTCAAATGCTTCTATATCAAAGCTATCATTCTCCTCAAAACTATTACTTGGTTTGACATGAGAGCTTGAGTTAGACTTTTGATTTTCTAAAGTAAAAGTACTGTTTGAAGTACTGTAACCTAAACTATTTATTCCTGATAAATCACCACTAGTTCCTGCTTCTTGTACCAGTAAAGTTTCATCCTCAAAACGATTGAACATCAGCTTAGAATTCGGTTCAACTTGTTTTGGAGATGTTTGTTCAGCTAAATTTTCTTGATTCTCTAATTCCGGTATAGAAAAGGAATTCTCTGGCTCAAACGTTGAGAAATTTCTCTTATTCTCCTGCTCTAATTCAGGTATTGAAAAGGAATCGTCTGGTGCAAATGATGAGGAATCTCCATTATTGTGCTGGTTAAATTCTGAATCTTCAGAAACAGAATCGATACTATCTGTAAAGAAATTGCTAAGTCCTTCTGCTTCTTTCTCTGATTCTACGGATATATCCTCTATATCTTCTTCTAAAAAAGCAGGGAATTTTAGTTCAGTTTGTTTATTCCAAATGTTTACCTGTGAATCTTCTGCCTCTTCGGAACTGAAAGCAAAAGGATTTTCGTCAGATTTTTCTGATGACTCTAATTCTGTATCAAATAAACTAATATCTACGGGTATATCAAATGGACTGCTATCTAAGGAATCCTCTTGAAACATTTCCAGAGCTTCTGGCTTCTCGAAGGAGCTCAAATCAAAGTTTTGGTCGCTAGAGTCTGCTATTGCTGCCAAATCTTCTAATTCTTGTTGCCCATCTTCTCCAGAATCAGACAAGTTAGGGAAATTTGCTTGAGAGTTATTATCTACCTCAAAATCAGCATCTAGTTGCTGTTGGTAATACTCTATATGCTCTAGACCATTTTTAGCAAAACCAATAATTTCTGGATCTTCAGTTAATTTTAATACCTCTTGATATTCTGCTTTTGCCACATCATACTGCTGCAAAACATAATAAACGTGACCCCTTAGCAAATGAGTATTAGGATCGTGGGGTAAATTTTGCACCACCTCATCAATCAGAGTGGCTGCTTCTTCGTAATTTTGTTGCGCGTAGGCTGTTAGAGCCTGTTGATATGTCTGCGCGTAATCATCTACACTCGCTGCCATTTCCTGCCTCCCTATTTCATCCCGCCCAGCGCGCACTTCGTAAAATTGCCGTTTGATCTAGCAGTCGCAAACACTGTTTTTTGTGAGCATCTAATAACCACTCTCCCCGCAAAAAAGGAGCCATCGTATCCGGCACGTTAGTTGGTGCCATCAAATGCTGCACATCAAGCCAGTGCATACCGCCAATTTCGTCTACTGCCAAGCCCACAATTGTGTCTTGCTCTTCAATCGCTATCACCGGAATCTCTGCGCGATCGGTGTTTAATGCTGTTGTTCCTCCCAGAAATTGACCCAAATCAGCTACCCAAATTACTCGACCTCGTAAATTTAGAGTACCCAAAAGTAAAGGAGAAACATTAGGAATCGGGGTAATTTTATCAGGACTGAGTTCAATTACCTCGCGAATACCTGTAGCTAGTAGTGCAAACTCCTGATGCGAAGGAATGAAAAATCGCAGGTGTAGTTCACCTTCAGGACTTTCTACTTGTAATTCAGGGCGAAAGTGATCTTGTCCACTGCCCCCTAAAAAGTCCGGCTTGCTCATCATTTTATACTCATCCTTATCCTCGCAGCAGTTGTTTGACTGTTCCCACCAATTCTGTTGGTTGGAAGGGTTTGGCTATGTAGGCATCCGCACCTTGCTTCATCCCCCAATAGCGATCAAATTCTTCGCCTTTAGAAGAACACATCACTACAGGAACATTTTGAGTTTTGGGATCAGACTTTAAGCGGCGGCACACTTCATAGCCATTCATCCGAGGCATAACGATATCCAATACCACTAAATCGGGCGGAGCAGTTTGAATTGCTTCCAACGCTTCTAATCCGTCACTGGCGTGGGTTACTGTTAAGCCACTCGCTTTCAGGAGATCTGTAATCATTTCCCTTTGCGCAATACTGTCTTCCACAATCAGAACTGTACTCATAAATGCCTTATCTACCTCCTGATGTAAAGGTTCCGACTTGGAACATCACCGAATTTACCGCAAGCATTTAATGTAAAAAATCACTTTATTCACACTACTTAAGTTTCCCAAACTGAACTCTAAAGTTGACTAATTCTGTGATAATATTTTTACTCTATCTTTTACTGAATCAACAAGTGGTGTATCTCTTTTGTTACTTTTGTTACAGAAGGGCGTTAAATATTTCTCTACTAAGATAACCAATTCATTATTCCCAAATGGCTTTGTTAAATAATCAGTAGCTCCCACCATTGTTGCTTTGACTCGGTCTAAAAATCCTTCTTTGGCAGTAAGCATAACGATTGGTACAAACCGAAATGCTTGAGACTGCCGCAACATAGCACAAATTTCATACCCGTTTAAATCTGGCATAGTAATATCACACAAAATCAGATCGGGCTTTAGTGTAAAAATAAGACTCAGTGCTTCTAGGGGATTACTCAGAGCGATCGCTTCATAACCTTGAGATCGCAAGATACTTTCTACAGTCGTACAGATAGCGATCGCATCATCAATACATAATATGAATTGCTTTCGGTTTTCCTCTAAATCTGGTGTTTTTTCGGATTTATTTGTCAGTAATTGTACCCAACCTTGTTGAATATAAGGATGTATAGCTTTAGCTAGTGCCACAAAATCTCGATTCAAATAGCGAGCTAATTGACGCAGCGAAGTTTTACCATCTGCCCAATGTTGGAGCTTATTGACAGTTACTGCTGGCAGTGAAGAGCGTAGATTCACTATGTCAGCAATGATGGGAATCTGATCGGGAGATTGAATATGAGGATATAGTAACTTCCAGATTTGCACCTGCTTGATCATCTCAGTTAGTACAGGGGCAATCTCCAGGGCAGTTAATTGCGGAGTCAGTGCCGAACCCACCTCAAAAATAAAGTTACCTTGCTGTAAATTCAGTAGATCGAAAAGAGTCTCATGCACCAAACTGTGGATAATACTGCGAGCTTGGGTTGGATTGATGATATTTTGCTCTAACAACATCCATAAGTATGCATATTCGGGTGGATTTAGAGTTCTTAGGCGATCTAGTTCTCGTTCATCAAGTTGGACTTTAATTTGGTGATGGCGCAAATAATCATTCAAACGCGATAGACTGGTATCGCCATTAGCCGCATAAATAATTTGACCATTGAGAAAAAAGACGAACCAGCAGTGGCGATCGCCGCAATCATTATGTCTGTCTGTCTCATCTACACCCAGTTTAGGGCATTTGTAATAATTATGGGCTTCTACAAATAGTTGCCCAGTGCGTTGCCCCAACTCAATTAATTGCAAAATACTGCGAATATCAATTTCATTTAAATTTCCCTGCATTTAGTGAACAAGCACTCCTTTTAATTCTGTCAGACTTACGTATATTTAAGTATTTGCAATCTTCTGCCTACGATATAGAGAGCCAGAGACTCTAGTTCTCGTTACCAGGTTGAACCTCTGATATCTTGCACCTTTCTCAATAACCGTAGGGTGGGCATTGCCCATAACGTCAAAATAAGGTTTTGAGCCAAATCTAAGCAATGCCCACCTTACAAAAATCGCAATTAAAAAACTGGTGCAAGATGTGAAACCTGATAACGAGGGTTTGTGGACTTGCCTGGTGGCTGTTGAAACTGATGCAAGATGTGAATTAAGGGATAATGTGTGTAGTTTAGATTTTTTAATTTTGCTGTTGTGTTTTTCTATCCTTTCAGCAGATATAGTAGAACTTAGAGTTTAAGAATTAGAGAAAATTTTTATACTAGCTCTTAGAAGATGTTTTCGACAAGAAAATCAATTAACATAGGTATTTTATTGTTTTGAGATGCCTTAACATTCCTAGATAACCTGAGTGATAACACGGTAGTCACTGTAACTTACAGCAGTAGAAAATATAAAGAAGCGACAATTTGGTTGTATAAATCTTAAGACGTAATTTCGCGTCTATAGACAATTTTGCCTGCCTTGTTTCCCCCTAAATTTAATTTAAACAAGGCAGCTTACCGCAATTATCTTCGTATAACAAACACTGATATTAAGTCCATCAGAAGGATTAAGGGTGTGCTGTATTTAGCAGAAGTACAAAAACAGAAAGGCAGTTTACTTACTGGCGCTGGCAAAACAGAAATAAAGCTGTTAGCTTGTCAGCGAACAGATCAAAGTTGGAGTACCGTATCAGAAGACGTAATCGCTGCTGAGGAAGCCAGTAAATTAAATGATGGTGCACTTATATTGGTGGAAATGACTCCTCAGCGTCAAGTGCAGCGGATTCAAGAGGCGGGACGTCCGCTAGTGAATATTTTGCAGAACTTCTCTCGCCAGCAGGAAAAAATTAAAGTCAAAGAAGAAGAAATCGATCAGTGGAAAGAATCACTGACGTTTCAAGCGCAGGAACTTAATCGCCGCGAACTGGAAATTGAAACGCGCTTGGAACAATTGGAAAATATGGAAGATGAGTTTCAACGCTTAGAGACAGAAAAACAAGCAGTTGAGACATCTTGTGCAGAAATGGAAAAGTTGCGAGAAGAAGTTGAGCGCAACCGTCAAGAACTCGAAGGAGCTTGGGAACATTTGCGGGGTGAGCAGCGCCGCCTAGAGGAGTCTCAAGCACACTTACAGCAAGGAAAGACGCTAGATGAAGAGCAAAGCCGTCTACTCAATGAATTACTAGATCGGCTCTCTAGCAGTGTTGCTCCAACACAACCAATGCAAGAACACCTCCAGCTAGCATTTGAAATGCTGGAAACACAACAATCTCTTCTTAACTCTCACTGGGAAAAACTAGAGCAGCAAAAAACAACAGTTGGCGAACAACAAGCAGAAGTAGATCGGCTGTCACAAATTTTCTCTGAGCATCAAAATGATTGGCAACAAGCGCAAAATTCTTTGGAACAGCAAACAGTCCAGTTGGAAGTGAATACAGTCACTCTCACGAGCAAGCAAGAGTATGCTTGTAAACTGAAAGACCAATTGCAATACCAAGAAGATTTATACCAGCAAATTCAATTTTTGGCAGCAATGTCTGGTGATGTGGTTTCTACCCCAGAGGTGGATATGGCTGCTTTGGAAAAAATGCCTCTGGAAGAATTGCAAAAGATAGTACAAGACTTGCAGGGAAAGTTAAATGTAGACTCTAGTTTTGTTAAAGAACAGGAACAAGAACTTGAAGAGAAGCAAAAAACTATAGAAGAATTACAAAAAAAGATAAACCAAGCATCAGAAATTGAGCGGAGTACATTAGAACCTGAACTGGCAGACGAGAAAGATCACTACCAAATGCTGAATGAAACATTGGTAGGACAACGTCGCCATCTGCTTGAGTGCCAGGGGCTTCTTAAACAACACAAAGTAGTGTTGCTGCGGCGAGAACAACCGTCTGCTAATTTCCAAGAAGAAAAATTAGATTTTAGTCCCGTACTGGTACATATTGAAAAGCAGCGACAAAGACAGTCAGAAGCACTGCAAAACTTAGAACGAGAAATTGAGCAGATGCAGGCTAGTATTGAACAGATGCAGGGAGTAATAGAAGAGCAAACTCAACAGCAACAAACTAGGTGGCAAGAACTGCAAACGATGGAGCAAGATTTGCTATCCTTGCGAACTGCAACTGCGGAATGTTCGGGTAGGGTGAATTTATATCAAGAGGCTTTACAACCAATTCAGGATTCCCTTGATGGATTGCGGCAGAAGTTGCAAGGCATTAGTGAAATTCAACAAACAGGTGACGAGCAAATCCAGGTTATTAACCAGATGCGTCAGGTTTTTGTTGATTTGATTTCTCAACCGCAATTAGCAGCAACTTAGGGAATGGGGACTGGGGATTAGGGAAAATGAAAAGGGGAGACGTGAATTACGTTGCTCTTTGTCACCTCTAACCTCTTTTCATCCGTTGTATCATGTTCGTCAAAATACCCGTAATAAAATAACCTTACCTTCCTGCGGCCTTTTTAAGGAGATGTTGGGGTGAGGTAACGCAGGAATTAAGGGTAATTTAGGGGACATAATTATTGGGTATGCAGTTCTTAAAGAATAGCCAGAATCAGGAATGATGTGGATTTGATTGAGATCATAGCGTTTCATAAGAACTTGAGTGATCGCCAAGGTAACAAGTAGTGACCTTTGCATTCACTTAGAAGGATAATGAAAAATATGTTTTTGATTTGACAGCAAGAGGATGTCAGAAGATGCTGCTCAATGAGCGCTATCAAGTAATTCGCACTCTGGGAAGTGGTGGATTTGGTGAGACTTTCTTAGCAGAAGATACCCAGATGCCTTCTCACCGTCGCTGTGTGATTAAACTACTCAAACCAATTCAAAATAATCCCCAGATTTACCAACTAGTACAAGAGCGGTTTGGGCGGGAAGCAGCAATTTTAGAAGACTTGGGCGGATCTACTGACCAGATTCCGACTTTATATGCTTATTTTCAATTAAATAATCAATTCTACTTAGTTCAAGAGTGGGTTGAAGGTGACACACTAACTGAAAAGATTGAACAACAGGGTTTATTTAGCGAAAGTGTAGTCCGAGAATTATTAGCAAATTTATTACCAGTTTTAGAATACGTACACTCCAAGCGGATTATTCACCGCGATCTCAAACCAGACAATATCATTTTGCGTCATCGCGACGGTAAACCCGTACTGATTGATTTTGGTGCGGTACGAGAATCAATGGGAACGGTGCTAAATTCACAAGGAAATCCCACTAGTTCGATTGTAATTGGTACGCCTGGATATATGCCCAGCGAACAAGCCGCAGGTAAACCAGTATATTCCAGCGATTTATATAGTTTAGGGATGACGGCAATTTATCTACTTACAGGACAACCACCACAAGCACTGGAAATAGACTCACGAACGGGAGAAATTCTTTGGCATAGTCATGCTATGAATGTTAGTCCTACATTGATGGGGATAATTGATAAGGCAATACAGTACCATCCGCGCGATCGTTACTCCAGCGCCAGAGAAATGCTACAGGCATTGCAGACTGGAGGAAATCAAACTATATCTACTCCAACCTTGGTTTCTGCACCACCAGCAAGACTATCCTCACAGTCTCAACCAGTTGTATCACCATATTCATCTCAGCCAACGCCATCCCCCAGTGGCTTAACTGATTTGCAAAAAATCTTGATCTTAGGGACGTTTATTAGTACAAGCATATTACTTTGTTTTCTCCTCATAAAAAGTTTTCAAGAGGTAGTGTCTAAGCCACAAAATACTCAAAAAACTTCATCTACAGAGCCTTTTGCTTCTCGCTCAACAGTTGTACCAACAAACCCTACTCAATCAACTGTCTCACCCTCCAATGTTCAACAGAGTCTTTCCCTTGGTTGGATCAGACTTGGTTCTGTGAATAATACTTTAGGTACTGTTACACTTGGAGAACCGCTTATTAAAACAACTCAACCCGTCACTATATCGCCGACGGTTGTTCCCTCCATAGGGACTCAAGTTACTGTTATCAATGGAGTCAATTTACGGAAAAAACAACCACAAAAACCGGACTATAAACTTGCAGAACGAACAGGTGTTGTTGTGGTTGGGCAAAACCTAGTTATTCTTAACTTAGATTATTTTGTTGACTCTAATTCTGGTTCTCCATACACCACAGTTTGGGCAGAAGTAGGTTTATGAGATAACAATATTAATTATTCATCTTCATTATCAAACAATATTCCGTTAATGCCAATAATATTAGCCTTTACAACTTCCTAATCCAGATCCAATCGCCTTGTACTTGCGCGATCGCACCACCGGGAAATGGATCGGTTTGTGATCGGTTGGGCGCTGTAATTAAAGCTGTAAGTTTTTCTATTTGCTCGAAGTTGGGAGCATCCGGCAGTATTTGTTGCAATACCTGCCGCATCACACGACGTTGTAAAGCTAGTGGGGCTTCTCGTAAAATACGACGATTTAATTTGAGGGGAAGAGGGGAAAAGGAGGGGGAGAGTGGGAGAGCGGGAGAGAGGGAGAGGGATTCGCGGCGTCTGGTTGTCTCCGCGTCTTTTTTTTCCTCACTCATGGCTTCTTCCTTCAACTTTTGGGCAGCTTTTTCTAAATATTCGACTTCTGCTTGCAGTAGTTCTGCTGTTTGAGCTAAAGCTGATTCAACTTGAGGGTTAAAATGCTCGCGTAAATACGGAATTAGCTCTTGACGAATGCGGTTACGGGCGTACTTCAAATCTTGATTGGTAGAATCTTCCCAAATTGGCAGCTGATTTTCTTGACAAAATACTTCTGTTTCTGCGCGAGTCAATTCTAACAGGGGACGCACTAGCACAATGTTATCAACTAGCGAACGTCGCCAGGTTAAAGCTTGTAAGCCATCAGCGCCAGTACCGCGAATTAAGTTATAAAGCAGGGTTTCTGCCCGATCGCTTGCTGTATGTCCTGTAACAATGCAGTTGTAATTATGTTGCTGGGCGATCGCACTCAAAGCTTGATAGCGCCAGTTACGTGCAGCAGCTTCACTTTGTAAAGATGCGAGTTCTTCCGTCTCTACAGTTGCTAAATAAAAGGGAATGTTCCAAGTTTTGGCTAAACTTTCTACGTGTTGGGCATTTGCTTGCGAATCCGCACGCCAGCGATGATCGCAATGAGCAACACCTAAATGCCATCCCCATTTAGATTGCAAATCTAATAATAATTTGATTAAACACAGAGAATCTTGTCCGCCAGAGACGGCAACTAATAGGCGCTGTTTACGTTCAAATAGGTGACGCGATCGGATAGTGCGATGGATTTTTGCATATAGGGGAGTCCATACCATTTTTGATTTTACAAATATTTTTACTCATTCTCAAGTAAGTTTCGTAGGTCTTGAATTACTAAATCAGGAGTTGGAATAGTTGGAGAAAGAGGTTGATTGTTTGAATTTATCCAAATTGCAGATAAACCTACTGCTTTTGAGCCTGCAATATCGAACAACAAATTATCACCAATAAATACTATTTTGGATTTATTCACACCAATATTTTCTATTGCTTTTTGGAAAATTAAAGGCGAGGGTTTTATAATACCATAATCAGAAGAAAATATAATTGTTTCAAATAAATCACGAATTCCTACTCTGTGAAATTCTTGAAGACAGAATTCACTTTTACACCAAATATTTGATACAACACCCAATTTATGGGTTTTTCTCAGTTGGCTAATTGCTGCTGCATATGTATTTGGAATTATTCCAATTTCGTGCTTAGTGAAAACTTGCTCTAATAAATCAATTTCACTAATTGGCAAACTGTTTTCATTAATAATCTTCACTATATAGCTTTTTAAAGATGGGAAAGATTCATAATATTCTGGATTATTATAATCATTGCCCATTTGATTAAATACCTGAACAATTATAGATTCTACTTGTAAATTAGAGAGTAAATTTCCACCGTGGTTGCGATATGTTTTACCAAAATCTTCTAATTCCGAAAAGCGATCGCACTCGAACATGAAAGTATCCCCCATGTCAAGGAGAATCGCATCAAATTTATCTAGAAAACCCATTATTTACTAAAAATTCTAAATAACCAAATGGATTTCATAACTGAGTTATTCCCTCTCTGTTTAGGCTATGATGCATAGACAAGAATCTAAAATGGTGCGTTGCCCTACGCGACAACACACCTACAACACTACTAATATTAGATTTGAATTTGATTCATCATTTGTGTGTACACCGTAGCCGCTTGGGGAGAGGGGTTAGAGTAAGGTTCCTAAAAGAACCACCCATAAGAGTGTAAACCCTTACCCAAAAGATTTACCCCTAAATAGCAAACCCAGACTACAACAAAACCACTAGCTGCTAAAATTGCCGGGCGACGCCCTTGCCAACCACGAGTAATACGAGCGTGGAGGTATGCCGCAAAAACTAACCAAGTAATTAATGCCCAAGTTTCTTTAGGATCCCAACTCCAGTAGGAACCCCAAGCTTCGTTAGCCCAAACAGCACCAGCAATAATACCAATCGTCAATAGAGGAAATCCGAGTCCAATGACTCGATAGCTAATATTATCTAAGGTTTCAGCAAGGCTGAGGCGTTGAGGTGAAAGGGGTTCGCCAGATGTTACGGTTTGAGGCTCGGAAGCAGTAACTAAATCCAAAACAGCAGTTTTACCGTTAGTGTTACTTTCGTAACGAGCCAAGCCATTATTTTCTACTGCCACTGTTGAGGATTGAGAAACTAGTTCACCTGCTTTTTGCAAGCGGAAACCATTACTGCGATAACCACCAGTACCAACAGAACTTCCTTGGAGTTGGATATCTTGCCCGCGAGTGACGACGAGGAAAGCGATCGCCAACAGCGAACCTACCATCAAAGCCGCATAACTTAACATCATGACGCTGACGTGCATCATCAACCAATTTGATTTCAATGCAGGTACTAATGGTTCAGCTACTTGCATTTCTGATGGCAATGTTAGGGTGGCAAAAGCGGTAATGCCCATCGCAACTGGGGCAGTAACAACTCCTACTAAACGACTGCGGCTGCTGTTTTCAGCAATCAGATGGATAGTTGTGATTCCCCAAGCTAAGAAAAACAGAGATTCATACAAATTGCTGAGAGGAAAATAGCCAGCCTCTAGCCATCGCGCTCCTAGTAATGTTGCGATGCATAAATTAGCGATCGCCATCCCTGCCGTTCCCAAAGTTGGTAAATAGGGCACGTTCCCAAAAGCCGCCCCAAACCAATAAATCAGCATTGTGATAAAGAGGACAGCAAAGGAGGCATTGTCTAGCGAGTTCTGGAGTTCAACCAGATTCATAAAATGTTCTCCCCCATGGATTCCTAAAAGTATTTCTTCTGACAGTTTTGATCCTATCTGTTTCTGGCTAATAGTTGGTGGTTAGTCATTAGTAGGGGCGGGTTTTGTTGATTATATGAACGGTTAAAAACGACAATTTATCTTTTAAACCCGCCCGTACAGTCGTTAGTGTTCTGCCTATCTCCTGGTACTCTTCTGCTCCCTGCTCCCCTGCTCCCCTGCCCTCTCTAGGGAGACGGTGGTGTTGCACGTAAGGGTATGCCAGAAGCATTGGGTAGAGTCGGCAAAGGAGTAAGAGAAGAGATGGGATTGATAGAGGAACTCTTTAGAGAAGCTGGTTTTCCAGCTTTTTTGAGTCCTAGAAAAATTTCGTAGCGATTAGTACGACTATCTTCGATCGCGGTTGTTATACCAACCGAGCGTGTTGCTTTTAACCATGCTTGTTGATTTGGCAACAGAGTCGGTAAAGGAAAATTTTTGGCGGTACGTTCTACATCTAAGAAAAACTGGCTATTTTTAGGATTTTTTTCTAAAGGAACTGTTGTTTGAAATAAAGGGTTAATAGCTAGTGCGTTGTTAGGTTTTGGGATAATTCTATCGCTGATGGGAGCACCCAGCGCCAAGAAAGCAATATCTTCATCTAACCAACCGTGGGTAGCAGTTAAGGTGCCTAAAGGCCCAATCCAGTTAACAATAGGTTTACCAGCGACAGTCGTCTGTTGAATCTGGAATTGGTACTGAGTTTTCATTACTTCATCGAGCTGTTTTAAGGAAGTTTCTGCCCGATCGCGATCGCGTGCTTGTACCATAAACAGCAAAGAAGCACGAAAATCCTCTGATGAACTGTTGGGAGTATTGGGAATTACGGAAAGAGAAAACTCTCCGCCCATCCAACTCAATAAATCTCGTTCTAAATCGAGATTCACAAGAGATTTTACACCTCCTCGCAACTGTTCTGGTGCAATGGGTGAGAGCGGATTTCCTTGGGATGTGGAAACGTAGTCTGCCCAAAAACGTTGCAAGTTGCCACCAGAAAACATCATCAAGGTTTCAGATGGCACGCGATTTTGCATCTTCCCAGCTTTGTTTTCAACTGCCAACACACGCTGACTATTAGGATTGAGCCAGGAAACACCTTTAACACGTATTCCTTGTGGCTCTAAGGTAACTGTACCTGCTAAACCTTGGTTATTTTGCAGTTGTGCTAAAACTTGGGCGGGTAAATGACGGTTACCAGATGCGGCAGCGATTTTGGCAGAGGATGGCACATTTACATAATATTGAGCAAAAGGTTGAGAGCTAGCTATTTTAGGAAAGTTATCTGCAAAACCTGCGCTTGTGGCTAGAGATGTTTTATTTCTATAAGCTTGAATTGCTTGTTCTATAGTTTTAGAATCGTCAGCAATCACCAGAAAACGACCATTGATGACTGCTGCTGATAAATTTTCTCCCAATGTGGATTTAGTTTCTTTGATGGCAATACCCTCGTAGCTGCGCTCACTCCATTCTCCTCCTTTGAGTGCTTGAGGTTGTGCCAAAATGTTTTGAGCTTTTTGTTGATCTTTGATGGGCAGCACCATCACTAACGATTGCTGATTAGGAATACTTCCATCCGTAGCTATGGGTTTGAGTGCAGGTTTAGTTGCTTGTGGGGCAAGAATTGCAATCGTCACTTGCTCGCCAACCCAAGGACTTATATCTTTTTGAAAGTCATAACCTTTGTTATTGATAAAGCGATCGCGCAACTGCACTAAATATCGATCTAGTTCGACTTGAGTTTCTTTTGTGCCAAACTCCCGCAATTGCTGCCATTGAACGGGATCGGTAGTTAGGGAAACCGCAAATAAAGCATCTTGAGGGATGATATTTGCACCCACTGGTAAATTTTTGGAAAATAGTTGTCCCTGATTTAACAGCCAGTATGCCGCCACACCACCACCAATTAATAACCCAGCAGATGAGAGTGTGAGTACCAGGGATGGTTTCTTTTTCTTCTTCATCGACGAAACAGATAGGACGGGCAGCGCCATTGAAACAAATACCTCATCATAGCGAATTTATTACTTGCTTTGTTGCCAAAACAAACCAAAAAGTTTCCCTTGTAGTAGGGTGTGAAATATATTAAATTATTAGCTCTAGAAGTTAATAATACTTCGGTAATAAACTACCATTGTTTCCTATGAATGACACGCCTGACGAAAAATAATTTCGTGATTAATTATCCAAAATTTGAGCTAAATTTTAGTAATTTTTAGTTTATGGTATAAATTCTTCAAATAGCCTTATTTATCAGCATCTTTGCTATCATTTCTCCAAATTACAGGGTTATAGTAGCTATGCCATCAAAAATAAATACTATTTAAATTAATTCAAGTTTAAAAAATGATGTGCTTTAGAAAATATTAATATTACTCAATTGTAGTACATATCACTTTTAGTAAAACTTGACTATCTTTAACTATTCAAAATTCAGGATACAATAATACTCTTTTCGTATAATAACTTACTACTTCAATCATGCCAAAATGAACAGTCGCAACAACCCAGATGTTCAGGCTGACTCGAACAGCTATATAGACTTGCTTATTTAATAGCAATTTTTACTTCAAACTTGTGTTAATAAATGCAACAAGAAGTAAACGTCGATAGTCAACAGTGCTTTGCTGCGAAGCTCTAAAATAGCGATCGCCTAACCGTAGTTACTTTACGGTTCAAATTCTGAATCTGATTGGAATTAAAAGTCAACTATTCAAGCCAACTGTGTCGATCCCAAATATTTTGTTAAATAAGGTGAAAAAACTTCATATATCAAAGTCAAGGGCTGTCCGTGATGCCAAAACAAGTAATGGCGTCCCCAAAAAGGCCCTTTTTCAGCAAAACCAGATTCCAATCCATCCGAGTAACCGTGATAAATACCTTGGATATCTCGATATAACTCTGTACGCAGACGAGCTAAACTAGCCCAAATCGGCAATGAACGGTTTTGTAAATATTCATCTACATGAGAAGCTTCCCACCATGAGGTGGCATACGCCAATCTTTGACCAGAGGCAGTACGCAGCCACACTTGCCGTCGCAGTCTCGGCCCAGGTACAGCTTTGATCAACTCAGGAGCACCATCCAAATCCATGCCAATCAATGACATATCAATAACATCCACTTCTGTTGGCTCACTTGTGAGCAATTGTAAGTGTCTTGTCGGGGAACCATCACCTAAAAGTAGCAATTGCCAAGCCGGAGCTAGTTGAGCGTGTGGCAAACCTTGTTGAATGACTTCTTCCCCACCTTGCCAGATGGGAGTAAGGCGGTGCCAACCCGTGGGCAATGTTAGATTGTTTGTCGCTGTAAAAGTAGCAGTCAATGTCCTTTACAAATCTTCACTTATTTCTATCAAAGCATAAAAAACCCACGCACCCAACAAGAAATAGGGATATACAGGGAAATAAGGAAAAATCTGACTCTTGACTGTGAATTTCAAAATGCGGATGGCGAGACTCGAACTCGCAAGGCAAAGCCACACGCCCCTCAAACGTGCGCGTATACCAATTCCGCCACATCCGCAAGGTTTTGCTGAATATCAAATATAGCACAAAAAAATATTTATAGTGGAGTCATACTTAGGTATTTCAAAAAATCAACGATCCATATGCACAAAATCTTTGACATGATGATCGCCCTTGAGGTAGGAAACAGGTTTGGGAAAACACAGACAACTCTGAGCGAAGGAACAGTGATAAAAGCTGCCCGAATAATTGGATACAAGCCGCTTACTGACAGCAAAATAGCATCGAAGTGATATTAAAAAGGGGTACAGCCACAACTCGGTAGATGCAACACAGAAGTTAGGTACACTGTTGATGCACGGTGCGCCTTAATCATTCTGGAGCGGGAAAGACCAGCATAATGTGTTGGTAGTCTGGTAAAACCCGTAAAAGCAGTGAAGCCAATGGATTGGACTTGGTCATCTCCTGTCATAATGTGAAATCAGGCGAAAGCGTTGTTTCAAAATTGCCGGGAGAAATTGTCAATTTACTAAACTGATATCGAAAGCTAGAAGATGAAGTTTGACAAGATATTAATTGCTAATCGGGGAGAAATCGCGCTTCGCATTCTCCGGGCTTGTGAAGAAATGGGAATTGCGACTGTCGCGGTACACTCCACCGTTGACCGTAATGCGCTCCATGTCCAACTTGCTGATGAAGCGGTTTGCATTGGCGATCCTGCCAGTAGTAAAAGTTATTTGAATATTCCCAATATTATTGCTGCCGCCTTAACTCGTAATGCCAGTGCTATCCATCCCGGTTATGGTTTTTTGGCAGAAAATGCCCGATTTGCAGAAATTTGTGCAGATCATCACATTGCTTTTATCGGCCCGTCTCCGGAAGCAATCCGGTTAATGGGTGATAAATCTACAGCTAAAGAAACAATGCAAAAGGCAGGAGTGCCAACCGTACCGGGTAGTGAAGGTTTGATAGAGTCAGAAAAAGAAGGATTAGCGATCGCCAGAAAAATTGGTTACCCCGTCATGATTAAAGCTACAGCCGGTGGTGGCGGCAAGGGTATGCGCTTGGTGCGATCGGAAAACGAATTTGTGAAATGCTTTCAAGCAGCCCAGGGCGAAGCAGGAGCAGCATTTGGTAATTCTGGGGTATATTTAGAAAAATTTATCGAACGTCCCCGCCACATAGAATTTCAAGTTTTAGCGGATAACTATGGTAACGTTATCCACTTGGGCGAGCGAGATTGCTCGATTCAGCGCCGCAACCAAAAGCTGTTAGAAGAAGCACCCAGCCCTGCTCTTGACTCAGACTTGCGAGAAAAGATGGGACAAGCAGCAGTCAAAGCAACCCAGTTTATCAACTACACGGGAGCAGGAACAATTGAGTTTCTCTTAGATAAATCTGGAAATTTTTACTTTATGGAAATGAATACGCGGATTCAAGTTGAGCATCCGGTAACCGAAATGATTACTGGAGTAGACTTGGTTGTTGAGCAAATCCGCGTTGCTCAAGGAGAAAGACTAAAGTTGACTCAAGATCAAGTAATCTTAAGGGGTCATGCGATCGAATGCCGGATCAACGCCGAAGATCCCGACCATGACTTTCGCCCTTCTCCGGGTAGGATCAGTGGTTATCTGCCGCCTGGAGGCCCTGGAGTGAGAATTGACTCCCACGTCTATACTGATTATCAAATTCCTCCATATTATGACTCTCTCATTGGTAAGCTAATTGTTTGGGCACCAGACCGTTCTGCAGCTATTACCCGTATGAAACGAGCACTGCGGGAATGTGCAATTACAGGGCTACCTACCACTATTGGATTCCATCAAAAAATTATGGAAAACCCACAATTTTTACAGGGTAATATCTACACTAATTTCGTACAGGAACTTCAAGGCTAGGGGCACTTGAAGGGGATAAGGGGGCAGAGGAGCTTCAGCGGCAGAGGGGATGGGGAGAACTACTAACGACTGTACGGGTGGGTTTAAAAGATAAATTGTCATTTTTAACGGTTCATATAATCAACAAAACTCGCCCCTACTAATGACTAATGACCAATGACTATTGACTAACCACTAACCCATCCCTAATTTACCCTAGACATCATAGTCAATAGCCCTTGCTGCCCAAGGAGAATTTCTCTCACTAAACTGAAGATGCCAACCCAAATAATGGGTGTAATGTCTACTCCCCCTAGAGGTGGTATCAACTTTCGCATTGGTACTAAAAATGGTTCTGTTGGCCAAGCGACTAAATTCAAAGGAAAACGATTTAAATCGGCTTGGGGATACCAAGTTAGAACTATGCGGAAAATAAACAAAAGTGTCATCAGTCCCAAGCTGAGACCGAGAATCCAAGCAGTAAGGTTAACGCCAGTCATTGTCTGTTGCTTCTCACTCTTTGTGAAGAAAAACCAGGGGGAAAGCCGAAAATCTTTAAGCTTTGTAAAGCTATTCCAATACTATTTTAACTAAATGTTGTCCCCTGCTCGTAAAGATGAAAGAACTTAGGTGCAAGGGCTGTCAATTATATGATGAGTCAAGGTAGCAAGTAAGTTTAGTGACCACAAATTGGAGACCAAAAGCTCATTGGAGAATCAATTCCCCGTAGTAAAATCAGTTCAATGCTAATAGCAGAATTGCGGTTTGACTCTAACACATCATCATGAGTCAACAACTAGTACAGATGCGTATGGTTGTGCTCGAACGGTGTGATAGACCATTAAAATTAAGATGAAGACTGTAAAAAAAGGTTGAAAACTATGACGCCTTCTTTAGCAAATTTTCTTTGGAGCCTTGTTTGGGGTACTGTAATTGTCGTTATCCCTGCTACTGTGGGATTGATTTTGATTAGCCAAAGAGATAAAATTCAGCGTTCTTAATTATCTAGTGGGAGTCAATTTGACTCTCAAAACTACTTGTGAGTCAGTCAATTGCTTAATTGCTGACATTTTGCAATTTATCTGTGCTGAAGGTAAATCAAACCAAACTGGCAGATAATGGCTTTTTAACTTTGGGTGATAATGTAGAGACGCGATCGCAGTCGCACGGGCGGATACAAACTCTGCTACGGCGCTACTATGAGTTTCGCGTCTCTACAATATATTTATGTCTTGTTAGAGTAGAGATTTAAATTCTGACCGGATAACAATAGATTTGATATTGGGAAAAGAACAATGATAACTTTTTGGCTGAACTCAGCGAGTGTTCTGGCTCAAGTAAATTTTGGAGCGAACTCAGCCAGTATTTTAGGAATTTTCCTAGCTGTGGCTGGAGCAGCACTTTATTTTCTCCGCACTGTACGTCCAGAACTATCACGAGATCAGGATATATTTTTTGCTGCTGTCGGCTTGCTATGCGGCTTTATTCTTATTTTCCAAGGCTGGCGTCTAGACCCAATTCTACAATTTGGTCAGTTGCTTTTAGTTGGCTCAACAGTATTTTTTGCTGTCGAAAGTATTCGCCTGCGGGGAATTGCGACTCAGCAAGCCAAGCGCAATACACCAATTGTGGACGATGAGCGAGAGGTTAGCAATCGCTATAAATATGAAAAAAGATCTCCCTATAAGGCTCAGGTGGACTATGAATACGATCCACTACCTTATGATGACGAATATGAGGAGGAACGGCCCCGTCCGCGCATTCCAGGTAGCAGAGAAAACCGTTCTTCTCGCGAAGATTTATATGAAGAAGAATCTCCCCGTCGCCCAGAGCGCCGCAATGTAAGTGAAAGACCAGAATTGACAGATAGACAGCGCAGACGTGGTACTACGCGTCCTACAAAGCGCACTCCTGAGAGAGTTGAAGATGATTGGGGTACTTCCAGCAGAAAAGTTGATGATTGGGATAGCCCAACGAGCGAAGAAAGAAAACCTCCTCGGCGTAGTAACAACGGTTCTTTCCGTCCAGAAAGTCGCAGTGATGATGTAGCTGATACTACATCAAGACCACCGAGAAGACGTCGTCCATCGAGCAGTCCAGAATCTCGACCAGAGCGAGTTGATGACGATGTCATACCTACTGACTATGTAGAATACAAACCAGTAAAAAGTTCAGAAGAAGAGCCAGATAATTCGGTAAATTTTGATGATGTTTAAATAAACTAAGGTGGAGGTTGCAAAAAGGTAACGGAAAACAGGTGAGGTGAAAAAAATTACACCTAGATTTTGGCTCCAAAGACAAATTCATTGGAGTCTCATTTTTGGATTGGCAAGTTTGCTTATATCTTGTAGTTCCGAGAATATTCCTATTGGCCCCACTTCTGTTAACAGTCGCTACACTGAAGCACAGCCGACTTTGAGTGGAAATGGGCGCTTTGTGGCATTTGTATCTAATCGAAATGGTTCTCACCAGATACTGCTTTACGATTTGCAGCAGCAAACTTTTGTGCGTACGCCCCGTTTAAATCGTCCTGAGACAATTGCCGAAAGTCCAAGCCTTAGCTACAACGGACGTTATATTGCTTATATTACTAGTGACCAAGGTAGACCAGTGGTAGCGCTTTACGATCGCGCTACACAAAATTCGCAAATCCTCACTCCCATCTACCGCGGTTGGATTAGAAATCCTAATATCAGCCCCAATGGGCGCTATGTAGTCTTTGAAAGCGCTAGCCGCGGTCAGTGGGATATTGAAGTACTAGACCGAGGCCCCAATATTGAGTTAGATATTCCTAATGGTGCAACTATAACTCCACCGCCTTGAGGAGGAGGGGGAGAGGGGGGCAAGGGGAGCAGGGGAGCAGGGGGACTGGGAAGATGAGGAGAGAACTACTAACCACTAACTACTAACCACTGTACGGGCGGGTTTTAACAGTAATCTCTCTAAGATAATGAAATCATTATATAAACCCGCACGGCAGTCGCTATAACGGAGCGGAGCCGGAGACGCTCCGCCTTCGGGGAACCTCCAAGGGCGCGCTGCCTCCCCTACTAAACAAATGACCAATGACCAATGACTAAACCCTATATTTTTCTACCTATACTTACTCTAACAACTATATTAAATGGCTGTGGTGGCTATCCCCGTCTTTTGAGTTACCCTTTTGATCCCGGAGGAAGAAGTCTTAATAGTACTGCTTCAGAATTAACGCCGCAAGTTTCTGGAAGATTTATTGTTTTTGCTTCCGATCGACGAGGCAGCCAAGATGTCTATATGTTTGATATGGTGACTCGCAGTTTAATTGATTTACCTGGCTTAAATTCCTTTGATGCGATCGCCTCTCATCCCAGTATTTCAGATAATGGTCGCTATATTGTTTTTGCTGCTTCTCGTCAAGGAAGAACAGCTATTTTCTTGTACGACCGAGAAACAAGGCAATCACGCAATTTAACTGCCAACCTACAAGCAGAAGTTCGCAATCCCACCATCAGCGCTGATGGCAGCAGAATTGCTTTTGAGTACAGTAACAATGGGCAATGGGATATTTTAGTCTATAACAGTTCAGGGCAGCCATTGAACATACCTCAAGATCCGCGGTGAGATAGGGGCTAGAGGTAGAGGCTAGAGGCTAGAGGCTAGAGGCTAGAAATTAAAGATTTCCTATCCCCTAGTCCCTAGTCCCTAATCCCTAATCCCTACTTCCTCTTTCTGCACTGCTTCGATTAGCGATCGCACTTGTCCTGCACCTTCTGAAGGTTCAAATGATAGAGGAAATTTGCCCCTAGCAACCATTCGCAAACCAAGGGGTACAATACCAAGCAATCCTCTTAAATCTTTAAAGTAGTTACCAACCACTTGTAAACCAAATTGCCTCTCATCAATCCAGCCACCTTCTTTGACTAGCTCGATTAAGACTTTGCGATGGCGAATGGAACGGCTGTCGCTTTTTTGTTTGCGATCAAGAATTTCTTGTTTAATTTTGGTGATTTGATCGAGTGGAGCTACATCCATTGGACAAACGGAGTTGCAGTATAAGCAACGGGTACAACCCCAAACTCCTTTTGTTCCTTCGTTGTATTTTTCTAAACGAGTTTCTGTTTCGCTATCGCGGGAGTCTTCCACCATCCGGTAAGCTTTGGCTAAAGCATGGGGGCCAACAAAATCAGGATTGACTTCAAAGGCATTACACTCAGAAAAGCAAGCTCCACACATAATACAATTACCGGTTTGATCCAGACGCGATCGCTGTTGTGGTGTTTGTAAAAATTCTCTTTCTGGTACTTGCCTAGCAGCACTACTCACATAAGGAGCGATCGCCTCTAGATTGTTCCAAAAATTGCTCATATCCACTACTAAATCTTTAATCACAGGCATATTGCCAAGTGGAGCAATTGTGATTTCTGGAATGTTATTTGCGCTATTTTTTAGTAGTGCTAGCTGTTGTAATCTGGCAATTTCACTGCCAACATTTTCCTTACAAGCTAAAGCTGAACGCCCGTTGATTCGCATGGCACAGCTACCACAAATCGTATTACGGCAATTTTTACGAAACGCTAAAGTTCCATCTTGTTCCCATTTAATCCGATTCAGGCAATCTAAGATTGTATTGCCCGGTTCCACCTGTAAAAGGTAAGTTTGTACGACAGGAGAAGAATTTTTTTGTTGTCGAATAACCTTAAAAAGTACTTCCATTACCATAAACCTATGTCTTGAAACCACTACATCTGGATCAAAATTTATTTCTACAAGCTACTTCCTCACCCTATCAGCTATGCCGTTGCCGCCCATAATTCCAAGCTAGCTGTTAATATACTGATCGTTTCAGGGCTACTGATTCTTGTTTGAGGATCTGCATAAAAAATCTAGTTGTATAACCTCTAAATGGGGTTTACGACAGTTTTGTCAACATCCACACCAGTTGCCTAAGGATATAACTGTATGTTGATGCTAACAAAAGTAAACCCGCTATAGGAAAAATGTATTAATAGGTTGCAAAGTACCATTTTTTGGTTATGTAGAATTGTTGAAGCTTTTGATCAACATCTTGGCTAATGAATAAAGGGCAGAATACTACGATAGTTTTTTTGCCTCTTCTCAATCAACAAGCTTGATAATGTAACTCAGATTGCCAAAACTGCTCGTCTAATTTACATGAATTTTTATAAAATCTAAGCCACAATACTTACAACGGTAATAAAGCGGGAGGAAAATCCTCACCGCTTTTTGTCTTCCTAAGGCCAGTTATTAAGATATTAAAGTATAGCAGTAAAATTAATTCAAACTTAAACAATAATTTTGCTATTATTATTGCATGTTAGTATTTAATATAATAATTACGAGGTAACAAAACCAGTACAAATAGCCGTATCAGAGCGGCTAATGCAGCTTTGTTTCTTCGTAGTCTAGAGACGCAAAAAAAGTTGTCTCAATTAGCAGGATAAAAAAGGTGTATATCTGTCAACCTTATGCAAATACTATGCTGTTATAAGCTGAGAGTGTGCATATGGAAAACCTTGTGATTCAAGGGCAATAAAGGCAAGCACCAAAAGTCACAAGCCTGCTATTTCTGGTTCTACGGCTAAATAGTAGTAGTGGGACTTAGCTCCTTTGTAAAGTTGGCTTAAAATTACACCGTCACAGTAATGCCAAAAAAGAAAAGTATTTCGTTTTCAATGGCAAATGATGGTTAAAAGTGCCGTAAAATCAGCAAATTTAATGCCTGTGCAACCACAATCTCTTATAAATAATGGGCAACCATAAAAGAGGTTGATGGTCTGTGATAAACGGGAATTTACCCTTTATAAGGGTTAACATTACCATTGTACAAATCTCGAACAGCCAAATATTGGCAAGAGACGTCATCTTTGAATAGTTTGGAGAGATTAAGGATATTTTGAGCGTAATGACTGAAACTGCAACCGCACCATTAACCGGCAAAGCACTGCTTGCTAAAGTCAAAGAGCTTTCCAATTTACCACGAAGAGAAAGAGCAAAACAGTGTGGCTATTATACAGTTACAAAAAACAATCAGGTTCGTGTCAATTTAACCGATTTTTATGATGCTTTGTTATCGGCGAGAGGAATTCCCTTAAGCCCAGAAGCACCCAAAGATGGCCGCGGGCGCGAACCTACCTATCGGGTTAGTGTTCATCAAAATGGTCAGATTGTAATTGGTGCAACTTACACCAAAGCAATGGGTTTACAGCCCGGTGATGAATTTGAAATTAAGCTGGGATACAAACATATTCACTTAATTCAAGTTGACACCGATAAAAAGGGAACTCAGGAAGACTTAGACATCGAAGAAGATGAGGAAGACATCGAAGAAGATGAGTAAATTTTTCTGATGATCAGGATAAGTTGAAAGTGGATACTGGAAAACTTATCCCCAAAGCCAGTGGAATTGGCTACTGCAGTCTGAAAATTTATTCAATCTGAGAAATACGATTAGACCTCTTGCAGAAAATACCTATTTTGGTAGAGGCTTGTTCTCAAAAATAGAAAAGAGTAGAGCAAAAGTAGCTGAGTTGGAGTGTTGAATAAGCGATCGCATCGCTACACCCAATGAAATTAAAATTTGCTCAGACAAAAGAGAAAACTTTTCTCTTTGCAAGCAAAAAATTATAATTGCAAGAAGTCTGTCGTGTTTTTGATGATTTTGATAACGTTATTTGAGTTTTCACTCAATTCCTTACAATCATTTCTGGAAAATGTGCCAGGATTGATTGTAGTCATAGCTTTTTTCACGATTTGGGTAGGGTGTTGGTTACCAGTGGCAGCATTATTGGCGATCGCCCTCAACTGGCAACCCCACCAACCTTTACCTCCACACCAAAAGCTGCCTTTACTCGTATCGCTCTACTTACTAGCACCATTCATTGTTTGGGCAGTGAGTTGGCTTACCGATACATCTTTGTTAGATTACGGCGTTATTGCTGAAATTTCAATGCTAGGTTCTGTAGCTCTGGGTTTTAGTTTAGGAGTACTGAGCCTAGCTTTTGTATTTTCTTGGCAATTGTGGCTGGGTTGGTGTAAATTTCAAGAGTTTAATATCAAGCAAATATTATCTATTACCTCACCTATTTTTTTGATAGCTCTATTTGTAGGTGGTGTAGAAGAGTTAGTTTTTCGGGGTTTTTTGTTCACGCAATTAGAGCAGGATTACCAAATTTGGGGAGCAGCAGTTATTTCTAGTTTTATATTTGCTGTCTTGCATTTAGTATGGGAACAACGAGAAACCATACCCCAACTACCTGGATTGTGGCTGATGGGAATGGTACTAGTACTAGCAAGGTTTGCTGACGGTGGGAAGTTGGGCTTGGCTTGGGGATTGCACGCGGGATGGGTTTGGGCGATCGCCACCTTAGACACGGCACAACTGATTGAGTATACCGATCAAGCTTCGGAATGGGTAACAGGTAAGAATAAAAAACCTTTGGCTGGTGTAGCTGGAATTGCGTGTTTAGTGCTGACTGGAGTCATTATCCTGTTGGGCGATCATATCTTGCATAGCCCTACGCCATAGCACACTAGGCTGTCTTAATGCATATATACTCAGCGGTTGTGGGCGTCAGGTAGTTTGCTTCTGTGATTTCAAATCCAGCCCGCCTTAGCATAGCTTCAATAATCCACGCAAAGGTACTGTGTTCCTCTCGCACGTGCATCTGGTAGTCTTTAACTGTCCAGCCTTCACCTTCAGGCATTGATGAATGCTCAATCCAGTTCTCAATGGAGCTTTCGTACTCACTAATTGGGAATGAGAAGATAACATCGCGTAAGTACAGAATGCCCTTAGGTTTCAGCATTGAAGCTATTCGTAGCAAAGCAACCATTTTCCAGAAGTCTGGCAGAATATGCAGCGCAGCTTTTGTAATCACAAAATCAGCCAGATTGTCATTATGTTCATAGGTTAGGAAACCAGCTCGGTGAAAATTGATGGTGGTAACGCCCATTTTTCGAGCTTTTTGTTGAGCATAAGCCAGCATACTTTGAGAAATATCAATAGCGTGTACAGATGCCCCTTGTAGTGAAGCCTGGATTGCAAAAGTACCTGTGCCTGCTCCTAAATCGATAGCGGTATGCCCTGAAGAAATTCCCAATCGCTTCACTAAAGCCTGTTCTTTCTCTGGGGTACTGGATGTTTGCTTGCAGTCAAAGGCTTCAACTTGGGCTATATCCTCAAAATCGATGCCAGCCATTTTAGATTCATCGAAGTACCAGGCAGGAAAGGAGTTCATGTTAGAGCCATCTCTGTGTGAATTTGATAGATAGCTTAACAATTTTAGGTTATGGAGCTTGAATCGTTCTTTAGAAAGAGTAATAGCTAGTGGAATTTTTGGTACTGTACTTGGTTGTATGATTATCTAGTTTTATACTAAAAACTAAAATACTAGTATAAATTTAAACAAAATTATAATTTTTGAATATATGAGTTTTAGCATCTGGATAAAAAGATTGCTATTAATTTCTCTTATGCTCATTACCACTGTTATTATTCTGATTGGTGGAAGAGTACAACTACAAACAAATAAGCAAATTACATCAGATCTAAGCTCAGAATCTGCTGCTTGGAGTCCAGTTAATGTCCCTCAGCAATCCACCGAACAGAAAGAAAAACTTCAATCTTTTTCCAAATCCTCAGTCAAGATTACACCCAGTCCAAAACCTAAGGTGCAACTCGAATCAACAAACAGCCAAGGGGGCAAGTCTACAAGTATCCCTCAATACTCTTTCCAAACTACTCAAGCTTTTAAAGAGTATAGACCGGGATACGAAATTGCCTTGGCGCACCCAAACAACTATGGAGATCGTTATAGTACAGATATTAATGGTGTATCTGTCAATAATCAAGCAATTATAGTACTTCATGAAACAAGCGGTTCTGCATCCAGCGCGATTAATACCTTTCAAGCCCCTCATGAGGATGACAGTAGGCAAGTCAGTTACCACGCCTTAGTCAAGCTAGACGGAACGATTGTTTATATAGTACCGCCAGAAAAGCGAGCTTTTGGTGCAGCTAACTCAGTTTTTGATGGGCCAAATGGCTCAGAGACAGTGCAAACTAATTCTAATTTGGCACCATCTGTAAATAACTTTGCTTATCACGTGTCTTTAGAAACACCACCCGAAGGTCGGAATGAACAACCAACTCATATTGGTTATACTGATGCTCAATATTATTCTCTTGCTTGGTTAATTGCTCAAAGCAGCGTTCCAGATGAGCGAATTACTACACATAAAGCAGTTGATAGATCGGGTCAAAAAAATGACCCCAGGAGTTTTGATTTTGACAAATTCTTTAGGTTGCTTCATTCCTTTCGTCAGCCAATTTCATAAAAATCTGGCAATAACTATCGACTAAAGCTATAAATTTTCTGCGTTTCTAATTGCTCGCAACAAATAGATGAAGGCAGGGTACCTGGAGGAAAAGTCTGCCGATCCAATTGCACTTGCAAATTGCTCAAAGGATCGACACCAGGAGAAATGAGAAATTCTAGCTTTTGAATATAAGGCAGAGTGACTAGGTAATCGAGAATTTGCCCGATCGCCTGCACGTAAGGATGGCTTTTTTGTGTATACCAATCAGGAGCTGCCAAGCGTGCTTGGTCAAATCCTAAGTGTACCGTTAAGGATGGTTTATCAAATAAGGCGATCGCTAGAGGACGTGCTTCTTCCTGTAACAACAAATCGTGGCTTTTTGCCAAATGGCGCAATTTCTCTAAGCGTTCGTAACGTTCGGTGACAGCTTGCGGATCGTCTTGCCAGTGAATCGCTACTGTTACTAGGTAAGTCTGCAACAACATATGACCCAACTTTTGGGCTTTTGTCGCCAAATAGTTGGAATTGTAGTTATTTGATTCAATTAACAGTGGCACGCGATCTACCACTTCCATGTTGTAACCTTTAACACCTGCAATTTTTCGAGGATTGTTGGTAATCAAGCGAATTTTATGCACGCCTAAATCCATGAGGATTTGTGCTCCCATACCGTAGTCTCGTAAATCGGCAGGGAAGCCCAAGCGTTCGTTTGCCTCTACCGTATCCAATCCCATATCCTGCAAAGAATAGGCTTTCAACTTATTAATCAGCCCAATTCCTCGTCCTTCTTGACGCAGATAGACTACAACACCTTGACCGGCATTTTCAATCATTTTCAAAGCTGCTTGCAACTGCATCCGACAATCGCAGCGCAAAGAACCCAACGCATCCCCAGTTAAACATTCAGAGTGCATCCTTACCATCACTGGCTGATCTCCGAATTGGGAAGGTTCGCCTTTGACAATCGCAACGTGTTCGGAACCATCAAGTGTGTGGCGATAAGCGTAAATTTTAAAAAGACCGAATTGCGTGGGCATATCGGCAACTGTTTCGCGGATCACGATGCGATCGTGCCGGAGGCGGTAGCTAATTAAATCAGCGATGCTAATAATTTTCAGGTTGTGATGTTTAGCATACTCTATTAACTGAGCTAACCGTGCCATCGAACCGTCGGGATTTTGAATTTCGCAAATTACCCCAGCAGGATATAATCCGGCGAGTCGGGCTAAATCGACAGCAGCTTCTGTATGTCCAGCCCGTTTCAGTACTCCTCCCTCCTTAGCGCGAATTGGGAAAATATGACCGGGACGACGTAAATCTGAGGCTTTTGTGCTAGGGTTAATAGCAACTTGAATCGTGCGAGCTCTATCTTCTGCTGAGATCCCTGTGGTTACTCCCAAATGAGGCCCAGCATCAATACTAACGGTAAAAGCTGTTTGGTTTGTATCAGTAATGTTACTTACCATCAAAGGCAAATCTAATTCATCCAAGCGTTCGCCCGTCATTGCCAAACAAATCAACCCTCGTGCTTCTACCGCCATAAAATTAATTGTGTCCGGGGTAGCAAATTGAGCTGCACAAATTAAGTCGCCTTCATTCTCTCGATTTTCGTCATCTACCACCACAATGATACGACCAGCTTTCAAATCTGCAAGAGCTGTATCAATCGAATCAAATTTAAAGGCTTGAGTTGAATTAGTCTTGGACTCAGACACAGATTTTAGCCACCAAACGTAAATTTTTTTTACAAAAACCTTGTTTAGATTGTACCTTCTTTATAAGGCTTGAAAACGACAGAAGTAATGATTTGTTAGCTCTGACCTACAAATAGAGTTGCTTAGGCTAGAGAAAAAAGATTTTCATGCCCTCATTGTGTGATTTATTACATAACCATCTAGCTTGGTAATTTTTGATTTTTGTGGGCAAGGATTACAAAGGCAAATGCAAGTTCGCTCAAAAACTTTTTTTAATTTTGGGGTTTTTGCCAAACCTTGAGTTCAGACTACTCTACCCTATTGTTCCAACTCTATGTTAGCTTTTGTCACTGTTACACTACTTGATTTTTTTTACCACTTAGGGTAAATGAACGCCTATATGGTACTACGATACCATACCAGAGTTTAGGAGTTATGGACTCCAAAGAAGACGACTAAAGTTTTTCCTACTTGTGGGTTGGTTGAAATGATGCAGCAAAAAGTTCTATCGCTAAAATTGTGTTTTAGTATTCAAGTGCAACACAACTTTTATAATCTGAGCGTGAACGGTTAGCATTAAACCTTCAACCGTCATATGCTAAAAGCTAATAGCTTTTAGCTGTTTGCAGATTGTTAATACCTAAAAACAAATTAACCATAAAGCGGATAAGGATTTCATTATCATGGGCAATTTTAGACGCGTACCAGTTGGGATTGTTGGCGCGTCAGGCTATGGCGGAGTACAGTTGGTGCGTCTACTGATGGATCATCCAGAAGTAGAGCTGGTGTATTTAGGTGGTGATAGTAGCGCTGGTAAGCCATTTGCGTATATTTATCCGCATCTAGCTCATACAGTGAACCTGTCGGTAGAAGCGGTAGATCCAGAACTTATCGCTCACCGTTGTGAAATAGTTTTTCTTTCTGTACCCAATGGTTTGGCTTGCCAAATTGCTCCGAAATTGCTGGAAAAAGGATGTAAGGTACTCGATTTAAGTGCTGACTATCGTTTTAGCAACCTCGCAACTTACACAGCTTGGTATGGTAAAGAGCGTCAAGATAGTGCCATTGCTGCCACAGCAGTTTATGGACTACCAGAAATGTTTCGTGATCGCATTGCCGAAGCTGAGTTAATTGGCTGTCCTGGCTGCTATCCTACCGCCAGTCTTCTTGCACTTTCTCCACTCCTCAAACAAGGGCTAATCATCCCTGAAACTGCCATTATTGATGCCAAGTCTGGCACATCGGGTGGCGGACGGGAAGCTAAAATCAATATGTTACTGGCTGAAGCAGACAATTCACTAGCAGCTTACGGTGTGGTACGTCACCGCCATACACCGGAAATAGAACAGATTTGTAGTGAATTAGCAGGTCATGAAGTAACCGTACAATTTACTCCTCACCTGATCCCAATGGTACGTGGCATTTTAGCAACAGTGTATGCCACCTTAAGAGATCCTGGTTTAGTAAGAGATGATTTAATAACTATTTACAGAGCCTTTTACCGCAACTCTCCGTGGGTAAGAATTTGCGAGCCTGGGATTTACCCTCAAACTAAATGGGCTTGTGGTAGTAACCTTTGTTATATAGGTATAGAAGTTGACCCGCGTACAGGTAGGATAATTGTGATGTCAGCAATTGACAACTTAATTAAAGGACAAGCGGGTCAGGCAATTCAGTGTATGAACATCATGATGGGTTGGGACGAGACTGTGGGGTTGCCAAAGTTAGGATTTTATCCATAATAAGGGGCTAGGGGCTAGAGGCTAGAAAATTAAAAATGCAACCGAGCAAAATTTTGACTTTTGAATTGATTCTGTCCCTAGTCCCCAGTCCCTAATCCCTATTTAGGCCCCAATCCGACAGCGCCAGCATAAATAGCGCGATCGCCTAACTCATGTTCAATTCGTAGCAAGCGGTTGTATTTTGCTACCCGTTCGCTGCGGCAGAGGGAGCCGGTTTTGATTTGTCCGGCGCGAGTTGCTACTGCAAGATCGGCAATGGTAGTGTCTTCTGTTTCACCAGAACGGTGGCTAATCACAGAACGGAAACCATTGCGAGTAGCGAGATCGATTGTTTCCAAAGTTTCGGTCAAAGAACCAATTTGATTAAGTTTAATCAAAATAGCGTTACCTGCCTGCAACTCAATCCCTTTTTGCAAGCGAGTAGCATTAGTTACAAACAAATCATCTCCCACCAACTGCACGCGGGAACCCAACTTCTGAGTTAGTGACTGCCAACTTTGCCAGTCTTCCTCGTGCAAGCCGTCTTCTATAGAAACAATCGGATATCGATCCACCAGTTGGGCAAGATAATCAATAAACTCAGCTGGAGAGTGGGGTTTACCATCGTAAACATACTGCCCATCTTTGTAAAACTCACTAGCAGCGACATCCAAAGCCAAAGCCACTTGCTCTCCAGGCTTGTATCCAGCTTTTTCAATCGCAGCAACTAGCAATTCTAAAGCTACCTGATTTGACTCTAAATTAGGGGCAAAACCGCCTTCATCCCCCACACCAGTGAGTAAACCCTTCTCATCCAATACTTTGCTGAGGGTAGCAAAAACCTCGGCACCCCAACGCAATGCTTCTCGGAAGGAAGACGCCCCAATGGGGACAATCATAAACTCCTGGAAATCTACATTGTTGGCTGCGTGAGCACCGCCATTAATCACGTTCATTAATGGCACGGGCAGCAAATTAGCTAAAGGCCCACCTAAATAGCGATATAGGGGAATATCCAAAGATTCGGCACCAGCTTTAGCCGCAGCCAGAGAAACTGCCAAAATTGCATTAGCGCCCAGATTCGATTTGTTCGCAGAACCGTCTAGGGCAATCATTGTACGGTCTAGGAGTTCTTGGTTGAGGGCATCCATTTGTAACAACTTTGGAGCAAGTACCTCTTTAACATTTTGTACCGCTTTGAGTACGCCCTTCCCACCATAACGACCTTTATCATTATCCCGCAATTCGTGTGCCTCAAAAGTGCCAGTAGACGCACCACTAGGAACTTGTGCCAGTCCTACAGCACCGTTTAACACATGCACTTCTGCTTCTATGGTTGGTCTGCCACGCGAATCGAGAATTTCACGGGCAACAATTGCTTCAATGGCTGTATCAATCATCAGTCTTTTGTCCTTTTTATGAGTGCGTTCTCACTGCTGAACACAAACATTGCAGTTGCAGATCCGACAATCTAGCATAGGCTTTCGAGGGGACAGTATAGGCAGAGATTAACGAAGATTTTTGCTCTGGGGATTGGGAAGAGGACAAGGGGACAAGGTGACACGGGGATCCGGAGAAAGATTCTCCCCTTGTCTCCCCACGCCAGTCGCCCCAAGTCGGGGAACCCGCCCACGGCGCTGGCTCCTCTCCCCCTCCTCTTCTTTGTCCCTAGTCCCTAGTCCCTAATTTTTGTCTAGGAAACCACAGATCAACGCTGATGCCCACCGATAAATTAAAGCAATCCCCTCCTGCTATGGATGCTAATTCTTCACAAATTCCTCATTTTTTGCACTTAGCCTAGAAGCTAGCTATCTGTCAACCATAAGTTGCTTTGAGCATACCCCAATAAATTTCAACTAGACAGACAATCACGGGAAAATCTCTTTCCTGTTCCTTTGATCAGAAGTTCGGAGGGAACCTCCGCACCCTGCACCGAAGCCGCAGAAGCGTCTACAGAGTTCTCTCCGTTCCCTGTTCCCTGTTAATAATCCATGCCCTGTAGAGAAAAAAACTATGACTCAAAACAAAACCGATTCCTACATGAAACTGATGCAAGTTCCCCCTGGCTATCTCAATATTATGGGTTATGTTGATGAATCTGAAGTGAATGGCCCTGGATGTCGTGCTGTGGTTTGGGTACAGGGGTGCCTGCGAGAGTGTCCAGGCTGCTTTAATGAAGAATCTTGGTCATTTGAGATTAATCAGCTAGTATCTGTTGACAATCTTGCCGAAAAAATTCTTAGCAATCCTCGCAATCAAGGGGTAACTTTTTCTGGTGGTGAACCATTCTGGCAAGCTCCGGCACTGGCAACTCTAGCTCGCAAAGTCAAAGCTGCTGGACTGAATGTGATGTCATTTAGTGGTTTTACTTTAGAGCAGTTACAATCCGATTATGCCCCAGCTGGCGCTCTAGACTTGTTAGATCAGTTAGATATTCTGATTGATGGCCCTTATGTCGAATCGCTAGCATTGAACTCTCCTGATTCTCCTGTCTCCTCTAGCAATCAAAGGGTTCATGTTTTCAATCCAGCTTTAGAAGAAAATATTACCTGGGCCAGCGATCAGATAGAGATTCATATTTTCAAAGATGGTAGTCGAATTATCACTGGTTATCGAGGACGCTTGGAACTGGGGGACTAGGGACAAAGAAGAGGAGGGGGAGAGGGAGAGAGGGGAGACAAGGGGAAAATCTTTCTCCACCTCCCCTAGTCACCTTGTCCTCTTCTTCCCAATCCCCAATCCCTAGTCCCCTGCATTTAGGCTTTCTTTCTCTGTTTTTCACATCCCAATCTAAAATCAAGAATTAGTAGTCACAAAATCTGGAGACCACTATGCGCCTACTACACACGATGCTGCGAGTTGGTAATCTCGAAGAGTCCCTTAAGTTCTACTGTGATGTCCTGGGAATGAAGCTACTGCGCCGAAAAGATTATCCAGGGGGAGAATTTACTCTCGCTTTTATTGGTTATGGTGACGAAAGTGACAATACCGTCATTGAACTCACTTATAACTGGGGTGTGGATAAGTATGAATTGGGCAATGCTTACGGTCACATTGCCATTGGGGTTGATGATATTTATGCTACCTGTGATGAAATTAAAAATCGTGGTGGTAAGGTAGTGCGTGAACCAGGGCCAATGAAACATGGTTCTACGGTAATTGCCTTTGTAGAAGACCCAGATGGATATAAAGTAGAACTGATTCAACTGGGTACTCAAGGTTCTACTGTCAAACAGGAAACAGAACAAAAACTTGTGACTCAGTGATTTTGAGGTAACTTTGTAGGAGATCAACTTGAGCGTCAAGCAATGCCTGCGCCAAAGGATTTATGTGTTAAAAGTATTAGCGGGGGGGCTAGCCAGTTGGAGTTTTTTCAGCCAAATCTGTTTAGCTTCACTAGCAAACTCTTTGCTACCTCAAAAGCAACTGTCCCCAGCGGCTGAGATCGGTGCTTGGAAAGCTGAATTATCACCCCATTCTTACTTTGAGTCATCATTAGCAGCCAATGAGCCTGTTAATGTTGACATGGATTCTGATTTGCGAAATAAGCAAACTTCAGTTGCCGAATTGTCTGATGTTAAGCCGACAGATTGGGCTTATCAGGCATTGCGATCGCTCATCGAACGTTATGGTGTCATCTCAGGTTATCCAGATGGCACCTTTGGTGGTAACCGTCCCCTCAGCCGCTATGAGTTTGCAGCAGCCCTTGCGGCTACCCTCGAACAAGTAGAAGGTTTAATTACCAATGGTGAGGGCGATCGCTATATCCAAGAAGACGCGATTGTTTTAAGGCGGTTGCAAACAGACTATAAATTGGCTTTAGAAGATTTACAGCAGCGTCTTAATAGAATAGATAGGCGTACAATTGAACTAAATGCAAATCAATTTTCTCCCACAACTAAGCTGCAAGGTCAACAAATTATTGCTCTTAGTGATGGTAGTGATGCCAACAAAACTGTTATCTCCCGTTCCCGCTTAACCCTTTCTACAAGCTTCAACCAACAAGATTTATTAGTAACCCAATTAGAATCTGGCAACAATGGTGGTGATGCCACTGGTTTAGCGCAACAAGAACAGCGCAACCTTTTGGGAGTTGCTGGTTTTATCGCCAATGGTGGTGGACTTGATTATGCAGAAGTTGAATCTTCTGTCAAGCTCAGACGTTTGTACTATACTTTTCGCCCTTGGCAAGATGTAGCATTAACCGTTGGTGCTAAGATGTTGCCGCGAGATTTTATTGATCGCAATAGATATGCTAACAACGAGGCAATAGATTTTAGTTCTAGCTTTTTTTTGAATAATCCTTTAATTGTTCAAAACCAAATTGATCGTAATGGTGGTGCAGGTGCTGCCATTTTGTGGAATCCTAGTGGCGGTAAAGTGACTTTGCGATCGCTCTACATTGCTGCTGATGCTAATCAACCAAATGCCGATACTACAGAAGGTGGTTTATTTGGCGATCGCTATCAAGCAAGCGTAGAAGTAGAATACTTACCCAGCGATAAGATAGCTCTAAGATTACAATATACAAATGCTTTAATTAATAATACTGATATTAACGTCTTTGGTATTAATGCTGAGTATGCATTAAACCGCAATACAGGCATCTTCGGTCGCTTTGGATTTGGTAGTTATAATGGATTCAACACTGCCATAAATGAAAATTTAGATTTACATCCCTTTAGTTGGGCTATTGGTTTGGGTTCCCGTAACTTTATGCTTCCTGGTACTGTTGCAGGTATAGCTGTTGGTCAACCTTTTGTCAGCGATAATCTAGGTAGCGCCACCCAAACTAATTTTGAGGCATTCTATAATCTCCAGTTGAGTGACAACCTTAGTATTACTCCCGCATTCTCACTAGTTACAAATCCTGATAACGATAGTTCTAAAGGTACTATTTGGCAAAGCACTCTTAGAAGTGTATTTTCGTTTTAAATTGAGGAATGAAGGATAGGGGCTTAGGGGCTAGTAGCTAGAGGCTAGAAAAAAAGATTTCCTAGTCCCTAGTCCCCAGTCTCTAGCCCCTAATCTCAAATTGCAACTGTAGATACAAGCAGATGCGGCCTGATAATGGTTGGATAAATATTTAGGACATACTTTCCGTAGTTTAAGATTTAAAATTCCAAATCAAAAATTGTCAAGATGCAGCCTACAGATCCGGATAAATTTACAGATAAAGCCTGGGAAGCGATTGTCAAATCTCAGGATATAGTACGCGCATATCAACAACAGCAACTAGATGTTGAACATTTAATACTGGCTTTATTCCAGCAAGAAAACGGTTTAGCAGCACGTATTCTCAACCGTGCGGGTGTAGATGCTAACCGTTTGCAACAGCAACTAGAAGAGTTTGCCCGTCGTCAACCCAAAGTAGGTAGAAGCGATCAACTCTACCTCGGCCGCTATTTAGACACGATGTTAGACTTGGCCGAAGAAGCGAGAGTACGGATGAATGATTCCTATATCTCTGTGGAACACTTACTTTTAGGTTTTGCAGAAGATGAGCGCATTGGACGGCGGATGCTAAAAAGCTTTAATCTAGATACAGCAAAACTAGAGGCTACTATTAAAGTGATTCGCGGTAGTCAAAAGGTAACAGACCAAAATCCAGAATCTCGCTATGAAGCTCTACAAAAGTTTGGTAGAGATTTGACAGAACAAGCCAAAGCTGGGAAGCTTGACCCGGTAATTGGGCGAGATGACGAAATCCGTCGGGTAATTCAGGTATTGTCTCGTCGTAGCAAAAATAATCCAGTTTTGATTGGTGAACCTGGAGTTGGTAAGACTGCGATCGCGGAAGCTTTAGCCCAGCGAATTGTGAATGGCGATGTGCCTGAATCTTTGAAAAATCGCCAACTTATTGCCCTAGATATGGGTAGTTTGATTGCCGGTGCTAAATACCGAGGTGAATTTGAAGACCGTTTAAAATCGGTTCTCAGGGAAGTTACTGAATCTAACGGTCAAATAGTCCTGTTTATTGACGAACTGCATACTGTTGTTGGCGCTGGTTCTGGGCAACAAGGTTCGATGGATGCAGGTAACTTGCTTAAACCCATGCTGGCGCGGGGAGAATTGCGCTGTATTGGGGCAAGCACTCTAGACGAATATCGCAAATATATTGAAAAAGACGCCGCCTTAGAAAGACGCTTTCAACAAGTATATGTGGATCAGCCCAGCGTCGAAAATACAATTTCCATTCTGCGGGGACTAAAAGAGCGTTACGAAGTTCATCACAACGTCAAAATTTCTGATTCAGCCTTAGTAGCAGCTGCTACCCTCTCAGCAAGATATATTAACGATCGCTTTTTGCCTGATAAAGCCATTGACTTGGTGGATGAAGCAGCAGCCCAATTAAAAATGGAGATTACATCCAAACCCGCAGAATTGGAAGCGATTGATCGTCGCTTAATGCAGCTAGAAATGGAAAAGCTGTCGTTGGCTGGAGAAGAGAAGGCGACAATGCAAACTCAAGAACGTTTGCAGCGAATTGAGCGAGAAATTGCTAATTTAACAGAAAAACAGCAGGATTTTAATGAGCAGTGGCAAGGTGAAAAGCTGCTACTAGAGGCAATTAGTGCTTTGAAGCAAGAAGAAGAAAAGCTGCGGGTACAAATTGAACAGGCAGAACGTGCCTACGATCTCAACAAAGCTGCCCAGTTAAAGTATGGCAAATTGGAGGGAGTGCAGCGCGATCGCGAAGTCAAAGAAGCCGAATTATTGAAAATTCAAGCGCAAGGTCAAACTCTGTTGCGAGAACAAGTCACAGAAGCTGATATTGCCGAAATTGTTGCTAAATGGACGGGAATCCCGGTAAATCGCCTGTTGGAATCAGAACGGCAAAAATTGCTACAACTGGAAAGTCACCTGCACGAGAGAGTTGTTGGACAAGAGGAAGCAACAGCAGCAGTAGCAGCAGCAATTCGTCGCGCTCGTGCTGGCATGAAAGATCCCAGTCGCCCCATCGGCTCATTTTTGTTTATGGGGCCGACAGGAGTCGGCAAAACCGAACTCGCCCGCGCTCTAGCTCAGTTTCTCTTTGATTCGGACGACGCCCTCGTGCGTTTGGATATGTCCGAATATATGGAAAAGCACTCAGTATCTCGCTTGGTGGGAGCGCCTCCAGGATACGTAGGTTATGAAGAAGGCGGGCAACTGTCGGAAGCAATTCGCCGTCGTCCTTACTCAGTGGTACTGTTGGATGAAGTCGAAAAAGCCCATCCAGATGTGTTTAATATACTATTGCAAGTATTGGATGATGGTAGAATCACTGATTCTCAGGGGAGAACCGTTGATTTTCGCAATACTGTGATTGTGATGACCAGTAACATTGGTAGCGAATATATCTTAGATATATCTGGTGATGACTCTCAGTACGAGAAAATGCGAAATCGGGTGATGGATGCTTTGCGATCGCACTTCCGCCCTGAATTTCTCAATCGCGTAGATGATTTGATTATTTTTCATCCCCTCAATCGCAGTGAAATGCGGCAAATTGTTCGTATTCAACTCAAGCGAGTGGAAAATCTGCTTTCCGATCAAAAAATTTCCTTGGAAATATCTCCGAGTGCTTGCGATTACCTTGTAGAAGTAGGTTACGATCCCGTTTACGGCGCACGCCCCATCAAACGGGCAATCCAAAGAGAAGTGGAAAATGCGATCGCCACCAAAATCTTGGAGAATGCCTTTATGGCTGGCGATACGATTGTCATTGACAAAGGAGATAAAGGACTGAACTTTAGTAAGAAAAAAGTAGTTACAGTCCCAGCATCGGCAAATATAACTCCTATCTTAGAAGCTTCTCGCGAGTCTTAATGTTAGAGATATAAAAATTGAGGGCAATAATATATTTTAAATATTCCTTCTGCCCTCATTTCTCTACTGCTAGATCTAAGAAAATTTTTGAAAGTCAATTGTGATTTTTAAACTTTTTTAAAAACTCCTACCCACCCATCTTTTTTACCAAAAAAACCTAAGGAAATATGAAATAGTAATGAATTGATTAATTCTACAAATTGGTAAAATCTGGTAGTGGTACTTTTCAAATATTTTCCTCTCACATATGTAGATCTATAATGGCGTTTCCGATATTTGAGATCTATTAAATGTAGTTTGTTGCGAGAATAATATTGAACTTGAGACGCTTGTTTACCAAATACCATCATGATAGAGAGAGGTGAATATGGCTTAACATGGTCAAAATCATCATAAAAATAATTAGTAAATAATGGAGTTGCAATTATTAAATAACCTCCTGATTTGAGTCTATCAAGATATCCGTCCATAAAATCTTTTAAATCAGATGGACTAAAATGCTCAATAATATGAGACATTAAAATAATATCAAACTGGGATTCATTCGTATGAACAAAGTCTTCTACAGTTACACAATTAAGACCTTGATTTTGATTAATTTCAATAAGTTGGGAATTTATATCTACACCTAAAACTTTGTAACCAGTTTGCTGAAGTAAACTTATTTTTCTACCATATCCACAACCAACATCTAAGATTCGGTATTCTTTGTGGTTATTGTGGGAATATTTGTTACAGAAATTAAGTATGATGGGTAAATCATAGTCATGATTTATTAACGAATAATAGAGTTTTTTAATTTCTTTGTACAAAGTATGATTAGCTAGTTTACTCATAGTAATTTTTTAGTAGAAAATCAATTATCATAATTCAGTAAATAATTAATATTTGTAAAAATATAGGAAGCTTGAAAGCCTTGAAACATTTGGAGCTTTCCAAACGACCAATTTAAAATCCAAAATCTCAAAAGGTATAACCGATTTTAGGCGAAATTCAGCCCTGTATTTGTAGAGGGTAGGGAAAACCGAATCTACAATATGCAGTTATCCCTGACTTAAAATGAGTGATCGTCTTGGAGAACAACCGCTAAAATTCTCACTGAGATACTTTTATTTAATTACAAGTCATGATAGAACAAGGCACCATCAGTATTCATACTGAAAATATTTTCCCGATTATCAAGAAGTCTCTGTACTCCGATCACCAAATTTTCTTGCGGGAATTGATATCTAATGCGGTAGATGCGATCCAAAAGCTGAAAATGGTATCCCGCGCAGGAGAGTATTCTGGTGATATTGGCGAACCAGAAATTCAAATTTCCATAGATAAAAATCAAAAGACTCTCTCTATCACCGATAATGGCATCGGCATGACAGCCGATGAAGTCAAAAAATATATTAATCAAGTTGCTTTTTCTAGTGCTGAAGAATTTATTCACAAGTACAAAAATGTATCAGAACAACCAATAATCGGTAACTTTGGACTAGGTTTTTACTCCTCCTTCATGGTGGCAAAACAAGTCGAAATCGATACCTTATCCTACAAAGAAGGAGCGCAGGCAGTTCATTGGACTTGTGATGGTTCCCCAGAGTTCACCTTGGCAGAATCATCCCGCACGACTCGCGGCACCACCATTACTCTTCATCTCATGGAGGAGGAACTAGAATATTTAGAATCAGCACGAATTAAGAATCTTGTCAATACTTACTGTGACTTCATGCCAGTGCCCATCAAACTAGATGGCGAGGTTTTAAATAGGCAAAAGGCACCGTGGCGCGAGTCTCCCAACAATCTGAGTCAGGAAGATTATTTAGAATTTTACCGTTACCTGTATCCTTTCCAAGAAGAACCTCTGCTGTGGGTGCATCTGAATACAGATTATCCGTTTATCATTAATGGTATTTTGTATTTTCCCAGATTGAGACCAGATGTAGATGTAACTAAAGGGCAAATTAAGTTATTCTGCAATCAAGTTTTTGTTAGCGATCACTGTGAAGAAATCATTCCCCAATTTCTTTTACCCATGCGGGGTGTGATTGATAGCAGTGATATTCCCCTGAACGTATCGCGCAGTGCCCTGCAAACCGATCGCACTGTTCGCAAAATCGGTGACTACATCGCCAAAAAAGTAGGCGATCGCCTCAAAGAACTTTACCGCGATAACCGCGAACAGTATATCAGCGCGTGGAAAGATCTCGGCACTTTTATGAAATTCGGGGTCATGAATGATGAGAAATTTAAAAAACAAATCGAAGAATTCATCATCTTTCGCACCACTGCCAAGCAGCCAGAACAAACTGCTTCTGAAACTCCCGCAGTACAAGTTCAATCCGAACAAGGAGACGCTTGGCAAGATGTCACTTCCACAACTGGGGAACAAGAAAATCTCAAATATCAATACACAACTCTCAAAGAGTATTTAGAGCGCAACAAAGAACGCCATCAAAACCGTGTTTTTTACTGTACTGATGAAAGCGCACAAGCAGCTTACGTAGAACTACATAAAAAACAAGGTTTGGAAGTCCTATTTATGGACTCCTTCATCGACACCCACTTTATCAACTTTTTAGAGCGGGAATACACAGATGTTAAATTTACGCGGGTAGACTCCGATTTGGATCAAACCCTGTTGGATAAAGACAAAGCTGGAGAAATTGTCGATCCTAAAACAAATAAAACCCGCAGCGAAGTTATCAAAGAGCTATTCGAGAAGGCTCTCAACAAACCCAAGGTTAATATCCGCACCGAAGCCCTAAAATCTGACGATCCGCAAGGAACACCGCCAGCGATGGTATTACTACCAGAAATTTTACGTCGCCTGCGGGAAATGAATGCTTTAATGCAGCAGCAAGCAGCCGAGTTTCCTGAAGACCATATTTTACTAGTAAATACTGCTCATCCACTGATTCAAAATCTAGCAAATCTCAGTCAAGGCAGTATTATTCAAGGAGATGGAGAATCGCCTACAACTGCCTTAGTCAATATGATTTGCCATCACATCTACGATTTGGCATTGATGTCTCAAAAAGGATTTGATGCTGAGGGAATGAAAGCCTTCGTTGAGCGTTCTAACGAAGTACTCACTCAGTTGACAGAAAAAGCGACTAGATAAGGGTACTGGAGATTGGTGATTGGGAATAAGAGGACACGGGGACAGATCAATTAAAAATTTTGCTCGGTTGCATTTTTAATTTTCTAGCCTCTAGCCCCTAGCCCCTAGTCCCTAATCCCTAGTACCTTTACACGATTGACACAAGATGTGAATAAAATAGAAGATCGTGGTCAAAATAAATTGGAGATTCAAGCAATGTCTCGTCGCTGTCAACTAACTGGCAAAAAGGCTAATAATGCCTTTGCAATTTCCCACTCTCACCGTCGCACCAAGCGCCTTCAATATGCGAATCTGCAAAGTAAGCGCGTTTGGTGGCCTGAAGGTAATCGCTGGGTAAGACTTAAGCTTTCTACCAAAGCCATCAAAACTTTGGAAACTAAAGGCTTACAAGCAATGGCAAAAGAAGCTGGAATTAATCTTAATCACTTCTAAACTGCTTCCACAAAGCACAAGCAAGGAACTGGCAGAGAGAACAGTCGTAACGCACCTTATTTAAAGGTGCGTTACTCGTTCTTGAAGGCTACTACTGGCACAGCTAAAATAAAACAATATTACGGATTGCAGTACATACATTGTGCTGGATCGGCATATTCAATGCCATTTGGAAATGTTTTTTCTTGACTAAATCCACATTTTTGACATTGATGAATAACAGCAAGAGTCAAGGAAGTGGGCGTATAGCAGAGCGCACAAGGTAATCCCTGAATTCTTTTAGTGATTTCAAAACCAGGCGTAGAACATTTTGGGCAACGGCTGTTTATTTTACTCACTAAGTTTTGGGTAGCTTTAGCGATATTTTTCATCCGTGTAGGGTTATACATCGCCCGCATATCTGTTTCCAGGTGTATTTTTCCTGTCGGTGAATTTTTAATCATAAAATTCACCGCTTCTATAAGTTTTTCTTCTGAAACTATTCCTTTAATAACTTCATTATTATTTTGAGGTAACTCTCTGAGCATAACTACCAAACCATGTTCAGGAAAGCCAACTTTTTTAGCAAATTTCAATGCCTGTTCGCTATTCTCTACAACTATATGATTATGATTAGTTTCTGTAGAAAATTCTTCTCCAATTATTTCTAAATTTTGGTTTTTATCTAAGAGAATGACAATTTCTCTATTACTAGAAATAAAAGGTATATCAGGATGAGGCGCAAAACTTCCTTCGCTGGATATAGCTAGAGTCTCACCAGTTAATTCTAATGCTTTTTGAGCTTTCAATCTGGCAGCTTCAATTTGATTACCTGGACGTTTAATTTCTCTAGTAAAAGTACCGAAAGCATCAGTATTAAAATCTTGAGGTACGATAACCTTAATGCCTAATTCTGCTTCTAAAATTGGGGCAATAACTTTTTCTTTTTGGTGCATCGTCGCCAGCACTGCTATCCGGTTGGTAAATAATGAATCTTTTGGCATTCTTTACCTCCTTTGATATTGCCTTAGCATGGGTTGGGGAGAACAACTTCCTTATATATCAGGCTTTTTAGCAAGGATGTATTTTAGCGGTTTTCAGCTTTGATGAATACTTCAAACTCCTCCAGAGCCTGACTAACTCCGACTTCTTGAGCACGCTTCATAAATCGCGGGATAATTTCTACAACAGCTACATTTTCAACTGTAGGGCTTGTTTGCGACTCAATATACTTGCCTTCTCGCAATACATTAATTCTTAAGTTCTCACCTTCGTAAATCCATAGCTCTGGTACTCCCAAAACTTCATAAGCATCTAGTTCCGTTTTCGAGGTAACATCGGTTTCTAGGGCTAAGTCAGGTGGTGGATCTACAGTCAAATCCAATCGATTCTTACCTATTACAGCTTTATAGTTTTGGATGTAGAAGCAATCATCTGGCTCAATACCTGCTGCCATATCCTTTCGCTTCAAAGTCGTAGAGCCAAGGGGTTCCCAAGAACGTTTCTGAACTTTCAGCAGGATTTTTACTAAATCAGCAAGCAAAACTTTTGCTCGTTCATGCTCTGGCAATGGAGCCATGATTTCTAGAATTCCTTTAGCATAAGCAATTCGAGATGAGCGCTGTTCTCCTAATTCAGCGAGAATTTCTTCCAACCCTTCCCAGGAAACAGGCTGTAGTGTAACTTTTTGACCTGGTTCTAATCGTAGGCTAATAGAAGTTGTTGGCATGGCGAGCGATCGCACTGCTATCGATGGTTTTATTTTTGTTGGATGAGTTGTGCCTGAGATGTTAAAGATATTTTGTTTACATTTCTTAATCTAAGACATCTCAGACAAAATTAACTAAGCTTGTTCTTGAGGAACTTGTGTGATTTGTGCCAGTTCCTTCTCTTTGTCGAGTCTGCGCTTTCTGGCATATAGCTGAATAGTCACAGCCATCAAAATAATCAAGCCAAAAATTACCCAGACTGTCAGATCTGTAGGCAAATTATTCTTGAACACCGCTAGCATGACAATTACCACTAGCAGCAGAGTCGGAGCTTCATTCATAGCACGCATTTGTTTGCTAGTCCATTTACATCTGTCTTCTGCCAACTGTTTCATCAAACGACTGCAGTAATGATGATAAACAAGTAAAAGCGCTACAAATCCAAGTTTGAAGTGCAACCAACCCTGTTTTAAATAGTCTGGTACTGTTACCAGCAAGCCAATAGCACACGCCACTGTCACCAACATTCCCGGAGTGGTGATGATATTGTAGAGGCGTTTTTCCATGATTTGATACTGATTTTTGAGTATTGTCTTGGCTGGTTCTGGTTCTTGATTGGCTTCTATGTGATAGATGAAAAGACGTACTAGATAAAATAATCCGGCAAACCAAACGACAACGCCGATGATATGAAATGCTTTAAACCAGGAATAAGCCATGTAATGATACCTGCCTTTGTTAACTTATGCTAGAGAAGCGATCGCCTCCGCTACCAATCCCCTCAATAACAGGTTACGGCAAAACCTTGTGTGGCAATTACTAGCTAGGCGGTGCAAAGATAAAGAAGTGTGAAGCCTGCTGATAAGGCACTCGCCCAAAATTTTAAATAGCAAATCCCAGAACTACATTTACTGTTCATTAGAAAAGCGCTGTGAATTACCCCTTGGCATTAATTCCATTCACAGAAAAATACTTTCAACTATCAAATTTTTGTTAGTTATTTCTACTTAATTCTTCAGATCTGCAATTTATCCTCAACTACCTAACTAAGTATTTTCCTAAACTAATTGTGACTTTTTAACTTGTCTTAACCTGTACACAGGGTTAAACTACAACAAATCAGTAGATTTCTTGTAGTAATTTGCAATGATTAATCAAAAACAGGGTAGCATCAACAATTTTCAATTAGGCAACAAGGTGCTGATTCTACATCCAGGATACGTAGCAGGAAAGCTAGGAGTCGTATGTGGGCAAGAATGCCAATCTAGTCAGCGTTGGCTGATCCGGGTGGATTTGGAAGATATTGTGGTATCACTAACTACACAAGAGTTTCATGTACTTAATCTGGATGGAAAGTTACATGAGATGAGCGGCTCTAACCTTTAGAAAAGCGATCGCTTTCCTAAATGCATGACTCATCGTATCAGTTCTAATTACTGGTTAAAAAACTCCCAAAGCGCAACCAGTAGCCTAAAGCCAACACAACTGATACAGCCAAGATGACGGTGATAATGGATTTAAAATCCCCACCTTGATCTGGCAAAATATCTGTGACTTGCACCGTTTGTAAAGGAAAGTTACCAAGCAATCGATCAACTCTTACTTGATCTTCAACGACTAGACTTAGACCAGGCCAAACGTATTGGTTATTATAATCATTTGGCCCTTTTTTAACACCACCAAAATTTTCAAATAAAGCATCGTCGTAATAGGTGGTGTCTGTTACTGCTTGGTTATGAAAGGCAATTAAAGGAGGGTGATGCTGTTGATTGGAAAGCGAAAAATAGATTTTTTTCTCTTGACTAGCGATATAGTCAAAGTTAGATAGTGGTTGCCAGTATGATGTTTTTACCCAAGACTGGGGCTTAACAATATCGTCATCTGCTCCGTGCATAATCCCAATCGGGATATTTAACTGACTACCGATGTCACTGATATTGATTGGTGCTGTTGCAAACGGAGAGCGAAACAGTTTTAGAATCCAGATGGCGATTCGAGGAATCCCCATCTCCGTGCTTGGTGCTGGATCGGCAGTGATAATTTGTTGGGGAAAAAACTTTTTTTGGTTTTCATCGGTGATATAAATAGGCCAACTTAACGCTAACAATCCTCCCAGAGAATGACCAAATACATAGAAATCAAACTCTTGTTGAGCGAGTTGGGGATTAACTTTGCACAGGTGTTGCCAAGATTGCTCGGTTAAAGCGATCGCATTTTTTATCCACTCTGAAGGTTGATGTGCAAGACTGAAACCGACAGTAGAAATTAAGTGGATTAGATTCTTGCCATAGGTATCATTGAACCAAGTGTAAATAAGTTTCACGATAAGGATAATCGTCGCTACAGCTAAGGAAGTACGAAGGTAGTTAAATCGCTTAGGTTCGTCTAGATTTCCTTGAATAGTAGGAATTTCTTGCGATGTCTGTTCTTCTAGGCTGCTAAACAAGCTTTCGGGTTGAAATTTATTGAATTTTGAACTTTTATTAGTCGCAATTTTTAAAGCCCTAGAAACCCAAAGTGAAAAATGAGGCTTTTCTACGTTGGCTTTCTGCGTTTTTTCAGCTACCCTGCTATTTGGATATTCACTTTTTTGAAAATCTAGAAAGAAAATGTAATAGCCCCTTTTAGCCAATACTTCTAAATGAGCTTCATAGAATTGGGGCATACATAAAGCAAAACCGTGTAAATAAGTAATAAGCTTTAGTTTACCTTGTTTATTAAAATAAGGATTGTCAGGTACAAAAACTCGGATAAAGTTAGCTTTTACATGACTGCCAGACTGATATATTTTATAACCGTCTTTTTGCTCATAATGCCAAATCTCAGGTAGATTACTACTTGTATTATTTCCCATAAATCTATTCTCCAACATGAAATTAAGGAGTTTAAGGCTATCAAAAAATTTTGATGAAGATTTGAACTGTTCTGATTTGTGTATGACTAATTTTCTTTGATATTTTGTGGAGTAATACCTTTCATGTAAATTAGCCAAGTAAATATAGCTACTCCTGCTTCTGTTCCTAATAAGTCATGGAGGATATGAAATAAAGCATTGAAAAGTATTTGAGGATTAGTATAAGGATTGCCACCAAACTTATCTAGCAGAAAGACAAAGCTTAAGTTAACTCCTACTGAAAAAAATGGCACAAGCATAATTTTCCAATTCTGGAGAACCTTATAACCGCGATAAGTTAATACGCTAAAAACTAAAGTCAGCGCAATATAGATAGGAACTTTAAAGTTATCGTTGTTTTCTTGATAACCTAAAGGGTACAAAATGGAAACAACTAACAAACTAATTGCAAAGATAATGTTAATTAAATTAGTGATTGCGGTAGTCTTTTCAATTAATCCATCTGACCACAAAGCAAATGCTGAAATCAAGAAAAAATAAAACATGAAGTTCAGCATTGTGAAATCATTTTGATAATACCAACACTGTGTAACGTGCCAGCCAATTTCTGAGGCGATCGCTACCATAATAAAAGCTAGACCTAACTGAGAAGCAAAAATTGTTCTAATTGGAAATCCCAGATTATTTAAACTTTGGTAAAAAATCCTCATTGCTAAAGGAATCAGTCCAAAAGTTAAAACGTGGGTGATAATCAATCCGAATTTCCAACCACCAGTAATGCAGGTTCGAGGCTGAACTGTTGTAGACTCCGCAATTCCTGGTAATATTGCCAGCACGTAAGCAAATCCTGCTAAACCGATGAAGAAGCAGAGGGCAATAAAACCTAAGTGTACGCTGAATATTTTGCTATTGGTTCTATCTTCTAGATTGTACATAGATGCAATTTTTTCGATAAAAATTAAATTGGCTGGTTGTAAAAGATTATTAAGCCGCCGATAGAAACTTTGCTAATCGTTTTAACACCAAACGAATACTATGTAAAATATCTGACTTTTCAGGAGATGTGGAAACTAGGCTTTTTAGATGAAGCGATCGCCTAATTTAGCAATGTTTGTAGGGTGGGCATTGCGTAACTTTCCTCAAAATTTTTACGTTGTGGAAAGTGCCCACCTTACAGTTATTGAGAATGGTGCAAGATTTCAGTTTAACTTTCTTTACATTCCTTTAGAGACAACCTCTAATACTATGTAAATTGTCAATTAGACTCTGCACAACGCACAAAAGGCAACAAGTCTATCAAAATAGTCTCGTGATGATGTTCTTGAGGATAATGCCCGACGTCATTAAGTTTAATTAATTCTCCATCTGGTACAGTAGTGGCAAATTTTTCTGCCATATCTAAACTCAACCAAGGATCGTTTTTTCCCCATTGAATGAGAAGAGGTTTTTGCCACTGTTGAAAGCCAGATTCTATTTCTTGCATTGCGTTTGCTAGTTGTAAATTGCGAATACTTGCTAGCAAAGCTCTTCCGGCAGATGAACTTTTTAAATAGGGTTTACGATAAACATCTAAATCGGCATCAGAAATAACGTAACGACTACCACCCTCTAAAGTTCTATCTACCAACAGAGGATCTTGAGTCATCATTTCACCTGCTAAAGGTAAACCCATTTGTTGAATTTTCCAAGGTAACTTTGCAGTGGTAGAAATTGGTGTATTGAGGATAGCGATATTGACAATTTGTTCTGGGTGACGTAAAGCATATTGTAGTCCCACAGAACCTAAAAATCCTTGTACAACTAAGGAAAAACGTTCCAATTCTAAGGCTTTGACAAATTCTTCTAAAGCGCTAATAAATGCCTCAGGAGTGTAAGCAAAATCTCTTTTTTCTGGTTTGGAGGAAAAGCCAAAACCAATCCAATCTGGTGCGATCGCTCTTGTTCCTTGCTGTGCTAAAGCAGGCATAATTTTACGCCAACTGTAACTTTGCGATACTAAACCATGTAAAAAAACAACAGGCAGCAAGTCAGTTCTACCGATGGGTTCGGCTATTCGGTAAAACCACTCTAGGGAATTTACGGTTATCTTATGTTCTGCTAGTGACATTTTTATTTAAAATTCGTAAAAAATCTCCACCACGCGGGTGAGTTTAGCTTGCGTAGTAGCAATTTTTATCACCCGGTTAAGAAGATGTTAAAAATCTAAGTTTGATTAAGAATCAATCATCTCACGAATTGCGTAAGCTGTGGCGGGTGCGAGTAAAACGCCATTGCGATAGTGTCCAGTGGCAAGGAGAATGTTGCTAAACCCTGGTAGTTTACCAATTATTGGTGCTGCACGTCCTTCGGGGCGGGGGCGTAATCCATACCAAGTGCGGATGGTAGTTGCATTTGCTAACTCAGGGCAAAAAGCGATCGCTTGTTGTTTTAAAGACTCCAGTAGTTCTTTATCGGCTAGTATGTCATCAATGCGGTCTTTTGGAAACTCAACTGTTGCACCTACCCAGTAGTCTGCGCCACTAACGGGAACAATATGAACATCATTACCAGTAATTACTGGCTGGAAATGTGGATTACCTAAAGGATGCTCCAACCGAAGATGCCACGCTTGCCCCAGTACAGGACGAATATTAACCCACTGATTTAATTGTGCTGATAGTGGTGACGAACCCAGCCCTGCTGCGAGGATAAACCAATCACTTGCGATTGTGCCTTCTGTTGTTTCCAGTTGGTGGCAAAAATTGGCAATAGTATCTTTCGCCTTCCCGTTTAAGGAGAGGGGGTAGGGAAATGAGGACATCCCTAAAACTTTGACTCCAAATTTAAAAGTCACACCATTGTGACTTGCTGCCTCAACTAAGGCTAACGTTAGCGCTGTTGGATCAATCTGACGATCTTGAGGAGAATAAACAGCACCTATTAATTGTTTCTCTTCTATCTGAGGACAGAATTTTTTCAGCGTTGCAATATCCCAAATTTCCAACTCATAGCCTTGAGAGTGGCGAATATTTACCAACTTTTCCCAACTTTTGAGTTCGCTATTTTCTTGATCTGATCCGATCGCTTCACTTTCATCTGCCGTGAAGGGTTCTAAATTCTCAGGCAACAGCATGAGAATTCCGTGCCGATTGAAAGGAATTTTGCGAGTAGTTATTTGCTCTAATTCTGGAATCAAGGTTTCATAGCGCTGCATACTAGTTTTGCGCATCTGCCAAGCTCTGCCCTTAGTTTTGTGACTAATCACACCCATCAAAACACCCAAGGCAGCTCCTGTAGAAGCTTGTGCAGGCAATTGTTGATCTAGGACAGTGATATTTAAACCTTTAATTTGGCTCAGTTCATAGGCGATCGCTGCACCAACAACACCACAACCGATAATGACTACGTTCATAGCTTTGGAGAAGGGATTAGGTGCTGGAAAGAGGGGAACGTGGGGGAGCTAGAAAATTAAAAATTAAAAATGCAAAATTTTTAATTTATCTATCCCCTATCCCCTGTCCCCCAGTCTTCCTAACTAGCTTTTTTGAGTACTATTTTCAGGAAGCAGGCTGAGGAAATTGTCAATATCTGCAAATGCGGCTTTGGCGTTACTCGAAGCTTTGAGAGTATTGCCAGATTCAGCGGCTTGATCGATTTTAATCAAATGATCAAATAATTCCCGCGCCACTTGACGTGCTTTGGGTTGATCGCTAGGCAGGAGGTTGGGAACAACGTAGTTCATATGCAACCTTGCTTCTGCCATAGGGCCGTGTATAAAATTTTCAACGTTGATCCAATCATTTTTTTGGATCAGCTCTTGTAATTCTTGTGAGCGATCGCGCACAACTTTAATTTCAGGCAGGTATCCCTGAATTTTTTGAATCTGTGCGTAGGTATAAGTTGGAGGTGCTGTGGCAACGGAAGGACTACCACAACTGATCAGAAATGTTGCTAAAAGAACAAGGATTAATGATAAGAAAGAGCGTTGACGCGCCATAAACCAAGCTTATGTGTTGCCGATTACAGTGTCATTTTAGATCGGAGTGTGTAACTTCTTGTTCTGATTCAAAGGGGATTTTGTGGAAATTCTTCAATCGCCACTTGGAATCTTCCAATATCGACAGCGTTTACCTGTTTTTTCTTGACATTTTGAGTATATTTACTTAAGATTTTCTTTTTAAAGTTAATATTCATAAATTCAATGTTTGTCAGGAAAGTCTGATTTAGAGTTGCTAAATTAAAAAGATATTGATAGGGTAAAAGTCCAATATCAAAAGCCTTCTGGCGGTTTTTATGTAGTCCCATCATCCATTAGCAGACACCAGTTGAGGGGAGTGTTTTTCGTGAACGCAGCTGAGATGGCAACAAATCTAGAATTCGCCAGCAAGATTGCAGCAGTGGTGAATTTATTCAAATTCGAGTTTCCCGACGCCAGATCGGATCTTAAACCCTGGACAAACGATCCGCAAACCAGAGAGTTAGTTGATCCAGATTCGATAGACATCGGCTTTCACTTCCCTGGTATCAGTAAATCTTGGCGCAGTCGCAGTATCTTGATTCAAATCCGTTTTTATCAAGATCCTGTTAACGGTTCACGTCGAGCCATCGGTGTGGAGGTAGCAGGATTTACTCATCTTGGCGAACAGTGGCGGCTGTCTACAGTGGAAAATTGGAATTTTGTGGGTGCAACTCAGCCCTCAGAAGAAGTAGGGGAAAAACTCAAGAATTTTTGTCGGCAGATTTTGGAGTTGTTTAATAAATCAAGTGAATAGGAAATAGGGGACAAGGAGGTGAGGGAGGTGAGGAAGTAATAAATTCACACTTTGCAACTACCTTCGTCACAGTACACGGATTTATAGGTGTCAGTACGCTTGCCAAACAGAGTATAACGATTGTCGCGAATTTGTTCGTAGACGCGATCGCCTACCCATTTCACACCCGGTAAAGCACGATATGCATCCACAAAGACACTGCCCAAAGGTAACAATCGCCCAATTTCTTCAGCTGCTGCACTGCCTTGCCAGCGTTTTTCCGGCGTATTCGCATCGATTAAAATCATACCCAACTCACAATCTTGGGGTGTAATTCCCCACTGTTGGATTTTTTCGGAGTCTTGCATGGGAATATAGCGAAATAGCTTTCCTTGATCTAGAGTTTCTAGTAGTTGCACTAAAGTAACGCAGAGATTGCAATTGCCGTCGTAGACGACGTAGTATTGTGTGCTCACGATAGATGTTGGCTAAAAAACTAGTGTATATTACTATTTGTAAATCTAATTATCTATTCTTGACAAACAACATCAGTGCTGTTTAATCGAGACAGTATGGGCTAATACCTAAAACCCAATTTTTTCTGAGGCTGGAACCATGGCAGAAGAGAAAATATTTAGTGTTGATTTTGCAAAAGAGAATCCTTACGCAAATATTCTGCCGCGATCGCCCGTGATTTCTAGCTATAAATCCAAATGGAACGGTATACGTCTAGACTTTCATCGACAGCCTGGTTATGAAACTCCAGAACACAGTCCTAATCAGCATACGCTTAGTATCAGTCTTGTCAATAGACCGATTAAAGCTGAACGATTGTTAGATGGACGCATTCAAACTGAGATCATCAAGTACGGTGATATAGTTGTAGTTCCAGCTAATATCAATCATAAATTGTGTTGGGAATCAGAAGCAGAATTTTTAGTCATCAGCTTAGATTCTGAACTGTTTGATCGTGTCAGTTACGACACCATTGATTTACAACGCTGCGAGATTATTCCTCATTTTACTTTCACCGATCCGCTAATCCAGCATATTGGATTGGCGCTCAAGTCAGAACTTGAGTCAACTAGTATGAGCAGTATTTTATACATAGACTCTTTAGCTGCAACTTTATGCCTTCACTTGCTGAAAAAGTATTCTAAATTTTTGGAGATAATTCCCACATATTCTGAAGGACTTTCTCAGATGAGGTTGCGAAAAGCAATTGAATATATTGATGAGAATCTCGATCAAGATTTATCACTCATGGAAATTGCTGGTATTGTCCAAATGAGTATGTATCATTTCTCACGACTTTTTAAACAGTCCACAGGTTTATCACCTCATCAGTACGTCACAAATTGTAGAATTGAGAAGGCAAAAAGATTATTGGCACGAACTGAGGAAGCAATAAATCAAATTGGCCAGCAAGTTGGTTTTCCAAATCAGAGCCACTTCACTAGCGTGTTTCGCAAGTATATCGGCATAACACCAAAAGCCTACAGAGAGCAAGTAAAAGTTTAAGCAGGGGTAGAAAGTGTTT
>NZ_AJLN01000073.1 GCF_000317285.1 Chlorogloeopsis fritschii PCC 6912 | reverse complement strand
TCATAAATGGGTGGTTTATGTCTTGCATCTGTGTTTTTGGAAAAGAGCACAGATGCAAAGTATAAGTTCACCTATCTCCAAAACCTAGCTAATATTTCCTTTCCTGCGGTTGAAACCTAGTAATTGTTACTGGGCGATATTGAATGTCAATTCCTGCTGGTGAATAATAAGCCATTGTGTGTTTAAGGAAATTCACATCATCTCGCTGGGAATAATCTTCACGAAAATGAGCGCCGCGACTTTCCTGCCGATTAAAAGCAGAGGATAAAATTATCTGCCCCACTACCATCAAACTTTGCAGTTCTAGCGCTTCTACAATTTCGGTATTCCAAGAATCGCCTTTGTCGTCTAAGTAAATCTCCGTATACTGTTGTTGCAATTCTTGTAGCTTTTGCAATCCTTCACGCATTAATGCTTCAGTGCGGAAAACGCCGCAATATTCGGTCATGGTATCTTGAAATGCCTGACGAACTTGGTTAATGCGATATTTCCCAGGCTGATCTAGTAAGGATTGTAGTTGTTGCTGTGCTTCGCGGAGGTAACGTTGTTCGTCTACGGTTGGTAACTTGCGATTTTCTACATATTGAGCGATCGCTGCACCAGTTCTGCGTCCGTAAACTACACATTCCAACAGAGAATTACTACCAAGGCGATTGGCACCATGTACGGAAACACAAGCACTTTCACCAGCAGCGAAAAAGCTTTCCACCAAATTGTCGCCACTACTGCGAACTTGCCCATCTGTGTTAACTGGGATACCGCCCATGCAATAGTGAATGGTGGGGCGAACGGGCATCGGTTCAGTAACAGCGTCAACACCGACAAGGCGATGAGCTTCTTCCCAACAGAAGGGAATGCGGCTCATGATTTTTTCCTTGCCCATATGACGCAAGTCAAGATAAACAAAAGGCCCGCCAGCACTACCATCTGGATGAATACCACGCCCGGCGCGAATTTCGTAAGCGATCGCCCGTGAGGTAATATCACGCGGGGCGAGTTCCATCCGACTAGGAGCATACCTCGCCATAAAGCGTTCTCCCTCACTATTAATCAGATACGCCCCTTCCCCACGCACCGCCTCCGAAATTAGCACTCCTACCGGATATAACCCTGTGGGATGGAATTGCACAAATTCCATATCCTCTAAAGGCAAACCAGCAAGTGCTGTCATTGCTAGACCATCACCTGTGGAAGCATAATCATTGGAGGTAGTATTGTATACTCTTCCATAACCACCAGTAGCAAACATCATAGCTTTGGCGCGTACTACCTCAACTCGCCCATCTAAGATGTGGTACATCACCACTCCCTTCGCCCGATCATCTTCCAAAATCAAGCGCATTACGTACCACTCTTGGTAAATATGTACACCATACCGCCGCAAATTATTTACCAATTCGTGTAAAATTGCGTGACCGGTTTTATCGGCAGCATAGCAAGTACGGTTGTGAGAATGCCCGCCAAAAGCGCGTTGGGCAATGCGCCCATCGTTCAAACGCGAGAATAAAACACCCATGTGTTCTAAATCTATAACCACATCAGGGGCTTCACGGGTAAGAATTTCGACTGCATCTTGATCTGCCAAATAGTCGGAACCTTTGACAGTATCAAAAGCGTGTGCTTCCCAACTATCAGATGAATCAACATTTTTTAATGTCGCTGCGATCCCACCTTGGGCAGCAACTGAGTGAGAACGAATTGGGTGGGTTTTGGCAACCACTGCTACATCCAAGCTAGGATTACTCCTGGCAATTTCCACTGCCGCTCGACATCCAGCCAAGCCGCCCCCAATAATAATGACATCATGTTCGAGCATAATCAGCACCAACAGCACCTTTGCTGTTCTATTGTAAAAATTTAAAAATTTGGCGATCGCGCCTGCAAAACAATACCCCGCCAAAAGACGGGGAGATCGTGTTGATGTTTGAATTTGAAGTAGGGGAGGCAGCGTGTTCTTTCTAGGGACTGCTGTAAAGGTTTAGCAAGATATCTTGTTTGCCTACAAATATCTTGGTTAAACACACCTATGACAGGTAGTAAAGAATTCACACTCTCTACTCCTTGTTCTGCCCAGTCTCCAGTATTCAATTTAAAATATAAAACCTAAAATCTAAAAATTGCTTAACTAGTTGCTTTTGCTGGTTGTTGTTGGGAAACGTTACCAGGAATTGGTTCCATCTTTGTTCCCGGTTCCAGAGGAGCCAATTCAATGTGATTTAACAAAGTGGTTACGAAAGCAAAAAGCAAAAATGGCAGAGACAACAAAACGACGAGTCCAACAGCAGCTAAAGCATAGACAGGCCGTCTAGCACCCATCAATGCCAAGGCTGATGCCAAACTAACAGTAATTGTTATTAACCAAACTATAATTTGACCGTAGATATCGCCAAAGGTTAGGGTACAGACAAACCGATACTTTTGAATATTATTCATCATTTAATTTGCCTCTCATGTCTCCTTGGTTCTACCTTAAAACCAGGTTTGAATTTTTGACAATTTCTAAATATTTTTGAAACAATTGTAATATCACTTTACAATCTGTCAGCTTTATGATTTTCTCGCAAAAAATCAGCAGAATCACTAGATTCTAACGATTTAATTTTCCTCTGTAAATCAAAGTCATCACTGCTAATAATTGTTTCTAAATTCGCAATTCTTTGCTCTAGGTATTGTACCTTTTGAGGTGACAAATAGTTAGCTTTTGATTTTTTATCATCGGAACGCCATACGGCTAAAGTTCCTACTGTTGCACCTGTCAGAGCAGCTAAAGGGAGAATCGGGCCGCTTCTAGTCGCAGCTGAGAGTGGGATACAAATTGCTAAAATTCCTACTGTCATTCCCCAGATTTTCGAGGTTGCTGTCACTCGAATATCGCGATCGCTATTTGCTTGAGCCTTTTTAGCCATACCCATACCCAAAAAGAACTTACTTTCTAGGGTCGCATCTTTATCTAATTAGCGGCTTCCTACTATTGGATTAAGTATAATTACTTTGCTTATATTTGTATGTTATTTGCAAATGAAATAACTAAATAGGGTGACTCAATTATATCTATCTTAATTTTTTCAAAAGAAACTTTATAAATTGCAATAAATTGTAATTTTAAAATATATTAAGTAATTACCACAGGAAAATTTTCGGCTTTGAATACTTCAGTACTCAAATAAAGATATATTAAATATTTGCTCAAGTCATCTACTTCAAAAATATCCATGACAACAACATCCTACATATTCCTAGCTGGAGCCAGTCGTGGCGTTGGTAGAGAAATTGCCAAATGCTTGATCGAGCAACAACTCCATGTCAAAGCACTCCTAAGAACGGAAGCAACTCGCGATCAACTAGAAGCAATGGGAATTAAGGTGGTGCTAGGAGATGCAATGAATGTGGATGATGTCGAACGTGCAATGTTGGGAGATGAGCCTATATACGCTGTTATCAGTACAATTGGTGGTTTGGCTAAAGATAATGAAAGAGCAGATTATATAGGTAATAAAAATCTAATTGATGCGGCAGTTAAAGCAGGAGTGCAAAAGTTTATTTTAGTAACTTCGATTGGCACTGGAAATAGTGTTGTGGCTTTATCTCCGCAAGTGTTGGAAGCATTGCATCCTGTTTTAGTTGATAAAGAAAAAGCCGAACAACATTTAAGAGCGAGTGGACTAAACTACACTATTATTCGTCCTGGTGGCTTGCAGTCAGAAGCTCCAACAGGGAATGGAGTTTTAACTGAAGATATCAACGTCGCTGGAATGATTAATCGTGCCGATGTAGCGCAGTTAGTTTGTAAATGTTTAAATTCTGATGCTGCTAACAATAAAGTATTGTCAGCGGTAGACAAAAATATGCTATTTGGACAACCTGTGTTTGAAGAATTTCGCTTGGATGCAAGAATTTGAGAAAATGACGATGAGCAGTTAAAATTTGATTGCAGTGCGTAAGAAATATGGTGACATGACTGTTCGTGCTTTTTTTCAAGCCGCAAAAGTCGATAATGCTCAATCTCCTTACGATACTATTCTTCTGAAAATTCTATATCCAGCCAAGATGTCGGGAAGTCACCTAGAAAAGGATATGGGAATTGTGCCTGCCGATCCACAAATGGCACCCTTTCCTGTGGTGATTTTCTTCAATGGAGTTAATTGTGAAGCCCATAGTTACCAATGGCTGGCTGTTAAATTAGCGGAACGTGGATTGGTAGTAGTTACATTTAACTGGGTTGGAGAGAATCTTCCAGGGATAGTTAGCCTTACCCCAGGAGTGGATATTACCGCGTGGAAACCAGAAATTTATGGTACTGCTCCCACAGCTTCTGCTTTGCCCACACTGCTAACTAAATTAGAAAAGCTACAGGCAGAGGGAATCCTGGCTGGGATGCTTAATTTGGAACAGATCGTTCTAGGTGGGCACTCCGCAGGTGGCAGAGTGGCGATAGAAAATGCAAGTCCGCAGTTTTTCCCGCAGGTTGTAGCATCTTTTGCTTATGCTGCCCACACTATGGGGACGATAATGTTGGGGTACAAACCAGGTACGATTTTGCCCTTACCAGACTCTTTACCCATGTTATTAATCGGGGGAACTTGTGATGGGGTAATTGCGAATAGTAGCGATCGCTATGGCATCAGTTCAGGTGATGCAACCACTTCTGTCACACGTACATTCCAAGAAGCGATTTCTGGAGGGAGAAATGATAGCTATCTGGTATTCATAGAAGGAGCAAATCATTTCACATTTGTTGAACCCTTCGACTCTACCACGGGTAGAGCATTTCTAGATTTTCCAGCTACTCAACCTGCTGAACCAAGTCGGTTATTGATGGCAGATATGATTGGTTTATTTATTGATGCCCATGTTCGCCATCAACCAGAGGCATCTACTGCACTTAATCAATTATTAAATACTGCCAATCCTTTGATTCAATCTTGGAAGTGTAAGTAATAATAATTTTTCATTCTCCAGAAATTTGACACAATACAGTTCTTTTACGAGGCCCATCTAATTCAAAAAACAAGATAGACTGATAGGTTCCCAACGCTAATTTACCATCAACAATAGGAATTACTTCGCTATTATTTAGCATCATTGCCATCAGATGAGAATGAGCATTTATTGGTTCATCTGGTGGTATATTTGGTCTTAAATGCAAGTCATTATGTAAGTAACGCTCTGATTCTGGTGCTAATTTCTGCAAAAAAACTTTGATGTCTTCTAATAATCTTTCTTCGTTTTCATTGATAGCTAAAGCTGTTGTTGTATGGCGAGAAAAAACTAATACTTGACCATTTTGAATTGGTGTTGAAGAAATAGCTGTCTCAATTTGAGGAGTGATGTTATGAATATTAATTCCCTGGTTAGTGTCTATTTCAATTAATTTATTAATAATTGGCATTGGTACGATTTTAGATGTCTGAACTAAGTAGATTTTACTATAAACTATATCTTGATATTAGAAGAACAACCAAGGCTATAAAGACACAAATAAACTAACTTTTTCCGTTTTCGATACCTTCTTCTTAAGTCCTTAGTAGCTTTAACTAATCTGTATACATAAGAGGATAAGGATACAAGGAGCAAAATTTTTCTCTTGTCCTAATTTCCTAACTTCGTGAGTCGCTTACGCGTCTACAGCCTCGTAACATCAGTATAGCTGCCTTCTATTTATACCAATTTTGTATAAAGATGCGCTAACGCGCAAGAAGGAAACGAACCACAAAGGGCGCAAAGAACACAAAGAAAAGACGTACTAACAATCTTTTTTAAACCTCTTACCAATCTTTCTATTCCCTCTTTTGCCGTCTCTTTTTGTAATGCACCGTATGCCACCCGCAAATAACAACCGTGATTCATGCCAAAGGTTGTACCAGGAATTACTGCTACTTGATGTTCTTGAATCAATCGTTTAACTAACTCAAAGCTATCAATTTGAGTATTAACTTTGAGAAAAAAATAGAATGCACCATCGGCAGGAGCAATGGTACATAAACCTTCAAGACGGTTAAGAGATTCAAGTACTAATTCTCGCACTTGAGCGATCGCTTCAATATTTTTGCTCAAATATTCCTGTTTTGCCTGCAAAGCACCCAAAGCTGCATACTGAGAAACTACGGGCGGACAAATTAAATTTGTATCTTGAACTTTCTTGACAGCAACAAGCAAGTGTTTTGGAATTACCATATAGCCAATGCGCCAACTAGCAAAACCGTAGGCTTTAGAAAGGCTGTAGAGGGAAATAGTATATTCGCTACTGCCTGGGAAAGCACCTGGAGAAGTGTGCTTGACGCCATTGTAGGTAAAGTATTCATAAGCTTCATCGCTGATATGGTAAATACCGCGATCGCGACAAATTTGATTTACTTGCTCTAAAAGAGACTTTGAATATACAGCCCCAGTCGGATTATTTGGGGAAATTGTCACCACTGCCCGTGTTTTTGGGGTAATAGCTTGGGCGATCGCATCAGCACGTAACTGGTAATTTTCATCCGTTTCCACCAGTACCGGGCGACACCCCGCCATTATAATTGCCATTTCGTGGTTGAAATAATAAGGTGTGTTCAGAATAATTTCATCTCCCACCGAAGTAATAGCAAGAATGGCATTCATAAATCCCATGTTGCTACCTGCGGTGACAACTATGCGGTTTTCATCGTTAATTTCAATACCGTTAAAGCTTTGTAATTTTGCTGCTAATACTGTTAATAAAGGGGGGATTCCCTCAACAGCTTTGTATAAATGATTAGTTGGTTCAGCAAGGAATTGGGGTAACAGTTCAATGGCTTCCGGTGGTGGGCTATAAGAAACTACACCTTGTCCAAGGGAAATAGTACCAGGAGAGTTTTTAATCAATTCTCCTACCACAGGAATAATGGGCGACTGCACCGCCTCCATACGAGATGTAAAATTTTTCATGCAAATTACAACCTTCTGCCCCCTGACAGTTGGTGAGCGAAGTCGAACCACTGCCTTATTCTATCGGTATAACATCATGAAAGCAGGAATAATCTATAGTGCGCCGACCTTCTCGCGTCTTGGATAAAATATCTACAAAGCGCATATTCCAAAAAATTTCCCCAGCAATAAACGAGTGACGGGCATGAATAATTTGGGATACGGTTTCATCAAGTCCAGTGAGAGTCACTACTAGTTCCATCTCATCTTCAATCATGTTTTCTAGTGTGACTCCATACAGGGGACTATTCTCATCAATTGGATGCATGACTGTCCAAGTCAAAGCAAAAAGCGGTGTTTGACTGCGAAGTAGTTGCATATCATAAAATCGCCGCATCATATCTCCTTCGACGGTGATTTCATTGCGTACTAAAGTCACCCGGATTTGTGCCTCTAGAATCCAATTTTGCCGTTCGTTTGCCACTCGAAACATTAATGTCGGTATACCATTGTAGGGTGCAATTACCGCTACACGGCTAAATGTGACTCGTGCTTTAGGAAGCGAAAATCTAGCAAACATCAGTCCAGTTCCCACCGCCAGCCCCATCAGTCCGATCAACGATTCGATGGTGACTAAGACATGAGCATATGTTGTCTTGGGGAACATGGCTCCATAGCCGATGGATGCCATAGTTTGAACGCTGAAAAAAAAGGCATCTAGGAAGTTACCCGGACGTGCGTTTTCAATTCCATTTCCACCTGCTAAGTATGCCAAGGCAAATAGAGCGTTAACGACTAAATATCCTAAACTAATCAGCGCTAAAAACTTAGGCCATGAGAGAGAGAGTAACCAATGGTATAAGTCCCCCCAATAGGAATTTGATACACCTTTACGCACAACGTTAAAGCCGCCTTTAGGGTTAATCATGCGCGGCGCTAGGGTTTTGCGAACTGCTTTTTTCATTGATGGCAGGGTAATGGTGGCAAGAACCCAGGACAGGTAATTTCTACCCAATTATCCAACAAATACAGCCAAGATTATCTAATGCATTGAGAAGGACTAAATTATTACAGTATGTTAATGCAGTAACTGCATTTTATAAATTCGGTAACTGCAATTAGATAATAAAAAAGACACCTACCAAATGTCATGATTGGTAGGTTCATAGTTTGTTGGTTTTTCAGCACGAAAGGCAGTTCTGAATGGCAACTTTCTGCGACTGCCTTTCTGCCGTATCTAAAATTTATCAAGCAATCTAGTGTTATTGCGTTATTTTGCAAGAAATAGGTAGATATAACTACGATTTTATCATAAAACATAAGTTTTATTAATTTTTTAGCTGTAGTAGTGTTGTCGCCAAGCGTCGCACCATCTTAGATTACTAGGGGCTAGGGGCTAGGGGCTAGGGACTAGGGGCTAGGGGCTAGGGGCTAGGGACTAGGGACTA
>NZ_AJLN01000072.1 GCF_000317285.1 Chlorogloeopsis fritschii PCC 6912 | reverse complement strand
ACACTCCCCAATCCCCGATCCCCAGTACCCAATCCCCAATCACCTTGCCCCCAGTCCTCATGACGTGAGTTGAGTTGTAATTGCATTCAATAGTTCGCAAATATCCACAGGTTTGATGAGATAACCATTTGCTCCTAACAGCAACGCACGGCAACGGTAATCATAATCTTCCTCAGATGTGATAAAGATGAAAGGAATATTGGCTGTAGAAACATCATTTCGTAATTTTTCTAGAACTTCATACCCATTAAGTTCAGGCATATGAAGGTCAGAAAGAATTAAATCAGGATGCTGGTTTTTGGCTAGTTTTAAGCCAATTAAACCATTTTCAGCACACATGACTTGAAAATTTTCTAATGTAAGAATTTCACAAAATATTAAACGAATATCTTCATTATCTTCAATCATTAAAATCTTTTTCATTAAACTTCTCCTTTGAAGCTTAAAAGTGGTTGAGCTAGTTAATTTGAAGTCTTAGGGTAATTACCAGAAGCTAAAAAATCAAGGTTAGTCTAGGTAATAGCTACAACCAAAGCAAGTAATTCTGCTAACTCAATAAATTGGTTAGAATTGATTATCTGATTTTTGAATTTAGTAGTTAACTGTGAATATTTTGTGAATAATCAGAATTAAAAAATTTTTGATTATCTTAATATTTATGAACTGTTGTTATTCAATAAATATGCTATTTCTAAACTTTGGAAGGATATATTGATTTTGTAGTAATATTTATATCCTGTTCCTTCAATAGTACTGATGCTAAAAGATTTAGGATTAGCAAGGCGATAAGCATTAAATTTAATTACAAATTTGAAGAATTTTTTCTAAAAGCAGGCGATCGCTAGTTGAAATATTAAGCATTATGTCGGTATTTTCCTGTTCATTGATATGTAGACGACCACTTGATTCAAACCAAAAATCTTGACCTATTATTAATCCCTGGTTCTGAAGTTTTATTTGTGCCAAATTTCTTGCTACTTTGAGTAAATCGAGTTCTGGTTCTAAATAACAGAAATTATTCAAAATCCAGCTACAAGTATCAGGATCTGACTCCGATAGCCCATAGATGGCTGCTGTCAAAACTTCTTCAATACATAGAGAATTTGGTAAAACGGTGAGAAAGTTTTTGAGAGAGATTATTAATGCTGGATTTTGAGCTTTGAAAACATCCACTGCTAATTCAACGTTAGCCTCGCGGCTACTGGATATGCACATACTCATTGCTTTTCAATTGCCTTGACTGCCACACTTGACGCGAAAATTAAACCTATTCACTGCGATATCCTGACATTAGGGCATCAATGTGAAGATTTTGTGAATGCCAAAACTACAGAATCGCCTTATGACCACAACAAATTGTTTCTTTTCAGCATATCCACAGTGCTTTGTTAATAAACTTGAAGAAGCTAGGGCTGGTTTGAAATAACTGTAGTGGCTTTCAATAAGGGTGATTCCTTATAGTGGTCAACGATTAAGTAAAAATAACTATCCACTATGAGAATTCTGTTAGTAGAAGACGATGAAAGCTTTGCTCAAATAGTTCAGAAAACTCTTACGACGCAGCATTACTTGGTTGATTTTGCTGCTGACGGTGAGGCGGGTTGGGAACTAGTAGAAGCATTTACCTATGATTTAATTTTGTTGGATGTAATGCTGCCAAAACTAAATGGCATTAGCTTTTGCAAACGTATTCGGCAAGCAAAGAACACACACTTGCATCACATCCCAATTCTCCTGTTGACTGCTCAGGATGCCGTTACTAATAAGGTTATGGGACTAGATTCTGGAGCAGATGACTATTTAACCAAGCCCTTTGACTTGCAGGAATTATTGGCTAGGGTACGTGCTTTGTTGCGAAGGGGCAGTTCAATTTTAGAGCCTGCGATCGAGTGGGGTTTTCTGCGTCTTGATCCTAGTAACTGCCAGGTTACTTATGAGGGGCAACTTTTACACCTCACTGCTAAAGAGTATGCTCTGCTGGAACTTTTGTTGCGTCACAGCCACCGAATATTTAGTCAAAGTGCCTTGCTGGATCATCTATGGCCATTTGAAGATTTTCCCTCAGAAAATACTGTTAGGGCACACGTCAAGAGTTTACGGCAAAAACTCAAAAAAGCCGGGGCAGGAACTGATTTAATAGAGACAGTCTACGGACTTGGTTATCGGCTCAAACCAAGAGAATCGAACATCGATAGTCAAGTTACAGAGGCGCACACAGCAGAAAACTCCAAAATTGAAAATTCCCACACTTGGCAGCAGATTGCTCTAGACATATCTGACTTATGGGAAAAGCATAAGGAAAAATATGTTAATCACATTACAGTTGTAGAACAAGCTGTGGCAGAGTTGCTACAAAGCACACTTACAGAAGAATTACGACAACAAGCTCTCAAAGAAGCGCATATACTGGTAGGTTCACTAGGCAGTTTTGGCTTTGATGAAGCCTCTCGCTTATCCCGCGAGATTGAACAGATACTTGAAGAGCAACAAAAGCTTCTCCCCGCGCAAATGAAGTATCTTTCTCAACTGGTTGTGGCATTGCGGCAAGAGTTAGGGCAAGCACCAGTCATTTTACAGCCTCAAGCGCCTGAATCAACTAATTTTGAGCAGCAAGCCCGATTGTTGATTGTTGATGGCGATGCAGTGCTAGCTGAACAGTTAATTGCAGAAGCTACGATCAGGGGAATGTTGGCAGAAGTTGCTACAGATTTATTCCAAGCTAGACAAGCTATAGCCAAAGCCCTACCAGATGTAGTTTTATTAGATTTGTGCTTTAAAGAGTCAGCAGAGAATGGCTTTAGACTATTAGCAGAATTGACAACTAAAGAGCCGCCCGTATCTGTGCTGGTATTTACAGCTACTGAGAGTTTCGCCGATCGCGTGAAAGTCGCAAGGCTTGGCGGCAGGGGATTTTTCCAGAAGCCTGTTTCAATTGAGCAGGTTATGGATGCGATCGCTTCGGTACTGCAACAATCTAGTCAGCCATCAGCAAAGCTAATGATTGTAGATGACGATCCACAAGTTTTAGATTTTTTGCGCTCTTTACTAGAACCTTGGGGATTTAAACTCACACTACTAGATGAACCGCAGCAATTCTGGAGTACGCTGGAGCAGTCTAACCCTGACTTGCTCATTCTGGATGTGGAAATGCCGGAGTTAAGCGGCATAGATCTATGTCAAGTGGTGCGTAATGACTCGCGCTGGAATGATTTACCCATACTGTTTCTATCAGCTCATACAGATCGGGAAACCGTGCAGCGCGTATTTACATCAGGTGCAGACGACTACATCAATAAACCGATTGTAGGGCCAGAGCTGATTGCCCGCGTGCTAAATCGGCTAGAACGAACACAAATTTTACACAAATTAGCAGAAATTGACGAATTAACCGGTCTTACCAATCGCCGTAAATCCGTCCAACAGTTTAGTCAACTTTTGCATCTAGCCGAACGTCAAACTCAACCTGTATGTTTTGCCATACTAGACTTAGACCATTTTAAGCAGATTAATGACCAATACGGTCATGATGCTGGAGATCAAGTACTTAGAAGATTAGGAGAACTGTTAAAGCAGAGTTTTCGCAGTGAAGATGTAGTAGCCCGCTGGGGTGGCGAAGAGTTTATTCTCGGTTTATATGGTACTACTAGAAGTTGTGGTGCAAAGCGGCTAACAGAAGTTCTAGAAATCTTTAGCCAACAGGAGTTTGCCGATGCTAAAAATCGAAGGTTTAGCGTCAGCTTTAGTGGCGGAGTAGCTGAATTTCCCAAAGATGGTGCTGACTTGCAAGCACTGTATCGGGCTGCTGATGTTTTATTGTACCAAGCTAAGGAATCTGGAAGAAATCAGGTATTAGGCTGATTTTATTCTGTTTTTACCTAAATTAAACAAACTAACTAAAGAGAAAATCGATAATATTTCAGTGAATGTATATGTTTATCACTAAGGGTTTTCTAATTAGGTAAACTAGATAAATTTTTATCTACTTTTAATTTTAGATATTTTTATTTATCAAATAAATTATAGTGTTAAATATAGCTGTAAATTTCACTCTATTTTAAGCTTCTATTTTTAGTCTCTAAAATTAATAAAAATTTAATAACAATAATTACACATACTTTGAATAAATAAGCTATTAAAAATTAAAAAGTTAATTAAGATATGCTAAATAATAAACAACTCAAAGCAGAAATAAAAGATAAATTTGGGTTTTTTCCTCCTTTTTTTAGTCCAGCACAGCAAAATTCTCAGGTGTTGGAAAACTTATGGCAACAGACTTTGAGTGCTTATGTAAACAATCCCTTGCCCACTCTGTTCAAGGAAAAGCTTTCTGCTTACCTTTCGCGCTACTGTTTAGTTCCCTACTGCATGGTTTGTCATAGCTGTTCTTTGCGCTCCTTAGGGATGAAAGCAAGCCAAATATTAAAGCTACTGGAATCGTCTCATATAGAAGAAGTAGAGAACGACAAACACCTGCGTGTACTAAATGCCCTACCTGAAAAACAAAAGCTTTTGCCGGAGCTAGACTCGGCATTAGAAGAAGCTTTACTTTACTGTTGTGCCTTGATTTTTCTGGGAAAAGACAGTGCTGGCTCCTATCGAAATGAACTCCGGCGCTTGTTGAAAGCCGAGAATTATCAGCATCTTATAGCCTTAATTGCTTACATCAAAACGTGTCATTTCTGGATGGAAGCCCATCCGGAAGTAGCAGATGAATATACAGCCGACAAGCGATCGCAAGACCATCTTCATAGTCTATTGCAGGAGGAGCCTGCTCTAGCAGAATTTTTGTGCTGCGATCGCCAAAAAGTAAATTGTGAATGCCAAAGCCAAGCAGAGCAACAAAAACAGCTGCTTACCCAAGTAGTAGAGACAGCCAACCAAGAACTGAAAAATAACCTCAGCAAACACAAGCAGACATTAGAGGCGTTTGGAAAGCAAGCAATCATGTTAAGGGAGCAAGCACAGCTCCTGAATTTAGCACGGGAGGCGATCGTAGTTCGCGATTTGAACAATAAAATTACTTTTTGGAATCGTGGCGCTGAGGAAAGGTATGGCTTTTCGCAACAAGAGGCACTAGGAGCAAATATTCACGCACTGCTGCAAACACAATTCCCTCAACCCTTAGCAGATATTGAACGCGAACTGTTTCGTCAAGGTTACTGGGAAGGAGAGCTAAAACAAATTAAACGCGATCGCTCACCAATGATTGTTGCTAGTCGTTGGGCACTACAGCGAGATGAAGAGGGTAAACCAATTGCAATTTTAGAAATAAACACTGACATTACAGAGTACAAGCTTACACAGGAATCGCTTAGAGAAAGTGAAGAGCGCTTTCATGGAGCATTTGAACACGCTGCAATTGGGATGGCATTGGTTTCACTCGATGGTAGCTGGCTGCAAGTCAACCGTTCTCTGTGCGAAATTGTCGGGTATTCGGAGCAGGAATTGCTGACAATGACATTTCAGGCAATCACCCATCCAGATGACTTAGAAACCGATCTCGGTTACATGAGCCAAATTTTAGCTGGTGAAATTCGCTCTTATCAATTGGAGAAACGATACTTTCATAAATGCGGACAAGTTGTTTGGATTTTGCTAAGTGTCTCGTTAGTACGTGACGCCCACGGGCAGCCAAAGTACTTTGTCGTGCAGATTCAAGACATTACAGAACGCAAGCGGGCGCTTGAAGCACTACGAGAGAGTGAGCAGCGATGGCAACTGGCTTTACGCGGCAATAATGATGGTATTTGGGATTGGAATGTCAAAACTAACGAAGTATTCTTTTCTACTCGATGGAAGGAAATGCTTGGGTATGAAGATTGTGAGATTTCAAATCATTTGGATGAATGGGCAAAAAGGGTTCATCCCGATGATTTAGAATGGGTAACCCAAGTTATCCAAGACCATTTTGCCAAGAAAACGCCGTTTTACATTAGCGAACACCGAGTGCAGTGCAAAGACGGCACCTATAAATGGATTCTCGATCGGGGGCAGGCACTTTGGGATGAAGCGGGTAACGTCATGCGGATGGCAGGTTCGCATACCGACATGACAGAGCGAAGGCAAGCAGAGGAAGCGCTGCGCGAGCAGGAAGCAATTTTGCGGAGCTTTTACAATAGTTCCTCGATGATGATGGGTGTTGTGGAACTCTTAGAGGATGACATCCTGCATCTTTCCGATAATCAAACCAGCGCCAATTTTTTCGGAACTACGCCTGCGGCAATGCAGAATCGACGAGCCAGCGAATTGGGAGCTCCTCAATCCCACATTCGCCAGTGGATAGCGTACTATCAGGAAAGCGAACGCACCAATCACCCTGTCCGCTTTGAGTACAATCACAATATCGGTAAAGATATTAGATACTTGTCGGCTACCGTCTGTTTTATTGGCAAAGCCTCTAGCGGGCGCTCCCGATACTCCTATGTAGTAGACGATATCACCGATCGCAAACTCATAGAAGAGGAGCGAGCAAAGCTAATTGCCATCATTGAAGCCGCTTCGGATATCATTGGCACTGCTAGTCTCGATGAGCGGGTAAGCTACATGAACAAGGCTGCCCGGAAGATGTTTGGATTTACAGAAAGTGAGGAGTTTCCTAACTTTACCATTGCCGATGCTTACCCAAAATGGGCTTACGAACTTGTCCACAATGAAGGAATTCCAGCAGCAATGAGCAGCGGAGTCTGGGTTGGCGAAACAGCTTTTTTGAGCCACGATGGACGAGAAATACCAGTTTCCCAACTAGTTATTGCCCACAAATCACCAGATGGCAGAATTAAACTGCTTTCTACTATTGCTCGCGACATTACTCAACAAAAGCAAATCGAAGCAACCTTACGCGAAGCAGAGCGGCGCTGGCGTTCCCTCCTAGAAAATGTGCGTTTAGTAGTTGTGGGGTTGGATCGCAATGGCAAGGTAGAGTATGTAAATCCCTACTTCTTGGAATTAACTGGTTACACGCAACAGGAAGTCATCGGTAAAGATTGGTTTGAAAATTTTATTCCCCGCTACCAAAAACAACCGATAGAGAAGTGTTTTCAAGAAGTATTAGAGCAAAATTTTCACCCCCACTATCAAAACCCCATTCTGACCAAATCTGGCGAAGAAAGGCTAATTGCCTGGAATAATACCTTGCTACGAGATTTGCAGGGTGATGCAATTGGTACGATGAGCATCGGCGAAGATATTACCGAGCGTCAGGCTATAGAACGGATGAAGGATGAATTTCTCTCTGTTGTCAGCCACGAACTACGCACCCCTCTCACATCCATACACGGTGCTTTGAATTTGCTTTCCAGCGGTTTGATAGATGCTCAATCTCACAAAGGTAAGCGTGTAATTGATATTGCAGCAGAAAGTACCGATCGCCTAGTGCGGCTTGTCAACGATATCCTCGAACTCGAACGTTTGGAATCAGGCAAGATTCATTTAAAGAAACAGCCTTGCAATGCTAGTGATTTATTAATTAAAGCCACAGAATCAATGCAATTAATGGCAAATCGAGCCGAAATTACTTTATCCGTTTCTTCCCAAAACATTAAATTGGATGTTGATAGCGATCGCATTATCCAGGTGCTGACAAATCTGCTTGGTAATGCAATTAAATTTTCACCCCCAGGTTCTACAGTCTGGTTGACTGTAAAATCGGAGTTAGTTAATCCCAACAGTATATTGTTCGAGGTAAAAGACCAAGGGCGCGGTATTCCAGTTGAGAAGCTGGAAAGTATTTTTGAGCGTTTTCAGCAGGTTGATGCCTCTGATTCCCGTAAAAAAGGAGGCACTGGTTTAGGTTTAGCCATTTGTCGAAGTATCGTACAACAGCACGGGGGACAAATTTGGGTTGAGAGTATCTTTGGTAAAGGTAGCAGTTTTTACTTTACGTTACCTGGCTGTTTAGCAGAGGATGTGTGCTATGACAACCAAGCGCATCTTAGTGATTGACGATGAAGATGGTGTTCGCGAAATCATCCAATTTTCTTTGGAGGCAGCGGCAGGATGGGATGTGTTAACAGCGGCTTCTGGTACTGAAGGGTTAGCAATAGCCCAAACTCAACAGCCTGATGCAATTATTCTAGATTTGATGATGCCTGAAATGGATGGATTGGCAACTTTTGAGCAGCTACAGGCTAATCCTGTAACTGAGCAAATCCCAACCATTTTATTGACAGCGAAAGCAAAGGTAAGCGAACAACAGCAATTTATCGATTTAGGTGTAAAAGGAACGATCGCAAAACCCTTTAAGGCTCTGGAGTTGGTGAAACAAATCCGAGAGATTTTGAACTGGAGCGAGTAATTACCAAAAATGGTGGGATTGCGCTTGAGGTAATTCGTAATTGCTTTGCTCATTGATATTAATGTAACTGACTGAAAATATACAACCTGGGATTAGCGATCGCGCCCTTTAAGGTAATTCATAATAAAGACAGAAGTAAAATAACACTGCTATTTATAAGTAAATTTCCAGCGTGATTTTTCTTTTCCCTAGCCCCTAATCCCTAGCCCCTAGCC
>NZ_AJLN01000071.1 GCF_000317285.1 Chlorogloeopsis fritschii PCC 6912 | reverse complement strand
CCCCTATTTTCAACCTAGTTGTGAGCGAAGAAGAATTTACTCGGCATATCAAAATTATCCGTCAGCAGATAGAGGCGCTGCAAAAATATATTGACCTAACACCAACACAGCAGCAACAAGTAGCTGAAGCAATGGAGGAGATCGTCGCCTCTTTAGGGAACCTCCAATTACAGCAAGAAGAAATGCAGACAAGCTTAGAAGCACTGGAAGATATTCAGGACGAACTGCTCCAGCAAAATGAGTATTTGGCAATAGAACGTCAGTATTATTACGAGCTGTTTAATTTTGCACCTGATGCCTATTTGCTCATAAATGCCCAAGGAATGATTCTGAAAGCTAACCGCACTGCTGGCGCATTATTTAACGTCTTGCCCAACTTCCTGATTGGCAAACCATTAGCCAATTTTGTCGCTGAAGCAGAGCGATCGCTCTTTCGTACCAAACTAAATCAGTTGTCCCAATTAGACTCTGTACAAGAGTGGGAAATGGTTATTTGTCCGCGTGGCGGTCAACCTTTTGATGCAGCGCTGATGGTAGCACCGATCCGCAATACTGCTGGGCCAATAATTTCGCTACAGATTAGCATACGCGATGTTACTAAGTACAAGCAGGCAAATTTACAACTCCAGGCAATAGCGAGTCAGCTGCTGCCAGAGGCAGCAGCTGTAGAAACTCCTCGTTCGCTCGATGGCTTGCAGGTACTGTTTGTAGATGATGAAGCCGACGCCCGCGAATTTATTACTACAGTGTTGGAGCAACATGGAATTTTAGTAACAGCAGTCAACTCTGTTGCCGAGGCACTCGAAGTTTTGGAGCGATCGCGCCCCGATGTCATCATCAGTGATATCAGGATGCCCGATGAGGATGGCTATGCTTTAATTCGCAAAGTTAAAGCACTAGAAGCAGAGAAAGGATGGCAAATTCCCACTGCTGCCTTGACTGCTTATCTTGCAGAAGACAGAGCAAAAGCAATAAAAGCAGGTTTTCAATCGCATTTACACAAACTTGCTGAACCAACAGAGTTAGTAGCAATGGTGGCACAGCTGGCTGGACGAGGATAAGACAGGAGGCAGGAGGCAAGAGAGAACAGTTATATAGTTGTCAGATGTATTGATAACTGATAACTGTTTACTGATAACTGTTATGAGAACTTTAGTAGATTTTCCCAGGAAAGATGGATAGTTGTACCGAAAGCAAGAAAGCCGCGATCGCTCGTTAACTCGTCCAACTACACGGTGGTACTATTGAGGCAACAAGTGCCGGAATTGGACGAGGCGCAAAGTTTACCGTCAAATTACCGTTGATCATATCAGTAGAGAGTCCGTAAATTTTCCGAATCAAAAAGCATTCAAGCAGATTGAGAAAGCATTTAGGCTTTTGATTTGCGGAAAACACCAAAATTAGTGCGCGATTTACCAAAATGAGAACTCATTTAAGCATTTTGAGTAAGCAATAAGACAATTTGCCTGCGGAAAACACCAAAATGAGAAAGCAAAATGGCATTTTGAGAAAGCATTTAAACAAAACGAGAAAGCAAACAGGCATTTTGAGAAAGCATTTAAACAAAATGAAAAAGCAAACAGGCATTTTGCTAAATGATTTTAAAGTTACATTAAAGAGAAAGTAGTAAAAGGTGGGCACATCCTCAATGATCGCGATCGCGAATTTGCTTCCAGTGCCTTCATCCAGCTAAAAACCCCTACCAAAAACAATTTACAACCAACAACAGCCAGAAGCAGAGTTTTATGAGTTTTTTTAGCAATAAAATTATTGCCAAATAGCCGAAGTTATAAGCGCTATGCAACTACCTCAAACAGATACAGTCACGCTAGAGGATATTCTCATCACCGAAGAGTTGTCCCGTCGAAATCCTCGTGCTGAAAACTTACTAAAAGAAAATCAGGCATTGCACGCATTGGCTCGGCAGTTGGTAAATCAGCCCCAAACGATGCTCCAGAGCATCGTTGGCATGGCGCTCGACTTATGCTGTGCCCAAAGTGCAGGGGTCAGTTTACTAGAAATGACACCAACTGGTGAAGAAGTCTTTTGCGCTCATGTGTTGGCAGGAGCATTAGAACAGTACGTAGGCGGCACTACAAAGCGTGACTTTAGTCCCTGTGGAGTTTGCCTTGAACGCGGTACTCCTGTGCTTTATTCCTATCCTGAACGGTATTTTACTGATTTACAGGCAGCAAACATTCCCATCGTTGAAGCATTAATACTACCGTTGATTGCAGATAACCATGCCCTCGGCACGATTTGGATTCTATCCCACGATGAGCAGCGGCACTTTGACTGTGAAGATGTGCGGGTGATGTCCAGTCTGGCAGACTTTACAGCCGCCGCACTGCTGCTAGAGGGGCGACAAACCCACCAATTGCTGGCAGCAAATTCCAGATTGGAGGCTGAGATCATTGAGCGCAAGCGGGCGGAGATTGCTTGGCGCGAATCTGAAGAAAAATACCACACGCTGTTAAATTCGATGGACGAAGCCTTTTGCAGCATCGAAGTGTTGTATGACGAAGACGGACAGCCTGTTGACCATCAAATCCTTGAAGCGAATCCGGCGTTGGAAAAACACACTGGCTTAACCGATGCGCGGGGTAGATTGGCAAGCGAGTTGCTCCTGGAAGTCGAACAATCCTGGAACGACCTTTTGGCACGAATCGTTGCCATAGGCGAATCGGAGCGACTTGAGCAGCACTCGCCCGCGTTTGACCGTTGGTTCGACATTGAAATTTTGCGTCTCGGCGACGAAACGCTGCGCCGTGTCGCAGTTCTTTTCCGGGACATCACCGATCGCAAACACACGGAAGCGAACCTCGCCTTTTTAGCCGAGATGAGCGCGGATTTTACACCCCTGTTGAGCATCGAGGAGATTATGGAGCGGGTCGGCAAACGGCTGGCCGATTTTCTCAATCCCTCGCGCTGCAATTTTTCCGTCGTTGACGAGGAAGCCAACCGCATCGAGTGCATCTATGCCTGGCGGCGCGACGACTCAATGCCCAACTTATTCGGCACACACCGCATCTCGGCTTTCCTGAACGAAGAAGGCAGGCGACATTACGCGGCGGGTAAGCTCTCGGCCATCAACGATACGCGGACTAATCCGATGCTCAACCCGACGTTTGAAATGTGGGACGAGCTTGGCTTCGGTTCAATTGTTGACGCGCCTTTCCTCAAAGACGGGCGTTGGAAATTTTTGTTAACCATCGCACGCTCCGAAGCGGGCGAGTGGCGCGAAGATGAAGTCGAACTGATTCGGGAACTCGCCGAGCGAATTTACATCCGCATCGAACGCGCCCGCGCCGAAGAAACCCTGCGCGTCTCGGAGGAGAAGTACCGCGCGCTGTTCAACTCAATGGACGAGGCTTACGCGGTCGTCGAGGTCATCCGCGACAAGGAGGGATCTTGGAGCGACTTCCTCTTCCTAGAGGTGAACCCCGCTTTCATGAAGCACACCGGGATGGAGTACCCGGTCGGCCGAACGGCGACCCAGATCCTCGGCACGCCAAACCCGCAGTGGGCGAAGATGTATGGTCAGGTGGCTCAGACGGGCGAAGCGTTACGCATTGAGATGACGGAGGACAACCTAAACCGGGTCTTCGACCTCAATATCTTCCGGCTAGGCGATTCGGGAAGCCGCCGCGTCGCGGTGCTGTTCACCGACATCACGGAACGGAAGCGCACCGAAGATGATCGCAAACGCGCCCAAGAAGCAATGCAGATATTTTTCAGTAATGTGAGTCATGAGTTTCGTACCCCCCTGACCCTGTTGCTGAGTTCGATTCAAGAGACCTTGAGCGATCTTGCCCACCCTCTGAGTTCTGCCCAACGATCGCAACTGCAACTGGCACATCGCAACGCAATTCGGCTGCTGAAGCTCGTTAATACTCTGCTTGACGTTTCCCGCATCGAAGCAGGTCACATTCAGGCAGTGTATGAACCGACCGATCTGGCAACCTTAACGACAGAACTAGCGAGTTCATTCGAGTCAGCCATCAAGCAGGCAGGTTTGCAACTGGTGATGGATTGCCCACCCCTACCGCAGCCCGTTTATGTTGATCGCTCTATGTGGGAGAAAATTGTCCTCAATTTGCTCTCAAATGCGTTTAAGTTTACCTTTGCAGGCAAGATCGCAGTCCGCTTGAGGCTGGCTGACAATCAAGTTGAGTTAACCATAAAAGACACAGGCATTGGTATTTCCGCCACAGAACTGCCTCACTTGTTTGAACGGTTCTATCAGGTGAAAGAAGCTAAAGGTCGGAGCTTTGAAGGATCGGGGATTGGCTTGTCTCTGGTGCAGGAATTGGTCAAACTGCATGGCGGCACGATTCAAGTTAGCAGCGTTGAAGGAGAAGGCAGTTGCTTTAAGGTGTCCATCCCAGCCGGGTTTGCTCATCTCCCCCCTCAACAGATTGGCTCATCTCGTACGGGCGGATTTAGTAAAGATGCTTCAAGGCAATCAGAAGATGGCTTGCAAAACCCGCCCCTACCCTCAATGGCAACAGATGCAACTGCCTATGTGGAGGAAGCGTTGGGGTGGCTACCGCAAGAAGGGAAAAGGGTTGGGGGAATAGGGAGGAATCTTAACCTGTCACCTGTCACCTGTCACCTGTCACCTTCTTCTGCTCGCATTCTCCTGGTGGAAGACAACGCGGATATGCGTGGTTACCTGAAGCGGCTATTGAACCAACGATGGCAGGTGGAGACAGCTGCTAATGGTGCGATCGCCCTCAGTTTGATCCAGCAAAATCCTCCTGATTTAGTGCTAACCGATGTCATGATGCCAGAGATGGATGGGTTGCAATTGCTGCAAGCACTACGGGCTGACCCTCAAACAAAAAGTATTCCGATTATTCTGCTGTCGGCACGAGCAACAGAAGAGGCAACGGTCGAAGGTTTGGCAACGGGAGCAGATGATTACTTAATCAAACCCTTCTCGGCGCGTGAACTGATGGCACGGGTTGAAACTCATCTCCAATTGGCACGGCTGCGCTTTGAGCGATCTGCGAACCGCTTTAAGGATGAGTTTCTCATGACCGTCACCCATGAACTGCAAGCCCCACTAGCGACGATTCTCGGTTGGGCACGGTTGTTGCAAACCAAATCCTTTGACCAAACCACAACGGCTCGTGCTTTGGCAACGATTGAGCGCAATGCCATGATTGAGGCAAAACTAGTGAAAGATTTGCTGGATGTTTCTAGCATTCTCTCTGGAAAGTTTCAATTAAAATCTCAACTCGTTGATTTGGTTTCGTTGGTACAGAATGTGATGCTCGCATTCCAAAAAGCAGCCCAGGCAAAGGGCATTCACCTGACCGAGACGATATCCAATGTTGCACTCGGTGATGTTATAGCAGACGGCGATCGCATTCGACAAATTATTGCCAACCTGCTGGAAAATGCCATTAAGTTTACATCCGAAGGGGGACGGGTCAACGTTCGACTGGAACGCTTTGACTCTGAAGTTCACATCACCGTGAGTGATACGGGTGTTGGCATTAGCCCTGATTTTCTCCCTTATGTCTTTGATCGCTTCACTCAAGCAGAGGTACCCAGCCGTCATTCTCCAGGAGGGCTGGGTATTGGGCTGGCGATCGCTCGTCAACTCGTCCAACTGCACGGAGGTACAATTGAGGCAGCAAGTGATGGAATTGGACGAGGCGCAAAGTTTACCGTCAAATTACCGTTGATGATATCAGTAGAGAGTCCTTAAATTTCCCGAATCAAAAAGCATTCAAGCAGATTAAGAAAGCATTTAGGCTTTTTCATTGCGGAAAATACCTTTAGGAGTGCGCGTTTTACCGAAATGAGAACTCATTTAAGCATTTTGAGTAAGCAATATGCCTTTTTGCTTGCGGAAAATACCTTTAGGAGTGCGTGATTTACCGAAATGAGAACTCATTTAAGCATTTTGAGTAAGCAATATGCCTTTTTGCCTGCGGAAAACACCAAAATGAGAAAGCAAAATGGCATTTTGAGAAAGCATTTAGACAAAACGAGAAAGCAAACAGGCATTTTGTTAAATGATTTTAAAGTTACATTAAAGGAGGAGCAGCAAAAGTTTGGCTTAATAGTATTGATTATCAAGCTACGCTTTAAATTAGAGATATAGGTGTGAGAACTAATGTCGAATTTCGATTTTAAGTTTGCGCTCACTCGAATAAGCTTATTATGAGTAAAGAAGAACAGTTACTAGAATATTGGCGCGAACTCTCCCCTGAAGCGCAAGATCAAGTGATTCAATTCGCACAATCGTTAAAACCCCAGCCGGAATTTGTTCCACAAACTCCCCTTGGCAAAAAGCTATGGGAAATTCGTCAACGTATCGTTGCATCAGGCGCTCCCCTGTTGAGTGATGAAGAACTTGAACAGGAACTAAGAGAGCGTCGCGGCGGCTGGCGCGAAGTAGATTAGATGACTCGAACTTTTATCGATTCTGGTGTACTGATTGCGGCGGCTCGTGCCAATACAATCCGGTCACTAGCTGCACTTCACATCCTCAACGCTCGCGATCGCGAATTTGCTTCCAGCGCCTTCATCCAGCTAGAAACCCTACCAAAAGCAATCTATAACCAACAACAGGCAGAAGCAGAGTTCTATGAGTGTTTTTTTAGCAGCATTACCCTCTGGGCAACCAAACTAGAGCAAATTGTCCAAACCGGAAATCGCATTTCCTGCACCTATGGTCTAGCTGCAATGGACGGGCTTCACATCGCGGCTGCGCTCTCTGTTGATGCAGAGGAATTTGTGACCACTGAAAAAACTACAAAACCCATGCATCGTGTTACAGAAATTAAAATCGTTTCAATTGCCGACGAATAAAATTATTGCCATATAGCCGAAGCCATAAGCGCTATGCAACGACCTCAAAGAGATACAGTGACACTAAAAGATATTGTCATCACCGAGGAGTTATCCCGGCGAAATCCTCGTTCGGCAAACTTACTAAAAGAAAATCAGGCATTGCACGCATTGGCGCGGCAGTTGGTAAATCAGCCCCAAACAATGCTTCAAACTTTAGTTGACATAGCACTCGATTTGTGCAATGCAGGAACCGCAGGGGTTAGTTTAATAGAAACAACCCCAACAGGTGAAGAAGTTTTTCGCTGGAATGTATTAGCAGGAGCGTTAGCACGATACGTAGGTGGCACTAATCCCCGTAAATTTAGCCCCTGTGGAGTCTGTCTTGATCGCGGTTCTCCTCAGCTTTATTCCCATCCCGAACGGTATTTTACTGATTTACAGGCAGCAAACACGCCGATTGTAGAAGGGTTGGTGTTGCCGTTGATTGCGGATAACCATGCCCTTGGCACCATCTGGATTATGTCTCATGATGAGCAACGGCATTTTGACTCTGAAGACGTGCGGATCATGACGAGTTTGGCAGACTTTACAGCCACGGTCTTGCTGTTGAAGCAGCGCCAAAAAGGAGAATTGCTGGCGGCTAATGCGGCTTTAGAGGCAGAAATAGTGGAACGCAGACAGGCGGAGGAGCGATCGCACGCCCTGATCTCGAATCTTCCGGGTGGGGCGGCGTTTGTAGTCGATCGCAATCTCCGCTATTTGCTGGCGGAAGGAGAAGCATTAGCGATCGCCGGATTCAAACCGGAAGATTTCGTTGGGCATACGATTTTCGAGGTGCTGCCGCCCGAATTAGCCGCGAATTATGAGCCGATGTACCGTGCAGCCCTTGCAGGTGAGGCGTTTGAGCATGAACACCATGCCCACGATCGCACTTACATCTCACGGGGAACGCCGCTTCGGGCTGAAAATGGGGAAATATATGCTGTGCTTGCGGTCTCTTATGATATTACGGAACGCAAACGTAGTGAAGAAGCATTGCGTGAGTCTGAGGAACGGTTTCGCACGCTGGCGAACACGGCACCTGCCCTGATTTGGTATAACGACGCGCAGGGCAATAATCGTTTCATCAATCAATATTTCCTAGATTTCACGGGCAAGAGTGCAGAGCAGATTCGCGGAGAGGGTTGGCATAATTTAGTTCATCCGGACGATGCTGAATCTTACATTGCTGATTATCTGGCAGCAGTCCGCGAGCAGCGATTGTGGCACAACCGCAACCGCATTCGGCGGCATGACGGGGTGTGGCGATGGCACGACAATTATGCCCAACCGCTCTTTAATGCCAATGGCGTTTATCTCGGTCATGTGGGCGTGACGATCGACAATACGGATGCCATTGAAGCCGAAGTCGCGTTGCGTGAATCGGAAGCCAAATATCGATCGCTGTTCGAGACGATGGAGGAAGGTCTTTCTGTGTTGGAGTTGATCTACGACGATAGCGGCAAACCTGTTGACATGCGTTGGCTAGAGGCGAACCCAGCATTTGAAAAAATAACCGGTTTAAAGAATGTGGCAGGCAGGCTCACCAGCGAGTTTGTTCCTTCCGAGGACTACTGGCTGGAAACTTATGACCGCGTAGTAAAAACAGGCAAACCCATCCGTTATGAAAATTATCATGCAGGTATTCAGCAATGGTATCGAACCCATACCTCACGGGTGGGAGGCTCTGAAAGCAGGGTGGTTGCCAATCTTTTTGAGGATATTACCGATCGCAAACGCCGCGAAGCGAACATCGCTTTTCTCAACGAAATCGGCAAGGATTTATCTGTGCTGTCCGCGCCGGACGAGATTATCCAAACGGTCGATACGCGCCTCGGCGAATTCCTGCAAATTTCGGGCTGCATTTTTGCAGACGTTGACGAAGCCAAAAACGAAGCCACTATACATCACGGCTGGAACACAGCAGACGTTTCGAGTCTCAAGCAAACCTTCCGGCTGGCGGATTATTTTGGCGAAGAATTCGCCCGCGCCGGTCGCGCTGGCGAAACGGTCATCGTCCGCAACACCGCACGCGACGAACGCGCGAACGCGGAGGCTTACGCCCGGCTGAAAATCGGCAGCTTCGTCACTGTTCCATTTCAGCAGCACGGACGCTGGGTGGCAAACATCACCGTAACGAGCAGAGAACCGCGTGATTGGCGATCGGACGAAATCGAGCTTTTGCAGGAAATTGCGAGCCGCGTTTTCCCGCGCATCGAACGCGCCCGTGCCGAAGCAGCGTTGCGCGAGAGCGAGGAAAAATACGCCGCGCTGTTTGCGGCATCGCCAGTTCCGTTCATGGTGCTGGAACCGAACCCACCGGATTTTACCATCACCGCCGCGAACGAAGCCTATTTCGCCGCCACCCTGACCACGCCGGAAGGACTCATCGGACGCAGGCTTTTTGATGTCTTCACCGACGACCCGAACCGCCCAGGCACCCTTGGTTCGGAGGCACTCGCACTCTCCCTGGATCGCGTCCTGACCTCACGACGACCGGACGCGATGGCTCGCACGCGATATGACATTGTGACTCCTGACGGCGGGTTAGAGCCGCATTGGTGGCTGGCGATCAACGCGCCGTTGCTCAACGCCTCCGGTCAGGTCACCGCCATCATTCACCAGGTCACCAGGGTGACCAAGCTGCACCTCGCTGAGGAGGCGGAGCGGGAGAACCAGGAGCGGCAGGCGTTTCTGCTGAAGCTCAACGATATTCTGCAACGATTCGTGCAGCCGAATGACATCAAAGCGGCTGCTATGCGCTTACTTGGCGAGCATCTCGGCGTGAGCCGCGCCCAGTATCACGAGTGCGACAGCAGCGGCGAATACTATAGTGCCGACGGGGTGGGCTATGCAAACGGCTTGCCGCTGCTGGATTTGAAGTACCGGATAGACGCTTTCGGCACCTTTGTTAACGAGGATTTTGCCGCCGGACGCCCCTACAGGAGCGACGACCTAACTGTTGATCCGCGGATCAGTGCCGAAGAACGCGATGCCTATCGCACCTACCAGATCGGGGCAGGGGCTGGCGTGCCGTTGATCAGGGGAGGGAAGCTGGTCGCCATACTCGCCATTCACGATGTTCACCCGCACCCCTGGACAGACCTGGAAATGGATTTAATCCGCGAGACGGCGGAGCGGATTTGGACACCCCTCGAACGTGCCCGCGCCGAAGAAGCATTGCGCGAATCAGAAGCAAAATATCGATCGCTATTCACATCGATTGACGAAGGCTTTAACCTGCTGGAAATGATTCCTGACGAATCAGGTCATCCCTGTGACTTTCGGATTGTGGAAACGAATCCAGCCTGGGAGCAACAAACTGGCTTAACCGATGCAGTCGGCAAGACGCTGTTGGAAATCGCCCCCAATTTTGAACAAGAGTGGCTTGACTTCTACAGTGATGTCTTGATTTCCGGCAGAGGCAGGCGTACCGAATACTACACAGCCTCCGTTGACCGTTGGTTTACCGCCTATGCCTCATGGATTGGCGGTGAAGGGAGCCGTCAAGTTGCCGTGGTGTTCAACGACATCAGCGATCGCAAACGCACGGAAGAACAATTGCGCCGCGCGGCTGACATGGATGCCTTTCGAGTCAAGTTGTCGGATGTGTTGCGATCGCTGGCTGACCCAATTGAAATTCAACGAGCAGCGATGCACGTCATCGGTGAGCATCTAGCGGCTGACCGCGTGTTTTACACCACGATGATGCCGGACAATGTCACCACCGCGATCCACGACAACTACGTGCGTGAGGGCGTGCCGAAATTGCTCGGCAGCGTTTACGTTACGGATGTTGGCGACGCTGCTGTGCAATTGAGAAATGGGGAAACCGTCGTTCTGACGGATGTAACCACGGACGAATTTACCGAATCGGAAAAAGCAGCCTATACCAGAATTGACGTGGTTGCCACCATCGCCGTGCCGCTCGTCAAAGGGAATCACTGGGTAGCCACCCTCGTCGCCCATTCCAGAACACCGCGCCAGTGGACGATGACAGAGGTCGCCCTTATGCAGGAAACCGCCGAACGCACTTGGGCGGCGGTCGAACGCGCAAAAGCCGAAGTAGCCATGCGCGAATCGGAACTTCAGCGAGTGCGAGAACAATCTGAGCGCGAACAAGAACGCCAACGCGCCGAATCTCTGGCAGAACTCGATCGCGCCAAAACCCTTTTCTTTAGCAACGTCAGCCATGAGTTTCGCACACCGCTGACGCTATCATTGGCTCCGTTGCAAGATGCCCTGAGCGATTCTGCTAATCCCTTACCTCAAGCACAACAAGAACGGCTAGAACTCGCCCACCGCAACAGTTTGCGTTTACTGAAACTGGTTAATACCCTGCTTGACTTCTCCCGCATCGAAGCCGGACGCAGGTCAGCAGTTTATGAACCAACCGACTTGGCACTGTACACAACTGAGTTAGCCAGTGTGTTTCGTTCCGCCATTGAACGGGCTGGGCTACAGTTAATTGTCGATTGCCCACCTATCGGCGAGCCAGTCTATGTAGACCGAGAAATGTGGGAGAAAATCGTCCTGAATTTGCTCTCCAACGCCTTTAAGTTTACCCTAGAAGGTGAAATCGCCGTCAGGCTGCATCTTGCTGATGACCGTTATGTAACTTTACAGATAGAAGATACAGGCACCGGGATTGAGCCAGAAGAACTGCCCCATGTGTTTGAGCGATTTTACCAAGTCCGCAAACCTACAGCCAGAACTCATGAAGGATCTGGAATTGGTCTAGCTTTAGTGCATGAGTTGATCAAAATGCATGGTGGAACTGTAGATGTAAGCAGTACCGTAGGAGTGGGAAGCTGCTTCACCGTCACAATTCCATTAGGCACAGCACACCTGCCAAGCGAGCGTATCGAAGCAACACACACGCTGACATCAACTGCATTAGGTACAGCATCTTATGTTCATGAGGCAGAGCGCTGGTTGCCGGAAGAAGAGAACAGGGTTGGGGGAACAGGGAACAGGGAGGAGTCTTGCCTGTCACCTGTCACCTGTCACCTGTCACCTTTTTCTGCCCATGTCCTTATTGTCGATGACAATGCCGATATGCGCGATTACCTCAAACGGATATTAAGCGAACACGTTGAAGTTCAAGCCGTTGCGGATGGAGCAGCAGCGCTGGCGGCAGCTACTGAGCGAGTGCCGGATCTGGTTCTTTCTGATGTGATGATGCCACAGATGGACGGTTTTGAGTTAATCAAAGCATTGCGGGCTGATGCACGCACAAAAGAAGTACCGATTATTCTGCTGTCTGCCCGTGCCGGAGAAGAATCCGTAATTGAAGGACTCCAAGCTGGGGCTGACGATTATCTGATTAAACCCTTCTCTGCCACCGAACTTGTCACCCGTGTCAATGTTCATCTGCAAATGGCACACTTACGCTCTGAAGCCCTCCGCCAGGAAAGAACAATTAGCCGCAGGAAAGATGAGGTACTATCAACAGTTTCTCACGAACTAAATACTCCCTTGGTCGCCATTCTTGGTTGGGCGCGATTACTCCGCAGCAGTCCTCCCAATCCAGCCATGCTCGCGAAAGCCTTAGAGACGATTGAGCGCAATGCCACCCTGCAAGCCAAACTTGTCCAAGATTTACTGGATATCTCGCGGATCGCTGCGGGCAAAATCAGTCTTAATTACCAGTCTGTGGATCTAAAATCTATAATAGATACTGCGATCGCCACAGTGCGTCAATCCCTGGAAACAAAAGATATTTGCCTAGAGTATATAGTTGACCCTTTATCAATAACAGTCGAAGGCGATCCGGAGCGTTTGCAGCAAATTGTCTTGAATTTACTTACTAATGCCATTAAATTTACTCCTCAAGGAGGAAGAATTAAAGTTCGTCTGGACATAACTGAAAATCAAGCCCAGATCGTGGTAAAAGACAATGGCAAAGGTATCAGTGCCGAGTTTCTACCCCATGTTTTTGATATTTTTCGTCAGTCTGAAAGCTCACATTCAAAAAACGGATTAGGACTGGGACTCGCGATCGCTCATCATCTGGTAGAACTCCACGGTGGCAAGATCTATGCCGAAAGTCCTGGAGTTGGGCGAGGTGCAACCTTTACTGTCAAGCTACCGCTCGTTGGTGTTAGTCTGTAAGAGAGACTTAATAACAATAAATATAATTTAATCTCAAGAAAAATATCATAACAAGCAGTTTATCCTTAAACATCCCGCAAGAAATTTTTGTAAAAAAGCTAACGCTTAAATAATCATTTAACATCTGGTGTGCATTATGAAAACTAATGATATGTCAAGGATTTGGTGTGCTGTAGAGATGCGTACAGCCCAGGCTTTCCAGAAGTGAATTTCGCGTCTCTACTTCTAATTCCACATTGAGCGTATTTAATAATTACCCCAGACTTTACCATGAGCACATCAGAGGTCAACCCAGAGTTTGATGCTTTGTTGCATTACCTCAAGCAAAACTGTGGTTACGATCTAACAGGTTACAAACCTGATTCTTTGATGCGTAGGTTACAACGCCGGATGCAGCAGTTAGGAATAGAGAACTATACGAGCTACTTGCAATACCTACAGGCTCATCCCCAAGAGTGCGCTCCCCTGCTTGACACCATTTTGATTAACTTCTCTGGCTTTTTTCGCGATCGCAATGCTTGGGATTATTTAGCTAACACAATCATTCCCCAAATTATTACAAGCAAGCAGCCATATGAACGAATCCGAGTTTGGAGCGCTGGCTGTGCTTCTGGACAGGAAGTTTATACACTTGTGATGTTGCTGGTTGAAATCTTAGGCATCGAGCAATATTTGCAGCGAGTGCAATTGTTTGCCACGGATATAGATGAAGTTGCACTCAAGCAAGCACAACAAGGTATTTATAACGAGAACGAGGTAGCAGACATTCCAACTCAGCTACTTTCTAAGTACTTTGAGCAAACCGAGCAGGGCTACGTTTTTTGCCCCCAACTGCGCCGCTCAATCATCTTTGGTCGCCATAACTTGGCTGTTGATGCGCCCATGTCTAAAATTGACCTGCTCGTGTGCCGTAATGTCCTAATCTACTTCAAACGCGAAACCCAAGCAAGTATTTTGGTTCGCTTTCATTTTGCATTGACTGATAAGGGCTTTCTGTTTTTGGGTAACTCAGAAAGCTTGCTCAACGACAGACAAATTTTTATCCCTGTTAGTCTGAAGCATCGTATTTATACTAAAGGGGAAAAACTCGGTTTGGATGAGCACTTGCTGATTCTACCTCAGACTCACAACCGCAAAGTTGTTGACCCTCTAACTACCAAGATCCACATCTGGCAAGCAGCCTTCAAGACAAGTCCATTTGCCCAGCTGGCAGTGAGTTACGGTGGTTGCTTGATTGTTGCTAACGAACAAGCCTACGCTCTGTTTGGTTTGACAAACAGTAATATAGGCGCGCTAGTGCGAGATCTAGAGATAGGGCAAATTGTAAATTCATGGGCTTTGATGAGGCAGCTAAATCGCGATCGCCATCCGTTCAGCCTGAAAAATATAAAGTGGGTAAATGATAATGGCACAACTTATTTAGACATCCACATTACACCAATATTAGATCCAGAGGGTAAGCTGCTAGGTGCAAACCTCACTTTTATTGATGTTACCCAATACATATACCTAAAGGATGAAATTGAACGCTTAAACTCAACTCTTGCAAGGGTGACTCAGGAATTACATTTAACAAAAGAAGTATTAAATTCTACAAAACAAGAGCTAAATAATACTCAAAAAGAATCCAAAAATATACACTAAATTCAAGGCAGCCATCGTTTAGGAGGTGGAAGCGTATGGAATTAACAACTGTATTATTAGTAATGGTTCTATTTTTTACACCTGCTACTGCTTTAGCACGACAAACGCAGCCAAGCGATCGCCTATCAGTAACAAATAGGCAGAAATTAGAGCAAAACAGAAAAAAGCTTAATGCAGATATTGAGCGGATAGTAAAAGAAACGCAAGAATTAGAGCGCTTTAGTAGACCATATTTAGTCGAGTTTCAGAGGAGAAATGAGCAAATGCGACACCGTCCAGATGCAGTCATACGTTTTCGGGAAAATTAAACCTTATTCACTCCAACAAAGCGGGAACCATATCCATTTCTTCCCAAGGTACAATTTCTAAATCGAGTCTACCAACGTGCCCGTAAACAGCCAGTTTTTTGTAAAACCCACCTTTGACAATTGTGGGGAGCAGTCTCAAATTGAACTTCTTGATAATTCCTGCAAGACGAAAATCAAAATGTTTTTCTAGGAGTGTTTTGATTTCTTCGTCAGAAATTTTGCCTGTGCCAAAGGTTTCTACTTGAATGCTAACAGGTCTGGCAACTCCGATCGAATAGGTCAGTTGCACTTCGCACTCTTCTGCCAAACCAGCAGCTACAACATTTTTAGCTGCATATCGCGCTGCATAAGCACCAACCCTATCTATCCGTGTCGGATCTTTACCGCTCAAAGCTGCGCCACTATGACGGGAATACCCCCCATAAGTATCTATAGCATTCTTCCTGCCAGTTAACCCTGAATGTACTGAAGGGCCACCAATAGAAAATGGCTCATCAAAATCAATTAAAATTCTAGTCTTTTCATCGGGCTTACATTCATTATCTTTTAAGACATAGTCGATAATAGTCTCTTTAATCTCTTCTTGGAGTGTATTTATATTACCTAAATATGATTCTGGCTGCTGATTGTGACTGGCCAAAATTGAGATACTGTGGATTCTATAAGGTTTGCGATCGCGATATTCAATCCCAACTTGAGTTTTGCCATCTGGTCTAATGTATGGCAAGATTTTCTCTTGGCGCACAGCAGTTAATCGCCTTGCTAACTGATGTGCCAACCAAATTGGCAGTGGTATTAAAGCAGGAGTTTGATTGCAAGCAAAACCAAAGACTGTCACCTGATCTTTAACAGGAATTAACTCCATCTCATCGTCTGATAATCTTTTAGCATCCCAATAACGATAATCATGAGATAGCAATTCTTTAACGCTAGTGACAATACTACAGGTTTTAGCATTAAAATCAGGTTCATCATAACCAACCTGCTTAATTACCTGTCTGGCTGTTTTGGTAAAATCTACAACTGCATCAGATTCAAACCTAGCAGCAATGAAAACAATCGCTGTAGCTACAGCACATTCAGCGATTACTCTGGAATAAGGATCTTTCTGGAGAAATTTATCTACAATTGCATCACTAATTTGGTCACAAAGTTTATCAGGATGCCCTTCGGTGACAGACTCAGAGCTAAACATGAAATCATTTTTCATATTTAATTTGTTGGGTTTGAATGTGAAAGAACACTAATTTTGTTAGTATCAAAATCTCAGCGAAGTAAGCTTATTAGCTGGTTACTTTATTGTTGCTGCAATCAAAAGTAGATTATCCCTGTGAAAGCTAAAATATAGCAAATCTATTTGATAGAATAAAGGCAGAGGTATTTTTGGTCTCTTTAATAAAGAGAGTTGGGGGATAAAGTCTAGTAGTCTAGTAGGGTGTGTTACGGCTATGCAAGGATTTGAGAGTTTAAGAGAATGACAGCCGTAACGCACCGCAGATCAAGGTTGACTTGATAAATCATCTCTCACAACGGGAGTTTGGGGATAAACCTGTTACAAAATTAAGGGTAATATGCGTATTTTTTAAATTAAATATTATTTTTGACGCGAAAGATTTGAATTTTTTTAAACAGACTTTTATATAACAATTTTATTTGATTTATGGGAAACTAAAAACCCCGGCTTCTTCAAGAAGCCGGGGTTCTGGTGTTGTTTAAGAATTAAACAGAGATTGCAACAGCAATTTGTTGTTCCACTTCCTGCTGTTCTATCTCCAAAGGTGAAATCGTAACAGAATCGTCGTTACCACCAGGAAGTAAAGGAGTAAGGTTGTTGTCTCCCTGCAAATACCTGGTAGCTACTTCTTTTCTACCTTCATTCACCAAGAATGGAAGTATGGCACTACTACCAATTACCGCAGCATCAACGAGATTGATTGGTGCAATTTGCAGTAAGCCTTTGAGTCCTGGCATAGTTGCAGCTAGGATCTGAAGGATAAAGGAGCCACCAAGGGCAATATTCAAGTATTTGTTAGGCGGCAATTTCTCCTTGCTGAATATGCTGTGTGTCTGCGAACGACAGCTGAGAGTATGCAGCAGTTGTGCCATTGTCAAACTCATGAAGCCAATGGTGCTTGCCTGCGCCCCAATACCGTAACGTCTAATGCCGTACCAATAGGCTGCTAAAGCACTTACAGACAATGCTCCTGACTCGATGATAATTCTCTTAAAGTCAGAACTTTTGATAATCGGTTCATTCGGATCGCGGGGTGCCATCAGCAGTACATCTGGTTCCGGTGCTTCCATTGCTAAAGCCAGCGCTGGGAAGATGTCTGTAATTAAGTTCAGCCACAGCAGCTGTATGGCTGAGAGAGGATGCCCGATGCCAGCTGTTGTTGCTGCTAACATCACCATGATTTCGCTAGTGTTGGTAGACAGCAGGAAGTGAACAGATTTTCTGATGTTGTTATAGATTGTCCGCCCGTGGCTGACGGCAATAATCATGGTTTCAAGGTTGTCATCTTCCAGTACGACGTCGGCAACTTCACGCGCGACATCTGTGCCGGTATGCCCCATCGCAATACCGACATCAGCCGCTTTTAAGGCAGGAGCATCATTAATGCCATCGCCTGTCATTGCCACAACTTTACCGCTACTTTGTAGGGCTTGGACGATTTGCAATTTGTTGGCAGGACTAATCCTAGCAAAGACATGAACGCGATCGCACAATCCCTTCATCACCTCTGGCTCAATGTTGTTGAGGTGGGTGGAATCAAGGATTTGCAGTTGTTCGCCTTTGCTCAAATTCAATTGCTTGCCGATCGCATAGGCAGTTGGGCTTTGATCGCCGGTGATCATTACCGTATTGATGCCAGCTTGATGGAAACCTCCCATTAAGTCTTGCACACCATTTCTGATCGGATCGATCATGCCGACTATTCCCAACCAAATTAAATCTTCACGAGAATGGATATCTTCCGATTCATCTAGTTGGTAAGCAACTCCCAACACCCGCAGTGCCTTACCTGCCATATCTTCGTTTTGGTTTTCGATGGCGAGTCTGTCTGCATCTGTGAGTGGAACTTTCTGCCCGTTCTTCATCTGAGCGCTGCACAGACTTAAGACTTCTGACGGACTACCTTTGACGGCAATGAGGTTTTTTTGCTCGTCAGGGGTAAGGTGCAGTGTTGTCATGTAGTTGCGCTCTTGGGAGCGGTGAGCGATTTTCAGTCGCGGGTAATTTGCCCTGAGACTGGTGACATTCACTCCAGAAGTGATAGCTAAATCAATGAGTGCGTTTTCGGTTGCAGAACCTCTGACAACATACTCATCGCTTTCTTGTTCTTTATCTACTTCACTTTCGTTGCACAGCACTAAGACATGAATCAGTTTTAAGAGCTGTTCGTGTTCATATGGATTAATTGTCTCTTCTTCAAACAGCAACTTGTCATGAGAAACCTCGATGCATTTGCTGTCTGTGCAAACTTCTACAACCCTCATGCGATTGGCAGTGATGGTTCCGGTTTTATCCATACAAATAGTTTGGACGGAACCAAGAGTTTCTACTGCATCCAAACGGCGGATGAGGACATTATGCTTCCTCATGTTGGCAATGCCGAGAGCAAGAGTTGTGGTGGCAACTGTAGGCAAGCCTTCAGGAACTGCTGCTACTGCTAAAGATATAGTTGACTTGAGCATTTGCAGTACACCGTTGCCGCGCAGCAATCCGATCCCGAAGACAAAAGCGCAAATTGCCCCTGAAATTACTACCAACTGGCTGCCGGCTTGATCTAGCTGTTTTTCCATCGGAGTTTCGGGCATTGTGGCTTCACCCACCATCATTTGGATTTTGCCCATCTCCGTGTATTTGCCTGTTGCTACTACTGCCGCAATTCCTTGTCCACCGGTGACTAATGTCCCCATGTAAACCATATTTTTGCGATCGCCTAAAGGCACGTTATCGCCACTAAGGGCAGCAGTACTTTTGGTTACGGGCATACTCTCACCCGTGAGTGCCGACTCATCTACACTCAGGCGATGTGCCTCAATTAGTCTGGCGTCTGCTGGTACATAACTGCCAGGCTTGAGAATCAAAATATCTCCAATTGCAATTTCTGGGGCGCTGATTTCTTGGATGCTGCCATCTCTGATCACAAATGCCGTTGGGTTAACCAGATTCTTCAACGAGCGAATGATCTTCTCGGAATTACTTTCTGTGGCATAACCAATAGCAGCATTGATTACCACAACTCCCATAATCACTACAGCATCAACCAAGCCTCCGGTAGCTACTGAAATTCCAGCTGCTACAGCTAAAAGTCCTACAGGTAAAGACTTAAATTGATCGACAAACATACTTAGTCCGGAACGAGGTATTGCTTCCGGTAAAGTATTTGAACCGTATTTTTTCAGATTTTTTTGGGCTAAATCGCTAGATAAACCTGATACCTTACAAGTCTCTAACTCAGTAATAACCGTTTCCGATTCTTTCAGATGCCAAGTTGCTATTTGCTGCGTTTGGGCTTCAGTACTCGTAGTTATTTTCTCTTTCCGAGTGAGAGATTTGCTTGATTCTTTAGATTTTTTTTGCGGTCTTTTTTCTTTTTTTGCTGCTCGTGTGACTATAGAGTTCTGGCTGTATTTTGTATATTCTAAAACTAGGCTTTCAATTAACGAAGCCAGCGTCAAATAACTCTGTCCTGGCTGAAAATATACCAGAACATTGCCTGTGATTGGATTGGCGCAAACTTGCGTTATGCCTTTGTGTTCCGACAACCTCAACTCTAGGTATTTTTTAAGTCCTTCCGAACTTTGCAACCCATTAATTTTATACCTAGCCCTCCCTTCAACAGCAGTATGCAATGTCCGAACAATAGCATTGTTGCTGCGACAGGAGATGTTGCAGTTTTTGTTCATTTCTTCATTCAGTTGTGGAAAAACTAATTGGCCCAGAACTTTTTATTGTAGTGGCAATTTTTGATTTTAACTACTCTCAAATCAGAATTTTTAAATAACTTAATTCCTTGAGGAAAATCTGACATAAATTGAGTCGTTAGCTAAAGCAGACGAGATTTTTTATTTAAAAAATCTTAATTATATTAGATTTTACTCAGTTTTACTTGATTGTTTGTGCGATCGCCTCTGCAAATTCTTCTAATGCCTGAAAACTTCCTACCTGCCAAGCACGTTCTACCAAAGCAGGAATAATTTGTGTAAGTTGTATATTTGCAAAATTAGGACTAATATCAGATTTTAAATAAATTCCTTCACTCAGTAGATAGATATTAAGCTTGCCACTTTCATAAATCCATACTTCTTGAACGCCAATTGCTCTGTAAGCTTCGAGAGTGGTTTTAGAAGTTACATCTGTTTCAATAGCCAAATCTGGTGGTGGATCGTCAGCTTGCAGACGCCGACGACCAATCATTCGTTGATAATTTTGAATATAAAAGCAAGCATCGGGTTCAACTCCGGCTGTACCTTCCCGTTTGAAGGTGGTAGAACCAAAAGGTTCATACCTCTTGCCCATAGCCTTGAGCAAGGTTTTGACAAAGTCTGAAATTAATTCTTTGGGAATTTCATGTTCGGGTAGGGGAACCATAATTTCTAAAGTACCCTGGCTGTAGGCAACTCTGGCGCTCCGATGTTCTCCCAACTCTTGCAAAATCGACTCAAATTCCTGCCAGCTGACATTGGGAATGGTAACTGCGCTACCGGGAGCTAGTTGCATCTGGCTAACGGGTTTGACAACGGGAGTTACAGCAGTCATAAAGGCAAGGGAACAGGGTACAGGTTACAGGGATCAGGGAACAGGTTACAGGGAACAGCGATTTCGCTCGTGTTGAAAAATGGCTAAATATTTATGCGTAGGTATTGAGAATTTATTTTTGATCTACTCTGATGATAATGTTTTGTCTCTTTCCCAGGCTAGAGCCTGGGAAAGCATTGATTGAGGCTCCGCCTCCTCTTCATGAGGCAGAGCCTCCTGTTTCCATAACCATGCAGAGCATGGTAATGAGAAATTAAGAGTTAAGAGTTCCCTTTTATTTTGCATGAACAATTAAGACTCATTCATAAGTTTTAGAGACTCATTCACGAGGTTCCAACACTCATTCATCAGGTTTTAAGACTCATTCACGAGGTTCCAACACTTATTCACGAGGTTGTGATACTCATTTACGAGGTTCAAACACTCATCAACGAGGTTCTAAGACTCATTCACGAGGTTCTAGGATTGATTTATCAGTCTTGATGTCTTATCAATCAGGTTCTCAGGCTCATTCACGAAGTGCCGAGGTTCGTTAACGAATTACTGATAACCGCAAATTGTAGGGTGAGCAATGCCCACTCCCCACTAAATTCGCCAACGCTATCATGATGTTGGGCTGGTAGCTAAAACCCATTTAACTGAAAAAATATCCTGCGAGATATTGCATTCTGTCTTCTGACTTCTGACTTCTGAATTCTGCTTTAAACAAAGCTTCTGTCTTTAGATACTAATTATTCCCAGCAGAAGTTTGTTAAATCAAAAAGATGCCGACATTAATAAATATATAGTAAATGACTTTAAGTACTCAATTAGATCATCTTCCATACTTAGAACACAAACCTCACGGCACATCGCCTTACTTGGGGCTAGTCTGCATTACCTTCTCTAAAGAGGTGAGGTTTCGGACAATAACGCGCACGCGTTATCTGCAACTGAGTGAAGAACAACGCGCCAATACTCTCAGAGAACTTTATCAGGATAATTTGCAGCGTTTGGATGGGGCATTAACTTTTTGTCAACAGCACAAAATTCAACTTTACCGGATGTCCTCAGGTTTATTTCCAATGAGTGACATGGAGGACGAAATCGGCGCAAGTATATTAGAGGAAATGAGTGCCGATTTAGCTAAGATTGGACAACGGGCAGAAAAATTAGCGATCAGAATGGTGCTGCATCCAGATCAATATGTAGTATTGAGTTCTGATTCAAAAGAAGTGGTAGCAACAAGCATCAAGATTTTGGAGCGCCACGCCCGCACGATGGATTTAATGAGTTTACCTCGTTCTGTTTGGTCTTTGATGAATATTCATGGTGGCAAAGCTCAACGCCCCGAAAAATTAGTGCGGGTAATTTCGGAACTACCAGAAAATATCAAAAGTCGCTTGACTCTGGAGAATGATGAATATGCCTACAGTTCCAGTGAAATTTTAGCAGTCTGTAAAAGTGCTGGTGTGCCAATGGTATTTGATGCCCATCACCATATTTGCCACGAAAATTTGGATAGTTACGACGAGCCGAGTGTGGCAGAAATGTTTGCTGCGGCGCGAGAAACTTGGGCTAATCCACAGTGGCAGATGGTTCATATTTCCAACGGCGAACAAGCTTTTAATGACAGAAAGCACAGTAACTTAATTACTGCCATGCCCAGTGTCTATCACCAAGCACCTTGGATCGAAGTGGAAGCCAAGCATAAAGAAGAAGCTATTAACCATTTGCGATCGTGGTGGCTGATGCAGAATAATCTTTGATAAAGTAGCTGTTTGCGTTTTAGCAACAAAAGCGCGAAATTTAAGATATGGCGATCGCAATCGATTTTGGTACAAGCAACACAGTTATTGCTCGTTGGAATCCTGTTACCCAAGAACCAGAAACTCTCAATTTAGCTGGTTTATCAGTTCAACAAAGTCTCAATCCGCCCCTAATTCCCAGTTTGCTGTATGTAGAAGATGCCGCCAAAGCAAAAGTTTTGGTAGGGCAACAAGTACGCGATCGCGGTTTGGATTTAAAAAACGATCCGCGATTTTTCCGTACTTTCAAACGCGGTATTGGCACAGATATTCAAGGTTTTTTACCCGAATTAGATGGGCAAATAGTTACTTTTGAACAAGTCGGGCAATGGTTTCTCAACCGAGTGATTGAAGAATTAGCACCGATGCAAGGCGGTGTAGAATCTCTGGTACTAACTGTACCTGTAGATAGTTTTGAAGCTTATCGTTACTGGTTGGGCAAAGTTTGCCAAGCACTACCTGTAGAGCAGGTGCGAATACTGGATGAACCCACAGCGGCAGCTTTGGGTTACGGCATGGCAGATCGAGAAGTTTTGTTGGTGGTTGACTTTGGCGGCGGCACGCTAGATTTATCGCTAGTCAGGTTGGATCGCAGCACTCAAGTGGCTAGTAAACCAGTCGGATTTTTACTCAAATTTGGTAATAAATCTCTAGCTGAAACCTCCAAGCAAAAGGTAAAAACTGCCCGCGTGTTAGCAAAAGCCGGACAAAATTTAGGTGGTTCTGATATCGACAATTGGATAGTTGATTACTTTGCTCAAACTCAAGGTTTGACGGTAAGCCCCTTAACAATGCGACTGGCAGAAAAAGTCAAAATTCAATTATCAAGCCAAACTCAAGCCAGTGAAGTTTATTTCAATGATGAGACGTTTGAAAGTTACGAGCTGGAATTAAATCGCGATACCCTAGAAAGCATCCTCAAAGAACACGCGTTTTTTGAGCGACTTGATGACTCGATGACTCAGCTGTTGCAGCAAGCACGACGCCAAGGCATCGAAGTAGCAGATATTAATGCTGTGCTATTAGTCGGTGGCACCGTACAAATACCAGCAGTGCAGACATGGATTAAGCAATATTTTGAACAAGAAAAAATTCGTTGCGAGCGCCCGTTTGAAGCGATCGCCCAAGGTGCCTTACAGATAGTTCAAGGTGTAGAAATCAAAGATTTTCTCTACCACAGTTACGGCATCCGCTATTGGGATAGGCGCAATCACCGTCACAGTTGGCATCCAATTATTAGAGAGGGGCAGCCTTACCCGATGACTCAGCCAGTGGAGTTAGTCTTGGGTGCTTCTTTAGAAAATCAGCCCAGCATTGAATTAATTATGGGCGAATTGGGAGCAGATACAGGTAGTACGGAAGTTTATTTTGATGGCGATCGCCTAATTACTCGCCGTCTTGAAAGTGGTGTTACCACCGTTAAACCCTTGAATGATAAAGATGGGGCGAGAACAATTGCTAAGTTAATACCACCAGGGTTTCCGGGAAGCGATCGGATTAAAATTCGGTTTTTAGTTGACGATCAGCGCTTTTTGCGAATTACAGTCGAGGATTTATTGACGAATGAAACTCTACTGGAAAATCAACTGGTAGCGCAATTAAGTTAAGTAGAGAAGGCAGATGGCAGAGAGCAGAAGGAAAGTTTTTTCATTCATGACGGCTGCTTAGAAGATTAAAGACACAGATCCCCGACTTTTCAAAAAAGTCGGGGATCTTGTTTGTCACTTTCACATCGGTAGTTCCCTATTCAAATTTTATGCTGCTGTTAAGGACAACCCCACGAAGTTACAGCAAGAAGCCCAGCACCTTCAGCCTTCACTTTTTCTAAAGCTTTGGGAATAACTTGGAGAACAGCTGATACATCCTTTGCTGCATCGTCCTCAAAACCAGCATAGTCCAAAATCAGCTTTGCCCTCTCAAAGTATCCTTCCCAGTCGACATCAAGAATGTGGGATACAGATGCTAATGTTTTCACAATTTCACGCCGTCAATACCCATACTGCCAACCTTTTTTGAATTAATTTCAACACTCCTTATTTACGCACTACTACCAAAGTTCCAATCTCAGCCCAATTGAAAATTTTGCGAGCCTCCTTTACTGGTAAATTGACACAACCATGGCTCACAGGAGTACCAAATCGGTTATGCCAAAAAGCACCATGAATGGCATAGCCCCGAAAAAAATACATAGTATAAGGAACATTAGGAATATCGTAGCCCGGCCCCCGCATTCTGGCAGAGCGGTATTTAGTGCTAATGAGAAAGTTACCTTTTTTTGTGGGAGTTGAACGTTTTCCAGTCGAAACTCTTATAGAATGAACAAGTTTATTGTCTTGCCATGCATACAAGCGTTGCTCGGATAAATCAATCACAATTTTCTTGCGGGGTTTTACTGGCTTTACAATTTCGGATTCGCTGAAGTAGTCGGGGTTGAATGAGCGATGGGAAAAGTGAGAAACAGAGACGCGGGAATTCAAAAGAGTAAAAGAAGTTCCCAACACCAATCCCGCAGACGCAAACAAAGCTCCTAACCAACCAACCCAACTGCTACCAACCAAGTTTGCCATTTGTGTATTACTTTCTAGCTTGAGTGCGATCGCAAACCAAAATTCTAAATTATTTATGCACAACGACTGGCGTGCCTATCGATGCCCAATCAAATAGCCATTTAGCGTGATTGGGTGCAACATTTACACAGCCATGACTAACAGGTGTGCCAAATCTTCGATGCCAGTATGCTCCGTGAATGGCATAGTTTCCTTGATAAAACATCGTATATGGAACGTTAGGAACATCGTAGTCTCTACCGCGCATCCGAGTTTTCCTCAGTTTAGTTTGGATTTGAAAAACACCAGTACGAGTGGGAGTAGATTTTTTGCCTGTGGAGACAATGACTGCAAAAACAGGTTTTTTACCTTCCCAAGCGATTAATTTTTGTTCTGATAAGTTGATTTGTATCCAGCGTTTCTCAGTGGTTTGGAGATTGGCGATCGCTTGTTTAATTACCTGAGGTTTAGATTGCGCCAATGTCCCCTCTGAACTGATGCTAAAAATACTTATAGATAATGCCACACTAGCCAGGAGTGTTTTGGAATAACGCACCCAATTCAGGGAAAGTAGATTTTTCATGACTGTTACACCAAGATGACAAATTTTTGAGAAAATTTTACTTTTCACGCTCGGATTTTGACTCGATTGCTGCAACAGGCATGAGTTTTTCTCATTTCATCCTATAGCAGTTGTCCAGATTGATAATTGTCAAAATGCACAGAATGACAAACAGGAGCAGCAGAGCCATTCATACCAATTTTGGATTTTGGATTAAAAGACTTCCTATGCCAGTTTGGTATCATCCCTGCTTTCTTCGTAGTCTGGAATCTTTAAAGTCGCTAAGTAGCGGTTATAAACTGCATACACCAGAATGCGTGAAAAAACTTTCTTACCTTCTGCCTTCTACTCAGCATGGTTTTCCCTCTATGAATGCATCAAATACTCTTCATTCATAGAGTTCCCATTTTCAAGCTCAAAAAATTACATACTCACTGAAAGTTCCACGAAATAAAGGGTGTAGTGTAAATAGACACGCCCACAGGCTAGAAGCCTGGGGCTAGACAAACAAAGCCCACCTCAGTGGGCTGAAATCTTTACAGGCTACGGAGGCAGCCTTTGTTTGTATAGCGACACCCTTCTAGGGTGTTGGATTTTAGCTACACCCCTAGTGAATCCATCAAGGTTTTCGCCTGCCTAGAGATTGCCTGCCAATCTCCAGCTTCTACAGACTGTTTGGGAAATAACTCACCGCTTAAACCCACAGCGATCGCTCCTGCTTGTAAAAATTCCCTTGCATTTGCTAAAGTGACGCCACCAGTAGGAATTAAAGGAATATGTCCCAACGGCCCTTGTAAACTTTTTATATACTTTGCTCCTCCTACTGCTTGCACGGGAAATACCTTGACGCAGGTTGCTCCATAATTCCACGCGCTCACAATTTCTGTAGGGGAAAGTGCTCCTGGGATAATAGGAAGATTTTGCTCAAGCGCAACTTGAATCATATCCCTGTCAACGTGAGGTGTAAACAAAAATTGCGCTCCGGCGGAGATTGCTTGATGTAAATGTTGCACACTTAACAGTGTTCCCGTGCCAATCAAACAGCCTGGTAATTCCAAGCGCAGTCTAGCGATTAACTCAGCGGCATTGGCGCTATTCCAAGTAATTTCAATTAACTGCATTCCCCCAGATGCTACAGCCAAAGCCATTTGACGTCCAATTTCTAGATTTGAAGCGCGAATCACTGCGATCGCTTTGTGTTTTTGCACTAGATTTAACCAAGGGTGATTTGACATTACTAAGTGTGAATTTGAAAAATTTAGCGACTAAACTTCCACATTAAATTAAATTGATGTGGCAAGCTCAGAGGTTGTAAGTAATAGATAATTAAAACCTCTGACTACAGATAGATTTTTACAATCAAAATGATTTTAATTAAAAAAATCAGTATACGAGCGATTAATTGCGTGTTGATGAGAGCTATTAGATTAAAACTCAAGAATATGGAACATTGAAATATATAGACTATGGAATACTAAGTAAATCAGCAATTTCATTCGCAAGCGGGAGGAAAACAAACAAATGAGTTTTTAAGCTAATTAGGGTATAAACTTATCTAGAAAATTTGGTAATAATTCTATGCCTCTCTACAAACTTGCAGACTTTGACCCTAACTACCGCGAAACTTTTGGTGGCGATGATATCAAAGGTTTGCCTCTCTATACTCAAGGAGGAACTAGAATTGGTACAATCACCGATACACTAGTTGATGAAGATGGACGTTTTCGTTATTTAGTAATTGATAGTGAAATAGACGCTACTAGCAAAAGAATATTACTACCTATCGGTCTTTCCCACATAGATTATAATGCTCGGCGCGTAACTGTGGATGGTCTGAGCAGAGAGCAAGTATTGCAGTTGCCTGAATACAGAGACAACATGGCTGTTGATTACGATTATGAAGAACAGGTACGCAGAGCTTATCGCCCTTTAGGAACTAATATAAATTACGATCGCGATTCTTACACTTACCAACAAGATGCAGATTTATACAATTTAAGCGAGCAGAAACATCAAACTATTAGATTGTATGAGGAACGGTTAATTGCTAATAAAAATCGTGTAAAAACTGGAGAAGTAGCTGTTGGCAAGCACATAGAAACTGAAACGGCACAAGTTTCCGTACCTATTGAAAGAGAGCGAGTCGTAATTGAGAGAGTTACTCCTACAGAAGGAGAAACAGTAGTTAATGCCAGCGAACTTCAATTCCAAGAAGGAGAAGTAGCACGCATAGAAATCTACGAAGAAACACCCGAAATTCATAAAGAGGCATTTGTACGTGAAGAAGTCCGCGTTAAGAAAGTTGTGGACAGAGAAACTGTTGAAACTCAAGAAACAATTCGTCGGGAAGAATTAGATATTAAAACTGAGGGTGATTTACCTGTAAATGATGCTAGTATAAATGAAATTGACAGAATGTAACCTCAGTTATTCTAATTAAGTAGAAGATTAGTAAATAGATTCTACTTTGAATTTATTGATGCAGGTAGGAAAAGTATTTATTCCTGCCTGCATTGTTATTATAATTTTATATATAGATATAGTCTTGATTATCAAAACTAAAATAATTTATATATTTCCTATTACATATCCTAAAAATTATCAAAAATATACCAAGAGATTACATTTATAATTAACTAACTCTTTCGCTAGAAAGATGGGTAAATTTTAATATTTGCCTAGTCTAGTAGTGAAAAGATAAAACCGTTTGGGAGAATCAGCATGGCTCTTTACAAACTTACAGATTTTGATCCTGACTATAAAGATAGCTTTGGCGGCAATGACATCAAGGGAATGGGTGTCTATGTAGAAGGTAGTGACGAGAAGATTGGTACTGTTAGCGATGTCTTAGTAGATGAAAATGGCCGTTTCCGCTATCTAGTAGTGGATATGGGCTTTTGGATTTTTGGTAAGAAGGTGTTGTTACCAGTTGGGCGTTCCCGCGTAGATCGTGCTAGCGATCGCGTCTATGCCATTGGTATGACAAGAGAGCAAGCAGATAATTTACCTGAATACGACGAACTCCAAACCGTTGATTACGACTACGAAGAACGAGTACGCGGTGTATATCGCAATCCTGTGCCAGTAGATAGATCTGCTCCTTTAGAATCATCAGCTCCTCTTGAAGCTGCTGCCACATCTACTACATCTACAGGTTATACTTCCGCTGCTACTCCCGCTTATGATCGCAATACCTACAACTACGAACGGGAACCATCTTTGTACGAGATGAATGAGCAAAATCATCAAACTTTAAGACTGTACGAAGAGCGGTTGGTTGCTAACAAACAACGTCGCAAAGTTGGAGAAGTTACAGTTGGCAAGCACGTTGAAACTGAAACAGCACGAGTTGCTGTTCCGGTAGAAAAAGAGCGAGTAGTTGTTGAGCGCGTCACTCCACAAGATGCAGGCAGAACAGTTGCTCCTGGTGAAGCTAACTTCCGCGAAGGTGAAGTTGCTCGTGTAGATATCTATGAAGAAACTCCTGAAATTCGCAAAGAAGCTGTAGTACGTGAAGAAGTCAGAGTTAGAAAAGAAGTAGAGCAGGATACTGTTCAGGCTCAAGAAACAGTTCGTCGGGAAGAATTGGATATCAACGCTCCTAATTTGCCGATAGACGAGCGCGATAGATAGAAGTAAACAGTTTGCTTACTTTATAGTCTATAGTTTATCAAATGACTACTTTGGGCTTTAGACTGCAAACTCATCACTAGTTTTAATTAGTACAGGTAGAGTTTAATCAGCAACTTTACCTGTACTGAAAAAATTGAGAATACAGAAGCTAAAATTTTTACGCGCTCTTGCAGGATATAGTTATAATTTTAAAAGAAAGGATTCCGGAATATTTTGAATGCTAATTTGTAACTAATTCCTAATAAATGAAAAACTTATAAAAGATTTAATAGAGTATGTTTCCTCATTCTAATACTTCCCATAAAGAACATATTAGTACACTGGCTGACAACTTAATTAGAAGAATCAGAAATTTTTCGGTCTTAGATAAGCACATTAAACTTATAGGTAGGGTAAGAGATTTAATTCTCGATTCTCATCATCAACTCAATTTGATGGTTTCTGAAATTATAGAGCATCAAAGCACAGATACACAGTCCATAGAAGATAGTCACCACTACTTTTTATTACCTAGCAAGCTCATCAAAAAAATCGACGTAGCAACTAAATCTGTATTTCTAGAAATAGACAAATCACAGTTAGAGCATATGCCAGAATATTACCAACCCGAAATAGCAGACGGTACTCAGAAGTTAGAACAGACTAATACTACTGAAATTGTAAATCTCCAGGCTCAAAATACAACCTTAGATTCAAAAGTTTCAGAAAGTATTGCTGAAGAAGAAATTATTCGTTTGCTAGGAGAAAAAGTAATCGTTGACCGCAGTAAGCGAAAAGTTGGGGATGTAATTGTTCGCAAAGAAGTTGAAACTCGGATAGTACAAGTACCAGTTCGATATGAGAAACTTATTGTTGAACAAGTTAGTCCAGAACATAGACAACTTGCTGAAATTAATTTAGGTCACGAGGAAATTTCTAATATTGCATTGACAGAAGTAGAGCAAGCTACTGTTGATGTTCTTGACGGCAATTTAACTGTAAGTGGTGATTTTAATTCACCTAAGATTGCTAGTCTTCTTTTAAATGCGATCGCTTTGGAAAAAAATCACGGTTGCAAGAAAGTAAGAGTAACTATTTCTGTTGAAGATGAAGAACGCCGACAAAAATATCAGGAATGGTTTGAGCGCACTTCAATTAGGTAAGGAGACAGGTGATTGGGGACTAGTGACAGGGAACAGGGAACAGTGAACAGTTCTCGTTACCAGGTTGAACCTGGTAACGAGGGTTTCTACTCTTTTTCTCTAGCCCCTAGCCCCTAGTCCCTAGCCCCTATTTTGAATTACTCATACCAAGGGTAATAAAATTTCAAATTCAGTGCCGACACCAACTTCTGAACGTAAATTAAATTTACCGCCATGTCTTGCAGTAATAATTCTATAACTAACTGCTAAACTAGTTTCTTTATCAGCTCTTTTTTCTACTGAAAAAGATTCTATTATTTGCTGTTGAAATTCTTTAGACATACCAGGGCCATTATCGGTAATGCGAATTGAAACCCAACGAGAATCGGGAACTTGTGGATTCTTAGCAGTTTGGGAAATGACTGATGTGTTAATTTCAATTCGAGGAATTTCTACTTTGTCACCCGGAGCGGGGTTAAGCTGGAGCCGCACTGCTTCATCAAGTAAAACATCTACAGATTGACTCAAAATATTCATAAATACTTGATGTAACTGTCCAACAAAGCAATATACAGGAGGGAGATTACCGTAATTTCTAATAACTTGAATTTCTTTTTTAACCCGACTATTAATTAATAATAAAATATTATCTATACACTTGTGTAAATCTGCTGGTTTAGGATAAACTTCATCAATATGACAAAAATTTTGTAAACTGGTGACAAGTTTTTTTAACCTTTCTGCACCAGTGTATATGCTAGTAAGTACCCGTGATAAATCTTCTTCTATAAAATCAAATTCAATTTCCTCTTTAAGATAAATTATTTCTTTAGTAGGATGGGGAGATTCTTGTTCATAAGCTGCTATTAATTTGAGCAAATCTTGGCTGTACTTGGAGATATAAGTTAAATTACCCCAAATAAAACCTACCGGATCTAAAATTTCATGGGCAATTCCATCTACTAATCTTCCGAGGCTCGCCATTTTATCATTTTGAATCATTTGGATTTGGCTGCGTTCATAACGTACTTGAGTTTCTATTCCCCGAATTTGCCAGGAAGCAATATTCAATTCCTGCGCATCTAACAAAGAGTAGGTGTCAGATTCCGTTTTTACAACCACTGGTTCTGTCATCAATTCAGGCGATCGCCTCATTGCCAATTGCATAGCTGTTAAAATCGGAGTATGATCAGCAAGCAATAAAATTGGTGTACGAGCATAGCTGTAGAAAATCGCTAATGATTGCTCAAAAAACAACTCTTGCCCGTAAGGACGAATAAATAATTCTAGCAATCTCCGTCGCGAAATCATGCCAGTGTAATTTCCTTCTTCTACTAAAATTGCTCCTGGCAACAGCGGATATTTTTCAAACACTTTCGCCACCTCTGCGGCTGTACAGCTAGCTTCTACTTGGAAGTTATAAAGCTGTAATTCTTGGAGAGTAGATTGTAAGTTGAGATCGCGATCGCTACCACTAGACAAATATGGCGGTGATATATCTGCTCTGACTTTTTGTGACATTGGGCACCCTATTTCTTATCTTCCAGAGAACTAATAAGCTAATATTTTAGCCTTTGTGCCTGGATATTAAGGAAAAATAGAGAATTATAAATAAAAGTAGTATTAAATACAATTACTAAGACAATGTCTTGTAATTATACTTAGCTAACACAGACTTTACACAAAAGCAATTTTTGTAGGGTGGGCACTGCCTAACTTTCCTCAAACCCTTATTTTTAGGTTATGTACAGTGCTCCGAAGTTCCCTGGGCGTGGGAAACCCTTTCGGCAGTTGCTACAACGCTCTTAACCCGACACCAGGTGCTACAACGGGGGGAACCCTCCGAAGTTCTGATTGCCATGCAGGTGCGGCGGGGGCAGAAAAATCGGAGATTTTTCTGCTGTCGGCAGAGCCGACGCTGTGGTTGCACAGCAACCACAGCTATCCCCGCTCGCACCATCGGCGGAAGCCGCCGCTCAGACTTCTCTCCGCAACGCACTGGCTCCGCAACGCACTGCCTCACTGCAGGTCTTCTCTCCACCTTACTGTTATTGAGAATGGCGTCAGATCTCAGCTCGCCTCTTTCTGGTTAAAAAATAAATCTTAATATTGTTTTACGCTTTCGGAACTTAAGTATACAGATTCTGCCTATTTGTATAAACAAATTATTCCACTCACTAGAAATTTTGCGTTTTGGTATTGCGATATGAAAATTTTTGTAGTAAAAACTCAAAACATAGTTTGCAAAAATAACCATTTACTCAAAATCAGCAATCACTGACAGCGATTTCTGCCTTTTTGAAAGAATGTAAACTATTGATGAAAATACGTAGATGATCGCATTAGATTGAGTAAGTTTAATATAATCATAAGAAAAGCTAATCAATTAGTAGATGTACTGAAGTTCTAGACTAGGAACCATTTTTGACGTTTCGCTATCTATGTATAGGATTCATTTCTAAACAAACTCAAGTAAAACAAAGTATCCATGATCAGTAATGCTTTGCAAGCTTTCAACAATTACCTGACAAACCGAGTATTTACCGATTGTTTAATGGAACTTTAATTATCTGCACTTGTTTACGATCCCCATTCCGATAGAATGACTTGGCAGAACCTTAAAATTCAAAACCGCTTTTGACAGCGACGCCCATGAATCAACTTAACAATGGTTTTACTCTATTTCTGAGTCTGCTAGTCGAGGCGATGCCTTTTCTACTGCTAGGAGTGTTTTTCTCCAGTTTGCTGCTATTTTTTGTTGATGAGCGCAACTTAGCAGATAAAATGCCTAAAAACCCGCTCATGGGTGCGTTAGTCGGCAGTATGGTAGGCTTTTTATTCCCTGTATGTGAGTGCGGTAACGTGCCAGTGGCGCGGCGATTATTGATACAGGGAGTACCGACACCAGTGGCAATTGGCTTTTTGCTAGCAGCACCCACAATTAACCCAATTGTCATCTGGGCAACTTGGACAGCATTTCACGACCAGCCAGAAATAGTAGTATTACGTGTAGTGTTTTCCCTATTAATTGCCACTATTGTTGCTTTTGTCTTTAGCTTTCAAAAAGACTTGACTCCTTTTGTTCAACCAACGATCGCGCGTTATTTAAAATTTAACCCGGCTTTGAGAACACAATCCCAACGCGGCTCTAAAAATTATCAAATGCAGCAGCAAGCGGGTACACCTGCCTTACTACAATCAGGCACATATTTACTGGGAGTAGGGCAAACCATGCGTTTAGAAACTGCTGCCGCTGAAGCCACGGCTTCTAGTTACGGTAAACCCTTAGCAGCTAAACTACGGCTAGTAGTAGAAAATACTATCCAGGAATTGCGAGAGTTAGGAGGGGTATTAGTGATTGGCAGTGCGATTGCCGCTGCGATTCAAGTTCTAGCTCCCCGCGAATTGATTCTGAGTCTAGGAGCAGGGCCAGTTAGTTCTATTACAGCTATGTTGGTATTAGCCGCAGTAGTGTCAATTTGTTCTACTGTCGATTCTTTTTTTGCTCTCTCTTTTGCTTCAACCTTTACGAGTGGTTCCCTATTAGCATTTCTGGTATTTGGCCCAATGATTGATATTAAAGCCGTTGGTCTTTTGTTAGCAATATTTAAACCCCAAGCGATTTTTTACTTATTTGCTTTACCAGCACTATTGACATTCTTGTTCACTCTTACGCTTAACTTGTACATCTTTTAACTAGTCTTTTGTTTTTACCAATAACTAATGACAAATGACTAATAACCAATGACTAATAATCAAAACCGTAGAAATAAAATTACAAACAGGTTACTTCCCTGGCTGGATGTTTTAGCGATTGCAGCCTGGGGCATTTTGATGTTGAAATATTGGTTAACTAACAAACTGAATTTGTTGATCCATCCAAATTTTTTTGGATTGGTAATTGCAGCTGCTTTATGCTTGCTGATTATCAGTATTTTCAGAGCCAAAGAACTATTACAGTTGTCTCGTCGTGAAGCGAATACCAATGTTCAACATATAACTTTATTTCCTCCAGGCTGGGGTAGTACTTTCCTATTAACATCAGCGATTTTGGGCTTCATGATCACACCCCAAGTTTTTGCTAGCGACAAAGCACTGCAACGGGATTTGAGTGAGTTATTGGGTTCAACGCGTGTTAAACCACAGGCATTTCGTGCTGCCGTTCCTCCTGAAGAGCGATCGCTAGTAGATTGGGTACGGATGCTAAATGTCTATCCAGAACCAGATAGATATCAAGGAAATAAAGTCAAGGTACAGGGATTTGTGATTCATCCACCACAGCTAGGAAAAGAACATTTATTATTAGCGCGATTTGTTCTGACTTGTTGTGCAGCAGATGCTTATCCTGTAGGATTACCTGTCAAATTGTCAGAAACTCGCGAACAGTACCCTCCTGATACATGGTTGGAAGTAGAAGGGCAAATGGCTACAGAAACACTAGCGGGCAAACGCCAACTGACAATTGTTGCTAACTCACTTAAAAAAATTCCTCAACCCAAAAATCCCTATAGTTATTAGTTATTAGTCCAAAGTAGACAATTCAAAGTAATTTGACTAATGACAAATGACTAATGACAAATGACTAATAACAAATGACTAATGACTACTAAAAAAGCAATTTTCCAACCACTAGATCGGATCGCGATCGCCCTGATGTTGCTATTAATTTTGATAATTGGGCTACTCATCTCCCAAGGTAATGCAGTTAAAGCAAATGTCAGGGAATTTACTTGGAAGCACGTTCAAACAGAAGAAAAAGATATATTAACGAATGATGCCTCCCAAGATAAAAAAATTGGAGCAGAATATAAAACCTTTATCCTTACCTTTAGTCGCCCAATGGACACTAAAAGCGTAGAGGAAAATTTGAAAATCGAGCCTCCCTTAGCAGGTACAATCAGTTGGGCAGGGCGACGCATGGGTTATACCTTTATCACCCCAGCACCCTATGGAACAACTTATAAAGTGCAACTAAAGGATGCAAAGGATAAATTTGCTGTTCAAGGTGGGAAAAAGGGTGTAATGCAACCTTTTAGCACCACTTTTAGCACACGCGATCGCATTCTTCTTTACATCGGAGCAGAGCAAGAAGATCAAGGAAGATTAGTTCTCTACAACTTGACACAAGAGCAAAAAAAGATACTTACTCCGAAAGATTTAGTTGTACTTGACTTTCAGCCATTTCCAGATGGGGAGAAAATTTTATTTTCTGCTCGCCCTGCCAACAACCAGGATATATTGTCGGCTCAATTATACACGGTTACTACTGGTTTCTCCGCCCCACATCATCAAAATGCAGAATCTGCCAGTAAAATTGATTTAATTTTAGATAATAAAGATTATCAAAACCTGAAATTTGACTTATCACCCGATGGGCAAACTATCGTCATTCAACGGGGAAATAAAACTAATCCCAACGATTTTGGCTTATGGTTTATTCCAGTAAATCGAGATACTGGGAATACCCCACAACGTCTGCAAAGCCAACCGGGGGGAGACTTTATGATTACGCCAGACAGTAAAGCCGTAGCAGTTGCCCAAGGGCAGGGAACAGCTATTTTGCCCCTCCAGGCTGATGGTACAAAACCCCTAGATTTTTTCCCGCAGTTTGGATTAGTACAAGCTTTTTCACCAGATGGTTCTCAAGCTGCAATGGTGAAGTTTAATACAGATTATACGCGAGACTTATTTTTAGTCACCAACCAAGGTGTTCAAAAAAAACTGTTAACTACAAAAGGTTCCATAGTCAAGTGCCAGTTTGATACAGCTTCTCCCACCCTTTACTGCTTGCTCACACAGCTATTACCAGGAGAATTTTATCAAGAACAGCCATATCTAGTGGCAATCGATCTCAAAACAGGCAAGCAGAAACCATTGTTAGTACTACCGCCCGATCAGCGGAACGTACAAATGAGTTTATCTCCTGATGGTTTGGGACTATTATTTGACCAAGTAGTATCGCAGACAACTCCTGTCACATCACCAGATGCCCAAGTTCTCACCACCGAAGATGGAGAAGCGATTGCTACCAGTAGCTTGTGGTTGATGCCCTTATTGCCCATAATTGATTCTCAGGAGACTGCAGAACTAAAACCAGAACAACTTCCTTTAGTTGGATTTCATCCCCGTTGGCTTCCCTAATAATGAGGGGTTGTGATTGTTCGCTGATTCTCCTAATCACCCAGATCTTGAAATTAGCACCCGTAAAATCATCAAAAATGGCAGATTGTCAAATTTTGTTTTTTTGCTGGTCGTGGTGAGAGAAAGTTATAACTAATTTAATTAAGACAACTCTTTCTGGGGAGCAGGCGAACTTGCCTTCTAGAGTAAATTTTGAAAATACAGCACTGACAATTCAGTCGTGCTCTCGGATTCTCCAATCAATTAGTTTGAAGCTGGTGGGTGAACAGTGATGAATGAAGCAGACACCCCAAATAACGGGAATTTCCTTAAACCCCTTAATTCTGCCAATGTGGCACAACCACAACAAGCCAGTTGTCCTTTTGATTTTGTTGGGCATCCTACAAACAAGACAATATCGTACTTACCACTACTGGCACCAGCAGAAGCTCGGCAATCTCAAGCAGAGGTAATTGATGAAACAGATTGCGATCGCACCCCGACTGCCGAAGAGTTACTTTCACACACTAGTTCGTTATCAGTTGCCAACACGCAGGTAGCAAGCGATCGCGTACTGGAATTCACTCAACCACCATTACAGCAGCCTGAACCTGAGCAAGATTGGGTTGCTGAACCCGATCAACAAGAACAAGAACTAGTAGGAGCTGAATTTCAGCAACTGCTAGCATTAAATGAGGAATTGCGTTCTGCCAATAATGAATTATACGAACAAGTAGAACATTTAAAAGCAGCCTTAACTGAGTCAGAAGAAGCTTTGCAGTTGCAGAGCAAGCGCTCAACAATTGCAGAAACAATGCTCAAGCAACAAGCTCAAGAGCTTGCTGCTGCCCAAGAGCAAATCAAGTCGCTGTTTGAGCAATTGGAAACTGCTGTCTCTACCGTTCAAACTCAGGAAATTTTTATTGAAAGTTCTAAAGGGCAGCTAGAAATTAGCCAGAATCGCCTCGCCCAGCTAGAGCGGGAATGTGCCTTACTTCAAACTAAATACAACGAACAATCTCACCAGCTATTGCAATCAGAAAATTCTAATCGAGAGTTACGTTCTCGGCTGATGCGGCAGCAACGCCAAACTCTACAATTTAAAGCAGCTTTGGAAAAATGTTTGGACACTACAGTCCCCAGCTATGATTCGTTAGAGGATAATCCTCAAAGCAGTGTAGGTAATAGAAACACTACGCACTCTAAGCAAGCTAACTCTATTTTCTCCAATCAACGACCAATTCGACCTTGGACAGCAGAATCAGAATCCTTAGAGGATGAACCTAACAATGTATGGAAGGAATTTAACCTACCGCTCCATCGATGGGAACATTCTACTCCTCCTATCCAATCACCGATTATAAATACATCAATTCAGGAAGCTCAATCCACAGCAAACCAACCAAACATTCAGCCAGAAATCGATAGCTCCACCCCATCAACACCAGTTTCACCTTCAGAGCAGTCAAATTTAGAAGAACAACTAAATAACCTCTTCCAAACATTTTTTACTGCTCAACCTGCATCACCACAGCCTACCCAAGAAAAAGATGTAGCAGATGATGATGATATAGATGTAGAAGACGGTGAGGAAGTTATGGTGCAAAGTTCAGAAAGTTTTGCCACAGCTTTGGATGATAGCGAGGAATTAGTAAATAACATTATCACCAACCCTGAGACTAACTCTGACGACAATCAGGATGACTTGGTAGAAACTTTGCAATTATCACCCCAGCAGTTACCAGCAACATCTGTGCCTACACAACCAGTTACTGACGACTCTGCCCATTCTAATTCGCCTTCTCCACTACTTTATCCCCAGCGTCCACCCAAAAAGCGAACGTCTTTGGCATCTGTGGAACTGCCGAATTTTCGCCCAAGCCCAAATAGTCAATAGTCATTTGTCATTAGTAAAAATCGGCGTTGCTGAATTGAGGCATGAAATTTAAAAATCAGGCATTTAAAACTCTTACTCTCTGCGAACGCCAGTTGCTTTAAGTCAGCAGAGCCGACGACAGTTGCTACAACGCGCTTAACCCGCGCAACGCACTGTCTCCCCAACGCACTGGCTCCTCTGCGTGAGGCAAATTCATACTTTGAATCAGCAACGCCTAAAAATTTTTGGATATATAGACTATTGACTAATTAACAATTGACTTTTGAAGTTGTTGCTCGGTGGTAATTTTTACTACTTTGTTATCAGGGCGACCTTTACCTGCAATCAGACTATAGTTAATTGCTAATAGTTGCAACCATAATGCTGGATAACGGGGTTCTAACCAAGGACGGAACCTGCGCAGTAAATTTGGCAACCATCCACTTAACAGGGTGCTGACTAGAGAATGACGGGTAAAGTCAAAATAGTTACTTGTCCACCGCAGTAAATCCTTAGCTCCAGCTAACTCCCAGATCCACAGCAGTAAAGCGGGATTTTTCCGAGCTGCTTTCAGCGCTAATCGATTAAATGTCAACCAATCAAATCTATCTTTAATAAAATCGTCTGCGACTTCTTTTGATTCGTCTGCTAATAACCCAAAGAAGTTATTGAGCATAGTATTGATGCGCTCTGGTGGTAAATTTTTTCCAGTTGGCACCATCATGCCTTTAGAAAACATCCAAGTCACGGCAATATTATTTTGGAAGGCACGAATTCGGTTCAGGTGTTGCGCAGAAAGCAGGTTATGTTTGAGGGCGACATCTAAAAGAGTGGTGAGGCGTGCTAAATTGCGAACTAGGGAACCAAAGCCCGTGAACACGAGAGGAGACTGAAGCGATGCCGCATCACCAATGGCAATCAATCTATCGAATGCAACTGTGCGATCGCGACTATCAACACTAAAATGCCCCGGAATATATCCAAATGTCGCCTTCTTCCACACCAATTTGTCCAGATCGCAGCGTCGATATTCTGGCAAAATCGTAAAAAAGTCTTCGTACATTTCCAATAAAGAACCGGGATTTTGAGCATTGACTTGGTGGTAGTGAAATAAATAAATTGTCAATTCTTCATCTGCTCCGGGAAACAATTCCCAAATTAACTGCCTGCCCCTGGAAATATCACCGTGACTGTTCAAAACATCTCCGTACTGAGAATCCCAAACCCCTGGTTCAAATCCACGCTCAACAACTGCCCCCACCGTCGGGCATACACTGTCAAAAGCACGACTACCATTTAATTGCCAAGCGATCGGCGAGGCTGTTCCCATCGCATCTACCAGTAATCTTCCACTAACTTGCTTCTGTGTGCGATCGCCTAAATTTTGAACCGTAACGACAACTTCCGAAGTATAAATATCAGCTTTTACAAACTCTGTTTCATCCCAAATTTCACCACCTGCTGTTCGTAGCTTTTGTCCACACAGATGCAGTAATTTTTCGGAATTTAAAGCCAAATTTAATACTGTGGGAGTGTGCAATACAGGCGCTTTGAGATTTTGGGGAACATAAGCATCAAAAAATTTATTAAATCCGTCTTTGTACTCCCGCGCGATTATTGATTCAACTTCGGCAGGAGTAAGCAAACCCAAATTTATCAAGCTTTGAATTTCATCGCGGGAAATATTCCATTCCCGGTTCATGCGTCCAAAAGGTAATCTTTCCACCAATAAAACTTTATAACCCAGTTTTGCCATCACCGCCGCATGGATCACACCCAGTGCGCCACCGATATAGATGAGATCGTATTGGGGATTGCCCTTCTGCTCCTCTGCCCCTAACTCCCTATCCCCACGATGAGAAAACACTACCTGTCGCGGCTTCTGGGGATTGCGCACACCTTGACGCCAGCGTTGCTCCCACCAGTATGCCCGTTTGAGATCGTATTCTCCATTCGGTATTTTCTGAAAGTACTTGACAGTAAGGGGATAATAGGGAGCTAGCGCCTCAAAAATAGATTGCTTAGACAAATCAATTGCTGGTGGTTCAGGATAGTGATGTGGAAAGCGATTTCTGATTTCATTAGTCAGGCGTTTGAGTATTTGCTTTTCTTGAGGAAAGGGTTGACTTGACCAACGAAACGCTTTTAAATAGGTTGTTCGCTGCACTGACCAGACAAAAATAGAAAGTTCAGGGGGTAAGTTTTCCGAAATACTCCCCTGACTAACTGTATTTCCCATCATTCTCAGACGAAAGCCATCCGGTGTCAGGACTTTTTCCCCAGTTCCCGGTTCAAATTCAGCTTGCAGCCATTGGCGTACAGCTGATGTATCGGGGACAGGGATTTCTAGGTAAAGTATCTCTTTCATCTTTTTTCTCATCTCCGACAAAGATATTCACTCAGACAGATTAAAAAGAGAGCCAATTTGCGATAAAATGCGCCCTAATTCTTGAATGAAAATTCAGTAAAGAAATTTTAAAAGTTTGTCAAAATCACTGTTCATTTTTTTTCAATAAACTTCCGCCATGAATTATCCCATCCCAGATAGCACTCAAGAAATCATTGCCTTACGGCAAAAGCCAATAGATGAAGAATTAGTTGCCAGGGCGATCGCTGGTGTAGTCAAAATTGTCCGCGCTCAAGGGCAATCCTTAGACGAATTAACCGCTCAAGTATTAGCTGAAGATAGCGTGCTGGATCAGCAACAACGGCGTTGGCTCAGTCAAGTCGTAGCTCAAGCCTGGAAAAGTTTCTCTGAAAGTGCTTAATTAAGGCACGGCATCAAGATTAAGATTGTTTTGCCACCGTGCCGTAAAGTAGTTCCAAATTAGCAAAAGTTGCCAATCACCCTTTGTGGTGTGGGAGTATAAATCATAATACGTATCTGGGATTGGCACTTTACAGGTTAAATTTTAACTTGACGCCCTCACAATCGCTTCAGCTTGTGAATGTAGCAACAAACCGTATTCTAGTCCTTCCACTACTGCTTGATAGGAAGCCGCCAGAATATTTGTGGAAACCCCAACAGTCGTCCAACGTTGGTGGCTATTGCCAGACTCAACCATAACGCGGGTTTTTGCTGATGTGCCCGTATGCCCGTTGAGAATTCGCACTTTGTAATCTGTTAGTTCAAAACTAGCGATTTGGGGATAAAAATTCACCAAAGCTTTGCGTAAAGCTGCATCCAAAGCTGCAACCGGGCCGTTTCCTTCGGCTGCTTCTAAAATATCCTTACCATTGACAGCGACTTTGACTGTGGCAAGAGAACTTGTAGTTTCTTCTTCCTGCACCAAGTCACAGTGAACCTGAAAACCTTTGATTTCAAAAAATTGCTGACGGTTACCTAAGGCTTGGCGCATTAACAACTCAAAACTTGCTTCAGCCGCTTCAAATTGGTATCCTTCACTTTCCAATTCCTTTAAACGTTCGAGAATTCGCTGCGTCGTTGGGTTGTGCTTGTCTAATTGAATTCCAAAACAGCGGGCTTTCGCTAAAACATTACTGACTCCAGACTGTTCGGAAATGACAATGCGACGGCGGTTTCCTACCTGTTCTGGTTGAATGTGTTCGTAAGTCAGGGGGTTGCGTTCCACCGCTGATACGTGTATGCCACCTTTGTGAGCAAACGCCGATCTGCCGACAAATGGCGCGTGTTCATCAGGGGCAAGATTGACAACCTCACTGACAAAGCGGCTGGTTTCAGTTAGTTGCAGAAGTTGGTTATCTTCTATACATTTATAACCAAGTTTCACCTGTAAGTTGGGAATTAACGAACAAAGATTGGCATTGCCGCAGCGTTCGCCGTATCCATTCATCGTACCTTGTACCATGTTTGCTCCTGCCATCACGGCTGCGAGAGCGTTGGCAACAGCCGTATCAGAATCATTGTGAGTGTGAATTCCGATTTGAATATCGCTGGAAGTAGTCTTGATGACATCTGTAACTATTTGCATAATTTCATGGGGCAATGTGCCGCCATTGGTATCACATAAAACTAACCACTCAGCACCAGCAGCGATCGCTGTCTCTAAAGTCTGAAGAGCATAACTGGGGTTGTGCTTGTAACCATCAAACCAGTGTTCTGCATCGTAGATAATGCGACGTCCTTGAGCACGTAAATACTCGATAGTATCGCGGATCATCGCCAAATTTTCTGCTAAAGTAGTCTTGAGTCCTTCTGTCACGTGTAAATCCCAAGACTTACCAAATATTGTTACCCAATGGGTACCAGCAGCAAGGATTGCTTGCAGCATTGGTTCGGATGCTGCAATTTTATGAGGACGGCGAGTCGAGCAAAAAGCTACAACTTCAGCTTGCTGGAGTGGTTCTTCTTGCAACTGCCAAAAAAATTGTACATCTTTGGGATTTGCCCCAGGCCAACCACCTTCTATGAAAGGAATACCCAGTTGATCCAGCCTTCTGGCGATGCGTAACTTATCTTCAATCGATACCGATAAGCCTTCACGCTGAGTGCCATCTCGTAAAGTGGTGTCGTAGATCCAAAGTTGGGGCGAAGAATTTCCGGTCATAAAACTGTGACTTGAAAGATAACTTTAAGACTATGTGTCAATACCTAAAAAACAGCCAGTTTAGTCATCCAAGATGCTCAAGATACTAGCTCAAGGAAATAAAATTGAGTGCTTGCGCGGAGCCAATGTGAAGAAAATTTTGCTGCAAAATAGTATTGACCTCTACAATAGCGGTGCTAAGGTAATTAACTATCAGGGAATTAGCAGTTGTTGTACGCAGTTTGACTCAAAAGTCAAGCAAAAGAAAACAACATATTGGCGCTGGCAAAAGCGGCGCTCCCCACCTCCTCATTCTCCTACAATAAACCTGTGTTGAGACTATCAAACTCAGGTTATAAGTAATTTGCCACTTGATTACAAAGTTTGATGGATGTTTGGAGCGTAGGTTCTTAATTAGTCTGGATACTAAAAGGAGAAAAACAACATGGGTAGATGGACACCATTAATTTTGATGGCTGGAGGTTTAGCAATATTGCTAGGTACTTTGCTGGGTATTAACTTTCCAATGGGCGGACAAAACACTGCTCAAGCTCCGGGAAATGGAGGTAAAACCTCGCGAGTTCTGCCCGCCAATATTAATGTTAATAGTACAGCGGCTGGTACTGCTTCTGAAAACAACACTGGGAGTAGGGAGTTACAGAATAATACTGCTGATGACACAGTAACTGAAACTACAACTGCTCAAAACACAACTGACTCAATTAGCACCACAGACGACACTCAATCAAACACTACAAATCAAAGCAACGAACCAATTCCAGCTTTGTGGTAACGCTTGCCAGTTATTGGTTAGCACTTATGAGTTACCTGCTATGAGTGATGAGTTAGGAGTTAGGAGTTATTTAGTCAACAGTCCATAGTCAGCAGTCAAAAACCGTAACTATTGATTCTTGACTACTTAACTCTTTTGTGGGTGCTTTGAACGAGATAATTATGTTTGCCTTACCACTGACACAAGAAATTTCATCACCCCTACTAACTCTTGACTATTAACTATTGAATAATGAATAAAGATGTTTTGATTATTGGTGGCGGCATTATAGGTTTAGCCATCGCTATTGAAATGAAACTGCGCGGAGCAACAGTCAGCGTCTTAAGTCGCGACTTCCACTCTGCCGCCACTCATGCTGCTGCTGGAATGTTAGCACCAGATGCCGAAAAGATAACTAATACAGCAATGCAGGAGTTGTGTTGGCGATCGCGTTCTATTTATGCTAACTGGACACAAAAACTAGAACAAATTACTGGCTTGAATACTGGTTACTGGCCTTGTGGAATTTTAACACCAGCCTTGGAAGAAGAGGGGGAGAAAGGGAGACAGGGAAAGGGGGGGAAAAATAACAATTTCTCCTCATCCCCTACTCTCCCATTCCCTCACTCCTCCTCTCCTGCCTATTGGCTAGACAAAGAAACTATTAACCAATATCAATCAGGATTGGGTGAAGAAGTAATCGGTGGTTGGTGGTATCCCGAAGATGCTCAAGTCGATAATCGTGCTCTAGCAAAAGCTCTACTGAGTGCAGCACAATCTTTGGGTGTTGAGTTGAAAGAAGGAACTACAGTAGAAGGACTTCAGCAGCAGCAGGGACAGGTTGTGGGTGTACAAACTAATGCTGGAGTTTTGCGTGCCGAACATTATATCTTAGCCACAGGTGCTTGGTCAAACCAATTATTCCCCCTACCCGTGCGCCCAAAAAAAAGGGCAAATGTTGAGCGTGCGAGTGCCAGAATTTGTGACAGAATTGCCTTTGTCACGTATTTTGTTTGGTAATGAAATTTATATTGTGCCCAGACGCGATCGCCGGATCATGATTGGAGCTACCGTAGAGGATGTTGGCTTTACCCCCTACAATACGCCCATAGGAATTCAAACCTTATTACAACAAGCAATTCGGCTATATCCCCAAATTCAGCATTATCCGATTGAGGAATTATGGTGGGGATTTCGCCCTGCTACTCCTGACGAATTACCGATACTGGGGAGTAGTAACTGTAAAAATTTAACTCTGGCTACTGGGCATTATCGTAATGGTATTCTTCTCGCACCCATCACGGCAGCATTGATAGCCGATTTGATTTGGGAACAAAAATCCGATTCCCTTCTTTCTCACTTCCACTATTCGCGCTTTCAGACTCAGTCATCTACCCCCAGCCAAATGCTTACACTCTCTACTCCTCACTCACCATTACAGCAAGTTGCCTCTGTACTCCCCATTCAAGATTCACCACTTGTCATCGCTGGCAAATCTTTTACCTCTCGCTTAATGACAGGAACGGGCAAATATCGCAGTATTGAGGAAATGCAGCAAAGTGTCGTAGAGAGCGGCTGTCAAATTGTTACCGTTGCCGTTAGACGCGTGCAAACCAATGCTCCCGGACATGAAGGTTTAGCCGAAGCACTAGATTGGACTAAAATTTGGATGTTACCTAATACTGCTGGATGCAAAACAGCAGAAGAGGCAATTCGTGTAGCCCGTTTGGGAAGGGAAATGGCGAAACTGCTTGGACAGGAAGATAATAATTTTGTTAAGTTAGAGGTTATTCCTGATTCTAAATATTTACTGCCAGATCCGATTGGCACTCTCCAAGCAGCAGAACAGCTAGTCAAAGAAGGCTTTGCTGTTTTACCCTACATCAACGCCGATCCCATACTGGCAAAGCATTTAGAAGAAGTAGGTTGCGCTACCGTCATGCCCTTAGCAGCACCCATCGGTTCTGGGCAAGGGCTAAAAACCGCCGCTAACATTCAAATCATCATCGAAAATGCAAATGTACCCGTAGTGGTAGACGCTGGCATTGGAGCGCCATCTGAAGCAGCCCAAGCAATGGAAATGGGCGCAGATGCATTGTTGATTAATAGCGCGATCGCCTTAGCCAAAAACCCACCCGTCATGGCACGCGCAATGAATATGGCAGCGATCGCAGGTCGTTTAGCATATCTTGCTGGTAGAATGCCAACAAAAGACTATGCCAGCCCCTCTTCACCCATGACAGGAACAGTCACGAATTAAAGGCTAGGGACTAGGGACTAGGGATTAGGTAGTGGGGATTTTAGATTTCTCGTTCAACCTGGTAACGAGGTTTTGTGGGCTGCCGCCTCCAGCCATATCCTCTCCTTGTCCCCTTGTCCCCTTCTAGCCCCTAGCCTCTAGTCCCTAAACTTTTGTAACGAATTATCTCGATAAGTAAGAGCATATATTGCATTTATGTAACATTAAAAAAACGAGAAGAGTAAGGAAATAATTCATGCCCTATACGACTGAAGAAGGCGGCCGTTTAAATAATTTTGCGCGTGAACCCAAAGTTTATCAAGCAGAACCTCCTACTCAACAGCAAAAGCGCAATTATATATTTTTGGGAATTGCCGCAATGGTTCTGGTGGGTGGTTTAGTTTTCGTTGCCTTCTCTGTTTCCAATCTCAGTTAATAAAAATTGTATTAATAAATTAATTGACTTTAGATATCTCCTGTCAGGTTCCAAATTCTATCGGAACCTGGTTTTTTATTTGTTACAATTAAAGATATAGAAAAGTATATTTTTATACTTTTGAATTTATACCTAAAACAATTGATTTATCCTGAGTAAAATCACAATATATTTACAAATCTTAGTCAAAATCAGATTTACAAGCCGCTTGTATATGTCCCTAAAGGGAAATTACACTGAATTTTGGCTCTTTAGCCGCCATGAGCGTGAATGAAACAACACATTCAGATAAATTTGTATGGAATCGGCAAGTATACAATCGCCTAAAACTTGCCCTCAGTCTTGGCTTGCGACGACAATTTTTTTTAGCAATATGTGATGATTTAAACTTGAGAAATCAAGTGGCGGCACGTTTGCATTCAACTTTGGCTTATCCGGTTGGGCAAGTACTATATCAGCCTTCAGAGGCGCAAGAAGACAGCACACCAGCTTATCCGCGATTAGTCACTTTACGATTGAACTTAAGCGATCCTAACCCCATCGCGCAAATCAATCAATGGCTGCTTAATTATCCACCACCAATTGTAGGAGCATCAAAAGATAGTCCTGGAAAATCTTTACCCATACCAGGCTTTCAAATTGTGGGTGTTGAGCAGCTAACTAGGCAACCAGTCGCAATACAACGTTTATTTTTACATTATCTACGTTTAACCGAACAGCATTTATCAAGCCCAGAATCAAGCCGTTTTTTAGAATCAAGTTTACTGTTGTGGGTACCGCGCCCTTGGTTATATGCGATCCAACAGTCAGCGCCACAATTTTGGCGTTGCCGTACAGGTGTGTTTGTTTTTGCTGGAGAACCAACACCAACTACCAATAACAGAAGTTCACAAGAACGTTTATCTAGTTATAAAAGTTTGGATTTAGGTAGTTTGGATCAATCTGGGTTGGAAGAATCTCTCTCCCAGTTAGATTTTGATTTTCAGTCACAATCACCAGTTAATCGCGGACAAAAAATCCCAGAAACTCCTGTGAGTACATCAGAAATCTTGATGCCAGAAGCACCGCAGGAAGAACAAACACATCAAGTCAGTGTTAGTGAAACTCGTTCGCAGCCAGAATTGACGCACATCAGTAAGGAATTAACGGAGTTAATCCAAACCACAATTAATAATATCGATCCTGCGATCGCTCAAAATCGAGATGAGAGCGTGCAAGTGCAGCAACTTTTGGAAGAAATTGATGGATTGCACTTAAAACAAGCTTTACCAGAGACAATAGCAGCAGCTTATCATCGCTTGGGGAACTTATATCGCCTGCGGATCGAGCAAGGGCAGGCAAACTTAGAAAACATGATGGTAGCGATTTTGGCATATCAAGAGGCAATTACATATGATGAGACTTCACCTCATGTGCCAGATATCTTAAATGATTTGGGAACACTGTACTGGATGTTGTACCGCACACCACCCAATTCTGAAGAAGGACAATCTTACATCGAGCAGGGAATTGAATTTTATCAGTTAGCTTTAAAATTAATTTCGCCCGAAACACACTCAGAAACTTACATTCGCGTGCAAAATAATTTAGGCACAGCTTATGGTGATTTAGCACGCTTTAAGAATCCAGTCAAAAACTGGCAACTAGCGATCGCAGCTTACACTGAAGTAGTGCGCTTGCGTAACAATATGGAACCATTGAAGTACGCTGCCACCCAGAATAATTTGGGTACTGCTTATTGGCATTTGGCGCAACACACTCAATCGGCGGAAAACTTGCACAAAGCGATCGCAGCTTATAGTCTTGCCCTAAATTACTATCATCCGGAGCAAGAACCGTTGAAATACGGCATGATTCAAAACAACATCGGCACTGCCCATTGGAATTTAGCACAGTACGATCATCCAACAGAACATTTGCGACTGGCGGTGCAAGCATACGCAGAAGCTTTAAAATATCGCACTCCTGCTAATGTTCCCGCCGCTTGTGCTGCCACGCAAAATAATCTTGGTACTGCTTATTGGCAGTTAGCAAACCAACCTCAAACAACAAAAGAAGAACGTCAGCAGTTCTTAATACTGTGCGTCAAAGCTTATGAAGAATGCACAACTCTTGCTCATTCACTGAATGAAGAGAGTTTAAGTTTTGATATATTTGCCACTCACAATAATTTAGGATTAGCTCATTATCAACTAGCAACAGATCAGTATTTAAATGGAGACAAAGCCTCTCGTTCCCAACATTTGGAAGCAGCATTAGAAAATCATTTACAAGCCTTAAATGGACTTAATAAACAACAGGAATCTTATCAAACTACATTTACTTATATTGTCAAAACAATTCGCGCTTTTCATAATGAGTTAGGAATTAAAGGACAAAATCTTGCTTTATCAAAAATTCCTGGTCATTTATTATCAGAAATTATGCCCAAGCTGTAATTGAAGAAGAATACAGAATACCTGCGGAAGTCGCTACGCGCCTACAGAATGAAGAATTTCTTCTAAATTCTGGCTTTGAGAATTCTTCTTCTGACGACTGACGCCCCTATTC
>NZ_AJLN01000070.1 GCF_000317285.1 Chlorogloeopsis fritschii PCC 6912 | reverse complement strand
GAAAAGTCACGCAAAAACTCCGACTTTTTTAAAAAGTCGGAGTTTTATATTGTCAGTTTATTTAAGTTGACTTACTTAATAGTTTATTTTTATAGCAACAGCCAAAGTTGTTAGGAACTCAACAGATGATAGAACTTAAACACCAAAAGAATTTTAACTCTGTTCCTTGTCACCTGTCCCCTTTCACCTGCTATAATTACCATTTTTTTTAACTATTAGCTATTAGCTATTTGCCACCAATTCTGGTGTTACAGCAAAAGTTAAAACCGTTTCATCTATTCCTTTTAGTTCTAATGGACTACCTTTAATAATTTCATCTTCTTGCAAATAATCTGCTACAGCAGCAGAAACAAGTATAGTACCAGCAACAGCAGCTTGTTGTAATCTAGCAGCAATATTAACACTAGGGCCTATGGCTGTATAGTCAGCACGTTCGATACTACCAAACATACCCACAACTGCCGTACCTTGGTGAATGCCACAACGAAACTCCACGCTTTTACGTTCTGTAGCATCGAAAATTCCCTGCTCTCGCCAACGCTGATTTAGAATTTCTAGCGATCGCAGCATTGCTCTAGCGGTATTAACAGCACGCCTAACTTGTTCGTTTGGCGTTAGTTCTTCTGGTGCCCCAAACAGAGCTAGAATAGCATCTCCCATAAATTTATCGACGCTGCCGCCATTATCAAATACCGCTCTTGTCATAGCTTCTAAATATTCATTTAGCAACTCGGCTACTCGTCGCGATCTCAAGGTATTTGCTAGCTGAGTAAAACCGACAATATCACTGAATAAAACTGTAATTAAGCGGGGTTCTGGGCGTAAATCCAAAACTAAATCTCCAGCCGCAGCTTTTTTTACCAAAGCAGGTGGCAAAAAGCGCTTGAGTACAGATTCTGTCAAATAAGTGTTTAACTCTACTACCTTGCGTTCATTTTCCTTTAAAGCTAGGAGATTTCGCACCTCTGCCAACAGTTCGCGATCGTTAAATGGCTTTGCTAAATAGGCATCTGCACCACGTTCTGCACCTTCAATCCGAGTTTCTTCATCAATTTTCGCTGTCAGCAGAATGATTGGTGTTCCTTTCAACTTTTCTTCATTGCGGATCATCCGAATCATTTCCAAGCCTGACACCACAGGCATCATTAAATCGCTCACAATTAAGCTAGGCAAAATTTCCTTCGCAATTTGGAACCCTTCTGAGCCATTACGAGCTGTTTGTACTTGATAACCAATATTACGTAAAATACCAGACACGTAGGTACGCAGATCTGGATTGTCATCTACAACTAGGATCGAAGAACCAGGGGTTAGAGGTTGGGTGCTAGTTACTTGTTCTTCCCCAATCCCCTCTTCTATCAGTTCTAAATCTGCCAATTCTACAGCAGCACGGCTGATATTAACTTCCACAGAGGCTTCCAGTACCTGCTCTGGAGGCAGGTGAGCGCTACCAGGTATCAACCAGACACTAAAGGTAGTACCTTCACCGTAAACTGATTCCACAGTGACTTTACCACCGTGAATTTCCACCAGTTCTTTGACTAAAGCTAAACCCAAACCCGTACCTTCATAGGAACGATTTTCTGAGCCTTCAGCTTGGCGGAAGCGTTCAAACAAAAGAGGTATTTGTTCTTTGAGAATACCGATTCCAGTATCTTGGACTTGCAGTAAGCAATTTTCGCCTTGAGGCTGCACTATAACAGAAATGCTGCCGCCTTCGGGAGTAAACTTCATGGCATTCGACAAGAGATTATAAACTACCTTGTCGAATTTTTCCATGTCCAAGCAAACTGTAGAACATTCAGCCATGTCAGTAACTAAATGCAGCCCCTTTTTCTGACAATAAGGACGAAACGACTCGACAATTTGGCTAACAAATTCAACTAAATCGCAAGGACGAAAACTAGGCTGCATACGCCCTGCATCCAAGCGTTGCAGATCCAGAAGTTGATTTACCAATCGCAGCAGGCGGCGAGAGTTACGCAGAGCGATCGCACTTTGTTCGTAGGATAACCCCTCTTTGGAGGCCACAGCAGATTCTAATGGCCCTTGAATTAAGGTAATGGGTGTACGAAATTCGTGAGAGATATTTTGGAAAAATTCGGTTTTTTGTTTGTCTAACTCTAACAAACGTTCAGCCTGTTCGCGAGTTTTTTGGTACAAGTGAGACTGCTGTACCGCGATCGCTGCTTGTGCTGCTACAGCTTTGGCTAACTCAATCTCAAACGGTAGCCATGTTCGCACACTATTGCCTTCGCGTAATGTAATGCTACCAATGGCTTTGCCATCAGCAAGCAGGGGAACTACCATCAGCGATCGTGCTGGCAGTCGAAAAGGTAAATCAGATCCCTTAGTTTGTGGAGGACACTGCCCCATATCGCCAATTACTACTGGCTGTTGTGTCCGCAACATTTCTTGGAGAATTGGATTCTCTTTTATTGGTGTTTGTGATAAAGGTAAACTATGATTACCAGCATGGTCAGTATGACTTGAATTTTCCGTTTCTATATTTTTATAACCGTCATATAAGCCTACGCAATGAACAAACTCATCTTCCTCTGTCCACAAAGACAAGACACAGCCATCCACTTGTAAGGCTTGTCCGAGTTGATGAGTAATCGCTGCAAAGATATCTTGCGGATCTAAGCTAGAGCGAATAGCACTAGTAATCGTATTAATCAAAGCTTCCCGTTGAGCAAGAGCACGTACTTGCTCGTAAGCATAAGCTTGAGATAAAGCAAGAGCTGCTTGATCTGCCACCATCATTACCAACTGCACCTCGTCTTCACTCCAAGCACGGGGCTGGTTACACTGATGCAGTGCCAGCACCGCCATCAGTTCTTGTCGGCAAATCAACGGCACTACCAAACTAGAACAAATATTAGCTTCAGCAAAAGCAGCAGCGCGACTTTGAAGTTCGGGAGTTTCGCCTTGGATACGTTCATCGCTAGTAATATCGTGAATTACCTGTACTTCGCGAGTTTCCCAGACTGTCTGTGCCAAAGAGGAAGGGGAGAGGGGGGCAAGGGGCGAGGAGTGAAAATTCTCCACAATAGCCTCTTCAATGGAGGGAACCCCCACACGCGACTGCCTCTCTTCCACTGGCTGGGCACCTGTCCACACCCCAAGGGAAGCCGCCCAAAGAGGATCTACAACGGCAGCAATCTCCGCACGCGGCTGGTTATCCCACTCTTCTATTCTTTGAGAGAGCGTCTTTTGGTAAATAAATCTTTCATCTACCAACCGATTCTCTTGAAATGGACGCAAGAGGCAGACATCTACCTCCAACATATGACCTACAGTATCCACAATTGTTTGTAGAATTTGCCGATAGTCTAAGGCACCACGAATCGTATTGGTGACGGTATTTAGCAGCGATTCCTGACGAAGCGTGCGGGTTAGTTCACGGGTACGAGCTTTAAGGACATTATGAGTATCCAAAGCTTGACGTACTACCGCTTTCAGTTCTTCTGCTTCCCACGGTTTGGTGACATATTTGAATACTTTACCAGAGTTAATCGCTTCTACCAGGTCTTCGACATCGGTGTAGCCAGTTAAGATGATGCGGATAATGTCTGGATACTGAGTCGCTGTTAGGCTTAAAAATTCAGTACCGCTCATCATCGGCATTCGCTGATCGGAGATGATTACTGATACATCTCCCTCTTGCGACAGTAGATCCAATGCTGCTGGGCCAGAATTAGCCCTCAGCACCTTATAATCGCGATAAAAGGTGCGGTACAGCAAGTCAAGGTTGTCAGGTTCGTCATCGACAACCAGAATTTTAGGCTTATAGTTTGCTTGGGATTTCATGCACCGCTTTCCTGCTGCAAAGGCAGTCGGATAAACAATAATCTGATCGGGTAGGGATGAAACTGAGTCAGGTAAGAGCAGAGCATTTCGACTTTATAGGCTGTTTGCTGCCAAAATTGCTGACTGGAAGAGGTTTGCTCACAACTATTTACTCCCGACGATGACTATTTGATACCATATGCATTGCTCCAAGTTGGTTTCAATATCCAGTTGAAGTTATATATGCTGCATATTAAGTTTTCCCGTCATAGCGCCGACACTAACACTTTCAGGTAAATTTTATTGATGGTTGTCATTTGCGAAGCAAAGGCTTTACAATCATAAGCTCAAAAAGTAAGTATAATATGAGACAAAATGCTAATTAAAATTTAGCCATCAGCATCATCGGCAAGAAAAGTGCCAACTAGGTAGGGAATGTTAAATGAGGATGAGACATGAGAGACTGAGGATTGTAGAACATTTGTTACTATCTCTCCTAGTTCCTAGCCGTTAGATTCTGCTTCAACCAGTCCTTAATCCTTAACACTAACTTTTTCACATAAGTTGAATGGTGTTTTAGGATATTGGAAAGGATTGTTGTTAAATCAATTCAACACGAAACTAACCTTGACATCCTGGTTTTTAGACCCATTCCACCAAGAACCGTTCGTTATAGCCGCCGAACAAGCTTCCTGCCATTTCCAAATTCGTGCGGCTACAGCTACTGATTTGATTGCTGTTGCTCAAATTATTGCCGAAAGCTTTCACTCCCAAAAAGGTTTCTGGGGATGGGCTTTCCCCTTACTGCGTTTGGGAATTTACGAAGATTTAAGACATCGCTTGGCATCGGCAGCACCCCATCATATTTGTTTGGTTGCTGTTGACACTACTACTGGTTTATCTGATAACTTAGTTGGTACTGTAGAGTTGGGCGTGCGATTCAATGATTCTTGGACAGAGGTGGGCAGGAGTTTTCCTTATCTGTCTAATTTAGCTGTTCACCCCAAATACCGCAGACAAGGTGCTGCCTCACAGTTGCTTGCAGCTAGTGAAAAAATAGTTAGAGAGTGGGGATTTGAAGAACTATATCTCCATGTTTTGGAAAATAACTATCAAGCACGTCAGCTCTATTTCAAGCAGGGGTATCGAGTACACAAAGTTGAATCTACTTGGAATATATTCTTTTTGAAGCGATCGCAACAAATATTATTACACAAACACCTTTTGGTTGATTAAATTTAGCTGTTTGTTAGCGATTGTGTCGTCAATTCTGACTTTAAGGTTGACTGAGCTGGGAAGGTTAGATAGATTCGCTAATCTGTGAAACTTTTCATCTGGTTGAGCATCTAGCCTGTTCTCACCAAATACAGTTAATTTTCAACGAATTTATGCTTTTACATTTTACACACCACTATAATAAATTAGTTAAAATTAATGTATATATAACTCTATGGTTATCAAGCAAGAATTTTATAAATCTATTAGGTGATTGAATAGTTGATGGTGAAATTACCAAAATTTATGATTTTGCTCTTAATATAAATATTTTTCTCTAAATCCTGATTATATATACATTTATTAATATCTTTCCAAAAAAGTAAATATATTATTAGAACAATTAGAAAAACATTGTTTTTGATTTAAGCTTGATGATGTAAAAAGTTGTTGCATTCATAAATATGAGTATTTTTGATAGTAAAACAGATTATGTTTGTTATAACAGTAAAAATACTATTAATAATTCTTAAAATCCTCACAATATCTTTGTATCTTATATATTCATCTTTATAAAAACTTTAATAAAATCTACCTATGAAAGCAGACAAATCAATTTAAATCTCATAAAATTATGGTTACTTAATAACAGGGCAGAATCTATATTATTTTTTATCTTAGTTCAATTGACTCAAAAGTTGATAATTAAGATAAAAGAAAAACTTTGATTAAATAACAATCTATTTTAAGTGCAAGCAATTATCAAATTCATTTTCTTTTTGGGAAAAGATGGATAGCGAAAAGCGCCGACGCTATCAGACTGCTATGGTATCTACCTATTACCCTGACACTAGTTTCCTTGACTATATTGTCATGCCAGATGGAGCTGAACGATCCTATGGCTCGGATATCCTCAAAAAGCTGTTGAGCGGAAAAGTATTCATGGTCAACAGTCGAAAGCGAAATGGATTAATACTTTTTAAACAATATCATGCCGAGTTTGCCGGACCGGGAGCAGCAGTGGGTGGCGATTATGATCGCGATTGTCAAGGAGCGTTGCCAATAGGAAATCTGTCTTTGTTGCCTCCTGAAACTAATGAAGAGCGGCAGAAAGCTTACCTAATTAGGCGACAGTGGATTCGGTTGATTAAGCAAATTACAGAAAACCCAACTCCTCAGCAGCGAGTTCAAAAGATTCTCGATCAATTTGAACAATATTTTCCACCTGAAGTTGTAGCCTTACTGCCAGATGAGGCTTTTGCCCTTTTAGTAGGTGTCTTGCCGCAAACTGTAGCAGTAGTACGCCGCTTGGGCAGCGAGGTAGATAATAGATTTTATTACTAAATGAATGGTTCTGATTTCAGACTTGCAGAGCAACTTGTAAGTTTTTCAAAGTACGGGCGTTTTCTTCAGGAGTTCCGATAGTAATTCTCAATCCGCCATAAATCTCTCGTACAAGAGTACCATTAGCTTTAAGTTGTTGATTGAGCGCTTTTAAAGTGGTGTCTTGTAGTTGAGAGGCATTTTGTTTCAAACGTAAATAAATAAAGTTAGTAGCACTATCCCAAACTTGTAGTTCTGGTTGCTGTGATAAAGTTTCAATGAGTTTGGCTCGTTCATTTAGAGTTTGCGGTACTGAGCCTAGCAACAGTTTACGGTTTTGCAAAGCAACTAATGCTGCAGCCATTGAGAGACTAGGAAGGTTGTAGGGTAGGCGAACTTTTTCTAAAATGGCAATTAACTCAGGATGGGCAACGCAATAGCCAACGCGCATAGCGGCTAACCGGAAAGCCTTAGAAAATGTACGCAGTACCACCCAGTTAGGGAGGGGTAACAATTCATTGACTATAGTAGTTTGACTAAATTCAAAGTAAGCTTCGTCAATTACCACTAAAATATGCTCTGGCAGACTTTTTAACCATGCTATTTCTCTTGCAGTTAAAGCATTGGCGGTAGGGGAATTGGGATGAACTACAAAAATTGCTCGGATTGGGGGATTTTGAGTTTGCTCTATAGCTGTTTGCGCCGCTTCTAGATTCATTTCAAAAGTCGTTTCATTTCTGTTCACCTCTACGACTGAAATTCCCAAGGTTTTCGCCAAAATGGCATACATAGAAAAAGTGGGATTGGCAACAAGAACAGAACCTTCTCCCAGACAAGTGGCGATTAATAACGAACGGATCAGTTCATCTGAACCATTACCGACGGAAATATTAGTAGTAGTGAAAACAGGTGAGGAAAAGCCAGCTGACTCATTGACATACTCGGCGATCGCACTTTTTAGTTCTTCATGAGCGCCATCAGGATAACGGTTTGTTTCTATTACCTGTTGATACGTCCATGCCAGCTTTTCTTTTAACTCAGATGGCAAATCGTAGGGGCTTTCATTAGTATCTAGACGATCCAGTTGGTTTGATGAGACTGGTTGGGCTGTATCGCTACCAGGATGGGGTTTATAAGCGGTAAATAGAGCTAAATCTGAGCGGATGAATGGCAGCATAAATTAGTCAATGGTCAATTGTCAATAGTCATTGGTCACTCACTTAAAATAAATCACAAAGGACTAATGACTAATAACTGAGGACTAAATATTATACAACTTCAAGGTAGCTGGCAAAACTGTCTAATTGCCTGCCAAATTTCTGCCATGACATTACCTAAAGCATGATCGCTGTCAAGTTCTACTAATTTTACCCAAGGACGCAATTTCGTAAAATCGTAACTGGCTTGAATTGGAATAACTTCATCATTTTTTCCGTGCAAAATCAGGGTGGGAATGGGACGTTGTAAATTTTCTTCTTGATATTGCACAGCATCTGTGATGAAATCATAACTTAGGGGCAGCAATTTCCCTTCCCCATAGTGGTTAACCATCAAATATTTTTCTTGCTGCCAACGTCGGATCTTTTCATCTCCTAAAGTTGGTAACCAATGAGATAAAAATCCAAAAGCTGGTGCTAGCAGAACAAGTTTTTCTACTTGTGAATATTTTTGTCCTAAGTGGGCAGCAGTTAAGCCACCCAAACTTGAACCAATGAGAGTTACTGGTGCAGAATTTGGGGGAAATTCTGCGGCAACTTGATTTATTTGTCGTGTAATTGTTAAGTGAGAAAAATCTCCACAATTCAAATCGGGAATTTGCAACTTGATATTGCATTCTCTAAAGCGATCGCTTATGTACTGGGCTTTGGCAGAATTAGGACTAGATGCAAAGCCGTGAAGGTAAATGTATTCACTAGACATTCAGCTTTTCTCATTCAGATCGTCATTAGTCATTGGTGACTGACAAATGACTAATGACAAATAACACTTAACGCATCGTCACGAATTCTTCGGCTGCTGTGGGGTGGATGCCGACAGTCGCATCAAAATCTTTTTTAGTTGCGCCCATCTTCACAGCGATCGCTACACCTTGAATTATCTCCGCTGAATTTTCTCCCACCATGTGAGCGCCCAGCACTTTGTCAGTGTTGGCATCCACTACCAACTTCATCATTGTTCTTTCTTCGGCACCAGTCAAGCTGTGAAACAATGGCCGGAAGCGAGCGCGATATACTGTTACTCCATCATCTCCCAATTTTTGGCGTGCTTCGGCTTCTGTCAAACCGACTGTAGCAGCTTCAGGTGTGGAAAATACGGCAGTTGCTACATCTTCGTGACTAAATACACGACGGTTATTACCGAATTCACTATCTGCAAAAGCTCGCCCTTCACCAATTGCAACCGGAGTTAAATTGATTCGGTCTGTAACATCGCCGACAGCAAAAATATTTTCCTGAGAAGTTTGGCTGTATTCGTTGACAGCGATCGCATTCATCGTACTGTATCCTGGCCCTTCAATGGCACTGGGTACTAGTTCCACTCCTGCATTTTCCAAGCCTAATCCATCTACATTGGGAATGCGTCCAGTTGCTACCAAAAATACATCAGCGATGACTGGTTCTGCGTTGTCTCCAGATAAAGTTAGCTTCAGTCCTTCTGGCACTTTTTCAACTGATTCCACCACTGTATTTCGGATAATTTTAATCCCGTGGTTAGTCATTCCTTCTTGGATGTTGGTGCGAATATCTTCATCAAAACCCTTTAGTATCAGTTCTTTACGGATAATTTGGGTAACTTCGCATCCCAAGCCACGCATGATACAGGCAAATTCAGTGCCAATATAACCAGCACCAATCACAGCGATGTGTTTTGGTTTTTCTTTGAGGTGAAACATTTCGTTAGAGGTAATGCCATATTCCATCCCCGGTAAATCTGGTTTGATTGGACGTCCCCCAACAGCAATTAAAATTTTGTCTGCTGTGACTTTGCGCCCATCAACTTCTACAGTGTGCGCATCTACCAGAGTTGCATGGCTGGAAATCAGTTCCACCCCTGCTTTTTCCAAGTAGCTAATATGCAAGTGCGATAGTCGCCTGACTTCCTTATCTATGGCTGTAATGAAATATTCCCAATCTAACTCAGCTTCACCTACTTTCCAACCATAGCCTGCGGCATCGTGAAATAGTGCAGGAAAGTGGGAACTGTAAACCATGAGTTTTTTGGGAATACAGCCACGGATGACACAAGTACCGCCGACTAAATCTTGCTCGGCGATCGCTACTTTTGCTCCATAGCTGGCAGCACGTTTGGAAGCCGCTAAACCTCCAGAACCAGCACCAATGACAAACAGGTCGTAATCGTATGTCATAAATTGTTACTTTTTGTAATTCCAGCCCTTAATTTAATTTAACGTTAGGAACTCCTCTGCTGTAGTTGGGTGGATGCCAATTGTATCATCTAGGTCTTGCTTGGTAATACCTTTGGCAATTGCCACAGCCAGACATTGAATAATATCTGCGGCGTTTTCACCAACCATGTGAGCGCCTAAAATTTGCTCAGATTTACCCTCTACAACTAATTTGAGCATTGCTTGCTCATCTTGGTTGCCCAACTTAAAAAATAAGGGTTGAAAGCGATCACAGTAGATTTTTACAGATTCACCAAATTTTTCCCGTGCTTTTGCCTCAGTCATTCCCACACTTGCTGCTTCCGGACGAGAAAAAACGGCGGAAGGCACATAATCGTAATTAAGTTTTTGCGACTTTTTGCCAAAAACTATATTGGCAAAACTAACGCCTTCTGCTTTGGCAACAGGTGTTAATTGCAAACGATCGGTACAGTCACCGACAGCAAAAATATTTTCCTGAGCAGTACAGTTATCTTCATCAACTTGGATTTCACCTTTGTCACCAACTACCACTCCAGCATTTTCCAAGCCAAGATTTTTGGTGTTAGGGATACGACCTGTGGCAACTAAGATAGTATCTGCGGCTATGGTGACTGGACTATTGCCAGCGATCGTTAACAGTAAACCCTCCTCACCACCATGTTTAATTTCTTCAGCCGTACTGCTGGTGAAAAACTTAATACCCCGTTTTTTGAGACTTTGTTGAACGCTAGAGCGAATGTCATCATCAAAACCCGATAGAATCGTGTCATCTGTGTCAACGACTGTCACTTCGCAACCAAAAGCGTTCATCATACTGGCAAATTCTACACCTATGTAGCCACCGCCAACAATTGCCAACCGTTCTGGTAAATACGGTAGGTTAAACATCTCGCGGGAAGTAATACTGTATTCTATGCCAGGGATAGACGGTTGCATTGGACGTGCGCCGACGGCAATTAAAACTTTGTCAGCTGTAAATTTGCGTCCATCAATATTTATGGTACGAGCATCAATGAAAGTAGCATGGCCGCGAATTAAGTCAATTCCAGCTTTTTGCACCTGCTCAAAATATGAGTAATTAATACTTTCTATCTGTTGGTGTACTGAGTGAATAAAATGCGTCCAGTCGAAGTTTCTTTGACATTCACTCCAACCGTAGCTGTGTGCCATCTGATTTTGAAAAGCGAAGTCTGCGGCGTGTACTATAAACTTTTTTGGAACACAACCGCGATTTACACAAGTACCACCGAGGGCTTCTTGTTCGGCAATGGCAACACGCACACCAAAAGAGGCTGCTTTTTTTGCTGCTGCTAGTCCAGCTGGGCCAGCACCAATTACAAATAAGTCATAATCAAATGTCATGGCTGTTAAGAAGTATGAAGAGTATTGTGTCTTCATCTTCACTGTTCCCAGGGATGGGAGCATCTATCTTGCATATTGATTTTGCTGTTAGATGCGAATCATACTCAGGGTATAGATGTTGGTGCAGGTTTTTCAAACACGAATTTTTAAATCTCCCCACCTGCCAAGTGGTTCTCATAGTCTTCCAAATTAGATAGGTAGTCAGAAAAGTCTGATTCAGCCATTTCTATATATTCTTTAGACTCAAACCATAATGAAGAATCTTTACCGCTATGTTTCCAAAGTAGGAAGTCGATAAAGTCATTGACTTCTTGAACTAGTGAATCTGGAAGAAGGCGCATCTTGGCTATTGCTTGGTCGTGTACACTCATAAAGTCTGGGTTTTGGTTGTGGTTCTATTTTTAGAATATCCTTTACCTTAAAATGACAGGGCGATCGCTTCTTTTGGAGGCGATCGCACTCTACTCTACTTTCACTTAATTAACTGCGATTTCTATCACTGCAATACTTACATTTCTTCCAATTCCTTGCCCTTTGTCTCCCTGATGAAAAAAGCTACAAAAAAGATAGAAATTGCTGCCGCAGTCGTGTACAAACCATAGGCAGAGCCTAAACCAAAGTACTGGAGTAGGGGTGGAAATGTTGTAGAAACAATAAAGTTGGCAATCCACTGTGCCGCCGCAGCCAAAGAGAGGGCAGCAGCTCTAATTCTATTATTAAAAATTTCTCCCAAAAGTACCCAAACAATCGGCCCCCAGGAAAATCCAAAGAAAACTACATATAGATTTGCTGCCAGCAATGCAATGATTCCTGATGTACCTGGTAGCGTGGGATTTCCTGTGGCAGGATCAATTGGAGCATTGCCAAAGACAACGGCCAAAGCTCCCAGAGTAACAGTCATGCCGATAGAACCGATTAAAAGCAGTGGCTTGCGACCAAATTTGTCTACGGTAGCGATCGCAATCAATGTAGTCACAATATTGACAACTCCGGTAATTACCGTAATTAGCAGAGAATTCCTTTCTGAGAATCCCACTGCCCGCCACAAAACGCTGCTGTAGTAGAAAATCACGTTGATACCAACGAACTGTTGCAGAATAGATAACCCCATGCCGATCCAGACTATCGGCAACAGTCCACCTCTTCGACTCAAAAGGTCTGAGAATTGGGGTTTACGTTCCGTCAACACTGTGCGGTGAATATCTTCTAGTTTTGCTTGGATGTCACCCCCCAAAACTTTTTCTAGAACAATAGCTGCTTCTTTGCGTCGTCCTTGTGCCACCAAGTAGCGAGGTGATTCAGGAATTTTCAAAGCAAAGATTCCGTAGAGAATTGCTGGGGGAATTTCTGTCCAAAACATCCAACGCCAGGCTGAAATTGCAAACCAAAATGGTGCTTCAGCCGATCCGCCTGCACCTAAGGCAATAAAGTAGTTACAAAGTAGGGCTATAAAAATACCTACTACAATCGCCAACTGTTGTAGTGAACCAAGCCGCCCTCGTAAGTGAGCAGGTGCAACCTCTGCAATATATGCAGGTGCAATTACACTCGCCATACCAACGGCAACTCCACCTAAAGCCCGCCAAAGAATAAAGTCCCAAATAGTAAATGCAATACCAGAACCAATCGCACTCAGGGTAAAGAAAATTGAGGCGATAATCATTGTTTTTAGGCGACCTTGCCTATCTGCGATCGATCCTGCGACAAAGGCTCCCAAAGCAGATCCTAGTAAAGCGCAAGATACAGCAAAACCAGTCATTACACTATTGGCATTAAACGCTTTACTTAAGGCTGCAACCGCTCCATTAATGACAGCAGTATCAAAACCAAATAAAAAACCACCTAATGCCGCAGCACTTGCAATTAGAATCACAAAGGAAGTATTCTGCTTATTACTTATAGCTGGTTCTCTCAAAGTCATGTTCTATTTGATTAACCTAGTTATTGACATCATTTAATTAGCAGACATACCTGAACAATGTTAGTGTTCTTATCCTTTGTCGAGGAAAAATATTAAAATCTATTGCAGTAATAACTCAAAATATTTTAATTATTAATTTTGTTAAAATATTCTGAATTGTCTACTATTGGAGTTAGTTTTGACTCTGAATCGCTTCCCAAACAAGAGTAATATTTGAGCTAAAAATAAGCTCAAACATGATTAAGCCTTGATCCCTATCAAAGGTTTGATATCACTTTTTGAACAGCTAGTCTACAAAATTTGTATTTTCAAAATACTTAATTATTTAATTAGCTGTTTATAACTAAATAGGTATATATATAAAATCTTAGGATATAAGTTATAGTGCTAAAGGTAATTTTTGCCTAGTAAGAGTTTTAATAAAAATTAACTAATAATTATGTGAAACTATTTAACCTGATTATCCTCAAGATAGTGTATGCATTAACTAAGAACCTTAAATTTTTATTTCTAAAAGGCAAGTTGTGGATTAAATTAAACTGCCGAGAATTCACACTAAAAGGCTGTGACATAAAATCAATATCCACGTCACAGCCTCTTTCTCATCCTTATTTGCGTCTTTATTTATAATTCACCCGCAGCCAGCATCTGAATAATCCGAGGTGTACCCGGATCGAACCCTCCCAAATCCCAAGACAGTGGATCTTTTGGATCTACGAGCGTGATTCGGTAAGGTGCAAGAGTAACGTAAACTGCTTTGATGTCTGGATTTACCTTTTTACGGTACTGAGAAAGTGCTTGACTTGGATGCTTGTAGCCAGCCCATGACTCACTATCAGTCCAAAAGCAGACTACATCAGCTTTGAACTTGTTTTGAATCATCCAGTCATAAGCTACAGATGCATCTGTACCACCAAAGTTTTGGTTGCTAGCTTTAGCTACAGCAGAACTAAAACTATCCTTGGCAGTGATATCCAAGTTGCGGAAGTTGGTTGCAAAACCACGAATCATGTAGTTTGTCTCTGCCTTTGCTGTTACTAATGCCATTGTGGTAGCGATTTCACAGCAGCTTAATCCCATATCTGCAACCAAGGAAGCCATAGAACCAGAAACATCCACAGCGTGCATAAACACTTTACCTGTCGGTTCCACCACCTCGAAGGACAGTTCCACAGCCTTTTCCAAGATATCCACAATTCGGTCAACTGGATTCCAAGTCTTCTTACTGCGTCCTAATCTTCCCCCAGATTGATAAGTTTTGAGTGCTTTCAAAACATCAATCGGATGGATGCGCCCTTTACGCAAATGTTCTTTATTATTAAGAACAGCAGCGACACGTCCTAAATTATAGTGTTCATCAGCTCGCAGTACACCCAATTCCGTCAGTGAACCAAGGTTACGCAACAATGCACCAATTGGCATTTCATTGAATAGCAACTGCCATGCAGATTTATCCATTCTGCCTACAGGTGCAGCCATTTCGTGAGTTAAATGACCTTTGGTAATGGCTTGATGAGTTTTTTCTGGGTTGCGCTTCAGCCACTCGTACCACCAAATCTGCGCCAATGCTTCTGAGGGAATTTCTGCTGGCAATTCTTCCCAACCTTTAACTACCCACTCAAACAGCATTTGATGATCTGGTGTGGGTGGTTTGACATGGAACAACCGCAAGGCATCGCGATGGCAAAAATTATGGCGTTGTTGATACTTCAGCAACTGGTAAGCCAAACCTTTGACATCTTCCCGTGAGAGCCAAGTTCTACCAGCTTCGCGCACAACTTTACCAAATCCCCGCAAAGACTTGGTGTAGTTCAACCATTCGTAAAAGTGGCTGCCAGTACGGACTACTGAAGGAAAGATTTCAGCAAAGGCTTTTTTCGCTTCTGGTGCTTCACCCATCGACAGCAACACCAATGCAAGGATTGGCGCACTGTTATTGATGGCGCGTCCATCGCTAGCGTAGAGGATTTCTTCTGCCACACGGCTGGGATTTTCAGCTATAGCCTGCCGAACAACTGTTACAAAATCTTCTGTTAATTCTTGTTTGCCAGCATAGTAAGTGCTTTGGGTTGTACCAATTAGCAAACAGCGCCGCAGCATCTTCCAAATACCAGCATCAAACATCCAGCCTCCAGAACGTCCCTGGATCATTTCTGCTTCTCGTCCGGGGATAGGTTGAGACTGTGGTGTTCCAGTCTTTTTATTAGTAAAGAATTTGTAATTCATTGTTTTATCTCCCAGCCCTTGCGGGCAAAAATGGAAGGTGGCGGGGCAGGATTTGAACCTGCGACACCTGGCTCCTAAAGCGATAACCCTAATTCTTCGGCCTTTGCAGGCAAGGGTTGAACAAGGATATTTTCAGTGCTCTACCACTGAGCTACCCGCCACATATAAAATTTGATTTTTGGATTTTTTGGCGTGGGGGGCAGGAATCGTAGACGCCCGGAGGGCGGCTTCCCGAAGGGTACCTGCGAATAAAGGAAGTACGATAACCCTCAATTCGTCGGCCTTTACAGACAAGTGTGTGAACAAGGATTATGGGCAATTTGCCCATCCTCTGCCTTACCAGACTTGGCTACCCCCACATCAAAAATTTTGGATTCTAAAATTTAACTATTGACCAAGGGATTTCTACTGATATTCGTATAAATAATCAAGCAAGATATTAAGTATGGATTTTTTGGTGTAGCAGAGCGGGAGTTGCACCCGCATCTCCGGCGAAGCAAGGTTGTTCGATTTGCAAGCGATAACCCTCGATTCTTCGACCCTCACGGATAATATTGGCGCTCTACTATTGAGCTATCTGCCACATAAGTTAGAAAATCAGCTTGTATCATTAATGTAGTATGTGTATTATCAGATGTCAAGATACTTGGGAAGATAATTTTCCTGATTTTGCCTTTTTGCCCAAGTCTGAATGCCAATTTTTGTCTACTATTTATTTTTAGATAAAAATTTTTCAATTTTGCACCCAATTGTTAAGGAAAGCCAGAGGTGGCTGCCTAGTATAACCATTAACCTACATAGCTTTTGCCGAAAATTTTTTTGGCAAATGAACCAAAGCTACAAATATTTGCCTAAACTTTTGCCAAGATAATATGATTTCCTTAAGAGTCACTTGGCAAAAATCGGCATGAGTGAAAAATCAATAGAAGACTACGGCGAAGATTATGGCAAAGGTTACCTAATTCTGCTTTTGCCACTATCGTTTTTGATTATTTTCCTAGTTGCTACCTGGCGAATTTGGTTAGCGGCGATTCTACTGATCTTGGGTTTCAATATTTGGCAGTACTATCAATGGCAAAAGTGGTGTCTGCAAGTTAACCCGCTATTTAATCAGTTGATGCGGGAAAACCAAGGCAGAATCACGCCTATGGATTTGGCAATGAAAGGCAATTTTGCTGGAGATGTGGCAAAACGGTTCCTAGATGCAAAAGCGTCAGAATTTGGTGCCAGTATTGTTACTTCTGAAGACGGAAACAAGGTTTATCACTTTATCACTGTCAGCACTCTAGGTAGTATCCTTGACAGTAGCGAACCAGTGAAAGAGCTTCCTGCTTCCCAACATGATATCCAACCGATCGACAATTGGTTAGCGCCACCACCACCCAAATTTAACGAGGAAGAACTGGAAACAGAAACCATACCCCAAGCAAATCTTGAGGAAATCAAAAAACCACTCGAAAAACAGCTGACTTTTGGTTCTTTGATCCAATCTGAATTGGCAAAACGGCTCAATGTTTATTCCAGCACTGTGTATAAACGGCGAGACGATCCAGACTTTTCTGAATGGAGTCGTAGCAAAGATCCAGATGGTATTGCTTGGGTATATTCACCAGAAACGAAGGAGTTTTTTCCTATGGAAGAAACTAAAAGTTAAAAGGTAAGCATACAAAAGGTAAAGGAAACAGCCTTGTTAATTCTGTTTCTAATTTTTACTTTTTACTTCTAGTCCTACGGCTTCGGAGATGGAATTTAATCCAGTTTTTTCTAACTTTGCAAGCAAGCCTTCGAGAATACGGCGTACCATCATTGGGCCTGAGTAAATCCAGCCTGTGTAGACTTGAATGAGGCAAGCACCAGCAGTTATTTTCTCCCAAGCGTCTTCTGGGGTAAAAATACCACCAACGCCGATGATCGGCATTTTACCTTGAGTTTGCTGCCATATAAACCGAATAATCTCTGTGGAGCGATCGCGTAATGGCGCACCACTAATTCCACCCGCTTCTTGTTGGGGAGATTTGCCTGTTTGAGCAATCACCTGTGTTTTCAACCCATCACGGCGAATGGTGGTATTGGTGGCGATTATCCCTGTTAAATTGTAGGTTTCTACTAGGGAAATAATGTCGGCGATCGCTTCCCATTCCAAGTCAGGTGCAATCTTGACAAAAATTGGCTTTTGTGTATTATTCTCTTGTTGCAATGCCTCCAAGATAGAACTGAGCATGGGTGCATCTTGGAGCGATCGCAACCCTGGTGTATTGGGAGAAGAAACGTTCACAACAAAGTAGTCTCCCAATTCCTTAAGTAAGCGAAAGCTATTGAGATAATCATGCTTCGCTTCTTCTAAGGGGGTTACCTTAGATTTGCCCAAGTTTATACCTATGGGTATTGAAGAGGTTTGGTACTGTTTGGACTCTGTTAAACGTGCTGCCATTGCTGCTGCACCGCTATTATTAAAGCCCATGCGATTAAGAGCAGCTCGATCTAAGGGCAAGCGAAACAAGCGGGGGCGGGGATTACCTGGCTGGGCATGAAAGGTTACAGTTCCCACTTCTGCAAAGCCAAAACCAAAACTCGACCAAATTTTAGTGGCAACGCCATCTTTATCAAACCCAGCAGCCAAGCCGACAGGATTGGGAAAATTTAGTCCAAACAGTGTTTGTTCCAGACGGCGATCGCTAAGACACAAAGATTGCTGCAAGCGTTTGTTTACCAAGCTAGCAGGTGGGCGAGTGCTATTATTTGCCAGCCACTGTAAACTCCTAATCGTAGAGGAATGCAGCCACTCTGGATCTGCATTGAGGAGGTTGAACAAAATGGGACGAATTGCAACTTGATAAATATCCATTTCTTTCTGTCCCTAATAGGGAATTAATACATAACCAACCCGCCCCACCTTAGATGCGGCAAGCGGGTGGATGCTTGAACCAGTGGGGCAGCATCTGGGGAATAGCCGCCAAATAAACAATTAAGCGACAGCGAATCATTCAGCGGCGGGGTCGTTGACTTAAAAAGAGGCACAGAGGCAAATAATAATATATCGCACAGGTTGTTAGTCAGGTTTATAAAAATTTGTCAGTCAAAACTAGCCAGGATATTTAGTTAGAGCATGATTCTGGGCATCTTATGTATAAACTCATATCTTGCATCTGTGCTCTTGTCCGCCAAGAAATAAATTTCTGGGCTGCACAGCTGAAGTCAGTTAAAACTGACTAAGTAAGATTTTCAGTCAGTTTTAACTGACTTGAACTGTCAGCCTGGAACTTCAGTACCCTACGGGAAGCCGCCCTTTGGGCGTCTAGCAGGCATTTAAGGGGCGAGGTGCAAGATGTGAATAAACAAATTACTTAAATTACCAAATGAGGCAGCCACATAATTTCACAGCCGCCGACGAACAAATACTTTCTCTGGGGCGCGTTTTTCAAAGTCTTAGGGAAGAGGATAATTTTGATGCTCTAATCGCAACCACACTTTCTTATCTGCAAGAGCAGTTTGAATACAACTTGATTTGGATTGCTCTTTACGATCGCCTCAATCACGTGTTGTTTGGCAAAGGTGGCATTACTCCTAGTAGTGACATCAGTTACTTAAAACAACGGGTAGTTCTCAATCCTGGGGATTTATTAGAACAAGTAGTGATTGAGCAGCATCCTTTAGGCGTGCCGGATTTGCGAGCCGAAATTCGGGCTGAGGGATGGCAACAATTAGCACAAAACTTTAATATCCAAGGGACGATTATCGCGCCAATTTCTTACAAAAATCGCTGCTTAGGTTTAGTGCTGCTCGGTTCGCAGCGTTGGGGCTACTTACTCAGTGGGGTAACTAGAGCCAAATTGATGATGGTATTAGGCGAATTGGCAGCGGTGCTTTATGAAATGGAAATGAATTTGCAGCACAAGCAAACCAAGCGCTTCGACGAGCTATTATTACCATTGCTAGAAAATTTGCGAACCCTCAATAACCTGGAGCAAAGGCTAGAGGCATTGGTAGAAGCCACTCATCAATTTGTTTTGCCTGCCCGAACAAGAATTTACTGGTTTAATAGGGAAGAACGCTACTTTTGGCGACGAATCAATAACAAAAATGTCAATCGCGGTTTTCTGCCCAAGGCACAGGAAGCAGTAACTAAAATTACTGTCAATGATTTAAGTGACTTTTATTTTGCTTTATCACTAAATGAAATTGTCTGGATTGGAGAAGGGCGCAGTTCTCTGCAAAGCAATTTCACGCTGAAGTTACTGCAACGACTGCAAGTACGTAGTCTTTTGGCTGCTCCGATTATCTGTCAAAAGGATCTGCTGGGCTTTCTTGCGGTGGAAGCCACTGAACCGCGAATTTGGGCGGAGGCAGATAAAAATTTCATTAAAGGTGCTGCGGGTTTAATTTCCTTGCTTGCTCCTTCAGAGGAAACGGAAAGTACTATTCAAAAAATTCAAGCTCATGCCCACATAACAGGTCATATCGCTCAAGGCATCTATAGTGATTATCAAGTTCAAGAAATTTTAGATAACTGTGCAACGCAAATTCTACAACAACTCGCGGCAACGCGGTTTTTACTACTGCAATACGATCCTGAACAGAATAATTATCAAATTTTTTACCAAAGCCATTTGCACAGTCATCGTCTGCCGCTCTCTAACCTTGATGCTCTTAAAGATGTGGATTGGCAGTTGTTATTACGTGCAACTGAAGGGGTAGCAATTGAAAATTTAGAAGAAGATTTGCGGTTTTTTAACTGGCATCCTGCTTTAATCAAAAACGGCGTGCGATCGCTCGTGATTAGTAATTGCGCTCCCAACTATCCACCACACGCACTGTTGGCGATCGCAAACGAAACCCATCGCAGTTGGACAACTTTAGAAAAAGAATTAGTACAGATTGTTGCTCAACAACTTGGTGTCATTCTCCGCCAAAGGCAGCTTCACCAACGCACGGAACAACAGCAAAAAATTTTACACAGCTTTCAACGCTGCCTCCGTATTCTGGAGGATTCCCAGGGTGCCAAAACTCAACCCCTACAGCAATTAGAACAGACTGCCCTAGAACAAATCGCATCTATTCTCAATTGTTCTCTGGCAGTACTGATAGCTTGGCAATCAGGAGAAAATGTTGCAAAAATTATACCTGGGGTTATAGCCAATTCTCATTTTGAGATTTTGACCGATACACCTTTGCCATTACAAACAGAAGCTTTGATTCAATGGGCGATCACTACAGATGGAATTTTGGCTCTCACAGTTGATGATTTACCCCCGACAACGAGGAAATGGTTTAACGGTGCTGGCATCGGTCAAATTTTGGTGATGGCGCTACGTACTACCCCCGATCATCATCCTACAGGTGTGGTAGCGATCGCCGATCATCTAGAACGTCAATGGTCAGAAGATTGCCTGCGTGTTACAGAAACTTTAGTTTACCAAATGGCTTGGTCGCGACGATGGCTGCAAATCTCTCAAATGCTTCAGTCTAAAACGGAGGAACTTAGCCTGCTGAATTGGTACAAACATCGCCGTTTAGAAGATTTGCAAAGAACTGTAACCCAGCTACTAACTCAAATGCAGGATTTGGGCATTCCCGATCATGAAATGACTCAGATGCGCTACCAACAGCTGCTATTGCAGCTAGATAAAACCAACGCTTCTATGAAAGCACTGTTAAAACTTGAAGTGTGGCAGTTGCAAATGAGCTGGGAAACTATACCCATCGCAAGATTGCTGAAGCGATCGCTCGAACGAGTAGACAATTTAGTCAAACAACAAAAGCTGTGGGTTGGGGTGCATGGTTTAGGACAACAACAGCAAGCTCAAGAATCAGAACAAAACCATTCTCTGTTGCCTCAATCCTCTTTAGCGATCGCAGGTGATGTTGTCAAGATTGAATTGGTTCTCCATGAATTATTAATTGCTGCCTGTCAACGTTCTACTGATGGAGGAAGAATTGATATTTGGTGTCGCCGTTCAGATCAGCGCTTATTAGAAGTGTCCATTACAGATAATGGCTTTATTCAACCGCAATTATTGACAGAGCTAACCCAAAATGCATCCAAAGATTTGCTGGCTTCTTCTGGCTTCGAGCAATCATTGGCTTTACACTTGCAGATCTGTCAAAAACTTATGCACCAACTGGGAGGAGAACTACACATCTATCAATTACCAGATGGTCGAGCTGTTAGTCGCTTGCTATTACCCTTAGCTAGTAATATTAATCCACTTTGACTATGCTACAGGCGATCATGCAAAGACGCTGTAAAACGATTAGACATTGTTGGGGAAGGGAGCTACTACGTAACTGGAATTCTCCTGGTTGTAGCAAGGACTAATCAAACTCTGCAGACAACTTTTCTCGTACTGCCTAGAAGTGGAGAATAGCTTACAGCATGGGATTAAATACCTGAACCTATCTAATTACAAGTATAAATTTGTAAAAGATAAGTTCTATACAGAAAAAACCTCAGATGTTTACCATGATGAATTTATAGAATTTCAAATTTTCATGACATTATTTTGAATTATTTATCAATGACCGATTTTTTGTTGTATCTACAAAAAATATTCTGTCTTTGTAACAAACTAGTTATAATTGGTTCTCATCTCTGGTGGAATCAATTTTACATCCGCGTAGCATAAACATGGGACGTGTTCGTTCTAAATCCGATCTGCCCACAAAAATTTGTCCTGTCTGTCAACGTCCGTTCACTTGGCGCAAGAAATGGGCAGATTGCTGGGACGAAGTCAAGTATTGTTCGGAACGCTGCCGTCGTCGCCGTTCTTCTACAAGTACAAACGAAACCACTGAATCGTAAATATACTTAGGCTAATATTGCTCAAATATTAAGGGGAGATGAAATTGCAGGTGCAACCTAAATTAATTATTCACGGGGGGGCTGGTAGTTCTCTGCATGGAAAAGGTGGAGTAGAGGCTGTGCGCAAGTCTCTCTATAAAGTTGTGGAAGAGGTTTATTCTCTTCTATGTTCGGGTGCAAGTGCAAAAGAAGCGGTTGTACTGGGGTGTCAAATGTTGGAAGATAACCCCTGCTTTAATGCGGGTACTGGTTCAGTATTGCAATCTGATGGTCAAATCCGCATGAGTGCTTCTCTAATGGATGGTACAACCCAAAGCTTTAGCGGCGTAATTAATATTTCTAGAGTAAAAAATCCAATCGACCTAGCACAAGCCCTACAAAGCTCTCCCGATCGCGTATTGTCTGATTACGGTGCAGCAGAATTGGCACGAGAACTACAAATTCCCAGCTACAACGCTTTAACTGATTTACGGTTGCAAGAGTGGATTCAAGAACGCCAGGAAAATTTTCAGCGGGCAATGGCTGGTGTAGTAGCAGAACCAGAATTAGTGGAAAGCAGCAATGCTCGACGCGGCACGATAGGTGTAGTAGCTTTAGATACTCATGGTAAATTAGCTGTCGGTACTTCCACTGGTGGTAAGGGGTTTGAGCGAATTGGACGTGTGAGCGATTCGGCAATGCCAGCTGGTAATTATGCTACACGATATGCAGCAGTTAGCTGTACTGGTATCGGTGAAGATATTATCGATGAGTGTTTAGCGCCACGGATTGTGGTACGTGTTACGGATGGAATGTCGCTTCAAGAAGCAATGCAGCGTTCCTTTGCAGAGGCATCTCAGCATCAGCGTGATTTTGGAGCGATCGCCCTCGATGCTAGTGGAGCGATCGCTTGGGGGAAAACTAGCCAAGTTTTGCTGGCTGCCTTTCACGACGGTGAAAAATTTGGCGACACTTTAGAAATTCCGGAAGGAACAGAAGTAGGTTGCATCGAAAATGTGGAGCTAGGGATTAGGGGCTAGAGGCTAGGGGCTAGAGGCTAGGGGCTAGAGGCTAGGGGCTAGAGGCTAGGGGCTAGAGGCTAGGGGCTAGAGGCTAGAGAAAAAGATGTTCCCTGTTCCCTGTCACCTGTCACCTGTTCCCTTGTCGTCTTCCTAGTCCCTAGCCCCCAGTCCCTATTCCCTATTCTTTGGATGCCAATCTGGTTTAACAACTTGGCGTTCACGGGCAATTACCAAACAATTATCAGGAACATCTTCTGTGATTGTGGAGCCAGCTGCTACGTAGACATCATTGCCCAAAGTAATTGGTGCAACTAAAACGCTATTTGAACCAGTTTTAGTGCGATCGCCAATTTTAGTAGGGTGTTTATTTACACCATCGTAGTTGGCTGTAATTGTACCTGCACCGATGTTTACTTGATTACCTGTAGTGGTGTCACCCAAATAGGAGAGATGGGCAACGTTGGTGCGATCGCCCAATTTGGTATTTTTCAATTCTACAAAGTTTCCAATTCTACAGCCTGCACCGACTTCTGCATGACCGCGTAAATGAGCATAAGGGCCAATTCGGCTTCCTTCCTGAATAATGCTATCCGTTACTACAGAATACAAGATAGTAACATTTTTACCTATTTGGCTATTTTCAATTAAACTTCCTGGGCCAATTCTACTACCCGTCTGAATAACCGTATTTCCTCGCAGGTGAGATTGAGGTTCAATAATTACATCTGGCTCTAATTCTACAGTGTCATCAATTGTAATGCTAGCGGGGTCAATGATAGTGACGCCTGCCATCATCCATTTTTCTTTGATGCGTCTTTGCAAAATTTCGTAAGCAGAAGCAAGTTGCAGGCGATCGTTGATGCCAAGAATTTCTTGGTAATCTGCAACATCCACTGCCATTACAGGTGCAACTTGGGTAACGGCATCGGTAAGATAGTATTCTTTCTGGGCATTATTTGCCTGCAAGTGCGGTAAAACTTTAGCTAAATCCTGCCAGCGAAAACAATAAACTCCAGCATTAATCCGGCGATTTTGTCTTTGAGCAGGAGTACAATCTTTTTCTTCAACAATTTGTTGGACAATATTTTCGCCGTTACAAAAAACGCGTCCATAGCCTGTAGGTTCGGGTAGATACGCAGTTAAGATAGTAGCGGCATTTTGATGTTCTTTGTGGATTTGCAACAGATGTTTCAGGGTTTCGGTGCGTAAAAGTGGTACATCTCCGTTTAGCACCAACACATCACCCGTGTATCCTTCCAAGTAAGGAAGTAATTGTTGGATAGCATGACCCGTCCCCAATTGTACACTCTGTTCAACAAACTCCAAATCTGGAATTGACAGCGTGGCTGTTTTAACTTCTTGGGCTTGATATCCCACTATTAATATTTGACGCGAAGGCGAAAGCGGTTGGACACTTTCGATCACTCTTTCTACTAGCGATCGCCCACCCAAAGAATGCAAAACCTTGGGAAGGTTGGATTTCATCCGTGTCCCGCGTCCTGCCGCTAGAATTGCTACAACTACCATAATTAGCTATCTGCTAACTGAAATTTTGATGAATAAACTTGGTCATTTGAGATTCAAATCTCAAATCATACCAGCTATTCATTGAACGCCGAAATGTCAATGATTTGCAACTATAATATGTTATTTGATGATTTACTATTGCAAATAAATTCCGCAAATTTCTGCATTAGTTCTGGATTGCGCCAACCCACGGCTGTTTCTTCTTGCATAACGGTGAGTGCTTCTTTTGGAGTTAAAGCTCGTTTGTAGGGCCGTTCGCTAATTAAGGCATCATAAATATCAATCATTTGAAATACTTGTGCCAGATAGGGAATTTCATCACCTTTAAGTCCATCGGGATAGCCCGAACCATCCCAGCGCTCGTGGTGATGGCGGATAATCGGAATTACACCCCGCATACTGCGTAGTGGCTGGCAGATTTTTTCACCGATCAAAACATGACGCCTCATAACTTCCCATTCTTCGGGAGTAAAACCTCCTGTTTTCAAAAGAACCGCATCCGGGATACCCACCTTGCCAATATCGTGGAGATAACCACCCCACATCAAATCTCGAATTTGATTGCGTGAAAGATTGAGGTATTTACCAAAAGCTCTTCCCAAGTCTACTAACCGTTCGCAATGATCGCCTGTATTTGGATCGCGACTTTCTATTGCTCTGGCAATGGAAAACAAAACTTGTTCGGCATGATCTAAGTCCTCATTCAGACGCTTCTGACGCACTAATGACTTAACTCGCGCTGTTAATTCTACCCGATCAAAGGGTTTACTCAAGAAATCATCCGCACCAACTTCAATGCCTCGAATACGCGATCGCCGATCATTTAATGCTGTCACAAAAATGATCGGTATTAGTCGCGTGTGCTCATCTTGCTTGAGCAACTGGCAAACTTCAAACCCATCCATTTCCGGCATCATTACATCTAACAAAATTAAATCCGGTTGATTTTGGGTTACCAATTCAACAGCACTAAAACCACTATCTGCCTCAATAACTTCGTAGCCTTCCATTGCCAACAGTGCAGCAGCAGTCATGCGACTGGCGGGATGATCGTCAACCACCAACACTTTTGGCGCATCTGAATCTGAGCGATTTAATACAGATCCTTTGCCTGGTAGGTGTTTAGTTAAGGGTGAATCATAACCAAAATTAACTTGAGATTTGTTCCAAGAAGGTAAAGCACTTGTATGTTCAAGGTTTAAGTCTTTTTGAGATAAGTACAAAGAATAATTTTCTGCATTAGGTGGGGTTACAGTATAGTTTAAATTACTACTATTATCTGCGTTTAAAGGATTTGTCACATTCACAATTTTTTCGACAGAGCCTGTACTTTTGGATGTCCATTGAGTCACAAAGGCACTCCAATTTTCTTAATCATTTACTAGTTAGCTTAAAAAAACAATTTTAGTACTTGACTGTAATTTTAATTGGGAGTTCTAGCGTCTTTTTTCTCCTCATTGCTGACTTGAGCGTTAAAATAACAGCAAGTATTTTTTATTTATTTAGAACATAATTTAATATCAAATTTTTCTACATATAATTCCAGCGCAAGCAATTTTAGTCAAGGGTGATTGAGATTTTTCACGGAAATTTATAAGTGTAGTAACGGTAGAAAAATTTGTCATCGTTCCATTTATTAAAAAGCAGGAGTTTGAGGTTGAACGAGGTAGCCTAATGTACTTAGCTATCAAGGTCACAAGTAGTGCCAAACAAGAGCAATCACCAGATAGCAATGATGAACTACTTAGTCTACAAGTAATTTATATCACAGATCTAGTATTTATACTATCGAAATAAGAAACTCTAAAACAAGTTAAAAAAATTACATCAATCGTGATAGTTCTGAGAATGGAGCATTGTCAAATTTGAAAGAACAGCACTTAGACAGAAGCTTTCAGACAGGGAAGATTTTAGTTTCTGAGAGCCACCGTTTTCGCCAACGAGACGTAGGTTCAAAAGAGGAGGTTTGTTGTTCTTGTTGTCGCCGTTTGAGTATGACATCGGCAGAGTCTTTCAATTGAGGATCGCGGTAAGGAATAGCAGCACGAGTTAGTAAATGTTCTTGCTCTGCCTGAGAGAGAGGAGCAGAGAAGCAAGAATGTGATTCACGATTCTCCGTGTCTTCTTGTCCCCGTGTCTCCTTCTCCCCTTGCCCTCTTAAGTGAGCTGCAACAGTACCAGGCGATCGCCTTCCTACTGGTGGGGTGGAACCTATTTGCAAGCCAGCGGCTAGAAGTGCTGTACGTACAGCAGCAGCACAGGAATAAGTAGCTAATAAGCCGTCTTCATCCAAACACAGAGCAAGTTGTTTGATAAATTCAACAGTCCATAACTGAGGGCACTGAGGTGGTGAAAATGGATCGAGAAAAATCGCATCCGCCCGAAAACCTGAGTTATAAACTTCCCTAATCGTAATTCTGGCATCGCCAATCAGTAGCCTAGCTCGCAGGTAATTGGTTTGAACTTGCTGCTCGAAAGCCAGCTGAGTCAGAATTTTGGTATGCTCGTAATTCCAGTTATCGAACAAGTGATGAGCGATCGCAGCTTGTGGCACAACTGGATTCTGTTCTAAACCAATTATTTCTACATAACAATTAGGATTGACAGCCCAAATAGATTGCAAAGCTGCTGCTGTATTGTATCCCAGACCATAGCAAACATCTAATAGCCGCAGCATTGATTTATTTGCTTTTAAAGTTAATTGAGTAGGCTCGACAAACTTAAAAAAACTTTCCTGACGCGCTCCATAATGGCTATGAAAAGACTCACCAAACTCTTTAGAAAAGAAGGTGAAGGAGCCATCAGCGGTAATTTCAGGTGTAAAATCTTTTAAGTTTGACATTTTAGGGACTAGGGACTAGGGACTAGGGGCTAGGGATTAGGAGATAAGGAGACAAGAAGATACGGAGACAAGGAGACAAGCCACCTATTAACTACTAACTACTAACCACTAACCAATAACTAATGACTATGATTGCCGTTTCTCATCAGTGGCTGTTGGAACACCTTGAAGATCCAGAAGTCGTTATAGTGGATTGTCGTTTTTCTCTTGCCGATCCGCAACAGGGAAAACAGCAGTACCAAATTAGCCACATAACAACAGCTTACTACTTAGACTTAAATCAGGATCTTTCTAGTCCGATTAAAAAACATGGAGGGAGACACCCTTTACCTAACCCCAAGGAATTAGCTGACAAATTAGCCAACATGGGGGTGAATTTCCAAAAAACTTTGGTTGTAGCTTACGATGATTCTCGGTTGGCGTTTGCAGCCCGTCTGTGGTGGTTATTGCGCTATCTTGGACATGAACAAGTGGCAGTATTAGATGGTGGCTTTAGCGAATGGCAAAAAGCCGGATATCCTGTCACAGATATTATCCCTGAGTCTAAGAAAGGAAATTTTGTCCCCCAGATTCAAGCCCAGATGATGGTAGATCGAGACGTGGTAATTAATCGGAAAGATTTACAGAATGTAGTTTTAGTAGATTCGCGGGAAAGCGATCGCTACCACGGTATTCGAGAACCAATTGATAAAATTGCCGGTCACATTTCTGGTGCAGTAAACTATCCTTGGCAAGAAGTAACAGACTCTACAGGATACCTACTTACACCTTCAGAACAACGCCGCCGCTGGTCACAACTAGAAAACGCTGAAGAAGTTATAGTTTATTGTGGTTCTGGCGTGACTGCTTGTGTGAACTTACTATCTTTAGAACTGGCTAATATTCATACAGGTAAACTTTATGCTGGTAGCTGGAGTGATTGGATTAGTTATTAGTCATTTATCATTTGTCATTTGTCATTAGTAAAAATCTCTGGGATCTGGACTTTTGACTATGGAATCTGGACTAATTTCAAAACCGTCCTAATTGCAAATTGTAATTTACACTAAAAAACCAACCATCAAAATCAATAAAGGGGTCAGTAGAACCACCTAATGTTGCTCCAGCTTGCATATTAAGATTAGCGTAACTGGATATTCTGTAATTGAAGTGACTGTATAAACGATGATATTGATCTTCTCTGTCGCGCTGAGTGAAGTTTGACAAGCCAAATTGGTAATTAAGCCCTACTTGAACAGATCTTTGCAAGTAGTAGTTTAAAGATACCCACAAAAAATTACTAAGTCGGTTACGTTGTTCTTGTGGATCGGTAAAACTGACACGAAACTCGTAAAAGCTATCTATCATCAACCTTGATGTTAAAGGATCTCGCCGTCCCAAAGATAAACGCAGCGAGTTCTCGTTTAAAAAGCGATCGCCTGCTTTAAAAAAATCTCCATTCCTGGCATAAAATAATTGCTGGTTACTCCAACCTAATTCAGCATACATTCGCCTTGTCAGTTGCTGATAAATGCTGAGATTAAATCTTACCTGATTGTAGTTGTATTTTCCTTGATTTAAGTAGCGATAAATACCACCGTCAATAGATCCATTCAAGTAAGTATTACTTCCCAAGGGCACAGGCATAGAAGCTAGCGTTAGCCCAGAAAAAATTAAAGCATCTTCTATCGGATCTACAGATGAAGAAAAAATGTTACTTGTCTGAAAGTAACTAACATAAGCCTGTAGATACCCTATCGGCTTGAATGGAACTGCCTGTTTTTCTATAGGTAAGGGCTGTAGTTGTTCTAGGGGAAGTGGCACTTCCCTGAGTCTGAGCTTACCTAGTTCTTCGTCGAAGATTGATTCCGAGGATGGTTGCTTGTTTTCTTGCAACCGTTGCAGCAGTCTTCGGAGCCTTTCTTCCTTATCTAAAGTTTCAGGTGTTTTTAACTTTTCGTCGATTTGGGTAGGGGAAGGCAGAGGAATCTCTGTTGGCTGTGTTTCTAACTGTGGTGGTTCGTCCGTCTGTTGGTTATTACCTGCGTTTGCTTTTGGCAAGGGAGACGATTGTGAGGTTAGTGGTTTTGGCTGTATCTGATCGGTTGGAGTCTGAGAATGTAAATTTTGTACATTACTTTTCGAGACAGCTTCGCTGTTGGTGCTACTGTTTGTGCTTGTAAACTTCAACGAACGCGATCGCTTGAATTTAACACGAACAGCCTCTGGCTCTTGCTGCTGAGTTACCTCAACAACCGCAGAAGGTTTTATTATTCCAAATTTGTCTTGAATGCTCCCATTATTTGAATTTACAGCCCATGTCCGATTAATATTGGTAAGACACCAAGTGCTACTACTGAAGATTAATAATATTAGAGACCACAAGTTTTTCCAGCCTTGAGATTGCATATTAAATTTGTTTTAGTCAGCTTAGACTGATGAGCTTTTTCAGAAGTTCCAAATTATTAATTATTGATTTTTCAAGCAATGTAGGTAATTCATAGATTCAATTTATGTTAATTTATAAAAATCAAAAAGTTATAAAAACAAAACTTTGTTATCTTCATGGTTGAACATTTTTCATATACTTAGCATTAATTTAATATACTGAAGTAATAAGCTAAATGTCTAACTGAGCGTGTTTGAGCCATTTGAAGTTGTAATTAAACATGAAAAAATTATTTCAATAACCTAGACATAGCAATTAGTAGATTCAAAGCTTTTACATCAAAACCTATTTTTTAAGAATTTGGTGTCAGTGAGTTTATCTGAGGCTGCAAAAATGTTTCGCAAGTTATTCCCACTCGTGGTAATTAGTTTCTGGGGGATTTTAGTTGTACCTTTGTCAGAACGGGCAAGTGGTTCTACTCCACTGACTAAAGCTGTAATTTTAAACCTCCGTAACTGGGTGCAGCTGATGCCCAACAATCAATTCCAGCGCCCAGCACGTAAATTAGATGCCATGAGTCCTGGGGATGGCTTGCATACTGGGCGAGCTTCCCTTGCAGAATTGCGCTTCAACGATGGCTCTTTAGCAAGAGTAGGGGAACAAGCAATATTTCGGTTTTTACCTAAGACACGCAATTTCAGATTATCAAATGGCACTGTGCTGTTGCTTATTCCACCCAAAAAAGGGGTAACACGTGTTAACACACCAAATGCAGCAGCAGCAATTCGAGGTTCTGCATTATTTGTGCGCTATGACGAAAAAAAAGATACCACATTAGTGGCAGCATTGACGAATAGCGGTATAGAAGTTTTCAACAAAGATGCCACTCAAAGACAGGAGTTGAAAGCAGGACAATTGGCAGTAATAGTTAAAGGCAGACTACAAGGTTTATTTGAATTTGATTTAAGAAATTTTTATGATACTAGCTATTTAGTTCGGGGACTAGATTTGCATCAGCGTGTGACACCTGCTCAAGATCCAGCGATCGCCAAAGTTCAAGCTGAAACTGCTGCTGCTGTATCTTCCCAGATTCCAATTACTGGTAAGGGAGTAGTGGAAAACCCATCTTTTACAAAACTAAGTACTAGTCCCTCAAGTTCATCTAACAATCCAAAAGTCAACGAAAATTCTTCTGCAAATACTTCTCAAGAAACAAAAAAAGATTCATCAAATACCACTGAGCAAAAAGATAGTGGTAATACTACTAACAACAATAAACAAACAACAAGTACCACTAATAATTCCAACAATAACTCTAGCAACAAAAACACTACTACAGATACTTCTAACTCCTCTAACTCAAATAATCAAAACAACACAACGGGTGATTCCAAATCCACTAATCAAAACACCACAACCAATACTTCTAACCCCTCTAGCTCAAATAATCAAAACAACACAACGGGTGATTCCAAATCCAATAATCAAAACACTACTACAGATACTTCCAACTCCTCTAACTCGAATAATCAAAACAACACTACCAGTACTTCTAATTCACCTAGCTCTCCCAAACAAGAAAATTCTTCACCAACTTCAAACACAGATAATTCTCCT
>NZ_AJLN01000069.1 GCF_000317285.1 Chlorogloeopsis fritschii PCC 6912 | reverse complement strand
AGCAAGAAACTCCTGGAGCGCAAAATTCTGGCTCAAACGCTGGTGGTTAGAAAATCAACAACTCCCCACTTAATTTAGCAATCTGAGTTGAATTGTGAGAAAGTTAATTCTATTCGCCTAATCGTTTCTGAACTTTATTCTTGATTTTCTTCTGGTTTAGGCAATAAATATGTGGAATAAGTTAAATCTTGAGTGTCTTCCGATTGTTTTATCCAAGGTGTGGTAGGAGTATTTGAATCTTCTAAAAATAGAGTACTTGGTAATGATTCTTCTCCTAATAAAAAGTTTCTGTCTTCAGAAAGAATTAATTTGTTTATTGCCCCAAGTACCTCTAATGCAGATTGATAACGCTGTTGAAAATCTTCTAATACCATTTTAGAAATAATCTCAGCTAAAGCATGACTAATATGTGCTTTATCGCTCCATTTCAATTCACCATTTGCATCTGTTTCTAACTCGTGAGGAGAGATACCAGTTAAAGCTTTAATGGCAATCATGCCAACTGCATAAATATCACTACTATATTGGGGGCGCCCAAAACGTTGCTCACTTGGTGCGTAACCTTTAGTGCCAATACCAATAGTAAATGCGGTTTGCTCTGGAGCTTCTAACTGTTGTATGGCTACTTCTTTGACAGCTCCAAAATCAATCAGTACTAACTTACCGTCTGAGTCTCGTCGGATGATATTACCAGGTTTAATATCCCGGTGAATTACGCCGTGTTGGTGGACAAATGTTAATGTTTGCAATAAGTCTTGTAAAATCTCGATTGTATCAGTTTCCGAAATTCTTTTACCTGGAAGCAGTTCTTGACTGAGAGCATGACCAACTATATACTCTTGGACTAAATAAAATTCTTCTTCTTCTTCAAAATAAGCTAATAGTTGAGGAATTTGGCTGTGGTTGCCCAATTTTTGCAGCGTTTGAGCTTCTGAATAAAATAATCGTCTGGCAACTTGCAACTGCTCAAATTTCGAGTTAGCTGGTTTTAGTTGTTTGACAACGCACAGAGGATTACCCGGAAGTTGGGTATCTTCGGCAATGTAGGTTTCGCTAAATCCTCCTGCACCAAGAACTTTAAGTATTTTGTAACGCCCGCCCAGAATTTTACCCGATAATGCTACATCAAGTTGTTGGAGCAAGTCTTGAAATTCATCTTGATTGATAATTTCTTGGACAACAGCAGAAGATTTATATTTGTTGAAAATAACCAGTAATTGCTGTTTTCTGATAGTTTCCCTAACTACTTCTGTTCCTAAATATAATATTCCAATCGCTGCGATCGCTAAAACCGGAATAGCAGTAGGAAATATAATATGGCTAGAAACAAATAATGCATAACTTATTACTATCCAGCTCATTGCCAGAACAGTGCTATAGAAAAATCTACTTATACCTCGCTTGCATTTAACAACTATGACACTACATCCGCCCACTAAAAACAGTACAAAAACACCGCGCCAAAATTGACTCTTAATTGCTTCGGCAATACTTTTACCTTCCATTAAAGTTGCGATCGCATTGGCGTGAATTTCTACCCCTGACATCTGTTCTGGATACAACCAGCTAGAAGCAGCAGGCACTGAATAGTAATCCTTAGTTAGCTGGGCTGTTGCCCCAATCAGTACAATTTTGTCTTTGAATACCTTTCCTTTCTGTAAATAAGTATTCCAGTTTTCTGGATCGAATACGTGCCAAAAAGGAATCGTTTCAAATGTACCTGCACTGCCATAAAAATAAATGCGATCGCCTTTTGGTTGAGAATAATTAATTTGGGATGCCCTTAAAACAATTTCATCAAAGGAAAGCATTTTTTCTGTTGGCATCCAACCCTGTTTTTCTGCTAGCAATTTAGGAAATTCGCTAGCTAATCGGTGAACTTTGTTATCTACCTCTTTGGGAAAATTAACCGAGCCAATTGATACCGAACCTGTGCGAAATATCTGCTGAGGTTGTGTCAATTGCCAAAAGGTGCCTTGATGCGTTTCAAAATTTTCGTAGAGAGCGGCTAAAGAAACTTTATTACCATAACGTTGTAGTACTTTTTGCAATTGGCGATCGTCTTGTTCTCCGTAACTACTTGGCATATCGAACACAACATCCACCGCTACATGACGCGCTCCTGCCCGTACTAATTTCTCAATCACCTGAGCATATGCGGCACGTTGAAAAGGAAAGGCTTTAAGTGGTTCTAAGTAGGCATAAGCTTGCGGATCTGTGTGATAGTGATATTCCGGCTCTGATATCGACTGCTCGTCAATTGCCAAAATTATCATGTTCTCTGGAGGAGCGACAGAACCCCGTAAGATAAAAAAACTAGAATAGACTTGATTTTCAATTAATTGCACCCAGCCTAAACTAGAAGCTGTTAGTAGTGCAGAACCTACGACGGCAGCACCAGCAACCAGATCGCCTAAACGTGCTATTAACTTTGACTGACGTAACGATGTTGTCAAAGACGCTTTTGTTGGTTTATTAGAAAATTGGTTGGCAGTAGAGACATCTTTTTTGGTTAATGTATATTTAGGTTCTTCTGCCATATCCTATTCCTGAATCATTTATGTACTATGCTTTTATTTATTTACCCACTCTTTTAGAGCAATAAAGTTGAATAAGGCTTAAATGGAAATCTTATACATTTGTAAACTATCCTTTATTATTAAGCAAAATTGCGTTATTTCAGCTTTGAAAAGCTTTATCCTGCCATTTAGACATTACCTAAGTTCTTACTTAACTTAGCTCCTGAGAGTATTTTTGCAAAGATAGATGAATCGCAGCGAGATGTTACTACCAAGGTTAAGCTGTTATCGCAGCCAATCAGTACACCCCAAAATTTCTTTGGGTAAATTTCCTGTAGGTTATACATATAAACATCACGCGCATCTTGTAGAATACTTTGTCTCCCCAAAGGAATATTCCCAGCCTTAAATTCTACTTGAAGCTTATTCCATACCATTTTAGGAGTAAACTTGATCGGTATACAGCTGTTAAAAGCTTTTACTCAGTCAAGTTTATTGGTAAATTTTGACTACAGGGTACAATCAATCGCGCTAAATGTGAAAAGGTTAAGCACCAAATGAAGGTTAACATCAATGTTTAAGTCTAGTTTCTACTTTCACAAGAGGTTATATAAAAGCTATATATGTCAACACAATTTATAGGTAATGGCAAATTTGCTATTTTATAATTGCTATAATCTATTGTTCACTCTAAATTCTTCTTTATCTATCTATTAGGTGTAAATTTCTATGGGTTCCTCGATGAATCGTCTGTCTATTTTTGTAGACGGAAACAATATGTTCTATGCTCAACAAAAAAATGGCTGGTTTTTTGATCCAAGGCGAGTCTTAGAATACTTCAAATACGAACAGTCAGACACAACCTTAATTAATGCATTCTGGTACACTGGCTTAAAAGACCCACAAGATCAGCGAGGTTTCAGAGATGCTCTAATTAGTCTTGGATATACAGTTAGAACTAAAATTCTTAAAGAATACTATGATGATGCTTCTGGTCGTTACTCGCAAAAAGCGAATTTAGATATTGAAATAGTTGTAGATATGTTTAATACAGTAGATCAGTACGACCGAGTTGTTTTATTTAGTGGAGATGGAGACTTTGAAAGAGCTATAGAGCTATTACGTTCTAAAAATACTCATATTACAGTAGTATCAACAGAAGGAATGATAGCAAGGGAATTGCGTAATGCTACGGATAGATATATAGATTTAAATGATATTCGAGATCAAATAGAAAAAACAGATGCATAGTAATTTTGACAGTTATTTACATATTTAAAAGTAAAAAGTTAGGTTGAAGTATTTTAAGCGATAAATAAAAACTAAACAACGAGTGACAAATGAAAACTAAATCAGAACGCATAATTATTTTCGATACCACACTTAGAGATGGCGAACAATGTCCGGGAGCAACTCTAAATATCGATGAAAAGCTAACGATCGCTAAACAACTAGCACGTTTGGGTGTAGATGTAATCGAAGCTGGTTTTGCCTTTGCCAGCCCAGGAGATTTTGAGGCAGTTAACAAAATAGCTCAAACTGTAGGAACAGAAAATGGCCCGATAATTTGCAGTTTGGCACGAGCACGGCAAGAAGATATTAAAGCTGCTGCTGAAGCGATAAAACCAGCAGCAAAAGGACGAATTCACACTTTTATCGCTACTTCAGATATTCACCTCAAATACAAGCTCAAAAGAACTAGACAAGAAGTGTTGGCGATCGCCCAAGAAATGGTAGCTTATGCGAAACAATTCACCAATGATGTCGAATTTTCTCCTGAAGATGCCGGGCGATCCGATCCAGAATTCCTCTACGAGGTTTTAGAGCGAGCAATTGCTGCTGGAGCCACAACAGTTAATATTCCCGACACCGTTGGTTACACTACTCCCAGTGAATTTGGAGCACTAATTAAAGGAATCAAAGAAAACGTTCCTAATATCGACAAAGCAATTATTTCCGTTCACGGACATAATGATTTAGGCATGGCAGTTGCTAACTTCTTGGAAGCAGTTAAAAATGGTGCCAGACAGTTGGAATGCACTATCAACGGTATCGGCGAGCGAGCAGGAAATGCAGCACTAGAAGAATTAGTAATGGCTTTGTACGTGCGGCGTCAATATTTTAATCCTTTCTTGGGACGCCCGGTGGATTCGGAAGAGCCTTTAACAAATATTGATACCAAGCAGATTTATAGAACTTCTCGTCTGGTTTCCAACTTGACAGGAATGCTGGTACAACCCAACAAAGCTATTGTTGGTGCCAATGCCTTTGCCCACGAGTCGGGAATTCACCAAGATGGTGTGCTCAAAAACAAGCTCACCTATGAAATTATGGACGCCCGATTAATCGGTTTGACAGAAAACCAAATTGTTTTAGGCAAACATTCCGGCAGAAATGCCTTCCGCACCCGCTTGCGCGAATTAGGCTATGAACTGACAGAAACTGAATTAAATCAAGCATTTGTCAGGTTCAAAGAAATAGCAGATAAAAAGAAAGAAATTACAGATTGGGATTTACAAGCAATTGTTAACGACGAAATTCAACAAGCTCCCGATCTATTTAAATTAGAGTTGGTGCAAGTATCCTGTGGTAGCAACGCTAAACCCACCGCCACAGTCACTCTGTGTACTCCAGAAGGCGAAGAATTAATGGATGCTGCTATTGGCACCGGGCCAGTAGATGCTGTATACAAGGCTATTAACCGTGTTGTCAATGTACCCAACCAGTTGATTGAGTTTTCCGTGCAGTCAGTAACAGCTGGAATTGATGCGATCGGGGAAGTAACTATCCGTTTAAAATACGAGGATAGGGTATTTTCCGGTCATGCTGCAAACACTGATATCATCGTGGCGTCAGCCCAGGCATATGTTAATGCCTTGAATAGATTGTATGCTTGGTTGCAAAATCAATCTAAGCAAGAGCAAGTAACTGCTTAGTTAAGCCCAAAAAGAGCTTGCCCCAACTCCTTCACAGAATCTAGGGGCGAACAATCATTCTCAATTTTTTCTCATTACCATGAAGAGCATGGTGATGAAAACTGTGAGGCAGAGCCTCAATCAATGCTTTCCCAGGCTGGAGCTTGGGAAAGAGAAAAGCTCTAATCTAGGATGGTGCGTTGCGCTTTAGCTTGAGGGTGAACATAAATTTGCCTATAGCAATCCTAAATCATTCATAAAACTCTTTCTTCCTTTTTTCTTCGTGTACTTTGTGCACTTTGTGGTTTGTTCTTCCAAACATTTTTTACAAATTAGATAGGACTGTTATATCATTCATAAAACTTTTCTTTTTAGAAAGCATAAAGGATGAAGTTTTACAAATATCACGCTCTTGGAAATGACTATTTAGTTTTAGCCCCTGAAGATTTATCTTGTCCCCTCACCCCAGAGCTAATTAAAGTAATTTGCCATCGTAATTTCGGAATTGGAGCTGATGGTATATTATTGGGGCCATTCCCATCTCAAACAGCCCAGTTTGGATTACGTATTTATAATCCTGATGGCAGTGAAGCGGAAAAGAGTGGCAATGGATTGCGGATATTTTCTCGCTACTTATGGGATAAGAAACTTGTTGGCGAACAACCATTCTCAATTCAAACCTTAGGCGGATTAGTTCAATCGGTGGTAAAAGACGCTGGGAAAACTGTTCAGGTAGAAATGGGAAAAGTTAGTTTTTGGAGCGATGAAATCCCAATTGTAGGCGATCGCCGAGAAGTAATTCAAGAGGAGATACATTGTGGCGATCGCACGTTTTCCTTCTGTGCTGCCACAATTGGGAATCCACATTGTGTCATTTCTCTACCCGAAATTACGCCAGCGATCGCAAAAAAATACGGGCAACTTTTAGAAGTTCATCCATTCTTTCCAAATCGTACCAATGTTCAGTTCATGAAAGTTCTGAACCGAAACAGTATTCAAATTGAAATATGGGAGCGGGGTGCTGGTTACACCTTAGCATCAGGTAGTAGCAGCAGTGCAGCAGCGGCTGTGGCACATAAACTTGGTTTGTGTGATTCCTCAATTATCGTGCAAATGCCTGGTGGTTTGATTTCGATAGAAATCAACGATGATTTTATGATTTCAATGAGAGGTTCTGTGACAAAAGTAGCTAAAGGAGAAATGTCAGCAGAATTGTTTGATAACTAAGTAGAACAATTAATCTCTCTTTTTACTCTTGATATAATTTGGTGCAGAGTGGGGCTACCAGCGCTATTTTGTTCAGCCTTTTTTAGCCAAGTTTTCACCTGTTCTTCATTACCCAAAAAGTAATCTGCTTTAGCAATATAACAACAACTAATTGCTATATCAATAGTATCATTACCTGCTTCCGTCAAAGGTAAAAGCATTTCTTTACCTTCATTGTACCTACCTAATTCTACCAGAATAGAACCTCTAGTTCCTCGTACAGTTTTGATATCATTAGCTAATAACAGTGCTTGTTCTGACCATTTATTAGCTTGTTGTAGATATTTCTTTTCTCCATGATTTATAACAATAGAAGCTAAAATATCGATAATATAAACTTTATCTCTTTGAATAAAATCAGGATTATTTAAAAGCAACTCAAGTAATTCAATCGCATCATCAAAATTTTGTCTATTAATTTGAGCTTGGGCTTTAAATAGTATCTGTAAACTTTTTAAATCATTATTGAAGAAATTTTCTGAAGAATTATCTTGTTTGGATGCATATCTTGATAATCCTAACAATTTTTGAATAAATTGCTGATTGCTTTTAGTCAAAGCGTCTATTACTTGTTTACCGTCACTTCCAACTGTGATACCGTACTGTCTAGCTTCTAATGGTAAAATATTAAAAATAAATAATAAAATTTCTATCTGAGCTAAAAAATTTATATTTTCTATATAACTTAAATCAACTAAATTGTAACTATAGTATTCATAAATTTTAGTAAGTATGAGAAAAAGAATCAAATGAACAATTGGGCCACCTAAGTACATAAGTATAAGCTTAAGTTTAAGCCATTGTAGTTCTAAATTAGATATGTAAGTTATACCGCCACCAGGAATACTTGCAAACTCAATTACAGAATTAAATAGCTTGAATTGCAAGATTTTTCTGCCCATTCCTATTTTGACAAGATATGGATTAAAACCTACTATCTTAGCCGTAACAAAATGTCCCATCTCATGGCAGAAAATTGAAAAATAAAGCCATATCAAAAGAATTAAAATAAATTCTATTTGCATATATAATTGTAATTTTGGTATAAAGACACTATTCCTTTAATAGTGTTCCCAACCAATCAATGCTTCTTATCAGTACAAATATGATTTTTAAATAAAGTTTTTAATTTTACTACAACAATAGTGTCAAAACTAGTAAGTAAGTGGGCAAGAAAAATTCGACGTATATGAATTATTACCCCAACCCTATTTCCAAACTAAAAAGTATTTTGTGTCGATTCCACTGTGTTCATGAACTTTTCAATCGCCCGCAAATACGAGTTATCTTGGGATGATGGTGCTGGAAGTCACCAAGCGTTCAAATTTTCATTATAATCAGTAATTTGTAACTTCACCTGCTGATAGGGAAGATTGAAGTCAGGGGAACTGGACAACGTTAAGATTTGGTGAATAGGACGAAATATCAGGTAATGTTGCCGAAACAACAGGAATAGGCAAGTTGAAATGTAGGCGATCGCCAATAAACCTGTAGCGATCAGAAGTAGCTTACGATGAAAAAAGGGTGCTGTATACTTTTGGCGATCGCCTGTCTTAGTGCTGATAGGCATGAACATTTAAACGCATCATAATTCTTTCTGGTTCTGTTAAATTTTTAAAGCCATAGCGGCGGTAAAGCCCATGAGCATCCTTTGTGCCTAGCAGCCACCTTTGCACATCTTGCAGTTCTGGATATTCCAAAATAAACTCAACAAACCATTTTCCTAAACCCTGTCCGCGATAAGGCTCTAATATGAAAACATCTTTTAATAAAGCAGAAGTTGCATAGTCAGTAATGACTCTGGCAAAACCAACTTGTTTATTACTTTCATACAGCCCAAAACATAAAGAATTTTGAACTGCCTTTTCTACAATCGCTAATGGTATATTTTCAGCCCAATAGGAATCTTTTAAGAAACCATGAATCATTCTTATATCTAATTTTGTTTTATCAGTGCTGATATAAAACTTATGCTGTAACTCTTCTTTCATATTGTTGTAGCATTTTTATATCACGATTGATGAGAAATAATTCTAATTTAGAATAAAATGAACAGTTTCAATCTTGAGGAAATAATAATTTACAGACACTTTAAATATATTACGCTTCATTACTACAACGCTTGAACCTTTCAATCAGCTTGTTTAGAAGCGTCATTTCTCGCTTTGGCCATGTTCGCCCCCATTGCTCTTCAAAATTGTCACAAAATTCCATCTGACGTAATGCACGCCAGAAAGGTAACACTATTAATTTGTATGAGTCATTTATTCTAAATACAACTTCACCTTGAGATTGAATCTTCCGACTATCAGGAAATCTCACAACTTCTAAAGTTATCTCATCATTATTTCTAGATAAATTAAATTCATATTCTATCGGTTCAGTATTCCATCTCACAATTGTTTGACTAGAACCATTTATTAATACTATAAGTGCATCTACAAGTTCAAAAAATGAATTGTAATGTATTGAAGAAGCTATAAATAATAACTGCTGTTCACTAGTTTTTATCTCTACAGGTATAGAACCTTTTTCTGGCTTACCAAAACAAACTTTAAATCTTTGACGCAGAAACTGAGAAAAGGAATGAAATGGAAGTTATTAGAATAGAGAGTCAAGATGAGTTGCACTCATTTAAAAAGACAATAATTAACTTCAATGAAAATTTGAATAAAAGCGATCGCACTAGAGTGTAATCACTTTTTATACATTTATCAAAATCCTATAAACAACTGATAAAACTACTGAACCAGTAGCTCAACCGCAGAGGATATATTCAAAATCAAGCCCACCCGCTAAGTAGGTGGACAAACGTAAAATGCATATGTCAAGAAAGTAGATAGGATAAGCCTTTCCCCTTCTGCCTACCTACTTCTATCCGCTCCGCGTCTACTGCCCTCTGCCTCCTGCCTTCTACTTACTGCTTATGAATAACTCTGCACCTACATCTTGGAATGAAGTTCGGGCTGCATTTCAAAAAATCTGGGGTTACGAAGATTTTCGTCCACCACAGGGAGAAATTATCCGCAGTTTGTTGGCGAAAAAAGACGCACTAATTATTATGCCAACGGGTGGGGGCAAATCAATTTGCTTTCAACTTCCAGCCTTGTTACAAACAGGGCTAACTTTGGTAGTTTCACCCTTGGTGGCATTGATGGAAAACCAAGTGCAAGAACTACGCGATCGCAATTTAAGTGCAGAGTTATTACACAGCGAATTGTCTTCTTTCCAACGACGACAAATTCTCAAGGCTTTGGAACAACAAAAGCTGAGATTACTTTACTTATCACCCGAAACTTTACTCAGCAAGCCCGTGTGGGAAAGATTATCTCAGCCCCAACTTGTAATTAATGGTTTAATTCTGGATGAAGCACATTGCTTAGTGCAGTGGGGAGAGACATTTCGACCAGCTTATCGAAGAATTGGGGCAGTGCGACCAGCATTGCTAAAATTAAAACCACCAGGAACAAAAATAGCACTGGCTGCTTTTACCGCCACCGCAGATTCTCTAGCCCAAAAAATCATCCAAGAAACTTTACAATTACACCAACCTACAATTTTCCGTTTAAATCCTTATCGCTCAAATCTTAGCCCCACAGTCCAAATTGTGTGGACACCACGAGGCAGAAAGCAAAAATTATTAAAATTTATCCAACAAAGACAGCAGACAACGGGATTAGTGTACGTCCGCAGCAGACGAGATAGTGAGGACTTAGCTATATGGCTGCAAGCAATGGGTTATGCTACAGCTAGTTATCATGCGGGACTGAGTGCAGAAGAACGCCGTGCCGTAGAAAGTGATTGGTTAGGAGGAAAAATACCTTTTGTAGTTTGTACCTCTGCCTTCGGTATGGGAATAAACAAACCAGATTGCCGTTGGGTTATTCACCTTCACGCACCTTTATTACTATCAGAATACGTGCAAGAAATAGGACGCGCCGGGCGGGATGGTAAACCAGCCCAAGCATTAACGCTAATAAGTGAACCGACAGGGTGGTTAGATTCAACAGATAAGCAAAGACAGAAATTTTTTGAAGAAAAAGTGCGATCGCAACAACTACAAGCACGACGATTTATCAACAAACTACCAAAAACAGGGGAAGTGGATGCAGTAGCCCGACAATTTCCCGATGGTGCTATTACTCTTTCTCTCTTACACAGTTGCGGTCAGCTAGAGTGGATTGACCCTTTCCATTACACAATTGTTAGTAGTCCGAAAAGTAACTCAGTTACACAACTCCAAACAGCTACACAGATGAATAAATACCTCAATAGCAAACAGTGCCGCTGGCAATTTTTATTATCTGCTTTTGGATTTGAAAAAGAAGCAGCTAATTGGCGTTGTGGGCATTGCGATAATTGTCAATAGTCCTTAGTCATTAGTCCTTGGTCATTAGTCATTAGCTAAAGACTAATGACTATATTCACGTCTAAATTCAATTTTATGGTAATAACGACCACCGATAAACACAGATGCACACCGATGATTTATCTGTGTTTATCTGTGTCCATCTGTGGTCGATTTCTAAAACTGCCTTAAAAAGCGCAAATCGCTGGCATAAACGCGCCGAATATCATCTAACTGATGCAGCACCATCGCAAAGCGCTCCACACCAAAACCGGCGGCAAAGCCTGTATAAATTTCCGGATCGTAACCCACCGCTTTCAACACATTTGGATCGACCATACCACAACCCATAACTTCCAGCCAGCGCCCGTTCCACTGCAAATCAACCTCAGCAGATGGTTCGGTAAACGGAAAATAACTAGCACGGAAGCGAATGGGCAACTCGCCAAACATTGCCTGTAAAAATACCTTAATAGTACCTTTGAGGTCTGTAAAAGTCAGTCCCTCATCAATTGCTAAAAGTTCGATTTGATGAAAAACTGCTGCGTGAGTGGCGTCTACGTTATCTCTCCGATAGACTCTGCCAGGGGCAACAATGCGGATCGGTGGTTCTTCGTTTTCCATATACCGAATTTGCACCGACGAGGTATGAGTCCGCAGCAAATTGCCATCTGGTAGGTAGAAAGTATCCTGCATATCGCGAGCAGGGTGATCGGGTGGAGTATTTAGAGCCTCAAAATTGTAGTAATCTGTTTCCATTTCCGGACCAGAAGCCACCGTATAGCCCATACCGACAAAAATATCCAACGCTCGGTCGATCATGCCATTAATGGGATGAACTCTACCTTGGGGATAGTAAATTCCCGGCATTGTCACATCTAGAGTTTCAGCTTCTAGCTGTGCCTGAATTTTCGCCGCTTCTAAGGCTGTACGTTGCCGATCGAGGCTTGTTTGTAAGGCTTCTTTTACTGTATTAGCAACAGCCCCTATTTTCGGTCGTTCTTCTGCTGGAAGTTTGCCCATTCCGCCTAAAAGTACTGACAGGCTACCTTTTTTGCCAAGATACTTGACTCTCAGTTCTTCTAAGCTTTCTAAAGTGTCGGCAGCTGCGATCGCCTTTTCTCCTTCCTCTCGCAGTGCTAAAAGTTGAGTCTCTAAGTTGCTTGTCATTACTCAATAGTTAATAGTCAATAGTCATTGGTCATTGGTCATCGGTCATTGGTCATTGGTCATTAACTTGGGACTAATGACAAAGGACAAATGACAAAAGACTAATCAAATTAATTAATAAGTCAATTGTGCATCGAAGGCAATGGTTGAAACCCAAGGCACTACTATCAGTTTAGAGGTGATTGAGCAGATAAGCATATTTTTATTCCATGCTTGTGACACATAACATTGACAATTGACTCATGGCTGTTGACTAATGACTTAATGATAATTAAGTATTTATATTTACGAATGAAACATGAAATTGCTAATTAGTAACGATGATGGTATTTACGCTCCAGGTATTCGGACACTCGCTAACTCCTTAGCCGAAGCAGGTCATGAAGTTAGTGTAGTTTGTCCCGATCGAGAACGTTCTGCCACAGGTCATGGATTAACCCTACATCAACCAATTCGTGCCGAAATAGTCGAGTCAATTTTTCATCCCACCATCAAAGCTTGGGCTTGTGACGGCACTCCCTCTGACTGTGTAAAATTGGCATTGTGGGCTTTACTAGACTCTCCCCCGGATTTAGTTCTTTCTGGGATTAATCAAGGAGCCAACCTGGGAACAGAAATTCTCTATTCTGGTACTGTTTCTGCAGCAATGGAAGGCTTAATTGAAGGCATTCCCAGTGTGGCACTGAGTTTGGCTAGTTTTTCGTACAAAGATTTTCAACCCGCCGCTAAATTTGCCAATATTTTAGTAGAGCAAATAGCGAAAAAACCTCTTCCTGATTTGATGTTGCTTAACATTAATATTCCTGCCGTCAAGTGGGAAGAAATTGTAGGAGTTGCTATCACCCGTCAAGGGGTGCGACGCTACGTAGACGTTTTCGACAAGCGAATTGATCCACGTGGTAAAACTTATTACTGGTTAACCGGAGAAGTTTTAGAAGATGTGGAACCACCAACAGGTTTAAATTTACCTCAAAATTTGCCTATGGATGTACATATCATCCGCAAAAACTACATTAGTATAACTCCACTGCAATATAATCTCACCTACGTAACAGGATTACATGATTTGTCTCAATGGAACTTTACCCTACCGTAAGATCCAACAGAATAATTACTGTAGTGACATAGTTAAATGCATTACAACTAAATATAAGCTATAACGTAGAAACCCGCTGACAATTAACCCTTGTAGAAAACCAAAAAACTTCAAATCAAGTTCTTTGGATGCCTCACTTCAGTTAAGTAAAATCGGCTAGACAAAGGTATGCTGTGTTACCAAAGCTATGGTCATCTACCAATAATGGTGAGACAGCATAAACTTAGCAGTTAAGTAACATATTTTATTGCTCGTCCGCTCAACTTTTGCAAGCCAACACCCATGTCTAGGATAGAAAATCAATTTAAAGTGCATTTTTGGGGCGTTCGCGGCAGTATTCCCTGCCCAGGGCCTAGCACCGTCCGTTACGGAGGTAATACCTCTTGCGTCGAGATGCAAGTAGACGGCAAACATTTAATTTTTGATGGTGGTACCGGTCTGCATGTTTTGGGGCAATCTTTGTTACCCAAAATGCCGATAGAAGCTCATATATTTTTCACCCACTCCCATTGGGATCATATGCAGGGTTTTCCCTTTTTTACACCAGGGTTTGTGAAGGGAAACACTTTTCATATCTATGGCGCGATCGCTCCCGATGGTTCCACAGTAGAACAGCGTCTCAATGACCAGATGCTGCATCCAAATTTTCCAGTACCCTTACAAATCATGCAGGCAAATTTGGATTTTTGTAACGTCATACCAGGCCAATCCATACAAATCGATGACATCACAGTTGAGACAGCACCTTTAAACCATCCGGGTGAAGCCGTGGGATATCGAGTCAACTGGCGTGGCGGCACTGCCGTTTACGTTACCGATACCGAACATTTCCCCGACAGGTTAGATGAAAATGTTCTGCGCCTAGCTCGTGATGCCGACATCTTAATCTACGATTCCACCTACACTGACGAGGAATATCATTCACCAACTAGACCAAAAATCGGTTGGGGGCATTCCACATGGCAAGAAGCTATCAAGGTAGCCAAAGCCGCTAATGTTAAGACATTAGTAATTTTTCATCACGATCCAGCCCATGATGATGATTTTTTGGATCGTGTTGGAGAAGAAGCACGTCAAATCTTTCCTCGTGCAATCATGGCACGCGAAGGAATGGAGCTTCAGGTTCCTATTTCGGTGAGCTTATCAGAATCTTTTCCTGTTAGTAAGTTTTCTGCATAGATTTTACTTTCGGAGCAATTACAAATTTTAGATTAGATTGGTGATCAGAGGCTGATCCTACGCTCAGATGACTTTTAAACGTCTGGTGGAAGTTAGCTATTGGCTTTGCAAAGTTAGTTATCAAGCAAAAGCTGATAGTACAATCAACCTTGAAGTGGTCTTTTGAGGCTAGACACAAGACTCGCCAGGGCAACTTCCCGTAGGGTTGGCCGAAAGCCGAACAAACCTCAAATCCCAGAATCGACGTGCTAAATCTGTCTCAAAATGGGTGTTCTGTGTGGGTTACTTCTTCAACCGAATTAGCTCTGGTGCCAACTGCTGTGGCACTTGGGAAATTTGACGGTGTACATCGCGGTCATCGACAGGTTATTCAACCAATTTTGGAAGACATAGGAAAACGAGAAAGTGCGGACACAAAAACATTTTCACCCTCCGTGCCATCCAAAGACCGCATCTACTCGACAGTCGTCACCTTTAATCCTCATCCGCAAGAGTTTTTTACCGGTCAACCCCGTACTTTGCTGACGCCGCTAGATGAAAAAGTCCAACAATTGCGATCGCTTGGGGTAGAACAACTGGTACTATTGCCTTTCGATAAAGAGCTATGTGCTTTGACTCCCGAAGAATTTGTAGAAAAAATTCTCATCGAGCAATTGCAAGCAGTACAAATTAGTGTTGGGCAAGATTTTCGTTTTGGTTCTAAACGCACTGGTACTGCTCAAGATTTACAGGTAATAGCTGCCAGATACGGCATTCCAGTTACCATAGTTCCCTTAGAAAGTTGTTCGGAGGAAGTTTTTCCTGAAGCTCCCATCAGCAGTTCACTGATTCGTGAAACTCTCAGTAGCGGTGATATTCAACACGCAAACAAACTACTGGGGCGTCCGTACTCTCTCATCGGTACAGTAGTTAAAGGCCAACAACTTGGCAGAACTATTGGCTTTCCCACCGCCAACTTGCAATTGCCCAAAGATAAATTTTTACCCCTCCAAGGTGTTTACGCTGTACGTGTTTTTATCACTGATGAGACTCTAGAACTGAGTGGAAATGGCTATTTAGGTGTAATGAATATAGGTAATCGCCCTACAGTAAATGGTACTCAATTATCAGTAGAAGTACATCTTTTCGATTGGTGTGGTGAGTTATATGGTAAGAAGTTGACTGTACAGCTAGAAAAATTTTTACGACCAGAACAAAGATTTCCCAATCTGGAAGCCTTAAAAACACAAATTCAATTAGACTGTAATGCCGCCAAAGCTTTTTTTGGTTGCTAAGTGTTAATTTCATCTTGGTAAGGGAACACTAGGGACTAGGGATTAGGGATTAGGGATTAGGGATTAGGGACTAGGAATAAAGAAATCTTAAGACCCAATATTCAGTACCAAATCACCAATACCCAATCCCCAATCCCCAGTACCCTATCCCTAATTACTGCATGAGAGACAAAATTGACGCTCTAACTAAAAATTTGGCTCATACCATCGTTGGTAAATCTGAGGCAATACGCTTAGTATTAGTCGCCTTACTAGCCGGAGGTCATTCTTTATTGGAAGATGTGCCTGGAGTAGGTAAAACTCTCCTAGCAAAAACCCTTGCTCGCTCCATAGATGGAAAGTTTCAAAGACTACAATGCACCCCCGATCTATTACCTACTGATATTACTGGCACTAACATCTGGAATCCTAAAAGCGGCGAGTTTCACTTTCTCCCCGGCCCCGTATTTGCTAATGTGCTACTAGCTGACGAAATCAACCGCGCTACGCCTCGTACCCAGTCAGCTTTGCTAGAAGTGATGGAAGAGCACCAGGTAACAGTCGATGGCGTCTCTCGTCCAGTTCCCACACCATTTTTTGTTATTGCCACCCAAAATCCAATCGAATACCAAGGTACATTTCCCCTACCAGAAGCCCAAATGGATCGATTTATGCTGTCTTTGAGCTTGGGCTATCCTTCTGAGGAGGAAGAATTACAAATGCTGCAAAATCTTGATGGTAGTGTTAAACGAGGAGATTTACAGCCTTGCATTACTTTGAGTGAAGTTCAAGAACTACAGCAAATATGCTCTCGCGTCAAAGTAGACATTTCCCTACAACAATATATGCTCGACTTGGTGCGGGCAACACGATGTGATGAGGAAATTACCCTTGGAGTCAGTCCACGCGGCTCTGTAGCCTTACATCGGGCTACCCAGGCGCTAGCTTTTATTTTGGGACGCGATTACGCTATTCCTGATGACGTAAAATTTCTTGCTCCTTACGTTCTGTGCCATCGCCTTATTCCAGCAGGTGGACGCAGGGCAAAAACAGTGATGGAAAGGTTGTTGCGAGCAGTACCAATTCCTTAATTCAGACTTGAAGCTTGCCGCCCGCCTAAGCGTTGGTCTTGCGCGGCAGGTAGGATATTAACTTACGATCGCCCGATCGCCCACAAAGAAGCGGTGTGTTTTCGCCTAATTGAATTAGCCGAAAACGCGGCTGCAAGCAATACGCGTGAGCTGGCTGCAAATTTACTTTTGCTAATTGATGGTGCATTCGCTCGACGGCGGTTGTTTGGTCGAGTTGCGGAGGTATCTTTAGAAAAAGTAGCAGCTACGCTAATTGATGCGTATTGGTCTGCATGAATCTGAATAACGCATCCTCTTAATTCTCTGTTATGAGTGCAAATAGATTCGATTTTGAAGCGCTGTTTGATGAAGATTATCTTTACTTCTACGAACCACTGTTGACACCAGAACGAACAGAGCGGCACGTTAATTTAATCTGGCGTCTGCTGAATTTAGAAGCAGGAATGACTGTATTAGATTTGGCTTGTGGACACGGACGAATTAGCAATCAAATGGCTAAACTTGGCTGTAATGTGACTGGGCTTGATGCTACAGCTTTATTTTTGGACAAAGCCCGTAAAGATGCAGCTAATAGCGGTATGGAAGTTGAGTACATCCAAGGTGATATCCGTTCTCTGCCGTGGAGCGATCGCTTTGACTGTATCATCAATTGGTTTACCGCTTTTGGCTACTTCAATGACGATGAAAATCGCTTGGTGCTAGCTCAAGCCTATCGCGCCTTAAAAGTCGGTGGCAAATTGTTAATTGATATTCAAAACTTGTACCGCATCATCAAAGACTTTCATTCTAACTTTGTTACTGAACGCGAAGGCAATTTCATGATTGATACTAACCGCTACGATATCTCCACTGGTCGCACATACAACGAACGAATTATCATTCGTGATGGGCAGATACGTCGCTTCAATTTCTTTGTTCGCCATTTTACCTTTATAGAACTCAGCGACTGGTTATGCCAAGCTGGTTTCCGTCAGGTTGAGGGTTACGGACATGATGGCGAGCCATTTACACTGGATAGCCGCAGAATGATTGTAGTGGCAACAAAGTGAAGTGATAAGGTAAATAGGTCATGAGAAAAACAATCATAAATTAATTAATCTCCAATTCAAAATCCAAATTCTAAAATCCAAAATCAAACAGGTGTGAGGCATATCCAATTATGATTAAGCATTGCAACCGCCGCCAAATCAAGGGCAAGTCTATCGGTTTACTTTTGGTAGTCTTTACTTGGAGTCTGGCGATGGGATGGCTAATATCCTTTGCGACAAATGTCCAAGGTTCTACTCCCGTCTCTGAAATTGGTACTGTGGACGTAGTACCTGCTCAGTATCAATTAGGGCAAGAACTTTACTTAGAAAACTGTTCTACTTGCCATATCCCCTTACCACCTGCAGTCTTGCCCACCCAAACTTGGAAAAATCTTTTGCAGGATTCAGAACATTATGGCGCACAGCTCAAGCCATTAGTCGATCCGCCGCGCATTTTGGTTTGGAGATATCTGTCAACTTTTTCGCGCCCAGTGCAAAAAGATGAACAACCGCCCTACCGCGTCAATAACTCTCGTTATTTCAAAGCTTTGCATCCCCAAGTTAAGCTACCACGTCCTGTAGAGATAAATAGCTGTGTGACTTGTCATCCTGGTGCTGCAGACTACAACTTCCGTCGCCTCAGTTCTGAATGGGAAAAATCATAAACATTGGTCATTAGTCATTTGTCATTATTAAAAGGGAATAGGGTTGGGGGAATGGGGAAATGTTTATTACTCTCCCTTTCTCCTTGTCTCCTTGTCCCCCTATCCCCTCCTATCCCCTGTCCCCTGTCTCCTATCCCCTAAAGGTGGGCGATCGCTACTTGAGCTTGGTCGGGCTTCACTGCCCCATCTGGGGGCGAAATGATACTATTAATAAAGTTTCAAATATAAGATCGTAGTTTAAAGCCATTATTTAAGTAACCTAGATTGGCTGATTTAGTTGCTGTTTTTGAGGAAATTCTCATTGGCAACCTATTACTTGAGTGTTAAAGCTCAATTGGATTAAACACTTATAAATATCAATCCAAATCGAAAATTCCCATCCTCCTTAAGTTTGTTCAATAACCTGCCATGCTAAAAACTTTGTTGGGCGATCCCAACGCTCGTAAGCTTAAAAAATACCAACCTTACATTACTGAAATTAACCTCCTAGAGGAAGACATTAAAGCCCTTTCTGATGAAGATCTCAAAGGCAAAACAGCAGAGTTTAAACAGCGTCTTGCCAAAGGCGAAACTCTGGATGACATTCTACCAGAAGCCTTTGCTGTGGTCAGGGAAGCCGGGCGACGAGTCTTGGGATTGCGGCACTTTGATGTCCAGCTCTTGGGCGGTGCCATCTTGCACACAGGGCAAATAGCAGAAATGAAAACTGGTGAGGGCAAAACTTTAGTTGCTACCTTACCGAGTTATTTAAATGCTCTTACTGGTAAAGGTGTACACGTTGTTACTGTTAATGATTACCTGGCTCGCCGAGACGCGGAATGGATGGGACAGGTACATCGTTTCTTGGGTTTAAGTGTAGGGCTAATTCAAGCCACCATGACTCCCCAAGAGCGCAAAAAAAATTATGATTGCGACATTACCTACGTCACCAACAGCGAGGTAGGCTTTGACTACCTGCGCGATAATATGGCAACATCGATGGCAGACGTAGTGCAGCGCCCGTTCAACTATTGTGTGATTGACGAGGTAGACTCGATTTTAATTGACGAGGCGCGGACTCCGTTGATTATTTCCGGGCAAGTGGAACGCCCGACAGAGAAATACACCGAAGCTGCCCGGATTGCCAATGCACTTAAAAAAGACGAGCATTACGAGGTGGATGAAAAAGCTCGTAACGTACTGTTGACAGACGAAGGCTTTGCTGAAGCAGAAAGGCTTTTGGAAGTAAAAGATTTATTTGATCCGGAAGATCCGTGGGCACATTTCGTCTTCAATGCCATTAAAGCTAAAGAACTCTTTCTCAAGGACGTAAATTACATCGTTCGTAACGGAGAAGTAGTAATTGTAGACGAATTTACCGGGCGGGTGCTTCCTGGCAGACGTTGGAGCGACGGGCTACACCAGGCGATTGAAGCCAAAGAAAGAGTAGAAATTCAGCCGGAAACTCAAACTCTAGCTACAATTACCTATCAAAATCTGTTTTTGCTGTATCCGAAATTAGCTGGTATGACCGGAACCGCAAAGACAGAAGAAGCAGAGTTTGAAAAAATTTACAAATTAGAAGTAACGGTTATCCCCACGAACAGACCGAGAAGACGCCAAGATTTATCTGATATGGTGTTTAAAACCGAGACAGGTAAGTGGCGGGCGATCGCTCAAGAATGTGCCGAAATGCACAACCTTGGCAGACCTGTATTGGTGGGAACCACGAGCGTAGAAAAATCAGAATATCTCAGCCAGTTGTTGAAGCAGATGAGCATTCCCCACGAACTACTCAATGCTCGACCAGAGAACGTGGAGCGAGAAGCGGAGATTGTGGCTCAAGCAGGACGCAAAGGGGCTGTGACGATTGCCACAAACATGGCTGGTAGAGGTACGGATATTATCTTGGGTGGAAACTCAGAATATATGGCTCGTCTGAAGCTGCGGGAATATCTCATGCCTCGGATTGTTAAGCCAGAAGATGAAGATGTATTTGCCATTCATAGGGCTGGTGGTTTACCTCCTGCTGCAACTGGTGGACAAGGTTTTGCTCCTGGCAGAAAAGTCAAAACATGGAAGGCGTCGCCCCAGGTTTTCCCGACTCAACTTTCTAAAGAGACAGAACAGTTGCTTAGACAAGCTGTGGAATCTGCGGTGCGAGAGTATGGCGAGCGCAGTCTAACAGAGTTAGAAGCAGAAGACAAAGTCGCTATAGCTGCAGAAAAAGCTCCCACCGACGATCCTATAGTTCAACAAATGCGACAAGCGTACAACCGCGTCAAGCAAGAATACGAGGTATTCACCAGTCGCGAACATCAAGAAGTAGTCGATTTGGGAGGCTTACACGTAATTGGTACAGAACGCCACGAGTCGCGACGGATTGACAACCAGTTGCGGGGGCGTGCCGGAAGACAAGGCGATCCTGGTTCAACCAGATTTTTCCTCAGCTTAGAGGATAACTTGATGCGGATTTTTGGAGGCGATCGCGTAGCGCGGTTAATGGATGCCTTCAACGTCGAAGAAGATATGCCGATTGAATCGGGGATGCTGACTCGTAGTTTGGAAGGCGCACAGAAAAAAGTAGAAACCTACTACTACGACATCCGCAAACAAGTATTTGAGTATGACGAGGTAATGAACAACCAGCGTAAAGCCATTTACGCTGAACGCCGCCGGGTGTTGGAAGGGCAAGACCTCAAAGAACAAGTAATTGAGTACGCTGAAAGAACGATGGATGACATCGTTAATTACTATATCAACCCCGATTTACCCTCAGAAGAGTGGGAATTGGACAAGTTGGTGGAAAAAGTCAAAGAATTTGTCTATTTGCTGGCAGACTTACAGCCGACTCAATTAGAAGATATGTCAATGAGCGAGATTAAAGCTTTTCTGCACGAACAGGTGCGAATCGCCTACGACATGAAGGAAGCTCAAATTGATCAAATTCAACCCGGATTGATGCGTCAAGCCGAAAGATTCTTTATCTTGCAGCGAATTGATACCTTGTGGCGAGAACACCTACAGCAAATGGACGCTCTGCGCGAGTCTGTCGGATTGCGGGGTTATGGTCAAAAAGATCCGTTGATTGAGTACAAAACCGAGGGCTATGAACTCTTCTTGGATATGATGGTTAATATCCGCAGAGATGTGGTTTACTCGCTGTTTATGTTTCAACCCCAACCACAACCAGTAGTGCAAACATCCTCAGAGATGGTTTGAAGTTAGGCAAGTAGTTTAAGAGTTAGTCTGCAAATTAAATAATGAAGCGGGTAAAGGTTTGAGATAAACTTTTGCCCGTTTTTTAATATTTGGATTCTTACCCTTCAATTTTCAATATTAATTATAACTTTGCTACCAAATAATTTATAAAACCTAATCTAATGACACACACATCATTAATATAACAATTTGATATTTGGTTATTTAAAGATTTTCGGGGGGTATGCTGCATATGCCCTTTATGGAATTTTGCCTAGTTCAATCTTAAAGTGAACGAGAAATTTCTCGTCGCTCAAAACTATGAGAGGTTGTAGCTCCCTGGCTTCTTTGGAGAAGTAGGGGATCTGAACACTTGCGGCTTATCTAAATCAATGTGGTGGAGTACTAGCAAGCCACTCCAAAGGATTTGGGTTATACTTATGCCAATTCAGCGCAACTAGAGTTGATATTTAACTCAGCCTGTGTTATATTACTCAAGTTGAAAGTTTGCGGGCATAGTTTAGTGGTAAAACCATAGCCTTCCAAGCTATTGATGCGAGTTCGATTCTCGCTGCCCGCTTAAGAAGTAAATCCAACTGTTTGCTATTTATCGCTTCTCAAGTTTAATTAGGATCTTTACTGTAGTACATAAGTATCACTTAAATACGATCGCCTAGCTATACCCTCGAAACTGGCTTTTTTAGGCGAGAGAACCTTGAACGTCATTGATGTTTGTGCGATCGCAGTTTAATCTGTACCGCTACATCTTAGAAAAGCTGGCTACATAAACATAGCTTTTGGAGGAATGACACGCTTGTTAAGCGATCGCCTGATTCGCTTCCTAGCGCTCACACATCAGTTAATGTTTATTTTTTAACATCAATAAAACTAGCAATATTGAATTTATATAATGAGCAATAAATATAGTAATCAAATATTTGTGTTGTATGACTTTTAGTCAATCTCACTCCTATCTTTCTCCCGAAGATTATCTAGAGGCTGAAAAATTTAGCCCAATTAAACATGAATACATTCAAGGAAAAATTTATGCGATGTCAGGGGCAAGCGATGCCCACGTCACAATTGCAACTAATCTCATCGCCCTCCTCAGAAATCATGTGCGTGGAACAGGCTGTCGTCTCTATGCCACAGATATGAAAGCCCGCATCGAATCACTGAATATTTTCTACTACCCTGATGTCATGATTACTTGCGATCAACGAGATACAAATTTTGAATATTTCAAACGCTATCCTTGTTTAATTATTGAAGTTCTATCTCCATCTACAGAAGCTTTTGACCGAGGTGATAAATTTAGTGACTATCAAGAATTAGAAACGTTGCAAGAATATATCCTCATCAGTCAAACCCGCAAGCGAGTTGATTGTTTTCGTCGCAATTGTGAGGGTAGATGGGTGCTTTATAGCTATCGAGGAAATCAAGAATTACAGTTCACCAGCGTAAACTTTTCTTGTTCCCTTGCTGATATTTATGAAGACGTATCTTTTCCTGAAAATGTTAATCCTACTTCTATTTAATTAAAGCGATCGCCTCATTTTCATTTCTCTAGAGTTGGCAAAATTTCGCCTTCAGTCTAAGCTATTTGAGTGATGCGCTGATTCACACGGGGCTTACCAAATCGCTCCCAAGCGTTTCCACCGCGCAGAAATAGTTCCATCCACCGTATTTGTTCTCCTCCTGAGGCTGATTGCCAACCAGAGCTACCAGGAGCAAAAGCTAAAGTTCCTTCGGGCACCTTGAAACTGCCATCGGAATACACTGCATCGCTGACTACATCTCCAATCCGAATCACAACTTTGGTTTCAGGTTCCAAGTTCATCGTATGTGCCGGAATTGTGGTTTTGATATTTCCGTAACCATCGATCCAAGCAATCCGATCGAGGGGAATATCTGGAATTTGCTCAGGATCGAGACTATCTCCCAGAAGGGTAAAATCTTCATTTACGATCGCAGCCGCAGCCGGAGGAAATACATCCCGCGAGCGAAACTGGGAGCCACCGCGAGAAACGTTGACAACTTTTAACAGCTTCGTATGGTGTTTGATAAAGGAAAGGGTATAGCCCGCATTCACACCAACCACTTTGACATTATTGGATAACAAAGCATAGGTTAGTCCTTCACCTTCATTGTCTCGACGAGATTGCGGATCGTCTTGGCGAGGTGCGCAGTTGTGATAAATTAAGCGATCGCTATAACCAGGATTTAAGCCTAGTTGAGCAATCCAGAAACCCGTTGCCAGGGTACTAAATGGAGGAACCGAAAGTGAATGAACCTGAGCATGGGGAAAAGCCATCAACAGACGTTGCACGACTTCAGTAAATGCTGGATCTCCTGTACCGTAGTCTGCAATAACACAGATATACATTCTGCCCCTCCAAATCAGGGTAGTGATGGGAATCTTACTTTGTCAAAAATCTGCTTCATCAGCAGTCTAAGTGCGATCGCGATCATACGCAATAGGTTAAGAGAAAAGTCTGAAATTAAGGCAAAATCTAATGATAAGATTAGACAAATAAAATATTACTTTTAGTTTTAAATAACTAATGTTTCGCTTTAAAAATTGACATTTTACAAATCTAGTGCATTTGGTTAACCATAAGAGTAAGATTACTCACACCAAAAGATTGTTGGAGGCAGCAGCGTATGGTTGTACTTACTGCTAGATCTGAAAATACCAAACCGCAAGGTCGCCTGACCATGCAAACAGTCGAAATCGGATCGGAAACATTGTGTATTCGCTCTCTTGACTGGGATCGCGATCGCTTTGATATAGAATTTGGATTGCAGAATGGTACAACCTATAACTCGTTTTTTGTTCAAGGTGACAAAACTGCTCTGATCGACACTTCTCACCGCAAGTTTCAGGAGTTGTATTTAGATGCGTTGACAGGGTTAATTGACCTTTCAACATTGGATTATTTAATTATTAGTCATACCGAACCAGATCACAGTGGTTTAGTAAAGGAGGTGTTGCAGTTAGCCCCTCAAGTGACGGTAGTTGGGGCAAAGGTTGCCATCCAATTCCTCCAAAATATGGTGCATCAGCCATTCCAATCTCTGATTGTCAAGAATGGCGATCGCCTGAATTTAGGCAATGGACATGAGTTAGAATTTGTCTCTGCTCCGAATCTGCACTGGCCTGATACAATTTTTACCTACGATGCCAAAACCCGCATTCTTTTTACTTGCGATGCGTTTGGAATGCACTATTGCAATGACTACACTTTTGATGAAGATTCAGAGCTAATTGAAGCAGATTTTAAATATTACTACGACTGCTTGATGGCTCCAAATGCTCGTTCTGTTTTGTCTGCAATCAAGCGGATAGATAAATTAGATGTAGGCATAATTGCCACGGGACACGGGCCACTTCTACAACATCATCTGTCAGAATGGGTAAATCGTTATCAACAGTGGAGCCAAGAACAAACAAAGGCAGATACTTTAGTTGCTCTTTTCTACTCTGAAGATTACGGTTATAGCGACCAATTGGCAAGGGCGATCGCTCATGGCATCCAAAGAAATGGAGTGGCGGTAGAACTGGTAGATTTAAGTGATGCTGAACCCCATGAAGTACGAGAGTTGGTAAATCAAGCAGCAGGTTTAGTTATTGGGATGCCATCCCAAGCTAATCAAAATGCCCATGCGGCTTTAAGTACTATTCTTGCAGCCGCACATAACAAGCAAGCGATCGGACTGTTTGAAACTGGCGGTGGAGAAGATGAGCCAATTTATCCCCTGCGGAACAAGTTTCAAGAAATTGGGCTAACTGAAGCTTTTCCTCCCATTTTGATTAAAGAACCACCAACGCAAGTAATCGAACAGATTTGTGATGAGGCGGGCACAGATATCGGACAATGGTTAACTCGCGATCGCACAATCAAACAAATTAAAGCTTTAGATAATGATTTAGAACGAGCGCTAGGACGTCTTAGCAGTGGACTTTATATTATGACTGCTCGCAAAGGAGACGTAAAGAGTGCCATGTTAGCTTCTTGGGTAATGCAAGCAAGTATGAATCCTTTGGGGGTAGCGGTTGCAGTCGCCAAAGATCGGGCAATTGAATCATTACTACACGTAGGCGATCGCTTTGTTCTTAACGTTTTAGAGGAAGATAACTACCAAAGTTTAATGAAACACTTCCTCAAGCGTTTCTCTCCTGGTGCAGATCGGTTTGCAGGCATCAAAACCTATTCTGCTAGTAATGGCTGTCCGATTCTGGCAGATGCACTGGCATATATGGAATGTGAAGTCACAATGCGCATGGAGTGCAGCGATCACTGGATTATTTATAGTAGCGTTCAAACTGGAAGAGTCGCCAAAATAGATGGCTTGACTGCCGTTCACCATCGCAAGGTTGGAAATCATTATTAGGAAAGGCAGAAGGCAGAAGGAAATTCATACGATTCTCCCTCACTCCCACTCTCACACTCTTCATTCACATCATTAGGGTTTTGAAATAATGCTATTACTCAAAGACGTGCCAGTTAAGCCCGTGAAGCGGGAAAGCTGGTTAAATCTGGGACGAATTGTGCAAGCACTGGAATTGATTCAAGATTTGATTGTAATTTCGCTGTGCATCGGGTTATTTAGCTTCATGGTGCTACAAATTCAAACCATGTTCCTCTCTCTCATCCCCCCGATTCAATTCCATACTGTCATGGCAGATATCCTGTCATTGCTGATTTTGGTAGAGTTATTTCGCTTACTGATCATCTATCTACAAGAGCAACGAGTCTCGATTGGAGTTGCTGTTGAAGTTTCAATCGTTTCTGTGTTGCGGGAAATGATTGTGCGTGGTGTACTCGAAACGACTTTTGTCCAAGTTTTAGCCGCCTGTGCTTTTTTAATGGTTTTAGGTGTGTTAATGGTTCTCAGAGTTTGGCTACCTCCAACCTTTGAAGGTATCGATCCTGAACAACAAGTTTCAAAGCGGTACAAAAAGCGTTTTACCCAAGAAATGGCTGAAATGAATCATCATTCTGATTATTGATTGTGAATTGCTAATTGTTCATTGCTATTAGCCGTTAGCCCTTAGCCCCCAACCACCAACAAATTTTATGTCTCTACAAGCTGTAACACCAACCACTCGCCCTCGTGACGTTCAAGTTGCTGAAATTAGTACTAATACTCTAGTTTTGCGATCGCGAACTTGGGAACGCCTCAAGTTTGAGGTTGAATACGCTCGCCAAAAAGGAACAACAGCCAATTCCTACCTCATCCAAGGCGATCGCACTGCTTTAATCGATCCTCCTGGCGAATCTTTTACCCAGATTTTCTTACACGAACTACAAAAACATCTGGATTTGACGCAATTAGATTACATTCTTCTCAATCACGTCAATCCCAATCGAATGGCAACCCTCAAAGTTCTCCTCCAACAAGCACCCCAAGCCAAAATCATCTGTTCTAAACCTGGTGCTAATGCTTTGAAAGCGACTTTCCCCAACTGGGAATCGAAAATTCAAATTGTCCGTTCTGAAGACACTCTCGACTTGGGAGGAGGACATCAATTGCAATTTGTGACTGTACCAACTCCTCGTTGGGCAGATGGATTATGTACTTACGATCCTGCCACCTGTATTCTCTATACTGATAAGTTTTTCGGGGTTCATGTCTGTAGCGATGTCTTATTTGATGAAAACTGGAAAGAACTGGATGAGGATCGGCGCTACTATTTTGACTGTCTCCACGCCACCCAGTCAAGACAAGTTGAAGTAGCCCTAGAGAAATTAGCACCCTTAAAAACTAAATTCTACGCCCCAGGTCATGGCCCGATCATCCGCTACAGTCTCAGTCGCTTTACTTATGATTACCGCAAGTGGTGCCAAGAACAAAAAACCCAACAATTGCGAGTTGCCTTGCTTTATGCCTCTGCTTACGGCAATACAGCAACATTAGCAGTTGCGATCGCTCAAGGTTTAATTCAAAGTGGAATTGCCGTCGAATCTATCAACTGCGAACAGGCAGAACCCACTGAAATTATTCGTGCGATTGAGGCTTGTGATGGTTTTATTATTGGTTCTCCTACTTTAGGTGGCCATGCACCTACCCAAATTCAAACTGCCTTAGGCATTATTTTATCTACAGCAGCGAAAATGAAGCTAGCGGGAGTTTTTGGTTCCTATGGTTGGAGTGGCGAGGCTGTCGATTTAATTGAAAGTAAACTGCTAGATGCCAATTACCGTTTGGGGTTTGAAAGTATCCGTGTTCGCTTCAGCCCTACTGAATTTACCCTACAACAATGCCAGGATGCAGGAGCAGAATTTGCCCAAGTTTTGAAAAAGAATAAAAAACTTCGCGCTCCTCGGCAAGCTTTAACAGAAGCACATATTGATCGCACAGAACAAGCTGTCGGGCGGATTGTTGGTTCTCTGTGCATTTTAACTACTCAACAGGACAACAGCCATAGTGGAATCTTAACATCTTGGGTTTCCCAAGCTACTTTTACTCCCCCCGGTTTGATGATTGCCATTGCCCAAGAGCAAAATGCCGATGCCCTCATTCATCCAGGCGATCGATTTGTTCTGAACATCCTCAAAGAAGGGCGCAATCTCAGGCGGCACTTTTCTGCTCGCAATACGTCCCAAGAGAACCCCTTCACTCAGCTAGCAACTCAAACTGCTAACAATGGTTGCTTAATTCTTAGCGATGCCCTTGCCTATCTAGAATGTACTGTCCAAAATTTGATGGAATGTGGCGATCGCTGGTTAATTTATGCAACTGTAGATAAAGGAGAAGTGCTAGAATCTACGGGCATAACAGCCATCGGGCACCGCAAATCAGGTAGCCATGATTATTAAATTCAAAAAGCTAGTCCTGACTTGTCGCCAAAGAACCAGCTTCACACATTTTAGGTATTAGGTAGCCCTTGCGGAACTGCATTCACTAAAAGGGTACAGGGTACTGGTGAGTCCAGCGCGCCCTTGGAGGTTTCCTCCGTTGTAGCGACTGGCGTAGACACCCGGTAGACAGGCGTAGCCTGGCTTCTCGTAGAGTACCCGAAGGGGGATTGGGTACTGGGATTCTTTAATTCCTAATACCTAGTCACTAGTCACTAGTTACTAGTCCCTATTTATTCCTTCTGCCTTCTACCTTCTACTTATATCCTTAATTTTGTCAAATAAACTACATTCTTTAACCGAATTTACCACTAACGTACTCTTTAGTAGCTTCCTGCTGAGGATTTTGGAAAATCGCCTCCGTGCGGTCAAATTCAACCAAATAACCAGTTCGACTACCTTTTTCTGAAGTCTGGACATTGAAAAAGGCTGTCATATCTGACACCCGCGAAGCTTGTTGCATATTATGAGTCACAATCACCACAGTGTATCGCTGCTTGAGTTCGTGAATCAATTCTTCAACTTGCAACGTTGAAATCGGATCGAGAGCCGAACAAGGCTCATCCATTAAAATCACATCCGGTTGCACAGCGATCGCACGAGCAATACACAAACGCTGCTGCTGTCCACCAGATAAAGACAAACCACTTTGCTTGAGTTTATCTTTGACCTCATCCCACAAAGCAGCCTGCTTGAGCGAGCGCTCCACCAATTCATCCATATCACCCTTGTAACCGTTAATTCTCGGCCCAAAAGCAACATTCTCATAAATTGATTTCGGAAATGGGTTCGGTCTTTGAAACACCATACCAATCTTACGCCGCACTTCTACCGGGTCGAT
>NZ_AJLN01000068.1 GCF_000317285.1 Chlorogloeopsis fritschii PCC 6912 | reverse complement strand
TCCATCAACGGTCAAAAAAGTGGGAGCGAACCACATGAGTTATTTAGTCATTAGTTTCGTTACAACCAATGACAAAGGATAAAATCCTACTTGCTGGCACTAGGACTATTGCTTGTACCAACAGCAATTTTGTAATCGGGGCTAATAGCATCCGCTGCTGCTGCCACTTTTTCAATCACGTTCTGAGGTAGAGCAACGTAACCTAGTTGTGGAGCCACTTTCTGACCTTCAGTCAAGCCATACTCAATCATCGCTTCAATTGCTTTGGCTTTTGTCGCATCAGGATATTTCTTGTAAGCCATAATCCAGCTGTAACTAATGATGGGATAGGATGCATCTCCTTGTGGATCTGGTTCAAAGGCACGTAGATTTGCCGGCAAAGTTATTGCTTCTAAGGTTTTAGATGCTGATTCATCGTTAGGTGTCACAAATTTACCAGCTTTATTTTCCAACGCTGCAAATTTGAGATTGTTTTGCTTGGCGTAACCGTATTCTATGTAACCAATTGAGCCTTGAGTTTGCTGAACTTGAGCTGTAACACCTTCGTTACCCTTGGCACCAACTCCCACAGGCCAACTGACAGTTTTGCCTTCACCAACTTTGCTTTTCCATTCAGGGCTAATCGTACTTAAGTGTTTGGTAAAAACACCAGTGGTTCCGCTACCATCTGAACGATACACAACTGTAATTGGTTGGTTGGGGAGGTTAACGCCAGGGTTGGCTGAAGCAATTTTCGGGTCGTTCCAGGTCTTAATTTTACCTAGTAAGATATCTGTGTAGACTGCTCTTGGTAGCTGTAACTGCTCAACACCAGGCAGATTATATGCCAGCACAATAGTACCAGCAGTCATTGGTAACAGTAGTACACCTTTATCCTGTGGCACTTTTTGGATTTCGTCGTCCTTCATTGCCACATCGCTAGCACCAAAATCCACGGTACCTTTGGTAAATTGCTCAACACCAGCACCACTACCAACTGATTGATAGCTCACTTGAAGATTTGGATATTTCTTGTTCAAGTTTTGGAACCAAGTTTGATACAGTGGCGCGGGGAAAGAGGCTCCAGCCCCAGTTAACCGTACATTTCCACCGAGATCCAGTTTTCCTGGGCTAGAGGCAGTAGCATCAGTAGCAGTATTAGGAGATGCATCGTTAGTAGCAGTATTGTTTTCACCACCACAAGCTGCCAAGCTAATTGCCAAAACTAATACTGAAGCTGTTCTTGATAAACGAGACTGATTAATTACAGGTGTACGGAAAAGCATGGATGTGATATCTAGTGTTTTTTACAACTAATGCCTCTACAAATATATATTCGCTTGGTTAAGGCAAGGTTAAGGCTCGTCAAACAATCACATTTTCATCCTGTAATTTGTAGAAAATTTTATTATCGTTTGCTAGCTAAAACTTGGGTAGTGTAATTTATTTGAATTAACCAATGAATCATCGCTTAGTACACTTGTACTTATTAAAGTAAAATTGAAGTGATTTTAAAAGAATATTAAATATTGATTAACTTATTTAAAATTAAAAATAAAAAACAAAAAGTCTTCAACTAATCTAGTCCACTCATGCATCCTTAAATTATGTTTTTGCATTGATATTCGATAGTTTTTACTAAAAGCATGAGCAGATGAATCTGGAAAAGCAAAGCTGAGAGCAAAAGCGATCGCCTTCAGTTTAGGTTGTCATTTACAAAATACTCTTGCTAGCGAAGAGCAGGTATAAATAGAATATTTATACTCAAACAGCAATAAAATACCATCCAGTATTTTCACGCTAATACTAGTAACTACTTATGACATACTATCTAAGATTTTAACTAGATCTATCACCGAGAATATCAATCAGTTCTAAAAAACTTTGAGTGTATAGATAAAACTATGGCAATGTCGAAAACAGACAGTTAATTGCTTTGCATCTGTACTGAACTTTGTATAATTTTAGAGTAGCTTGAGTTAGAATGCGGTGATGTTTTTCAATTAAGGATAAAATATAATACTTTATTCTAATTTTTCACTGTTAAATGAGAATTATTTGCATGAGTATTTGTAAATGTTAGCTGCATCCAATCAATTGCTATGGTCTATGATTGGCTTACTGCTAACGATGGGTGGTACCTTCTTAGAAGCCCATATCACCACCTTACCTTTAAGTTGGAGTAAGCACGGAATTCATACTTTTTCTTTGGGCGTCACTTTTCAAATTGGGGGAGTGCTGCTGGTAGGTTGTTTAGGGGGTAAAAACGCTGGTGCACTTTCACAAATCGCCTATTTAGTTATGGGCTTAACTTTGTTGCCTGTATTTGCTGACGGTGGTGGTATAGGGTATGTTAAGTTATCTCAATTTGGTTATTTATTGGGTTTTATTCCTGGAGCTTGGATTTGTGGCTTGTTTGCCTTTAAAGCTAGACCTAGTCTAGAAAGTTTAGCTTTTAGCTGTATTTGTGGTTTATTAACTGTTCACATCTGCGGTATTGGTTATTTGATTCTCAGTTACTTTTTTCAGTGGCAAGGTACGGAAACTTTATCTTTAACACAAGCAATTCTTAAATACTCTTGGTTTGCACTACCAGGGCAAATAGTTGTCATCTGCGCCATTACCCTTATAGCCTATATACTAAGGCAAATAATGTTCTATTAGTTACTAGTCAAGTTTTCATAGTTCGTATTGAAAGGCAGTCCCGATGATACAAGTTTCATCGGCGAGAATGAAAGTGGAATTTTTACTGTTCCCCCAATCCTATTGTCAAGACAGATGTTTATGTAATAAATTATACAAAAAGGAAATAAAAATCTCTTTTCTCTAGCCCCTAGCTCCTAGCCCCTAGCCCCTATTTTTAAGACAGCCGTTCTGAGTAAAATTTATTCCTTCAGGGTTCTTGCCCCTACACCCTACACCTTTTTTCAAGAAAGTTCTACTCACGCAAGTTATTGACTATTGACTATTAACCATTGACTATTGACTATTGAACGGACACTTTGCAACCTGCGGAAACTTTTCCTACGCAAGTGTTCTCCTCTTGAATAACTAGCCATGCATTTAAAAAATTCCCTCTTCTGGATCGCCGCCTTAACAGTTTTTTTCTTGGATCAATTGACAAAATACTGGGTAGCACAAACCTTTAGCTTAGGGCAGACATTGCCACTATTACCTGGAATCTTTCATTTCACCTATGTTACCAATACTGGCGCAGCCTTTAGTTTATTCTCAGGAAAAGTTGAATGGTTGCGCTGGCTGTCTTTGGGAGTAAGTTTAGCATTGATAGCCTTAGCTTGGTTTGGCCCAATTTTACATCGTTGGGATCAATTGGGTTATGGTCTGATTTTAGGTGGTGCGATGGGTAATGGAATAGATCGCTTTGTATTAGGATACGTTGTTGATTTTCTTGATTTTCGACTAATTAATTTTCCAGTATTTAATTTTGCAGATGTGTTTATTAACGTTGGTATTGCCTGCTTGTTAATTGCTACCTTTAAAAAAACACCAACTTCAAATCGCAGACCACGTTGATTTCATACTAAAACAAACAGGAGACAGCTAGCTGCGAACTGTCTCCTGTTTTTGGCTAAAATCCTTTTTGTGAATTTTTCAATTTATCAATCCAAAGACTGCTAATTTTCAAATTATGCCTCAATTACCTTGAAGCCATAATCTTTTAGTTACCAGTATTAGGAGCTGTTTCTACACCGCTAGGAACGCTAGTGGGAGGGGTATCGCTGGGAGCACTCATGCTGCCGGGAGTAGTTGTGCTGCCAGGTGTTGTTTCAGTGTTACTACCAGGAGCGGGAGTAATTTTAATTGTTCCGGGGACAGGATTTTCAGTTGCTTCTGGGGTAGGCGCTGTCTGGGAACCTGGAGTCATGTTAGTTGGGTTACTGCCAGGAGCAGGTTCAATTGTGGTGCCAGGAGTAGGTTCGGCTGTACTGCCGGGTGCAGGTTCAATGGTACCACCAGGAGTTGTTGTGCCTTCTGGAGAGGGTGATGCCTCAGGAGATGCACCAGGAGCCTCAGGAGTTATGCCCTCTGGAGAGGGTGATGCCTCAGGTTCTGCCTCAGGAGTTGTGCCCTCTGGAGAAGGTGATGCCTCAGGTTCTGCCCCAGGAGTTGTTGTGCCCTCTGGAGAAGGTGATGCCTCAGGAGATGCACCAGGAGTAGCTTCAGGAGTTGGTGTGGTTCCTTGAGCGCTGCCACCACACCGAGAGTTAAGCGGGAAACGCTTACACAAAATTTCCTGGGCTTCTGGAGAAAGCTTAATTTCTGTTGCTGAGTCAGCGGCTTCTAGTTCTTTAATTTCTTCTGGAGTCGCATTTCTTGGGTCTCCTGGTTGCGGAACTATTGGTTTTGATCTATTGCTGGGGTTTTGTTGGGCAACAACAAGGCTGCTAGTTAGTGCCAGAACCAGGCCTGTACCAATCAGGGTGACAAATTTCCCCTTCATATAACTTAACCTCAACACCTAAAACAAAGAAGTACTCGCCCCATTAAATCAAACAATGGGATCAAGGAAATCTTCCTAAAAGAGGATGTATTTTTTTAGTTTCTGGTGTAGTTGGGTATTGTGATTGTAAAATTTAAATCATTTGCTGATTGATTTATAGTTATGAAAGAACAGTACGGCAAAAGCAGTAATTGCCGTTTAATAAGGAATTATGGTAGATAATTTATAAATATCAGGATAGCAGGAATAATATATTAGACTGCAAACAGAAGTTACAAAATTAACAAAATAAATCATATTACTATATATTATCTTGGTGTCAGAGAGAATCGGGAACGAATCCGTACAGCCAACGTCTATGCGGCTCTATGGGTACAATGGTGAAATACAAACATAGAGATTGCCGTTCGCCCCGATTTTCCACTCTTTAAGCGTGGTTCGTTTAGCCGATGAGTTCTCCCCCACCTCACAAGCCACAAACATTGCTTGGTCAGATAACGCAAGCAGTACAAACAATTCAAGCTAGGGTAGATTTTTCTAAACTAGCACTCAAGCCTAATGCCAGAGTACCGGAACTTTGGGTGCAGGACGCGGGGACGGACAAAGCGGAGGTATATCCGCTGTTGGGCGATCGCTATGTACTTGGTCGCAGTTCCAAATCTTGCGATATTGTTGTACGCAACCCAGTTGTCAGTCAAATCCACTTGTCACTATCGCGAGATTCCACTCAAAGAAAACCAGTTTTCGTCATTAAAGATGAAAACTCGACGAATGGAATTTATCGTGGCAAGCGTCGAGTTACCTCCTTAGAGTTGCGTCATGGTGATATTTTAACGTTGGGGCCACCAGAACTAGCTGCTTCAGTGCGTCTGCAATATGTCGATCCGCCTCCTGTATATGTGAAAGCTGCGACTTGGGGAGCTTATGGTATTGGTGGTGCCAGTGCCTTAATGGCATTAATTATAGGCGTAGAATGGCTAAGGTTCTCTGTTAGACCTTTACCTATAGCCACTCGCGCTCCAGTGATTGTCTACGCCCGTGATGGCGAAACACCGCTACGCGAACCCCGAACAACTGCTCATATAGACATGAAGCGGTTGGAGGACTTTGGCCCTTATTTACCCTCAGCTGTCGTCGCTTCGGAGGACAGCCGCTATTATTGGCACTTTGGAGTCGATCCCTATGGAATTTTACGAGCCATATTTGTAAATACCAAAAGTGGAGATGTACAACAAGGAGCTAGCACAGTCACCCAGCAAGTAGCGCGGAGTTTGTTCCGCGAATATGTAGGCAGACAGGATTCTTTGGGGCGCAAATTAAGAGAAGCAATTGTTTCCTTTAAATTGGAGACTTTTTATAGCAAAGATTACATTTTGCTGACTTACTTAAATCGAGTGTTTTTAGGGGCAGATACTTCCGGCTTTGAGGATGCGGCTAAATATTACTTTGATAAGTCAGCTAAAGAGTTAACTTTGGCAGAGTCAGCGACATTAGTAGGAATTTTACCAGGCCCTAACAGTTTTAATTTTTGCGGAGACAACGAAAGTAGAAGAAGAGTTGTAGAATACCGCAATCGTGTGCTACGGCGGATGTTGAACGCAGGCAAAATTAAACAAGATGAGTATAACCGAGCGAGGCGATCGCCGGTTGAAGTCAGCCCCAAGGTTTGCGAAACTCAAGCCAAGACGATCGCCCCATATTTTTACAGTTACGTCTTCCAAGAACTCGAAGCAATCTTGGGAAAAGACATAGCGGGTGAAGGCAATTTTATTATTGAGACTCAGCTAGATCCCGCAATTCAATCACAGGCAGAAATAGCATTGCGCAATCATGTTAATGACGCTGGCAGAAGTTTTAACTTTTCTCAAGGAGCGATCGCTACACTTGATTCCAGCACTGGCGCTATCTTAGCGATGGCAGGGGGCACCGACTACGCCAAAAGTCAATTCAATCGTGCTTTCCAAGCTCAACGGCAACCTGGTTCCACCTTTAAAGTTTTTGCTTATGCCGCCGCCTTGGAGCAGGGAATTTCACCAAATGCAAGCTATTCCTGCAGTCCCTTAACTTGGCAAGGTTTTACCTACAAGCCTTGTCGGGCAGGTGCTGATATTAGCTTAGATATGGCAACTGGGCTTGCTCAATCAGAAAATCCCATTGCCTTGCGGATTGCTAGGCAGGTAGGGCTAAATAAAGTCGTGAGCATGGCACGGCGGTTAGGAGTCAGGTCAGAATTAGATCCAGTGCCTGGATTAGTATTGGGACAAAGCGTAGTTAATGTTTTAGAGATGACTGGCGCTTTTGGTGCAATTGGCAATCGCGGCGTGTGGAATCGCCCCCATGCAATTAGCCGGATTTTAGACAGTAGTGATTGTAAGGATCGCAATGATTTAAAAACTTGCCGCGTCATCTATTCTTTCGATCAAGATGCCGATGCGAATAGACGGGTACTGAAAACTGAGATCGCCGACACCATGACTCGTTTACTACGCGGGGTAGTAACAAATGGTACTGGTACTCGTGCTGCCATTGGCGATTTCGCCGTATCTGGAAAGACAGGTACAACCGATAAGAACGTTGACTTGTGGTTTATTGGTTATATTCCCAGCCGCCGCATGGCAACCGGCGTTTGGCTGGGTAACGATAACAACTCTCCAACATCTGGTAGCAGTGCTCAAGCCGCTCAGTTGTGGGGAAATTATATGCGTAGAGTAGTTCGCTAGAAAAGGTGACAGGTGACAGGTTACAGGTGACAGTTTTTACTATTCCCTGTTCCCTGTTCCCTGTTCCCTTACTTATAACCCTGCCAAGGAGTAACTAACAGCTTGCCACTAGGCTGGAATACTACTTCAAAGTGAGCCAGGGGTTCTTTAGTGTTGGGTGCTGCAACAGTAGAACCGTAAACGCTGTGGAACATTCGCGGCAAAGGTGTTTCCCGGAAATAGTCAAATGCCACTTGATTTAGTGGTTCATAATCGGCAATAATGCCATCTTTATTAATTGCAACGCGATACTTCAAATCGCGTGTATAACTAGGAGTGCCTTGCCAATTTTGGCGAACAACACTATAAAGCTTTTGATTTAATTCTTTGATTTTATTGGAGTCAGTAATTTTTTGCCCGGTAACATCAGGCTTTTTGGTATACCCGCGCCAAGGACTAATTTGGAGTACACCTTCGTTGGTAAAGACGACTTTAAATTGAGCGATCGGTTCTTTTGTAATGGAAGTACGATTGGCAGGATTTTCAAGCAAATTAGGTAAGGGGGTTTGATTAACTACCTGATTTGATTCAGAATTAACAGCTTTATAACCAACGATCACACCATCTGCTGCTACGCCGACACGAAACACTGCATCTTGCTTTAGTGCTTGGCGATTTTTCCAAGTAGGATTGATTTGGTTATAAATTTGACGATTTAATGCCCGTAATTGGGATGCATCTGTAATTTCAGGAACTGTATTTAAAAGTGCTTCTAAATTTGGAGCAGTAGGCGACGGGGTAGGTGTAAGATTTTTAGTCGCTGCGGTAATCGGTGTCGGAGTTGATGTTGAATTAGCAGCTATTGGTTGATTGGTAAAAGGTGAAGGAGTGGTAGCAACTGGTTCAGAAGTGTTGGCGCTGGGATTGGTAGAACTAGAAGATTGCTGTTGAGTTTCTGGCTCTGGTGAACGCACATCGGGAGGTGGAATCATGCCAAAAGCGATCGCTGCTGCTGCTAAACTAGTCGCCCCTACACTAGCTGGCAGTGTCTGTTTGAGCAAGGCTTGATTGTTACTGCCATAGCGTCTGGGAACCGGTTGTAACTCTAGTGATAGCTCTGGTAAAGTTTGGCTGTCAGCAAAAAATTGGTCAACAGCTTCCACTAAATCAAATAACTGCACTGTGTTCAAATCCATTTGCAGCGGCTGCTTACCGTTATGGGAGCTAACCTCTAAATCCTGACCGGGAATTTCTGAATGTACAATCAACCTATGACGATTGACATCTATTTTTTGCAACTGCACCAATTCTGACTCAAAGTTGTGAGCTTGGGGATGGTTAACATTGCTCAAAAATTCTTGAGCATAGGCACTAACTGTCCTTGTCAAACTCTCAAAAAATTCTCGTCCTCCCGATAAAGGCTGACGATAACCAGATAAGTAACATTCTGCATTCACCAATATTGAAAGTGCAGGACGTAGTTCTTGATACTGTGCAGTCCTGGTAGCATCACTGAGACCTTCTAAAACTAACGTGCAATTGGGTAGGCTGTACTTACGTTGAATATTCATTCTACTTCACCGTCAAAAAGGCTAATCCAGAACCGCTGCATTCCAGCCGTACCGGTACAAAATAGTAATTTAGCTAATAAATCTATAGCCAATTCATCTAATTTTTCATCTGAATTTAATGCCAGTACACCAGAGCGTCGCGGGTTCATTCGGCTTCTAAAATGCGCTCTAAACCGTTCTAAATAATTAGATAAACGTAAATTTTGTTCTAGGGGAATCTCTTTTTCACTGAGCTGTTGATATATCATCAGCATTTGGCGAATCACAACTGTTAACCGCCGCGCTAAATAGCAAGTAATTACTACTAAGGCTTTTGCCTCCATAATGCTTAAAGGACGGCGGATATGTGCTCGTCTTAAAGGGTTGGAGCTACGCATTCGCCACAAATTCACCCTATCTTTGATGATTCCTTTTAAATCCAATTCTTCGGCAAATGCCAGAATCGCCTCTGAACCGCCAAGTTCTAAAGCTTCAATTGCTAGTAAAATCAGGTCAATTTGCATCCGCGTTTTTCTGGGGCATCCCTTTCCTTCAATGGCAGGATCGGGCAACGAATCTAGAATCATTGGCGGCGATTGGGGGGTTGGACTATTAAAAGGCGTTACACTAGCGGAGACATTCATTATAAATACCTTGTGCGGCTGCGACAGACTTGGTAAAACTAATTTAAGATAGATAGGTTTATTGAGAAATGTTTACTTGTGGCAGTCAAATAACTGCCCGACTATGATACATACATTAGTTACTCTTTCTATTCAAATATTTCCGCATACACAGCTTAAAGTTTTCAAAGCATAAATTTTATTTTTTATTGTTTATTGTTGTTACTATCACTCCATCCTTAGCTTGGTGTAGATTCCGATAATCGTCAATGGATAGCAACAGAGTGCTAATTCCACGCGTATGACATTATAGTGTACGATTTGTCAGGTATCTGCCCGCAACCACCCGATAGATTCCTATCGGCAGATGGGAGCAAGGATCTACTGCTGTACCTTGATCAAAGCTATCTTTAATCTATGGATCTGAAGTCTCTGATTCGTGATATTCCAGATTTTCCTAAACCCGGAATTGTATTTCGGGATATCACTACACTTTTGCGCGATCCAGAAGGTTTGCGCCATACTATTGACTTATTCACACAAAAGATTCTCGATGCCGGGCTGAAGGCAGATTACGTGGTGGGAATGGAGTCACGAGGCTTTATGTTTGGCACGCCTCTGGCTTATAAAATCGGAGCAGGTTTTATCCCTGTTCGCAAACCAGGTAAGCTACCAGCAGCAGTGCATTCTATTGAGTATGAACTGGAATATGGTACAGACTGCTTGGAAATGCATCAAGATGCTTTGCAACCAGAGTGCCGAGTCTTGATTGTAGACGATTTGATCGCCACAGGTGGAACCGCCAGTGCAACAGCACAGCTAGTACAGAAAATAGGCTGCGAACTGGTCGGGTTTGGGTTTATCATCGAGCTACGGGATTTACAAGGGCGTAAAAATCTGCCGGACGTGCCGATTATCACCCTGGTTGAATATTAGTCATTGGTCATTGGTCATTAGTCCTTGGCTAATGACTAAGGATAAAGGACAAAGGACAAATCACAAATGACTACTACGAGAATTTCCTTGGAGGCAAGTCGGGATTGGCTGGTAAGGCTGATTACAAGTGAGACTTTTCTTTATGTCATCAAGCGAGCATTGCAGGCTTTGTTGACTTTGTTATTGGCGTCGGCGTTGTCGTTTTTTATCATTCAACTTGCTCCTGGTGATTATGTAGATACGCTACGGCAAAACCCGAAAATTTCTCCGGAACGCATTGAGGAACTTCAGCAACAATTTGGATTGGATAAATCTTGGCCGGAGCAGTATTTTCTTTGGCTTTGGCGAATTTTGACTAAAGGAGATTTTGGCACAAGTTTTGTTTACCAGCGCTCCGTAGCCTCACTGATTTGGGAACGAGTACCTGCAACTTTGTTATTGGCGATCGCATCTTTGATTGTTACTTGGGCGATCGCTATTCCTTTAGGCATTGTTGCTGCCGTAAAACAAAATCGTCTTACTGATAGAGTTTTGCAGGTAGTTAGCTATGCTGGGCAAGGATTTCCCAGTTTCATCACTGCCCTATTACTATTAATTTTTGCCCAAATGACAGCCCCAGTTTTCCCAGTTGGTGGCATGACTAGCATCAATCACGGTGATCTGACATGGTTTGGTAAAATTCTTGATATCGGCTGGCACATGATTTTACCTACCATTGCTTTGAGTATCACCAGTTTTGCTGGTTTACAGCGCATTACTCGTGGAGAACTACTCGATGTGCTGCGCCAAGATTACATTCAAACAGCCCGTGCTAAGGGATTACCAGAGAATCGAGTTATTTATGTTCATGCCCTGCGTAACGCCATTAACCCCTTGATTACTTTATTAGGTTTTGAATTGGCAGGTTTACTAAGCGGTGCATTCATTGCCGAATTTTTCTTCAACTGGCCTGGTTTAGGAAGGCTAGTATTACAGGCAGTACAAGCTCAAGATTTATATTTATTGATGGCAAGTTTGATTATGGGTGCAGTATTGCTGATAGTGGGCAATTTAATAGCAGATTTACTGCTGAAGGTTGCCGATCCTCGCATCCGTTTGGAAAATCTCAATTAGTTATTTGTTAGTAGTTAGTAGGTAGTAGTTAGTAGTTAGTAGATGGTAGGTAGTTGTTTACCACTATCCACTAACCACTATCTACTATCCACTATCCACTAACTATTGACTCTTGAATATGTTTTCAGAAGTTTATTATCTCATACGGTCAAAAACTGACGGTAGTTATCTTGCAGCCAGACCAAACTCAGAAAAACTGGGTTATTTGTTGTTGTTTCGCGAACATTTTGATGCCTTGAGCTACCTCAACACCCATGCTACAGAAGTAGCAAGCCGCTTTGCAGTGGAATCTATTCCCGGCTCGCAAATAGGAAATTTGCTCAAACGTTGGGGTTTTCTCGGTGTGGGTGTTGTTTGCGATCCTTTATTGCCAAAAATTGAATTTTTACAGAAAAGTTAGGTTGGGGATCGGGGATCAGGGATTGGATACTAGGATTTCTTAATTCCTAATCCCTAGTCCTCTGTCACCTGTCCCCTAAATTACACCACCACTTTTTCTAACATCAGCTTGGTGCGCTTCATTGGTTCTGGCACAGGAATGGGATAGTCTCCTGTGAAGCAAGCAGAGCAAAAGCTTTGTGGATCTTCTTTTGTTGCTGCTAGCATTCCCTGCCAGCTGAGATAGGCAAGGCTGTCTACCTCTAATTGCTTGGTTATTTCTTCTACTGATTTAGTGGCAGCGATCAGCTGATCCTGAGTATCAGTATCAATGCCATAGAAGCAGGGGTGAGTGACTGGCGGCGAGGAAATTCGCATATGTACTTCTATTGCCCCGGCTTCACGCAAGGTTTTGACCAATTTTCGGCTAGTAGTGCCGCGGACAATCGAGTCATCCACAATTACAACTCGCTTGCCATACAATACGTCTTTGAGCGGGTTTAGTTTCATGCGAATGCCCGACTCGCGCATGGATTGAGTAGGCTGAATAAAAGTGCGCCCGACGTAGCGATTTTTAATCAGCCCTTCGGCATAAGGGATGCCGGAGGCTTGAGAAAATCCAATTGCTGCTGGCACACCGGAATCAGGAACACCAATGACAATATCGGCTTCGGTAGGAGATTCTTCTGCTAGGTGCCGCCCCAATCGCATCCGATAGCTGTATAAACTCTCGCCCCGCATAATGCTATCAGGGCGGGCAAAGTAAATCATCTCAAAGATACACAGTTTGCGTTGTGGGTGTTGATACCAGTGATAGGAAGCCAAACCCTCTTCGGTAATCCAAACTAGCTCGCCTGGTTGCACATCCCGCAGAAATTCCGCACCGATGATATCTAAAGCACAAGTTTCAGAAGCGAGGACATAACGCATTGGCTCGCTTTCTAAAGTGCCAATGACGAGGGGGCGAATACCATTGGGATCGCGAACACCCATGACACCAGTGGGTGTGCCAATAACTAAACTAAAGGCTCCCTGACAACGACCAAAAGCTTGAATGCAACCCTCTAGCCAATCTCTACCAGCGTTGACTTCTTGGGCGATCGCCAAAGCAATCATCTCTGAATCAGTTGTAGTGACTAAGTTGCAGTTTTTTTGCAACAAGTCTTCCCGCAATTGCGCCACATTGACTAAATTGCCATTGTGTGCTAGGGCTAACTTTCCTAAACGAGTATCAACTACAGCGGGTTGGGCATTGACTTTGCGGCTAGAACCTGTAGTGGAATAACGAGTGTGACCAACGGCTATACTACCGGGTAACTCACTCAAATTAGTTTCATTAAAGACTTGGGATACCAATCCCATATCTTTATGCAGGTGTACTTGCTCACCCTCAAATGTGGCAATGCCAGCCGATTCTTGCCCCCGGTGCTGGAGAGCATACAATCCAAAGTAGGTGAGTTTGGCTACGTCCTCTCCTGGTGCATAAATGCCAAATACACCACAAGCTTCTTCTGGCTTGTCTGTTCGAGTTTCTTGATCGTTCATTAAGTTATTCTGTCGAGGGTAGTCATCCGAAGTGACGCTATGCTTGGGAATCATGCTCGCTTTGCTCCTGGTCGGGGGTGTCAAGTCACTAGGATTATGTAAAGGGATAATTGTGTGATGATTAATAAAAAATTAACCATCCATTAAAACAGTACCTTAATTACGCTTGTACAAGCCAGTACAATTGATGAGTTATTAGTTAAAACCCTTACTTTCGACTTCATAGTTCCTACTTTGTCGTTCATAGGGTTAAGCCGTCACAGTAGACATGGCTAAACGTTTTTCAATCGCATTTACATAGCGATCGCTCATCACCTCAATCCTAACGTTTATTAAAGTTTGCTTATCAGAGGTTAAAACCCGCAAACCAGTTTCGGAATTCCCAACTTTACCTAGTTTTTGCCACTCTTGAGCAAGATTTTGTTGTAAGTAAGATTCCCAAATATCTTGTTGTTCTGGCGTTACGGAAACTACTATTCGCGCACCACCTTCACCAAACAGCACTTCATCTAGTCGTCGGGAATTATTTGCAGCTAAATCTAAGTTCACTTCTGCACCAAGTTTCCCAGTGATACAACTTTCAGCAATGGCAGTTACCAAACCACCCTCAGCACAATCATGAGCTGAACGTATCCAACCTTGACGAATTCCTTGACGACAAACTTTTTGCACCCGCCGTTCCAAATCAAAATCTACCCGTGGTGGTTTGCCAGCAATAGTATTGTGAATAGTCGCTAAATACTCTGAACCACCTAGAGTGGAATCAGAAGCTAATCCACCCAACAAATAAATTACATCGCCTTCTGCTTGCCAAGCTTGACCGCAAATTTTGCTTAAATCGGGAATCAAACCCACCATTCCCACAACAGGAGTGGGATAAATAGGTTGGGGTAGCCCTTGAGAGTCAAGGGTTTCGTTGTACAGAGAAACATTACCGCCTGTAACCGGAGTTGCCATTTCTCGACAACCTTCCGCCAAACCGCGACAAGCTTCAGCTAATTGCCAGTAGCCAATTGGTTTCTCTGGGCTGCCAAAATTAAGATTATCAGTAACTGCCAAAGGCTCCGCACCGACACAGCTAAGATTGCGTGCTGCTTCTGCTACTACTGCCTTCGCCCCCTCATAAGGATCGAGATAAACGTAGCGAGGATTGCAGTCTACTGTTGCTGCCACACCGGAGTTGAAATTTTGGATTGAGGTATCTCCTCTCCCAGTCTCTTCTTCCAAAGGACGCAACCTAATCACAGCAGCATCACCACCACCAGGCAACATCACGGTGTTGTTCTGTACTTGATGATCGTACTGGCGATACACCCAACGTTTAGAAGCGATCGTCGGAGTATCCAGCAAAGTCAGCAGGATATCGTTCCAATTGTGCTGGCGTCCTTTAATCTTAATGCCAGTTGTTGTACAGGCAGGGAGAGAAGCAGGTGTCCATTCCCAAGCTTTGCGGACATATTCTGGTGGTTCTGCCAAAACTTCTCGCTCATATACGGGGGTATTTTCTGCCAAAGCAGTAGCAGGAATTTCTGCTGCTACTTTACCTCGAAATAAAATCCGCACTACTGGTTCGGCAATTACAGTACCAGCAACAACAGCATGTAGTCCCCAACGATGAAAGATATCTATTAATTCTTGTTCGCGCCCCTTTTCGGCAACAAACAGCATTCTTTCTTGGGACTCGGAAAGCAAGTATTCATAGGGAACCATCCCCAATTCTCTGATGGGAACCCGATCTAAATCGAATTCAATTCCCACACCGCCTTTTGCTGCCATTTCTGAGGTAGAACAGGTGATGCCAGCTGCACCCATATCCTGTGCGGCAACAACTGCACCTGTTTTAAAAGCTTCCAAGCAAGCTTCAATTAATGACTTTTCTAAAAAGGGATCGCCTACTTGTACTGCCGGGCGATCGTCTAATGATGCATCACTGAGTTCAGCACTGGCAAAACTAGCACCTCCCATCCCATCGCGCCCGGTGGTGGAACCGACATACAGCACGGGATTCCCGATGCCAGATGCACCTGATTTCACAATTTCCGGTGTTTCCATTAATCCTAATGCCATCACATTCACTAAAGGATTACCGGAATAAGCACGGTCAAAGTATACTTCACCGCCAACGGTAGGCACGCCAACACAGTTACCGTAGTGGCTTATACCTGCTACCACACCGCTAAAAAGCCTTTGGGTTTTTGCATCTTCTAAAGAACCAAAGCGGAGGGAATTTAAAATGGCAATGGGACGCGCACCCATTGTAAATATATCACGGAGAATACCTCCAACTCCTGTCGCAGCTCCTTGGAAGGGTTCCACAGCAGAAGGATGGTTGTGAGATTCTATTTTAAACGCCAGCCGTAATCCATCACCTAAGTCTACAACACCAGCATTTTCACCGGGGCCAACAAGAATGCGATCGCCTGTGGTGGGAAATTGTTTTAGTAAGGGTCGAGAATTTTTGTAACAGCAATGTTCTGACCACATGACCCCAAACATTCCCAATTCAGCTTTGTTTGGATGACGTCCTAACCGCTGCACTATTTCTTGATATTCTTCAGGTTTAATACCTTCAGATGCAATTTCTTCAGGGGAAAAGGGAACTTCGGAGGTGGTGGTCATATCAGTAATGCACCAAGGGGACAAAGGTCTATTCTATCGATTTCTGAACCATTCCCGTAAAGTACTTCATCTCGGATAAAATTTACCGATTGGATTTGTACTGTGATGTACGAGCCTCTTAACCCAATAATTTTCTAAATAATTTTCTAAAAATTTAGTCAAGCACTAGGTAAGCTTACAGTAAAAATACTTAGCTTTTATACTTTATCCATAAAATAATCAAATACATTTAAGTGATTTCACGATTACTAGAGACATGGTGATTTTGTATATTTTATTCAATTAAGTAAAGCTTGAAAGTATATGTAAGTATGAATACGAAAACCTAACCTATGTTTTAATTTGCAAGCGCATATTTACTTCGATCCCAACTTTATGCAACTATTTGTGATGTTTGCGTTTAAAGTTGCGAACGAAGCTGTCGCTATTGCAAGTATCAATACTACTAGGGTTATCACTGGTGCATTCAGAGCTTTGAGTAAAATTGTTGTAACAAAAGTTATTTTTGAAACTGGTAAAACGTGAGCGCAGTATTGTTCAAAACAACTAGCAGAATGAATGCGTCTTGGCGATCGCAAGCCTCCTCAATGCAATTAAAGCCTGTTTAGTCATCGAGGTATTTTGCAATAATCGCCCAATCCATGATTCTAGAAGAATTTCATTGATCTCGACAAGCTATTTGGCTGTATGCACAAGTCTCAACAGCAGACGTTTAACATAAATTTAAAAAATAATTGCCACAGACAAATGCATTAATACAATCCAGATGTAAACAGCGGTTTTCAATCCAAAAATCTAAAATTTAAAATTGTAAAAGATGATCCTAAGATCAGGTTGTGATAAAAATCACACCTTTATATGATTGAGATCCTATGCCTGTGATTGGCAAATTAAGAGAATAAGAGATAACTGAACTCTAGCCGAGTCAATAATAGGGAACACACTGATTGCCGATAGCCTTCTTGAGAGTGCTGTTGGCATTTTTGTTATTTATACGATCTGCTAAGGTACTAAAACGGGAAACCCACCAAAGTCTTATCTCCCCCTTATTAGTGTACGGGTGGGTTTGAAATAAAACCGCCCCTAGCAAACGATCACAATAAAATTTCCCCACAACTGGTTAGTAACTTGACATAAATTTTGCCAGAGCCACTACAAGTGTGGGGAGTATGATGGTATTAAGAAATTGATAAATTTCAAGTGCTAAGACTTTGCACTCTCATTTTAGTAGCACAAGCCCACGCAAAGATAGCGTTAGGACTTACTTTGAATTAAGACATCGCTTGAATGATGTAATCAAAGTAGGGAGCTGCTTCGGCAGCATCTTCAGCATTGAGTAGATCGAGGGAGGCTTTCTTTAGACAATTAATGGCTTCAACCATTCCAGGCACAGGAACGCCCAGAGAGTTGTACATTTCTCGCACACCTACCAAACCAATTTTTTCAATTGGTTCTTTGTCACCGGCAAGTACGCCATAGGTAATTAGGCGCAAGTACCAGCCAAAGTCGCGGATACATAGAGCACGCTGGCGCTCTCCATAAGCATTGCCTCCTGGCGCAATAAAGTCGGGGCGCTTCTGCCAAAGCTGTTTAGTAGCTTCCTGAACTATTTTTTTTTCGTTTTCAGCCAGGGTGTTGGCAATGCGTACCCGCTGTTCGCCGGTTTGCAAAAAGTCTTTGATACTTTTGAGTTCACCACTGCTGGGATAGCGCAGTTCGTCGTCGGCTTTGAGAATAACTTGGCTTATTACAGTCATGATTATTGAAATCACGAGATTTATTATTTGCTAGTTTAACGAGTCTTGTGGACACAAGTGAAGAGGGGAGGGGAAGAGGAGGGAGAGACAAGGGGACAAGGACAGTAATAAACAACCAACTACTGTACGGGCGGGTTTTATTAGTAATCTCTCAAAATAACGAAATATCTAAAATAAACCCGCACGGCAGTCGCTACAACGGAGGAGCCACTGCGGTGGACGGGTTTCCCGGCATAAAGCATGTGGCGTGGAACCTCCAAGGGCGCGCTGCCTCCCCTACTAACAAATGACTAATGACCAATGACAAATGACTAATAACAAAGAACTAATGACAGACACACTTTGGAAGCAAGGCGAATTAATAGAAGTTAACATTACTGATTTGAGTGATACAGGCGATGGTGTAGGACGATGGCAGGAGCGAGTAGTGTTTGTGCCGGATACTGTGCCAGGCGATCGCGCTGTTATCCGCTTAGTACACGTCAAAACCACATTTGCCCACGGTAAACTTAAACAATTGTTAAAATCCTCTCCTCACCGCATCCGCCCAAGTTGCATTGTGGCTGATAAATGCGGTGGTTGTCAGTGGCAGCATATAGATTATGAATATCAGCTAGTAGCCAAACACCATCAAGTTATTCAAGCATTGGAACGTATCGGTGGCTTTATCCAACCACCAGTAAATCCAGTTTTAGCTCTTCCAAGTGCTTTGAGCTACCGTAATAAAGCTACCTATCCTGTTGGTTTATCAGCAGCAGGAAATGTACAAGCTGGTTATTACCAAAAAGGTAGTCATCAATTAATCAATTTAAATCAATGTCCTGTCCAAGATGCACGATTAAATCCTTTGTTGGCTCAAGTCAAACAAGATATCCAAAAGCAGGGTTGGCAAATTTATGACGAACAGCGCCATACAGGAATAGTACGCCATATTGGATTACGCATCGGTCGCCGCACTGGGGAAATCTTACTAACTTTGGTGGTAAAAGATTGGAATTTAGCAGGGATTAAAGACCAAGCCCAAGAGTGGCTGAAGCGTTATCCAGATTTAGTCGGAGTTTGTTTAAACAGGAACTCTCAACGCACAAATTCCATCTTTGGATCTGAAACTCGCTGTATTGCTGGTGTTCCTTACCTGCGAGAAAAATTTGCTGGGCTGGAATTCCAAGTACGACCAGACACTTTTTTTCAAGTTTACACAGAGGCAGCAGAGGCATTGTTACAGGTCATTCAATCACAGTTGAATCTCCAAGGTCATGAAGTTTTACTTGATGCCTACTGCGGTATTGGTACCTTAACTTTGCCTTTGGCTAAACAAGTGCATCAGGCTATCGGTTTAGAAATACAACCAGAGGCAGTGGAACAGGCGATTTTAAATGCCAAATCTAACCAGATAGATAACGTGTCTTTTGTTACAGGAAAAGTAGAAAAAATACTGCCGCAGTTGGAAATAAAACCGGATATTGTTTTGCTAGATCCACCACGTAAAGGATGCGATCGCCAAGTGATAGAAACTTTGTTGGCTAACCAACCCCAGCGAATAGTTTATGTGAGTTGTAAAGTCGCAACCCTTGCCCGTGACCTCAAATTACTTTGTGAAAATGGAGTTTATACCCTTAGACTTGTCCAACCCGCTGATTTTTTTCCTCAAACCGCTCATGTGGAAGCAGCAGCATTTCTTGTGCGATCGCATACGGATAAAGGTGCCGATACCTTTACAAAAACTCAAATTTGAAATTTGTAGTCTAGTGCATAGTAACAATGCTAAACTAGAATTAAGGTAAGAATATAATCCTTCTGTACATAATAAATAGAAGTAGTATGGGCTACTCTAAAACATGAATTAGGTTGTCTAAAATATAAGTCGGTGATTAAAAAGAGTAGGTTAATACTCTTTTGTTTATGAATAAAAAGCATTTTTTGAGTTGCTAACTGCAATAGCAGGTTTGTTTAGGCCGTTTTATATGAGAACAACCCAATGTCATAAAGAGAGCTTATGCTCCCTAGCATTTTCAAAATTTAGTTTTAAAGACTTAAGTTTGAAGGCAACATGACCACCTCAAAATTCAATCAGGGTGCCTGTGACACCAAACTGATGTCTAGCTAACTCTGAAGCTGCGGGGTTTCTCTTGTGATTACCATTTCACTTCGTCCAGTTGGACGTAATTGGGGCACAATTAGCTTTGCCTCAACGCTATATCTCTGTCCAATACTAGATTTACTCTTGGCAGAAATTCCAGTCAAAATGCAAGCAGAATTGCGGCTAGGACTTCAAGAAGCCTTAGTTAATGCAGCTAAACATGGCAATAATCTCGATCCTAGTAAAAAAGTTGTAGTACGTTTTTCCTTAATAGATAATCAGTATTGGTGGGTCATATCAGACCAAGGCAAGGGTTTTACTCCGCTATGCAATTGCGACACAGATCCATCACAATTCTTGCCATCAGATGAGGCAGAAAGTGGTCGTGGTTTATCGATTTTGCATCAGATTTTTGACCAAGTGGAGTGGAACCCAAAAGGTACAGAGTTAAGACTTTGTAAATTATTAGATCAGAATCGGCTGAGGATACCACTCTTACGAAATTAGGAAATTGTTAATGGTTAAATTGCTAATTGTTCATAGCAATCAACCATTAACCATTAGCTATTAGCCATTTGTTTTATGTCCGTGAGTTGGACAAGGTGGTGCGGTAATAGAGCGATCTAACCAACCTGTTGCCACTTCTAATCTTGTGAGAGCTTCTTGTTGTTGATCCTTGAGAAGGAAGACAAGAGCTGCCGCCAATTGTTCGCTAGCGCGAGCTTTGCGGTTAGACTTGAGGCGATGCCAATCATTAGGGGAGATGCTCAGTTTCTCCATCAAAGCTTGGGCAAGCTCCAAGGTAGTATGGTCATTCAGTTGACTGTTTTGAGGCTGCTGTGTAAATTGAGACATACACTTTTAGCAAAGTCGCATTTATCTTTACTGTACTACTTTAATGAAGCAGTCTCCAAACTCACGAGAAGCATCAGAAGAGGAAAATCCAGAACTAGATTTTGAACAAGAACTGTTGGAAGTTGGGTGATCGCTTGTGGCATTAAAACAACGTTACAGGCAGGTAAAACGGGATAGTCGCCAAAAGCAGCAGTTGCAACAACAATTTGAGCAGCTCAATCAAACTAAAAACCTGACACCAGAAATGAAAGCCGAGTTACGGCAAATTCAACAACAGTTGGAAGTGCTAGAAGTGTGCTTAGAAAGCCAGCTGTTTTCTTGGCGCGGATTTAAAGATCCTTTCTGGCAAGCCGTCCGCTTCGGTGGATTGGGCGTTATCATAGGCTGGATATTAAAGTCTTGTGCTGGATGATATGGTAGCTCGAAGGATTGCAGAAATATTAAGAAATGGTCAACCTGATGAATCGATCAAGATTCAAGGCTGGGTTCGCACAAAACGTGAATTAAAAGATTTTGCTTTTATTGAAGTAAATGACGGCTCTTGTTTGGCTAATTTGCAGGTAGTAGTCAATGCAGAATTGCCAGACTACGAAACTCTGTTAAAAAAACTGAATACAGGTGCCTCTGTGGAAGTATCGGGGGTATTGGTAGCTTCTCCAGCGAAGGGACAACGCATTGAGTTGAAAGCAGAACGCTTAGAAGTCTACGGAGAGGCTGATCCCGAAACCTATCCTTTGCAGAAAAAACGGCATTCCTTTGAATTTCTGCGCACTATTGGACATTTGCGATCGCGCACCAATTCCTTTGGCGCAGTTTTCCGAGTTCGTAATGCTTGTGCAACTGCGATTCACCAATTTTTCCAAGAACGTGATTTTTTATGGGTGCATACTCCCATCATTACAGCAAGTGACTGTGAAGGCGCAGGAGAACTTTTCAGCGTCACTAGTTTAGACTTAAAAGATATTCCTCGCACAGAAAATCAAACTGTAGACTATAGTAAAGACTTTTTTGGTAGACCGACTTATTTAACAGTTAGCGGTCAATTAGAAGCCGAAATCATGGCGATGGCATTTACCAACGTCTACACATTTGGCCCTACTTTCCGTGCAGAAAACTCCAATACCTCTCGCCACTTAGCAGAATTCTGGATGATTGAACCAGAAATGGCTTTTTGCGATCTCCACGGCGATATGGATTTAGCTGAAGAGTTCCTCAAACACATATTTAAATATGTGATGGAGAAATGCTCAGAAGATATGGAATTTTTTAATCAGCGCATTGATAACACTGTGCTGGCAACAGCAGATAATATTATTAATAACCAATTTGAACGCATCACTTATACAGAAGCAATCAAACTTTTAGAAAAAGCCGATGTTAAGTTTGAATATCCGGTGAGTTGGGGCTTAGATTTGCAATCAGAACACGAACGCTATCTTTGCGAACAAACCTTTAAAAAGCCAGTCATTGTTACCGACTACCCAACTCAAATCAAAGCATTCTATATGCGCTTAAACGATGATGAAAAAACCGTTGCCGCGATGGATATCCTTGCACCGAAAATAGGTGAAATTATCGGGGGATCGCAGCGGGAAGAACGACTAGAAGTGTTGGAAAAGCGGATACAAGCCCAAGGAATGAAGCCAGAAGATTTGTGGTGGTATCTTGACTTGCGCCGTTATGGTACAGTTCCTCACGCCGGCTTTGGATTGGGTTTTGAAAGACTTGTGCAATTTATGACAGGCATGGGGAATATTCGTGATGTGATCCCCTTCCCACGCACGCCAGAAAATGCAGAATTTTAAGGATAGTTATAAACCAAGTTTATAAAATACGCTCTGTAAGATCCCCGACTTTTTAGAAAAGTCGGGGATCTGTGTTTTGAGTTTATGTATTTTTACTCACATTTTTGCTCCTGGCAATATGAATATCAAAACCACAACTACGTGCAAGGGGAGCTATGCTTTCACTTATTGCCGGGTTAATCAGTGCGTGGTAAGTGTCCTCTTCTAAAAGCCTTTTGGATCAGAATTAGAAGCATTCCAATTCCCACAAACACCAGCGCCAAAATGTGACTTGCACCAGAAGCAAAAGCAAACAAAACGAGATTTAACAGCAACGCGATCGCCGGAACTATATAGGGAACCCGAAACCCGTTATTTTCAGGTTCTCGGCGTTTTATGAGTAGCAGCGAGAGGTTAACAAGACAAAACATTGCCAGAATCAAGGTGGCGGTAGTTCCTGCTAAAAATTGCAGCGTTCCAGAAAGCGCCAGAAAAATTGCAATTGGTAAAATGACCAGCAGCGTTCGATAAGGCGTGGCTCTGCGTCGATGTAATTTCCCTAACCAAGCGCTTAGAAGTCCTTCACGCGACATCCCAAACAACAGCCGCGATGCCGTGACAAAATTTAACAGCGCCGTATTGAGTACGGCAAATAGAGCAATAATTGTAAAAACGACTTGGGGAAAATTGGGCTGCGCTCGACGAACTACATCGAGTAACGGAGCATTTGAAGCAGCAAGCTCGGAGGGATTGAGTACTTGAATAGCAAGCCAGGAGACAAGTATATAGACTGCGCCCGCGATCGCCAAGGCAAGTAAAATCGCTCTTGGCACGTTACGTTCGGGATTTTTAACTTCCTCCGCAACATTGACAATATCTTCAAATCCAATAAAGGCATAGAAAGCCAGTGCCGCTCCCTGAGCCACTGCGCTCCAACCTATGGCTTGCTCGTTAGGGACAACAGCAGGATTAGCCGCACCACCACCGCTCAAAAACAAGGTTGAAACCAAAATTACAATCAAAAGACCGGAAACCTCAACAGATGTGCAAAAAATATTTAGAGCCGAGGATTCCTTCATGCCTCTGAAATTGACAAATGCCAGCACCGAAAAAAGCGCCAGGATAATTAGCCAAGCTGGAATCGCTGGTACAAAAGCGTTGAAATAGCCAGCAAATGCTTTCGAGAGCGTCGCCATTGAAACCAAGCACGTACAAAACATTAACCAGCCAACCAATATTGAGAGCCAGTCGGTACGAAAAGCCCTGTGGACAAAGCAGGCAACTCCACCGCTTTGTGGAAATCGGCTGCCTAGTTCGGCGTAACTTAAAGCTGTGAATGCCGCTACAATCATAGCCGTCAAGAACGAAGCCCAAACCAAAGTGCCGGAAAGCCCGGCAATTTTTCCGACTACCGCATAAATTCCCGCACCCAGAATGTCACCCACTCCATAAATCACCAAAGTTGGCAATCCAAACACTCGCTTGAGTGAATCTGCTTCTGCTACATTTTTGTTCATAAAACGTTTGAGAGCTTTTTTTTACTCAACTGCTAACTTTTCAAACATCTTTGTTCTGGTTATGAGAGCTATTTCTTCTCCTTACTAGGTTGAACCTGGTAAAGAAGGTTTCGAGGCTGCGCCTCCAGACTGATGCTTGCCCAATTAAGTCTGCAAACGGTAGAGAAATATAAAGAAGACTGTGAAAAAAAGAAATTATAGATAGCATCGATTCAAATTATTTCAAAAGGGTGCAATCGATGACAAGAATTGAGCAAAAACAAAAAAGGAAGCTACTGATTTTTAATCAAGCTGCTTCAGTAAGACTATATCCTTCGGTTGGCAACTTTATCGGTTTTGTGGGTAATGTTGGTTCTGCTCCTCTACTCATACAGGCGATCGCTTCCTTCCGTCACCACACCCAATTTCCCTCAGAAGGCGTTGCTCTCCCTGCCCAGATGCCAGGGGTGGGTTGGTCAGATCAATGGGCATTCTGGCAGCAAGGCTATCAAGGGATAATGGTAACTGATACTGCTCCTTTTCGCTATCCCTACTACCACAAATACGAAGATACCCCTGACAAGATTGACTATGAACGGTTAGCACGGGTTGTCTTTGGTTTAGAAAGAGTTATTGCCGAGCTTGCCGGATAAAATGAAGCAAATTTTGTAGGGTGGGCACAGCCTAACTTTCCTCAAACCCCTATTTTTACCTTGTGGACGGTGCTCACCTTACCGTTTCAGGATAATCGGCATCGTCCATACTTATATTAAGAGTTTCAATATTTACCAATAAAATTAAGTAACGAATCCTAAAATTATTTACTTCATGAGTTAAAACTGTTTGATAGTAACACCCTGGGTAAGCAACAACTTGGGTAACTTCTTTGCTAAGGTAAACTAATGTTATTTTTATTACTTAACATTGAAAATGAACGTTACGCGCTAGAAAGTCAGGAAGTTGTAGAAATTTTACCGCTTGTCGTCCTTAAACCCGTACCTCATGCACCCGAATATGTGGCTGGTGTTTTTAACTATCGAGGGCAAATTGTGACGGTGATAGATATGTGTTACATGATACAGAAAAAGCGCTGTCCCGATAATTTGAGTACTCGGATCGTACTAGTCAATTATCGGGGAAATAATAGAGTCGGAGCCTCAGAATCTCAAACTCCCTATCTTTTAGGTTTGATGGCAGAAAGAGTAGTTGAAATGTTACAGGTGGCTGACGCTGAGTTGGTTGATCCAGTTATCCAGGTAGATTCAGCACCTTACCTGGGCAAGATGATATTAAATGACCAAAGAATGATTCAGTGTATTCAGATTGAACACTTATTATTAGAGTCGTCTCAAGTTTATTTATTACCAGAAAATCACAACATAGAATTGCTTGAAACATTAAACCAATGACACAATCTGTCATCGAAAGTTTACTGACTCAAAAGATAGGTTTAGATGCAAATTCAATTGGCTGTAATAATATCCAAAGAGCAATTGAGCGACGGATGGCAGATTGCGCGATCGCAAATATAACAACTTACCTTGAGCATTTACAAAAGTCTAGCGAGGAATGGCAAGCACTAATTGAAAGCATTATTGTTCCAGAAACATGGTTTTTCCGAGAGCAAGAAGCGTTTGCTTTCCTGAAAAATTACATCCAGTCTGAATGGTTCCCATCCCAACCTGGACGAGTTTTGCGGGTTCTCAGCGTACCTTGTTCCACAGGTGAAGAGGCGTATTCAATTGCTATGTCTCTGTTAGAAGCTGGCTTGAGTTCTACCAAAGTTCAGATTGATGCTGTTGATATTAGTAAACACTGTCTGCGGGTTGCCCAAAGAGCGATTTACAACAAGAACTCATTTCGTGGCAGCAACCTCTGTTTTCAGGAGCGCTATTTTCAAACAACAGAGACAGGATATCAGCTGTGCGAACAGGTGAAAAGTATGGTTAATTTTATCCACGATAATTTAGCTGCTACTAGTTTCCTAGCTGGAATACAGCCTTATGATGTTGTCTTTTGCCGCAACTTGCTGATTTATTTCGATTCTGCAACTAAACATCGCACCATTAAAGTTTTAGAAAAATTGCTTACCCCAGGAGGGTTATTGTCTGTAGGGCACGCAGAAGCTGGATTGTTGCTTAATACTAAATTTATTCCAGTTCGTTACCCCGGAGCTTTTGCCTATCGTAAGCCTGCCGTCTCTCCTTTTTCGCTACAGTTTAGCAGCAAAACTGTTTCCAAAAATCATCGTGCTAGCGATCAAGAAAAACCCATCCCAGATAAACCTTCTTCCCAGGTAACTGTGAATATAGAAACTCAAAATCTTGTCAAAGATTCCCAAGCTAACTTCCTAGAAACAGCCAAAACTATAGCCGATCAAGGCAAGTTAGACGAGGCAAATCAACTATGCCAGAACTATCTCAGCCAAAATCCTGATTGTGCTGAGGCATATGTTCTTTTGGGGCAAGTGCAGCAAGCGATGGGGCAAGATGAACACGCTGCACAATCTTTCCGTAAAGCAATATACTTACAACCTTTGCATCAAGAAGCGCTTATTCATCTGGCATTACTTAGGGAAAATCAGGGAGATGTTGATAGTGCAACTCTCCTATGGCGACGAATTCAGCGTATGCAGAAAAAGGTGTAAATTATGCTGGCTGTTAATCTTAAGTTTTGGTTGGGAACTATGGGAAAAGAACTTGTTTTCAATACCTTATACTAGCTTACTACTCAAACACCAGTGGAAAGGAAAAATTTGAAATGTTAAATAACTGGAAATTCAGAGATCTGACTTTACTTGGATTTTCTATTCCCACATCCTTAATTTTTATATTTAGTGGCATGGTTTATTTAACTGCCAGTCAGGCAGGAGGAACGTTTAGACAAGTTGGTATTTCGTCCAATGCCATGATCGGAGCAAATGATATGGTTGTGAGTATGAAGAATATGGATCTAAGAATTCGCCGATGTTTACTCGCTCCGGAAGAAAAAAAGGAAGCTTTGGAATTGTATGCAAAGGATAGACAGCGTTTTCAAGAGGGACTGAAACTTGCAACTAGTGTTGTTGAAGATGCGGCGCAGAAAGAAAGATTACAAAAGCTGACTCTACTAGAGAATGAATTGAATATATTGGCACAACAAACGCTCCTTAATTTCAAGGATAATACTAATCAGAAAGAAGTAATAAATAATTACGTAAATCAAAGTAAGGAAATCAACAATATAATTACACAAATGAGCGATGATTTTGATGTAAGAGAACAAGAAATTATGGGGAAAAGTATTGATTTAACGAAAACAAGTATCAATTTTTTAATATTATTAACTCTGGCTTTTTCAATTTTATCTATTACTGTAGCAACTATTGCTACTTTATTGATTGCAAAATATTTAGGTAATAAAGTCTCTACTGCCATAAAAGTGGCAGAGAAAATCTCCATCGGTGATTTAACTTCATCCATTGCTGAAGATGTATCACAAAATAAGGACGAAATGGGACAACTATTAAAAGCCTTTAAAACTATGACTCATAGTTTGAATAATCTCATTCGTAAACTACAGCAATCGGGTATTCAGGTAAGTAGTTCAACTACGCAAATAGCGTCTTCTGGCAAGCAATTAGAAGCAACGATCGCCGAACAAGTAGCATCTACTAATCAAGTAGCAGCCGCAGCCAAAGAAATATCTGCTACCTCCAGGGAACTACTGAAAACAATGGAAACAGTGGCTGTAACTTCGCAAACTACAACTACAAAAGCTAGTGACAGCCAAAAAGACTTAATTCGCATGGAAACTACTATGCGCCAACTCGTAGAAGCTACCAATACTATTGCCGCACGACTGGGGGTAATTAGCGAAAAAGCAAACAACATTAACAGTATCGTAGTGACGATTACCAAAGTGGCAGATCAAACCAATTTGCTCTCATTAAATGCGGCAATTGAGGCAGAGAAAGCCGGAGAGTATGGATTGGGCTTTGCCGTTGTCGCTAGAGAAATTCGTCGTTTGGCAGATCAAACCGCCGTCGCTACTCTTGATATTGAACAAATGGTTAAGCAAATGCAATCCTCGGTATCTACAGGGGTGATGGAAATGGATAAATTTGCTACTGAAGTGGGAAGAACAGTCGAAGATGTTGCCCGGATTAGTTCGCAGATTGGGCAAGTTATTGAACAAGTGCAAGATTTGACACCGCAATTTGAGGCTGTGAATCAGGGAATGGATACTCAGTCACAGGGAGCGCAGCAAATTAGTGATGCGATGGTGCAGTTGAGTAGCACCTCCCTACAAACAGCGGATTCATTGAGAGAAATTAATAGTGCGATCGCCCAACTCAATCAAGTTGCTAATGGGCTGCGTCAAGAAATTTCTCGTTTTAAGCTCGTGGCAGAAAATTCAACCTACAGTCTTACTGAACTTATACCATCGCAGTTATGAGCAGTTATAAAAATTTGTGAAAGCATGAGAATTTGAATGTTTAATTATTTTTATATTTCATATAAATTAGTATTTCTAACCACAATTAAGTAGAATAACCACATTCAAAGTAAGGGATTACTAAAAAAGAAATTACCCAATAAATATAGGGGTAGGTGAGCGATAGCGTAATCCATCATGATTCCAGAGTTAATAGTGCGTTGTGAACTAACATCCTAACGCATTATACAAATTGGAATTTTTTTTAATTTGAGGTTCCTAAGATGCGTCCTAATATCCCCAGCTTCTCTAAGAAGTCGGTGATATATGTGTAAAATTTGTGTATAAAAAATGTTGTTTCTGTACTTGATGTGGGAACTATAGAAAAGCAAAGCTTTGCAAAAGCCCTTATAGTACACTCTATGTTTCGTCAGTTATGCAACAAGGAATCAAAATTAATCAGTTTGTCATTGGTGGATGTGGATTAATTGTTATCTTAACTTTGATTACTAGTTTGATTTCTAAATCAACAAATGATTCTCTTATAGAGTCTAATAAGTGGGTAGTGCATACTTTTGCAGTTAAAGAAAATTTAAGAGCTATCGAAAAACTTTTGGTTGACGCGGAAACAGGAAAAAGGGGATTTATAATTACTGATAGAGAGAAATACTTAGAACCATATGAAAGTGCTAAATCTAAATTAGGAGATGAAATATCAGATTTAAGAACTCAAATTTCGGATAACAGCGAACAATCAAAAAGACTCATCGATTTGGAAAAATTAACTCAGGAAAAACTGAATGAATTACAAGAAACAATCAATCTGAAAAAATCAGGAAAAACCCAGGAAGTATTAGCTCTGATTCTTTCCGATCAAGGCAAAAGAATTATGGATGAAACCAGGCAAGTACTGAATGAAATGCTCCAAACCGAAGACCAACTTTTAGAAGAGCGACAAAAACACGCTAATCAAGCTCAGGCTTTTGCCGCTTATGTTAATTGGGGGATATTTTTCTGTATTGTAGTCACTGTCATCATCGTTTCATCTGCCATCATTCTTATACCCAGTCGTGCCTTAACTCGTTCATTACAAACTGCCTTCAGTTTAGCAGAGCGGGTTTCAGAAGGTGATTTAACAACTCAGGTTGAGGTGACATCAAATGATGTAATTGGCAAGTTAATGGCGGCATTAAAAAATATGACGCACAATCTGAATTCCTTAGTACATCAAGTCCAAAAGAGTGGCATTGAAGTAACTACTTCTTCAACTCAAATCGCTGCTTCTGGTAAGCAACTAGAGGCGACTATCACTGAACAGGTAGCCTCTACTAATCAAGTATCTGCCACTACTAAGGAAATTTCTTCCACTGCCAGAGAACTAGTCAAAACGATAGAAGAAGTTGTAGTGATGTCTCAATTTACAACTAAAGCTGCTGGCAATAGTCAAAAAGATTTGTTGCGTATGGAAACCACTATGCGCCAACTTGGGGAAGCAACAAATTCTATCGCCACTCGATTAGGCATGATTAGTGAAAAGGCAAATAACATCAACAGTGTCGTAGTTACGATTACCAAAGTAGCAGATCAAACGAATCTACTATCATTAAATGCTGCGATTGAGGCAGAAAAAGCCGGAGAGTATGGATTGGGCTTTGCCGTAGTTGCAAGAGAAATCCGCCGACTAGCAGATCAAACCGCAGTTGCCACCCTTGATATTGAGCAAATGGTTAAGGAGATGCAATCTTCAGTTTCTACAGGAGTAATGGAGATGGATAAGTTTGCTATGGAAGTTGGGCGGAGTGTGGAAGATGTTGCCAATATTAGCGTTCAAATTGGGCAGATTATCCAGCAAGTACAAGATTTAAATCCCCACTTTGAGTCAGTAAATCAGAGTATGGAAATCCAGTCTCAAGGAGCGCAACAAATTAGTGATGCGATCGCCCAATTAACTCAAAATTCTGTACAAACAGCAGATTCACTGCGGGAAATCAATAACGCGATCGCTCAACTTAACCAAGTAGCTCAAGGATTGCGTCAGGGCGTCACCCGCTTCAAAGTCAAAACAGAAAATATCTCTGCCGTAGCTTAAATAGACTTGCTTTCCTCAGCAGCTTTTTATGGATTCCATTACTGTTTCATCTAATATTCATCGTTGCTGGAATACCATTGGCATTAGTGGCGATCGCTCCTGCCTAGAATTAGCAAATTTCATTCACTGCCGTAATTGCCCAGTGTATTCTAGTGGCGGGCATCAACTCTTAGAACGTTCTATACCCAACAACTATCGGCAAGAATGGACTCAGTTAGTCGCTCAATCTAGCGCTGGGGTAGAAAAAAAATCGGTTATTTCCGCAGATTCTCACCTTATTGATGGTGTCAACATTCAAGCAGCCCTGACAGTTGCAATTTTTCGCCTGCAACAAGAATGGCTGGCTCTGTCTGCTCAAGTTTTAAAGGAAACTACCCCACCAAAGGTAATTCATTCTTTACCCCATCGCAGCAACCAAATTTTGCGGGGATTGGTAAATATCCGAGGTGAGTTGCATATGTGTATCTCATTAAGCCACTTACTACATCTAGAAAATAGCGATCGCCCATCAGCAACAATCAGCCCAGTAGTTTATCAACGCATGGTGGTAATAGAAAAAGCGGGCGAAGTTTGGGTGTTTGCTGTGGATGAACTCTACGGATTACATAAATTTCATCAACATGAGTTAAAAAACGCTCCTAATTCTCTAGCAGCCACAAATCAAACTTACGTCAAAGGTTTATTCCAGTGGCATACTTGCAGCGTTAGCTACTTAGATGAAGAACTTATATTTGCCGCCTTAGCGAGAAAAGTTCTGCCATGAATAAAGAATTGGACTTTAGCAATTTTTCCCTGCTGGATTTATTCAGTATGGAAGTCAAAGCTCAGGTTGCAGCCATTAATAATAACCTGTTGGCACTGGAGAGAAACCCCCAACCCAAAACAGAACTAGCAGCCTTAATGCGGGCAGCCCACTCGATTAAAGGAGCAGCACGAATTGTCCAGATGGATAACGTAGTCTCTCTGGTGCATATGATGGAAGACTGTTTTGCCGCCGCTCAGGCAGGTAAAATTTGTCTCAATCCCGATGCCATTGATGTGTTCCTGCGAGGAGCAGATATACTCTTGCACATAGCTGAGGTTTGCGTCACCAATCCCAATATTGATCGAGAACTGCAAATTCAATCTCTAATCGCAGAAATTATTCAGATTCAAAGTAACGAGGTAGTACCCCTTCTTTATAGCCAAATTTTAAATATTCCCGATCCCTCGATCACAGATATTGATTTAGCTACCCAATTGCCACTAGTAGCCAATCAGGAGGTTTCACAAAGTAGTCATTCTTTGTCTGCATCCACCGTCACTGAAGAATTACGCACCAACCACAACTCAGTGATGCGCGTGACTACTGACAATCTCAATCGCTTAATGGCACTAGCGGGAGAGTCGTTAGTTGAAGCAAATTGGTTAGAGCCATTTGCCAACTCTTTACTGCAATTGAAAGGTTCTCAGACAGAGTTGTCTGGTTTATTAGAGAAGTTAGAGGTATTGCTAAGTCAACAGGATATCAACAGTCATGTCAGAGAAATTTTAAGTGGGGCGCGTCAAAAAGCGAGCGAATGTCGCCAAATTTTAGGCGATCGCCAAAATGAATTGGAATTGTTTTCCCAACGTTCTGTCAACCTAGTTGATCGCTTGTATCGGCAAGTAGTTACCACTCGGATGTGTCCGTTTGAGGAGGGAGGGCAAGGTTTTCCTCGCATGGTGCGCGATTTGGCAAGACAGTTGGGCAAGCAGGTAAAGTTAGAAATTATCGGCAAGTCTACCTTACTGGATCGAGATATTCTCGAACGCCTAGAAGCACCGCTCACTCAAATACTGCGAAATGCGATCGATCATGGCATTGAGTCGCCCCAGGAACGTTTAATAGCAGGTAAGCCAGAAGAAGGCACAATCCAAATTGAAGTTCTCCATCGCGCCGGGATGCTGTTTGTTACCGTCAGCGATGATGGAAGGGGAATTGAACCAGAAATTCTGCGTCAAGAAATCGTCAACAAACAATTGACAAATGCAGAAATGGCAGTTCAACTCTCAGAAGTAGAACTGATGGAATTTCTGTTTTTACCCGGTTTTTCCACTGCCAAGAGCGTGACTGAGATTTCTGGGCGTGGGGTGGGATTGGATGTCGCCTATAGTACTGTGCGCCAATTAGGCGGAATTATGCGGGCTGTCTCCTCCTTGGGAAAAGGTATGACTTTTTCCTTGCAACTGCCGCTAACACTATCTGTAATTCGTACTTTGTTAGTAGAAATTGCTGGCGAACCCTATGCATTTGGATTGACTCATATTGAGCGGGTGGTGGTTTTATCCAGATCTGATATTCAGTTATCAGAGAATCAGCCCTTTTTTATGCTCAACAATCAACCCGTGCAATTAATCTCTGCACGTCAAGTTTTGGAATTGCCATCACCTGCTGCCCATTGTGAATGGCTCAGTGCGATCGTACTTAGCGATCGCCAAAGTATTTATGGATTGGTTGTGGATCGGTTTTTGGGTGAGCGCAATTTAGTGGTACGTCCTTTAAATCCGCGTTTGGGCAAAGTTCCCAACATTAGTGCTGCTTCTTTAATGGACGATGGTTCTCCAGTATTGATTGTGGATGTGGAGGATTTGGTACGTTCTATTGCCAAAGTTCTCTCTACCAAACAAATCAATCAAGTCAATCAGTCTCACCGTCAAGCTATCACTACAACCTTCAAGCGGGTACTAGTAGTTGATGATTCGATTACAGTCCGTGAAATGGAACGCAAACTCTTAGAAAACAAGGGTTACAAAGTCGAAGTTGCCGTTAATGGTATCGACGCTTGGAACACAGTACGCAGTGGAGATTATGACTTGGTAGTGACTGATATTGATATGCCACGCATGAATGGCTTTGAACTCACAAGCCAGATTAAAACCCATGCTAATTTGAAGCATACCCCTGTGATTATTGTCTCATACAAAGACAGAGAAGAAGACCGACTGCAAGGATTAGAAGTAGGTGCAGACTACTATCTAACCAAAAGTCACTTTCATGACAATAGGCTGGTGCAAGCAGTGATTGACTTAATTGGAGAAGCTTAAATCATGAGGATTGCCATCGTTAACGATACGCCCATCGCAGTCGAGACAATGCGTCGGATAGTCAAAAAAGAGCCAAACTACAAGTTGGCGTGGGTTGCCTATGATGGCATGGAGGCTGTAGGTAAATGTGCAGCAGACACTCCCGACTTGATTTTGATGGATGTACTCATGCCCAGCATGGATGGAGTAGAAGCCACAAAACGAATCATGAGCCAATCTCCTTGTGCAATTCTGATGGTAACTGCCAGTATCAATCGCTATGCAGCCCAGGTTTTTGAAGCGATCGGTTATGGAGCTTTAGACGCGATCAATACACCTGTGTGGAGTCACGATTCCTCACCTGAGAATAATTATGGACTGTTGCAAAAAATAGCTACTATTGCCCGATTGATTGGTAAATCTTCACGTCAGCAATTTATATCTAGTGTACCGTCTAAACCTAGCCGCAATCTCAAGCAACTGCCCCCACTGATTGTAATTGGTGCTTCCACTGGTGGCCCTAAAGCATTAACAACAATTCTTTCTCAATTTTCCCAGCAGAATTTTCATGCTGCGATCGCTATAGTTCAACATTTAGATGCCCAGTTTGCACCTAGTTTCGCTAGCTGGTTAAATGAGCAAACTTCTTTGTCGGTTGAGCTTGCATCTGTTGGCTGTATGCCAGAACCAGGGAAAGTTTTGGTTGCAGGTACAAACCATCATTTGGTGATGCGTTCTAACTTGACGCTTGGTTATAGCCAAGAACCTGTAGATTGCTTTTATCGCCCATCAGTTGATGTCTTCTTTACCAGTGTAGCTAGGCATTGGACAAACAAAGGAATTGGAGTACTGCTAACAGGCATGGGTGGGGATGGTGCTCGCGGTTTAAACTTATTGCGGCAAGCTGGCTGGCATACCATTGCCCAAGACGAAAAGACTTGTGTTGTTTATGGTATGCCCAAAGCAGCAGTAGATTTAGGAGCAGCAATAGAAGTTTTGCCTGTGGAAGCGATCGCCTGCTCTTGCATCAAGTATTTACCTATGTACTAAAATATTTTTCGCTCATATTTATGCCTTACTTATATGAAAATAAATATACTATTCAAACATCATCAATTTTACAATTAAAAAGATATACAAAATAGTTAATTTATTGATTAATAATAAATTTTATATAAATTAAATTCTCTCTATAAAAAATTGCTTTTACGTTAATTTAGGGAATTTCAATGATTACATATTATCTGGATATATTTATAATTAATTAATCTAATTTTTTGTTGATTAATCCTTAAAAAATCAACTCGCAATCATCAGGAGTTGCAGTATGTATTCGCAAATACAAATCTTAGATAGGGTATCTGAACAAGTAGCAAAATCATTAACAGATGAGATAAATCAGCCACAAAATTCACAAAATTTTTCACCTGTTTTACATAGGAATATACCGGCAGTAACAGTTCTGTTAATTGACGATCAAGCCATTATTGGTGAAGCTATCCGTAGAATTTTGGAGAAAGAAACAGATATTTCCCTGTACTTCATCAGTGAACCTACTCAAGCGATTCAAAAAGCTTTAGAGATTTTTCCTACAGTAATTCTTTTGGATCTAGTCATGCCAGAAGTTGATGGGTTAATGCTGTTGCGTTGGTTTCGCTCTCATCCAACAACTCAGGATATTCCTATAGTCATGTTATCTAGTAAAGAAGAATCGCTGGTAAAAGCAGATGCGTTTGCTGGAGGCGCAAATGATTATCTAATCAAATTACCAGATCCTGTAGAGCTAATCGCCCGTATTCGCTATCATTCTAGAGCATATAATAATCTCAAAGCTCTCACCCAGACAACGATTACTGCCCAATTTCAAGCACAGCAATTAGAACATACTTTACAAGAATTAAAAGCAGCCCAGGTGCAACTAGTTCAAACTGAGAAAATGTCTAGTTTGGGAAGAATGCTGGCAGGAATTACTCACGAAATCAATAATCCTATTAACTTTATTCATGGTAATTTCCAGCATCTCAACAGCTATATTGAATCCCTAGTAAATTTAATCCAACTCTATCAACAAGAATATCCCAATCCATCTACTGATATTGAGGAATGTATTACAGAAAATAATCTTGATTTCGTGATCGAAGATGTAACAAAAATACTGTCATCTATGAAGTTAGGGACTGAACGTATTCGTGAAATAGTTAAGTCACTGCGAAATTTTTCACGCTTAGACAATTCTGAAAAAGTAGCAGTTAATATTAATGACGGTATTGATAGTAATTTATTAATTTTAAGCCATCGTTATAAAGGCACAATAGCAGTTACTAAAAACTATGAAAACTTACCATTAGTTGAATGTTATCCAGCTCAACTAAACCAGGTATTTATGAATATTATTAGCAATGCGATCGATGCTTTGCTAGAGCAAGAGGAACAAGAAAATAAACAAATTTTAATTCAGACAGAAACAATTGATGAAAAATATATCAGAGTCAGAATTAAAGATAACGGGCCAGGAATTAAGCTAGAAAATCAAAGTAAAATCTTCGACCCATTTTTTACTACGAAACCAGTCAATAAAGGCACAGGTATAGGATTAGCAATTAGCGGTCAAATTATTGATAAGCATAAAGGTAAAATTTCAGTTCAGTCTGAGCCTTCATGCGGAACCGAATTTATCATCGAAATTCCTATAAAAATAGATTAATAGGAAAAAATTGAGAGTAGGAAATAGGTTTTATGGGAATCGTAGACGCGCTTTGCGCAGCTTGAGTGCAGGGTAACCCAACACCTCAAAGTCTTGTAATTGTTGGGTTTTACTCCCTTTAACCCAACCTACGCATCTGTTTCATTCCTTTCTGGAATTGGTATAACTTCGCAGATTATAAATTTTAGACTACATCGACAAACTAAATTTAGGAATTTTGATATCCATTCACTAGTGGAGACAATAAACGCTTGAGGTATGAGTTTTGAGTTATGCGTTTGTAATTTGAACACTTACTCATAACTCAACTCTCACCACTTGGCGCTTTATTTATGCCATTTGATTTTCAATCGCCCACCGCGCTAGTTCAGTGCGGTTGTGTAGATTGGTTTTGCCCAACATATTGGACACATGGCTTTCAACTGTACGCTGACTGACATTTAATTCTTCAGCAATTTCGCGGTTTGCTAAACCCCTAGCTACAAACTGCACTACTTTCAGTTCTGTAGGGGTTAACTGTACATCAAAAGGAACTTGGATGCGGGAACCATTTTCCCCTCCTTTCGCCTGATGTTCTTTCCAACGAATGGTTTGCTTCAGAGAAGATTCTACCTGTGCTACTAGTTCCTCTGGCTCAAAGGGCTTGACCATGTATACATCAGCACCTTTATTCAGACCTTTAACTCGGTCTGCGCTTTGTCCCTTAGCCGAAAGGAATAGAACGGGAATCCAACTGGTGCGTTCGTTTTGCCGGACTTGCTCTACAAAAGTGTAACCGTCCATTTCCGGCATCATCACGTCACAAATGATCATGTCTGGAATATCCTGCTCTAAAATTTCCAGAGCTTCTCGACCATTTTCTGCGGTGATGACTTCATATCCCCGAAATTCCAAGTAATCCTTCACCAGCAAAATCAGGTTGGGGTCATCATCAATGAGTAGAAGTCGTTTGTGATCTTTCATGCTGGGTTCTTTCATAGCAGTGGCACTTGTCGCGCTTAGATCCATCAAGGTCTTGAATAGCAATCCTTTTTGGTGGTTTGTTGTGATTTTGTGCTTTTTCCCACTTAACTTGCCTTTGGTTCGTAAATATCTCAAAATAATCATTGCTTTTGAGAAACTACTATATCAATGACAAAAGTCCAGTGAGGATACGTAGAGCATTAGTATTTATAATGCGTTATTATATATCGCTTTGAAAGGAGCGGGCAAAAAACTTCAATTGAATAATAATCTTTCAGATTATCAAATTCTTTTTGGCTAAAGATGCTCCCTATTAACAATTAACCCGCACTTTCCCTAGCTTGCTGTCTTACCATATCCTTCGGTCATTAAGCTGATATCAGTTGATTGCAAAAAACCGAGGAATTTTCTGACAAAGGACGGACTAGAAAAGCATACTCTTCAACCACCTTATTTCCTATTAAGTGTTTTTGTATAACCCGCTCAATAACTTTCACAGTTGCTTGGCGATCCCAGACACCATCCGGGTAAACAACTATTATCGGCCCAGAGCAACAAACTCGCAAGCTGTCGGCTTTGCTTTGAAGTATGCAACTGGGATGACTTTGTTGGGGAAAATCTAGCTTCAGCTGTTTTTAGCCGCTTGTTCAAGTCTTCCCATGCTTCCAGACTAGCTTCTTTTGCACAATATTTAGGCATATTCTGAACAGTACAGATCAAAATATGTCTCTGATTTTTTTTTAAGTCCTGAAGTTTCTATACAATTACTTAGGGCTTTAATTTTTGGCTGTTGAGTGGTTTTTCTTATTTCTAGACTGGGTTGGATCACTTTAGTTGTTACCTATTTTGCGCTCTCTGATTTCTGTTCTATAACAATTTCCATGCTTTGCAAATAAATTTGACTATATATAAATATTCGTAACTTAATCCAAAAAACCTGAAAAACCTAAGAATTAGAGTATTTTTACTCAAAAATTTTCTGCACCCGTGAAGTTCGGTAACCCGTACACCCTCAAATGTTGCTATTGCGCATCATCCTTCGCTAAATTAGCACTCAGGAGTTGAGAGTGCTAACAAGGCACGAAATTTGTATGGCAGCTGTATCTCTAAGCGTTTCTACCGTTAAACCTCTAGGCGATCGCGTTTTTGTGAAAGTGAGCGCCTCTGAAGAAAAAACCGCAGGTGGTCTGTATTTGCCCGATACTGCAAAAGAGAAGCCTCAAGTAGGCGAAGTAGTTGCAGTTGGTGATGGCAAAGTTAAAGACGATGGTGGTCGTCAGCCAATGGATGTAAAGGTAGGAGATAAAGTTCTTTACTCCAAGTACGCTGGTACCGATATCAAGCTGGGTACCGACGAATATGTACTACTTTCAGAAAAAGACATTTTGGCGATCGTTAGCTAATAGCTGATGGCTAATAGCTAATGGCACGAAGCAGGCAATTAGCAACTAAATATTAACAGTTACCAAATAGCGAGACTGTCGAGAATTATGGCAAAGCGCATTATTTACAACGAAAATGCCCGTCGCGCCTTGGAAAGAGGCATGGATATCCTAGCTGAGGCTGTAGCTGTTACCCTCGGTCCCAAAGGTCGTAACGTAGTACTAGAAAAGAAGTTTGGTGCACCACAAATCGTTAACGATGGTGTAACCATTGCTAAAGAAATTGAATTAGAAGACCACGTTGAAAACACTGGCGTTTCTTTGATTCGTCAAGCTGCTTCCAAGACAAACGATGCTGCTGGTGATGGTACTACCACCGCTACTGTTTTGGCGCACGCAGTGGTTAAGGAAGGCTTGCGTAACGTTGCAGCTGGTGCAAACGCGATTCTGCTCAAGCGTGGTATTGATAAAGCTACTAATTTCCTCGTAGAAAGAATTAAAGAACACGCCCGTCCCGTTGAAGATTCCAAAGCTATTGCTCAAGTAGGTGCCATCTCTGCTGGTAACGACGAAGAAGTCGGGCAAATGATTGCCGAAGCAATGGACAAGGTGGGCAAAGAAGGTGTAATTTCCCTGGAAGAAGGGAAATCCATGACCACCGAATTGGAAATCACCGAAGGGATGCGCTTTGACAAAGGCTATATCTCTCCCTACTTCGCCACCGACGCAGAGCGGATGGAAGCTATTTTCGATGAGCCTTTCATACTGCTAACCGATAAGAAAATTGCCCTGGTACAAGACCTCGTACCCGTGCTGGAGCAAGTAGCTCGCGCTGGTCGTCCTTTGGTAATTATCGCCGAAGATATTGAGAAAGAAGCTTTGGCAACTTTGGTAGTCAACCGCTTGCGTGGCGTCCTCAACGTTGCTGCGGTGAAGGCTCCTGGTTTTGGCGATCGCCGCAAAGCAATGCTCGAAGACATCGCTATTCTTACTGGCGGTCAAGTCATCACCGAAGATGCTGGACTGAAGCTAGAAAACGCCAAGCTAGATTCTTTGGGTAAAGCTCGCCGCATCACTATTACCAAAGACAACACCACCATTGTTGCGGAAGGTAACGATCAAGCTGTGAAGGCTCGCGTCGAGCAAATTCGCCGTCAAATGGAAGAAACAGAATCTTCCTACGACAAAGAGAAACTGCAAGAGCGTCTGGCTAAATTAGCTGGTGGTGTAGCTGTCGTCAAGGTTGGTGCTGCTACTGAAACCGAAATGAAAGATAAGAAGCTGCGCCTAGAAGACGCCATTAACGCTACCAAAGCTGCGGTAGAAGAAGGCATCGTTCCTGGTGGTGGTACAACTCTCGCTCACCTCGCTCCTCAACTGGAAGAGTGGGCAAACAGCAACCTCAAGGGCGAAGAATTGACTGGTGCGTTAATCGTCGCTCGCGCTCTGTCTGCTCCCCTCAAGCGCATTGCTGAAAACGCCGGTCAAAATGGTGCTGTGATCGCCGAGCGCGTCAAAGAGAAGGAGTTCAACGTTGGTTACGACGCTGCTAAGAACGAGTTTGTTGACTTGTTTGCTGCTGGTATCGTCGATCCTGCGAAAGTGACTCGTTCTGCTCTGCAAAACGCAGCTTCCATCGCTGGTATGGTGTTGACAACTGAGTGTATCGTTGTTGACAAGCCTGAGCCTAAAGATGGTGCTCCTGCTGGTGCTGGTGCTGGTATGGGCGGCGGCGACTTCGATTACTAAGATTTCTCTTGTGAGACGGGCATCTTGCCCGTCTGAATATAAAAAACAGCTACTTCTCTTTGGGGAGGTGGCTGTTTTTTTCAAAAAATGGTAATGACTCGGTTTTATCATAAGGGTAGAATACCTCCGTTTACTTTGAAAAAGATGTAATTTGTCAATTTTTACGGGAGGATATTATGCGAGAGTCAGTAATTTATCAAGATATAGCCCAAAAGGAAGCGTTTAAATTAGTTAGTCGTCTGCTAAATCGGCGTTTTGGAGAACTTGATTCTTCATTAATTGAGCAGGTGCGGGATTTATCTGCTGAACAGTTAGAAGATTTAGGAGAAGCGTTATTAGATTTTTCTGAGGTTGCGGATTTAGTAGCTTATTTAGAGCAGTTGAAGAGTTAAAACTTAGATCTGAGTAGTGCATATCTCAGAACTTAAATACTTAAGAACGCTCAAGAAATTCATCTGGACTAATACCAGCTTGCCTTAGAATTGCACGTAAAGTTCCTTCTGGCATATCACCAGAATGGTTAGGAATAGTTGTATAACGATTTGTGTCTGGATTAAACCAGATTTCGTGTCTTCCTGCTGCTTGACGGTGAAAAACAAAACCGAAAGATTTCAAAATTTTAATAATCTCTTTGTAGCTAAACCCAGCCAATCTACCCATAAATTGACTACTGACCCACAATCAAAGGATAGTTAAACTGATCGGCTATTGGTTGCAAATCATCTAGTTCTTGATTCTGAGATTGTGCTTCTAGCAACTTACGTGCTACATCACGGGCAATTTCTAAAGTTTCAGTAACTGTCTGTCCTTGGGCAACTAAACCTTGAATATCATTAGATGTTGCTAAGTAAACACCTTCTGGTAATTTTTCGATGTGTAGGTTAACTATTCTTTCCATGATTTGATGTAGCTGGTAGGAAAAGTGCTGTTAGTAAAAAAAGGGGTGATGTAGTGGAATCCTTCCTGCAATAGTAGAACATTAGTTCTGATAATCCCAGAACTTGCACAGTAGTTTTAAAAGCGATCGCCCATCCTACAAAAAATATGATGAAAGTTGTAGAGTGTAAAAAAATAGCGCGATCGCACCCCTCCCAACTTTCTCTCTCTATGTTCTCTGCGCCTCTATGGTTCAATTTTTTAACCTACAACTGATGAACCAAAATCACCCCGAATCCACACCGCTGCACACACTCAACCCCCTAAATCGCTTCTCCGACAGAGTCGAGGATTACGTCAAATACCGCCCAAGTTACCCAGTTGCAGCCATTGATAAAATCCTGGAAGGGTTAGCGCACCCCTCCCAACTAGTAGCCGCAGATATTGGTGCGGGTACAGGTATTTCTTCGCGGTTGTTAGGCGATCGCGGCGTGAGAGTCATTGCTATTGAACCAAACGCAGCCATGAGAGAAGCGGCTGAACCTCATCCTTTAGTTGAATTTCGAGATGGAACAGCAGAATTTACCAACCTAAGCGATGCTTCTGTGGATTTAGTAACTTGTTTTCAAGCTTTCCACTGGTTTAATCCCCAGCCTAGCTTATCTGAGTTCCGTCGCATTCTCAAGCGATCGGGACGGCTAGCAGTGGTGTGGAATAACCGCGATAAGGAAGATACTTTGACTGTCGAATATAGTCGCTTGGTACGTGCAGCATCGAATCACCACCCAGCAGAGTCGCGGATGCAGACAGTAGAACCACTATTTGCAACTAAACACTTTGTTAATATTCGTGAATATACCTTTGTCTATAAACAACAGTTAAATTTAACTGGACTGATCGGGCGTGCGATCAGTGCTTCCTACGTTCCCCGTCAAGGTTTAGCTTACGAACAACTTATTTCTGGTTTGCAAGAATTATATGAGCGCTGTTGTGATGAGCGTGGTTTGGTTGACATGGTTTATCGTACCAGCGTCCACCTTGCCGAGCCAGCATGAAATCTTGTGAAAAGTCAGGAAAAGCTGAAAGCTCGTGCTTCTATACTACTTGCGCTTCTGGTGTATCAATTTGTAAAAACTCTCTTACTCGCCGCAGATAAGTAGAAGCATCTTCTAGCATTGGAAAATGAGCCGTATTGGGAATCACCACAAACTCAACTTTGTCGTTTAATGCTGCTGCTTGACGTCCCATCTCGGCGGGAATAATTTTGTCGTACTCCCCTGATATTATTAATGTTGGTTGTGCGATCCAAGCAAATTCTTGCGGCATCAACTCCGCCGCTGCTTTGCTAACAGAAGTAAAAATTGTACCTAAAGCAGCATCATAATCCGCAATCAGAAAATCTTGTAAAAAAGCGCGACGCTCTTGGGCAGGTATGGAGCTATGCAAAAATCGCGCCATAAACATTCGGTCTACAAATGGTATCTTTTCTAACCATTTAGGGCGAAATTTCACGACGTAGCCGCCAAATTTATAAAAGGCTGCGAACGCTTTTTCATCGTACTCAAAAATCCCGCTACACGTTAAAATTGCTTTTTCCACGCGATCGCTATAGCGGTTAATAAATAAAGTACCCACAGAAGCACCCATCGAATGAGCATGGATGTACGCACGTTGAATCTTTAACTCGTCTAACAACGCTGCCAAATCGTGCGCGTATTCCTCTAATTCATAGGTTAACTCTCTTGCTGCTTCTGATTCTTGCTGCGGCGAATGCGATTCAATCACTGCTTCACTTGCTTGAGCTACGGCAGCAGGCTTACCACGAGAACGTCCAAATCCCCGCAGATCGTAAAGCAAACAATCAAATTGTTCTGATAAAGCTGCGGCGGTACTTCGCCAGTAGCGAGCCGAACCAGCCCAACCGTGAATGAAAACCATCACTGGCTTTTGCTGAGAAATAGATGGTTTTCGCATCCACTCATAGTAATGTTCAACGCCACGAACATTAATGTATGGCATCTCAATACTGAAGTGTAAAATGTGAAGGATGAAGTTATGAAAATTTTATCTTTTATCCTACCCTACGGGAAGCCGCCCGTAGGGCATCTACATCCTTTGTCCTTTTACGCTGATTCTGGTTTAGGCATTGTAGATGGATGCATAATTAGCTCGGCAGTGGAACGTTTCTCCACCATTTCCTTTGTCACTGTACAGCGAGTCACATCTTTACGAGATGGTAACTCGTACATCACATCCAGCATCAGTTCTTCGACAATACCCCGTAGCGCTCTTGCACCAGTTTTCCGGCGATAAGCTTCTTGAGCGATCGCTCGCAAAGCTTCTTGTTTAAACTCTAGCTGCACGTTGTCCATCTTCAGCAGTTTTTGATACTGCTTGACTAGGGCACTGCGCGGCTGGGTTAATATCGCCATTAGCGCTTCTTCATCTAGCGGGTCTACCACCGCCACCATTGGTACTCTACCAATAAATTCTGGTATCATACCAAACTTAACCAGGTCGTCTGGTTCAAGATAGCGGAGAGTGTCTGCTGCCCGCTTTTCTTTCGTCTGCCCTTCTCCTGGTTGGACAAAACCGATTGACTTTTTACCCGTTCTCTGCTCTACTACTTTCTCCAAGCCGACAAAAGCACCACCGCAAATGAACAAGATATTACTGGTATCAATTTGAATGCAGTCTTGATAGGGATGCTTGCGCCCGCCTTGGGGTGGCACGTTAGCAATTGTTCCCTCTAACATTTTCAGCAATGCTTGCTGAACGCCTTCGCCAGATACATCTCGTGTAATCGAGGGATTTTCGCTCTTACGGGCAATTTTGTCAATTTCGTCAATGTAGATAATTCCCCGCTGCGCCTCTTCGACATCTAAGTCCGCTACTTGCAAAAGTCGCAGTAAGATATTTTCTACATCTTCGCCCACATATCCCGCTTCAGTTAGGGTTGTAGCATCGGCAACTGCAAAGGGTACATCAAGGATTTTTGCCAAAGTTTGTGCCAAAAGAGTTTTGCCACAGCCTGTAGGGCCAATCAGCAGAATATTTGACTTTTGCAGCTCGACAGCATCATCTGTTGATCCCTTGCCATTGTTTTTGGACTGAACCAGTGACAATCGTTTGTAGTGATTGTAAACAGCTACTGACAAAACTTTTTTGGCTTCGTCTTGACCAATGACGTGTTCGTCCAAATACTTCTTAATCTCTCGCGGTTTGGGGATTTGATTTAACGAGAGACTGGCAGAGCGGGTGCGGCGTTTCTGAGGAGGTTCTGACCGAGGTGCTGGTTGTGACGCAGCACTATTCGTGTCGAGTAATTCCTCATCTAGGATTTCATTGCACAAGTCAACGCACTCATCACAGATGTAGACTCCCGGGCCAGCGATGAGTTTACGCACCTGCTCTTGAGACTTGCCACAAAACGAACATTTCAAATGGGAGTCGTATTTAGACATACCAGCCTCTTATTTCACAATGGTGACGTTTTCCCCTGCTGTGGGAAGATTTTGTCTATAGATGACCTGATCGATCAATCCATAATTTTTGGCTTCTTCAGCCGACATAAAAAAGTCCCGTTCAGTATCAGCTTCGATTCTTTCTAATGGTTGACCAGTGTGCTGGGCAAGTAACTGATTCAACTTAGATTTATGATAAAGAATTTCTTTGGCTTGTATCTCGATATCAACGGCTTGTCCTTGAGCACCACCTAAGGGTTGGTGAATCATAATCCGAGAATCTGGTAAAGACATTCGTTTGCCAGCAGTGCCTGCACACAACAAAAATGCCCCCATACTCGCGGCTAAACCAAAACAGATTGTGACTACATCAGGACGGATTTGTTGGATGGTATCATAAATTGCCATGCCTGCTGTGACAGAGCCGCCAGGAGAATTTATGTACAGTTGAATGTCTTTTTCTGGATCTTCGGCGTCTAGAAACAACAATTGGGCAACTATTGAATTGGCAACATTGTCGTCAATTGGCGTTCCCAAAAAAATAATCCGCTCTCGCAGCAGGCGGGAGTAGATATCAAAAGCTCGTTCTCCCATGCCAGATTGCTCTACAACCATGGGGACAATGTTGCTAGGAAGGCTTTGGGAGCGCATTTCAAATTTATTTAAACTGCTGATTGGATAATTTCCCGACTGCGATACAAGCATAGAGAATATTTGCTAACCAAAGAATAACAGCGGTTTAGACAGCCTACGCTGACTATGATAGCGATTAGTTTTGTGTTGTTAGGTATGTGTTAAAACCATTATGCCTCATATAAATTCTTCTCGTGTAAACACAGTATCAAGCCAAGGCGGTAAAGTGCGAGGCAATTTATTTAAGTTTCCTTAAATGTTCCGCCTTGGAACGAGAAATGCTACCTTTGGCAAGCTATTGTGCTTCTGTTGCAGCTGTTTCGTCTGCTGGGGAAGTTTCTTCGCTTGTTTGTTCTTGAGTTTCGGTTGCTTCTGGTGGTGTTTTTTCTGTCGCGCTCAAAGAACCTTCAGGTACAAGTTCAACTTTTGAGTGTTCTAAGAGCCAGTCGATAGTTTTTTCTGTTAATAGTTCGTTTTTGACGACTTCTTGCAGTCTATCTTGATCCACATCTTCTTGGGGGTACTGTTCCAGAAGTTCTTTGATTCTGGCTGCGACTTCTTCTTCACTGACTTGGATGGATTCGCGTTTGCCAATTTCTTCTAGAGCAAGCGATCGCTTCAAACGCTCAACTGCTTCATCGCGAGAACGTTGCCGCAACTGAGGAATGACATCAGGAGTAAACAATTTCTTGATATCCAGCCCTTGCTGCGACAGCCGAATCGCAGTTTGCGTCAACATATGATCGACTTCCTGCTCAATCATTGTTTCTGGCAAATCTACTTCTACATACTTCAAAAGTTCCTTGACAAGGGCTTCTTGCTGATTTTCTTTTGTTTTTTGTTCAGCCTCTTTTTGAAATCTCTCTTCTAAGGAAGTACGTAACTCTGCCAAAGTCTCAAACTCGCTGACTTCTTGGGCAAAATCATCATTCAATTCTGGCAGTTCTTTTTCCTTGAGTTCTTTGAGGGTGACTGTGAAAATAGCTGGTTTTCCAGCCAGATCCTCATTGGCATATGGATCTGGAAAAGTGGCATGAACTTCCTTGGTTTCGCCAGGATTCATTCCCACAATCCCGACAACAAAGCCGGGAATAAATCTATCTTCCTGCAACTCGACTTGAAAATCAGTGGCTTCGCCGCCGGGAATTGCTTCAGGTTCTGCTGCTTCGTCCTCACCTTCGGCTTTGGCTAGCACGCCTTTAAAATCAACTACGGCAACATCTCCCAATTGTGCTGGGCGTCCTTCTACAGGAATTAATGTTGCCATTTGCTGGCGTTCGCTCTCTAGGACTTTGTCTACTCGCTCTGGCTCGTATTTGATTTCTTCGGCTTTGATTTCCAGATCGGTGTACTGAGCTAAATTTACTTCTGGTGGTACATCGACAGCAGCCGAAATGGTCAGGGCTTTACCTGGTTCATAATTATTAATCAAATCCTCAAACGAAGAGCGCAATCGCGGTTGCCCGATCGCGTTAATGTCCTCTTGTTTTACTGCTTCTGTAATTCCATCTTGAATTAGTTCTTCCAGCGCTGCTGCCTTAATTCGAGTTACCCCTAGACGCTGCAGCAATATCTGCCGTGGCACTTTGCCTTTGCGAAACCCAGGAATATTGGCAGAACGAGTGAAGTTTTGAATTACCTGTTCGTAGGTTTGCTTAGTCTTTTCGGGTGTAATTTCTATTTCCAGACCTATTTGACTGGCGGGAAGTTTTTCCTGGGTAACTTTCATGCTTCGTCTCTATTGCTTTGTTGCTACTATTCTTTTTGTTACTTTTACCAAAGACGCGATCTGCATAGCTCCTGCAAATAAAGCTCACTCGCATCTAAGATAATTTATGATTTCCAAGCTTTGGGGCGGAATCTACCTTTGGGCTTGATCAGCTTTCCAAATATATGGGTGCTGCTGAATAGAGATCCAGTTTACTGCCAATGCGAAAGCTCTTGATACTCTAGCGCAAATCAGTCTATATTATTTAACCTCCTCAGTAGCTTTTACCGGATAGCTGATGGCGTGATATCCTGGTTCTCACACCAGCAGTTGTGATTAGCAATTGCTTGTGCAACATTTTCGTTGAACTGCTTAATCAGGAGTGCAGCTACTACTGCTTAGTCTTGCTCAGAGTGGAAAGTGGGTTCCTAGCCTGTTACTCTCAATCCATTTGGATCATAGTACATCCATAGTCAAGACACTTTGATATTTTCAACAGGGTTCTGTTGTTAGCCTGAGGCGTAACTATCAGTCGTTAATAGCAAAAATGCGATTTGCTGTATAATATATATAATTTATATTGTGCATTTGCTGAGAAATTAACAGCTAATTGTTGTAAAATGCAACAATATTTTTACAAAAGCAAAAAGCAAGTAAATTACTATAATTAGATGAAAAATTAAAGTTTATTAATGATAACTATAGAGTATTCAAGTTTATTTAAATTTTTGTGTTGTTATTTTCATTAACTTTAACTATGGATAAAACCTGAGTTTAGAAACTTTCCAGAAAAATGTAAAAACCAAAAGAATCATAATTAAGGAGGAAGCAAGTTTGTCTAATTCCTACCGTGTAGCTATTTTAGGAGCAACTGGTGCAGTTGGCAGAGAATTATTGGAACTTTTAGAAAGCCGTAATTTCCCCGTTTCAGATTTGAAGTTGTTGGCATCAGAACGCAGTGCGGGACAAAGGCTACCCTTCAAAGGTGAAAAGTTGCTCGTGGAGCCAGTCAGCGATGCAATGTTTGAAAACGTGGATTTAGTGCTAGCAAGTGCAGGAGGTTCAACATCCAAAACTTGGGCACCCGTGGCAGTAGAAAAAGGAGCAGTGGTTATTGATAATTCCAGTGCTTTTCGGATGAACCCGGATGTCCCTTTGGTAGTTCCAGAAGTGAATCCCCAAGCAGCAGCAAATCACAAGGGAATTATAGCCAACCCTAACTGCACCACAATTTTGATGACGGTGGCAGTGTGGCCCTTGCATCAAGTCAAACCAGTAAAACGTATCGTAGCTGCAACCTACCAGTCTGCAAGCGGTGCGGGTGCGCAAGCGATGGCAGAAGTAAAAACTCAAGCCAGCGCAATTTTAGAAGGGAAAGAACCAACTGCCGAAGTATTTCCTTACCCGTTGGCATTTAATTTATTCCCGCATAATTCCCCATTAAATGATTGGGGATACTGCGAAGAAGAAATGAAAATGGTCAACGAAACACGGAAAATTTTTGACAATCAGCAGATTAGAATTACTGCTACTTGTGTACGAGTCCCTGTACTTCGCGCCCATTCAGAAGCTATTAATCTAGAATTTGAGACACCATTTAGCCCAAACGAAGCCAGAGAAATTCTTCAAAAATCTCCTGGAGTAAAGTTATTAGAAGATTGGCGAAAAAATTATTTTCCTATGCCTTTGGAAGCAACAGGTAAGGATGAAGTTTTAGTAGGTAGAATTCGTCAGGATATTTCTCACCCTTGCGGTTTGGAATTATGGTTGTGTGGCGATCAAATTCGTAAAGGTGCTGCTTTAAACGCTGTACAAATCGCTGAATTATTGGTAGAAGAAAATCTACTGAAACCGAAGGCAGCAACATACGTTAGTTAATAGTTAGCAGAAGTCCATAGTCTATAGCTCACGGTCAAAAGTCCAATTTTTTAATTTAGCTATTTACTATTGACCAATGACTAATGACTTGAAACACATTTTATAGATGGGTTATTAAACACAGAACCACCAAAACAAAAAAACAAAGAATCAGGAGTGTAAAAAGGGTGGTAGATTTTGGTAGAGTTCTAACCGCAATGATTACGCCGTTTAAAGAAGACGGCAGTGTAAACTATGATGTTGCAGCAAAACTGGCAGAACATCTAGCAAACAACGGTACAGATACAGTTGTGGTATGTGGTACCACAGGAGAATCTCCTACTTTGAGCTGGGAAGAGGAATACCATTTATTCTCTACTGTGTTAGAAGCAGTGGCAGGAAAGGCGCTAGTAATGGCAGGATGCGGTTCCAATTCCACCAAAGAAGCGATCGCTGCTACCCAAAAAGCAGCTAAAATAGGAGTACACGGTGCCTTACAAGTTGTTCCCTATTACAATAAACCACCGCAAGAAGGGCTTTACCAGCATTTTCAAGCCATAGCCGCTTCTGGTCAGTTACCCTTGTTGTTGTACAATGTACCAGGTCGTACTGGTCAAAATTTGCAACCCGAAACAGTTGCTCGGCTAGCAGAAATTGAAAATATTGTTGGTATCAAGGAAGCTAGTGGAAATTTAGACCAAGCAAGTGAAATTCGTCGCTTGACACCAAAAGAATTTCAGATTTACTCTGGAGATGATTCTTTAACACTGCCGATGTTAGCAATCGGGGCAAAGGGTGTAGTTAGCGTTGCTTCTCATCTGGTAGGCAATGAACTACAGCAGATGATCCAATTATTAAATTCGGGTAAAATCCAAGCTGCTACTGACATTCATCTGCGACTTTTCCCGCTATTTAAAGCTTTGTTTATCACAACGAATCCGATTCCAGTTAAAAAAGCATTACAACTTCAAGGCTGGCAGGTTGGTTCTACTCGCCCGCCATTATGTGAAGCTGACGCAAAAGTCACTCAAAAGTTAGAGGCAGTGATGAAGGAAGTTGGTTTAACTTAGCAGGAACTGCCAGAAACTAAGCGACTTTGCTAATTAGAAGCCATAATCAGTATTATAAGTAATTTTGACAGTGTAACAGGTATGATACCTGTGCTACTAAAGAAAAATTACCACTAAATCTGCTTGCTTAAAGTACATTTTTATTGAATATTATCGAAAAATAAAACATCCGATAAAAAGCCGACTAGTTTATAGGAATCTTAACTAACTTAATAGACAGAAATTTTTAACTGTCTTAAAAGACTTCTACATTCCAACACTATTTACAACAAAGAACAATCTAAGGAGAAAATGAGTAAAAACGAAATCAACTCCGCCCTGAAAATTATTCCCTTGGGCGGCTTGCATGAAATTGGCAAAAATACCTGTGTTTTTGAATATGATGATGAGATTATTCTGTTAGATGCGGGTTTGGCATTTCCTACAGATGGAATGCACGGAGTTAATATTGTCCTCCCAGACATGACCTACATGCGGGAAAATCGTCACAAAATTAAAGGCATGATCGTCACCCATGGTCATGAAGATCATATCGGTGGAATTGCCTTTCACTTAAAGCAATTTGAAATTCCCGTAATCTATGGCCCAAGATTAGCAATGGCAATGCTAGAGGGCAAATTAGAAGAGGCTGGAGTACGCGATCGCACCGAATTAAGAACCGTTCTTCCCCGCGATGTAGTGCGAATTGGCAAACACTTCTTTGTGGAATATATTCGCAATACCCACTCCATTGCGGATAGCTTCACCGTAGCTATTCATACACCACTCGGTGTGATTATCCACACCGGAGACTTTAAATTTGACCACACTCCTGTAGACGGCGAACGTTTTGATTTGCAACGGTTAGCCGAGCATGGAGAAAAAGGCGTTCTTTGCTTGATGAGTGATTCAACTAACTCAGAAGTGCCTGGATTTACACCCTCAGAAAGTTCTGTGGCTCCCAATCTTGACCGAGTTTTCTCTCAAGCTGCTGGACGACTTTTTGTCACCACCTTTGCCTCTAGCGTGCATCGCATCAACATTATTTTGCAACTGGCACAGAAGCATAATCGTGTCGTTGGCGTTGTTGGGCGTTCGATGCTGAATCTTATTGCCCATGCCCGCAACCTTGGTTACATCAAATGTAAAGACGATTTGCTGCAGCCATTGAATGCTATCCGCAATATTCCTGATGAAAGCGTACTAATTTTAACTACTGGCTCTCAGGGTGAACCAATGTCAGCCCTGACACGCATCGCTAATAAAGAACATCCTCACATCAAAATTCGACAAGGTGACACAGTAGTCTTCTCGGCTAACCCAATTCCCGGTAATACCATAGCTGTTGTTAATGTCATCGATAAACTGATGATGCAGGGCGCGAATGTAGTTTATGGTCGAGAAAAGGGCATTCACGTCTCCGGGCATGGCTGTCAGGAAGACCAAAAGTTGATGTTAGCATTGACTCGTCCCAAATTTTTCTTACCCGTGCACGGCGAGCATCGAATGCTGGTGAAGCACTCCCAAACAGCCCAGAGTATGGGTATTCCCGCCGAGAACATGGTGATTATTCAGAATGGCGATATTGTGGAATTAACACCAGAGTCCATTGCCGTTGCCGGAAAAGTGCCATCAGGTCTAGAATTGGTCGATACTTCCAGTTCTGGAATGGTTAGTGCCAAAGTATTGCAAGAACGGCAAAAGATGGCAGAGGAAGGTATTGTTACCATCGCCACTGCTATCGATTGGAGTGGCAAGTTGATGGCAAAACCAGAAATTCACCTGCGGGGTGTGGTAACAAGCATCGAGCGATCGCTCCTGCAAAAGTGGGTACAACAGCGGATCGAAGAAATCCTCAGCGTGCGCTGGACAGAATTTGCCCAAACTTATGATGGCGAACAACCAGAGGTAGACTGGGGTGGATTGCAAGAAGTGCTTGAGCGAGAAATGGCGCGTTCCATCCGTCGTGAACTGCAATGTCAACCATCCGTCACATTGCTGATGCAAATTCCCGATGAGCCTCCTGTGAAAGTTGCTGATGGGAGAAGGCGGCGTACACGTACTGCTGCTCAGGTAGCATCTTAGAGCTTGTTTATCTGAAATTGCTCTCGTTGTAGAGACGCAAAATTACCCTCCGGTAACGCCTGCGGCATACGCGTCTCTACTTTGGCTCATACCGTTTCACTTTAAGGTTGATACATTTAGTTAGCAGAGGAGCTTCAGGGGCAACAGGGGCAGAGGGGAAATTATTGGTATCTCGCATTTAGTGAAATGGTTTACTCATAGTCAGAACAAAACAAGCCCCAACTTTACCTAAGCTTTCTCCATTTCCTACTTTTTCTAAAATCATGCCTTTGCATTGAGCCACAGGGAAAGAACTTAATTCATATCATTATCAAATTCCACTTCAGTTCCTGTACTAGGCATGAAAGGGTAAGGCGAGCGAGGAATCCTTGTACTTGGTGGATCGTCATCATCATGCAACAATGGTAGATAATGAGCTAGCAAAGGATCGGAAGGATTGAGTTTGTTAGCTTGACGGAAGTGGTGTATTGCTAAATCCTTCAATTCTAGCCCCAGACAGGCAACACCCATCAAAGAATGATATTCTGCCTCAGAGTCGTTAATTTCTAAAGCTTTACGGAGTATCAAAATTACATCAGCCCAAGCACCTTCTTTCCCACTATCTAAAGCTTGGTTGTAAAGTTCAATATCTTGACGCATGGCAGGATGACAGATCTTTTTATCTATAACTATTTTGATAGAAGAAATTTAAAGCATTACTTGATTAAACAGTTCTATATTTAATCTTTAATAACGACTAAGTAGAAGACAGATGGCAGATGACAGAGAGCAGAAGGTAAAAAGCTGTTCCAATCTGCTTTTTAGAAGTTGCCATTTTACATTTAATCATGTCCACCTACTTATCTGTATCTTCACTTAAACTAGATAAGGATAAATTTGAATTTTTAATTTATTAGTGAATCCACAGAAAAACTAGAAGCAAAGTTAACAAGGTTATTGGCACACCAAAGCGCAGATGCTCAACAAAAGTTAGCTGATATCCTAACTCAGCCGCAGCTTCTACAACTATCAAATTTGCTACCGAACCAAATAAAGTTAAATTACCTGCCAAGGTTGATCCTGCTGCTAGTAATAACCAGGATTGAGTATCATCTCTAGGAATTAAGGATTGCAGTAGAAGTACAGCAGGAACATTAGAAATCATGTTAGACAAAATTGCTGTTACTCCTAAAAGCCCAGCAGAAGAGTTAACTGCATAGGTAAAAGGTTTTAGCAAATTTAACTGTTGTGTAACTCTACTCAAAATAAACAGCCCGGAAAACATTACTAGCAAGTTCCAATCCACCTTCTTGAGAATGCGTTGAGGTTTGACACGGCGAGTGATGAGTAATAAGCTAGCAGCAACTAAGGCTGACTCTGCTACAGGTAAACCAGCAACAAAGGCAATTAACAGTCCACTAGTGATGATTAAAGTTTTATGAAACAGGGGTTTGAAGATACGGTGTTTACGGATGCTTAATTGTGTGCAAGATACAGTTGAGCGTACATTTGGATAAAGCAAGCACAGTAGAATTACTTGAATTGCCAAACCAGTTACAGCGACTGGAGCCAGTGCCCGCATAAAATCAAGGAAGCCGATACCTGAAAAAGAGCCAATTAAAATATTTTGGGGATTACCACTCAAGGTGGCAACAGAGCCAATGTTAGTAGCCCCCGCCATCGCTAATAAATAAGGTATGGGATTCAACCGCAAGGCTTGAGTGAGGCTGATTGTGAATGGCGTAAAAATTAGTACTAAAGTATCATTGAGAAAAAAGGCAGAGAGGATGCCACTGCCAAAAGTCAAGGCAATCAATATGCCCAAAGGACTGCGGGTAAAACGTAATAGAAGCGAGAGTACTTGGGGAAAAAACCCCGCATAGGAGAGATTGGCGTTAATCACCATCATGCTCAACAAAAATACAATGGTGGTAGAATCTATTGCATCCCATGCTTGCTGCAAACTCAGCACGCCGAGCGTAATTAAACAGCTAGATCCTACTAAGGCGATCGTGACACGGTTCATGCGAAAGCCAGGAACATAGCCCAATGCCAACCCCAAGTAAGTTAGCCCTAACACACCATAGATAGCTAATTTGTTAATTGTCATTGGTATAGTATTGAGCTATTTCTTGTTAAATCTAAAAAACAGTATTTATACCTACAGACAATTACTACAAGAAATAGATATGATTTGTCTGCAAATAAGTTTTGTAAATGTTAGAGTAATATCTGTCTGTAGATAGATGGCTTTATTAAAATTTTAACTAAGTCAAGTTATGAACAAGATAGTAATATCACACTTCCGAATCCGGGAAAATTGCGATTAACTTGACGTATTAATAAATAGATTCTGATGTGAGTGGCTACCGAAACATTAGATCTAAGCCTTGTCTAAACAGCATTCTTCCGGAAATGTCATTGTTAGCTTGTATATCTTCAGCAAAGTGGTGAAGACCCTCACGAAAAAAGAGGAGTAAATCATGAAGGTATTCGATAATACCACAAAAAAGATTTTTTTTGCTAGCTGGGTATCATTAAATTCAACCGAAGCTACAAACACTAATGTTATTCAGCTAGGCTGTACTAACCCCAAGCATTACTTGTCTATTCTTCAACCATTACGTCATTGGCTAGACAGCCTACAAATTCGCGATCGCCAATTAGCTCATCGTTTATGTACGCTCATTCCTGCTCAATGTCCCTTTGAGCGCGATGTCAAGTTATTCGGTAGAATCTTTTTCCACATTCCGCCGATGTGCAAACTCAACCCTTTATACGAAGAATTGGTGAGCTTGCGTTTTCGAGCGCTATGCTATCTAGCCGACGAATGTGGCGAGGATGTATCACAGTACTGTTAAAGATTAGGAATTGTTAGTAGAGTTAGTGGTTAGTTATTAAATACTACCTACTACCTACTGTACGGGCGGGTTTACGAAGATAAATTATCAGTTTTAGCGGCAAGATGACAGCAAAACTCGCACGGCAGTCACTATAACGCGGGAAACCCGACGCCAGTTGACGCCAGGTGCTATAACGCGGGAAACCCGACGCCAGTTGACGCCAGGTGCTACAACGCTCTTAACCCGCAAGGGCGCGCTGGCTCACCACCGCACTGTTCCGCAACGCGCTGCCTCCCCTACTATCTACTAACAAAATTTATTCGGAAAGTTTAGCTCTAGCTCTTTCTGCCCGTGCTGGAGCTGAAGTCATCACTTCCTCAAAATTCTCCAGCACCTCGCCAGGGAAATTTTCTAATACTCTAGTAGAAAGAGCAACTCGGCCTTTACCTTCATCTAAATCAATAATTACAGCTTTGATCGGCTGATTAACTTGAAATATCTTTTCTAGATTGTCGATAAATTTCTGACTTACTTGCTTGATGTGGAGTAAGGCACTAACACCATCTAAATCAACAAATACACCAAAAGGTCTGATCCCAGTTACTTTCCCTTCTACCAATTGACCTATTTCCAACATACTAAAATTAGCAGAACGAGTTGCCAAGCGTTGGGAAAGAATCAATTTGTTGTTGCCACGATCAACTTCTAAAAAGCCAGCAGTGAGAATTTGTCCTTTGAGTGCTTCTAAGTTATCACGTTCGCTCAGATGCGATCGCGGAATAAATCCCCGCAAACCCTGAATATCGACAGTTACACCACCCTTGTTTATATTTGTTACCCGTACTTCTACTGTTTGGGAATTTTCTTGCATTTGCGCTAGTCGTTCCCATAAGTGCCTAATTTCCAACTGTCGCCGCGAAAGAGTGACTTGCCCTTCTGCATCCTGATCCCGGATCACCAAAAATTCTAGTTCCTCATTCAGCGGCAAGATATCTGATAAGTTGGTTACTGTTCTCAAAGAAGCCTCTTCACGGGGAAGAAAAGCTGAGGATTTGCCACCAATATCTACATAAGCTCCCTCAGATTCCAATTGGAACACTTTCCCGTGTACTACTTGTCCCTTTTGAAACTGGTAGTCGTGTTGTTCCAGTGCTTTGGCAAAATCATCGAGCGAAAACAACGAATTGGCTTTTTGAGAAGGTTTAGCTTCGGAATTCATGACTTGTAAAGATATATTGCTAATTGTTAATTGCTAACTGCTAATTGTTAATTGCTAATTGTTAATTGTTGATTGCTAGCCATTAACCATTAGCTATTAACCATTAACCATTAACTGTTTAGTTGTTCTCTAAACAGTTGTTTGACTTGCTCCCAGGCATCGGCTGCAGCTTTAGGATTATAACTGGCACGCTGGTCGCAGAAAAATCCATGATCAGCTCCATCGTAGCGAAACACACGATGGGGAATGTTGTATTTTTTTAACTCTGCTTCAATCTGATCTACCTGTTCAGTGGGAATGCTAGCATCTTCTGTACCAAAAAAGGCATAGAAACTGCCTGTGATTTCCGGTGTGCGAGTGATAGTAGGTGCGCCACCTCCGGGTGTAGCGGTAGTGATACGTGCGCCATAAAAAGAGGCAGTGGCCTTAATATCTGGTAGAGTTGCAGCAAGATATGCTACGTGCCCACCGAAGCAAAAACCAATACAACCAAACTTATCTTTTTTGACTTGGGGTAGGGTTTTAAGATAATTGATCGCTGATTGGATGTCGCTTAATAATTCTGATGCTTTGGTTTGCCCCCAAGCGTAGTTTCTGCCAACTTCGATATCTTCTTGTGTATATCCAGTTTCAAAACCAGGAGCAGTACGCTCAAACAATGCAGGGGCGATCGCTATATAGCCTTCGCGGGCAATACGTTCTGTAACATCACGGATGTGAGAGTTAACTCCAAAAATCTCCTGCAATACCACAATGCCTGGATAAGAGCCTGGTTCAGTTGGCTTTGCTAGGTAAGCAGCGATGTGTAAATTAGCTTGCGAAAGGTTAACTGTTGCAGTATCGATTGTTCGCTCTGCCATAATAGTTTTTACGAATAACCTGTAATAGTTTAGATATACTCGTGCAAATATTTCTAGACTACCTCAAAGTCAAACTATCAGTTCCTTTTAGTGAATTCATGAGAAATTTTGCCCAGAGAAATTGAATGTATAAATAAAATATTTGACAAGTAGCATTTGCAGCTAGTCACAAATTGCTACTGCCACCTTTGGAGGTTTGGTAATGATTCAGTTCCGCATTCAGCCAGACAGTGAAATACCCGCATCTTCTCAGCTATTTAATCAAATTCGGTTTGCGATCGCTTCTCGTCAATATCCTCCTGGTTACAAATTACCAAGTACACGGGCATTGGCAATGCAAACAGGATTACACCGCAATACTATCAGTAAAGTTTACCGTCAGTTAGAAGACGATGGACTCGTAGAAAGTCTCGCTGGTTCGGGAATTTATGTCCGCGCCCAAGGGCATGAAGGTGGTAGCAGGCTGCAATCGCCGATTCTCAATGAAAATCCCCAAGCATACAAAGTTGTTCAGCAAGCACTGGATGAACTTCTTTTCCAAGGCTGTTCTCTCAACCAAGCTAGAGAAATCTTTCTTGCAGAAGTAGACTGGCGTTTGCGTTGTAGTGCGCGAGTATTGGTGACAGTACCTACTAGCGATATCGGTGCTGGAGAACTGATGGTGCAGGAATTAGAACAGTCTCTTAAAATACCAGTACAGCTAGTAGTGATGGAAGAATTAGCTGCTGTGCTTGAGAAAACGACTTCTGCTACAGTTGTCACCAGTCGGTATTTTATTGGTGATGTAGAAGTAATTGCCGCACCGAAAGCAGTGCGTGTGATTCCCTTGGATATCTATGATTATGCTAAAGAATTCGAGCTTTTGAAACACCTCCCCAAAGACAGCTGTGTTGGTATAATCAGCCTCAGTTCTGGGATTGTACGCGCCGCAGAAGTAATCCTCCATGGTTTGCGCGGAGATGAACTACTCGTGATGACAGCACAGCCCAAAGATATTTATAAGCTTCATGCGATCGTCAAGCGGGCGCAGCTAATAATCAGCGATCAAGCCAGTTTTGCGTCAGTGCAAGCAGCAGTACAAATGCTGCAAGAAGATATTATTCGTCCACCCAAATTAGTGCGCTGCGATAATTACATCGGCACCACATCTATTAACTTGCTCAAAAGAGAACTGGGTTTAGCTTAAGTGGGGGAGTTAGTGGTTAATGGGTACAGACGCGATTCATGGCGTCTGTACAATTACTGCTCCTGGTGCTCCCCTGCTTTCCTGCTTGGTGGTAGTTGGTGATTAAACTAGACACTATAACTAAACACTAGTAGTTAAGAATTTGTGGTTCAACAGTGTCACTCTCAAACAACAATAGAGCCTAACCAAGGTTGGTATGGTAACCTCAACTTAGTATATGCTCGCACTCAAGGTGAAACCCAACTAATTCACAGTCAATCTCAAGCACCATTAAAGGTGCAACGCCCGTTTTACCCAGAGGGAAAAAATGTTTGTCATAGTGTGATTTTGCATACTGCTGGTGGGATTGTGGGAGGCGATCGCCTGTCGTGCAATTTTCACCTCGAACCTCACGCCCAAGCATTAATTACCACCGCCGCTGCTAGTAAGATTTATCGTACTAATGGGTTACGAGCAAGACAAACCATCAATATTCAAATTGATGCAAATGCTTGTTTGGAGTGGTTACCCCAAGAAACGATTGTGTTCAATAGTGCGTTGTATCGGCAAGATTTACGAGTAGAATTAGCTACGGGAGCAAGTTATTTAGGCTGGGAAATAACTAGATTTGGTCGCACTGCCAGAGGAGAAAAGTTTGTACAAGGAGAGTGGCGATCGCACACCGAAATTTGGCAGCAGGGCAAACCCTTATGGATAGATAGACAATGGTTACCCGGTAGCGACAAAATTTTTCACAGCCCTCACGGATTAAATGGACAAGCGATCGCAGGCAGTTTAGTTTGGGTTCAAGGTGCTGTTTCGCAAGACATGATTGAAAAAGCACGTGATTTATGGCATGGAGAAGGTGAAGTTGGTGTTACTCGTCTAGAACATGGATTTTTGTGTCGATACCGTGGTTCTTCTACTGCTGAAGTGAGAAACTGGTTTATCAGTGTCTGGCAGCTACTGCGTGTATCTTTTTTGAGTCGTGTTAGCTGTCTGCCCAGAGTTTGGCAGATCTAAACAAACTGCCACCAATAAGGAGATCGGGATGCAACTGACGCCTCAGGAAAAAGATAAACTACTTATTTTTACTGCTGCTTTACTAGCAGAAAGACGTAAAGCAAGAGGTTTGAAATTAAATTATCCAGAAGCAATTGCTTATATTTCTGCTGCCATTTTAGAAGGAGCGAGAGACGGCAGAACAGTTGCAGAGTTAATGAGTTATGGCACCACTCTCCTGACGCGAGATGATGTGATGGAAGGAGTGCCAGAAATGATTCATCAAGTGCAGGTGGAAGCAACTTTCCCAGATGGAACTAAGCTTGTGACGGTGCATAATCCAATTCATTAGTTTGACGCAAAAACCTAAAAATTATGATTCCAGGAGAAATCATTACACCACAAGGAGAAATCGAACTCAACGCGGGGCGTTCGACGGTAAAATTGCGAGTATCAAATACAGGCGATCGCCCAATTCAAGTTGGTTCTCACTTTCATTTTTTTGAAGTTAACGCCGCTTTAAACTTTGAACGAGAACAAGCGCGGGGAATGCGCCTCGATATTCCCGCCGGCACCGCAGTTCGTTTTGAACCAGGGGATGAAAAAGAAGTGACGTTAGTTCCTTTAGTTGGTAGTCGTCAAGTTTATGGTTTTAACGGCAGAATTAATGGCAACCTCTAAGTATATTTATTTTTAAACGCAGAGGTACGCAAAGGAACGCGGAGTTAGAGTTTATTGGCTACACGTTAGTTTCAAGGAATGTATTATGCCTTACAGAATGGATCGCCGCGCTTACGCAGAAACTTATGGCCCCACAACAGGCGATCGCATCCGCCTTGCTGATACAGAATTATTTATAGAAGTTGAACAAGATTTAACTACCTACGGGGATGAAGTAAAATTTGGCGGCGGAAAAGTAATTAGAGACGGAATGGGACAATCTCCTATTTCTAATGCCGATGGTGCTGTTGATCTGGTAATTACTAACGCTTTGATTCTCGATTGGTGGGGTGTAGTCAAAGCAGATATCGGTATCAAAGATGGCAAAATATTCAAAATCGGTAAAGCTGGAAATCCCTACATTCAAGACAATGTAGACATTATTATTGGCCCCGGCACAGAAGCCGTCGCCGGAGAAGGAATGATTCTTACTGCTGGTGGTATTGATGCCCACATTCATTTTATCTGCCCCCAGCAAATTGAAGTTGCGATCGCTTCTGGTATTACTACAATGATTGGCGGTGGTACAGGCCCGGCTACAGGTACAAATGCTACTACTTGCACACCTGGCCCTTGGAATATTTACCGTATGCTACAAGCGGCTGACGCTTTTCCTGTGAACTTAGGATTTTTAGGTAAAGGCAATGCCAGCCAGCCTCAAGGGCTGGTGGAACAAGTGGTAGCTGGTGTCATGGGGTTGAAGTTGCACGAAGATTGGGGAACAACACCAGCAGCAATTGATACCTGCCTTAGCATTGCCAATGAATATGACGTGCAGGTTGCAATTCACACCGACACGTTGAACGAAGCAGGATTTGTGGAAAATACTATCGCTGCCTTCAAAAATCGTGTCATTCATACTTACCACACAGAAGGCGCAGGTGGCGGACACGCACCCGATATTATCAAAGTTTGCGGTGAAAGGAATGTCCTGCCATCTTCCACTAATCCTACACGCCCTTACACTCTCAATACCTTAGACGAACACCTAGATATGTTAATGGTGTGTCATCACCTCGATCCGGGTATTGCTGAAGATGTGGCGTTTGCGGAGTCGCGTATTCGCCGGGAAACTATCGCTGCTGAAGACATTTTGCACGATTTGGGCGCGTTTAGTATGATTTCTTCTGACTCTCAAGCAATGGGAAGAGTAGGAGAAGTAATAATTCGCACATGGCAGACAGCACACAAGATGAAAGTGCAACGTGGAAATCTCACTCCAACTTCTCTCCCAGGAGGAGAACAAAGAGCAGATAACTTGCGGGCAAAAAGATATGTCGCTAAATACACAATTAATCCAGCAATTACTCACGGAATTTCTCAGTATGTAGGTTCAGTTGAAGAGGGTAAACTAGCTGATTTGTGTTTGTGGCATCCAGCATTTTTTGGTGTCAAACCGGAGATCGTGATTAAAGGCGGTGCGATCGCCTGGGCGCAAATGGGTGATGCTAATGCTAGTATTCCCACACCGCAACCAGTGCATATGCGCCCGATGTTTGGTAGTTTTGCAGGCGCGCGTCACGCCACGTCGTTCACTTTTGTTTCGCAAGCAGCGTTAGAAAGGGAAATTCCGAGCCAATTGGGATTGCAAAAGCAAGCAGTGGCTGTTTGTGGAACACGTCAGTTGAGCAAGCAGGATATGAAACTAAATGATGCGTTACCCCATATAGAAGTAGATCCAGAAACTTATGAAGTGAGGGCAGATGGGGAATTGCTAACTTGTGAACCTGCGACAGTTCTGCCAATGGCACAGCGATACTTTTTGTTTTAGTAAAATCGCGATCACCTGCTTTGTTGTAACATGAGAATGCGATCGCCTCATCACATCTGGCTGTAAATGTGGCTAAACTGTTTCTATGTAATGCATTCCTTTAACAGGTGAAAAAGCTAAGATAAAAAAGTTCAATATTGTATCCTAAGCAAATAGTTATGTTACCTGTTAACAAAAAAATTGTGACTGACGAAGCAATGCGTCCAGTAGCAGTTTTGATTGATTATCAAGACTGGCAGAAAATTGAGCAAATATTAAAAGCTTATGAATTACAACAACAAGTAAACTTTGATTTAAATAAATATGCGGGTGTAATTAAATTAATCCAAGACCCTTTAGAATATCAGCAGAACATTAGAGATGAATGGAGTTAACACAGCCTTTAATATTATTAGATACAAATATAGTGCTGTACTTTTTGGGTGGTAGGTTAACAAATCCCTTGCCATCAGGACAGTATTTTGTTTCAGTTATTACTGAAATTGAATTATTGTCTTATCCCAGTTTAAGTTCAGATGAAGAAATACAAGTTATTGATTTTTTAAATAAAATTTCAGTTGTTGGCATTGATAGTAATATCAAAAATTTAACAATAGCACTTCGCAAAAAATACAGACTCAGGCTTCCTGACGCAATAATTGTAGCAACTACAAAATCTCTAAATGCGATATTATTCACGAATGATATAAGATTAGCTAATTTAACAGAAATTAACACTCAGTCAGTGCAAATTGTGTAATGGAGGGTGATCGCCTACTTTGTCGTAATATGAGAATGCGATCGCGTCATCATATCTGGCTGTAAATGTGGCTAAACTGGTTTCTAGGCAAGCAAGTCAAACCATGAATATTTACGAGCTTTTGGAATCAAAACGAGAAGAAATCCTCCAAAGTGCTGCCAAACACGGAGCATACAACATACGTATTTTTGGTTCCATAGCACGCCGAGAGGCTGATGCAAACAGTGATGTGGATTTTTTGGAATGGAACCTGGAAGAAGCCTTTTTGACTTAGGTGGGCTGCTAATGGAGTTGCAAGAGCTATTGGATCGCGATGTAGATATAGTAACTGAAAAGGGATTACGACAACGTATTCGGGAACGGGTTTTGAAAGAGGCTGTTCCATTATGAGAGACAACAGCGAAAAGTTGCGTGACATATTAGAAGCAATTGAACGTATAAACAAGTACGCAATTCAAGGAAGACAAAGCTTTGAACAAAATGAACTAATTCAAACTTAGTAACATCTGCAAATAATTGGTGAAGCATCTCGTGCCTTATCTGCTGAAACGAGGTTACAATATCCTGAAGTTCCTTGGTCACAGATGATCGGGATGCGAAATATTTTGACTCACAGTTACTTTGAAATTGATTTAGACGTGGTTTGGTCTGTTGTTGAGCGAGATTTGCCAAACCTGAAACAGCATATAGAAGCTATTTTAAAAGCATTATCCTAACTGATGCAATCGAAAGTTAAAGATGCGATCGCCTAATTTTGAGGTCAGGATATTTAATCTCCACATACTACAACTGTATTAGTGATGCAGTAGCAAATATTGCTAGTCAAAGCCAAAACAGACACCAACTACCCATTTTTCACGATCCAGTAATTTGGCTAGTTGCTCCTTGGATAAGTTCCATCATTTTGCAATGTGTTTATTTGTTAAATCGCTCCATCTGTTGTTGATACAGTAGATTGGTGGCTATTTATTGGTAAATAAAATTTCTTGAGCGATGTTAATTATAAAATAAAAAACAATATATACCAAACTATTTACTTGTCAAAGCAAAACTTTTATCCGAAAATTAAGCCCAATGAATGCTCTATCTTCTCGCACTGACAAAATACTGGTAGTTGATGATTCTCCAGATAACGTATTTTTAATTAAAACTATTTTGGAGGAAGAAGGCTACATAGTTGCCACAGCAGAAAATGGTGTTTCCGCACTCACAAAAATCGCTGAATCAACTTTTGATTTAGTGTTGCTGGATCTGATGATGCCGGGGATGGATGGCTACGAAGTCACTAAGTGTATTAGGGAAAACAAAAGTTTACCGTTTGTGCCAATTTTACTTATTACTGCCCATGACTCACCGAATGTCGCGCATGGGCTAGACTTAGGCGCAGATGATTTTATCCGCAAACCTGTAACCGTAGACGAATTATTGGCACGGGTGCGATCGCTACTTCGCCTCAAGCACAGCATTGATGAACGGGATGAAATTGCCCGCCAAAGGGAAGATTTTGTCTCTCGCCTGACTCACGACTTACGTACTCCCTTAGTAGCGGCGGATCGAATGCTAATGTTGTTCCACGAGGGAGCTTTGGGACAGCTATCGCCCCAAATGCAAGAAGTGATTACAATCATGGCTCGCAGCAACAGTAATCTTTTGACTATGGTAAACACCTTACTAGAAGTTTATCGTTTTGAAGCGGGTCGTAAAGCTCTGGCATTTCAACCAGTAAATTTAGCACAGTTACTTAAAGAAGTTGCAGGTGAATTAACTCCTTTAGCTCAACAAAAGGGGCTGGCTGTAAATTTGGATATTGGTGAAGAGTCAACTACAAGCACAGTCGTGGGCGATCGCTTAGAACTGCATCGGCTATTTACCAACTTGATCGGTAATGCAATTAAATTTACCGATACTGGCTCCGTGACAGTACATCTCACACCATCTATCACTTCTGGTGAAAGCATTATCATCAAAGTTGCCGATACAGGAGTAGGTATTCCTCCTCAAGAGCAAGCAACTTTGTTTGAGAGATTTCGCCCAGGCAGTCACAAGCGTTCTGGTAGTGGTTTAGGGCTGTACCTTTCTCGGCGAATTGTGGAGGCACATAAAGGCACCATCGAAGTTGATTCAGAAGTAGGTAAAGGTAGTGTATTTATCGTGAATTTACCTATTAAACAGTAAAGTTATTCTCATATTTTTTAGGGTTAAAAGATGAGTTTTGAATCCTCAATACATGAGCTTGTTTGCAAACAACGTAATTTTTTTCAAACAGGTCAAACAAAAGATATAGGCTTTCGCCTGGAAAAGCTGAGAAGTCTAAAGCAAGTAGTTATTGAACATAAACAGGCGATTTTACAAGCATTATCAGCAGATTTACACAAGCCAATATTTGAAAGTTATCTTACAGAAATTAGTACAATTAAAGAAATCGATTATGCAATCAAAAATATCAAGAATTGGATTAAACCCAAAAAAGCAGCAGTATCTTTCGAGTTTTTTCCCTACTCAGCACGAATTCAACCAGAACCACTAGGTGTGGTTTTGATTATCAGCCCTTGGAACTATCCATTTCACTTAATGATTGCACCGCTAGTAGGTGCGATCGCTGCTGGTAACTGCGCCATCCTCAAGCCTTCAGAATTTGCTCCTCACACCTCTCGTTTGATAGCCAAGATGATTGGAAAAACTTTCGATCCGGCTTATATTGCTGTAGTAGAAGGTGGGATAGAAACAAGTCAAACACTACTAGCAAAAAAGTTTGATCACATCTTTTTTACTGGTGGTACTGCTGTGGGCAAAATTGTCATGGAAGCAGCTGCTAAACATTTGACACCAGTCACTTTAGAATTGGGTGGCAAGAGTCCTTGTATTGTAGATACTGAAATTGATATCGAAAAAACTGCGAGAAGGATTTGTTGGGGTAAATTCGTTAACGCCGGACAGACTTGCATTGCTCCTGACTATCTTTTAGTACATCAAGATATCAAAAAATCTTTACTTGATAGTATTAAAAAATGTCTGCAAGAGTTTTACGGTGAAAATCCAGCTACTAGTCCCGATTACGCCCGAATTATTCATCAAAAACACTTCGACCATCTGGTAAATTTTTTAGATGATGGTGAAATACTAATTGGGGGAAAAACTAATCGGGAAGAGCTTTATATTGCTCCTACAGTTCTTGATAATATTTCCTGGGATGATTATGTCATGCAGGAAGAAATTTTTGGCCCTATTTTGCCTGTAATTACATATGCTAATATCGCAGATGTTATCAACAAGATAAACTCTCGACCAAAACCTTTAGCTTTATATTTATTTTCTAGTAACAAAAATCTGCAACAGCGAGTTTTACAATCTACCTCATCTGGTGGAGTTTGCCTCAACGATACGCTCATGCAATCCGCTGTGCCATCTTTGCCATTTGGTGGTGTGGGTGATAGCGGTATCGGTAGCTATCACGGTAAAGCCAGTTTTGACACCTTTTCTCATTATAAAAGTGTGTTGCAAAATTCGTTCTGGCTGGACTTAAAATGGCGATATGCTCCCTATGAAGGAAAGTTGTCTTTTCTGAAGCGACTGATTGGTTAGGATGCTAACAGCTAATAGTTAATAGCTATTAGCCATTAGCCATTAGCCATTAGCTATTTTAAAAATTGCTATAACGTTCTTCTGCCCAAGGTTCGCCTCGTTGGTGATAGCCATTGCCCTCCCAAAAACCAAGTTCTTCATGTTCGAGAAACTCTAAGCCATTGATCCACTTGGCACTTTTCCAAGCATACAGGTGAGGAACAACTAAGCGCAAAGGCCCACCATGCTCGGCAGGTAATGGTTCACCAAACAATTTAAAAGCAAAGAAGTTTTCTTCCCGCACAAAATCTGGCATGGAAATATTGGTAGTGTAGCCACCATAGCAATGTTCCATTACATAGGCAGCTTTCGGATCGACTTCAATTAATTCCATGAAGTCTGTGACTTTAATACCAGTCCATTTGACATCAAGCTTAGACCAGCGAGTGACGCAATGGAAGTCAGCAGTAAATTCATGTTGGGGGAGTGCCATAAAGTCTTGCCAAGTAAATATCTTGGCTTTTGCCAAACCCCAAACTCGAAACTTCCAATTATCTGTACTGACTTGGGGAGTTGCACCATAAGTTAATACGGGAAAACCTTTAGTCAGGTATTGTCCGGGTGGAACGCGATCGCTCTCTTCTTGCGTCGGTTTTTGAAAGTATTTTCCTAACATCGTTACCAAAAAATAAATGTTCTTCAGAAAACACTTTAGTTTTTATATGATTAATTTTTATCGACAATAGGTAAGAGCTAATCGCTAACAGCTAATGGTAAGAAAACAATTAGCTATTAGCAGTTAACAATTAGCAGCTTTACGATTCCTCTTCTTCTTCTTCCTCTGCTGATGGATACACAAATGTAGAACGTCCAGTTAAAATCGACTTGCCGAGAGAGAGAGCTTTTTGAGCTTCAAGGGCTGCTTTGCGCCTCCAAGTAGCTCGACGCTGATCGCGTTTGGACTTTGATGTTTTCTTCTTTGGAACAGCCATAGTAGCGGATAACGCAATTTTTGACAACCTTATTATTCTAATTCATTAATGACTCTGCGGTAGAGGTGGAAGAGTTAGGATTGGTTATTTGGCTTGGGGAACGGAGGCTGGAGCTACATTGGGAGGAAGATTGTCTTTCATCAATAATAGCGATCGCGCGGTTTTGAAATATCTTGCCCAGCGTTGGGGATCGGGGCGATTGCGCCATTGTTGACGGCTGACTGCTAATTCTAAAACTGGTGCGATCGCTCCTTGATTTTGTACGGAAACAAATATAGATACATCTGTTACTAAGATATCTTGGTCAAAACTGCGTTGAGCCGCTGCTCTGGCAGCATTTTCTGCCCTGCGCAACAGGGTTTCGTAGTTCTCCTCTGGCAAGCGGTCAATAGCCAAGTCAACTCTGGTGGTGTAAGCTTGCACAATCTTCGGGGCGATCGCTTCTGTCAGCAGCCATATAGGAGCTGCAACACTCAACAAAACTAATGCATGACCGATCCGGATTTTCTTAGCAATTAATGGCATAAGTTGAATGAACCTCTCAAAAGGATTTCGCTTTGCTGAAGAAAATCTGCTTAATGATTGATGACTGCAACTCCTCATGAACTATATACTCCTGGATATGACCAATCAAGTGGATTCGATACAAGTATTTTCTTGGTTAAACAAGTAATAAAGTTTACATCTCATTTTTCATGAGATGATGTTCCATTAGCTATAAAACACTAGGTTAGCTTTGTTTTTCAGCAAAGCCAACCGCGATTTCAAGTAAGTAAAAAATAACTGGCAGAGAGCGCGATGGCAAATAATTGGGCGATCGCCATTGGCATAAATCAATATCAGTTCTTTCAACCTTTAGGGTGTGCACAAGCTGATGCCGAGGCCTTAAAGGATTTTTTAATAGTAGAAGCAGGGTTTTTGCAACAACAGTGTCTGTTGATGACAGATACATCACCACCTTTGGGTGATAGATCTACCTATCCTACAAAAGAGAATATTTTGCTTTTGCTGGAAGATTTGGCAGCAGCCTGCTGGCAACCACAAGACAAAGTATGGTTTTTCTTTAGTGGTTACGGTGTTAACCACAACGGGCAAGATTATTTGATGCCAGCAGAAGCAAACCCTGAACAGATAGAAGAAACTGGCATCGAAGTTCGAGCAATCATGCAGAACTTGCTAGTTGCGGAACTAGACATAGTGCTGATGTTTGATATTAACCGGGCTTTTGCAAATAAGGGGAATACTCTTGTTGGAGTTGAAATTATTGAACTAGCTCAGGAACTAGAAATTCCTACAATTCTTTCTTGTCAACCAGAGCAATTCTCCCATGAAAGTAGCGAATTAGGTCACGGATTCTTTACAGCAGCACTATTAGAGGCTTTGCGTTCCGATCATGGCAATAGCTTAGAGGGCTTAGAAAGATATCTCAGCCTGCGCACACCAGAACTATGCCAACACTACTGGCGTCCTACGCAAAATCCCGTTACTATTATTCCTTCAAGGGAGCAAGGTATTTTGCCAACTTTGGAAGTGGATGAAGATAGGGAACAATCACCCACGATCAGTTCTAGAGAAATCTTAGCTGCTGCACTTCCAGCTCCTTCGCTACACCCTAATCCTCAAATAAATTATTCTGCATGGCAGTCAAGCACAAATACTGACACTGATATAAACATACGTCAACACGGCGAAGAACAAAGCGTTTCTATGTCTTCTCAACCCCTTAAATCTTCATTGTCTTCAACTACGACAAAGAAAAAGAAAAGGGTAGCAAACACATGGCTGCGCAATCCACTACTGTTGTGGAGTGCAGGTACAATGCTCTTATTGGGCTTAATTACAGTAGTTTATCTACGCAACCAAACAGGTTTGAAAGTGGTGGAAATGCTTTCAGCGTCATCTAAAAGTGTTAATGATGACACCGAAACGGAAATTCTGCCCATATCACCTGATACGTCTTACGATACCAACTTTATTAAGTCTTCTCCTGCAACTCCAGCACCTGCACCAACAAGTCAATCACCCTCATCAATAGCTGTTAATTCCCAAGCTATTAAGCGTAATCAAGCAAGGTTAGAATTGGCGAAAATGTCCCTTCGTCTAAATCAAGCCAGCGATCTCAGTTTAGCGATCGCCAAAGCGCGAAAAATTCAGCCCGATCAACCACTGTATCAGCAAGCTCAAGATAATATCCAAATTTGGAGCAGGATGATCTTAGATTTAGCCGAAAGTCGGGCACAGCGAAGACAGTATGCCAAAGCTATAGCCGCAGCCGAATTAGTTGGCAAAGATCAATCGATTTACCCACAAGCACAAGCATCTATTAAACTATGGCGAATAGAGGCAAAGCTGTATATGAGTAACAAAACTCTTTTAGATGCTGCTAATGCCTTAATCATACCTGGACAGGCTTCTACTTATAATCGCGCTATTGAAGTAGCCAAAAAAGTCGCACCAGGTGAACCTGGTTTCGAGCAAGCTCAAAAATCAATCAACCAATGGAGTGAAAAAATCTTAGAGATAGCGATAAAACGAGCTTCGCAAAGACAATTTCAAGCAGCAATTGCAACCGTTCTTTTAGTTCCAGAAGAGACATCTGCTTACAATAAGGCTCAACAAGCGCTGCAAAAGTGGCAAAAGCAATAGAGTTAGTGGTTCGTAGATAGTAGATAGTAGTTTTTAACCACTATCCACTATCCATTAACCACTAACAAATCATGGCAATAGCTCTGCTGGAGTTCCTGCAATGTTTCTTCGTTGAATGCAAATTTCATTAATCCCAATAATTCACTCCAGTTAGACAATCTAGCGTTCGAGAGAGCTTGCCAATACTCGTAGGTAAAGAAATCCACCCACCAATTGGGAGCTTGGCTTTTGTGTGCTGGATCTGGATGCTTTCGCCAGCGTCTGCGCCATTTAACTATTTCTGCTGATGTGGGTGGCTGTACTCCTACAATTGGTGGAAAGTCTGCATAGCTAACAAACTTACTTACGCCTTTGGCATGAACATAAACAATGTAACGCCAGCACTCTACAACGTAAATATCTTCTAACTTAATCTTGAACATTAAGGCTACAGCTTCTTCTGTCACAAATCGCGCTAGGGAGTGAACAACAGGGGATTTGTGGACAATTTTTGACTCACGAATAACAAGCTTTTTTAAAATGGGTGATGATAACATAATAGACAAATCCTTAAGCGGATAGCCTTTTGCGAATAGGTTTCTCTGGCAAATAACCTTTTACCAATAGAGAGATTCGTTTTAAGGGTTTTATTGAATGGGAATGCGATCGCCATGCGGGCACTGTTGTTGGAAAGCGCGAAGCACTTTCACACCCGAACAAGGTTTGGGTGTAACATCAGCACCATCGCCCTTCAGTTTTCCAGGGCGGAGGAAGATCGTTTTTTAGAATAAAATTATTAAATGACTAATACAAATCACTGTCAAGTAGATTATGGGGTTGGTGAGGCTAAGAATTAGAGAGTTTGCTGCCCAGAAGGGTTGGACGTTAAAGGAAGTATCAGATCGCTCTGGTGTAGTATACAGCACTCTCAGAACATACGCCCGATCGCCTGGATTGGCAACCGTAGATTTTACAGCCATTCAGAAATTAGCACGGGCATTTGATGTCATGATTGAGGAATTGGTTGAGGTGGTGCAAGAGTAAGCAGCTCAACAGAATGCAATCAACTAGTCTTAAATAAATATCAATTTATAAATTAGATGCGATCGCGAATTTTTTCGCTAATATTTAGTATTCGATTAGTCGGGTTGCTGCTTTCAGCGGTGGCTTTATGGATATTTGCCCAAATTGCCGAAGAAGTTTTAGAACAGGAAACTCAAAGACTTGACAAAGGCATTTTGCTAGCAATTCGCAGACTGCACACACCATTGGGCGATCGCATCGTGCTAGGTATCACTTTTCTTGGTGAACCAGTGGTTTTATTGGTAGTTTGTTTGGGATTGGGAGCTGGACTTGTATATTATCATCGCCGCTCACAAGCAACAACCTTGGGCATCGCCGCAATCGGGGCGATCGGCTTAAATTATTTACTGAAAGTGCTATTTGGTAGGGCGCGTCCAGAGTTATGGAACCGTATTATTGATGTTAGTCAATACAGCTTTCCTAGCGGTCATGCGATGATTTCGTTGGTGATTTACGGCTTTGTTGGCTATTTACTGGCAAAGCAATTTCCTCATTGGCAGAAATGGATTTTTGCTTTGACTGTTGTTTTAGTTGTCGCAATTGGTTTTAGTCGGCTGTATCTGGGTGTACACTGGCCCACTGATGTAGCAGCAGGGTATGCCGCAGGCATAGTATGGTTGATAGCCTGTATTCTGAGTTTAGAGGTGTGGCAGATGTATCGCTCCTCAGGCAATTCTTCATCACAAGCTCCTAACTAGTGCAGCACGGCAAACTGGGAATTGAGGATTGGGGATTGGGAAGAAGAGGACAAGGGGAGGGGGAGAAATGGGGACAAGGGGAGAGAAGAGGACAAGGGGAGAAGACGTGAGTCAAGATCCTTCCCCTTCCAAGTCACCTTGTCACCCTGTCCTCTTCCTAATTCCTAATCCCTAGTCCCTAGCCTAAGCGCCCCTAGTTCACTAATCAACTTGCAAGACAACTAATGTCATATCATCGGTATTTTGTTTATCAGCACCAATAAATTGCTGTACTCGCTCAAATAGATAATCTAGAATTTCCTGCGGGTCGTGGCAATATCTACAAGCAGCACTGAATTCATTTACAAGGTTTTCTTCGTCATAGCGATCGCCACTAGAACTAGCTGCATCAGTCAAGCCATCTGTATAGTAAATAATTGTATCTCCGGGTTCTAAACGAGCTTTAGCGTCTTCATATTGACTATTGGCATCCAAGCCGATTAACATTCCCAAAGTATCCAAGCGCGTGATTGTTTTTGTTGTCGCGTGCCACCATAAAGGAGGATTGTGCGCTGCGTTACTGTAAGACAAAGTTCGAGTTGGAGGATCGTATTGCGAGTAAAACAAAGTCACGAAGCGGTTAGAATTTTCTAAGTCTGCATACATAACTCGATTCAAGTTTTGCAGAATCTGTGCTGGGGAGTTACTGTGTAAAACCTCTCCTCGTAGCATTCCTCGCATCATTGTCATGATTAGTCCTGCGGGAACTCCTTTGCCCATTACATCACCAATCACCAAAGCCCAGCTACTCACTTCCCGTTCCGGATTATAATTGGGCTGAAAAATCAGATTTTGATTAGTAGGAATAAAATCGTAGTAGTCTCCACCAACACGATTGGCGGGTTTACAACGGGCGGCAAGAGTCACGCCAGGAATGGTAGGACATTGACGTGGCAGCAACCGCCTTTGAATTTCTGCGCCAATTTCCAATTCCTGATCGAGCCGTTCTTTTTTCCGTAGCTCTACAGCAAGTTCATCGTTTTCAATCGCTACCGCAGTTTGATCTGCAACCAAGCGGACTAACTTTTGTCTAGTTTCTGTCCAGCTATATTCTGGATCGCGGCTCAAAACGTAGAGCCAACCTCGTTCCACATGCTTTACCAGAATTGCTGTACCAAATATTTGCATATCTGGCCCCAAATAGCGATGCATTTGGTCATCTAAGATACCTGTACTAGTTGCTAGTGGAGGCGTGTTTGGCACGTGAATGATTTGGCTGCTAGCAGTTTCTAGCGCTTTGCGGATATTCTTTCTCTGGCGGCTATCCTGCCAGTGTAGCTGTTCTAACCGGATTTGACCGTTAGGCTTATAGAGAAACAATGCGCTACCGTCTGCGTCTGTTACTCTTGTTGCCATCAGCGGAATCAACTCTAAAAACTGATTTAAGTTGTTGAAGCTTCTGAGGGCAAATCCTAAAGAACTTAATAAATCTTGGATTTTGTTCTGCTCACGATGCAACCTTGCCACAAGTTCTTTGAGTGCCACAACTGGAGTCACGTCGGTTGTGGCACTGCTGTTACTGTCGGTAGGTTCAGAAGGCAGATGAGGCACAGGCACAGGCATTATTGCACTTCACTAAGCAGATTGGTAATGATTGAATAAATACAGTTGTGTTGAAAGAGCTAAACCATATTTAGACAAGATTAGTCAGTTTAGCAAGAGTAGAATGACGTATTGTGTAAATTTTAGAAGCATTTCATAATTTGATTTGTTCTCTTCATCAAGGCAAAATTTTTAAGTCATGGGTTTTTAATGTGAGATTAGTCCATCAATCGCAGTAGTTTTTACTCAGTACCATAAAGTTTTCTATTCTTTCATAACTGAATCGTTATGTAATATGCCTTTAGATAGAAAAACTTGTAGGAGAATATCTTATTAATGTTCTATAGTCAATTCAATGAAAAAGGTACCAGAAAATAAAGGGTGTAGAATATTTTGCCAAGTATAGGATTATGCGATCGCAAAAATAAATTACTTTTGAACTCTACTAGAACAATAGAAGTTATTGAAAAATTCTATTGAGAAAGCATAATTGCAAACTTTGCAGTTCAGTATGAAAGCGATGATGTTTTGGTTTTTTTCATTGCCCTGACATTAGGTTTTAAATTTCCTCCAGAGAATATTATCTGACCTCACGACCAATAGTTGCTAGAAAAGTAACCAAAAATATGTCCTTAATGACATACACAAATTAACTGTTTTGTTGGAACATTTTACAACCCCTTGCTGGGTGGGTCAAAGAAAATTTTTGATGCACCCTAGCAAGGGTTACCTACCCCTGATAACAGACTTACTGGCGTTTGGACTGACGCTTTTAGGACTTACGCTTTCCTAGTACTGCATTTTCAAGGAATTCAACAGAATAATACCAGAATAGTAAGTCCTAAATTTATTAGTTTTGAAACACAAATAAAATCAAAATCACTTGGCTAACCACTTAAAAGTGCTTCGACAAACTCGTAGCTAGAAAAGGGGCGCAGATCTTCAATACCTTCACCAGCACCAATAAAGCGAATAGGTAAACCCAGTTGCTGCACTACTGCCAGGGCAACACCTCCCTTCGCGGTGCTATCGAGCTTGGTTAGAACCACGCCCGTAAGATTAGCCGCTTGGCAAAAAACTTCAGCTTGCCGCAGTCCATTTTGACCTAAGGTGGCGTCTAGAACCAACAGTGATTCTACTTTGGCATTAGGGGCTTTTTTGTCGATAATGCGACGGATTTTACTGAGTTCTTCCATTAAATTTTTCTTATTTTGCAGCCTTCCTGCTGTATCTACCAGCAATAATTCTGTTTGTCGTGCTGTTGCTGCTGCGATCGCATCGAAAACCACAGCAGCCGGATCTGTGTTCTTGCCTGGATTGGCAACTACCTCCACACCACTGCGTTTGCCCCAAATTTTTACTTGTTCTACAGCTGCTGCTCGGAAGGTATCTGCTGCCCCAATCAAGCACTGATAGCCGGATTTTTGTGCTAGGTGAGCCAGTTTGCCGATGGTTGTGGTTTTACCAGCCCCATTGACTCCAGTGATTAACCAAATGTTCAAAGTATCTTTTTCTGGAGCAAAGGAAAGCTTTTGAGATTTTTGAATCGGCTGATCCAGCATCTCTCGGAGGATTTTTTTGAGGTAAGCGATCGCCTCTTCTGGCGGCAAGACTTCTTCGCGCAGCTTTTTTTGTAAAGCTTCAATGATATAGTCTGTTGCCTCTACACCCACATCAGCTTGGAGCAGCAAGGCTTCTATTTCTGAGACTGCAGCTTGGTTGAGCGGCCCTTGACCGACAATAGCCTTAAGTTGATTTACAATATTGCGGCGGGTTTTGTCTAAGCCCTGACGCAGCCTCTTGAGCCAAGTAATTTCTTCAATCGAAACGTCTTCCGCACGTCGCCCTTGTGCTGCTAAAACTTCTGTTGACCATAAAAATCCTTCATCAAAAGCCAGTTCGGGTATTTCTTCTACTTCTGATGTGGCAGTAGTTGATGGTAACTGTTCTGGTTCTGTAATTTCAATCGCAGTGGCGATCAGTCGTTCCTGCTTCGCTTGCCGTTCCGCTGCTGCCCGTTCTAAAAAAGATAAGGTGCTAGGTGCTGTTTCTGTTTCCTGCTCTGAAGTAAGTGCTTCAATTGTTACTCCTTCAGTCACATTGGGTGTAACTTCTTGACTATCAGTGTCTGCCGCCACAGTAATTGCCGAATCAGACACAGTGTCTTCTTTAGAAGCAGCAGGCTCTTGTGTAGTTATTTGTGCAACACTTAGTGTTGGTTCTTCCTGTGGTAATGACGTTTCTTCAGGAACTTCAGTAACATTTTCAACAGCTTCTTCTGCTTCTACTGACGCCGCGACAGTGCTTTCCGGCGCAGAGGTTTCTGGTAGTGTTTCAGTTGTTACCTCACTAGAAGGAGTTTCTTCTGGTTGGGCTTGTTGTTTTTGTTGAATATTTTTGTAAGCAGCTTTAGCGTATGCCAATAAATCTGCTGCCGCTGGTTGTTCTGCTTCTGGAGTTGGTGTTTCAGGTGCGGCAGTGTCTGGGGGAGATGGTTTTGCAGACGGAGTTTCTCTCTGCTTTTCTTGAGAGGTTGTTTCAGAAGAATCGTTATGTTGACGACGGAACCAATTAAAAACCATTTGCAGCTGGTTGTGTTAGTTGTGAGCTATTTCCACACTACAGTTATTAGTTAGTAGTGTAGTAGTTAGTAGTTAGTAGTTAGTAGTTAGTAGTTAGTAGGGGAGGCAGCGCGTTGCGGAGCCAGTGCGCCCTTGCGCTCTGCCGACTTGTAGCACCTGGCGTCGGGTTAAGCGCGTTGAGTGCGACTGCCGTGCGGGTTTTATGGATTAACTTTGGGTTAGAACTGATAATTTATCTTTTAAACCCGCCCGTACAGTAGCTGGTTGTTCTCCTGGTGCCCCTGAAGCTCCCCTGCTTGCCCCCTTGTCTCCTTATCCCCTTGTCTCCCCATCTCCCCATCTCCCCTGCTCTGCCAGTTCACACAGTCTGTTTTTGCTCTGTAACTCGGCGTAAAACACCATTAATAAACCGATGCCCTTCTTCTCCACTGTAGCGTTTGGCTAGTTCTACAGCTTCGTCAATTGCTACCTTGTTAGGCACGTCTAAAAACATCATTTCCGCCACAGCAATGCGCAAAATATCACGATCAATTTGGGCAAGGCGAGTCACTTGCCAGTCTACTAAAGCTGTAGATATTTGTTGATCTATGTTGTTTCGCTCTTCATCAATTGTTCTGACAATTTCAACGGCGTATCTACTAACTTCCTTATCCTGATTTGCTAGTTGAATTAATTCTGGAAACTCAATAGCTGCACCTAATTGATTGATAGCCGTTTGAGTGGAGGCGATCGCTTCCTTTACCATGACTCTAGCGGAGTTGAGATCGGCAGCACGAACTTCGCTACTTAGGAGGCGATCGTTACTGCGCTGGAGTTCTGCTGCAGCATTATCTAGAGTATCCTGTACTTCCGATCTCAAAGTACGTACAGCTGCCAGCACTAATTTAGGTAGTTGTTCCTCAGTCAATTTTTTGGGGTTTGCTGGCAGTTGGGAGAGGCTCAGAAGCGCTAATTCCCTGGCGATTTGACGAGGTTTCCTGGGTTGCATATAAATTAAGTAAGAGTTTATAAGAAGTGATTTACCGATTAAAACAGAATTAAGATGCAATCGGTTTAGTTAGATAACTAAGCATATGAATTTGTCTCGGACATTACAATATGGATTTTAAGCATCTTCGATCGGAAAAGCCTGCCGCTTTGGATCGAGAGATGACATTTCTAACTTGCAGTCTTTAGCAAGAACTAAAGGTGGTAGGGGTGTATTGGGCGCGACAATACCACCAGAAACTATGATTTTAAAGGCATCTTCTATCGACATTGACAGGTTGACTACTTCATCTTCCGGAACAACCGCATACCATCCGGTTGTTGGATTGGGGGTGGTAGGAATAAAAATGCTCAATACTGGGCGAGACATATTAGCTTGGATATCGCTGCTAACAGCACCAGTCACAAAAGCGATCGCCCACATTCCGCGTCTGGGATACTCTACTAAAATTACCCGGCGAAATTTGCCATTGGTATCTTTAAGTAATGTTTCTAGAAGTTGCTTGAGGGTTTTGTAAACCTGCCCAGCTAAAGGAATCGCTTGTAGAACTCGCTCACCCACATCCAGTAACCAGCGCCCGGCAATATTCCTAGCCATCAGACCGATGAGTAGAATACTCAAAAGAGGTACCATCAGTCCTACTAGGAGATCCAGTAAATTGACCAAAATCGGGTGCATCCCCTGAAAGGGATTCAACTGTTTAGGAATACGGGTAAGGAAATTAACAACCCAACTGGCAATGGTAATTGTTAGCCAAATAGTTGTTGCTAGGGGAATTACTACCAATAAACCAGCAATCAGGTCATTTTTTAAATCTTGCTTCCAACGATCAATTACCAAACCCCGGTTCTCCTTGTTTAGGCTAGTGGAATGTCTGTTATTGGTACTCATAACAGCAGTTTTCTAAATTGGCTAAGTACAGTTCTGTACGTATCAAGCACCGCCAGTCGTTGCCCAATACAACAACATGGCTTGATTGAGAAAGCAGCTATTTTTTTCCTACTTAGTGAATATAGACCTAATATCAACCTAGATTGTGGCTGTTGGTCTAATAAAGCATTATTTTTCTTTTTACGACTTGTAAACGATTGTTGCAAGTATTTATGGTCTTTCTAATATTACCGCGCCCAATCAAAAGCTGCTTGTCATTTTGCAAGCAAGGTTAGCCAGCAAAAGAATCTACTTTGTCTGGTCAATTTACTTTAGAACCGTAACTTCTAACTATTCTGAAAACTTTTATGTGAAAAATATAAAAAATATTAAATTATATAACTTTGCTTTCCAGAGCTTTTGTCTCTAAGCTTGGTTGGGTAATATCCCTTATTTCCCAGGCTTTGAGTAAAATTAGATATTCGTAGAACATCTGCAATACACACCAAGCTAATCCAGCTTGTCCATCCCAGCAGCCACCCAAGATAAAATACATATACAAAAAACGTAGTAGAGGTCTAGCAGGTAGCCGTAAAGATAAATCTTTTAAGGCGCGGCGACGTTCAACCTCCGAGCTACCAAAAAACAAACTTTGCCAGTTAACTGTGCCATTTTCTAGTTGATACAGCGTTTCTTTAGCTTCGTCAGTAGAGTAACGGTTGTGCTTCTCAATCCAACGGCTTAAACCTTTACTACAAGTGTAATGAGGATAAGTTTCTTTTAAAAAGCCTGTTGCTCCGTCACATACTTCTCGTTCAGTATGCCCGTAATCTGTAAACCAAACTTTGCCGTGGCAAAAAAGCCGCAGTTGGTAGCGGGGATATTGTGTACTGCGACGAATCCACCTATTCATGAAAATCACACGTTCGGCAACATAGTAGCCAATACAGTTTGGATTTTGAATTGCTTGTTCGCATTCAGCAAATAATTCTGGTGTCATGCGTTCATCAGCTTCGAGAATGTATACCCACTCGTTTTTTGGAGGTATGTTTTCTAACATCCAAGTTCGCTGACGTCCATGACTTTCAAATTCATGCTGAACTATACGCACAGGATAGCGACGGGCAATTTCCACAGTGCGATCGCTACTGCATGAGTCCACAACAATAATATCGTCAGATTGCATCGCCGACTCGATACAAGCAGCAATATCTAGTTCTTCGTTATAGGTCAATATGTAAATTGATAACATCTGAAAATTTTTAGTTTTATGATTAATCGTTGTGGCAGTATGAGAAGTCTCTTACTGCCTCACAGTTAATGAATTAGCGCATACTAGTTTTAGGTACACCACCTTTGCCAGCATTCATACTTCTTAATCCTGTCCAACCGAGAATAATGTATCCGATGGACAGTAACAAACTATTCATGCCAATTCGCAATCCAGACTTCCAAGCTCTTTGTCTAGCTTGTTGTTCGGCTTCTTCTTTACCTTGACGAATTCGGTTGAGCTGTTGATTTGCAGCTTGCTGCGGATCGCTTTGTTGGGCAAGGAACTTGTCAAGCTCTTGGGGATTGGCTTTAAACTTTTTGAGTAATTCTTTTTGCTCTGCGGGAAGGTTGGGATTATTAAGTGCTTGCTGATATTTTTGCTCATCTTTCAGCAGTTCGGTAAATTGAGTTCTAACTTGGCTTTTTTGTTTTTCTAACTCAGCTTTGACTTGTTCGTTACTTAATTGAGCTTGTACTTGTGATAGCTGATTTTTCAGCTGAGTTTCTGCTTGTTCTGCTTCTTTATTAATTTGTTCAACTCTTTGATCGCTAACTTGACGTACATTATTTAAATGCAAGGGAAAAATTAGCAAAAATATCAAGCCTAAGATACTCGATAATATCAGCGCCGGGAATCTCAAATCTATCCCCGACGAACGTCCATCGTCAGTACTATCAGCCCAATAGCCTGCAAATAGCAAACCCAAACCTACCATTGGTACAATACCCCGATCTACTAACGCTGTTGCCAAATCGATTTGCCAAGTGCGATCGGTTGGTTGAAAGGGAAACAACAGAATTAAAACATCAAGTAAAAAGGACAAAATTAAGATTACCCCGGCTACCTTTAATGTACGGGCAGCGATGATGGCAGCTAAACGGTTATTCATAATCATCATCTCGCAGTTGATAAGAGTGATTGAATATTCTATGTCAAATTCAATGCAATATTGTTCCCTGTATCGAACCTAATTGTTTAAAAATCAGAGTATTCCTTGAGAATGGCAAGTAAAAATTTTTCCTTACTTTATCAATACACCACCGTAACATTTACATTTTCTAGTGTCTTCCGGAGAATCCTCTTGTTTGCAAGATATTTTCCCAAATCGATATATCCTCTGGGCGGTCAACATCAGCTAAAGTTGGCAAGTAAAATACTGATAAATTCAGTTGATGAGCAATATCCACAGTTTGCTGGAATACTGTATTGGTTCCCCAGTCTATGCCAGTAAACAATTCTGGAATTGGATACTGTAAACCAATCAAATAATAGCCACCATCGATTGCCGGGCCAAGTACAAGATTACTTTGCTGGAGTTTTGCAAAAGCTTGTGTAAGAATGTTGATATTAACACTGGGGCAATCCGTGCCTATGATAACGACTGATTTTGCTCCTGCTTCAAAAGCATTGACAAGCGATCGCTCCATCCGTTTCCCTAAATCTCCTTCACCTTGAGATTGATAAACCAAACCACTTCCTAACCAATCTTGCATTAATTGGGAATTCCCCCCTGCAAACCGTACTTCCAACGAAATGGGAATCTCCTTTTGTAATTCTTTAGCCTGCAATAGGGTATATTCAGTCATCTGGCGGTGAAGATGAGCAGCGCCTTCACCTCCCAAAGCAGGAATTAATCGAGTTTTTGTTTTACCTGGCTCTGGATAGCGAGTAAAAATAATCAAATGCTGTTTAGCGATTTCTGATAGATGCAGCACGCAATACCTTGTTTAAATTAGCCAACAATATCTTAATAGCAATACTTGCCATCTTGATCAGGTTGAGCTTGTTCCTTGGCAGTTCGCATTGCTCCTAAGATTGTAGAGACAAAAACGCAGCGTTTAGCCTTGCCACCATGTTGACTAGACAGAGTTATCCTGCCCAGAGGAGGTTTATCAACACTACCCATATAGTCAAATCGAATTCGCTTCACTCCACCAGACTGTTGTAATGTCGTTTCCCCATCTAAGCGAATATTAGAATCTAAATTGTTCCAGTTAGCGTTAGCTGGATTAACACTAGCAGGATGAACAGCCCATTGAACAATACCATTATTGTCGCGAAAACTAGCTTGCCAAGTCAATTTTTCTTTTTTGGCTTCGCTTTGAGCTTGACGCATGGCGCGGTAAACTTCGTTTTGAGCAACATTGAGACGGCGAGTGTGCATGAAACTCAGCCAACTAGGAACAGCTATGGCACATAATATACCAATTACTAAAATTACTGCCAACAGTTCTAATAATGTAAAGCCACTGTGATTGTGATCTGAAAGTATATTTTTGTAATTAAATTTTGTAGACACAGCAAATAATCTCAGGTATTTCTTTTTCCGCAATCGTAGCTATAAAGTTCTACTGATGCTAGAAAATTTTAAAACTACTTAGCTTTTTTAATAAGTATGATTAAAGCCTTAGCCCAAGATCCAGGAAAGATAATAAAGACTAATATTTTAAATAAAATTGTTAAGGTAAATTTGAAATGCTGAACTCGATAAGAGTCGTGGATGAAAAACCTCCATACAAATATTAATCCTAACAACCCTTTTTTTTGATTGATAGGTTCTTGTAATACTTTACAAATCAGATATTTGTAGAGGTTTGCTATACTTTGAGATTCCAAAAATTTTACAGACTCATTAGCTTCAGCAAAGTTACGGTTAATTACTTGCAAACAAGCAGCTTCCATCCGTAAAATATTCGCAGATTCTGAAGTTGCAGATACTCTATATAAAATTTGCGGAGATGGCACTACAACAAACTGATAACGAGCTGCTATTCGTAACCATAAATCCCAATCCTCTGCCGGAGTAACAGACGGATCAAAACCACCAACTTCTGCTATAGCCTGTCTACAAACTAAAGGATTAGAACCGTTTTCTAAAAAATTATTTACTAGCAACTTATCATACACATCTCCACTGTTACTTAAATGCATTCCTGTAAATAAAAATTTACTTTGTTCATCAATATAGTTAGTCCAGCTATAAGCCAATTTTGCTTGTTTATGTGCTTGTAATTGTTTTAGTTGAGCTTCAAGTTTATCATATGTCCAAATGTCATCGGCATCTATAAAAGCAATATATTCACCTACCGCATGGGATAATCCACGATTACGACTGACAGCTTGCCCTGCATTGGGATAAGAAAAAAAACGTAAACGAGGGTCTTTTATATTTTTAATAATCTTTAGAGTTGAGTCTTGAGAGCCATCATTAATTATAATTAATTCAAAATCAGTAAGAGATTGACTTAACACTGAATTTATAGATTCTAATAAAGTTTTTTCTCCATTGTAAACTGGAAGTATAATAGATATTAATGGCATATAAATGTATATATGTAGTTAAGGATTAAATTGCATATAACCTAGTAGAGTATTGGTATTAGATATCTGAGGTATTTTAGAGAATAAAATTTTAGTGAATTGAGAAGGTAAGAGAGTTGTTGTAAGAATCCTCAAGATTATCTTCAGGCAAGCTGGTGCTTTTAGCAATGAAGGATCATTGATAATAGCCTTCCACAAAAATTTTGTTGCTACAAGATTTTTGGATTTTTCTGGTGAACCTTCTAAAGATTTACAAAGCAGATACTTATACAGATTGGCCATGCTATATTTTCTTAAATACATTAAGGATTCAGGAGCATGACTAAAAGCTCGTTGTATCACTGTTAAACAAGCTGCTTCCTGACTGACTACATTAGTAGATAATGAGTTACCGGAAATGCGATATAAGATTTGTGGAGATGACACAGCTACAAATTCATAACGAGCAGCTAACCGTAGATAAAGATCCCAATCTTGACCACCGCTGAGAGACTCATCAAAGCCGCCAACTGTAATTAAAGCCTCCCTTTTAATCAAAGGATTAGAGCCACTTTCTAAAAAATTAACTACTAAAAGCTTGGCGTAAACATTACCAGTAGCTGTAATATATGTCCCTCGCCGTAAAAATTGACTTTTTTCATCAATACAATTTGTCCAGCTATAAGCTACAGATGCTTGAGGATGAGATTGTAGCGCTTGTAGTTGTAACTCTAGTTTATCTGGAGTCCACATATCATCAGCATCTAAAAAACTAATAAACTCTCCATTCGCGTGCTTTAATCCACGATTTCGGCTAATATTTGCACCAGCATGAGGAAAAGAAAATACCTTAATCCTAGAGTCAGTAAATTGAGAAATAACTTCTAAAGTTGAATCTTGAGAACCATCATCAACAATAATTAGTTCCCAATTTTTCAAAGTTTGTTTAAGAACAGATTCAATTGTGTTTTGAATGCTTTTTTGACTATTATAAGCTGGAATAATGACAGATATTTTAATCATAAAGTTCATTAAAATAAATAAAAAATAGAGATATGAGCTTTATAAAAATCTATGAAAATAACATTTCAAGTAATACAAAGGACTAATCATACTAGCTAAGTAAAATTCTATTTCAAAAAGTGCAATTAAATTGGTTTTTAATTGACCTTTATATTTAAAAATATGCTGCAATATTCTACATAGATTACCCAAAATTGTTTTGATTAAAATGATTGGTTTTTCCCAGCTTTTAGCATTAATTAAACGTAGTTGAAAAATACACAAACCACAGCCACGAGCTAGTGCTATTAAGTAGTCTTTTTCCAGCCGCCATTGTGGTATTTGATGATAGATGTGCATGGCGGGATTGTACCAAATTTCCCAACCAGCTTTGTATATATATAAAAGTGCTTCTGTATCATCTCCAGCAAGCATAAATTTACCTAGCCTGCCCTTAAAAACTAATTGCTTTGGAACACTTTCACACCATACTTTTTTACGAACAACTAAAGCTGCACCTGGAGGAAGTCTTAAATTATCAGCATCAAATAAATATGGTTGTAAACCATGTTCTCTAATAGCTAGAAAAGTTTGAATAATTTTAAAGTTTTCTGGAGGATTTACTTCAAAGTCACCGTGAATTTGACCACTCCATGCGCCAGCTTTAGGATGCTTTTTACCAAAAATATAAGATTGCCAAACCCAATCATGTTCTGGTAAATTATCATCATCTAAAAATGCAATAAATTCGCCTTTAGCTTCACTGACAGCCCGCATTCTTGCATAGGCTATTCCTTGCTGTTTTTCATGAAAATACTTTAATGGACAGACATTATTGAAGTGTTTTTGGTAATTTTTTATTAACTCTGATGTGTTGTCTAAACTATTATTATCAATAACAATTACTTCCCAAGTTATTTTTTGTAAATTTGTTTGTTTTAACAATTTATCTAAAACTGTTGGCAACCGCTTTGCACCATTAAATGTAGGAATAGCAATAGTAAAGTCTAGCTTCCCTAAATTTTGATTAACTAACTCATTCATAATTTTTGCTATATAATTTATATTTAAATTTTTATTTAAGATTAAAATATCCATTTTTCCAAAGATAAAATGGACTAATAAAACTACTGATAAAAAGTTGTATTTCGCAAGCTGCAACTAAATCACTTCGCAATTTTGTACGATATATAAGTAAGTGTAAAATAATTTTACGTAAATCATTAAACATATAAGCTAAAAAAATAATTGGTTTATTCCAAGGTTTGACATTAACCATTCGAGTCACATAACGGCTAAGTCCAATTCCTTGAAAAAAAGGTATTAAATATTCTGGTTCTAAACGGAAATTAGGAATTTTATGATAAATTTCCATCTCTGGGTTATACCAAATTTCCCAACCAGCTTTTTGAATGTAAGATAGCATTTCTAAATCTTCACTAGTAAGCATATTATTATAAACTCTACCAGTTAAAATACTGTGTTTCGGAATGCTTTCTAACCATGTTTGCCTACGGATAACAAGCCCCGCAGATGGAGGAAGTAGTCTTTTTTGAGGTTCATAAAGCAAAGGGAAATTCCCTCTTTCTGTAATTGCCAAAAATGGAGCAACGCGGTGAAAATTTTTTGGTGGTTCTACTTCCCATTCTGGGTGAATTTGACTACCATAGGCTCCTGCTTGAGGATGGATTTTGCTAAAAACATAAGCAGCTGCTACCCAATTAGATACTGGGTAGTTATCATCATCAAGAAAACCAATCAATTCACCTTTAGCTTCCTTGACTGCATGTCCTCTGGCATAAGCTGCACCTTGCTTTTCTTCAAAGCAGTACTTTAAGGGATACGGGAAATGCCAGTTTTTTTGATAGTTTTCAATAACTTTAGCTGTATTATCAGTGCTATTATTATCTACAACAATGATTTCCCAGTTGATATTTTCTATGTTAACTTGATTTTTTAGTGCATCCAATAATTGAGGCAAGCGTTTCTCCCCATTATAAGTTGGAATTGCTACGGTAAATTCACAGTTTTCATTCATCATTAGTTTAAAATTTAAATTGAAAATCATTAGCTAGTTTATATAGCTAATTTACAAATGAGTATTAGATGAGATTTAAAAACTAAAAAGCGTGATATTTCAATGTTGCTATGCTTTTTACTTTTTTAGTTCAGTGTTTATATTGATTTTGTAAAATGATTGATAAAATTCTTACTTAACTACAAGCCGTATCTTTGGCTGTTCGCATTCCGCCAAGCAGAGTTGCGACAATAACGCATCGCTTCACGCCACTGGCAGTACTGCTAGCAGTAGGTATAGCTACCACAATACTTAAATTAATGTCAGAATCACTTCCTCCAGATTTGGGTGCTAAAGCACCCATGTAATCAAAGGTAATTGTTTTGGGAGTGGTTAAGTTATTGAATGCAACAGTAGCAGGAGAAGCGAGAGTATTTGCATTACTAAGATTTGTACCAACTATTACTTGTCCTGCCTTTATGCCTACATCTGTGCCTAGATTTCTCCATGTAGTTGGTGTTGTGCCACTGTAAATAGAAAATTGTGGCACATTGTTGTCAGTTCTAAAACTGACACTGTAGTTACGTTTATTCTTTTTCGCTTCTCGTTGTGCTTCTTGCAGAGCAGCCAGAACAACATCATTAGCTTTATTGACTCGTTGTCGATTCGTGAAAGCAAGCCAACCAGGAGCAACTATCGCTGCTAAAACCCCTACTATTAAAATTACTACCAAAAGTTCTAGCAAGGTAAAACCAGCTGTTTTTTGGGAGGATGATAGCTTAAGTGACTTCAATGCTGATTTGGTCATATTATCCCCGTAATTCATTGCTATTTAGTAAACAAAAATCCCCGTCCTTGTACCCGTATACTTGCGGTTGGGAAATAAGTTTTTTTACTATTGTGGTAATTCAATTGGTTGTTTTGCAGACGTGCGAGAGCGTTGCCTCGTAAAAATACTTGTGCTGTTGTATTGGCTCTATCAATGCAAGTATAAAAGCCTAATAAACTACCATGTATCAGCGAGATTCCGGTAGGGCAACTTGGAGGAGTACCAGAGGTTTGATCGATAAAGTCAACTAATGGGATGGGAACATTAGTATAAGTTGCTGAAGTTTTTGTCCAGGCATTCATTTTCTCCTCTAGAGTGCCAGCACCATCTAAGCTAAATCGTTTAAAACCTTCACTAGGACACCAACCAGAAACATACTTTTCTGTGTACCCAGTACAACTGACACCACCGCTCTCTGCTAATACGCCATCTCTAATTTGCCATCTAGCTATGCGAGCAGCGTTAGACCACGGTTGTTGATTATCTTTAATTAAATAGTATGCTATCAATGAGTAAACAAAAGTATCATTTCTTTCCGTGCCTGTTACCGTAATTGCTTGAGGAATAAATTCTCGTTTCCAAAAAACTAGGATTGGAAATCTATCTGTAGCTGTTGGAGAGGGTAATTGATTTCTGATCGCTGTGATTCCAGCTGCATCATAAATATAGATTGCTTGCTGTAAATCGCGAGCAATATAATCAAGTGCTGTTTGGATTTCTTGTTCAGAAGTTGCTTTCGCTTGCTCTTGGCGATCTGTGTTCAAAATATTAACCATAAGTCCAAGCAAAGGTGTGATGACAAGTACAGCCAGGATCATGGCTACCAACACTTCTATCAGGGTAAAACCACTCTTTTGAACAAGCTTAGAACGTTTAATCTGGATACCAAGCAGAAATTGGATTGGACTCATGCTACACATTCTCTATTTAAAACTTTATTACTTAGTTACAAGCAGTATTTGAAGTTGTATTACCTGTATCTTTAAGGCGGTTGCACAAGTCATTAAATGAAGTTGATTGAGGAGCGATCGCTGTGATCATTTCTACGAGTGGAGCTTTGCGATCGCCTAATCCACCTGTGAAAGTAGTTTGTTTAAGAGGTGCCTTTCTCAAGGAGCCATCTGAGTTAAACCCGTCTGCTCTATAAACTCGCAAACCCAATTGGTAGCCAGCCTTAGCGTCAGTAGAAGCAGTGTTATAGCGAAATGCTTGAATTATCAAGTCTTTAGTGCTAGCGATTGTACAACCTCCACCATCACCATCTATACAATACAAATTGTCCGCAGGGGTGGCGGGAACAGTACAGTATTGATTAGCATTACAGGTTAAACTTCCGACTGTTGGGGCATCCGATGCATTTAAAGACACACCAGTGCTAGTAGATGCAGGAGGAGGAATCGCCCTTGTTCTCACGCCATCAATGTACGTTTTAGCGGCTTGAGTTGCTAATTCTATTCGTCTTGATTGTACGCGAGTCGCAGTTGCCAAGACTATGACAGGTGCGATCGCTGCCAGTAAAACAGCGGCAACTAGAATTGCTACTAAGGATTCAATGATGGTGAAACCAGACTCACTAGATGTAGGGTTATTTTGTTGTTGTTTGTGCTGAATCATTTTTACTCACCAGTTTCTGGTATTTGCAAATTTAAGATGAGTTCAATGGGTTTAATTTGTCCCCTCTGATAAACCTCTCCCCGCTTCGGGGAAAGGCTTAAGCGAACTTACATCAAGTTAGTTACAGCGACGCTGATCTGCATCAACTGCATATTGAGTATCGTCTGAGGCTTTTTTGGCACACAACAAAGTCTTCACCCAATCATCATCTCTACCAACTTCCCGGAAGAATTCATCGGGTAGATCGTCTGGTATTTTCACTAGTTTTTGGGCAAATAAATCTGGTGATTGAGACAGCAACGCCACATCATAACCCCACTGCCGTGCTGGAGCTAAATAGTAAGGTATTCTACCACCAGCATTCGTGGTTGTAGGCATAGCATACCTTTGGGAAGAGCCTGATACCAGTGCCATATATGGGGCTGTTGCATATTGACTGCGCTTTATTTGCATGAAGGAACCAGTAATCCTGGCTTTAATAGCATCGCTTGTTGTTCCTGTGGGGTTCCAATTCTCTATGAAACGGGGTAAGTTGTGTAAACCGCCATTGTCTTCATTGGAACGAGCTGGACTATCTCCAGCAGCAATAATGACATTGAAAGTAGTTTCTGTTGCTATTGGTAACCAATTTCCGTGTCTGCCAGTGTCAATAGTATTTTGACTAGCAGTTGGAGTGGGATTACTCTCCGTAGTAAAAGGTTCGTCAATTTGTAAAATTGGTCGTTGCCAATTTCCATTACTGTCAGGTCGTAACCAAGGTATGAAAATGTCTTGGTTCGCTGCGTCTTTTACCACTGCTGGTTGTGTAGAACTTGTGAAGTTAAATGCCTGTATTGTCTTAGGGTTTCCATTCCCTACTCCATAAATTTGAAGGGGACTAACTAGCGCACCAGTAGTAAGATCTCGTTTAAAAGCAAGTCTTCTTGGGAAAGCTGGGTTAGCCCACTTGCCGCTAGGTGGACTACCCACCGATCCTGTCTTGACAGATGTTATTGTACTTCCCTCAGCATTACGTCCACCACTGTTCCATGAACTTTGACCTTGACCTGCATAGTCTTCTGGATCAGTGTTAGTGTTGGTCATGATCCAGTTTTTGGGGTTGCTACATAGGGAGATATCTGTTTGAGGACAAATTTCATATGCATAGTCTCTAGCTCGTGTCCATTTCATAACTGGCGTTACAAAGTTGTTGAGATAGGAACTAGCTTGAAAACCTTGTGTTGCTGCTTGACCTATTACATCTGGAACAAGGTCTTGGGGCATACCATCACTGCCATACCATTTAAACTGTGGGACAAAGCTGTTGACGGTAGAGAAATAAGTTGACAAAGATGATGGAATACTGCTAGAAACAGGCTTCCAGTCATAGTCTCCCTCATTGCGGAAGCCTTCTCTAAAGTTATTGGAAAGTAGAGTCACGGCATCAGCCAATACAGCCGCAGGTCGCCATTCATCACCTGCTTTTCCATCACTATTTTGATCCTGACATCCTCCTGGTAACCTGGGATCACCTGGACGACAAGCAAATTCGGGATTAAGTGTAGAGCGTTCGTAGAAAGATGTCTTACCACCTGCAGTTGTTGCCCAGTCATCGTTTAGCAATTCCCGAAACTCTTCTTGAGTGTGTAGGTTAAAGTCACCTTTAATATATACAGGCAAGTTAGAAGCCAAAATTAGCCCTTTCTCTACATCTCGATAAGTATTCGTTGCACCCCGGAAAAGTTTTGAACCGTTAACCAACATAATGCCGTTTGGACGGCGATTTGGATCAAGTTTAAAGTCTACTGGGCTTTCTAGCTTTGCTGCTGCTGAATTACCTGCACTTTCATCTAGTAGTGCATCATCACGGGTGGCATAGATAATACCGCTATTGGGTAGTAAGTATTCTTGTGTACTGGCTGGCCCCGATCCAATAGTTGTCGTCCGCAGCGAGTTGATATCTAGCACTGTAGCCCGAATTTCTAAAGGTTGTCGGTCTTTTAGGAGAAGATCGTAATTTCTACTTCCCGTAGTTGCGTCAATTGCCTTAATTTCTCTTGCATCTAAAAAGGCAGTTTCCCTAATTGCACCGTGAGGAATGACAGGTGTACCCTGAACCGAAAGACTGCCGTCTAAAATTTGTAAAGCGCAAATTGCAGAGTGAATAGCAGACTGGTCGGAAAGAGTACGATCTGCTGCTGCTTTAGCTAAGGCATTTTTGAGTGGTTCATTCACCCAACGCCCGTTGGGATATTGTAATTGAGCTTGGTAGTTAAGAACTGCACTATAATCGGTGATAGACTTATTGGGGGCTGCGTAAACTATACCGTTATTGGATAAACCATTAGTATCCGTATTCCAAGGCAATGTCTTAGTCGCAAACGTTGGTATATTTTTAGCTGTTGTGCTGTTAGTCGGCTCGTAGTAACTACTTATACAAGCAATTGGTGCTGGGCTTGTTTCAGTGTAGCTAGCGCTTTTGTAGTGATAAACCGCTGTAGCCCGCATTTGTAAATATGGCTGAGTTGTTGTAGGCTGAGGCACCTCATATTGAATATTCAGACCATAATAGAGTTCAAAAGGCTTAATCGCTGCAGGAACAGTAGTACGTTTTGCTGCCATCAAATCAGACCAAATTTGCGTACTGTAGGAAGAGAAATCGCTAGTTGCAGCAGTAGCTCCATCTGGTAAATAAATGCCTGCACCAGTTACAACTCGTAAACCACCAACAGGTTCTTGCGGAGCAGGTACTTTGGCGGCTGCTAGTTCCCAGTCTCCATCTCGTCCTATAGCACCTAAATCAGCCAACTGCTGAATCTGGCTACGGCGACTACGAACGTTATCAGAGTTGGTATTGTTAGGGTAATTCCAGTAATAACTACTAATGGATTGGGTATCTTCCTTCCCTGAGCCAACAAACCTACCTTTGCTGCTGTCCCACCACAATTCAGGCAGGTTATTACCAACTAAAACGCGATCGCCTACATATCGTTCCCTGCCTTCATCTTCTTTTTCCAACTTTGTTGGTTCTGTTGCACCAGGTAGTAATCTGTTACCACTAGTGTTAAGTGTTAAATTGGCATAATCAGTTTTATTTGTACCGTTAGTAGGGTTATAGGGAAAAACCCAGTAGTCTATTGGACGGAGTGAATCACCACTGCTGCCGGATTGAAATGGACTCGTTGTGGCGTAATCTGTACCAGCGCTCATTAAAGCATTACCATTAAAGCCAACTTCTGCGTAAGGTACGCGGCGGGTACGTTTTTTAAAGTAAAGTTCTAGTTTTTCCCGACGAGATTTTGTCGCAGGGCCATTTTGCACTTCTTGCGGATCGCTAGTTGCAGCATTAGCCATTTGAGCATCAACCAAGCGATTGATACGCTGTACGTAAGCTAAACTGTTGTATGCAATAGCAGCTGACCAATGGCTAACAGATTTATTACTTGTGATATTTCTACTCGTATCTGTATTAGGATTAACTCCTTTACCTTGGAACAAATGTACATAAGTACTGTTGGTTAAATCACCACTGTCATTAGTAAAAGTTCCTCCCCCTAAATTACCACCAACAAGAATTTTGGCATTGTCAGCTTCATAAAAACAGGAATTTGGACTACTAACTTGATAAAGGGTTACTCTTTCAAAACTACTACCAGTTAGGAGATTACTGTTAGAAATAATTCGTCCATTCAGGTTTAATTTTGGGCCGGGAGTTATTTCTAAATCATCTTCATAAACAACGGCATTGTTAACTAGAGGAAGTTGTACACGCTCTTGTTGATACTCTATTGCCGAGAAGCCTTTATTGCCTTTGTAACGCTCATATCCAGTAGGTAAAGTACCAGTGTTGGTAATAGGAACATTGGCAGTATAAACGAAAAAGCTTTTTTTCAACTTATTGCCAACCTTAAACCAGCCAGTGTTACCAACCAAAGTTGCACTAGTACCAACAACATCTTCACAGCCACTACTGATTCCACCACCTACCATTGGCGGAGTTCTTGCTTCTAAAGTATTTCTAGCACGGGTAAATGCGCCACCACTGCTAGGAGGATTTTTAAAGTAGATGCCATAAAGTGTGTAGGTATCAAATAAGCCGTTGTTATCAGTATCGACGGGGTATATCCACGCCGAGCGAAGGTTGTCAGATCCATAAGTTACTTTAAGTTGTTGCTCATCTCCAAATGTATATTCATTGACATACGTATTGAAGGCACTTTCTAAAGCTGTATCAGTGGGTGTTGCTCGTGGTAGCCGACTGTCTGCAAACAATTTATTTAACTTAGATTTAGCACGGTCAATGGCTGGAGCCGCAGCGTTGAGAACAGCTTCATTAACTCTGACGTTGCTGGCATTTTTAGAACGTTCAAAGGATCTAAACATAATTGCAGTTGTCAGCAGTACCACTACCAGCGATACCATTGCCACTGTTGGTAAAACAAAACCAGCATTATTTGTTACTCCTCTTCGTTTCCAAGGAGTAATTGAATAACGCAGGAACCAAATAATTTGTCTTTTAATTCCAGATAAAAATCGCTGATTAAATTGTTTGTAAATCTTTTTGATTGCCTTGACTCGTTGGCTCTTACGAGGCATAGCTGTTTCCCTATTAAAGATTGTGATTGAAGTTAGAATTCCCGTCTTGACAAACAGGATGTTGTTAGGCGAGTAAACTTATGATGCCCATTTGTAAAAAAAACATATCAATCTGTTGAAACTTTATAATTGGTACTAAAAAAACCTCCAAATTAAGGGAGGTTTTAGGGAAAAATATTCTCATATTTTGCATGAGAGCCAGAGGCTCTAGTTCTCATTACCAGGTTCAACCTGGTAATGAGGGACAAGGTTTACGATTAACTATTGAGCCGCTAATTTTAAGGAGATACCACGGGCGAAGTATTTCCCCAAATTCCGGTAAACACAAACTTTTCTAGAGGTTTGCGCTGGCGTGGAGCAAATTCACGCTCTCGGTATTGTTCGGGCAGTTCTTCTGGATTACCTGGATACCCAACGGCGATCGCTGCTACTGGCTCATATTTCTCAGGAATGCTGTACAACTGTTGTGCCTTAGCAACATCAAACCCTGCCATTTGGTGAATAAACAAGCCCAGGGAAGTGGCTTGAATTGCCATACTACACGCTGCTGCCCCTACATCATGAAATGCATGACGGTTTTCTTTACCATTCTTCTCAAAGTCAAGCTTGGCGATCGAGAGCATCAAAACGGGAGCATGTTTTGCCCACACTTGATTTCCTTCTGCCAGACAACTAAGCAAACGGTTGAATTCCTCTGGATTATCTTGAGTAGCAACGATAAAGTGCCAAGGCTGCTCGTTATATGAAGAGGCAGCCCAGCGAGCAGCTTCTAGTAAGCTGCAAAGCTTTTCTGGCTCAACTTGCTGTTTTGCAAATGCCAGAGGACTCCAGCGCTGTTGCAGGAGCTTATCAATAGGATACTGGGAATTAGCAGGTTTTTCCATGATTTTCTCGGTTCTTTATTGCAACACAAAGATGAGCTAAATTGGAAAGGCACAGCAAAGACTGTCAGCTTAAGTGTAGCGACTTATAAGCATTTTTATGATCGGTGCGGATTTTGCGGACTTTCTGATTCCCGATGCAGCGGTTTCAGTTGCTGAGTTAACTGACTACATCCGTTTTTTACTGGAGCAAGATGAACAACTGCGGCAAATTTGGGTGATTGGAGAAGTTTCTAGCGCTAATCATCACCGCAGTGGTTTATTTTTCACACTGCAAGATCCCGATGCAGGAGCTGCAATTAAGTGTGTTGTCTGGAATAGCCAATTGCCCAAACTCATGCAAATGCCGATTGTGGGCGAGCAGATAATTATCTTGGGCAGTATGCGAGTTTATCCCCAACGGGGAGAATATCAGCTTTCTGTTTGGCAAGCTTTACCTGCTGGTGTTGGTTTGCAAGCGCTACGTTACCAACAACTGCGAAATCGTTTAGAAGCAGAAGGTTTATTTGCTCCAGAAAGAAAGCGATCACTTCCTATTCACCCCCAAATTATCGCTGTTATTACTTCACCTACTGCCGCCGCTTGGGGAGATATTCAAAAGACTCTCAAACACAGGTACCCAGGTTTACATATTTTATTTTCACCTGCGACAGTACAAGGAGAACAAGCACCTGAATCTATCGTCAATGCAATTCAACGGGTAGAACGAGATGGGCGTGCTGAGGTGCTAATTTTATCGCGGGGTGGGGGTGCAGTTGAGGAACTGGCTTGCTTTAATGATGAACGAGTGGTGCGAGCAGTTGCTAATTGTTCGATTCCTGTGATTACTGGCATTGGACATCAAAGAGATGAGTCTTTGGTAGATTTAGTTGCAGACGAGAGCGTGCATACTCCTACTGCCGCCGCAGAGAGAGTAGTTCCGGCGCTTGTAGATTTATACAATCAGCATCGGCAGCGAATTACTAACCTACAACAAGTGGTTTATGGCGAGCTGGAAACTGCGGAAAATCAGCTGCAAGGCTTACGAAATCTTTTGCGGCGTTTGCGGTTGGATACACAGGTACAGCAAGAGCTATTGGCGCTAGATTGGAAACGCCGACGGCTGATGCAAGCTACAACTAGTAAATTGCTGCACGCCAATCAGCACTTAGAGATGTTGCGACAAAAGTTGGCAACTCTCGATCCGAAAGCTGTGTTGGAGCGGGGTTATGCGGTGGTAAGGCAAGAAAATGGGATAATTGTTCGCAATGCGGCTGACTTAGAAATAGGACAAGAGTTGTTGGTTCAACTTGGTCAGGGCGAGGTTAAAGTAAAGGTTATAGAAACAAAAGAGTGAGAAGCATTAGACACGTCAGGGGCTTCTCAGATCGTAGAGTAGGATGCGAGATTTAAATGATTAAACGTAACAGTTCCTCTAATTCTAAATCAAAAGAAGTTTGGAATTATGAGGCTAAGGTTGCTGAGATAGAAAATATTATTGCTCGCATTGAAGCGGGTAATTTGGAGTTGGCAGAAGTGTTTGAGCAATTTGCTAAGGCTGTGGAAGATTTGCGTGAGTGTGAAAAGTTTTTGCAGCAGCGACAGGAGCAGGTAGATTTGTTGATTGAAACGTTGAGTGATGAGTAATAGTTCCTGGCGATTAAAATCGCGGCGACACAAGCAAAGCCAGCCTACGCCGGCTTAAAAACCTTAATTTGTTGTCTTGGGAAGATAAAGAGAATTTTGTTAATACAATGGAAGAGTTATAAAAAGAAAAAAACGTCTCTAATGGTAAATCTGAATTTTGGAAATCTTTAGAAAAGTTTCGTCAAGAAGAAGAATTAGAAGCAGCAGGTATTGAATCAGAAGTTTTTGCCGAAATTCGTGAGTATTTACCTGGTGGCGAGGTAATTTGGTGAGTCTACGTTTCTTGCTGGATACCAATATTCTGTCAGAACCGTTGCGCCCAAGCCCTAATCCTAATGTAATGATAGGGTGCGATCGCCTTAAGAAAATTCCCTTTAATTATTAATCGCCCCCCTAACCAATATCACCGTACTATCTACCCCAGAAGCGATCGCCTCAGGAATATTTCCTTTCATCACTTGTTGCAGCATCCCTTCACGAGAAGCACCTAAAACTACTACATCATAACCTTCGCTTTTCACTAGGTTAATTACGCCTTCGCTGACAGAATCGGCTTCAATTGGAGCAGCAATGACGGTACTAGACAATTTCCGACGACGGACAAGCTGACGAATCGCCTCCTCTAAAACTCTCATATCTGGTTCTAACTCTGATGGCTTAAATACCCGTGTGAGGCGAATTTTTGGATCTTGTCCTAATGTCACCAAAGCAGGAAGCAATTTAATTGCCATCCTAGCATTGGGGCCACCAGCCATCGGTACTAACCAACGGTTGAATTGGGGAGTAGACGATGCTTGAGGGGAAATATCCGCGTCTTTGTGTCCTAATTTCACCAGTACAACTTCACAAGTGGCTTGGCGTATGACGGTATCTACCACATCGCCAAAAATACGACCAGGGGTAGAAGTACTACCCTTCCACCCCATGAGAATTAAATTAATGTGTCTTTCTGCGATTGTTTCTAAGATTGCTTGGGCGGCATCGTGGGCAACTCGAATTTGCGTATGTACGGGTATGTTCCACTTTTTTCCCAAAACTTCGGCGTTGCGCAGTAATCGCCGACTTTTTGCTGTTCTAACTGGTGTTTCACTAGGAGAACTTTGACGGGAGACAAGAATCACCTGCAAACATTCAATTTCATAGTGGCGATCGCGGGCAATTGCTGCTGCCATTTGGATGAGTGTTTCTGCCGTCTCTGGGTTGGCAACTGGCACTAATAATCGACCTCTGCCGATACTGGGCGATCGCGTTTGATATACTACATAAGATGGTTCCGGTTGCGGGCCGTGTTCTCGATTTTCACAGTTGAGACTGTCTGCTTCTGCGCGAATAATATCGGCGCGCGTAATTATTCCAATTAGTCTTCGCCCTTCTACTACTGGCAAACGACTGATTTGATAGCGATCCAATAAATACAGTACATTACCCAAGTTGTGGATGGGTGTAACCGTGACTGGCTGCGGTGTCATGATTGCTCGCACAGGAGTAGATGAAGCTAAGTTGCGATCGCGAATCTTGAGCAAATCACTCTGAGTAACAATTCCAACTAATTTACCTTCCTCTACTATCGGAAAACCTCGATGATGGGAGCGAGAGAAAGCTTGCACGACTTCATCTAAAGACATCTCTGCATCCAATGTCTCTACTCTTTGCTGCATTACATCTTGGGCTGTTAATTTTGTCAATATGCCCTCGATCGGAATTGGTTTTTCGATATTGATGCCATTGAACTGTAAAAGTCTGCTATACAGAGAGCCTGGCATGAGCTTGTCAGCAACCAGATAGGATGTAACAGAGCCAATCATCAAAGGTAAGACTAAATTGAAGTCTGTTGTCATCTCAAATACAATCACTATCGCTGTGATTGGCACTTTCGAGACGGCGCTAAAAAATGCTCCCATCCCCGCTAAAGCATAGGTAGTAGTTGAACCAAATCCAAACAATTGAACTTGGCTGATGCCGACAACGTATCCTAGACAAGAACCCAAGATTAAACTGGGGGCAAATAACCCACCTGGCGCTCCAGAACCAAATGCTATTAAGGTGAGAATAAACTGAGCGCAAAAAGCGAATGCCGCTAAGGAAGGATTAACGCCGCCTGCAATTACAAACTCTCGCAAGCCAGTGTTATCTCGGAAAGAACTAGGTAAAAATGCAACGATTATACCTGAAGTCAATCCCGCTAAAGCAACCTTTAGCGGTAGGGTGATATGGAAGGTTCGATATAGTTTTATACTTTCAATTATTCCCCGATTAAATAATGCCGCCAGTAATCCTGCTAAAATACCCAAAAGCAGGAAAGAGGGAATTTCTAGTATTGAAAAACTACTTAAGGATTTATTCAATTCTAGGTTTAACAATAAACTGCGTCCACCTAGCAAGCGAGAGACAACACCGCCAATAAACGAAGCGATGATTGCAGTTCCTAGAGTCAAACCTGATAAATCTTGGAGTAACTCTTCGACAACAAATAATACCCCAGCAATTGGCGCATTGAAGGCTGCTGCCAAACCTGCACCTGCACCCGCTGCAATCATTTGGCGTCGGTGATCGGGAGAGGTAGGCACTAAACGACTCATTCCCCCTGCTAAAGCTGCGCCGACTTGTACGGTGGGGCCTTGTCTACCGAGAGTTATCCCTGAACCTAAGGCGAGTGTGGCGCTAAGTAATTTCACTACTGCCACTCGCCAAGAAAGCCTGACTGGCACGTTAGCAAGAGAGGCTTTGACATGGGGGATACCACTGCCAGATGCTTCTGGTGCTACCCTTTCTACCAAGAAACCTGCCAAAAACCCAAAGCACAAACCAATTGTTGGTAGAATCAGCCATGCTGGAAAGATGTGGGAACTTTGAACTCGCCATGTTCCTACCCATCCGGAACTAAATTTTAAGAATACAGCAGAGAAGGCGGCGACTATACCAATGATGCAAGCTTCTGCGATCGCTAAACCTCTTCTCGGTTGCCAGACAGTGCGAATCCACTGAGTCAGCAAAGGGGGCGACATAACAATTAAAAATTAAAAATTAAAAATTATTTTTCTACAAAAGGTTCTGATCACTGTTAACGAATTAAGTGCAGCATCTGATTGCTACCCTTTTGAAATTCCCAGTTAACTTTAACAATTTCGGTTGTAATTCCTACAGATTTCAAGTCTGAAATTAAATTATCTAATAATGGATAAAGCTTGGCATTTTTACCTTGTAGGGGATAAATTCTAACTTCTTGCGAACAAACTCTATACAATTCCAAAATAGAATTTAAATGAAATTTGTAATCAAATTCATCACTATAAAGAAATAAAAAATGACCACTGAGAACTAAATCAAAGCTTTGATCGGCAAAAGGTAATTTTGGTAATTCTGCCGCGATGTAACGTCCTGCTTTTTTCCCTATTGTATAATCTTGAGAAAAACGTTGAAAGGCAAGCTTTCTATATTTTTTAAATCCCTCTAACCCTCCATAAAATTCCCAATTGTAGAATTGTGGAACTAGAGCAACTCTCTCCACAACGTGTTCAAAATCTGCCTTGCCTTTATCAAACAAAACAGTTTCATCAAGATTAAATAACAAATCGCAAGCTACAGCATGAATGCCCATATTATTAGCTTCTGCGACAAAAGAAGCCGCACCTGATGGGCAATCCAAAATTTTGCAACCTTCCCATTGGGATAAGTCAAGGTCAAAAAATTTGGTATATTCTGACAAAGTACGTCCAAAAAAAACTACCCTATCAAGCTGAATGCCATCCTGGCTATGACTTGAAACTTCCATATTTAGGAACAATTATTAATTTTTTATTGCTAATTATTTAATTGTTTTTGCCTGTGGTAGATAGTCCTTCCACAATCAAAGACGGGGTATAACAAGAACCGTTCCAATCAGCATCTCCACCCAATTTAACCAATTGTTTGAGAGCTGTGTAGACATTACCAGCTACCATTGTATCCTTTACACGCCCGATTACCTGACCATTTTTGACGCGGTATCCTAAATCTACGTTGATGGAAAAGTCACCAGAAATACCACTACCACCGCCTAGCATTTGATCCACAATCAAGCCATCGTCTAATTGTTGAATCAATTCTTGTAGGGTTCCCGAACCGGGTTGAAGCAGGAAATTAAATAAACCAGGGGTGGGATAGCTACCTAAACCAGGACGAAAACCATTACCAGTGGAAGGAATTTTAAGCTGCTTTCCGGTAGTGCGATCGCAATAAAAATTTTGCAACACTCCGTTTTCAATAAACACTAAGGGCTGAGTTGGGGTGCCTTCGTCATCAAAGGGACAGCTGTAAGGCCCTGCTTCAGGATCTTGATATAGGGTAAGGGAGGGGGAAACTACCTGTTTGCCAATCCGTTCCGCCCAAGGAGATGCTTTTTCCAAAACTCGCTTACCATTTAATGCGGCTTGGATAGTACCCCAAAGCATATCAGCCGCTTTAGAAGTAAACAACACGCTGGAACGACCGCTTTTGAGAGAAACGTTTTCTTGTGCCCAAGCTAGGCGTTGTAAAATTTGGTGAGCCAGTTTATTGGGTTGGAGATTGCCACGTTCGGTTTCGCCATCAGAAACATTTAAAAAATCATCACCCCGTACCCATTCTGCGGAGATATAGCAGCTCAGAGTAGTGTCTGTGTAGTAGCAATCTAAACCTTTGCTATTAACAAGTCTAGTAGTTTCAACGTCACATTCCCAGTCACCGTTACAAAGAACTTCTGGGTAAATATCACGAATCAGAGCGATCGTTTCTTTCCCCCACTCCACCAGTTTCTCTACTGGCACCTCTGCTCCTAAGTCTGGGTAGGCAGGCTGAAAGTTACTGCCAAGTTCCACATCTTCTGGTTGGTTCAATTGGCTTAAAGCTAAAGCACGTTCCACGATCGCCTGCGGTTCCACATTTCCGTAAGCCACCGCTAATCCTGGGCTTCCGTTACACCACAGCCGCAACGCCGTGCCTTCAGACTGATTGGTTTCTAGCTGTTTGAGACGATTTGCCTCAAAAAATACCGGTCGAGATAGCGATCGCGACTGATACACTTCGGCAACTTCTGCACCAGATTTTAAGGCAAGTTCTAGTAATTGTTCTGCTAGTGTATCTTTTGGTAACTTTTTAGACACCATATTTTTTATTGCTAATAGCTAATAGCTAATGGTTAATTGCACGAGGCGCGAATTAGCCATTAGCTAATCCCCAATTCACTTTAATAGGAAATGGCACGCAGTTTGAAACCATTAAAGTGTGGATGTGCTTCGACATAGAACAGAGTGTCAAGACAACCATTCACGCTCAGTTTGGGCACAAGTATATCTGTTCCCTGTTAAGAGTTCCCTGTTCCCTCTTTCAAGTTAGATTGATCTCACACAACAGCCAAAACCCTGCAAAAGATTCTGCTTGGGGATTGTATTGCACCCCGATAAAATGTACGCCATTAGCTTTTTGCTTGGCTTGTTCAAAGTCTTGAGCTTGGGTAAGCATTTGCGGGTTTTTGATATTGGCTAAAATCCAGCTTTCAGTTGCCCCAGTTTCTAAAAGTAGTCTTCCCCCCTGGCGATTGCTGTCAAATTTCAACCATGCTAAATCTAAACCAGACATCCAGGCAGCCAAAGGCAACGCTCTCGGTGAGAAAATCAAAACACCAGGAATGGGAGTTTGGGGAGAAATATTCACCAACTCTAAGGGAAATCCTTCACCAAAGCTAATTTCCCACTCTGACATATCCGTAAATTCCGAAGCTTGTAAAGTCACAAATCCTAACTGTTGTCCTTCCAAAGCGTCGGGTAGGCGTTGGGCTAAAGGGGCTTCCAAACGCACCGAAGGATTAGCCCCTGCTTGATATCCTTCCTCTTGCGGATAAACTTCTTCCATCCGTTGTTGCAGCCATTGGTTGAGTACCAAAGTTCGACGGCTTGGTTGTGCCGGAACACCAATGTCCTGGCAGGCTTTAGTAATCATATTATTCATTTGCCGACGGAAAAAGCGAATTCTAATTGGTGCTTCTCCTTTTTTGTCAATTGCCTCTTGTAGAGCCGTCCGCAACCATGCCGAATTTACCTGGGTACTGGGGCAATATTTAGCATAGCGAAACAATGAATCAACATTTGTACGGGTATCCAAAGGAGTTTCGCACACTAAGACTTCCCAAACTTTTTTCTGATTTTCGTCCAGAATCGGACGGGAGTAAAAATCGAGTTCCCAGATACTGCCCATGTTATGCCGTTAAAATTTGGCTAGATTTTGTTTTTTATATTCAGTATAATAATTTCAGTTTTTGTTACAAACATTGAAGCTAGTGTTACTAAACTTCAAATTCTGGTCGCTAAAGCTCCAACTTTCGTAACTAAAATTGAGTTGATATTACAAATTTTAAAGCTTTTATCACCAATCTTTGAGCTTTCGTTACCGGAGCGCTGTAGCATTGTTCCACCAAAAATAAAGTCTCCTCAAAGCCTTACAATAAGGGATTGGCAATATATTTTTAATAAAAAAATGGAACAAAATCGTAAGTCAACGGTTGTAATCACAGGCGCATCCTCCGGGGTTGGTTTGTATGCTGCTAAAGCACTCGCTAAAAGAGGATGGGATGTAGTCATGGCTTGTCGGGATTTAGAAAAGGCTGAAAAAGCTGCCCAATCTGTGGGAATACCCAAAGACAGCTACACTATAATGCATATCGATTTAGGCTCTTTAGACAGCGTTCGACAGTTTGTAAATAACTTTAGGGCAAGTGGCAAGTCACTGGATGCTTTGGTTTGTAACGCCGCTATTTATATGCCTTTAATCAAAGAGCCATTGCGAAGCCCAGAAGGCTACGAATTGACTGTTACAACCAATCACCTCGGCCATTTCCTGTTGTGTAACCTGATGCTTGAGGATCTCAAGAATTCCAATGCCAGCGATCGCCGACTTGTAATTTTGGGAACTGTAACGCACAACCCAGATGAATTGGGTGGAAAGATTCCACCACGCCCAGACTTAGGAAATCTCGATGGCTTTGCCGCAGGATTCAAAGAGCCAATTTCCATGATTGATGGCAAGAAGTTTGAACCTGTCAAAGCATATAAAGATAGCAAAGTTTGCAATGTGCTAACGATGCGGGAATTGCATCGACGTTATCACGAGTCAACTGGTATTATCTTTAGTTCTCTTTATCCGGGATGTGTTGCGGAAACACCCCTATTTAGAAACCACTATCCTCTGTTTCAAAAACTCTTTCCATTGTTTCAGAAGTATATCACTGGGGGATACGTGTCTCAGGAATTAGCTGGTGAGAGAGTTGCAGCGGTTGTTGCCGATCCTGAGTACAAGCAATCTGGTGTTTATTGGAGTTGGGGAAATCGCCAGAAGAAAGATGGTAAATCCTTTGTTCAAAGAGTCTCTCCCCAAGCCCGTGATGACGAAAGAGCAGAGCGGATGTGGGAGTTGAGCAATAAGTTGGTTGGACTAGCGTGACTTTTTTAAATGCGATCGCTGTTTGGGCGGCTCCTTGGGAGTACGCCCATTACTACAAATTGGGATAGCAAAAAAGGGCAGGCAAAACGCCCACCCTAAGCGCATAAATTTTATCCAACCTTTACACAGAAACTTTCGCTAAAATCGGTGGCACTGCCACAGAAATTTCTGGCACATACACCTGAGAAACGTAATCGGCAATCATTCTGTCAGTGTTAAATAGGGGTGCATTTGTCTTAATTGAAGCCTTCATCATTTGCACCCAACCGTGGGGAATGCCTTTTTCATCTTGATTGTAGTAGAGGGGAACTATTTCCTCCTCTAACAATTGATACAATGATTCCGAATCAATCCGGTCTTGTAATTCCTGATCGCTAGTGTGGGCATCTTCGCCAATAGCCCAGCCGTTAATACCTTTGCCGTTGGCATCAGCTTGATAGCCTTCGCACCACCAGCCATCGAGAACGCTGCAATTTATACCACCGTTAAAGCAGACTTTTTGTCCGCTGGTGCCAGATGCTTCAAGGGGGCGACGGGGATTGTTTAACCAAACATCAACGCCTTGCACAAGTTTGGTAGCAGTGTAGATGTCGTAGTCTTCGATAAAAGCGACACGGTTGACGATCGCTGGATGTCTGCACCACTCCATCAAGCGTTGAATGATCCGCTTGCCTTCTTCATCGGCGGGATGAGCTTTGCCGGAGAAGACAATTTGGACTGGGCGATCGCTATTGCCAAAAATCCGTAGAGCGCGATCGAGATCCCGCAGTAGTAAATGTCCGCGTTTGTAGGGCGAAAAACGTCTGGCAAATCCGATGGTTAAGGCTTTTGGATCTAGTAGGGTGTTGATAGCTTGAATTCTTTCGTATTCTTCACCTCGCCCTTCTCTGGCTATTTTTACTTTATGGCGGGTATGGGCAACTAGCCTTTCTTTGAGAATTTGATGTCGCCACCACAATTCTGCGTTGGGAATATCTTCTACCTTCTCCCACATTTGGGGATCGACAGCACGAGTTTTCCAATCTGCTCCCAAATACTGATTGTATAAATCTGCCATTAAAGGAGCAGTCCAAGTGGGTGCATGAACGCCATTGGTAATGTAACCAATCGGAACATTGTCTTCGGAGCGATTGGGATAGAGAACTGTCCACATCTGGCGGGAAACTCGTCCGTGCAATTCGCTGACACCATTGGAAGTACGACACATCCGCAGTGCTAAAACAGTCATGCCAAAGGGTTCCCAAGGATCGCCAAGTCGGCGTGCGCCTAATGCCAAAAATTGTTGGCGGGAAAGACGCAATTGTGCCCAGTAGTGGGCAAAGAAGGAGTCGATTAAGTCGGGAGAGAAGACGTCATGCCCGGCAGGAACGGGTGTGTGGGTGGTAAATACACACTGCTTGCGGACATCGGCTTCGATATCGTAGAAGGATTTGCCTGTCTGCTCAATTTTTTGGCGAGCAATTTCTAAGGTGCAGAAGGCAGCGTGTCCTTCGTTGAGGTGATAAACGGATGGTTGAATATTTAAAGCTTTAAGGGCGCGAACACCACCAATTCCCAACACAACTTCTTGAGCAATGCGGGTTTCTTGGTTACCACCGTAGAGATGCCCAGTGAGCCAGCGATCGATGGGATCGTTGTCGTGGCGATCGCTATCCAACAAATAAAGGGTGACTCGCCCGACTTGCACTTGCCAAATTTGCACTTTCACCTGGCGCTGGCGAATTTCTAATTCAATGGTAAGCGCTTCCCCTTGCTCATTTTTGATTAATTCCAAGGGCATCCGGTGGAAAGGATTGTCTACGTAGTAATCCTCTTGCCAACCGCTACGATTCAAGCGCTGCCGAAAGTAACCTTGGCGATAAAGTAAGCCGATCCCCACCATCGGTACGCCTAAGTCTGATGCAGATTTGAGGTGATCGCCTGCAAGGATGCCCAAACCCCCAGAGTAGACGGGAAGAGATTCATGGATGCCAAATTCGGCGCAGAAGTAAGCTATGGGATGTGCGGCGGAAACTTGCGGTGCTACCCGACTCACCCAAGTATTACTCTGCATCATATATTCGTCAAACTCTCTGCCAAGGGCGGAAATTTGTTTGAGATAAAACGGATCTTCTGCTAGTTGAGTGAGGCGTTCGTATGTTGCTGATTCTAGTATTGCGACTGGATTGTGTCCGCAGCGTTCCCATTCTTGAGGATCAATGGTTTGGAATAGGGCAATGCGATCGCTTGTCCAAGACCACCAGTAATTGTAAGCTAAATCTGCTAAACGCTGTAGTGGGAAAGGTAATTTCTCACGCAAGCGCAGTGCCGCACTCATGCTTTTAGTCATAATTATTGTTTGTTTAGTGTTGTTAGTTTACTAGTCAGGACTGAATCATTAGTCCAGCAATGTTTTTACTTTTGACTAATGGCTAAGGGTGACATTATAACGTTATTTGTCACCTAATTAATTGAATCATCACTTCAAGTTGCAACAAATGATTGAGAAAAATACTTTGCAATTTTTGGCTTTTAATTTTCAACGCTAACAACAATCATCCGTCTTTTTTTGCAGATTTTACTAACTGTCTTCCTCAAATTTATTGACGTTGTTTTAAAATATTTTTTAGTTTATTAATTTTTGTTAAATAATAGAAAATATTCGCCAAATACTTTACAGTAAAAGAATTACAGAAGTGCCAGACTAGACAAACTGACATATCTTTGATATAGTTAATCGCCGAATTGGTAGTTGGTATTCCTCTACTATTTGCAAATAGATTTGACAACTAAAAATTTATAATTAACTAAAAATTAAGTCATCAACTCATAACACAAACAGTAGCTCTTGTACTCATCAGAGCAAAGAGCAGTTTAATTAGGATGGTACAAATAAAGCTAACTGCTTAAGGTCGTCATTTGTCCTCTCTTACAAAGTTCTGACATCTAAGACTTTGCGCTTTGTCATTTGTCATTGGTAAAGCTTTCAAGCATATTTGTTTTTCGTAACATAGTTTGGTTTATTTTCGCCGACTGACTGATAGGCTTGATTTTAAATTGCTAAAACTCAAAGCTGATAATTAGAATCTACAGGGCTAGATTGAAGTAGAGCGATCGCATGATGCCGAATATGATCCTCAATAAAGGAAGCGATAAAGTAATAACTGTGATCGTAGCCTTCTTGGTAACGCAGATTTAGAGGCTGATTAACTTCCTGGCAAGCTTGTTCAAAGGCTTCCACCAATAATTGCTCTGCTAAAAATTTATCAGTAGTTCCTTGATCGATCAGAATTGGACTGTGATAGCCAACTTGCTTAATTAATTCACTGGCATCGTAAGCACGCCAAGTTTCTCGTTCTTCACCCAGATAACGGCTGAATGCCTTTTGTCCCCAAGGACTACGCATCGGTGCAGCAATAGGTGCAAAGGCTGAAACCGATTTATATTGCTCTTGATTTCGCATTGCACAGATGAGTGCCCCATGTCCACCCATAGAATGACCGAAAATGCCTTGTCTGTCTAGATTAGCTGGGAAATTTTCGGCGATCGCGGTGGGTAACTCGTGGACAACGTAGCTGTACATTTGGTAGTGTGACGCCCACGGTTGGGTTATAGCATCCACATAAAAGCCAGCACCCGTGCCAAAATCCCATTCGTCATCCTCACCTAAAATTCCCGTATTGCGGGGACTTGTATCTGGTACTACTAACATCAAGCCATATTTGGCTGCAAAACGCTGTGCTCCCGCCTTCACCATAAAATTCTCTTCTGTGCAAGTTAAGCCAGAAAGAAAATAAAGAACAGGCACTGATTCATGACTAGCTTGCGGTGGTTCGTAGACAGCAAAGCGCATTTGTGCGTTACAGCTAGAAGACAGATGACTGTAGAAACCAACTTGACCATTAAAGCATTTATATTTTGAGATGAGATCAATAGACATGATAAAGAAATATCGTCATTCATAATACAAGACTAGCTATCACCCCTACCAACTCGGCTGGATCTACTGGTTTGGGTAAATGCATTTGAAAACCTGCTGCTAGAGCTTGGCGTTTGTCAACTTCTCCGGCATAGGCTGTTAGGGCGATCGCTGGAATCTCTCCCCCTTGTTGGGGCGGCAAACTTCTGATTTGACGGAGTAGCATATAGCCATCTACTTCTGGCATACCAATATCGAAAACCAAGACATTCGGTTTTGACTTTACCACAGCCTGAAGTGCTTCCAAAGCCGATGTCACTGCTGTCACTTGTGCCCCATATTCTTCGAGCACAAAAGTAACTAATTCTCGCGAATCAACGTCATCATCTACGACTAAGACTCGAACGCCGCTTAAATCAAGGGACTTCTGAGACTGTTCGCTGTCTTCAGGTGTTTGGGGTTGCACTGTCATGAGTGGCAGCATCACGGTAAAAGTTGCTCCCTGTCCTTGTCCTTGACTTTCTGCCCTCACTGTGCCACCGTGCATTTCTACTAGATGTTTAACAATTGCTAGTCCAAGTCCTAGTCCGCCAAATTGTCTGGTAGTTTTGCTATCTGCTTGACGGAAACAATCAAATACGTAGGGCAAAAAATCTGAGTTAATTCCCTGTCCTGTGTCAGTGACAGTGATTTGGGCATAGTGAGCGATCGGGGATTGGGGATCGGGGGAAGAGGATGGGGGAGCCAGTGCGTTGCGCGGGTTAAGCGCGTTGTAGCACCTGGCGTGGACAAGGTGAGTTGGGGAGGACACTTCCGTGCGGGGGTTCCCCCCGTTGGGGAAAGTGTCCGTCGACAAGGGGAGAAGATGTGAGTCACTATCCTTCCCCTTGTCCCCTTGCACCAGGTGCTCCTTATCCTCTTGTTTGTCCCTAGTCCCTAATCCTTTTGACAACCTAACCTCAACCCGCCCTCCTTGGGGAGTGAACTTGATGGCATTGGAGAGTAAATTCCAGACAACTTGTTGCAGGCGGGTTTCATCTCCCAAAACTAACCCGATATTTGGTTCAAATACAGTGTGAATTTCAATTGCTTTTGCTTGGGCTGCTAAACGGACAGTATCTAAGGCTGCCGAGATTACCTCAACCAAATCTACAGAGGAAATATTTAAGCTCAATTTCCCACGCAGGATCTGAGAAACATCCAGCAAATCTTCGATGAGTTGAGCTTGTAGCTTGGCATTGCGCTCAATAATTGCTAAGGCTTCCGCTGTTTTGGCTGCGTCTAATTTGCGAGTGCTAAGTAATTTTGTCCAGCCCAAAATCGGATTAAGTGGCGATCGCAACTCGTGAGATAAAATGGCGAGAAATTCGTCTTTGATTCGGTTTGCGGCTTCTGCTTCTGAGCGTGCTCTTCGTTCCCGTTGCAGCAAATTTTCTCGCTCCTGCTCAGAGCGCTTGCGTTCGGTTAAATCAATGACAAAGGTAATACCATCAGATTGGGAGCCGACTCGAAAAGCACTGCCCATCAGAACGGGAATGTGATGCCCCGCTTTGTGGATGTAATATTTTTCTTTGGGAGCAGACACTCCATACTGGTTGAGTTCCGCCATGATCTGCTGCTGTACATCTTGGCTTTCAGATGAGGTAATATCTGTCCAGCGTAATTTTCCTAAGAACATTTCCTGCCGCGTGTAGCCGATCAGTTGCAGATAGGCGTCATTTGCCTCAGTGATATTGCCATTAATATCCCAAAAAGCTATAGCGATCGCATTCGATTCAAACAACCACCGAAAGCGTGCTTCGCTTTCTCGCAGTGCTTTTTCTGCTACTTTGCGCTTGGTGATATTCTCCATCAATCCGTCAATTACAACAGTGCCATCAACGGTGGTAAAAGTCTTGCTAATTCGCACCCAAATCACGCTACCATCTGTGCGACGCAATTGTATCTCGCGATCGCGAACGTTTCCGCCTTGTTTGAGTTGGTGCAAAAGTTCGGCATAGTCTTCTGGCTGAAAATAATACTCAAGCGTTTGATTTTCTGGAATTTCCGTTAATGAATTTAAACCAAGTAAATGTAAAAATGCAGAATTACCTTCTAGTAAAGCTCCATCGGCTGTAAGACGATAAACTCCTACATCTAATTGATTGAGCAGAGTTTGAAAGCGCACCTCTAGCCCGGCTACTTTACGTCGAGTCTCAATTCGCTCTAGTGCCAGACGAACAGCAGCAGGTAGGCGCACATAGTGGCTGGGAGATTTAATTACATAATCATCCAACCCTGATTTCATTGCTTCTACTGCAACTTCTTGGGTGCCACTGTTGGTAAACATGATGACGGGGCAATCGGGGTAACGGCTTTTAATTAACCGTAGAACTGCCAAACCATCATTCCATCGCAATTGATAGTCGGTGATTGCTAAGTCAAATTCTCCTTTTGACAATGCCTGCTCAAATTCTTCCAAGTGAATAATTTGCTGTACCTGAAGTTCAGCAAATTCTTTTTCTAGGGCATGAATCACGAGTAGGCGATCGTGAGGATTATCGTCAATTAAAAGAATGCGTAACATTAGAACTGCTGCAACCGACTAACATTAAAAACTGAATGAAAACTTTGGAAATGAAGGCAGAGGGCAGAGGGTAGAAGGTAAAATGCTCTTCCTAAACAGGTTTTAAATGTTGGCACTTTAACATTTAATTATGTCCAGCTACCTAAAAGGTTTCTACTTGTGGCTTTTCGTTAAAAATTATCCAATGTAAGTTAAGAGTATTAACAATTTCTACTAAATCATTGAAGACCACAGGTTTGACTATATAAGCATTTGCCCCTATGTCATAAACCTGATTAATATCAGCATATTCCCTGGAAGTAGTTAGAACCACAACTGGTAGGCGTTTGAGTAAGGGTTGCTGGCGTAACCACATCAAAACTTCAATCCCAGAGCGGCGAGGAAGTTTCAAATCGAGCAAGACTAAGGTAGGTAAAGGATAATTGCCGCGATCGCTATAAGGTTCGCCTCCAGACAGGTAAAGTACGGCTGCATCTCCATCATTCACAACTTGCAGGGGATTATTAATGCCAGCTTTGCGGAAAGCTCGTTGAATCAGGAGAATATCTTTTCGATTATCCTCAACTAGTAAAATTGTATCTTCTGATTGAAAAGTGCTCATTCCCCTCCTGTGGCTTTTGGCAGTTCTATCCAAAAGCGGCTTCCCTGTCCTAGCTCTGATTCTAAACCGACTCGACCACCCATGCGCTCAACTCCTTTACGCACGATCGCCAAGCCAATTCCAGTACCAGGATAAACTTCACTGCCGTGCAAGCGCTCAAAAACTTTGAAGATCCGCTCAAAATTATCCTCGGCGATACCAATACCGTTGTCTTGTATCCAAAGACGTACAAATGGGGAGGAGGGGGAGATGGGGGGATAAGGAGATGGGGAGAAAAAAGAATTCTCTTGTCTCTCACTCTCTGAATTACGAACTTCTTGTGTCCACATTCGTATTTGAGGTTTGACTCCTGGTGCTACAAATTTGATGGCGTTGGTTAACAGATTAATCACAACTTGCTCTAAAACGATTCGGTTACCCATAACTTCAGCTAAAGGCTCTTCTACTTGTACAGTAGCTTGTTGCTGCTGTAATTCTGGTTCTAGCCGTCTCAAGATTTGTGCCACAAATAAAGACAAGTTAATTGGTTGCAGCGGCATCTGTGCCCGACTGAGTTGGCTGTAAGTGAGCAATTCTTCAGCAAGTCTGTCTAAGTGTCGAGCATTTTCAACAATGCGGCGCAGATAGTTTTGATAGTTTGAACTTAATTGCTCTATTTGCCTTTCTAGTAAAATTTCGCTGAATCCTTGAATAGCCCGTAATGGGGCGCGAAAGTCATGGGAGACGGAGTAGACAAATTCTTCCAAATCTTGATTTGCCAATTCTAATTGCCGATTTAGGGCTGCTAAATCTCGGTTTGCTGTTTCTAGCTCCTGCGTGCGTTCCCTAACCCGTTCTTCTAATGTTGAAGCTAGTTGACGCAGTTGTGTTTCAGCCTGTTTCCGGTCTGTGATATCTTCGATTAAACCATCGACTACTGTCTCACCATTAATTGTGCTAAGAACTGTACTCAACAAAATCCAAATTGTCGTTCCATCGGCTCGATGTAACTGTAATTCATGTTCATCTTGCTGGGGTGGTGGCAAACTACTTAATTGTAAATAAATTGCCTGCAAATTCAGTAGCTGCACCCTTTGAGCAGTAGCCAAAGAATCCACATGGAGTAAGTTGAGAAATACTCGATTGCACTCTAGTAACTCTCCTGCTGAGTTAGCACGAAAAACCCCTACTTTCAACTGATTTAGCAACCCTTGCAGGCGAATTTCCAACAGAGCAACTCGTCGTTGCATTTCTGCTCTTTCTAGGGCAGCTTTAACAACAGTAGGCAAACGATAGTAACGATTAGGTAATTTCAGGACATAATCATCTAGTCCTGTTTTCATTGCTTCTACGGCAATTTCTTCGTTGCCTGTATTCGTAAACATAATTGTTGGGCAGTTAGGATAGTGCTGCTTAATTGTTCGTAAAATTTCTAAACCATTACTCCAACCGAGTTGATAGTCGGTAATCACTAAGTCGAATTCACCTGCTGCCACTGCCTGAGCAAAACCCGCAGCTTCTTTAATCTCCTGCACTTGAAGTTGAGGAAATTCTCGTCTCAATTCTCGAATGACTAAAGTGCGATCGCCTGGATTGTCATCAATAATTAGAAAACGAAGTATTTTATTCATCATGCTGTAGCGTTGTGATTGAGAACAGCTTTTGGCAGAGCAATCCAGAAGCGAGTGCCTGTTCCCAGTTGCGATTCTACCCCAGAGAAACCGCCCATCCGCTCTAAGCCTTTGCGAACAATGGCTAAACCAATACCCGTGCCAGGATAGGTTTCTATGCCATGCAGACGCTCAAAAACACGGAAAATTCGCTCTTGATGTTCTGGTGCAATGCCGATGCCGTTGTCTGTAACCCATAACCGTATCCAATTTTGTCCCTCTTGAACATACTCCTGAGTGTATATATGTACCGAAGGCAATGTACCTGAACTGACAAATTTGATGGCATTACTTAACAAGTTTGTGACAACTTGTATTAGCGTGGAACGGTGAGCCATTACCTGCCCTAAAGAAGGTTCAACTCTAACTTCAGCTTGCCGTTCCTGAATTTGCCTGCCCAATTGTTTGAGTGCTTCATTAACTACAAAATTCAAGTCAACAGGTTGAATTTGAATTTCGGTGCGGCTGAGATGACTGTATGCCAGCAAATCGAGAATTAAAGTATCCATTTGCACAGCATCTTCAGTAATATAGCGGATATACTCCTGCCCCACTACATCTAATTGATCGCTGTATTCTTCTTGCAGTACCTGAGCAAAACCTTGCATTGTGCGTAGCGGTGCCCGCAAGTCGTGAGAAACGGAGTAACTAAAAGCTTCTAGTTCCTGATTAGCTTCTTGTAACTGCATGGTTCGCTCTTGCACACGCTGCTCTAGTTGTTCGGCGTAATTCTGGAGTTGTTCGCGTAATTGGGATTGTTGGATAGCGATCGCAAGCTGGGCTGCCACTTCACTAACAATTTGTTGAGCTTCAAGATTAAAAGCTTCGGCTTGGGTGGCGGCAAGAGTGAGTTCACCGATTACAGTTTTCTCAACTTGTATGGGAATTGTCAGACAGCTATGCAGCCCTGCCGTCAGCAATTGTTCTAAAATTGGCGAACGTTGCTCTAACTTAGCAATATCTTGAATCGAACGAATTTGTCGTTGTTGTAAAACTTCAATCGGAGCAAAATCTTCAATTGGAAAAGTTGTATTTTCAAAAGCCTTTAAAGCTGGATCGCTGCTGTCTGCGATTAACCCGGCTGTTCCAGTCTCGAAATTAAACAAAACTAAAAATGCTCGCTGACAATTAACAAGTTGGCACAATCGTCCCAGAGCATCCCGTACTATAGTGAAATTAGACTCGGCAGCCAAAATTGCCCTATCAATCTTATGCAAATCGGCAAGGCGTTGAGCAGAGCGTTGGGCATTTTCTGTTTGCTCAATTGAAGTTCTCAAGGCGCTCTCATAACTTTGCGACACTTTGAGCAGTTGTCGCCGGATAAAGTAGGCAAGAATAGCCCCAATTCCCAGTGCCAAAATCACGCTAGTTGCACTTACCTGTGTGGTTGTACGACGAACCACTTGGCTGCGACGGTTTCGCAGTTGTTCTTCTGTAGCGATAAAAGCTGCAATTTGGCTACGCATCGCGTTCATTTTCTGATCGCGAACTTTGAAATCCGATGAAGGTTCAGTCTCACCTCTGTTTTTGCGCTCAATTGCCTGAGAAATAAGCTGTTGCCACTGTTGATACTGCAACTGCAATTGATTGACGCGTTTAACCTGACTGGGATTGTCTGAAACTAAATGGTTTAATTCCTTAAAAGCAGCATTGATAACCGGGCGAGCTTCTTGGTAAGGCTCAAGAAATTCTTCCTCTCCCGTGAGTAAGTAGCCGCGCGAGCCTGATTGCAAATCTAACAACAGTTTTTGGGTGCGGTAGGTTTGAGTAATTACCCAATCTGTATGCTCTACCCATTGCATTGCTGATAACAGGCGGTTAATTTGCCACAGCGAAACCCCAGATAACAGCAATAGTAGAGTGGTGGGTAGAGCGATCGCACTAATTAGTCGGCGTCTAAATATGTTTCGAGCAATTTGCAGCAACATACTAATATGCTAGGTGTTTGGATGACAATTTGAGCCTCCAAATGTCAATAATCATCCCAGCGTATTAGATTGTTTTACCGAAACAAGGGTGTAGTGGGAATAATTGTTAAGAGCAACTGCCATAATGCGATCGCTCATTCCTAAAACAGAAGGTTCAGTCGATACATTCACAATGCGAGCCGATACATTTACAATGCGAGCCGATGCATTCACAATGTATGCCGATGCATTCACAATGCGAGTCGATGCATTCACAATGTGAGCCGATGCATTCACAATGTGAGCCGATGCATTCACAATGCGAGTCGATGCATTCACAATGCGGAAGGTTGTGTTTATATGCTGATATCTTGCACCTTTCTCAATAACCGTAGGGTGGGCATTGCCCATAACGTCAAAATAAGGTTTTGAGCCAAATCTAAGCAATGCCCACCTTACAAAAATCGCAATTAAAAAACTGGTGCAAGATGTGAATATGGCAATGTGGTTCAGTACCATTATCTATAAGGTAAGGTGGAGAGAAGTCTGTAGACGCCGGAGGCGGCTTCCCGTAAGGGTGCGGAGGTTTCCTCCGTTAGCGCAAGCTCCTCGCGGAGCGAGGCTCAGAACTTCGGAGCACTGTACATAACCTAAAAATAAGGATTTGAGGAAAGTTAGCCAGTGCCCACCCTACAAAAATTGCTAGAGAGCGATCGCCTTTGGAAATCCAGAAGTTAAGCGAAAACAAGTTTAGGTTGAGGAGCATATCCAAGATAAATGTGTGCAGCAGATTTGAGGACAATCTCCGAATAAAGAATCTGGACTTAAAAAAGCGAAAATACAGATCCCCGACTTCTTTTGAGAAGTCGGGGATCTGAAAAAAGGTTGGGTAATCTAGCAAACTATAAATAAATAGTCTCAAGATTCCGTACTACCAGCACCAACAGCAGCAGGTAATTCTATTTGCCTTGGTTTCACCGGAAAGCGGAAAACAGCAATGATCGCCCTGATTGTAAATACAAACATTGCGATCGCGCCAATGGCAAAAATGATATCACCGGGAATTCGCAACCACACAGTCCATTTCATCCAAGGGCTGCTAATTACTTCTGCACTGCGGGCAAACCAAGTACCATGATTAATCGACACAGCTAGTTGATAGAAGCCATTGGGAATTAAACCCAAAACAAGCATTCCAACTAAACCGCCATTAATCATCCAGAAACAAAAGCGCAGTAACTGCTCATTCCAAGCTTTTTCTGGTACAAATTCCCGCAGAGCAAATAGCATCAATGCCAATGCTAAACAACCATATACACCAAATAAAGCAGCATGAGCATGAATTGGTGTAGTATTTAAACCCTGCGAGTAGTAAAGAACAATTGGAGGATTAATTAAGAAACCAAACACACCTGCACCGACTAAATTCCAAAAACAGGTAGCGATAAAAAAGCGTAAAGGCCATCGATAAAATCCTTCTGCTTCTTGGGATAATTTTAGTGTCTTTAAGACTTCAAAACCAATTAGCGTTAAAGGAACCACTTCCAAAGCTGAAAATACTGCTCCCATCGCGGCAATAAAAGATGGCGTTCCAGAAAAATATAAATGATGCAATGTACCAATAACGCCGCTACCCAAATACAAAATTGTAGTTAGATAAGTCGCACGCAAAGCAGAAGATTTTTTGAGGAAACCTAATTCACTACACAAATAAGCGATGACAACGGTAGCAAATACCTCAAAGAAACCTTCCACCCACAAATGAACTACCCACCAACGCCAATATTCAGCAATGCTTAAAGGTGTGCGATTTGTATACGCCAAACCAACCGAATAAAACAGAGGAATTGTAATTGCACTGTAGAGGAAAAAATGACTCAAACCAGTGGGATTTTTCTCTTTTTTCAAAGCTGGTTTAAAAGCACGATACATCAGCCACAGCCAAAATACCATGCCACCAATTAATAGCAGTTGCCAAACCCTTCCTAACTCAATATATTCATAGCCTTGGTGCCCCCAAAGGAAACTATTTTTTACGTCTAAAACTCCCGTTACCGCTTGCCAAGTACCAATCATGGAACCAACGACAACAAGGGCTAACGCACCTAAGAGAACAGTATTACCAAGCGCTTGAAAATTTGGTTCAATGCCGCCAAAACGTGGAGCAAAATAAAGTCCAGCCGCCAACCAACAAGTAGCAATCCAGAAGACAGCTAGTTGTAAATGCCAAGTACGCGAAGCAGCGTAAGGCAAGAAATTAATTAAAGGAATTCCGTAAAAACCTTCTCCTTCTACAGCATAGTGGGCTGTAAACATCCCCATGATAATTTGAACTAAAAACATAGTCATTGCTACGCCAAAAAATAGCGAGGTGACTTTCTGAGAAGGGGTAGGAATTCGCACTGCTGGGTGTTTTGGTACTGGTTGGACTTCATCCGCTTCTTCTTGAGTTAAGTAGACGAATAAAAATACACCAATTCCTGCAATTAAAATGATGATTGAGACAATTGACCAAATAATAAATTGCCCTGGTGCTTGGTTGCCAATTAAGTCATCATGAGGCCAATTTGCAGTATAGGAAAATGGGGCATTTGGTCGATTTGCGGCTGCTGCCCAAGCTGTCCAAGTAAAGAAGGATGTGACATTTTTAATTTGAGTATTATCTTTAAACCAGCCATCAGGGATTGAGTGAATTGCAGAGCCATGAGCTAATAGTTTTTGATAGTCTTGGAAGACTTTCTTCAATCCTTGGGTTTGGGCATTTGTCAGGATTAAATCGTGGGTTTCAGAGTCATAACGATTAGTTTTAAATTCTTGACTGACAAGTGCTTGTAAACTCGCTTTTTCCGGGGCTGGTAAAGCTTCTAAATCAGCTTGAGAAAAATCAGGATTATCGTTGTATAAAACCCCAGCGGTGGCTAATCCCCAGCGATGAAGTACGTCAGCTGTCCAATCAGGTGCGAGATAGCTACCATGTCCCCAAATACTGCCAACGTGCTGTCCACCGCGAGCTAAATAAGTTTCTTGCCCCGCTTGTATTTCTGCCTTAGTAAAGACGATTTCTTGTTGTTGAGAACGCACTACTTCTGGTACAGGTGGGGCATTTTTCCAAATAGCAGCCCCTGCTGCTAATAAAACAGTAAAAGCGACGATACAGATTAGTACTAACCAAGCAGGAAAACTGAGCGATCGCCTTTTTGACGACATTGTAATATCAGCATCAACTAAGGTGGTATCGGTCATAATCAAACCTCCAAAAATTGTAAATTCATTCTGGAAATTTTGTTGAATAGTTACGAATTCAGAAGAAAACTTGCTACCTTTTTTGTTTGTTCTCACCCTTTCTTGAATTTAGGCAAATCTTCCTTTAATGATTATCAATCTAGTTAAAGAGTTGTTAAGCGCGCAGGTAGAACTGAAAGAGCAACAATAATCAGAAAAGCAAAGGCAGTTACACTTTCAAGGGTTGCTACAAATTGAATTTTAGCGCTGCAATACCATTCTTGATTTAAAACAGCAATGCCAAATTTAAGTAATGCTAATCCAAAAGCTAAAGCTGCAACTGGAGATAACCAACTAAACCAGTAGAGGATGAAGATAATTAGGCTGGCAATAGCATGATAAACTACCCCTGGAATTGCAGAACTAGTTTTTGGTTTGCGCAACTTAACTGTGAAAATGGTGCTGGAAAAGTAGAGAGTATTGAGCGCCCAAAGCCCCATGATACTAGCGGAAATAGTTCCAGTTGTCGCAGCGTAGGCAAAGGGAGTAGAAAGACAAACCGCAGCAAAGACAACCAGCTCATTGAAAATAGATTTTTGCTCTCTTTGCACAACAGAAAAAGCATCCACGATTAAAGCAGCGATCGCACCTACATAAATCCACAATAAAATTGGGTAGCTCAGATATAGCCAAAGTGCAATTGCACCAGAAATCACAGCATAAAACCCACCCCAAAAAATAAAACGTGGTTTGAGGCTGCGACGTTGCTTGATTTGCATTACTAAGGGATGTTCAGCCTGGAAGCCACAAAAAGCGCAGATCAAAGCCAGCGTGGTTGTCAATTTCCAAGCTTGTGGGGCAGCTGCACCAATTAAGAAAGAAACTAGCAACACTACGTATATTCCATGTTCTGGGGAGAACATCGGCTTATACCATGCTTGGGGATTGCTAGATGTATTGAGAGTAGATTGAGCCATTGTCCTCATCTCCCCGTTTGAGGATAAATATTTATTAGGCTACTAGAGATAATTTTTCTCTTTCCCGTGCATCAACAACTAGAGGTAAACAAAGAATAGCGATCGCGTGCTACCATTCTTGTTGCACTGGCGCATTTTCCACATCTTCAAATGGTACACAGTTCGCAAGGGCGACTTAATTAATCCTGAGCAGGATTATCTGACAGCGTTAACAAAAATGCTAAATTTTCTTCTGCTTTTAAAGCATGAGGAGCATGAGCAGGCATAAAGACAAAAATTCCTGGCTCTAAAGTAATTTCTTCTCCTGATAATGTTAGTAAACCTCGTCCCTCAATGACGTTAATAGTGGCATTGCGAGTAGAGGTATGCTCGGAAATTTCAGTGTTAGCTGCCAAACAAAAAAGGGTGTATTGGCAAACTTTATCCTTCAATAATACTTTGCTGAGAACTCCGTCACGTGGATATTCAATTTCTGCTCGCAATTGTTTAACACAAGATGAATTATTTGTGAATGTGGTAGTCATAGTATTTTTGAAGTTTTATAGTGATAAAAGGCAGAAGGGATAAATTAGTAATACTTAAACTCGAATTCCATGATTGGGAATCATCGCTTTTGATTTTGAGAGCGTTTCTTTCCCAGTCCCCGATCACTAATACCCAGTACCCTACCCCACGACAGCACAGAAAATGATATAGCCTAATTCATGGCGATATTTTTGGAAGACTCGACGCATTTCTAAAACACGTTGGCGGATAGGTTCTTTCGTCAAAATATTCCACAAAATCCGCATCGTATTGGATATGCCTTCATCCTCAAACATTTTGCTCAAATTCAATAAAGCCATCGCTCCAGTTTGTTGTTTTTGCACTTTCAATCCGGCTGTAGCACAGGCATTAATCCAGTTCGCTTCTGATAGCGGTGTAGAATTTACTTTTATTACCTTTGCTAACTCAGAATGGATTTCTGCTTCTTTGTCGCGAGCTAATAATTCATGACATAGAAATTTTCCACCGGGTTTAAGTTTATTGTGAATTCCTGTCAAAATTTTGGCTTTGCCTGATGGAGATTGCATTGTGAGAATTGCTTCTGCCAAAACATAATCAAACTTGCCTGGTATAGCTTCTAGGTGAAAAATATCACCTTCAATGATTTCGACTTGATTTTCTAAACCAGCCGCACTAATGTTGGCACGCGATCGCGCTACACTATCAGGGTTTTTTTCTACACCCACGACTTTGACATTGTAGCGTTTGGCAAGAGCGATCGCACTGTAACCAAAACTAGATGCAAGTTCTAAAACTGTTTCCCCTGGCTGAAAATTAGCCCACTCAAATAATTGCTCAGTCGCTTGTCTTCCACCCGGACGCAGATATCTTTTACCTGCTGCTGCTAAAATTTGATGTCCAGAAGCTATTTGAAAATTGAGGGTAGCATTAGTCATGTCTGGTGTCCCCTTAAACTGATGCTATCCTTAGTTTGCCAATAATTTCTCGTGCCGTCTTTGAGGTAGCTCAAAGAGGGGCTAGGGAAAAGAAATTTTCATTCACTAGTTGTGTAATTTAATATATGATCATCTGGTTTGAGAAAAAGGTGGACTGATTTGTTTACTAGGCAAGCAAAAAGAAGACAATTATCAGTAAACTCAGCATCAAAGCAAAGATAATCGCATATTCCATTCTTCTACTGACAATACCCACAAGCACTACAAGGCTAAGTACCAGCAGAATCACACCAACATAATCAGTGGTTTCCCAACCTTTGGCAATTAATGAATCTTGATTGAGCGCGTTCCCATTACCATTTGGAGTTACAGTGGGTTGCTGCGCCTCCAGAAATTTAAGAACTGGTAATACTGGTAATAAATTTATACAAATTTTTGCAGCAATTAATGATGCAAAGTCAGGTAAGGCGGGCACTGTCCACAAAGTAAAAATAAGGGTTTGGGGAAAGTTAGGCAGTGCCCACCCTACAAAAAATCCAATAAAGTAACTGGTGCAATATATGAATATAGTCACTACTATTTATTAATGTTGAAGTGACGATATCTCTGTGATTGTATAACTGCGTCAAACTATTAATCAAATATCCAAAGTTAGATTGTTATTGCTGTTCTTGCTTTTGTTGCGCCTTCTATCTTCTGCCTGATGCTATTCTCCCGCACAGATAACATGGATGTAGTCGAGCCAAGAGTAAAATAATTGAGCATATATCGGGGAGGGCAAAAAATGAGCAGTGCAACAACCGATCGCGATCGCCTAGCTACTGTCAACATACCCAAGCCGTTTTCAGCCTGGCAGCAAGTATTCAAAGAAGCGCGCACCCGGATTTTGCTCTGGTACTTGCTAATTTTGGGAGTAACTTTTCTAATCGCTGTTCCTGCATTTCGCTATCGGCTCTACCAGCGCATTGATGAGCGTGTTCGTCAGGATATGGTAGAAGACATGGCGGCTTTTAAGGCATTGATCAATGCTCAAACAGTTGCTTCCAAGTCGGCGATTGAAGACGATCCAGAAGACATCGCCTTCGAGTCAGAGAGATTGAGCAGGCTGCTCTCCGAAAAAGAACAAATCGTTCCGCCAACCTCGAAAGAAGATTTAAAGAAGCTTTTTAAAACTTACTTGCGGCATCGACTGTCAGAGGATGAATCCTATTTCATCACGTTTATTGATGGTGAATTCTACAAATCTAGTCCCAGAGCACGCCCCAAACAACTTGCAGAGAACTCAGAGCTAATGCAAAAGTGGGCAAAACAAACTCAACCAGAGCAAGGAGAAAAGGAATTCTCCGATCCTAATACTGGCAAGATTCTTTATATGGTCGAACCGATTGAGATTAATGACAAAACGCGAGGAGTTTTTGTTGTTGCCCATAGTGCAGCAGGTGAGCGAGCAGAAGCTCTAGAATCAGTTTCTGTAATTATCGAAGTTTCCAGCCTGGTGTTTGTGGTGTCGTTAATTCTTGCCTGGTTGGCAGTGGGGCGGATACTAGCTCCCTTACGGACAATGACTAACACTGCTCATGCTATTAGTGAAACAGATTTGACTCAACGCTTACCCGTACAAGGAAAAGGAGAACTAGCAGAACTGGCAACGACATTCAATGAAATGATGGACAGGTTAGAAGCAGCCTTTGCTACCCAACGTGAATTTGTCAACGATGCCGGGCACGAACTCCGCACTCCTATTACCATCATTCGAGGGCATTTGGAACTGATGGGAGACGATCCTCAAGAAAAAGAGGAAACGCTGGCACTGGTGATGGGAGAGCTAGACAGGATGAGCCGTCTAGTTGATGACATGATTTTGCTAGCAAAGGCAGAACGCTCGGACTTTTTGCAACTAACAAAGGTTGATGTAGCAGAATTAACACAAGAGTTATTTACTAAAGCTGTGGCACTGGCAGAGCGGGACTGGCAATTAGATGCTATGGCAAAAGGGCAAATTATCGTCGATCGCCAAAGAATTACTGAGGCTGTGATGAATTTAGCCCAAAATGCTACTCAACATACCGCAAAGAGTGATACTATTGCTATTGGTTCTGTGATCGCCAAAGGCAAGGTGCGATTCTGGGTGCGTGATACAGGCGAGGGCATCCCGCTTGTTGACCAAAAGCGTATCTTTGAACGCTTTGCCCGCTCTTCCAACAGTCGCCGTCGTTCCGAAGGAGCAGGGCTTGGGCTGTCAATTGTACGAGCGATCGCTGAGGCTCATGGTGGTCAAGTGTTACTTCGGAGTAAGCTAGGAACAGGTTCGATGTTTACTATCGTCTTACCGCTCGATCCCCCACAGGAGATGAGTGAATATGCCCAATATTTTAATAGCCGAAGATGAGCCTCGGATTGCCTCATTCATCGATAAAGGATTGCGGGCGCAAGGGTTTACAACCACAATTGTTGCCGACGGACTGCATATACTGGATGTAGCGCAGAGTGGAACTTTTGATTTACTGATCTTGGATCTGGGATTGCCCGGCAAAGATGGATTTCAAGTGCTAGAGGAACTACGCGGACAAGGAGAAGATTTGCCTGTAATTATCCTCTCTGCCCGGAGTGATATTCATGACAAAGTTGCTGGGCTAGAAGGGGGTGCGGATGATTATATTACCAAACCCTTCCGATTTGAAGAACTGCTGGCGCGGATTCGAGTGCGCTTGCGAAATACTAAACCTGTAACAAATCCAGAAGAGTTTATCCTCAAGGCTGGTGAAATCTCGCTCGATATACGAACTCGACAGGTAAAAGTAGGCGATCGCGCCGTTGAATTGCCTTCCCGTGAATTTGCAATGGCTGAAATGTTTTGCCGCCATCCAGGACAAATTATCAGCCGAGAACAACTACTAGATTACGTTTGGGGTTACGACTATAACCCAGGTTCTAATATTGTCGATGTTTACGTCGGCTATCTCCGCAAGAAATTAGGCAGTGATTTGATTGAAACGGTTAGAGGTATGGGTTATCGTTTACGAACATGAGTATAATTCTCATGTTGATTTTTAATAATTAAATCAAAATTGGTTTTATGAATCAAATTTTGATTGTTGAAGACGAAGCGGGTGTTGCTGCTTTTATTGAAAAAGGGTTGCGGAGGCAGGGATACAAAACTATTATTGCGGAAGATGGACAGCAGGCGATGCTGTTAGCTCAAAATACTGAGTTTGATTTGATGCTGCTTGACTTGGGACTTCCATTGGTAGATGGTTGGACAGTATTAAAAGAACTCCGCAAGCGGGGAGATACACGACCAATCATTATTGTTACAGCCCGTAAAGACGATCACGAACGGACGATTGCATTCAACAACGGAGCAAATGACTATGTTACCAAGCCATTTCGCTTTAGGGAATTGCTGGAACTGATTCAAGCCCATCTCAGTCATGATTGAAGTATGAAACGGCACAGCAATTTTGATGAACTGGCTGTTGGGGAGTCAAATCACCGCTTGCAATCAACTAATTCTCTGTATTGGTTCAGTCGCCTGAAGGTGGGACAAAAGATAGGTATTGGATACGGAGTGCTTTTGAGCATCGCCGTACTAGGAACTAGTATTGGTTTTTTAATAGCAGATCGCTACCAAAATCAAGCCCAAAAACGGGAACAAGCAGCAATCGAAAAACTATACCAGATATCTCAACTGAAAACGAGCGTATTTCGTGTCCGCACCACTCAGCACCAGTTACTTCTGTATATGGATCGACCAAACTTATGGCAAGAAAATTATGCTGCGTTAGTTGAGTATGTTGCTCAAGCTCGGCAAGTTTGGTCTGAATTTGGAGCGAACTATAGCATTGAGAACACCACCATCATATATGATTCTGTCGATGAGCAAAAAGCTGTTTACCGCTTGTTGCGAAATTATAAAGGTTTTAGCGCTTACTTAAAGCGTACAGAAGCTTTTTTTCGGGATAATAATCCCCGAAAATTATCAGCAGATGAGATTGAAATCGCACGAACTCAACTGTTCAATTTCATGCATGGCTCGTCGGTGTTTTTGGTGGATGAGTTTCTTGATGACATCAAGAGCCTCAAGGAAGTAATTGTCAAAGAGTATGAGCAATCAAAGCAAGAACTGCGAAGGGCAGAGAAATTACGCCTGCAAATAATTTTAGGGAGCCTGTTACTATCAATCGCGATCGCAACTTTGCTAGCAATTTACACTAGTCGCGCCATTGCCCGTCCGATTCAAGCACTCACCCATGTTGCCCAACAGGTTACAGAAGAATCTAACTTCAATCTGCAAGCACCTGTCACCACCAATGATGAAGTCGGCATCTTGGCTAGTTCTCTCAATCGTCTGATCCAAGAAGTTCAGCAACTGATTAAAATCCAAAAAGATGCCAACGAACAACTAGAAGTATACAGTCAGGTACTCGAAAAGAAAGTACGCGAACGGACACGGGAGTTAAATGAAAAAAATCAACGCTTGGAGTTAGCCTTAGAGGAATTGCGCCACACTCAAGCACAACTCCTGCAAAGCGAGCACAATAACGAATCATAATGCCAACACCCTTGCCTAGATGCGATATATTGCATCTGGGCATCCGGATCAATACCGCGATTCAGCAACACCGAAAATTGATAATATATTTTGTGAACTAGAAATAAAGCCCTAATCAGAGAAGATACTGTGACGCGATGAAGCCAAACAATTCTCTCAAGTCAGCATTTTTTCAAACTGCTAGTTACTTAATGCTGGGTATCTTGACTGTAACGAATACGTGTCAATCTGTTTTCGCACAGGTAGCAAATTCTAACGCACAAATGCTAGCGCAGTTCTCTGACAATCAATCACAAGAGCGATCGCAACTAGTTCAAACAGCAAATACCCTATTCAATCAGGGTGATTTAACTGGTGCAGAAGAGAGCTTGCGTAAGTTAATCAAAAAGTACCCAAAAGATGCCTTTGGATATTACCAGTTAGGAAATGTGCTATTTCGTCAGGGTAAAACAGAAGATGCAATCAAAGAATATCAAGAGGCAATTCGCTTAAATTCCAAATATGCCCTGGCATATAATGCGATTGGAGTTGTACTCGCAAGTCAACAGCGTTGGGAAGAAGCAATTGCAGAGTACAATAAAGCACTAGATATTAATCCCAAGTATGGAGATGCACTGACTAATTTAGCTCAGGCACTCTGGCAACAAGGCAAAAGAAATGAGGCGATCGCTTCTTTAGAAAAAGCATTAAAAGTATTTAAAACCCAAGATAGACCTGAGAGAGTAGAACAAATAGAAAAGATTTTACGGGATCTCAAAGGTAATGACGATCCAACTGTTTCGTGAAACTTAGGTTGAGAGATTATATGGTGAACTCGAATTTAGTGCCTTTGAGTTTTTGGTTTGGATACATTTTCATATAAGCTTCTATTATCTTTTCAAATGCCTGTGCGTAGCTGAATGCTGCTGTTAACTGTTCCCAACTGGGAGTACGGGAGAATTTAATTCCTTTTTCCTTAGCAGCCTGGCGACAAGCATTGTAAGAGCCATACTGTTTGAGTAGTTGAGTCCGATCAATTTTCTCCAGTGCAGATGGTAAGGCTGCAATAGTTGGCTTTGGCATCTGCGAGTCTTGAGCAAGTTGCAGTTCATTGAGAGCAATCTGTGCAACCGTGTATATCGTTGCGGCATTATGCAACTCCTGCTGCTGATTCTCCTTCAGATCCTCTAATAGTTTAGTAAAATGAAAATTGAGTAGTCGTAATATAATTTAAAATCTTTAAAAACTTTTGTTTTGTAATCCAATATTATATCACTAAAACCACGACAAATGCTAAAAGGGCATCAACCCCTAAGAGAGTAACGACTCTCTCAAATTTTTAACTTACAGTTTGCTTAATTTTTCTAAAGCAAATAATCGCAATCCCACACAGCAATTTGTTTATAGATGTCTAAAATTGCAATCTACAATTAAATTTCAGATACACTTTGGGTTGTACCTATGACTTCCCTATCGGAATTAACATTACCAGATCACACGCAGTTGCCAGACTCTGACGGCAAGTTCGTGAAAAATCTGCAAGAACATCCCCAAAGTATCTTACTAACTGACTCAATTACACCCGTTTTGCAGCAACTGCATCCCGATGGAAATTACTGCATCGGACAAGACGCAGGCATTTACTGGCGCTTAACCGATCCTCCAGAGAAAGGGGCGGAAGCACCAGACTGGTTTTATGTACCCAATGTACCGCCAACTCTGAATGGCAAAATGCGACGTTCCTACGTGTTGTGGAAGGAATATGTCGCGCCGTTAATTGTGATTGAATTTGTATCGGGGGATGGTAGCGAAGAACGAGATAAAACCACACCTTCACAGGGAGAACCAGGAAAGTTTTGGGTTTACGAGCAAGCAATTCGCGTGCCTTATTATGCAATTTATGAGGTGGAAAAGGCACGTGTGGAAGTTTATCACCTCGTAGATAATACTTATCAACTCATGACACCTAACGAGCGGGAACATTATCTTATTAAGCCGATGGGGGTAGAACTGGGAATTTGGCAAGGCGTTTATCAGAATGCAGAGTTACCTTGGTTACGATGGTGGGATGCACAAGGAAATTTATTGCTAACGGGTGAGGAACGTGCGGAAGTTGAACGACAAAAGCGCAAAAAAATTGTAGAGAAGTTGCGTCATCTTTCCTCTGAACAACTCCAAAGCTTGGGAATCGATCCAGAAATGTTGGATTAATAAGCATTCTCTTTTACTAGCACTACATCTTCATATATCGCCTCAATTTCACACCAAAAATCAACGCTAGCTAGATGCACTTCTTCGCCTTTTTCGTAGGGATAAAGTTCCCAGCGCCCTTTTTCGTTGCGGCGGAAGCATTCCACACTCATTATGTCTTGGGAAATGAGTACGTATTCCTGCAATGATTCTAGGTGGCGGTAGTCTGCAAACTTCTTACCTCTGTCAAAAGCTTCTGTGCGATCTGAAAGTACCTCTACAATTAATTTCGGGTGGCATTTAAAATATTCAAACTCTCTATCCCGTGCATCACAAGTAACCATGACATCAGGATAGTAGTAGCGGTTAATAACTTCAATTTGTGCTTTCATTTCTGCCATGTACACCCGGTAACCACTACCCCGCAAATGGTTTCGCAGCAGCATCGATAAATTCATACTAATAGTGACATGAGCATCACTTGCCCCTGCCATTGCATAGACTTGCCCATCAATATACTCGTGTTTGATTTGGCTAACTTTTTCGCCTTCTAAATATTCTTCTGGAGAAATGTAGTATTCACTTCGGCTTGTAACCATCTTTGTGCCTCCTTTTATGATCATAACAACCACAGATAAACACAGATGGACACCGATAATTTATCTGTGTTTATCTGTGTCCATCTGCGGAAAGTTTGTAGACGCCGAAGGCGGCTTCCCGTTCGCCGTAAGGCGTTCCCGTAGGGTAGGGTGCGGAGGTTTCCTCCGTTAGCGTAGCTCCTCGCGGAGCGAGGCTCAAAGCTTTCCAAGACAGTGGTCGATTTATCAAACATGATTTTCTTATCATCTAGAGTTAATGTAACCCTTCATTTAAAATTCCTCTTTCTATATAAATTGGACGTACTAGTTGCCGTAGAGCAGGTAGTTGTCTCATAAAATACATAGAACCTAAAATACAAACAATTCCATCAATAATTAATACAGTAGGAGCACCGATTCGATCTGCCAACGCTCCTCCTAATAAACTACCAAAAGGTATGATTCCTAAAAATGCCATTGTGAATAAGCTCATCACTCGCCCGCGTTTTTCATCTTCAACTATTGTTTGTAAAACTGTATTGCCAGCAGCAACTTGGAGGATTGTTCCTAACCCAATAAATAGCATTGTGAATAAAGAAAGTGGCAAATAACGTGATAGTGAAAAAGTAATTAATCCTATTCCTAAAATTGTTGGGGCAAAAGCAATCAATTTACCAAGCCCTAATATTGTTTGTCGCGATGCCAAATAAATTCCACCACATAAAGCTCCGACTCCAGATGCTGCCATCAAAAATCCCAGCGTTTCTGCATTACCTTGGAGAATTTTTTCTGCAAAAACTGGTACAAGCACAGTATATTGCAATCCGAAAAAACTAACTAAAGCTGATAGCAATAACAGCGCCCGAATTGGTGGAAAGCTAAAGGCATACACAAATCCCTCTTTGACTTGTTCCAAGGGGTTAGCCGTACTGACTAATATTGTTCTCGGCTTAATCTTCATTGCTAATAAGGCAATGATTACGGCAATATAACTAAGACCATCAATTAAAAAACAGTATGCTGCGCCAATACTAGCAACTAACAAACCACCCACCGCCGGGCCAATTAACCGCGCTCCGTTAAACATTGTAGAATTGAGCGCGATCGCATTGGCTAAATCTTCTCTACGTTCTACCAACTCTGGCACAAATGCTTGCCGTGCTGGTGCATCAAAGGCGCTAACAAATCCTTGAAATAAGCTCAAGACAATGATGTGCCAAATATGAATAACACCCGTTAGTGCCAATGCCGCCAGTGCTAATGACTGAATCATTGACAATATTTGCGTACCAATTAAGGTACGATGGCGGGAAAAGCGATCTACAAATACGCCACCAAAGGGAGCGAGAATAAAGCTAGGAATTTGACTGCTAAACCCAACAACTCCCAGCATTAAGGGCGATTGGGTTAAGCTATAAACTAGCCAAATAGTGGCAGTCTGCGTCATCCAAGTTCCAATCAAGGATATACCTTGTCCAGCAAAAAATAGGCGGTAGTTTCTCGATCTTAAAGCTGGTGGTAGTAGCTGTTTTGGATTTTGCGTTTTCATGCTTGTTAGCGTGCAGTTAACCGTAAGATCAGACTTTAATTAATTGACAATAATGAAAAACCCCCACCCCCAACCCCTCTCCACTGATGGATAAAGGAGTAGTCGTAAGGTGAGGTTAATAAAAAAAGCCGTGAAATAAACATTCACGGCTTTTGGTGTGGTGTGAGGAGCTTAACTAGATATCATGATAACGATTATTTAGCAGTATCAACACACTCGTAACATTTTTTGTAACGGAATTGCAGCTGATTGAGCTAGTTTTACCTCAATGATATTAACTTGAGAAGCATTTTGAGTGCCTAATTTTACTGCCATAACCAAAATAAAACCGTGGAAGTTGTTATTAATCCACGGATTTACATCAAGGTATGAGGAAACTTAATTGTCTTTAATCGTAAACCGATGTGGATGTAGATAAGCCACTGGTAACAGATTCTGTAACAGATTTTATTTCGTGTCGCGTGAGTATATTTTTCTTATATTTATACCAAAGCACCACCACAACTAGAACCGCACCCAGCAGTACAACCGTAACAATAAGCAGCAGTTTGTACTTCGTCTATTAAATCTAGATTGCCAGCCGCGAGCAAATGAGCAACTGTCAGGTTTTCACCGCTGCGAGTTTTTGCAGGTAAATTCATCATCTGGTTAAAATCGCAGTCATATATGTTACCAAGATAATCAATTGAAAGCTCATCGCGGCACATTAAATTTTCAACCGTGTTGGCATTGAAGTGTGACTCTAAAAATTTCAAATAAGGACTGTACAGTTTTTTTCGTTCTAAATGCAATTTAGTTCTGCCTACTGGTAGATTAGTAATAGTAAATAAATTGTTAAAATCTATATTAAATTTCTCTTTTAAAAATACTTTATAATCTCGCTCTAGCTTAATTTGCTCTGGGGTTAAAGAAAATTTTTCACCAGAAGGTAATTGAGGATTATACACCAAATCTAAAATTAGATCTGGCTGTTGACCGTAACCAACTTGATTTAGCCATTGCAGTGCTTTGATGGAATCATTATAAACTCCAATCCCGCGCATTTTATCAACATTATCTGCTAAATAGCAAGGCAAAGAAGCAACAATTCTCACTTGATGGTTGGCAAAATAAATTGGTAAATCTCCAAATTCATCTTCAAAATAAATAGTCAAATTCGACCGAACTATGACTTGTTTACCTGTAGCTCTACTTGCTTCTACTAGTGGCTTAAATCCATAATTCATTTCTGGTGCGCCCCCAGTTAAATCGACAATTTGAATTTGGGGAAACTTGTGAATTATTTCAATCAATTGAGCGCAAATCTCTGGAGAAAGTTCTTCTGTACGTTTTGGCCCTGCTTCCACATGACAGTGAGTGCAAGCAAGGTTACAACGCTTGCCCAGATTGATTTGTAAAACAGTAATTTGCTTTTTAGTTAAAGGGGAAGTTAGTTTATGTTTGAAAGGAGTTAATGCTGAATTTGTTGCTTGAGTTTGCATTAGTTAATATTGCCTGACCTTTACAGATATAATGTTAATTTATATAGAAAAATTTTGCATCACAATTTCACTTGAGAAGATACAACAATAATTTGGTGCATTACGGACGATCGCCCGTCACGCACCCAACATGATAGATAGTTTTCAAGAAAGTTTATGGCGAAGAGTTAGCGCCTCTATATTTCACACTTGTCTTTGCCGTGAACTAACAGCAACCACCGCCAGTGTAATGCCAAGTAGAATTAGTAATTATTAATTTGTCTGGAATTAAAGTAGCAAGTTTGGCAGCTGTTTTATCACACACTGCGGCTGGTACACCTTTTTGCAAAATATGCCCGGCATGATCATCAAATAACTCTTCCAAACCAGTATATATTGCTGTCTTGCCAGTAAAAACACAAGCTCCATCTACAGGAATAGGAACTTTAAAAGATACAGAATCAAGACTTTCTAAAAGTAAATGTTCTTGGAGATGATAAGTTTGGTAATCTAGAAGACGATAAGGACGACGGGCGCGAATTTCTATTTGTCCAAATCCCACATTAATAATTCGCTGAATATACTCTTCATAAGTCAGTGCGCCAGATAAACACATAGCGCGCAAACGCTCATCTTGTTGCAGATGTGGTGGAATTGGGCGAGTGGCGATCGGATCGCTCATTTGTAAACGTCCGCCTGGTTTTAAAACGCGATATGCTTCTTGTAAAGCACGAGTTAAATCTTCTGGCTCAAAAATGTTGAAAAGACAATTTTGCGCTACCACATCTACAGAAGCATCGGCAACAGGTAAATTAAATGCGTCGCCCGCACGAATTTCTACAAAGCTAGGATCAAACCAAGGGTTTTCTTGAGCAGCAATTTCCAGGTTGCGTGCAGCCGCTTCTCGCATTGCTTCCACCGGCTCAACAGCAATCACAGCACCGGGGCAGCGAGAAAAATAAGCAAATTGCAGAGCTTCTAAGCCACCACCAACTCCAACATACAACACAGTAGGTTGATTTGCTAATTCTGCAGGATGAACGGTACTGCCGCAACCATAGTTCATTTCCTGCATTGGTTGGGGAATTTTCAATCCTGGCAATTGGAGGGGTGAACTTTGGACGCAACAAAGTCCAATTTGCGGTGTTTGCGCAACTTCACTGTAGAATTGTGCTGCGGTTTCGAGATAAGTCATTGCACTCCTGATGATATGTATTGGCGTCTAAAATCAACTTTTTGCATCCTAGTACATATCACCCTCTATTTGATGAGTTTTTGCTGAGAGTGTTGTTTTCACTCGCGCAACGCATAACCGACACCACGCACAGTTTGAATGAGACGCTTTTCGTTGTTGGCTTCTAATTTCAGCCGTAGATAGCGGATGTAAACTTCGATAATGTTGGAATCTCCCATAAAGTCGTAGCCCCAGACTTCCTCTAAAATGCGATCGCGCGTAATCACTTGTCGGGGATGTGCTAGCAAATATTCTAGTAAGTCAAATTCTTTAGCTGTTAATTCTATCGCGCGATCGCCGCGATGCACTTCCCGCGTGCGACGATTTAGCTTCAAATCTTCAAATAGCAATATATCTGCGTCTACTTCTTGGGTTCTGCGTAGGTGAGCGCGAACTCTAGCTAACAATTCCTCGACGCTGAAGGGTTTAACGACATAATCATCCGCACCCGCATCCAAACCAGCCACGCGATCGCTCACTTCATCTTTTGCCGTCAATAATATGACTGGCACTTGATCCCCTGTACTTCGCAGGCGGCGGCAAATTTCCACCCCCGACAAACCAGGTAACATCCAGTCTAAAATCACTAAATCTGGATGAGTCTCTCTGGCTGTAGTCAATCCACTTAATCCATCGTGCGCAACGGTAACTTGATAGCCTTCATAACTCAGTTCCAATTCTACAAATCGTGCCAGTTTAACTTCATCTTCAACAAGTAGAATGTGGGCTGTCATGGGAGTTTAATAACTTGATATTTCTAAACTGATTGTCCTGAAAAATAAAGACGAGCAGAAATTAAATTAACTGATAGTTTATACTTTACTTTCTAAGTAAAAATTTCTTAGAGTTTATTCAACAAAATACTTAAAACAAATCAACATTAGTTACGTTTATTTACATATAAGCAATTAATTATTTCATGTTTTCGTGTTTAGATTATACACATGGTCAATATTATTTATTGCTAAGAATTGTTGCAAGTATTAGCTAGTCAGTTTGATTCTAAAAGCGATTGTTATCAGTAATATATAGCCGAAAAATTTTAAAAAAGGAGTTTTTATGTGCTGTAGTTCTGGAGATTGGCAACGAAAAAAAAGAACGCTAGAAGTCCTATCTTCACTAAGTTATCGTACCGGGGAAATCAAGCGTTACTTACAAGAAATTACTTTGGGTGTGAGCGAATTGCTAGAGTTAGATTGGTCAGTTGTTACCCTTTGCCAAGGTGGTTTTGAGAGGGTATTAGCTAGCAGTATTGACTTGGGTAATAGCAGTAATGATGTATATTCATTGCATGGACTTGTCACAGGAACAGTGGTCAATACACAACAAAGTCTAGTGGTAGAAGATACCAAAACTTGTGTTGACTATGGTAAAGCTCCAGAGGGGTATCGAGCTTATTTGGGCGTACCTTTACGCACAGCCCAAGGAGAAGTGATTGGCACTATTTGTTCTTTTCACAAAACGCCGCGTCACTTTACTGCTGAAGAGGTTCAAATTGCAGAATTATTTGCAGAACGTGCGGCAACGGCGATAGATAATTATTATTTGTACCAGCAACAACTACAATTTAATCATATTTTAGAAGCCGAAGTTGCCCGCAGGACAGAAGAATTGCGGGCAGCACAAACAAAACTTGTAGAGCAAGAAAGGCTGGCTGCCATTGGTGAATTTGCTGCCTGTATTATCCATGAAATTCGCAACCCTTTGACGACAATGAAAATGGGGTTGAACTTTTTTCAGAGATTGGATTTATCTGAATCAGCAAAAGAGCGATTATCCCTAGCTTTAGATGAAGCGAGTAGGTTAGAAAGATTGTTAAAAGAAATATTGCTTTATGCCAAGCCACAGTCATTGCAGCTAGAAAAAATTGATATTAACCAATTTATTTCTGAAATCTTACCATCTCTGCAAGGAATGCCAGAAGCAATAGGACGGCAAATAGAATTTTCTGCGGCAATCAATGTGGTTCAGATATTAGGTGACAAAGATAAATTAAAGCAAGTATTAATTAATATAGTGCGGAATGCTTGTGAAGCAATACCAGAAGGAGAGAGTGTGAAATTAATAATTTATAGTGACGGAAATAATAATCAAGTCTATATTAATATACACAATAGTGGCGCACCCATTCCTCCAGAGGTTTTGCCTAACTTAACTAAACCTTTTTATTCGACAAAATCCTCTGGAACTGGATTGGGGCTTGCTATTACTAAGCGGATCGTGGAAACTCATAATGGTGAATTGTTAATTGAATCAACTGTTACGGAGGGAACTACAGTAAGGGTGCATTTACCACTGACAGCTAACTGTTAGCAGTAGACTGTAACATCTTCACCACATTCATCTGCAAGATAGCAAAGAGCTTTGAAACGCAAACCAACTACTTCTTCATAGAGGGGATTAAGCTTACACATTGGTGGGATGTGGAATAGCTTGCGTCCAAAGAGTACGATATCTCTTTCAAACGGACATTGAGCAGGAATCAGTTTGCATAAGAAATGAGCTAATTTGGCGTTATTAATTTCTCTAGATTCTAGCCACTGACGGATTGGATATAGTAGGTCTTGTTGTTGTTTAATAAGAGTTAAGCTAGTCATAAATTTATCCTGTTGATTAGTTTTTAGATTTGAACCGTTTTCTATATATAATTACGGTCAGGTTCTATAGTTTTATGCATTAATTTTGGAGGTTCCCTTTTTTCATCTGAGGGATAACTTGGGAAGTATATCTCTCTTTGATTGGGACACATTTAACTACAAACTCTAGTGGCAGGATTCCAGATTCACTGACTCAACTACTGAAATTTTTGTGCCCAATCGACAGAATTCATCTCGAAATCTTCGATTTACTTATATTGTGTAAAATCTGCTTGCGATCGCCTTCATGCAATAGATTCACCCAATCGGGTGATTTCAGGCAGTTTCAGTAAGATTTGCAGCAATTAGGGGCAGGCGTTATTGCTAACCCGCCCCAGATTTATCGTCTGTGGTAGTTTAACCACCGCCATAGATTTGAACTCTGGCTAAACCGAACGGAATATCTGCTGTTAAACCGACGCTTCTACCGTAAACTGGGTAGAGCCAAGTAGGTGCATTAACCGAATTGGGGTAAAGAGTTCTGACACCTTGCAGAGAAATTTTTATTGTGGTTCCAGTTGCGACTGGTTGAGAAAAGTCTATTGTGGCTCTTTTACCATTCATCGTCACATTGGTTGCCACTTGTTCGCCAGATTGATTCGTAACCCGAATACCTCTAGTTATCATCAGCCCTTCTGGCACATCGATCAGCAACTGGGAGAGAGGGTTACCCTGAACCTTTAAGTCAAAATAATGGGTTGCACGAATTGAATTGCCTACACTAGGGATTGCACCACTACGGATAATTTGAGTAGCTTTAGTATCGCGCCTGAACCTTGGTGATGCTTGGGCAGGAGGAAGTGCAGATAAGGCTACAACTAAAAGAGGCACAACAGATAAAAGTAGCTTTTTCATTTTAGCGATCCTTTTTTAAATTCACTATTACTAAGTGATTTATATTTATATGGTGTAATTTGTTTCTGAGTTTTCTAGAAACTAGATTTAATTTGCAGCTAAGAGATAGATAAATAAACTGATAAATAAATAAGATTTTGCTGAGAGGGAAAATAAACAACCGAAAATAGTAAAAAATTGGTTATCTCATATCTTGTATCTACGCTCTTATCCGCCAAGAAATAAATTTCTTGGCTAAAAGCCAAAGTCAGATAAATCTGACTAAAAAGTTCGTAGTAAGCAGTTCTAACCGCTTAAAATTACTATGCAGAACGATAAATCGCTTACTAAGAACAAATTATGTCTACTTACTTAGAAAAATATTTGAGCATTTACCAGCAGCTAATATCTCCAGCACGTTACGCGATCGCTATTTACTAAATCATCGTTATGCATCGATTTTTAATATTTGGCAATTCCGGTTCCGGCAAAAGCACTCTTGCCAATAAACTTGGCAAAGACTTCGGCATTCCAGTTCTCGATCTCGATACTATTGCGTGGGAAGCCAACCAAATTGCCATACGGCGCAATCACGAAGATTCAGTTAGAGATCTGCGAGACTTCATAGAAAAGAATACTGCTTGGGTAATTGAAGGTTGCTATACTACGCTACTCAAAATTGCTCTTGAATTCTCTACTGAAATTTATTTCCTTAATCCTGGCATTGATAAGTGTCTTGAAAATAACCGCAATCGCCCTTGGGAGGCGCATAAATTCCAATCACCTGAAGAACAGGCACAAACTTTTGATTTTTTACAGAATTGGATTCAAAAATATTATGAACGTAATGATGAATTTGGTTATTCATCCCATCGCTCAATATTTAATCAATTTGATGGTATCAAACATGAAATTACCACATAGCAACCTGATTATTAACTTGGACGTACAACCTGAGCGATCGCCTTTACCAATACTTCTGGATCGACTGGTTTGGGAATATGTAACCTAAATCCAGCAGCAAGTATCTGCTGTTGATCGCTTTCTCCTGCATAGGCTGTCAGAGCAATTGCTGGAATTTGCTCTCCCTGTGAGGGTATGGCTCTAATTTGGCGTAGTAGTGTGTAGCCATCCATTTGAGGCATACCAATATCACTAAGCAAAATATCAGGTTGGGTTTGATTGAGGATTTCCAGTGCCTCTTGTGCGGAGGATGCACAGATGACTGTAGCACCAGCTTGTTTTAAAACAAAGGCAATTAATTCTAGATTATCTGCTTCGTCATCCACAGCTAGTACCTGAATTCCTTGTAAACTCAGGGTACCTGGCGCTAATGCTATTTCCTCAGCTACTGAGGTTGGTGTTAGCACCAACGGTAAACTAACAGTGAAAGTAGCTCCCTGCCCAATTCCTGGGCTTGCTGCGGTGATGGTACCCCCGTGCAACTCCACGATATGACGGGTGATCGCCAGCCCTAACCCTAAACCGCCAAAAGTGCGAGTGATACTGCTATCACTTTGGCGAAAATAATCGAAGACGTAAGGCAAGAATTCAGGATTAATGCCTCTGCCGCTATCTTGCACTTGAACTTGCACTTGTAAATCAGATGTCTCTAATCGAACTTCAACTCGACCGCCTCTAGGTGTAAACTTAACTGCATTTGAAAGCAAATTCCAAAAAACTTGCTGCAAACGCCCGGCATCACCTAAAACATTAATCGCACCTGCTGCAAAGTTAGTTTCAATGTGAATTGCTTTGGCTTCGGCTGCCAAATGTACTGTCTGCATCGCTGCATTTAGTACTGATATCAGATCTACCGAACAAGAATTTAAACTCAGCTTACCTTGCAGGATACGGGAGATATCAAGCAAATCTTCAATTAGTTGGGCTTGTAACTTGGCGTTACGCTCGATTGTATCTAAGGCTAATGCTGTTTTGCTGGCATCAATTTTGCCCCTGCGTAGCAATTTTGTCCAACCCAAAATGGGATTTAGGGGAGTTCGTAGTTCGTGGGAAAGAACAGCGAGAAATTCATCTTTTGTACGATTTGCAGCTTCAGCTTCGGCTCTGGCTCTTTGTTGGGCTTCGTATAGTCGAGCATTGGCGATCGCCATTGCCGCCCGATCTGCCAAGTCTTGCATTAAACTCTGGTCATTGAGATTATGGGGTTGTCCTGGATAGTGGCGACTGAGGCTTAATACTCCGATCGCTTGTCCTTGTATCTTCAGTGGCACAAGCAACATACTACAAACTTTAAAACCCTCAAACTCAAGTTGGTAATCTGGTTTGATTGCGGCACTAAACTCTTGTGGGGATGTTGCTGCCATCAGTACCGCTTCTCCCGTTTGCATGACTCGCCCCCCCATACCTCGATCTGCACGGCGAGGATATTTTTTCAACAGTTCGCTGATGGTTTCTCGGATTTGTGGATCGATGTGGTAACAAGAGACAGGATCGAGCCATTGCCCATCTTCAGAAACCAAGCTCAAGGTACAAACATCGCCTGTAAATTCACTGGCTAGTCGAGTAATAGTATCTAAAATGGTTTGCAAATCTAAGTTTGCTGCTGCAAACGTTTGCGATGCTTGAGCCAAAAAACGTTGAGTTTGCTCAGTCTGTTTTTGATCATTAATATCGGTTGCGGTTCCCAACCAGCCAACAACATTACCATCCTTAGATTTAATTGTGACGATTCTAGCTAAGTGCCAGCGATAAACACCATCCGCTCGCCTCAACCGAAGTTCGATTGAGTAAGGCTTACCAGTTCTTAATGCTTGCATCGATTGAGTAATGGCTGAAGAGCGATCATCGATATGAATAGCCTGGAGCCATCCAAAGCCTTGAGTTTGAGCTAGCCCTAGCCCTGTGTATTCAATCCAACTTTGATTGCAGTAATCTGCCTGTCCATCTATGCGTGCTGTACAAACGAGTTGTGGCAAAGATTCTGCCAGCGAGCGATAACGTTCTTGAGTTAGATTTAGGGCAACTTCTGCTTGCTTGCGATCGCTTATATCTACCGACACTCCTACTATGCGCGCTGCTTGACCCTCAGCATTGAGATAAACTCGTCCTAAATCGTGGAACCATCGTACAGTTCCATCTGGACTAATGACTCGATATTCCTGGGTAAAAGATTCTTCTCCATTGAGCGCACGTTCATAGGCTTGTGCCACCTTCTGCCGATCTTCTGGATGGAGAATAGCAAAAAACTCTTCTGCTGTCCCCTCTTGAAGTCCCCAAACTTCAAGAGCATTGGGAGAACACATGACGTAATTCGTTTGTAAATCTACATCCCAGGCAATGATTTGGGCAGAAGACAGAGCAAGTTGCAGTCGTTCCTCTGCCTGCCGCAGAGCTGCTTCTGCGCGTTTGCGCTCAGTAATATCATGGGAAATGCCTATGACTTGAGCAGGTAAACCATCATCAGTACGAGCAAAAATTAATTCCCGACTCCAAAGCCAATGCCATTCGCCATTGGCATGGCGCATCCGATACTCTAGCTCGATAATTTCTCCGTCTTGAGCTTTATTTAAACGCTCGATTTGGGCAGGAAGAGTTGCAAGATCGTCTGGATGCATCAGTTGGGTGAATAAATATTTGCCCATTGCTTGAACTTGTGTTGGAGTGTAGCCTAACACTTCTGCGATCTGACAATTTACATAGACATTGCGCTGCTCAATCAAATCGTAAATGTATAAAAGCCCAGGTGTGGCATCGGCAACTTGTTGAATGAAGTGGTGGCTTTGTTGTAGTTGCGACTCCACTTGCTTGCGATCGCCAATATCCTGAAACACGATCACACCAGTTGCTGAACGATCGTGCATTGCAGGTAAAATATCGCCATAAACCAGTAGCGGATAAACACCGTTTGGGGTGTGCCAGTTCAATTCTGCTCCATCAATCTTCTCACCTCGTGCCACCCGAATTGCCGGAAGTTGATCGGGCGGAATGAGTTGCCCTGTGGCATCAGTACAGTAAAAATCCCGATCATACACCCCTGCAGAGCGATCCCGTGGAATCTCACTTCCAGCCATCTGCTTTACCGCTTCGTTGAAGAAAGTAAATCGAGCAGTTTCTGGTTCAATAAATATCAGGGGAATTGGTAATAAATTGAGTACTGCTTCTAACCATTGGCGCTGGTTATCTTGGGCTGCCTCTGTGCGTTTGCGTTCAGTTATGTCCTTAACCAACAGAGAAAGTCCATCAGTCGAAGGGTAAACATGAAATTCTCCCCAAGTGTCAAGGGGAGCGTAGTAGTCTTCAAAAACAAAAGCGGTTTGTTCATCCACCGCTTTTTTTAGCATTCGCTCCAGGTTAGTACCGCATAAATCAGGAAACAAATCCCAAATACATTCACCAATTAGTTCTTCCTTGCTCCTTTTCAGCAGGCGAACAGCCTCTTGATTGACGTAGGTGTAGCGCCATTCGCGATCAAATGCAATAAATGCATCGCTTATACTTTCAAGAATGTTAATAACTTGGCGATCGCTTGGTTGCGCCGTTACCTCGACTTGTTCGTTTTCATCAAAGTCATTGTCGGCATTACATTCCAAGCTCCGAGCATAACGTTCTACCAATTCAGAACGAGAAATGCCATATTTGTATGCTCGCTGCTGCAGGACTTGCCAAGCCGTTGGAGTCAGTGATAAATTCACTGCCTGTTTCGGCTCAGAGTCCCAATTGCGGATAAATTTGCCCGTTCTGTCACGTTTCATTGAGCTATTGCCCGTATACGTACATGGATATGGCTAATCTCATTAAATCTGAACTACAATTCCTCCGACAATCTGCCATAGGTAATGATAAGGGCAGAGGGCAGAAGTCGGAAGGCAGAAGGGAAGACGCGGGGATGCGGAGATTGTGGGAGACGGAGAAACTGGAACTTTGAGATTAGAATTTGAAATACCACCTTCAGAAGTTCAACTTTCACCCTCAAAAGCTCAAACTTTCTCTTTCCCAGGCTCCAGCCTGGGAAAGAGAAAGTTTGAGGCTCCGCCTCATGAAGAAGAGGCGGAGCCTCACAGTTTTCATCACCATGCAGAGCATGGTAATGAGAAAAAAGTCAAAAAGTCCCCGTGTCCTAATTCCCTTCTGCCTCCTACCAAATGCAAGCGGTTGAAAAATATAAATTTTATTTTTCGATTATTTGTATCTTATTTACCTTAAAAAATATCTGATTTTCTAGTATTTACCCCTAAATAGCCTTTGCACTTGACTTCTGATGAAAACACATCCAAATCAAATGCCAGTAAATACCTCATCTGAACAAGCATCTAAGTTACATGGGGTACTAAAGTTACTTATAGCGCGATCGCAGCGACAGAAATTTGTCTTCCAATTTACTCTCATGACGCTGCTTGGATGGGTTATGGGTGGTATTGCCAGTATTTTTATAGAAAAAACTCTACTGCGATCGCTCCCATCAAATGTTTTGCAAGTGCATCTTCTCAGTAGTGCTGTTTTTGCAGTGATTTTTGCTGCCGCTCAAGCGATCGCCCTGCGCCACTATCTATCTGTTTGGTTGTGGATATTTGCCACTAGCGCGGGTTGGTTAGCTGCCAATAGCGTATCTGGAGCATGGATTAACCACATTTCATCAATAGCCACATCATTAAATAAAACTTTATCTTTTCGAGAAATGGTTTTTTTTGGAGCTTTGTCAACCATTGCGTATATCCTTTCTGGAATTTGGCTAGGCTTTTTGCAATGGCTAGTACTGCGCAGATACACCACAGGCGCTTGGTGGTGGAGTTTTTTGCCCTCAATTTCTTATTGCTCAGTTAGTATCTTAGTTTGGTTGTTTTCTCAAGTACAATTTCTCATTCCAGAACCAAACCGTCCTGAAATATTATATTTATCTGGACAACTCTTTACAGCAATTATTTTGGGAGTAATTCCGGCGATTGGATTTTGCAGGTTGAAAATTAAATTCCAGCGTAGTAAGTAGAAGGCAGATGGCAGAGGGCAGATGGCAGAAGGGAAAATGCTTATTCTTTCTAGTTTTTGTGAGCGTGCTGAGAGCTATAGAAGCAGATCGTGTGAGTCTTCCTATTGGTTGGGCAGCACCAAGCGGCATCCAAACAGCAGTGGAAGTATTTGTTGGTTATCTGCTATTAGATGCATGGATTGGCAACGGAGATCGTCACCATGAGAGCTGGGGTTTTGTGCGAAATAAGCCAACATTTACTTCAGGAGAAACTGTACACTTAGCACCTACTTACGATCACGCTTCCAGCCTTGGGCGCGATCTCTCTGATGAACAAAGGCAGAAACGTTCAGTAGAAGCATATGCAAACAAATGTTTTTCTGCGTTTTATAGTAGTGTTGATGACAAAAAGCCCCTTAAAACTTTTGATCTGTTCTACCAAGTTGCTCATGCTTACCCTCAAGCAGCCCATATATGGCTTGAACGTCTTGAAAGCGTCTCAAGAGCGAATATATTAACAATTTTTAGTCGTATTCCTAACACCCACATCTCATCCATTGCCGCTGAGTTTGCCCAAAAGATTCTTGAATTCAACCAATACAGGCTATTTACTTTGAGGGAGTCATTACCATGAAGACACCCAAAACGCTATTTTTGGCTTGGCAAGATCCTAACACTCGCTCCTGGTTTCCCATTGGTAGGTTAACGTTTGATGGCATGAGCTACCAGTTTGTCTACACGCAAGGAGTGAAAGAAGCTCAACAGAAATGCGGTTTTGAACCTTTGTCATCCTTTCCGGAATTAAATAAAGTATACACATCAACTCAGTTATTTCCCGTATTCTCTAATCGGTTGATGCCTCGTTCACGTCCTGATTACTCAAGTTTTATTCAATGGTTGAATATTCCGGAACATGAAGACGATCCGATCGCAATGCTAGCCCGCAGTGGTGGGCAACGAGAAACGGACACTCTCACAGTTTTTCCGCGTCCAGAGCCAGATTCAGACGGACGGTATCATTTTCACTTTTTCTCGCACGGGCTAAGACACCTACCACAATGTGCAATTGAGCGGATTAATCTCTTTGTGCCTGGAGAGAAGTTATGGTTGTCTCATGAATTTCAAAATCCATACGATTCCCAAGCGTTGACTCTAAACACAGAAGATCATTACATCGTAGGGTATTGTCCGCGATATTTACGAAGTGAGGTTTTTAAGCTTCTTTGGCAAGATCCCAGTTTAGTAGATTTGCGTGTAGAGCGTGTCAATCGACCCCCAACACCACTCCAGTTTCGGCTGCTGTGTAATATAACCGCCCAGTGCAAAGACGGCTTCCGCCCCTTTTCTGGCCAAGAATACCAGCCTCTAATTGAGGAGGATATGATTCTTGAAACTATGTTGTGAATAATACTCTAAGATATTTCTAGCCCAGGAGCTAGGAGTTTGCAGATGAAAACGCCTCTTGACATTAAATGGATACGTGCCCAGTTTCCTGCACTCACGCAAGAAATCAGCGGACAACCCGTAATTTTCTTTGATGGACCTGGGGGTACTCAAGTGCCTGGCTCGGTAATAGATGCAATGGGCGATTATCTGGTGAGATCAAATGCCAATGCTCACGGGGCTTTTGCTACGAGTGCGCGTACAGATGTGCTGATTGACTCCGCTCGTGTTGCGATCGCCGATTTTCTGGGTTGCGATCGCGATGAAGTGGTATTCGGTGCTAACATGACTACCCTCACTTTCACCTTGAGTCGAGCGATCGCTCGTGAACTCCAGCCTGGTGATGAAATTATTGTGACGCGACTCGACCACGATGCCAATATTTCTCCTTGGTGTGCCTTGGCGGAGCGCGGTGTTAAAGTCCGCTTTGTCGATATTGATGTTACAGATTGCACGCTCGATTGGAACGATTTAGAACAGCAAATTAATCCCCGCACGCGCTTAGTAGCAATTGGGTATGCTTCTAACGCCGTCGGCACTATCAACGACATAGCAAAGGTGGTACGCCTTGCTCGCGCAGTTGGAGCCTTAGTTTTCGTTGATGCAGTTCACTACGCACCCCACGCCCCGATTGACGTGCGCGCACTCGACTGCGATTTTCTCGCCTGTTCGGCGTATAAATTTTTTGGCTCTCATGTCGGTATTATTTATGGCAAGCGCGAACATCTTGCCCGCCTGCAACCTTACAAAGTACGTCCTGCATCAGATGAAGTGCCATCACGCTGGGAAACTGGTACCCTCAATCATGAAGGGTTAGCAGGGATGATAGCAGCAATTAACTATCTCGCGAAAATAGGGTGTCATGTCTCACCCACCCTGGGAAGCGAGTTACTTGCTACTCTCCAAGAGGCTGAGAAAGGAAAATGGGAAGCATTCCGGTGTCCTCCAACTCAATCAACTTCCTATCCTAGTCGGCGTGCTGCCTTAGTAACTGCGATGACTGCAATCCAACAATACGAACTAGAATTGAGCAACCAGCTAATTTCTGGACTGTTGGAGATTCCTGGCTTAACTTTATATGGCATTACCCAACCAGAACGTTTTACTTGGCGCACGCCAACCGTGGCAATCACACTTGCGGGGCAAACTCCTTACTCCATTGCTAAAGCATTAGGCGATCGCGGTATTTTTACTTGGCACGGCCATTTCTATGCGATCAATCTTACTGAGAGGTTAGGAGTAGAAGCTAATGGCGGTTTACTACGGATAGGACTAGTACACTACAACACAGTAGAAGAAATTCAGCGATTATTACAAGCTTTGCGTGAAATTGCTGCTATCCCAACATCATCTTAGTTATCTGGTACTAGCAAACAATTGTTTCATTTTGGGAACTGATTCACAAATCAAACGTCGGCGATCGCGTTGTCAATCTAGTTTTGATCTACGGTTCGCAACTCACATCTTCGTAGACGTTCAAGCATCTTCTGCAACTGCGGATCATTTTTTGCAATTAATGCAGGCGGACAAATTTTTTTACGCTGGCAGTCGTCACAAAGCATTTAAGCTCACCTCCTTTAGCAAAGTTGTTGCCAATCTGCTTCAGGAAAAACTTTAATTTTAAAGATGTTATTTTCCCTGAATAGTAATGTTTTTGAAGTAGTATTTTTTCCTTTTTATATATTTGCGCGGGGATCAGTGTTTGGGGTATCATTTTTATTAAGACAACCTTAAGATTGAGTTAATTTTTCAATAAAATCAGCATTGTAGAGACGCGAAATTTCACGTCTTTACTTTAGCAGGATATAAGCAAATTTGTATAAAAATTTGCAATGGATTATTACTAAAATTCCAAGAGCAAATATACTCAATAATTAAGTCTTAATCTCTCTATGCAAATGTAATATTGTGAAAAACAAGAACCCCTACTTCCGATAGAAGTAGGTGTTCTGTGTCCTTAGTCTCTTTATCCTTGAGCAAGAAAGCTGCGTATGCTATAGATGGAATTTTGAGAGTTTTTTTCGTTAGTATAATCTTTATGAATTGGTACTTGTTCCAGAGATATTAAAATCAGCACTGGACGATAAACTTTACCATAACGCACTCTTTTTTCTTGGATATCAATCCGTGAAATATTGACTAAGGGATACTCGATGATTTGTCTTGTGTGTAAACTTTTCCGTTCTATAATTACCTTGTTAAGACTTTTGTAGAAAGTACAGTCAACTATAGGTGTCGTTACTAAGAAAATACCAAACCCTACTAAAGCAATAATCATGAAAACAAAGAAAGAGTAATCATACCATTGGTGTTGACTTAAGAATAGAGATTGTTGCTGAGAGTAGATAAAGTTATTGATTTGAGAAGCGACTTGTTGATTATTTCTATAACTGCTACTAGATGGTAGAAACTCAAATTCTTTGATTGCACCTACAATCACCACCTTATGCTTTTTATATCCTTTACTGCCAGTAGTGGTGATGACATTTGCCTGTTGAGGATCGAAAATTCTCAGTTTTTCCATATTCCTCAGCACATAAAATCGCCGCAGTTCACAATTAATTTGACTAGGGGAGGGGCGATCGCATTTTAAACTTGCAGAAACAGGAGTATAAAATATTCCATAAATAATACCAACGAATCCCAAGGTGAGAAGCAAACCTCCTTGCCACCAATGAGCTATTGGTAAGTGCTTCATTGCCAGTTTACTACTAGATTGCGCCACAATTCTCATTGATTGTTCTGCTGAAAAATCACTATAGTTACAGTATTCCCTCCAAATTTGATTAAGTATTCATAGGTATTTAAGCAGACAGATATTTAGTTCACATCTTGTACCTGTTGCTTGATTGCAATTTTTTTAGCGATTAGACTAATGGCTTGTGCATCATCTATCTTTGTACGCGATCGCCTACTCAATTTTGGATAAAGCATTAAAAAGGGATACAGTAATGCTGTATCCCTAACTTTACTGCCCACTAGCAAAACTCTACTCTTGCTCTTTTGGTTTTTGCGGGCGCTCAACAGCAGCAGGGTTCACTATTGCTTCATCAGTTCTAGTAGAAGCATCGCTGCGATTTCCTACAACTTCTTGAGGATCTTGTGCGGCGTCGTCGGCAGCATTTGTTAAACCGCTGGCATTAACATTGGGTTTGGCAGAACTGCCTTTGTGACTCGCGTTTCCACCAGGCATAATGTTTCCTCAACTTGCGTAACTGAATATACTCAGCTTAGATTCGTAACAATCAGGAATACCCTATCTCCAGGCGTAAATTTGTACTACATTTCTACTGCTATAGACACTTTCTCTCTTCTAAGGGAACACCATCTAACTTTGATAATCTCACCTTATAAGCATCATGTAGGTATTTCCCACGGACAATAGGCATAATAACCTTGTGTCCAAGATAATCCAGTGAACTCAGCTTTTGAGAAAGGCGATCGCATTCTTGCTAGCAAATAATATCTAAATAACTATTTATATCTTCCGAACTCAAAATCTCTTTCTAAAGACATAAGAAGTAAATGAAAAAAATCTCTCTAAAGAATGAATTACACCGGAAATGAATGATTAAAAATACTAATTAAACACGATGTGAAAAATCACCGCATCCCACATAACACAATGACACCCTTGCCATGGCTATAGCTATGGCATTTACATTTTACTTTTTGAAGTTCTCACGCAAGCTTCCGGCACGGCAATCGCGCAACCACGTCTTAATACCTTGAGCAACAGCGCTGTTACTACTTTCCCGTGGCGGAGTCGGCGGCTTTTGTTTGGGATAGGAACCTGTCTGAGAAAACATCATAACCATCCACCAACCACTTTGATTTTTTGTCAAAAATAACCAATGGAATTGCTGCAATTCAACAGCTTTACCTTTCACATACTGTCTTTCTAGGGTAGTAAAGAATACTTGTTCTACGCCTTTGGAAGTGGGTTTTGATGTTTCTAGGGTAGCTTCGGCAGGGTTAAGTGGTAGTGGTGTAAATTCGGGTCTTCCTGCCACCAGCATATAACTATAAATGTCAACTGACCTTTTGAGACGACGGGCACGTTGCGTGGCTCGATTGGAATAGGCAGGTAAATCTCGCAGCAGCCGTGTAGCTAATGTTTCTAGATTTTGTTCAGAACAAGTAGTTTTTCCCCCATCTCGATCATCCCTCTCCGTAGTTGAAGAGGGGAGAATATTTCCACCATTTTTACTGGTGGAAAGGGAGATTAGGGAAGTGCGGTTAATCGCTAAAGCTTGATAACTTAGCCAATCGCAAATCACAAAAACAAAAGCTATAACCCACAATTCATAATTTATCTTTCTCACACCTAAATTCATGCCAGCACTGCTAGCTCCTCGCAGATTCTCTTCCAAGCTAACTCAGGTTCTATAGCAGCAGTGATCGGACGCCCAATAACGAGATAATTTGCTCCTGCCTTTAGTGCTTGTACTGGAGTTAGCGATCGCTTTTGATCGCCTTTTTCCGCCCAAGTTGGACGTACCCCCGGACAAACTAACAAAAAGTCATTCCCACAGGTTTCCCGTAATTGCGATACCTCTTGGGGCGAACAAACTGCGCCATCTAACCCAGATTCTTGAGCCATCAGTGCCATACTAAGGGCGTATTCTGGCAATTCTAGAGGAATTTTTAAATCAAAGGCTAGTTGACGAGCAGAAATACTAGTCAGCAGGGTAATAGCAATAAGTTTTGGCGGTTGCACGCCTGCTTGTGCTGCTCCTTCCTGTACTGCTTCTGTTGCCGCTTTGAGAGCATCGCTACCAGCAGTAGCGTGAATTGTGAGCAAATCTACGCCATAACGAGCCGCCGCTCGGCAAGCACCAGCAACGGTATTGGGGATATCATGAAATTTCAAATCTAGGAAAATTCGCTTCTGGCGGGATTTTAGCTCAGTTAAGATTTTCGGCCCGGTGCTGGTAAACAGTTCTAAGCCAACTTTCCAAAAGCTGACTTGTGGCAACTTCTCGACAAGAGCGATCGCCGCTGCTTGATCCGGCACATCTAAAGGGACAATAATTTTCTGATCGGGATTCATCTCTAGTTCATTATCAAAATTAAGGGGCTAGGGACTAGGGACTAGGGACTAGGGACTAGGGACTAGGGACTAGGTTAGATTCTTTCCCAGTACCTAATACCGAGTACCCAGTACCCATTAATTTACAAATCGCACAAACTTGTTTTTCCCAAGTTGTAAAACTCGTCCGTATAATTCCTTTGCTTCCTGGAAAGAAGTATCCACATCGGTGATGCGATCGCCGTCGAGTCTTACCCCGCCCTCTTGAATTTTTCGCTTTCCTTCTCCACTGCTCTTGCACAATTGAGTAACATTGAGAAGATAGGACAATTTTGCCGGGAATTGCACCTGAGAAAGAGAAAATTCAGGCATATCACCTGCTTCAATCTGGGTGACGGCTTCTTGTCCGTGATATTGCCTGACTATTTCTTGCGCCAATAATTTTTGGCGATCGCGTGGATTCTCTGGCAATTTATCTAAGGATAAATCAGTCAGCAGTTCAAAATATTGTTTCAGCAGATGATCTGGAACACCCTGCAATTTTTGATATTTTTGTGCTGGATGTTCCAACAAACCTACGTAATTGCCAAGAGACTTAGACATTTTTTGCACGCCATCGGTACCAATCAAAATCGGCAGTAACACGCCAAATTGAGGTTTTTGTCCAAAATGGCGCTGCAAATCTCTTCCAACTGCTATGTTAAATTTTTGGTCAGTACCGCCCAGTTCTACATCTGCCTCAACCGCGACAGAATCATAGCCCTGCATCAACGGATAGAGGAACTCATGCAGAAAAATAGGATTCTCTTTTTTATAGCGTTCAGCAAATCCCTCCTTTGCCAACATCTGTCCTACAGTCATAGTAGAAAGTAACTCTTGAATTTTTTCTAAGTCCAACTTAGAAAGCCACTCGGAGTTATACCGTACCTCTAGGGAGCCAGGTGTGTCGAAGTCCAATATTGGCCGTACTTGTTCGAGATAGTTCTGGGCGTTTTTCGCCACCTCTTCTTGTGTAAGTTGACGACGCACCTCCGATTTCCCTGTAGGATCGCCAATCCTAGCCGTAAAATCTCCAATAATTAGTACTGCTATATGACCAGCATCTTGAAACGCTCGCAGTTTTCGCATTGGTATGCTATGACCAAGATGAATCTCCGCACCAGTAGGATCGATTCCATATTTGACTCGTAAAGGTCGAGTTGTAGTTGCTAAAACCTTTTCTAAGCTGTCTACTTCACTGTCAGAATCAGTTGGTTGTGGAAAAATTTCTGCAACACCACGATGCAACCAAGAAAAATCTTGCGTCATACTACTAAGAGATTGATTTTTACCTATGCTTTGCACTATCGAAGTTGGGTTAGTTCTAGTCACTAGCAATTATTCCGTTTGTCCTTCTGTCAAACTAATATAATTGCAAAAAATTAACTGCCTTGCTTCACCGAAGAAATTATAGTTATATTTACAAGTGAGGAAGTGATAACACCGTGTCGTCTAGTACTTTTGAAGATAAACAATCTCAAGCTGGCGCTTCATCCGGCTTTGAGTTCTTAAAAGGAGTCGGTCAGGTAGCTGGCGGTACCCTGCTGTCAATCACTATGCTGGCGAGTTCTGTCGTGGCGGGAGGACTAGTTGGTTTAGCGATTAGTTTCCGCAACTTGCCAGATGTAAGGCAGTTACGTAACTTTTTACCATCAGAAACTACTTACATATTTGATATTAAAGGTAAATTATTAACGAGAATCCATGGAGAAGCCAACCGTGAGGTTAAACCTTTAGATAAAATTTCTCCAGAACTCAAGCGGGCAGTGCTAGCGAGCGAAGACAGTGACTTTTACTATCATCACGGCATCAATCCCAAAGGCGTCGGGCGTGCTGTAGTCACAAACTGGGCAGCAGGTGGGGTACGTGAGGGTGGTTCCACGATTACCATGCAGTTGGTAAAAAACCTATTTTTGAGTCACAGGCGAGAATTTACCCGTAAAATCGCAGAAGCAGTACTGGCAATTCGTTTAGAACAAATTCTCTCAAAAGACCAAATCTTGGAAATGTACCTCAATCAAGTGTATTGGGGTCACAATAACTATGGAGCGCAAACGGCAGCGCGCAGTTACTTTAATAAATCGGCAGAACATTTAAATTTAGCTGAGTCGGCGATGATGGCAGGCTTGATCCAAGCCCCTGAAGAATACAGTCCATTTGTCAACATGGAAAAGGCTAAATATCAACAGAGAGAAGTGTTAGGACGGATGCTGTCTTTGGGTTGGATCACCCAAAAAGAATATGATGATGCCCTCAACTACAAAATAAAATTGGGCAGAATTAAGTCGTTCCAAGGTAGCGCCCTACCTTACGTGACAAATACCGTCGCTCAGGAGATAGCGAGGAAATTTGGACGCGAGACACTCCTCAAAGGCGGTATGCGCGTTCAAACTACCGTTGATGCGGATTTTCAAAGAATGGCTGAGGAAACTGTCAGTAAATGGCATAAAACTCTGCTCGGCCAAGGATTGTCTAAGAACCAAATGGCCCTTGTGGCAATCGATCCGCGCACGCATTTTGTCAAAGCACTGGTAGGTGGTGTAAACTCTAAGGCTGGAGAATTCAACCGAGCAACTCAAGCTTATCGGCAACCAGGATCTGCTTTTAAACCGTTTGTTTACTATGCTGCTTTTGCAACAGGTAAATACGGCCCGGAAACTGTAGTTTCTGATACCCCAGTCAGCTATCGAGATGGTAGCGGTTGGTACAGCCCGCGCAACTACGATGGTGGATTTCAGGGTTCTATGACAATTCGTACTGCTCTGAAGTTGTCTCGTAACGTTCCTGTAATTAAAATTGGCAAAACTATAGGTATGAATAAAGTTGTCGAGACTTGTCGTACCTTGGGAATTATGAGTCCAATGGAACCGGTAACTTCTTTGCCTTTGGGTGCGATCGGTATGACACCTATGGAAATGGCTGGTGCCTACGCTACCTTTGCAAATTATGGCTGGCAATCACCAACAACAGTAATTGTCCGGATCACCGATAGTGTTGGAAATGTATTGCTAGATAATACTCCTAAGCCCCAGATGGTTCTAGAGCCTTGGGCAGCAGCAGCAGTTATAGATACGATGCGATCGGTAATTACGGATGGTACTGGTAAAGCTGCTGACATAGGTCGTCCAGCTGCCGGAAAAACAGGTACAACCTCTTCAGAGAAAGATATCTGGTTTGTAGGTACTGTACCTCAACTCACAACTGCTGTTTGGGTAGGTAGAGATGACAACAAACAGTTGGCTAGCGGTGCTACAGGTGGCGGCAAAGTAGCACCTGTCTGGCGCGATTTCATGCTCAAAGCACTTAAGGACGTGCCAGTAGAAAACTTCAAATCACCTTCTCAGTTTCCTCGCCCCAAAGCAAAATAAAGGCACTAGGGACTAGAGACTGGCGACTAGGGGATGATAAATTCAGAGTATAGAAATTAAGAACTAGGAATTTTTTATTTAGAGTTTTGATTTTAGAACTCTGTCTCTCTATCTGCTATTCCCTAACTCCTAGCCCCTATCCCCTAAGGCTGTTTTTCCAGTTCTGCTTTCATCCGCTCAAGGGTGAGTTGCATTTGGTCGAACATTTGTTGTGGAGTGACGCCAAACTGACTTAGCTGAGTTTTTAACTGCTGTACAGTCATTTGCGCCATGAAATCTTCAGATAGCTCGAATCGCTTCATAAAGATACGATACCGATCCATCATGGCTTCCATTTGCTCAATAAACAGCTTTTTGCCTTCGCGATCAAACTTGCCGTAGTTATTGCCAAGTTTGATCAACGATTGATAATCTTCAAACAGTTGTTTAGCTTCTTGCTGAACTATATCAGAGTCAAAGAATCCCATGTTACTTCTATATCAATGAGTACCGTAAATCAGTAGCTCACGTCTGTTTTCAAACTTTTGCCTTTACCTATTATTCTAGTCTAGGTAAACAACATAAAGAAAAAGCTTCGGTTCGAGTACGGTTTGTTATCGAAATTTCACTACTTGACGAAGTAGGTAATGTAGTAATCGTACTTGATTTATACGGGATGTTTGAGCCACAATCGGGCGATCGCATTTAGCTAAAGAACTTTATTTGGCGGCAAACTTACTCAGCAAAGCAGCGATACCCACAGCTTTTGCTATTGATGAAGGCTCGGTAGTTTCTGTTAATGTAATTTTTAGTAAAGAAATGTATTTGAGAGCAAGAGGATTTTGAGGGTTTAGTTTTAATGCCTGACGCAGATACACCCTTGCCATACCTCGAAATTTTTGTTTGAAATGTACCAAACCTAGTAAAGCATAATAGTCACTTTGATTTGGCTCTAGCTTGATTGCTTCCCGCAATTCTTGTACAGCTAAGTTCCAATTAGCTAGCTTGATATAATCAACAGCACGCCGATAATAGCGTTGAGCATAGTTGTAAACAGCAGGATTGCCATTATTGTGTTTTTCAGCTAATGTGAATGCTACCGACTCAAGCGTAGATGTAGAGATAATGGCAGTAGATTTTTTCTGAATACAACACTTGCTATTTGGCAATTTTAAAGAACCTAAATTTAATTCGCTTATCGATTGTTGCAAATAATCTGGTGGTAAGGAGGCTTGTGACATATTAATAATATGGTTGTATTCATATTTGGTTTGTAAAAATAAAAAATATAAAGCTAGTATTAAGACTAGATGTAACCTTTACTCTGAGTTTGCTCAAAACAGCGAGTATAACTACTAGTATAGTTACTTGAACCGTTTGATAATTCTTAATAAGTTCCGTAAGATTTACATTTGAATCAAACACATTGTATACAGACTTTAACAGAAAATGTTTCTTGGCAGTGAAACTTTGAAAAGAATTACTAGAACTAATGAACAAATTTCACAAAAGACTAGTGTTTATAGATAAAGACTGATTCTTGCTTGTAGTTGTGGGGTATGACAAACATAAGAGTGTAGAGAACTGCCAAACTGTAGTTATGGTGGTAGCGCTCTGGCTGGATCTGGGATGGCTGTCTTACCGTAAAAATATGGTATTGGTAAATTAATTGGGAATTATGTTAACTAAGCGAAAAAGCCGAAGTGTTGCTGCCGTTTTAGCTTTTGCTGGTACACTGACAATTTCAGGTTTACATAAGTTTTATTTAGGACAGCCACTGTGGGGTATGTTGTATGTGTTACTTTCTTGGACACCTATTCCTAAAGTAGCTAGTGCTATTGAGGGAGTTTGGTATTTAGCCCAAGATGAAGAAGCTTTCGATCGCAATTTTAATCAGGGTAAGTCCACTGTTCGCAACTTGTCCTCAGGGGCAAATCAAGTTGGAGTGATCGCTGAGGCTTTGCGTGAGTTAGATGCTCTGCGTCAGGATGGATTGATTTCTGAATATGAATTTGAGCAAAAGCGCCGCCAGTTACTCGATCAGATTTCTTAATTTGGTAGTAGTTAGTGGGGGCGGGTTGTGTTGATTATATGAACGGTTCAAACCGATTATTTATCTTCTAAACCCGCCCGTACAGTAGTTGGTTGTTAACCACTAACCATTACCCACTATCCACCATCCCTCAAATGCTATGAATCAAGACTGGTTATCATTTCGACTCAACCCCAGACTACAAAAATTGCGTTCTAGACTCCTGAACGATCCTTACTACCGACTGCAATCGGTAGAAGAAATTGCGATCGCTGCATCCTTAGGTATTCGCATCGATGCCAATCAGGCAACTGTAGATGATTGGTTGCGCTTGCCGGGGTTATCGATTCACCAAGCGCGATCGCTTGTGGATATTTCACGTGTCGGTGTTAAATTTTACTGTATTGAGGATGTGGCTGCGGCATTAGGCGTATCAGCACAGCGACTAAAACCTTTCGAGCTAATCCTTATTTTTAGTTATTATGAAGACGAAACTGAAGATAATATCACGTATGTCATCAACCCCAATACAGCAACGGTTGAGAGTTTAATAAAAGTACCTTTTATAGATACATCTTTAGCAGAAGCAGTCGTCGAAAATCGTCTCTCAAAAGGGCCTTATCAAAATTTAGTTGATTTCCAGCGACGGCTCAATCTATCCGGTGATGTTCTTGCTCAACTCATGTACTATCTCAAGTTTTAATTAAGACACTTATGTAATTTCATCACCCAACAATAGTCGGAGTAGTTCACACTCCCATTTGCGAGAGTAAAGCTTGCATATCTTCCCAAGTTAATCCTTGTTGGATATAACGAGGAGCTTCGGGATTGTAAGGGCTATAAACTCGGTCTACTTTGAGAATAATTGCTTCATCTGGCAAAATAGGTACATCAGGATCAAAAGCTGTAGGACGCATCAAAGAACTAGAAAACCCTCTGAAAATAGCTATTTGGTCTTCTTCTCCAGCAATTTCC
>NZ_AJLN01000067.1 GCF_000317285.1 Chlorogloeopsis fritschii PCC 6912 | reverse complement strand
ACCGTCACAAGTAACACTTCTTGAGGACGTTTGATGGTGTATTGCTCCAGTCTTTTACCTATAGAAGATTCCATATAGGTGTTTGATTTATAAAATTTTATTCAGCCCTAGCGATTAGAAATCGCAGGTACAAAGACAAAACCCCCCTGCGCGGGTTTTTATGAAGTCCATGCACCATCTGGACTTTGTTTTTGTAATAGCGAATTCCATTCGCCCAATAGTTTCTAAATTTTTCACTGTTGTGTTGCTGAACGTCCCTGCTTACCCAGCTTAACTAAAACAAAATAGCTTAAGTAAAGTACGTAAATTACTAAACTGATCATGGCAAGAATGCCGAGAAAGCCAGGATTAGTTCTGGGATGAAAAAACTCTTTAAAAAGTAATGGTGCCTCCAGCCAGACACGACAATTAGGATTATTGCTCAGATTTCCAGAAAATCCACAACCTAAAAAAGGTATAAAGGCAAGTGAACCCAAAATACAATAAAAAGTTGTAGCCCACCGCCAGGAAGTAAAGGTTAATTTTAACGGGCCATTAGGATAATACTCAATTTCATCATTTAGATCTACCCAAAACCAGAGAGAAATAGGTATCAAGATCCGAGCCAGAAACCCTGAAATAAAACTGACTGGATACTGGGCAATCATTAAGTAAATCGTAATCGCTAATAAACTCGATACTCGCCAGTAAATAGTTAATAGGCGTTGCATTCCCTCGGCTTTTTGCACAAATGCCCATATTAAAAGAACGAGTGGAATAATCACCGTAAACAATACCGCTAGTCTGTAATCCATCCAAACTAGGGGACGAAACCAAACTTCATTATTCATAATATTTCCAGAAACTTTAAATAATAACTAAATAATATACTTGTACTTAACAGCTAAAAACTTTATTAAGCTGTTAGTAGCAACTCTAAGACTAATAAATTACATACTTTAATCAGTAAATCTCCTAGAGTAGCCTCAGGGAGAGTTAGGGAACTCGCCCTTATTGGCTACATTCTTGATACCTTCATGCTGAACTCAAAAAGCGAGCAATTTTTTTGTTTCTTTAAAATTGCTACTGACTCTTTCCGTAAAATTACAAATAATTAAACAGACAAGAGTAACATTTTGAGCTTCAGAAAATTATGAAGGAGCAAGATTGGGAAAATTAATTAAATAGCTCCGAGGACTTGATTGCGAATCAAAAGGAAAATTTACTTAGTGTATTTATTAGTCGTCGTAAACCCGGCATTCATCAGCCTCAGGGTTATCATCGCAATATTTCTCGAAAGCTGTTTTTGGCTTTGATTGCTTTTGGTGGGAAGCTTCTGCTTGTAGTTCTTCGACTGCATCCCAAGCAGCAGCGCACTCAGCCGAGTTGCTACCCGTAGAATCACAGACAGCACGAGCTTCTTCACGTTCTTGTTCGATTTTGTCTTGGATGTTGGCCATAGTCGTGTTCTTGCAATGTGTAGTTAATACTAGTATGGAAAAAGTACAGGGAAAGTTATTGTTGCTGTATTCTTAACTATTTTAGCTACTGAGTTGCTACTTTGAGTATTTTTACTTGCTACTTAATCATATTTACAGCAAATAACAGTATTAATGCTTGATGACTGTGATGTTTTAAGATTTGGCAGAACATCTACTAGAAATAGAGATTATACAATATCTTTAGATGTGTGTAATAGAGATGTGTGTACTAGGGAATAATAACCTTAGCTTTCTGGGATAGATACAAAGGGCTGGCTTCACATGGTGCGGTATGCAATTTTATGTTTTCCAGAATCAAAAATAAACAAATTACTAGCCCCATAAGATAAAGAACGTAAAACTCATGGCAGACCAAATGCAGTGGGCAAACGCCCTGTCAACCCGTCCTTCTTTAGAAGCAGCTGTTGCAGATGTCGTACAACGGGCTACCTCTTCATTATCAGCATCGGCGGATTTAGGGCTGGTATTCATTTCGTCTGCTTTTGCAAGTGAGTATTCGCGTTTATTGCCTTTGCTAGCTGAACAGCTTTCAGTGCCTGTGTTGATTGGCTGTAGTGGTGGTGGTGTGATTGGTTCAACTGTGGAGGGACAAACCCAAGAATTGGAAGCAGAACCAGCCCTCAGCCTAACTTTAGCCCATCTTCCAGGGGTAAACGTTAAAGCTTTTCATGTTGTTGCCGAAGATTTACCTGATTTGGATGGCGCACCTAATGCTTGGATTGATTTGATTGGTGTACCTCCTGCGCCTACGCCCCAATTTATTTTGCTTTCTGCTTCTTTTTCCTCTGGAATTAGTGACCTATTGCAGGGACTAGATTATGCTTATCCTGGCTCGGTGACAGTGGGAGGACAGGCTAGTGGTGGCGTCATGGGTGGTAGAGTTGGGCTTTTTTGTAACGATCGCCTGTATCGAGGAGGAACGGTTGGTGTTGCTTTGAGTGGCAATATTGTTTTAGAAACGATTGTGGCACAAGGATGCCGACCGATTGGTAAACCGTATCAGGTAACTAAAGGCGATCGCAATATCATTTTGGAGTTGGATGAACAAGCACCACTTGTAGTATTGCGAGATGTGATTGCTGAACTCAGTGACGAGGATCGGATGCTGGCACAGCATTCTTTATTTGTTGGTTTGGCAATGGATGAATTTAAACAGTGTTTGCAGCCAGGAGATTTTTTAATTCGCGATATTCTCGGAGTCGATCCTGCCGGTGGAGCGATCGCAATTGGCGATCGGATTCGCCCCGGACAACGTTTGCAATTCCACCTACGCGATGCGGAAGCCTCTGCTGCTGACTTGGAATTTCTCCTCCAGCAATATCAAAGCCAACAATCTTCTGTTGAGACTGTTGTCGGTGCGTTAATGTTTTCCTGCGTGGGGCGAGGTGCAGGACTTTATGGCAAATCAAATTTTGATTCGCAGCTATTCCAGCATTATCTGAATAATATCCCTTTGGGGGGTTTTTTCTGTAGTGGCGAAATCGGCCCTGTCGGCAGTAGTACTTTCTTACACGGTTACACTTCTGTATTTGGAATTTGTCGAGAAATTAGGGACTAGGGGCTAGGGGCTAGGGGCTAGGGACTAGGGGCTAGGGGCTAGGGGCTAGGGGCTAGGGGCTAGGGGCGCTTGAAGAGGATAAGGGGACAAGGAGACAAGGGGAATGTAAATGAAAATTTCTCCCAGTACCCAATCACGCCAGTCCGCTCAACGGGGGGAACCCCCGCACGCGGCTGGCTCCCCAATCCCTAAAGCAGTAACGTGCTGTTGTTATCAATCAAGGTAGGTGCGCCACAGGTTGCGATCGCTCCATACTTCTCAAAATAGCGGCGTATTTTAGGGGGAAAATGCGGGTAGTCAAATAGCGCATCTCCATTGGCAATATTTGCCCAAAAGTCTCGGAGGGTGGGAGTAAATTCCTTTGCCTGTTCTACAGGTAGGTTGAGGGGAGGTAGTGTGAGGAATTTCATCAAAAAGGGAGTACTGCGATCGCCCATCCATTTGCGTGATGCTTGTTGCAAATCTGGAAAATCTGGTACGGACTCAACCCGATGAGATAAAATCTGCAACCACTGCCTACCGTGGTTATCCTGGCGAAACTCCAACACTCGATACGGATGAGGATAACTAACTAAAGAACCAGTAGTAATATCATATACTTCCTGAGAGTAGGCTACATCTTGAACGTGTAAATGTCCTGTAAATACAAGCTTGACTCCATAGTGCCGTAACAACTGTAATAATTCCGGCGCATTTTCCAACATATAGCGATTTGCCATCGCGTGGCGTGATTGATTCGGCAGATGCTCAACCACGTTGTGGTGGATCATTACTAATACCAACTCATCCTTAGACGCAGCTAGCACCTCTTCTAACCACCGCAATTGTTCGAGATCTAAGCGTCCTATTTGCTCTCCCCGATCATTAAAAGAGTTAGAATTCAGACCAATCAGCCTCACTCCCGGCAGTACTTGAGTAGTATAGTAGAATTTTTCTGGTTCGCTGTAGCCAAATTTACGGTAGTAATAAGGAAAATCCACAAAAGCAATTGATTGGCGATCGGCGTGTAAAACGGGAACGTCATGGTTCCCAGGCACGACATAGACAGGAAAAGGCAGCTTTGCGAGGCGCTCTTGCAACCAAGCGTGATTATCTGGCTCGCCGTGCTGGGTTAAATCTCCTGGTAGCAAAAGAAAATCTAAATTTAGTTGTGTTAAATGTTCTAGAACACTTTCAAAAGCTGGAATGCTGACTTCCACCAAATGAAAGCGACTAGGATGATCCCAGATTGTATGAGGGCACGCAATATGTAAATCACTGACTATGGCAAAGCGAAACTTGGAAATCATTGCAGTAAAGACTATTTTAAAAAGTAGCGTTTCAAAAACTCTTTGCAGATGAGTATAACCTCTGCTTCCTAATTCTGCTTAAGCGTGATCCCGCTTAATATTTGTATACAAAGTGCGGTTAGCAACTAACAGTTATTAATTAGTCTGTGAAAAAAATTATGTCTTTCAGTAAGTGTCAAGTTAATAAAATTTTGGTTAGCTGAAGGTAGATAAATGCTTTGTCTTTTGCTCACATAGTTTCCAATCATCAGATGATTTGTCTGATGATTTTTAATAGGAAGCTTTTGTAACTAGTAAGTAGCTGTGAATAGTTAGATTAAGATAGAAATCGACCACCGATGGACACAGATAAACACAGATAAATTATCGGTGTGCATCTGTGTTTATCTGTGTTCGTTATTATCAGAAAATAAATTTCCTAGCTCAGAGCTACTGTCCATAAAAATGGACTGAAAATTTTATACTGTGTTTTTAGTCCTCTTGAGAGGATTTAGACTGTTAGCCAAGAGTTCAAAACCCTTGGCGACTTTTACGAAATACAATTCTAAAAGTATTGCAAATACCTATGCCGATCCGAGTTCGCCAACACGTCAATCCATTAGCACAAAAGTATCAAAACCCCGTCACTTCCCTCGACTGGGAAAAAGTCTATGCCCAGCCAAACCAACCGCTACATCTAGATATTGGCTGCGCGAGGGGAAGGTTTTTGTTGAAGATGGCACCGATAGAACCAAATTGGAATTTTCTCGGTTTGGAAATTCGCGAACCTTTGGTAGAGGAAGCCAATCGGTTGCGGGAGGAGTTGGGATTGACGAACTTACATTATTTGTTTTGTAATGTGAATAACTCATTGCGATCGCTTTTATCAACTCTGCCCACGCGAACTTTACAGCGCGTCACTATTCAATTTCCCGATCCGTGGTTTAAAAATCGCCATGCGAAACGGCGTGTTGTGCAACCAGAGTTAGTTAGCGAACTGGCAGATTATCTCGTGCCTGGGGGAATTGTCTTTTTACAGTCGGATGTGGAATTTATAGCAAAGGAGATGTGCGATCGCTTTGCTTGTCATCCTGCTTTTCAAAGACAGGGTACAGGAGAATGGCTAGCAGAAAATCCGCTACCAGTTCCTACAGAAAGGGAAATCGCTACCCAAAAAAAAGGCGAACCTGTTTATCGTGCAGTTTTTGAAAGAGTAGGAATTTAGATAGAATGAATCCACTGTCAGGAGGTATGGCAAATGCAGACTCAGCAGCGTTATTACACTCCAGAAGAATATTTGGCAATAGAAGAAGTTGCACAGTTCAAGAGTGAATATCGGGATGGAGAAATTGTACCGATGACTGGAGGTTCAATTAACCATAACCGCATTGCTGGGAATGTCTATGCTTATTTGAAGTTTCAGTTACGTGGCAAAAACCAAGAAGCTTTCATGAGCGATTTGCGGCTTTGGATTCCTCGCTACCGACAATATACATATCCAGATGTGCTGGTAATTCAGGGAACCCCAGCTTTGTATAATAATCGAACGGATACCATCACAAATCCTCTGTTGATTGTTGAAGTTTTATCAAAATCAACTCAACAATATGATCGCACGGATAAGTTTCGTTATTATCGGTCAATTTCTGAATTTCAAGAGTACGTGCTGATTAATCAATACGAAATTCAAGTAGAAAAATATACTAAAACTGGGGAAGGAGAATGGCTGTTTCGAGAATATGAAACAGAGAGTGCTACCATCACTCTTTCCTCAGTTGGCTTGGAAATGGCGATCGCTGACATCTACGAAGGTGTTGATTTTAACCAAAAGGAATCTGATTAACTTTAATCTTTAATCATTGGCAACGTGACAGTAAAAGTTGTACCCATTCCCACCTCACTTTCAACTGAAATTTCACCACCGTGTGCTTCTACGCACTTTTTGACAATTGCTAGTCCTAAACCAGTGCCAGAAATCGTACCGACATTGGAAGCACGATGGAAGGGTTGAAATAAGTGCTGTTGCTCGTTTTGAGGAATGCCAATGCCCTGGTCTTTTATCCGGAATATTACTGTTTTTTCCTGACCCATGAGTTCAAAATAAACTTTGCTATCCGCAGGCGAATACTTGATAGCATTGGTAAGCAAGTTGCCTAAAATGTGTCGCAATAGGTGCTCATCCCATAATGCTTCCTCCAACTCTCCACTGGCAGTGAAAAAAATTGTGATTTGCTTCTGGGCTGTACTTAGTTCAGTTTCTTGAATTAACTGACGACAGAAGGCTTTCAAATCCAAAAGCACAAGTTCACACTGAAGTTTACCTGTATCCGCTTTGCCAATGAATGAAACTTCATCCAATAGTTGCGACATACTTTTGACAGCAGAACGAATTAACTGGTAGTGATTCAGTTTTTTTTCCTTGGGCAATTTGTCATCGTTGCTCTGCAACAATCCAGCCGCTAATAGGATTGTATTTAGAGGATTGCGGATATCATGAGATAGCATTGAGACAAATTCTGATTTAAACTGGTTGAGTTCTTTTGCTTTGATCAACTCAGCTGTTCTTTCTTGTACTCTAATTTCTAAACTTTTATTATCTTTTCGTAAGGATTCTAAAGCCTGCTTGCGCTCTATGGCATAGCGCAAGGAGCGCAGGAGTACTTCTACATTCACCTGCCGCTTGACGAGATAATCTTGTGCGCCTTGCCGTACTGCCTCAATGGCAAGTGCATCATCGTTGGTATTGGTTAGCACTACAATCGGCAAGTTTGGAGCAAGATTGCTCAGAATCGGGAGAGATATCAATCCTTGACTATCTGGTAGCGTTAGATCTAACAAAATAATATCAAAAGGACTATATGTACCAGTACAATTACTTAGTATATCTAGGGCTTCTCCCAATCTTTTGACGTGAACTAAAGTAAACTCCTTAGACTGGGCTTGCTTCAGAAACTCTTGCAACAACCTAGCTTCTGCCAAGTTGTCTTCAATTAACAAGATTTTTACTGAGCTTCCAACCATAGTCTGTTTTACAAGTGCTGAATGCAAAGTGTGGAGCGAATAAACAGGGAACAGAGGAAGACAAGATAGAAAGTGCTTCCTTTCCCTCGTCTTCCCGATTCACTTCTTTTTTTGTCCTTAGTCAGATGGCAAAGTCACAGTAGACAACCAAAAATCTTCTATTCCCTTAACGATTTGGAATAGCTGGCTAAGGTTGCGGGATTTGGTGATGTAGCAATTTACGTGCAAATCGTAGCTGTGAAAAATGTCTTCCTCGTTATGTGAGGTTGTCAGCACAACTACAGGAATGCGCTTGAGCTTGGGATCGTTTTTGATTTCTGCTAGAACTTCTCTACCATCTTTTTTGGGTAGATTCAAATCCAACAGAATTAGATCGGGGCGGGGTGCATCAGCAAACTCGCCCTCTTGGCGTAAATAAGCCATCGCATCCATCCCATCTCTGACGGTGATGACTTGGTGCGGTATCAAGCTATTTTTCAATGCCTCTTGGATCAGGCGGATGTCGGCTTTGTTATCTTCTACCAAAAATATTGTTTTGTGCTTTTCGTCCGTTTCTACGCTCACGATCGCGCCCTCCCACAGGAATTGTAAAGTAGAATGTTGCACCCTCCCCTAGTTGTGATTCTACCCAGATCCTCCCTCTGTGACACTCGATAATTTTCTTGCAGATCGCCAAGCCCATTCCGGTACCTGCATATTCATCACGGGTGTGCAGGCGTTGAAAGATGATGAAAATGCGATCGCTAAATTGTGGATCGATACCGATACCATTGTCGCGTACTGAAAATAGCCACTCATCTTCTAAGCGAGAAGCACCTACATGAATTTCTGGGGCTTTATCGCTGCGGAATTTAATGGCGTTACCAATCAGGTTTTGGAACAGTTGCATTAGTTGGGTAGCATCAGCCATCACCGTTGGTAAAGGATCGTGGGTAATGACAGCGCCAGTTTCGCTAATGCGTTTGCGCAAATTGGCAAGGGCACGTTCTAAAGCTGTATCTACCTCTGTTAGTTCAAACTCAACTGCCTGCATATCTACCTTGGAGTATGCCAACACGTCATCAATTAGTGTTTGCATCAGACTTACTCCCTCGACGGCAAAGGTGATAAATTCTTTAGCGTCTTCATCGAGAAAGTCGTTATAGCGCATCTCCAGCAATTGTACGTAGTTTGCTACTTGATTTAATGGTTCTTGTAAGTCGTGGGAGGCGACATAGGCAAACTTTTTCAATTCCGAGTTGGAAAGTTCTAAATCGTGCGCTAGTTGTGCCAGTTCATCTGCTTGCCGCAGCACGATGTTGACAATTGCTTTGCGCAGTTCTAGTGCTGCTTTGATTTCTACATAACGCCACGGTAGAGAAGTTAAGCGAACAGTTTCTTTCCACAACTCAAATGATTTACGCGGGCATAGGCGCGTACTGCCATTTGACTGCTTCACCTCAAACGCCTTATTCGGATCGCCACCCCAATTGACAGTTTGAATTACTTCCGGGCGGAACCACATTACATAATTACGCTTGGAAATGGGAATAGCAAGTAAACCACTCGCAACGTTTTTGAAGTTGTGTGCATCTGGATATAGCTGTGGCAAAGAATCTGTGTAGAAAACTTCTTCATCAACAGTACTCTTTAGCCATTGAACTAACAGATTTACCTCTTCTTCTGAGGGAGTTTGTCCGATTAAAGTGTAATTCCCACCAAAACAAATTGCCGCTCCTTGCGCACTGGTTAAATCCAGCAAATTTGGTTGATGTTTAACTAAACCATCAATAAAATTTTCTTCTTGGGACATATATTCAACCAATGCTGATTGAACATATGTCAGTTGCATCCTGTAGTCATAATCTTCTGTTTCTTCTCTGGCTGAAAGTTCAGAAAATATCACTCGCCCCAAAAATTCGCAAGCTTTGCGTAACTCGTAGGAAACATATTTGGGTGTCTGGTGATGGCAAGCAATTAATCCCCAAAGCTTTCCTTCTTTAATCAAAGAGATGGTTAAAGAAGAACCTACGCCCATGTTATGCAGATACTCCATATGGCAGCTATAGGGGCTTCGGAGAATAGAGTTGGTTAAATCGAGGGGGCGCTGAGTCAGCGGGTTAACAGCAGGGAAGATTGCTACAGGTTGAGAATGGGTATCTGGAATAATTCTGATCCAATTTGAACTGAATAATTTTCTGGCTGGTTTGGGAATATCTGACTCTGGATAATGCAAGCCCAGATAGGATTCCATACTTTCTAGTTTTTCTTCTGCCAGTACGGAGCCATGCCCATCATCATCAAATTTATACAGCATTACCCTGTCAAATCCAGTGACTTTTCGCACTTCTTGCACAATAATTTGACACAAATCGCGGGTATTTCCTGTTTCTTCTAGTCTATTGATGGAAGCTCTCGCTAAATGATAAATACTGAGAAAGGGGATATTTTCTTGAGAGATAGCAGGCTCTAACTCCAAAATTAAAATATTGTCGGCATTACGGTGAAATACTCCATCAAATACTACGTAATCATCGCCTTTTCTTCTCAACCAAATTTTGACGGGGTTGATAAAATCTAGACTTTCTTCTAAAAGCCCTGCTTTAATTCTCTCTATTTGGAACGGATCTAATAAATCTTCCAGTTTTTTTTGCAATAGTTCTTCAGGAGCAATTCCGAATACACTGGATGTATTACTGCTAAATTGCAAAATCTTTAACTCTGGCTCTTCTAAAACCAAAAGTACACCGTATGGTTGAATTTGACCGATGACATGAATTGGTGGTTCTTTCAAACTAGTCAAATTAATATTTTGCAATTCTAATTCCTTAACCATTTAGATCCTCCTCTTTCCTTGCGGATCGTTAAAAACTAAAGTAGCGATCGCCTCAATTACCAATCGGGTATACTACTCTCACTAAATTAAATTTTGTAACTACCTTTTTCATCACAGATAGTTAAAGCTACACGACAGGATAATACTCTTGCCAAATTTCCCAAAATAGAAAACTTCTGTCAGAATTATTTAGTCTTTTCCTGTCCTTAGTTGTTTTTGCTGTGTTTCTCAATTAACTTGCGTTCCCAGTCTAACAACTCGTAGAGGAGTATTCAGCTAATTAATGTTAAAAGTCGTTTATTATTACATCTTCTCAATATGTACTTTGATGAATAAATAATGCATTTTATGTGCATAAATTACCAAGTTTGTAGAGTTTGGTCTTAATATTTTGCGCAAAAACCAGAACAACGTAAGTTAGCTAGCAAGTAGTAATCTACCACATTGATTTTGACAGGTTGTAGGTGTTCAGATCTCCGACTTTTTTCATCCTTATAGTTTGGAGGCGGCAGCCCACAAACCCTCGTTACCAGGTTGAACCTGGTAACGAGAACTAGAGCAATCTGGCTCTTGAGAAGGGTGCAAGACGCTTATGTGAATAAATCACACAATGAAGGAATGACAATATTTCTTTTTCTGTTCCCTGTAAGAGTTCCCCCAACCCTGTCCCATATCCGCTATTTATTAAATCCAAGAATTGAACCACATCCGCAATCTGTAATCTTCAGGAGACAGAGGTAAAGCCAAATAAATAGGCAACCAGAAAACAAAAGCAGCCAAAATTATAAAGGTTATGGTGACACCAACAGCGCGGAGTGGTTTGTAATAACTGCGAAGACACTGATCCACAAACCAGGCGATCGCTAAAAAAGCAAATACCACCGCTGTCATGTAGTGATAAATAAATACGCAACGATCTACTGTTACCCAAGGCAGTAGATTAGCAGCATAATTTAATACCAAGTACAGAGCAATCCAAGTATCAACTGAAAGCACTGCTACAGAAGAAAAACGCTTTTGCTGGACTAAATAATTTACTACTAACCATCCGAGCATGAGTGCTAAAAATAACAGTGCAGCCAAACCAAACCACCACAAAAATGGATTGCCCATAGCATGGACATCATAAACTACTTCTCCAGTCCCTGTAGGTAAAGGTGGCCCCGTAACGGGCAATGGTTCTGTTAAACTTGTTGCTGTTTGGTATAAGTATGCCATTGGTCTAATCATCAAAGGCCATGTATACCAGGGAGCACAGTAAGGATGAACTTTAGAAGTATTACCGCCTAAACCCTCATGAAACGATAAAATTTGTTTGTGAACTTCAATAAAATTAAATCTTGTGTCTATAAGTAGGTGAGGAATCCAAATCAAACTGTAGATTACAACTGGGAGAATTCCTAAGTAAAAAGCAATATGAAAAATATTAAGCTGGGTTAAGTTTTGTAGTGGTGATATATTCTGGTCAGATTCCCATAAATGAAGATTGTGTCTGCGATTGGTAGTGTTGACAGCAGATTGTGTGGCAGGTATGGCAGATGAGTGATTATTTACATCAGTTACTTGATGTCTGGCGATGAGGATTTTCCACCCCCAAGCGAATATCCAAAGCAGATAAATACCCAAAAGAAACCACAAACCGTTCCATTTCGTAGCAATAGCAGCACCAAAAGCAATACTAGCAAGTACTAAATAAAATCTGCGTTCCTGTCTTTGTTTTGCTAGTGCTAATAAAAACAACCACTGCCCTAGCAATCCAAACACAACTATGTAGATATTGATGAGGGCATAGCGAGACTCAACAATAAATATGCCGTCGATGGCTGCGAACAAACCAGCAAGCAAAGCAAAACTGCGGCGAGAACTTAACTGATAGGCAATGCCAGCGATAATTAGAGGAATAAATGAGCCAAACAGAGCATTAATCCAACGATAACTCCAAGGCGATCGCACTGAACCTGTTAGCCCATTTACTATATCTTGTCCAAAACCAAGGTGACTGCCAAGCCATATTCCCACTGCAATAATCAGTTTACCCAGTGGTGGATGACCGTCAAAAAAAGGTTTGTGGGTAAGGTAGTTATTGCCAAAAGTGGCGTAGTAAACTTCATCAAATACTAAGGTATTAAATCTCTCCAGTCCCCAAAACCGCAGGGCAAGTGAGAGAATAAATATACCTGCAATACCTAACCAAAACCAATAATCAATCTTTTTACTTGGCTGTTTCGTCATTTTCCCATCATAAAGCGGTTTTCGGGATATCTAACTTGAAAATAAGGCAGAGGGCAGATGGCAGGAGGAAAGACAGGCTTCAATTAATAGTTGTAGAATTTGTGACATTACTGTCTAGTTTGAACAGCAAAACTTTGAAAATCTCATTAGTTAAATGCACTCAGATTAGCCGTATATTCCTCGGTAGGTACCAACTGCCAATTAGAGTTTCCATCCAGTTCTAATACATATTCGTGGTATTGTAGCAAGCTAGGACGGTGTCCGACGCTGATCAAGGTAGCTGGCTGTGTCCGTAGTTGCTGATACAGTTTTTGTTCGTTGGCAAGATCGAGGGCGCTAGTTGCTTCATCTAAGATGGCATAGTTGGGTATATTCAACAGCAGTCTCGCGAAGGCAAGGCGTTGTTGTTCTCCCAAAGATAATACACCTGACCAGTCTAACTCTACGTCAAAGCCTCCCACTCGTTCTGGCAAGTCGGTTAAGTTAACTTGCTCTAATACCTCATGCATCTTGCTTTCACTAATTTCGCCGCTAGTTTTGGGGTAAAGTAACTGACTGCGTAAGGAACCCAACACCATATAAGGACGTTGCGGTAAGAACATCATTTGTGCTAAAGGTGGACGAATAATTTGTCCTGTACCCGCATTCCACAATCCTGCGATCGCCCTCAATAAGGAACTTTTACCGCTACCACTGTTGCCGACGATAACCAAACCTTCCCCTGGCTGCAAGCTGAGTGACAGTTCCCTCACCAAAGTACGTTCATAATTGGGAGTCAGCAACGTCAGATTTCGTAAGGCAACCTGGGAATCTTCTGTCGTGTCGATAGTTGTCATTCCTGGCTGCGGCTTTGATTCTATTTCTAGGGCATCAGCCAAGCCACCCATACGTTCTATCCCGGCGGCAAAAGCGGTTAGATTTTCAAATTGACTTACGATCACCGACAAAGCTGAGAAAATTTGCAGGAATGCAATTCCAGCTTGGGTAAATGTTCCAAAATCAGTTTCGCCTGCAAAGTAGATAGGCGCAATGACTACGTAGGGCAGGGCACGCACAAAGTAGTTATAACTTTGGGTAAAGAAACCTAAATTTCGCTGCCAGTTAATTAACAAATCAAAGTTGCGGATTGCTGCCAAAAAACGCTGTCTGAGTTGAAGAGATTCTTGATATTCACCTTGGTAAAAAGCGATGGATTCAGCATTATCTCGAACATGAACTAAACCATAACGAAAGTCTGCTTCTTTTCTAAGTTGATTGAAGTTAATACCAATTAAACGTTGACCGATCCAAGCTGTGACTACAGTCCCGACAAGTGCATATACAATCAGTGCAATTGATAGGGAAACAGAGATAGATAATAAGACTCCAGTGAAAGAAATTAGAGTAATAATTGATGTCAGAATTAGCAGTAAGAAAGACAAGCTGGTGCGAGTAAATGACCTAATGTCTTCAGAAATTCGTTGATCTGGATTGTCAATATTCTCATTAAAATTTATTTTGTAATAGGCACGATGTTGGAAATATTTATCCAGAAAACGATTTGTCAGCCAATCCCGCCAGTACAATCCCAGCTTGTCTTGGAGATAGCCGAACATGACAACAATTGGAGTACCAATCACTAAAAGTCCCGCATAAATAGCGATGAATCGCCAAAAAGTTGTTGTATCTCCTGTTTGGGGAAAAGTTGCCAATGAAGTATCAATGTTTCTGAAAATAAAGCTAATACTGACATTGATGACGTTAACTAATAATGCCAATAAAATCAGCAGTGCTAACAGTCCTCTGGCTTTCCACTTTTGTTCAGAAAACCAGTAAGGTTTGGCAAGCGTCACAAATCTCTGCCACAGTTGACGATTGAATCGTTTAGGCTTTGTTATCGTTGCGCTCATTCTGAAAGTCTTAGATTTATTTCAATATATTCACTTTAGACGTAGGAGTTACACAAGGGATGAATCTAGTTGGAATAGAAGCAGCTCAACACCACCGTAATACTTATTTGTCCTCCCGATTGGTTTCATCCCTAGTCGCTGTGTCACAGCAATTGAGGCATGATTCTCTGGCTTAACAACAGCATAAATCACTGGCAAATTCAGGATATCAAATCCGTAGGCAAGCATTCCTCGTCCTGCTTCTGTTGCATACCCTTTCCCCCAATCAGCTCGCCGCAAGTGCCAACCCACCTCATAATCATCTGTGGTTACATTATCTGTGCCGGGTAATTGTTTGATAATGATACTTCCCACAATTTTTGTGGTTTCTTTTTCCACAATTGCCCAAAATCCGGTGCCATTGTTGAGTTGGTTGTAACGCTCAGTTACTCTAATCAAGCTCTGACGTTGTGACTCAATGTTAGGCTCAGGAAAACCACGACCAAGAAAATACGTAACTTTTGGATCGCCATAAATTTCAAACGCTTGTTCGGCATCACGTTCGGGTATCCATCTGCGAATCATCAAGCGCTCTGTTTCAAAAAGGATTGCCATTTTAAATTAGGAGTAAATTGGAGGTTTTGTATAATGTCCGGCAAAACAGTTATGATGAAAGCTCACGCAGAGGAGCCAGTGCGTTGCGGAGAGAAGCGCCGTGCGGGGGTTCCCCCCGTTGAGGCGACTTCGGAGGGTTCCCCCCGTTGTAGCAACTGGCGTTACGCAGAGGCGCAGAGAGTTTTCACGAGTGTTTATTATAACTAATTAGATGAACTTGATATTACTCTTCTGGAGTGTTTTATTAAGTTATGGCAAGGAGAATGTCATAAAATAGCGAAAATTCTCCTGTGCCGTTTTATTTAGAATCTATTTAGCTTGCTGTTCTACTTTTGCCACTTCCAGCATAGTCTTTAACACCGAATCAGGATTGAGGCTGATGGAATCAATTCCCTGTTCTACCAAAAACCGGGCAAATTCTGGATAATCACTAGGTGCTTGCCCGCAAATACCGATTTTGCGGTGATGTTTTTTTGCAGCAGCGATCGCCATTTTCACCATTCGCTTTACTCCCTGACTGCGCTCGTCAAATAACCGCGCTACCAACGCCGAATCTCTATCTAATCCCAATGTCAGCTGAGTGAGGTCGTTAGAACCGATGGAAAAACCATCAAAAACCTCAGCAAACTCTTCAGCCATTATGACATTATTGGGTAACTCACACATTACATAAACTTGCAAATTCTTTTCGCCTTGCTTTAAACCATTTTTTGCCATTTCTGCTAGCACCAGACGCCCTTCATCGGGTGTGCGGCAGAAGGGAATCATCGGGATAACGTTTGTCAAACCCATCTCATCCCTGACTCGCTTGATGGCTTTACACTCTAGCGCAAAAGCCTGGCGATAACCTTCATCATAGTAACGTGCTGCTCCTCGCCAACCCAGCATGGGATTTTCTTCATCAGGTTCAAACTGTTTCCCGCCCAGTAAATTTGCATACTCGTTACTCTTAAAATCCGACATCCTGACAATTACTGGCTTTGGATAAAATGCCGCAGCAATTCTACCGATGCCTTGCGCCAATTTATCAACAAAATACTGGGGTTTGTCATCGTAAAGGGCGGTGATTTCGGCTATTTTTCCCTTCACAAATTTATCTTTTAGCTGATCGTAATGAATCAATGCCATTGGATGAGTTTGGATCTGGTTGGCAATAATAAATTCTGTGCGCGCCAAACCTACCCCATCGTTGGGAATGGCAGATAAATTAAAGGCTTCTTGAGGATTACCCACATTCATCAAAATTTGCGTGCGGGTGCGGGGTAAATCTTCTAAAGGAACTTCTTGAACATCAAAAGGCAACAATCCCGCATAAACTCGCCCCTCTTCTCCTTCGGCGCAAGAAACAGTTACCTCTTGACCAGTTTTCAAGATTTCCGTAGCATTACCACATCCGACAATTGCAGGTACACCTAATTCCCGTGCAATAATAGCAGCGTGACAAGTGCGCCCACCAGAATTAGTAATAATCGCACTAGCTTTTTTCATAATTGGTTCCCAGTCAGGATCTGTTCTTTCGGTGACAAGTACTTCTCCTGGCTGAAATTGCTCAATTTTGTCGGCTTCCAGAATTACTCGCACTTTCCCTTGGCTGATGGCTGAACCTACTGCTCTTCCAGTAACAAGCGGTGCGGGGATATTTTCCCTCTTCGTGTCTTCTACCAAAAGACGATAACTCCGCAAGACATTCTGTTTTCTCTGAGATTGCACCGTTTCCGGGCGTGCTTGCACGACAAACAATTCTTCAGTGATGCCATCTTTTGCCCATTCGATATCCATCGGTGTGTAAGTGCCGTTGATTTGGGAATAATAATCTTCAATCAAACACGCCCACCGTGCTAGTTGTAAAATGTCGTCATCACAAAGAACAAATTTACTTTTTTCCTCGCTTGTAACTGCTACATTTTTAGTCGATTTAGAGCTGTTATCATAGACCATTTTTAATTCTTTGCTGCCCAATTTTTTATCAATAATGGGGCGAAAACCTGCTTTTAAAGTTGGTTTAAATACATAATATTCATCAGGATTTACAGTTCCTTGAACCACATTTTCACCCAAGCCATAGGCTGCTGTAATGAGTGCAGCATCTTTGAAGCCTGTTTCCGTTTCAATTGAAAACATGACTCCAGAGGATGCTAAGTCGGAACGCACCATTTTTTGCACCCCAACAGCGAGAGCGATGCTAAAGTGGTCAAATCCTTTGATGTGGCGATAGGAAATAGCGCGATCGGTAAATAGGGAAGCAAAGCATTGATGACAAGCTGCTAAAACTCCTTCCACACCTGTAACGTTAAGATAGGTTTCTTGTTGCCCGGCAAAACTGGCATCAGGTAAGTCTTCTGCGGTGGCGCTGGAGCGAACAGCCACATCTGTATTTGGATTGTATAGTTCGCAAAGACTTTGGTAAGCTTTGGCGATCGCATCCCGTAATTGCGGTGGAAATGGTGTTTCCAATATGAGCGATCGCGCTTTTTTCCCTCGTTCTTGTAAATTCTTGATATTCTCTACATCCAAGTCAGCAAAGAGTTTTCTGAGCTTTGCTTCTAACCCTGCTGATTGAATGAAATAACGATAAGCATAAGCAGTAGTTGCAAACCCAATCGGAACTTTGATGCCTTTAGGCATGAGCTGCTGAATCATTTCGCCTAAAGATGCGTTCTTACCCCCAACTAGGGTTATGTCAGCAATGCCAACTTCGTCGAACCAGAGAATGAGCGATCGTTCTTTAGAAGTTGATAAAAAAGTTTCTTTTATAACTGTAGTCATAAGTATTATTTCCCTCATTAAGTCTCTGCCTATTCAGTAAAAACAAGCAGTGTAGTTCGTGACTTTAAAATAGCTAGTCTTTTTATTAACGAACTACTATATTTCGTAATTTACTTCATATTTTATTTGGGATCACTATATCGAAAGTGGGAGAGGAAGCTTTATTCTCTATAATCAAGTAAATATTGCTAAATATGACTATAAATAGCGATTAATCTAATTATTACTTCATTAATTGCGGTTATAATCAAATAATTATTTTAATAACGTATTTTTCATCCAATCTAAATCTGCATTTCATAATTCCGAAATAAACTCTCTTCATGCTGGATGTATTTAGTAGATGCTTTTTAACTGAAGAAGTAAGCGGATTTGAAAAATCAAGATTTTGCAAGTAAATGTTAATTAATATGAATAATCAAGATATTAATATTAAATTTCCTAAAGGTCACACAGCATTTCTTGTCATTCACGGCGTTGGAGAACAAAGTCCATTTGAAACTATGGACTATTTCGCTCAGAACCTGATCAAATTCTTGGAAGCACGAAATTTGCAGATTAAGCTAGAACATCTGATTACGAAGCGAAAACTATCAACAGGCTACCCTTGGACAGAAAGTTTTGTCAGAATCAGTTCGGCTAATTCTCAAGCAGAAGATTTAATAGACATTCATGAGTACTATTGGGCACCTGATACAGAAAATAAAATTAGTATTCCGGAAATTTTGCAGTGGGCTGAACGAACACTACAAGGGACAATAGACTTTTATAGCCGTAAGGAGAATAAACATTTACTAGAAGAACTGTTAAAAGACAAGCAAGGAAAAGGAATTTTTATATTTCGCTTACGTTGGCTGACAATATTCCTACGTATATTTAACTTAATATTCCCTATTTTGCGACTGATAGTGTGGTTAATTCTGCTGTTATTAAGTCCATTTATGAGTGGTCGTTTTTTGCAACCAGCATGGCAATTGAGTAAAGAAATAGTCACTCCATTGCTAGTAAATTTTGTAGCTGATGTTGCTATTTACACTACTACTGATATGAAATCTCCTTACCACTGGATTCGAGAGAAAATATTAGCAGAATCCTTAACAATGTTGAAAGAACTTCTTAAGGATAAACAAGCAAATTACGATCAAGTAATACTAGCTGGGCATTCTCTTGGTAGTTGTATTGCCTATGACACTTTAAATCTTCTGTGTTTAGAAGCTAGTCTTGCTCAAGATTTGGGTAAAAGCTTGGAGATTGACAAAATTACAGGCTTAATTTCCTTCGGTTCCCCATTAGACAAAATCGCTTTTTTCTTTAGAGAAATGGGGCAGCATCATCAGTATATTAGACGGCGTATTTTAGAACAGTTAAATTCCTTTCGGATTAAACCTTTATATATTTGGAAACTTCCGTATTTGAATGTTAACCCTGTGCAATGCCAACTAGAACAAATCCAATGGGTTAATTACTATCATCTACAAGATCCGATTAGCGGTCATCTAGATTATTACGAAAAATTAGATAATGTTAAGATGGAGTATCCAAGCAAATGGGGTGTAGAAGCCCATCTAGGCTACTGGACTGATCCAAATTTCTACAAGGATATTGCCAGACGTTTTCTATAGTTTGTACCAGACGCGAAATTTCGCGTCTGGTACATCTAGTTACCTAGAGAGTATCAAAGCATTATTCGGTTTTCCCTCTATACTCTTCTCCCTCATCTCACAATAATTTTAGTCAAAATTTAAGTAGGGTTTTATTTAGACAGGATTACTATGTTTCCCTTTAATGTTTGGTATAGCTCTTGCTACAGCGGAGAGTCTGTCTCTCGCAAAACCCAGCTAGAGCGAAAGTTGAGATTTCTCAAGACGATGCGAGATGATTTAGAGACAAAGCTTGCTGGGCTGAATGCTGCTATTAGTAAGGTGGAGCAGCAGTTAAGTCAGGAAGATGTAACTAGAGTGTAAGCACTTGTGGCTGGCAAATATTCTCTTGATTCTATAGGTGCTTTTTTTTAAATGGTGTTGCTGAATCGCGGTATAAATCCAGATGCCCAGACGCGATATATCGCGTCTGGTACAAGGTTTTCTTAAGAGCGTCTCGCATTCAAGCAACACCACTCTTTACGTTTCCACAATGTCGCTACTATCCAGCCATGTTTTTCTAAACTATCGGCAACGGCTTGCGACTGCTCAACTAAAATACCGCTAAAAATAGCCCAAGTTGTAGATTTAGCGATCGCACTCATCTGCGGTACTAGTTCAATAATTACATCAGCCAAAATATTGCAAACAATACCATCAACTGGCTCTGCAACCAGTTTTGTCAAAACATCTACACTTCCTTGCGCCACCACTAAGCTTTCAGGCTCGATATTATTGAGGGCGCGATTTTCTTCCGTAGATTGCACTGCTAAGGGATCGTTATCTACCGCGTAAACTTTTTTTGCTCCCAATTTCAACGCACCGATAGAGAGAATTCCCGAACCACAGCCAATATCGGCAATTACCGCATCTGTTGCCTGAGCCAAAGAATTACCCAGCCGCATTTCTAAAGATTCCAAACATAATTGAGTTGTGGCGTGAGTACCCGTACCAAAAGCCATACCAGGATCGAGCAGGATTAGCAAGCGATCAGAATTTTCTGGAAGTGGCTGCCATGCAGGATTAATCAAAAAGCGATCGCCAATTTCCTGCGGTTGCCAGTATTGTTTCCAACTACTTGCCCAATCTTGTTCGTCTATCAACTGCCAATGCATGGTAGGTGCAGAAATTCCCATACAAATGGCGTCTTGACGCAGCCACAACGATAGTGCTGCTAAATCCAAAAGCTGCGCCTGAAATATCGGCAAGTAAGCCTTAACCAGACTGTAATTTCCTTTTTGTTCGCTTGCTGTGCCACGACAACCAAAAACCCCTAGCCGCCAAAAAATAGCATCTTCTAAGTCTGGTTCACAAAAAATTTGTAATTCCCACCAAGTATTAGCCATATCTAAAGTATGAAGTGTAAAGGCTAAAGGATGAAAGAATTTTTAAGTAGAAGGCAGTTATGCTGACGGTAAATCAGAGATAAATCTTTTTATGTTTCATTCTGTCCACCTACTTACTTAATATTTCATCCTTCATCCTTTATCCTTCATTCTTTTAAAGTGTTACTGTATAAGCATCCCGAATGCCAGCCACTTTTTTAATCTCACTCAAAATCCCTTCAGGTAAGGGATCGTCGAGACTGAGAACCATCACTGCATCACCGCGAACAATTTTCCTACCTACCTGCATACTGGCAATATTGACATTAAAACTACCCAACAGGGAACCAAGTTTACCGATAATTCCCGGCATATCGCGGTGGAGGGTAAACAGCATATGCTGGCTGGGAGGAACGTTGACAGGGAAACCGTCAATGTTAGTCAGGCGGATTTCTCCGTCACCCAACAAAGCACCAGTGACAGAATGAGTACCCAAAGAACCTGTAGCTTCTAAATGCAGAGAACCTGCGTAGTCTTTAATCGCAGCATCGCGTGTTTCAATCACGCGGATTCCTCGTTCTTTGGCTTCAAGGGTAGCATTTACATAATTTACCCTTTCCCGCAGTGCTTGGTAAAGAAGTCCTTTTAGAGATGCGATTACCAAAGGCTGACTTTTGTTGGTTGCTAATTCACCTTGCAATCTAACGTTGAGTAATTCTACTCTACCGCCAGCCAGCTGTCCCACCAACTTACCCAGAGTTTCTGCCAACTGCATATAAGGTTTGAGTTCTTCCAATATATCAGGGCCGAGTCCAGGAATGTTGACTGCCGATCGCGCTGGTAATCCCAACAATACATCGCGGATTTGTTCGGCAACATCAATCGCCACATTCACTTGTGCTTCTGTCGTCGATGCACCTAAATGGGGAGTGAGAATAATTTCTTTGCCTAAAGCTCTTAAGGAAGATTCTCCCAAGGGTTCTGATTCAAACACATCCAGGGCAGCTCCGGCAATTTGCCCCTCTTTGAGAGCCACAGCTAGAGCTTCTTCATCAATGATGCCACCGCGAGCGCAATTGACAATCCGAGCAGTGGGTTTCATTTTTGCCAGCATTTTGGCATCGATTAGGTGGGTAGTCTCTGGAGTTTTAGGCATATGCAGCGTGATGTAGTCTGCTTGCTGTACCAATAAATCCAGTTCTACCAGTTGACAGCCGATTTGTTCTGCTCGTTCTGTAGAAATAAAGGGATCGTAGGCAAGCAGTTTCATGCCCATTGCTTTAGCAACAGTGGCAACATGAGAGCCGATTTTACCCAAGCCAATCACGCCAAGAGTTTTCTTGTATACCTCTGCTCCAATGAAGCTTTTGCGATCCCACTCGCCGCGTTTTACAGATGCATTCGCATCAGGGATGTAGCGAGATAAAGACAACATCATCGCTAGTGCGTGTTCGGCAGCGGCGATCGTGTTGCCCTCTGGAGAGTTGACAACTACTATCCCTTTACGAGTAGCGGCGGGAACATCTACATTATCTACACCCACGCCGGCACGTCCGATAATTTTTAGCTGCGTGCCAGCTTCAATGATTTCTTTTGTGACACGAGTACCAGAACGAATCATCAGTGCATCATAGTCACCTATGATTTGTACTAGTTCTTCTGGTTTGAGATTTGTTTTGACATCAACAGTGGCAACTTGGGATAAAATATCAATCCCAGCTTGGTCAATAGGATCGGAGACGAGAACCTTAGACATGATACTTTAAGTTTTAAGCTAGAGGTAATGCAGTTGGTAGAATTTATAAGTTTAATGTTTATCTGTACCAATTAAGCAAGTGGTATGAATTTGCCAATCGAACACCAAACCAGCCATACCTCTTGGTGATTGTGTGAGAGTTTTAGTTGCAGAAACCTCCATCACTGAAGGTGCACAGATTTAGTACCACTCCCTCGGTAAATATAAACCATCAAGGACGCAAATACTCATTATTTTATTAAAAATTTCAAAAGCTATTAGACCATGCTTGTTGAGTTGCTACGCGATCGCTTGTTTAATTTTTTGTAAATTATTTTACCCAACCAACCATGAAAGCTGAATCAGAAAATCATCACAAGCTGACGTGTGAACTAGAAATTACCCTGCAAGTGATAGGCGGGCGCTGGAAAGTATTAATTATCAGAGAATTAATGGCAGGAGTAAAACGTTTTGGCCAATTGCAGCGATTGCTACCAGGAATTACACAAAAAATGCTGACGCAGCAACTCCGGGAGATGGAAGAAGATGGTATTATTCATCGCGAAATTTATCCGCAAATTCCCCCAAAAGTCGAATATTCACTGACACCTTTAGGAGAAAGTCTCAAACCAATCCTATATGCAATGCACGAATTAGCAATTCAACACTTGCATCAAATTAACCGTCGTAAAAATAACTCAAAATATAAGATCCAAGAGTAAGAATGACTGCAATATTATGTATGGTTATAGTGCATGGGCTTCGTAACATAGTTTGGTTTATTTCCACCGACTTATTTAGTTTTCATTCTTATTAACAGAAGTCCAAATTTGCGGATTTTGCGTTGCTGTAGATAAAAATGCGATCGCAAAGTTGAGATTTTGATTTTTGGTAAGCCATTAGTATCTTTAGCGGCGTTTTGTTTCGCGGGTCAATGACTATAAACTTGCTATGCTCATCTAGCACAATATTAGGACTTACACACTGTACCAAGGAATCATCTTGTGTGTTAGTCTATACGTTGCTCAGATACCACTTCTTGGCAGTGCTAGCGATCGCCCAGTACGAGAGATAAATGACGAACGGACTGAACGGACAAAACGGACACAAGAAAAAGCTAGAAACCCAGCTTTGGAATATTGCCGACTCGCTTCGGGGCAAGATGAATGCTGATGAGTTTCGGGATTATTGCTTAGGGTTTATTTTCTACAAGTACCTCTCTGAGCGGCAGCATCTTTATGCCAATGAAGTGTTAGCGGAGGATGGCATTGACTTTCTGGAGATTGACGAATCTTCCGAGGAGGGGCAAGAATATTTAGAGGCGATTCGGGAAGAGTCGATCGCCACGCTGGGATATTTTCTGAAACCCTCAGAGTTGTTCAGTTCTTTAGCGGAGCGGGCGTTAGGGGCGAAAAAAGCCCATGAAGAAAATTTGAGGGATGAGGATTTTGAGTCGTCAAATTTTATTTTGGATGATCTCGCCCAGGTGCTTAACAGCATTGAACGCTCCACAATGGGCAAGGAAAGTGAGGAAGATTTTGATCATTTGTTTGAGGATCTGGATCTGAATTCGACGAAGTTGGGGCGGACTCCGAAGGCAAAAAATGCTTTAATTGCCAAGATTTTAGTGCATCTCGATAAGATTGATTTTCGGTTGGGAGACACCGAGAGCGATGTTCTGGGGGATGCCTATGAGTATTTGATTGGGCAGTTTGCCAGTGGTGCAGGTAAAAAGGCAGGAGAGTTTTACACGCCGCAGCAGGTTTCTAAGGTATTGGCGAAGATTGTGACGACGGGGAAGGAGCGGCTGAAGTCGGTTTATGACCCGACTTGTGGTTCGGGATCTTTGCTGCTACGGGTGGCGCGGGAGGTGGAATCAGTCGGGGATTTTTACGGACAAGAAATGAACCGCACAACTTACAACCTGGCGCGGATGAACATGATTTTGCATGGGGTGCATTATCGGAATTTTGATCTGCGCCAGGAGGATACGTTAGAGAACCCCCAGCATGAGGGAATGCGGTTTGAGGCGGTGGTGGCAAATCCGCCGTTTTCAGCCAAGTGGAGTGCTAATAAGCTATTTGAGTCAGATGATCGCTTTAGTCAGTATGGGGCGTTGGCTCCAGCGTCTAAAGCTGATTTTGCTTTTGTACAGCACATGCTTCATCACCTGGATGAGAATGGCATTATGGCAGTGGTGTTGCCCCACGGGGTTTTGTTTCGAGGGGGGACAGAGGGGCGTATTCGCCAGTATCTAATCAAGGAGCGGAATTGGTTGGATGCGGTGATTGGGTTGCCTGCCAATATTTTTTATGGCACCAGTATCCCCACTTGCATTTTAGTGTTGAAAAAGTGCCGGGAATCTCCTGAAGATATTTTGTTCATTGACGCTAGTGCCTATTTCGAGAAGGCAACGAATCAAAATCTTTTACGGGATCAGGATGTTGACAAAATTATTTCCACCTATCGCCAAAGGTTAGAGGAGGAAAAGTATAGTTATCGCGCACCTTTAGCGGAGATTGAGGAGAATAATTTTAATCTCAATATTCCGCGCTATGTGGATACGTTTGAGGAGGACGAACCGATTGATTTAGATGCAGTGGTGCGTTCGCTTCAAACAATCAGACGGCTCCCCCTTCTCAAACTGGGAAGAAAAAAAGCTCGGCGAAGTATTCGGCTTTAAAAATGGGATTAATGCTGACAAATCAAAATATGGTCGTGGGAAAAAATTCATTAATGTGTTGGATATAATTAATGATGCTCCAATATACCATGATTCTATTATTGGCAGTGTTGAAATTACAGAACAAGAGTTCGAGAATAATGACGTAAAGTATGGCGATATCTTGTTTCAAAGAAGTTCTGAAATCAGAGAAGAAGCAGGACAATCAAATGTTTATTTAGACAGGAATAAAAAAGCTACTTTTGGAGGTTTCGTTATTCGCGGTCGTCCAAAAATAAGTTTCAATCCAGTTTATTTTCATAATTTATTAAAAACCGAAGCTGTTCGCAAAGAAATTACTAATCGCAGTGGCGGCAGTACAAGATTTAATGTGGGACAAGACTCATTAAGCGAAGTCCCTATCGTGTTCTGTAGATCAATTGAAGAGCAAGGTAAAATAGCGAATTTTCTAACTGCTATTGACCAAAAAATTGAAGCTATCTCCCACTATATCGATTGCAACGAACAATTCAAAAAAGGTTTACTTCAAAAAATGTTTGTGTAGTGGAGGATATGATGGATAGCCTAAAAGAACTTATTATTAAAAACACAGAAAAATTTCCCGAATTTGAATACTATATTCCTATAATTGAAACAGCAGAAAGGAATCAAGAAGAACATCCTGATATTACTATTGAATGTTGCAATTCACTTGTTCAAGGTATTTCTAAGACAATTATCTTTTCTCTATTGTCTTCATTTATTACTTCATTATCTAAATTGCCAAAAGTTGATATTAAAAAGCTGATAAATAATAAATCAGTTCATATACAGTTCTCTACGGCTCTAGGTATCCTAGAAAAGGATGTGGGTGACTCTGTTTTTTTTGATTTAATTGAAAAGGCTTTTCAATCGCTTCAAAACAAGAAGCCAAATAATAATGATATCAATAAAATTGGATCAATATTTAAGGAAGCTATAAAAATTTCACAAGAAAAAGGTATGGACGGTGAAGAAGTTCAATTCTTAATAGCTTGCGAAAAATTAATTTGTGATGAGAAAACATCATTTTTTGAACTCATACAAAATTCCTCTTTCTCATTAAATCAAAAACCCACTTCTGAGGATGCTAACTTTAAACAAGCTATTAAGCTTTTATCTGATCACGGAGATATACTTGAAATTGATTTTATAAGAGCTTGTCAAACTTTAATTAACAAAATCAGTAATTTTAGAAATGACAGGGGCGATATTTCTCATGGAAGAGAAGTGCCAAAACTTTTGAAAAGCGACATAAATCTATCAAGGCTTATTGTAGAAATAACTGAAAGCTTATTACGATATACACTAGCGTCGTTCTTCATTTTAGATTTAGAGAAAAAAGCACAAGAATTTGAGGTAACAGAAGTCAAGGAAGAAGAAATCATCATTGGATACGAAGAGAATCTAGAATTCAATGACTTTCTAGACGAAGAATATCCCTTAGACGGAAAACTACTTTATAGCCAAGCACTTTACACCCTTTACTATGAAGACTACGAGATCCGGCTACAAGCTTTCCTTGATGAACAAGCAATATTAAATGAAGAGTAGGTCGCCATGACGGAATCTGAAGCGCAACTAGAGCAAAAGCTGATCGATCGCCTAACTGGACTAGGCTACGAACCTGTCACCCTTCGCAATGCTGAAGACTTCAAAACCAACCTGAAAACCCAACTAGAAAAACATAACCACATCAAACTCAGCGACACAGAGTTTAAAAGCATTCTCAACCACCTTGATAAAAGTAACGTCTTTGACCGCGCCAAACGCCTGCGCGACAAAATGGAACTCAGGCGCGACGATGGCACCACCTTTTACCTAGAATTCCTCAACACCGAACATTGGTGTCAAAACCAATATCAAGTCACGAACCAGATCACCCAGTAAGGCAAATACAAAAACCGCTACGATGTAACCCTGCTGATTAATGGCTTACCTCTCGTCCAAATTGAACTGAAACGCCGAGGGCTGGAACTCAAAGAAGCCTTTAACCAAATCAACCGCTACCAACGCCATTCCTACAGTGCAGACAATGGACTGTTTCAATATGTCCAAATTTTCGTCATCTCCAGCGGTGTCAATACCCGCTACTACGCCAACAACCGTAAACAAGAATTTAAACAAACCTTCTACTGGGCAGACCAAGACAATAACCTCATAACCCAACTGGAGGACTTTACCGATAGCTTTCTGGAGAAATGCCACGTCTCCAAAATGATCTGCAAATACATAGTCCTGCACGAATCCGACAAAGTGCTGATGGTGCTGCGCCCCTATCAATACTACGCAGTAGAAGCCATTATTGAGCGAGTGAAGGATACCGATAAAAACGGCTATATCTGGCATACCACTGGATCAGGCAAAACCCTCACCAGTTTCAAAGCTGCCCAAATTCTCACCCAACTCCCCAAAGTCCATAAAGTGCTGTTTGTCGTTGATCGCGCTGACCTTGACTACCAAACCAGCAAAGAATTTAATTATTTCAGTCCTAATTGCGTAGACACCACTGACAACACTAAACAACTGGTAGAACAAATGGCTGGGGATAATCCCCTCATTGTCACCACGATTCAGAAACTCAACCGTGCGATCAAATCCCAACGGCATGAAGTCGCAATGGAGAGTTTGAAAGATAAGCGCATTGTGTTTATCTTTGATGAATGCCACCGTTCTCAATTTGGCGAAACTCATAAAAATATCGTCAAATTCTTTACCCAAGCCCAGATGTTTGGCTTTACCGGGACTCCCATCTTTGCAGATAACGCTGCCAGTAATCAACACGGTAAACGGACTACTAGAGACTTATTCCAAGAATGTCTGCATAAATATGTGATCACCAATGCGATCGCTGATGAAAACGTTCTTAAATTTTCCGTCGAGTATTGGGGCAAACTCAAACGCAAAGATGGAACACTCATTACAGAGCCAAAATCAGACCCCGAATTCTTTGAAAATCCCGACCGAATTTCTCTGATTGTTGATTGGATTATTGCCAACCATATCCGTAAAACCCACGGCAGAAAATTCTCTGCTATGCTCTGTGTCAGTCACGTAGATACCCTCATCACTTATTACGAAACATTCAAAAATAAACAGAAACAGGGATTCCATGACCTCCGAATCATCACTATTTTTACACCCAGCGATAACGAAGAAGACGAAGACGCAAACGGCTTAATTGGAGAACCTGATTTCAATATCAGCACAGATACGAGCAGCCGCAGTCATAGCCGCGACAAATTAAATGAATTTATCGCCGACTATAACCAGATGTACCAAACCCAACATTCAGCTAAAGATAGTCAGGCATTCTATGCCTACTACAAAGATATTTCCAAACGAATGAAGGATAGGGATCGGGAAAACTTTCAGGATCAGGAACGTGCTGATATTCTGTTAGTAGTTAATATGTTTCTTACGGGTTTTGATGTTAAGAAACTCAATACGCTCTATGTCGATAAAAATCTGAAGTACCACGGGTTAATTCAAGCATACTCCCGTACTAATCGTATTTTGGGCGAACTGAAATCTCAGGGAAATATTGTTTGCTTTCGCAATCTTAAGGAGAATACCGATCAAGCCGTTGCCCTCTTTTCCGATACCAACGCTAATGAACAAATTTTCATTGAAACCTACGATTACTACATTAAGGAATTTAATAAAGGTGTCCAAGAACTGAGAGCGATCGCCACTATCCCTAACGATGTCAATAAGCTGATTAGTGAAGACGACCAAGTTAAGTTTGTTAAAGCATTTCGTAATCTTATCCGTTTACAGAATGTAAGTAAATCATTCACTGAATTTAGTTTTTCCGACTTGAATCTGGATGAACAAACCTTTGAAGATTATAAAAGCAAATATCTGGACATTTATGATAGAACGCGATCCAAACCTGATGAAGAGAAAGAATCTTTGGTTGAGGAAGTCGATTTTGAACTGGAACTGATCCAGCGAGACGAAATCAATGTAAGCTATATTCTCAAGCTGCTGGCTAACCTCCAGCGCGATCGGCAAGCAGATGTCACCTCAGAAGAGTACCAGAGCCAAAAAGCCTCTATCCTTGAACTCATTGGCAAAGAAGCCCAATTACGAAGTAAACGGGATCTGCTGGAGAAATTCATTGAAGAGCGGCTACCTACCCTTGAACCTGAAGAAAAAGTCGAAACCGTCTTTCAAAACTTCTGGACTCAAGAACGTATTGAAGCAATTCAGCAACTCTGTATAGAGGAAAATCTCAAGGTCGAAGCTGTTAATCAAATGATTGCCGACTATAAATTTTCAGGGAAAGAGCCATTAAGAGAAACTGTGCTGAGTGCTTGTAACGAAAAACCCAAATTATTAGATCGTAAAAAAATCTTTGCGCGAGTCGTATCAAAATTACTCGACATCATCAACAAATTTGATGACGCTCTTGGTGAGCTTGAGGAGGAAGAATAAAACAGTTTTCAAAGCAGGCAATCGCATCTGTAGTAGAAGTAGATTTCCAGAGGTCAGGCGAAATGCTGCCACTTGCTAGAACCTCCACCATATTTGCATAGAACGATCGCTTTTTCTGAGTCAATAAGACCATTTAACTGAGAATATTCAAATCCAGTTATTTCTAGAACCCTTATGTAGTCTATATTTTAGATGGACGTAACTGGATTCGAACCAGTGACCTCTACGATGTCAACGTAGCGCTCTAACCAACTGAGCTATACGTCCGTTTGTGCCTTTGTAAGCATAACATATATTTCCTTAAAAAAGCAACTTCCACAAAAAGCTACTGTTGCAACCTTTGTGCTGATATGAGCAGTTGTTGTGCTTCTGCGTAGGCACTTGTCCCTGGTTTAACTGTTTTCAGTTCCTTGATAATTCCCATTAACTCACCTTTAAATTGATTGCGATCTGTAGGAGGGTAAGCAACCAGCCTTTGAATTCGCCTGTTAGCTTCATTGAGAGCTTGTTTTGACTCGCTTTCTGCTTGCTTGCGAGATTGCACATCCCCTAAGTTGCTTTGATATGCAGCCAGTAGCTTTTGTGCTTCCAAATAATTTGGTTCTTCTACTCGAATTTTTTGGAGTCGTTCAATTGCTTCAACCCACAATTTTTCTGCTTGTTGCCATTTTTCGGCTGGATGGGGTGGATTTTGTGAAACTTGCGCAGCTTGCAAAGCAAATACCTTTGCAGCCTCAATTAATGAGGCTGTTTGGCTATTTCCTGTAATGTTGTGAGTGACTTTACTAAAATCGCGATCGTAGGCTACTAGCTTTGTTTGTGCCGTTTTTCCTGCCAGTGTTTCTTTGGGTATTTGCTCTAGAGTATCCAGCGCCACTTGCATAGATGCGATCGCTTGCTGTTGCTCTTGTGCATTTTTGGCTTGTTCGTATTGCTGCTTTGCAACCCCAAGAGCGTTTTCTGCTTCTGCTAAGAGCGTAAAAGCATTTTTTTCTTGAAAAACTTTCGCATCCATCCGTGCTACCCTGCGACGAGCATCTTCAAACTCATCGAAGGTAAACTTCCAAGTGCAACTAAAGAAGCGACAGTAAGCTTGAGGATAGTACCCCAAAAACCAAACTGGTAGATTATCCAGATACTTTTGTGCTTCTTTATTTTTCTCTGCTCCACGCTCAATATCAGCTTGGCTTGTAGCTTTATTGATGAGCTGATCTGCTTGTTCAACGTAGTTTACTGCCCCACGGTAGTTACGATCCATACTTATAAAACTGGGTAACAGCAAAATAGGCGCTGTTTTGGCAATAGGCCAGCGAATCATAGGATAGGGTAAATTTACTACCCAAACAACTCCAGTTACAGTTGTGACTAAAATAGCCGCCCATCTTATTTTGCTGAAAATAGCAGGTGACTGATTAGCTTTTGCAGCTTGCTTGATTGCCTTTTCGCTGAATTGAGGAAATACATCCACAACTGTATCGCGTAACTCATCTACATTAGCAGGATGACCTTTTTCTCGCCGCAGTTGTTCTAAACGTTTCATAACGATTAGGCACTCAGTTTTGCCAATCTCGCCATCACTGCTACATTTTTGAACTTCAGTAGCCAATATTTCAAAAGCTCGCTTGTTGAGACGGTACATACAAAAACTCAGGATTTTATGATTTTAGTATTCCCGTCAGTAACGAAAAAATATATAAATAACGGGGTGCTGCTTTGCCTTGTTGGGTATATGACTATAGGCGGGTCAAACTTCCAACTAATATTGTTAGTATCTGTAAAGTGATTAACAAATTATTTTAGTACCGAGAATGCCGACTGCTTTAATTACAGGAGCCTCTGATGGCATTGGAAAAGCCTTTGCAGAGGAACTAGCCGCACGCAATACAAATCTTGTGCTCGTTGCTCGTTCTCAAGAAAAGTTAAACCAACTGGCAAAAGAACTACAAGAAAAATATCAAATTCAAGTTGACATTATAGTCACAGATCTGACAGAAACAGGCGCTACTAATGCGGTGTTTGACTTCACTCAAAAAAGGGGATTAACGATTGACTTATTAATTAACAATGCTGGTTTTGCAGATTATGGGGATTTTGCCGAAACAGACGAAGAAAGGCAAATTAAGATGGTACAATTAAATGTTTTGGCATTAGTCCATTTAACCCATAAATTTCTACCTCTGATGCGACAGCGCCGTTCAGGCAGCATCATCAATGTATCTTCTTTAGCTGCTTTTCAACCGATCCCATACCTTTCGGTTTACTCCGCTAGCAAAGCTTTTGTTCGCAATTTTAGTGAAGCATTGTGGGCAGAAAATCGTCACTACGGTATCCGCATTCTAGTCTCTTGTCCGGGGCCTGTGGAAACAAATTTTTTTACTGAAGCTAAATTTCCTCCAGAACTGGCAGGAAGAACAAATAAAATATCTACAGCCAAGGAGGTAGTGGAGGAAACACTAAAAGCTCTGGAAAGAGGTGATTCTACCGTGGTAATTGGTGGCTTGACGACTCATTTAATCACTAAATTAGCTGGTTTTGTTCCACGCACAACTTTAGTGAATATTTTGGAAAAGCAATTTAAGGTATAAGAGTTAATAGTTAATGGTTAATAGCTAATAGCAATTAACTATTAGCTATTAGCCATTAGCAATTAAACTACTAACTCTACATATACCGTGTGAGTTGGACGCGATATCTATCTTTTTTGGTAATAGCAATCTCACCAACTTCTAAACGCCCTTTGCCGCGAATTGCTATTAAGTCACCTGTTTTAACTTGAGAACTAGCTTGGGTGATTTCCTTCCAATTCACCCTTACATCACCTCCATCTATTAATTCCACCATCTTGCTGCGAGACATACTAAATCCAGCCGAGGCGATCGCATCCAACCGCAAAGATGCTTCCACGGTGGTTAATTCTTTTTTCTTTGGTTCGCGCACCTTTAACTCGCTTAAATCAATGCGCTGAGTTTTCACAGGCACCGATCGCACCTGCTTGAGGTTCATCTCTAAAAATTCCACCAATTCTGGTACAACTATTGCCTGTGCTCCACGTTCGCCCAAGACAATAATATCCCCTGTCTTTTCGCGGACAATACCAGTTCCCAGCATTGCACCCAAAAAGTCGCGGTGAGTAGCAGTATCAAATAGAAAATTGCCAGCAATATCTAACGTGGCGACATCGACTTGAGATCTATCGAGGGGGAGTTCAGAACGAGCGATCGCTATTCTTTGACGTTCTGCTTGCGGATATCCTCCCCACGCTAGCAATTGTACTTCTGTTAATCGACCAAATACCTGCTGAATTTCAGCCAATTCTGGCGGAGACAGAAAATCTGTCAAAACCACTTCCCAAGTTTTAATGGCTTGTTCGGCTTGATCGATGACACGAGCTAAAGCATCTCGATTTTCAACACCTTTTAAAATTTCTTCCCTTGGCAGCATTACTTATGATTTGTTAATTGTTAATTGTTAATTGCTATTAGCCATTAGCCATTAACTATCCTTGGTAACCTTGAATATTTTCTGGCTCATATTGACGTAAAATTCGGGTTGCTTGGCGGATAAGAGTTTCAGAATCTTGAACCACTATCAAGTATTTACCTTCATTCAAGCGGTTGCGGTATGGTAAAGCGTCACCACTACCGACGATTAAGCCAATTCCACCACCTACAAACAAGCTTCCCAAAGCACCACTGCCAGCTCCTAATAATCCTCCAATGATGTGATTGCCAATTTCACCTGCCCAAGCAAAGGTATTTAACCCAGTAATAATGCTGAAAGTCGTTCCTGCAAAAAATCCAAAGGGTACGAGCCAGAATGCCATCAGCCTGGCTTGCTTTTTGGCTGGTTCTTTAGGATCGATCAAGCCAAACTCATCAGCGGATTTGTAGCCTTTACCCAGAATTGTGCTTTTTATGCCTTCTTTTTCTAAGGCTAAGTAAGCTGCTTCTGCTTGGATGCGGTCTGATAATACGGCAATAAGGTAATTCATTGATATAACTGGATATAACTCTATTTGTCTGAAAGCAGTTTTGCCTTAATTACCAGGGTATCAGCGCTGGGAGTTCTATACCATTCACTCCAACAATGCATCCAATGGCTCACAAAAATTGTTTATACCTTGCTTGAGAATATACATTAAAACTGGTGCGGCTAAAATTTTCGGAAACGTCGGCATTGTATTTAAATGTTCCATCATCCCCTTGACTGAACCGTTGAGCAAGTCCTCACGAAATCCTTGTTCGCAAATCACAGCCCGCCACTTTCTTGCTAAGGCATCTAACCACTCTGCATTGGCTCTTTCTGGTTCTTGCCCTACCCGAATAGCTAACGTCATTGCAGCATCTTCCAAATCGCCTTCACAATCTTCAATCATATCCAATGCTTCCATGGCTCTGGGATCATTTGTTAGTTGTGAACGAAAGAGGGCGATTTCTTGGACTGTCACTGTAGTCATGGGATAGTTATTTTTTAGCCAGGGATTTACCTCTCAGCTATGTTATTCCAATTTTGACCTATATTAATTAACCTGCTCTAAATCGTAAAAATTGATTCTAGGAATTGAGCAGTTTGTCATAGCTGTACGATTTTGCGATCGCCAGCTATTTTGTATAAATTTTAAACTTTTGCTAAGTAAAAGTACTAGTCAAACTACAATACGATTTGGCTTTGAGCAGGCTAGATAGAAATCTAACGAAACGCTAAGTTATTTTCGTTCAAGTAGTAAAAATTTAGTCAAAAGTAATTTATCATGTGTTAGTTGTTGCCCACAAACACACGACTGATTGTAAGTAGAAGGCAGAGGAGCAGTAAACTACTAACTACTGTACGGGAGGCAGCGCGTTGCGGAGCCAGTGCGGTGGTGAGGCAGCGCGTTGGGCGGCTACCCTCCGGGAAGCCGCTTCGCGTCTAGTGCCGACTTGTAGGCGCGAAGCGACTTCCGAAGGTAGCGACTGCCGTAGACACGAAGTGGCTTCTGAAAGTAAGGGTTCCCCGGCATAAAGGAGCCAGTGCGTTGCGCGGGTTTCCCGCGTTGTAGCACCTGGCGTCAACTGGCGTCGGGTTAAGCGCGTCGAGTGCGACTGCCGTGCGGGTTTAAAAGATAAATTGTCGCTTTTCACCAAAGTTAATCAACAAAACCCGCCCCTACTAACTACTAACTAATGACCAACTTAACGTAATGCTCTGGTAGTGACAGCTCTTTGTAAATTAGCCAAAGCGCGGTTGTAATCCAAAATTGCGACTACACGATTACCCTCAGCAGTAGTTAAATCAGTTTCAGCGGCAATGACATCGGTTTGAGTTCCCACACCTGCTTGAAAGCGCAAACGGGCTAAACGGAGAGCTTCTCTGGCTTGATCTAGTGCAGCATTGGCAGTTTGGACATTCTCCAGGTTAGCTTGCAAATTCGAGTAGGCTTGTTCTACGTCAAAGCGAGTCTGATCGCGCTGTTGAGCAAATTGAGTTTCAGCGATTCGTATATTAGCTCTTTCTTGAGCTGCTCTGGCTCTGGCTGCTCCCCCATCAAATAAATTTAGGCTTGCCCGAAGTCCGAGCGAGTAGCCGTCAGTGACGCTAATAGTATCATCGAATTGATCCAGCAAGTTATAGCTAGCAATTACACTCACTTGGGGGCCTAATTCTGAAAGAGCCAAACGTCGTCTCTGCTCGCTAATATTGCGTTGTGCCAAAAACTGTTGCAGTTCTGGACGATTTTGAAAGGCGAGTACAATACTTTCTTCCAATGTTGGATTCCAAAGTCCAGCTAAGTTAACAGGATCTGCTGCACTAATATTAATCGATCCAGGGATACTCAGCCGAGTTGCCAATTGGCTGCTAGTAATTCGTTGCTGAGACAGTGCCCTCGTCAAGTTTTGTTGAGCATTTGCTAAATTTACTTGTGCTCGCAGTACATCAAAGCGCGTACCCACCCCAGCTCGTTCTAATGCCTGGGCATCCCGCAAACTAGCTTCGGCATTTGTGACAGCAGCTTGCTGAATCCGCACATTTTCATCTGCTTGTTGCAGATCGTAGTAATTGGTTGTCACATCTAGGCGAATTTGCTCAGACAAGCGCTCTACATCCAATTGCTGGAAGCGTACCTGCTCTTCAGCAGCGTTGATATTAGCCCGCCGTCTCCCAGAAGTGTAGAGATCGTAAGTAAGTTGTGCTGTACCAGTGAAAGCGGAAGTGGGTTCATCTTGGGATGGGGTGCGTAATTCGGGTGGTACACCAGCTTCAGCCTCAGCTGTTCGTTCACTCTGTAATTGGGAACTAGCAGACTGCTGACGAGCAATCTCAGCGCTCAATCCCAGATCGGGATACAAATCAGCTTGTGCTTCCCGCAGAGCAGCTCGCGCCCGTTGTAGCTCCAATAAGGACACTTGTAGTTCCCGATTGTTGCGCCGAGCCAATTCTATTGCTTGTTCTAAGCTAATTGGTTGCGTTCCCCTAACTCTGACTTCCTCTATTTGAGTAGGATATTGCAGGGGATTGGGGTTGGGATTGAGATAATCGGGAATTTGTTGTGGGGTTTTAGGTGCAGCAGGAGCGGTTGGCGCACTCGGAACGGAAGGAGTGACTGGTGCAGGAGTTTTTGGCGTACCTGGAGGTAATTGCGACACTAATTCTGTAACGAAAGGCTTTTGCCCACAACCAACAGAATTCAAAACAAAGGGTTGCTGTTGGCAGTTCTGCACTTCTAGCAGTTTTGCCGCTCTCGAATTGCTTGCATTACTCTGTATAAAATTTGATAATTTCGTTTCAGGGTTTTTATGGCGTTTTGGCTCCGCAGACGCAAGTATATATGAGTTTTTTTCTGGAGCAGAACTTATTTTTCCAGTTGTTTTAGATACAACTGTTTTTTGCGATCGCATTTTGGCGATCGCTTCACGCAGCCTCTGCCCATTGTCTTTACTCTTGGAGATAGGACGGGCATTTGGCTCCACTTTGGGAACCGGAATCCGAACTGATGTTCTGACAGGGCGCTTGGGTGTGCTGGCAAGTTTACCCAAACTAGCTCCAGATCCGTCACTACGCTGTTTTGGGTTGTCAGTCACAGCAAGGTTGTTTCCTGACAGATACTTGGCAGGCAAGGTAGCACTCAAGCCAAAAATTGCTGCTTTCTCATGTCCAGATATCCGTTTTACTGGTATACCAGTTTTTCCGGTGACTACAACTCCAATATTTTTACTGCTGGTTGCTGATAAAGTGCGATCACTAGCAGCAAACAGTTGCCGATCTAAATCTAAATTGTTTGCTTTTGTTAGCCAACTACCACTGGCGATGGTGGAAGTTGAAACACTTGGAGAGACAACCTGCTGTATCCCACTGGCTTTCGCCGTTTCAGCCCAAGTGGGTTGGGTTGTTAATACAGCTGCTGTCACACCAGGCAAGAAACTATAGAAGATTTGCTGTCCTTTCACCGCATCCCCTCACACGACAATTAAGCGGCTTCAAACCGTTGATCACCACAGAACTATAGCACTATGCTAACTGGAGGTTCCGGAACTATCTTTGTCTTGAAAACTCTTGACTATGCGAGATAGTTCGGCTTTTTCATCGATATTAACGCGGGTAGGTGCTCCACTGACAATTCTTTCATAATTACGGAAAGAATCTTTAATTTCTGGCCCATCAGCTGTTATATTGTACTCGCGAATACCCTTGTCATGCCAAGAGCCGCGCATTTTGAATACATTGATGGCTCGTGCCATTTCTCCACGAATTTCTACATATTGCAACATCAAAATCGTGTCAGTAATCGTAGAGATATGGGAATCGGTAATCGAATGCGATCCCATAAATTGATCTGTTGTATTGGTGAAAAAGCCTGTAATTTCTTCTTGCTTGGCGTAACCAGTGACACCAATCACAAATTGCCGGAATGCATTATTGCTCACACCCCGCGCTAGGGCAGAAAGCGAATCAATGGCTATTCGGGCTGGCTTAAATTCAGCAATCTCTGACTTAATAATTTGCAGGTGATCTTCTAAACCAGTTGATTCGGGATAAGTACAAATAATTTTGAGCAAACCTTGACGTTCTAAATCTTCAAAATCAATTCCCCAAGAGTAAGCGTTGCGCGATAGTTGGGCGCGTGATTCTTCGTAAGCAAAAAGTATTGCCCGTTCGCCACTAGTACAGCCATCTTGTAAAAATTTGCTGACGAGTAATGTCTTGCCAGTACCTGTGGCTCCTGTGGCTAAAATTATCGAATCTTTAAAGAAACCACCACCACACATTTCATCTAATGTCTTCACTCCAGAAGATACCCGCACGTTCGAGGATCTTTGAGTCAAGCGCATTGCTCCCAGTGGGAAAATATTGACTCCTTCGTTAGTAATGGTGAAGGGATACTCGCCCTTCATGTGTGTCGTACCGCGCAACTTCAGGATTTCCATTGTGCGGCGACGGCGCTCCCCTTCTAAAACATTACGGACAATGACCACATTATCAGAGACAAATTCTTCTACTCCATAACAGGCAACAGGCCCGTATTCTTCTGTGCGTTCTGTAGTAATGATAGTGGTAACATTGAGTTGTTTAAGCCTTGCTACCAAACGAAAAATTTCTCGTCGCACTACTCCTACTGCTTCGTATTGCTGGAATACTGCTGTAATTGAGTCGATCGAAACTCGTTTGGCTTTGTACTTGCGGATTGCGTACTGCAAACGCTCTATGAGCGCCGAAAGGTCGAAGTTGCCAACGATATCTTGCCCTTCAGGATCGGGAGACGCATCGAGAATAAACAACTTTCCTTCCTCGATCAGACGTTGTAAGTCCCAACCAAAAATATGAGCGTTTTTAATGATATCATTGGGGGACTCTTCAAAAGTGACAAAAACCCCTGGGTCATCAAAATAGCTGATACCGTTGTAAAGAAACTGAAGAGAAAATAAAGTTTTGCCAGTTCCAGAGGTACCGCTGACTAGGGTTGTTCTGCCTACAGGTAATCCGCCATGACTGATATCGTCAAAGCCTTCGATCATTGTACGAATTTTCTCTACACCCTCAAGTAACGGTGTGTGATTCTTCTCTGGTTGGTCGTTTTCTCTCATTGTTGTAGACTTTTACAAATGGGAATTCAACCCAGTTATTATATTAATAAAAATTGAAGTCTATTTTGAACTATCTTGTATAGCCTATTCTTGGAATTGTTCTTCTTCAGACAATTCTTCATACAGTAAATCTAACCCAATTAGCACTCTTTCTCTGTCTGAGAGGTCACCGATAATTTTCCGAACGGGTGGAGGTAAGATTTTTGATAATGTTGGTGTGGCTAAGATTTTATCTTCCTCTGCTAATTGTGGACTTTTGAGCACGTCGATCACCTTGAGAGCATAAATGCCTTGAAATTCTTGATCTAATATGTTCTTGAGTGTTTTTAATGCCCTGACAGAGTTGGGGGTGTTCCCTGCCACATACAGCTTGAGAACGTAAGTTTTTCTGACCTTATTCATATCGATGGTGTAGGCTGGAGGTAAGGTTGTAACAATATGATATTATCGGCAATCCTATAGTCAGGATGGCTGTAAGATGGGATATCAAAATAATGTTTTTGGTTTTATAATTAATTTTTTAGCTTTTTTCGCTGCAATCTTTTTATATCAACACTCATCCATGCCGCTCGCAAACAGGCTATTTAGGAAGCGATCGCCTATATAGTTCACACAGATGAGCTAAGATATCGATTAATGTCAAACGGTAATCTAGCAAGGTTTCGTCGCTTCGTCCTTCTAATTTTAGCTGTTTGGAAAATTCGTCAATTAGCTCCATATGTATTTCGATAATTTGCGGCACAGGAATATTAGCACAAAATACTGCATTGATAAATTTATCAATTTTTTCTTGCAAATTTTTGTCTGTGGTAAAGTAATTTATGAGAATTTCACGGTAATCTGATTTGATTTGCTGTAAAAATGCCTGGTGATCGGCTTTTATCATTTCTTGAAATATTTACTGCTGTTCTGACTGATGGCATCTAAACTACACACGAAATAGGAACGAGAAAAATTTTCACTCAATGTTATTGGCAACCACTTCAGGATACGGTAAATTTGAAAAATTGTAGTGGTAGCAACATCTCAAACGCAAAACTTTAGCATCTGCCAAGTAATTTTCTCAACATAACCTCCAAGAAAAACCTACCCACTGATTAATGAAACTAGTGTTACCCAAATTTTTCTAGTAGCATCCGGTTGAAGAATCTTGATCGGGAACACATAACATAGTATTTATATATTTTAAACAGAGTTACATCGTCCTCCTTTGCTTAAGGCAATTTTAAATTCGTAAAAAAAGTATGCAATCAATTTAGACACCGCTTCTGCTAGTCCAAGTAGGTGCTAGGGTCAATGTGTGAAGTTATTTAAAGCTTTTTAGCTTTAATAACAAATTGTAAACTAAATATTAACAAATATTGCCCTACTGTTGAGCACAAGCATTTAATCAGTCTTTGAGGAGGTGTTGGACATGAAGAAAATGCTTCTTTTGGGGCGATCGCTGAGGAATGTTGTGCAGATAGGAACTTGCCTGCTAACACAAATTGCAGTCTGGGTGCTACATTCGCTAGCTACTCTGAAATTGACACCTTCATATCTATCCAAATATATATTTTGACTTTGACTCCTTGATAAGATACTTAAACGAAGTTAAATGTTTGTCGCATTCTAAATCATTATAATTCCTAAAGGTTCTAAAGCGAATATTTAGAGCCATAATTGGTTTAGCTGTCGCTATCTTAAAGAAGAGTTTTAACACCAGAAAGACACTGGTGAACAGGAGGCTCTCGTTGTGGCGGTAATTACCGTTCTTTGTGAACTACCTTGGCTAAAAGGTAGCTTTTCAATAGATCCCTCAGGGAAATTCCCACAGTGTAGGGCAACTTAGCCTCCGGAACTTCTAAGCGGTAAAACCAAATGCCGTTGCTGGAAAAACTTGATAGTTGCAACCAGCATACTTTACGAAGGTAATGTACAAAGTGTCGCAATTGTGACAAATATCACCTAGCTCCTGCACAATTTGAGGATATAGGTTGAGGTGCAAAAAACCACACACCATACTGGCAGCTTGGTAATGCTGGATGCTTCCGCAGGAAGAATGACCCCTGAAGCCCTATGTCAATGCTAAAGTACCCGCTTTATGAATTTATCGCTACCGCACCCAGCTGTGTAGAAACTACTACTTTAAAAATAGTGCTGGGAATTTTTGAGCAAGAGCAGTGCGAGCGCTTGGTAGTTTTAAATGAGCAGCAATGCCCTATAGGGTTAGTTTATTCTAGGCGTTTGCTCACCGCACTTTTAGCAGCAGATCCAGCAGAGCGCAAAGGTGTTGGGTTGATTGAGTTGCAGGAGCCTCTTGCCAAATGGCACTCAACTTTAATTGAGCCAGTAAAAACATTACCAGCTACGTGGAGTATTGAGCAGTTGAACTGGTTTGTGCGATCGCAACAAAGCCAGAATCATCCTAACTTAGATTGGGCACTAATTGACTCAAATGGCAAGTTTTTGGGACTAGTAGACAGTTTGCGGCTCTTGCAATTTTTAGCGAAGCAGAGAGTAAAACTTCAGCCTGACGAAAGTAAGCTTTCTGGTATCCACTCTGGCACAGACAACAGAGCAAAAGATTCCTCTTGGGTAGCTTCCTCCAAGGTAAAATCCCGTCGTCGCAAGCTAGCTACAGAACAAGCTACCCTGCGGGAAGCACAAGCTGCACCTGTGATACCAGAATCGAGAACACCAGTACACCAACCATTGGTACAGTTGTTGGAAAGGTTGCCGTGGCCTTTGATGTTGCAAACTAGTACTGGTGAGGTAGTCACACAAAATCCGGCTTGGTGGCAGCAATTAGGAGTTCTAAAAGATCCAGAAGGAGTAAGGCAACAAGTAGAAGCAATCCTCACTCCCGCTGTTGTGAGAAAACCTGAATATACAACTGCCAAAGTCATAAGTAGTACAACTACTAAGCCAAATGACAGTTACTATCAAGCACAACCTACAGCCATCCCATTTCTGGCATCAGATAGTGACAACACAGTAGTGCGATCGAAACTAACTACACCAGATGCCAATACCTTACACGATCTACCTCCACACCTATCTACCCCACGGGATGCAACCGATGCGTCTACGAACTCAAATCGCTGCTTTTTAGATAGTCAGCAGGGTACTTGTACGTGTGTTGTGGAAGTGCAAAGTGGGCAAGAGCGAGTTTGGCAATTTGCCAAAATTCCCTTAGATAGCCCTGATTTAAAAACTATAAGCTCTGAGCCAGGCATAGTGACAAGCACTGACTTATGGCTGATGCTGGCAACAGATGTAACTGAACAGCAACAACTCAGCAAAGAACTAGCAGCGAAAAATGCCGATTTAATTCAACTAAATCGTCTAAAAGACGAATTTTTAGCCTGTATTAGTCATGAACTAAAGACTCCTCTCACGGCAGTTTTAGGATTATCGCGGTTGTTGGTAGATCAGCAATTAGGAAAACTCAATGAAAGGCAAGCGCGTTATGCTGGGCTAATTCATCAAAGCGGACGCCATCTGATGAGTGTGGTCAATGATATCTTAGACTTGACCCGCATGGAAAGCGGACAGATGGAGCTAATGCTGGCAGGTGTTAACATTCGCACGGTATGCGATCGCGCCCTATCAGAAGCCAAAGCGATGCATACCCAAAGCCGCAAAACTACAGTTGCCCCCCCAACACCAACAACTGCCAAAGAACACCAATTTACCCTCTCAATTGAACCAGGTTTAGAAGAAATTGTCGCAGACGAATTTCGCCTCCGGCAGATGTTAGTACACCTGCTTTCCAATGCCTTTAAATTTACCGAAACAGGAGGTGACATTGGAGTGCGGGTGAACCGCTGGGAAGGTTGGGTTGCCTTCACAGTTTGGGATACGGGTATTGGTATTCCCGAACACCAGCAACATTTAATCTTTCAAAAATTCCAACAATTAGAAAATCCCCTCACCCGTCAGTTTGAAGGAACTGGTTTGGGATTGGTATTAACCAGGGCTTTGGCTCGTCTCCACGGTGGTGATGTGAGCTTTTTATCTCGTGAAGGACAAGGTAGTCAGTTTACTTTGTTATTACCGCCCACTCCTCCACACAAAATCGGAGCAGGAGAGCATAGCCATGAAATTGCCACAGAAAGTAGTTATTATCCGCCCCCAGCTCTCAACCCACTCGCCCCCACCGCAAATCCCCATTCCTTAGTTTCCACTTCTCCAACCAATCGCAACAGTTTGATTTTGATTGTGGAGGCAGTAGCCCGATATATTGAAGATTTAACCGAACCACTAACAGCTTTGGGATATCGAGTCGTCATCGCGCGATCGGGATGTGAGGCAGTAGAAAAAGCTCGCCGCCTGCAACCGAAAGCAATATTCCTCAATCCATTACTACCTTTGCTTTCGGGTTGGGATGTACTCACCTTACTCAAATCTGATAGTCTAACTCGCAGCATACCCGTGATTGTGACGGCAACAGCAGCCGAAAAAGAACAAGCATTTGCCAATCGTGCTGATGGTTTTCTGAGTTTGCCAGTACAGCAGCAAGTTTTGACACCGTTGTTAGAAAGTTTGTGTACCATCCCAGAACCAAAGCCGCAAAATACAGTTCATGAAGCTACAGTTGATAACACACCACTGCGAATTCTCAGATTAGTTAATCATCAAGGAGATGCTTTAAATTTCCACCCGTTTTTACAGCAGCACCGGGTAATAGAAGTAGATGACATTGAACAGGCAGAACTTTTAGCTAGGGTTTGGCAATTCGATGTAGTGTTACTAGATGCAGAAATGCCAACAGCAGAAACTTGCTTGCAAAAACTCAAAGCTAATCCTCGTTTGGCATCGCTGCCACTGGTAACCTGTGATGTAGCTACTACCCAAGTAGCTTCTCAAGTAGCCGGATTATCAGTATTTCCTTGCTTAACACAACACAGCGCAGACAACAGTAATAACGACAAACAAGTAGATACTTTGTTGTCTGTATTACAAATTGCAGCTAGTATATGCTGTCCTCCCAGTATCTTAGTGGTGGATTTGGCACTATTGCCTGATTTACCAGACACCAAGTACAAACGGGCAGCCAGTAGGGATGGCTACAACAGGGGTAGTGTGGGAGCATCGGCAAAGTTAGATAGCGATCGCTCTGGCAAAGGTGCTTCCTTGGGGGAGTTAACAGCAGACGAAAACACCCCTTTTCCTAGCCAAAGTCTAAAATCTCCAACTATCTCTCGCGGATCGGAGTGGTTCCAAGCTTTGATTCAGTATTTGCAAACCGCTGGGCTGAAAGCGACAATGGGGCGTTCTTGGGCAGAATTACTACAACAGCTGCGCCACGAAAGCGTTGACTTATTGCTAATTTGCTTGGGAGAAACCAAGACACGAAAAGAGGTATTTTCAGCACTCAAGGCATTGGGGCAATTACCTTTTAAGTTGCCACCAGTGTTAGTACTCGATCAGCGACGCAATCCCGACATCTCCGACGAAGGTTCTCTAGAAAATTTGGTAGGTGCGATCGCAAGCCAAATTCTTCCCCGCTCGGTATCTATGGAAGATTTATTAAACCATATCAATCAAGCTTTAAGTACCAAAAGTAGGTAATAGGGAACGGGGTACAGGGTACAGGTAAATTTAAAATCTTTAAGCAAAGCAAAATTAGTTTCTCCTGAAACTAATTTTAAATTTTGAATTGCCTATCATGGAACTGGACGAAACGAGACTGTCCGGAGATGCCATGCCAAAACGGCTAATTACAGGGTTAAATAGTTGGTTTCAGCGAGATAGAATTGTCAGTAATCTCGTCATTTTTCAAGATATTATTGTTATCTCTCTCTGCCTTGGTTTATTCTGTGTGATGCTGATCCGGCTGGTAGATATGTTCTTCTCTCTTTTGCATCCACTAGATTTAAGGCAAGTAACATCTGATATCTTGTTTATTTTGATTCTAGTAGAGTTATTTCGCTTGTTAATTGATTACTTACAAGAGCAGCAAATTTCTGTAGTCGCAGCAGTAGAAATCACGATTGTTTCTGCTTTAAGAGAAGTGATTTTACGTGGTGTACTTGAAATCCCCCGCGACCAAATTTTTGGAATATCTGTATTTTTAATAGTATTAGGAGTAATTTTAATTGCGATACCTTGGATGTCTCGCTTTTTTGAACACGTCAAAATTACTCACCCTGAGATTTCTGAAGAACCAACACAATTAACGTCATAGATGTAGTTGTTACTAAGTAATTACCACCGTAAAGATATCAAATTATTTTAATATCTTGGTAGGTAATAACTTTCTAAATGACTGTGAAAAACAGTAAAATTTGTAGCTGCAAAATAATTACAACCAATTCGGTAACTGATATCTTACACGCCTATGTAAAAGTCACCAGGCGGTAGCCCACTACCCTCGTTACCAGGTTGAACTTGGTAATGAGAATTAGAGCCTCTGGCTCTTGTTAAAGATGTACAAGATGTCAGGTAATCATCCGATTAAATAAGACTTGCAGTATGTAATTAATAGTAATAGAAGCGAAAATTTATGCGGTAGTTACCACCACAGAATAAATTGAGCCTAAGATTAAAAGTAGAATCTGAAAGCAACTACTCTATTAGAGGAGTTTTTCTTCGGGAATCTGGCTGTTGTAAATGCCGATGTACTGCTCATAACTCCTAACTTAAGGAGAGGAACATAAAGATGAAAATTGCCTTCGCAACAACTGACCGGATTAACGTAAATGCTCACTTTGGCTGGGCACAGGAAATAGATGTTTATGAAATCTCAGCATCTGGGTATAATTTTGTAGAAACTCTCAAGTTTGATGGTAAATCTAAAAAATTAGAAGTAGAATCTCAGCAAGATGAAAGTAAAATAAAAACAAATAAAGATAGTGAAAGTGATGACAAAGTAGCAGCTAAACTTGAGGCATTAGCTGATTGTGCAATTGTTTATGTTGCGTCTATTGGAGGTATTCCTGCTGCTAAATTAATCAAACAAGGTGTGATGCCAGTACGACCACATTCCGAACAAGAAGATATTGCTTTTATTCTCAATAAATTAGTGCAAACTTTGCAAGGAAATCCGCCTCCGTGGTTGCGTAAAGCTCTACAAAAATAACAGTTATTAGTCATTTGTAACAAACACAAATGACTTAGTTCTCGTTACCAGATTGAACCTGGTAACGAGGGTTTGTGGGCTGCCGCTTCTAGGCTGTTGGTAGGAGATTTGATGTGAATGGAACAAAGGCAAAGCGCGGAGAATCTATAAGGGGCATTCGAGCAATGAATCAAGTTCTCATTAATGACACAACTCTGCGTGATGGCGAACAAGCAGCTGGCGTTGCCTTTAATTTAAATGAAAAAGTGGCGATCGCGTCTCTTCTCGATGCGATCGGCATTCACGAGTTAGAAGTCGGAATTGCAGCGATGGGTGGGGAAGAGCAGCGAGCCATAGCCACCATTTGTAACTTGGGTTTGCGAACCCAACTGCTTGGCTGGAATCGCGCCGTAATTTCAGATATTCAAGCTTCTATTGCTTGTAGTTTGCAGCGAGTACATATTTCCATTCCTGTTTCAGAAATCCAAATTACTGCTAAATTTCAAGGACAGTGGCAAGTAGTTTTGCAAAAACTCAAAAATAGTATCAGCTTTGCCTGCGATCGAGGGCTGTTTGTATCCGTCGGTGGAGAAGATTCTTCTAGAGCCGATGAAAATTTCCTCCTAGATCTAGCGCTTTACGCCCAACAATGGGGTGCGTCGCGGTTTCGCTTCTGCGATACGGTAGGTATTCTCGATCCTTTCACGACTTATGCGAAAGTGAAGCGATTGGCGATCGCATTATCGATACCAATAGAAATGCACACCCACAATGATTTTGGCATGGCAACTGCTAATGCCCTAGCCGGAATCAAAGCCGGAGCCTTATCAATAAATACAACGGTAAACGGATTAGGCGAGAGAGCCGGAAATGCTGCATTGGAAGAAGTAGTCATGGCTCTAAAATGCATTCATGGTATGGATTTAGGTATTGACACTCCTAGTTTGTTGAAAATATCTAAACTTGTGGCATTGGCATCAGGTTGCAGTGTACCCGCTTATAAGGCAATTGTTGGTAAAAATACCTTTGAATTCCCATCTCAATTTCTACAGCCAGAATATCTTCTAACAGAATGAGGGCAACCAAAATTTCAATAGTTAGGATTGGAGGATAATAAGAAAATTTTGAATGATTAATAGCTTATTAATTATGGAAGATTACACTAAACGCAAGCTTTTATCAGCACTATGTCATGGAGCAATATTTTTTAGCTCATTGATTGTGTCTATAGGTATACCCATTGCTATTTTGTTAATCAGTAATGATTCTGTAATTAAAGCAAATGCAAGAGAATCTCTAAATTTTCACATCAACCTTTACATTTATGGGATTATATTTGGATTGCTGGTTTTTATTGGTGTTGGTATTCCCTTGCTGATTATATTGTGGATTGTTAGTTTAATCATGCCAATTATTGCTATTATCAGAGTTCTCAGCGAGCCTGAGGTACCCTACCGCTATCCGTTTATTTTTCGCTTGGTATAGTAGATGCGAACAGTTTAGTTTATACAGCTTTATTTCAGCGATCGCTTCCATCCAACCCATTAAATAAAGATTGCCCTATTTTGGCAAATGGCAGACTTAGAGCGATCGCCGTGAAAGTTAGTTTTCTTTTAAGCGTATAGCTACACTACCTGCATGAGCAGGCAATCCTTCTGATTCTGCAAGGGTAATGGCTGCCTCACCTATGCTGTGTAGTGCTTGTTCATCACATTGTAAATAGGTAATTCGCTTGACAAAATCATAAACACTTAAGCCAGAGGCAAAGCGAGCAGAACGTGCAGTAGGTAATACATGATTCGGCCCGCCTACGTAATCACCGATCGCTTCTGGAGTATGGCGTCCTAAAAACATACTGCCAGCACATTTAATCTGGTTAGCTAGTAATTGGGGAGCGTCTACACATAATTCCACATGCTCTGGTGCCAACTGATTGAGAAGGGGAATACTTTCTTCTAAGTTGCTCACAATTATTACCGCACCATGCTTTTCCCAACTTGTGCTTGCGACTTCTTTGGTAGGCAAGTTTGTCAGAACTTCTCCAACAGCAGCTATTACCTTTTGAGCAAAGCTTTCCGAATCAGTAATCAAAATTGATTGAGCGCTAGGATCGTGTTCCGCTTGCGACAGCAAATCCCAAGCAATCCAATCTGGATTATTCTTACTATCTGCTACCACAAGAATTTCTGAAGGCCCAGCAATGCTATCAATACCAACTCTGCCAAAGACTTGCCGTTTAGCTTCCGCAACGTAAGCGTTACCAGGGCCGACAATTTTATCTACAGGAGCAATACTTTCTGTACCATAGGCTAGGGCTGCCACTGCTTGTGCTCCACCAATACAGTATATTTCCGTAATCCCCGCAACTTCGGCAGCAGCTAATACTACAGGATTAATCTCACCACGCGGCATTGGCACTGTCATTACGATCCGCTCTACTCCGGCAATCTTAGCAGGCAGAGCATTCATCAGCAGAGAACTTGGATAGCTTGCCCGTCCACCAGGTACGTAAATTCCCACTGTCGGCAGTGCTACCCACTTTAATCCCAATTTCACTCCCACCGCATCAGTGTAAGCAATATTTTGAGGTAGCTGTTTTTCATGAAAAGTAGCAATTCGTTCTGCTGCTACTTCTAGTGCAGACTTGACGTTGGCAGGGCATTGTGCCGCTTGTTCGGCAATAAAAGTTTCGCTCAGACGAAAGGACTGGGGATTGAAATTGTCAAAGCGGCTAGTATATTCTTTTACTGCTGCATCTTTGCGCACTCTGACATCAGCGATAATATCTCGTACTGTCCCACTGACATCAACCGTCGCTTCCCTTCGCTCATTCACAAATGCTTGGAATTTGGTAGAAAAATCTTGGTCGGTAGTTTTCAGTATTTGCATGGACAGTTTCTCTAAACTAGGGGCGTTCTACTAGTGTAGTGGGTTGTGTTGCAAAAACTCGTTTAGAGAATGAAAATTCTGCTCTAACTATTTTCAGAGCTGCTTTATCTACCCAAGTTAAAGTTGCTTGCACAATGTCTAATGAGTTAATCATAATTCCTGACAACCCCACATCAGTTAAATTAGCAAAATTATCATTGAGGCGATCGCTGCCTTTGTCGCCACTAATATTGATGACATTATTTGTACTATTGTTATTTTTTTCACAGCTAAATACTCATTTTGACCACCGAAATATTTTAGTCAGTGAGTATCTTGATTTTGCCGCCATTATTGTTGTCGCTTACCAAAATTTTTTGGTGTTTTAATAGTACCAAGAGCCTGGATATAAATATTAAGAATATTACCTATTGTAATTGGGATTAAGCAATTACTAAATCAAGAATATAGAAAACACAGAAGTTCAATCTGTTAATACTAATTTAAAGCTGTCTGCTAACAGTCAATTTATACTAAATTTTATCAAAACAGAATTCAGAAGCCAGAAGCCATAATAAATTATTCATTTTGAATTCTGTAGTCTTCTTCAATTGAATGTGAATTTACAACCTAAACAGGACAAATGCTACTTGTTTACCGGGTATTATTTATAACCATTTTGAGAATTTAAAATACATTTATATATTGTATATGTTGGTGTGAAATTTATATAAATAAATCTTAGTAAATCCGATGGGGTTAACGGTCATTTAAAATTATTAATAAAACCTCAAAAATATTTGTGTCCGACTATTGATTATGTAAAGTACTTGAAATAGTATTTACTTTGTGGTGAAAAATAAAATAAGCTATTTGCACATTGAGAAAAAGATAGATGAAATTGTGTCTATATAGATTTCTTTGGTTTATAAAGACTAATCAATTCACGCTCAACTTGGCAACATGAATAAAACCTAACGCATCAACAAGCGATCGCAGAGTTTCTGCTTTGTTACAACAACAATTTCATGCCTACCAACTACTAACCACTGTACGAGCGGGTTTAGAAGATAAATAGTTTGTTTCAACCGAAAAATTATCAGCAAAACCCGCCTCTACTATCCACTATCCACTGACTACTGACTAAAGAGGTATGAAATTTGAACATCCTAGAATTCTCTTTATTAGTTTGGCTGGGATCTTTCAGTGCAGGCTTTGTTGGGGCACTGACAGGCTTGGGAGGAGGAGTTGTCATTGTTCCTCTGCTAACTTCTGTATTTGGTGTTGATATTCGCTACGCTGTAGGTGCTTCACTCGTTTCTGTCATTGCTACAAGTGCTGGTGCAGCCTCAACTTATATTAAAAAAGGCTTTGCTAATCTACACTTGGGAATGTTTTTAGAAGTGGCAACAACGATTGGGGCAATATTTGGTGCTTTAATTGCGACATTTGTTTCTGTCAAAGCATTAACTATTGTCCTGGTAATTGTTCTACTTTACTCTGCTTATCTTTCAGGGCAACCCAAGCTAGAAAATCCAGAAAACGACACAATCGATCCTCTGGCTGATTACCTCCAACTCAACAGTACTTATCCCACACCTGAAGGTGTAATGTTTTATCAAGTTCATGCTGTGCCAGCTGGATTTACCGTAATGTTGGTTGCTGGAGTCATTTCTGGATTACTGGGAATTGGTTCAGGAGCGTTTAAAGTCCTAGCAATGGATCAAATTATGCGTATTCCCTTCAAAGTTTCGACTACCACAAGCAATTTTATGATTGGTGTTACTGCCGCAGCATCAGCAGGAGTTTATCTCGCCCGTGGTTACATTGATCCAGGGTTATCTATGCCAGTGATGTTAGGAATATTGCCTGGTGCATTTTTAGGAGCAAGAGTTCTAGTTGGAGCAAAAACGCAGATATTAAGACTTGTCTTTAGTCTGGTATTGGTATCAATGGCTGCAAAAATGGTTTATCAAAATTTCGCTGGGGGAATGTAAGCAATTCAAACTTTAACATCTAAAAACAGCAGTGTTGAAAAGCGACTGGGCAGACTGCACTAGGTAATTGCAATTGAAAACAGTTGAGTATGTTTAAATTAAATTCTAATCTGTTGTCAACTTCTATACAGCCAGATAGTCAAGTTATTTCCTTACCATTACAGCTACAAAATACTAACTCTGATATCAATACATTAGCCAAGCCAAGTCTTGAAAGTACAGACACCAAATTTGACGCTGAAAGTCAACAATCGCGGATAATACAGAATTCACAACCACTCAGTATTTTACTAAGTTATCTGCTGAAATATGGTGTTTTGCTTGCTAGTAGTGTGGTGTTATTTGGTGGCATACTCTATTTGTTACAACATGGGGCTGAACCCGTTCATTACCAATTTTTTTACGGTGAACCATCCGAGTTTTGTTCTCCTACTGGTGTTGTAACAGCAGTTTTGTCTGGTAGTCGTCGTGGCATAATTCAACTGGGATTGTTATTGCTGGTAGCTACACCAATTTTGCGGGTAGTAGTTTCTCTGCTGTTTTTTGTTAAACAACGCAACTGGATTTACGTGACAATTACCACCTTAGTACTGACTGCTTTAATTTACAGTCTTGTAGGAGCTTACTAGTGAATCCTACCACAGCAAATCAAAGATTATGGTGTGGGCTGTCAACCTCACAACAAGACATTCCTGCTTAATTGGTTGCGTCTAGACTTGCGTCTGCGACAACGATACTTCCACAGGCAGTTTGACTGCGAGTTCCGCAGCTAGCTGCAAGTCTGTGCCTCCCGCCGCCAAATCAAACGATTATGTCGAGGGAATTACTGCTCCCCAAACCCCACACTAGTTAAAAATTTCCAGGCGGTTTTCTAGTATCTTCTACTAAATGTTCTGACTATCTACTCAGTTTTTGAAACTGATTACAACTCTTGATTAATCCTTATTTCAACAGGTAAGATGTCCATGTTTTTTATTAGTTAGTTTAAAGTTCATAATTACTTGTATTTATTAAATTATGGTAATTTCTACTATTAGATAAACTAAATCGTAACTTTTTGTAACGCAGGTAACATTTTATAGGAGAGTGAATACTCTAAAATCAACATTCGTCACAGGCTCTTCCTAGTGAAATGTTGCCATAGATGGAGAAAAATCCTGCTTTTACCCGTAAAAGTACATCCCTGGGTACTGTTGAATTTCAGGTAAACAATTTACATTCAAGATAGGTGATGGATATGTGAAATATTAGAAATCAATAATTGTAAAAGTGACAATTTAAGATTTTATTTGTTATTTTGTACTTAACTGAACAATTCTTCATAGTTCAGCAAGATTTAATAGCAATAGAACAGAAATGCCAATTATCCATTAATTGGAGGGGAGAATTATTATGCTTAAAGTCAACAATCAAAAGATTATTTTCTCAGCTTTTATTAATCCCACTGTAGAAAGCCATAGATTAGCAAATAAAAACCAATTGATTAAGCCTAAATATGACTTGCTACAACCACTGCGTCAATGGCTAGACTCATTCGATATTGAAAATCGTCAATTGGCAAAATTTATCGCTCAACTGATTCCTGCTCAGTGTCCGTTTGAGCGGGATATTATTCTATTTGGTCGCAAAATTGCCCACATTCCCCCCTTGTGTAAACTCAATCCATTTTACGATCAGTTTGTAGGCTTGCGTTTTCGCGCTTTGTGTTATTTAGTAGATCATTGTGGTGAAGATATTCAGTCTTACTGTTGAATACAACTGAGAACACAAAGCATGGAAATTAAAATTGAGCGTCAGCCCAGTCAAGAACAGCTTCATGAATTGAGTGTATCCAAATGGGGAATCTGGCAAAAAGAAGTCTCAAAATTTCCTTGGACTTATGACACTCAAGAAACTTGCTACTTTTTAGAAGGTGATGTAACAGTTACTCCTGATGGCGGGCAACCAGTGCAGATGGGCAAAGGTGATTTGGTAACTTTTCCTGCTGGTATGTCCTGCACGTGGGAAATTAGAAGTGATGTTAAAAAGCATTATTGTTTTGGTTAGTTATTAGTCATTTGTCATTGGTTCGTTGGTAGGGGCGGGTTTTGCCAATCATCTTGACGTTCAACAGATAATTTATCTTCTAAACCCGCACGGCAGTTGCTACAACGCGGGAAACCCGACGCCAGGTGCTACCCTGCGGGAAGCCGCCCTTCGGGCGTCTACAAGTCGGCAAAGCGCAAGGGCGCACTGGCTCCACAACGCGCTGCCTCCCGTACAGTGGATAGTGGTTAGTTGTTCTCCCTATCTCTTCTGCTCCTGGTGCCCCTTTGAGTATCGTAGTAGCGTGATGGTGACTACAATATGAAAGCGTTTCATAAATAGGTCGGCATCAATGTTACTGCATTTGAGTACTTGGCAAGAAGTAGAAACATATCTGCAACAATCTGGTGGTATTATTATTCCGATTGGTTCTACAGAACAACACGGCCCAACAGGATTAATTGGTACTGATGCGATTTGTGCAGAAGCGATCGCTCGTGGTGTGGGTGAAACAACCCAGGCAATAGTTGCTCCCACAATCAATGTAGGAATGGCACTACATCATACAGCTTTTCCCGGCACAATCAGTCTGCGTCCTAGCACTATGATTCAGGTAGTGCGAGATTACATCACCTGTTTAGCTAAAGCTGGCTTTTCCAAGTTCTACTTCATTAATGGACACGGTGGCAACATCGCCACGCTGAAAGCTGCTTTCTCTGAAACTTACGCACATTTAGATGATTTGCAGATTCCAAACGCCCACAAGGTGCAATGCCAAGTTGCTAACTGGTTTATGTGCAGTTCGGTATACAAGCTAGCAAAAGAATTATACGGCGATCAAGAAGGCTCCCATGCGACGCCAAGTGAAGTAGCCCTCACTCAGTATGTTTATCCAGAGGCGATTAAGCAAGCACCCCTTTCCTCTGAAGTTGGCAGTGGGCATAGAATTTATGGTGCTAAAGACTTTCGCCAGTACTACCCAGATGGCAGAATGGGTTCAAATCCTGCCTTGGCAACACCCGAACACGGCAAGCAGTTTTATGAATTGGCAGTGAAAGAACTTAGTAATGGGTATTTGGAGTTTTTGAGTGCAGAATAATTGTTAGTGAGGGAATTGGGTGTGAGGCTCCCAAAAAAAGGAGCTAAGAAGATTGCATCATGGCTCAGTGGTGGAAGTTGCCCTGTACGCTAAAATCTTCAGTGAAGCCTGATGGACGTAATTTGCGATGAAAATCAAAGCAGTGATCTGGCAAGAAGATGGGGTGTGGTGTGGCTCTGTACCTGCTCTACCAGGGTGTCACACTTGGGGAAACAGCTACGAACACCTATTAGAAATGCTGCAAGATGCCATTCAAGGCTGGCTGGAAGTTGCCAGTGAGCGAGAGGAGCTTGAACCAGATCAGCATTTGATCGAGCTATCTTTATGAAAATGATTTCTGGTAAGGCACTTTGCAAGATTTTAGAACGCAATGGTTGGAAGCTAAAGCGAATTACTGGAAGTCATCACATTTATACAAAAGAAGGCGTTGACGCTATTCTCTGCGTACCAGTTTACAGCAATCGTGATTTGCCAAAAGGGACTTTAAAAAGCATCATGAAGGACGCTGAACTTACCGAGAAAGATTTGGAACAATAGCGATAAATCCAGACAGCAAAAAGTAACGGGGAGGAGGCTATCTAACGTAAACGCGGCGATCGCTCGATTCCCCGCATGAAATATCACGCGATAAGTAGTTATTAGGAGCAGGTTTTGCCAATAATATCTCTATTGAAAGCGACTATTGATTTGCCAAACCCGCCCGTACAGTAGTAAAACAACCAATCACTAAGAGCGAGCAACACCATCTTGGCGTGCCGCACGTTGCACCGCAGCAGCAACAGTAGTGGCGACTCGCTCATCAAACACAGAAGGAATAATGTGTTCCTTGTCTAAATCTGTTGGTTTGATTAAAGAAGCGATCGCGCTTGCTGCTTCTAAGTACATTGAAGTGGTAATTGTCTGTGCCCGACAATCTAAAGCGCCGCGAAATACTCCAGGAAAAGCAAGAACGTTATTAATTTGATTTGGGTAGTCACTTCTACCAGTGGCGATAACGGCAACTTCTGCGCTCACTAATTCTGGTTGAATTTCTGGAATTGGATTTGCCATTGCAAACACAATAGAATCCTTGGTCATCGAACGTACCATTTCTGGTGTCAATACTCCCGGTATGCTGACGCCAATAAATACATCTGCCCCTTGCATGGCACCCGCTAGAGTACCCTGGGCTTTAACGGCAAATTCCCGTTTTTCTTCTGTTAAGTCGGTGCGACTAACAGAGAGAATTCCTTTAGAATCGCATAGCCAAATTTTCTCTGCTCCTGCCTTGCGGAGTAAACGAGCGATCGCGATTCCTGCTGCACCTGCACCGTTAATCACAATCCGGATTTGATCCATTGATTTATGCACTAGTTTTAAAGCGTTGAAAAGTGCTGCTAAAGTCACTATTGCCGTGCCATGCTGATCGTCATGAAAAACGGGAATATCTAACTCACGCCGCAGTCTCTCTTCTATTTCAAAGCAACGAGGAGCAGCAATATCTTCTAAATTTACGCCTCCAAAAACAGGGGCAATATTTTTAACTGTACTAACAATTTCATCTGTATCTTGAGTTGCAAGACAGATGGGGAAAGCATCGATGCCTGCAAATTCTTTGAATAGCATTGCTTTTCCTTCCATTACTGGTAATGCTGCTTCTGGGCCGAGATTTCCTAAGCCCAAAACTGCGCTACCATCAGTAACAATAGCTACAGTATTTTGTTTAATCGTTAATTTGTAAACTTCTTCTGGATCTTGAGCGATCGCATTGCAGATACGTCCGACTCCAGGCGTATATGCCATTGCCAAGTCAGATACAGTTTTAAGAGGAATTCTGCTAGCTATACTAATTTTGCCACCACGATGCAGATTAAAGGTACGGTCATAAACATTCAGCACCTTGATGTCTGGTAATGCCTTGACTGCTTGCACGATCGCTTCAGCGTGTTCGGTACTTGCGGCATCAACGGTAATCTCGCGAATGGAAATATGTCTGGTTTGTTCGATAAGATCTATTTGACCGAAATTACCACCACTATTAGATATTGCTTGAGTTACGTTAGCTAACATTCCCACGCGGTTGGGAATTTCTAGGCGGAGTGTCAAACTAAAACTAGAGTTAGGAGTCAGATCTGTCATTGTAGTCGTAGATTAGAAATTTTAGATTTTAGATTGTAAATTGGCGTTTTAAATCTAAAATCCGAGGATTCTGTACTATAAACGAGCCATAACTCAGTAATTGTACTCTGATACACCAGATAATTTTGGAGATTTGTTCGTATTCACTGACGAAAGTAGTTGCTCGTACAAGAACTCTCTGATGGTTCAAATCTCGGCACCGAGATGAAAAAAGTTAAATCTTTGTATGAGTTATCTCATCAGCTATTTAAGCTTCTCCCAAAAGTATGGTAATTTTTTATATTTTGTGGCTTGAATCTAACTAATCAAACCTTTCCCAAGAAAGACGATGATTTCTGTTTTCTCTTCATAGCATCTAATTAGTTTTACTTTTAACATTCTGTTTTGAGAAATTTCATCAATCAGGAGCACATAATGAAGCTGAATATGATGTTGCTTTGGATAACAATATCCTTTGTGATTGTAGGGGCGATCGCACTACTTCTCCAGCCTAGTATTGATTTTCATTGATGCGGCTCATGCAAACAACTAGATCCCAACAAAATTTTACCTCCTCTGTGTCCAAGCCCTACACAATGGAAGACTGGCGGGGAGCCAACCGTTCGCTGACACAGGAATTTGACTACTGGATTGAAGATGTGGAGGGAGAAATTCCTACAGATCTCAACGGTACTCTATTTCGTAACGGCCCTGGGCTACTAGATATCTTCGGTCGCCCTGTTCACCATCCTTTTGATGGAGATGGCATGGTGTGTGCTATTTCCTTCTCAAATGGACGTGCTCATTTTCGCAATCGCTTTGTTCGTACAGAAGGTTATGGTGCAGAACAAGCAGCAGGGCGAATGCTGTATCGGGGAGTTTTCGGTACTGAGAAACCAGGAGGGTGGTTGGCAAATGCCTTTGACTTGAGAAAGAAAAACGTTGCCAACACCAATATCATCTATTGGGGTGGAAAATTATTAGCCCTTTGGGAAGCTTCCCACCCTTATCGTCTAGAGCCGCAGACATTAGAGACTTTGGGCATCGAAACTCTAGATGGTGTACTGGGTAAAGATTCGCCCTTTGCCGCGCATCCGATGATAGATCCAGGCGATGAAAGTCGGGAACCGTGCTTAGTCACGTTTGCTATCAAACCAGGCCCTTTAACAACTATTACTGTTTATGAAATAGACTTAACGGGTAAGGTTGTACAAAAACATGACCATCAAGTACCAGGCTTTGCCTTCATCCATGACTTTGCCATTACGCCCAACTATTGTCTGTTCTTTCAAAACCCTGTTTCTTTTAATCCTCTGCCCTACGTATTAGGCTTTCGAGGTGCGGCAGAGTGTATCAAATTTCAGGAGCAAAACCCGACAAAAATTTGGGTAATTCCTCGCGATCGCTCACATCCGGCACAATGTATTCCAGCCGATCCCTGTTTTGTTTTCCATCATGCCAACGCCTTTGAGCAGGATGACGAAATCGTTGTAGACTCAATTTGCTACGAAACCTTTCCTGGTGTCGATCACAACCTGAATTATCAGGAAATTGATTTTGACAGCCGCCCTCCAGCCCAACTTTGGCGTTTTCGCATCAATTTTCAAACGCAGACATCACAACGGCATCTCATCGATAAACGTGCTTGTGAATTTCCATTTGTTCATCCCGCACTTGTTGGTAAACATCATCGTTGGATATTCTTAGCCGCTGCCCATCAACCAGAAGGAGATGCCCCCCAGCAAGCAATTATTAAAATCAATCCAGAATCTGGCGAGCAGCAATTCTGGAGTGCAGCACCCAAGGGATTTGTGGGCGAACCAGTGTTTGTACCTAAACCGGGTGCTACTAATGAAGATGATGGTTGGGTGTTTACACTAGTCTACAACGCTGCTCATCACCGTACCGACGTAGTAATTCTAGATAGCAAAAATCTAGAAAAAGGGCCGATCGCCAATCTACACCTTAAACACCACATCCCCTATGGACTACATGGCAGCTTCACTTCTCAAGTAGAAGGCAGTGATTAACTTATGTCTGCTAGCCACAATCACAGTCATAGTCACAAACAGTTGAATTACAATCGTGCCTTCGCGATCGGATTCATCCTAAATGCCGGATTTGTCGTTGTAGAGGCAACCTACGGTTTTTTGACTAACTCTTTGGCACTTGTGGCTGATGCCGGACACAATTTGAGTGATGTTTTGGGGTTAGTGCTGGCTTGGGGAGCAAGTTTCCTCTCTCAGCGCCCACCTACCAAACGCTATACCTATGGGCTTCGTCGTTCTTCAATTTTGGCTGCTCTGTTAAATGCTATTATCCTGCTGTTGGTAATGGGGGGAGTTGCCTGGGAATCAATACGCCGCTTCAGCAATCCTAGTCCTATCCCCGGCAATGTAGTTATAGGAGTAGCGATCGCGGGAGTTATCATCAACACTATCACTGCTTTAATGTTTCTTTCTGGTCGCAAACGAGACATTAACATCCGTGGTGCATTTTTACATATGGCGGCTGATGCAATGGTGTCTCTTGGTGTTGTTTTGGCAGGTGTTGCCATTTTAACAACAGGTTGGTTGTGGTTCGATCCCGCGATTAGTTTGATTGTGGTTGCAGTTGTTATTATTAACAGCTGGCAACTTCTTTGGGAATCTCTTAACTTAGCACTCGATGCTGTCCCCATCGGCATTGAACTTCTTGCCGTTCGTACTTATTTAAGTGAACTACCAGGTGTAATCGAAGTTCACGATTTACATATATGGGGAATGAGTTCTTCAGAAGTAGCTTTAACTGCCCATTTAGTGATGCCAAATGGACATCCAGGAGATGCATTTTTAGCTAAAGTTGTCCAAGAACTCCACGATATTTTTGGTATTGAACATACAACTATTCAATTAGAAATTGGCGATCCAAATAATCCTTGTGTTTTAGCTCCACAGAACCTTGTTTAAATTTATGGCTATTAGAAAAATTATTCTCTTGGTAATTTGGGTGGCATTTGTCGCCTACACCCTTTGGTTAGCTCCCCTAGATCAAGCCGACACCTGGCCTTTAGGATGGAAATTGTTAACACTCCAATGGGATAAACTCAATGCCTTCATTCCAGTTATCTTTTCTTTGATGGGTGTTTGGCCGATGATTTACGGCGCAATGATGTTTGCCGATGGCAGAATGCAAAACTTTCGTGTTTGGCCTTATTTTATCGGCTCAAATTTCACTGGAGTAATTTGCCTTTTACCCTACTTAATCTTGCGCAAATCAAATCAGGAGTTTTACGGGCAAAAAGATAAGTGGCTGCAATTTTTTGACCAACGTTCAACAGGAATTTTTCTTTTAGTCGGCACTATTGCCTTACTAGTTTATGCAGTCACTGCCGGAGATTGGCAAGACTACGTTCATCAATTTCAGACTAGGCATTTTGTACATCTGATCAGTATCGACTTTTGTTTGATGTGCTTGATATTCCCCATCACATCTTTGTTTGAGGATGACATGGCACGCAGAGGTATTAAGGATACTCGCATTTTTTGGGCAGTGGCACTCTTACCTTTGTTTGGCCCGTTACTTTACCTGTGCTTGCGTCCACCTTTAGAAGAAACTACTTCAGAACAATCAAAAGACTCAGAAATCAAAAATAAGTTTATTCACTCAGGGATCTAGGAGATAATTTATACATTTATACCAGTCTATAAAGAAAAATGAAGAGTAAATTCCATCATTAAATTCCTACCAATGGGTAAGTCATATCTATGCTTGCAGAAAGATGAGAACAAGTCTTTAACTTTTTACGATTAACTCAACAAATAATTCAAGATTAAATAATCGGAGTAAACTGATGAGTTTTAACAAGGAATTGACAGAAGAAACTAGAAATGCCGACGCAGCGCAAGCACAACAGGAAACCACACAGGAAAGTGCAAGTAATAACCAGCAGGAATTGCCAGAAGAAATCAGAGGAGAAAACCTGCCCCAAGAAGCTCAACAAATTTTTGTTGCTGCTATGAAAGCTGCCCAAAGTGACGGTATAAGTGAAGAGGGCGCTCGTCAAATCGCTTGGAACAGCGTCCGCGAGATGTTTGAAAAAGGCTTAGATGGTCAATGGCACGCCAAGGGTGAAGTTACCGCCCAACATTATAAAGCTGTTACCTCTGGCGGCAACTAATATCCTTGTAAATATATGTTAGATTTAAAGCGGTTTGTGCAAACCACAAACCGCTTTTTAATTGTTTTTATAATGGTTACCAAGTGAATACACAAAATTTACTAGATAAATAATAATTGTGTCTATTTTTGAAGTTCTTTGAAAAGTATTGGGCAAATATAATTCGCTACTATACAAACAAAGTCTGCCTGTGCTGACTAAAGAAAAATTAAGAGTTTTAAACCTGCACAGGTAGTTTTGTCTGTGTAGCCAAGCCACTGCCGTGGTAAGCCAGCACTGCCAAGAGAAGTCCCGCCGTTAGCGATACTCCACACTGTGCGATCGCCCTACTGGCGTCAAGTGGCGTCATCTGTTGTGCAGCTTCTAGTTGCTAGGTTAAGCATGAAATTAAACTTCTCAGACTTCCTCTTAGAGATTAATTCAGGATTTTAAGCTTATGAAACCGTCAGATAATTATATTGAAGAACAACGTAACGATCCAAGAAGTACTGAAGAGTTAATTCAAATTGCGCTAGCACAAGAGAATGAATATGCTTTTAGGGATATTGTCAGTATTCTACATTTCCGTGGTAGCTATGAAGTATTTGAAGCAGCATCACGATTATGTAATAGTCAAAATCCTAAAGAAAGAGAGTTAGGAGTAGATATATTAGCACAGCTAGGAATACCAAAAAGAACTTTTCCTGATGAATCTGTGAATATACTTCTCCAACTGCTTGAGAAGGAAGAAGATACTGAAGTTCTGGGCGCGATTGGAGTTGCTTTAGGTCACCTTAAGGATTCTAGAGCAATAAAACCATTAGTGAAATTAAAAGACCATTCTAGTGCTAATGTCCGTTTTGGTGTCGTTTTTGGGTTACTATCTCAAACAGATGAGTTAGCAATTAATACGTTAATTGACTTATCCGCAGATGAAGACGCAGATGTGAGAAATTGGGCAACTTTTGGATTAGGCTCAATGATAGAAATTAATACGCCAGCTATTAGAGATGCTTTGTTTCAACGTCTTATCGCTGAGAAGAATGAAACTGAAACTGAAAGTGAAATTCGTGGAGAAGCATTACTAGGTTTATCTATAAGACGAGATGAAAGAGTCGTACCTTTATTAATAGAAGAGCTTACATCTAAGTGGGTTGGTAAATTAGCTATAGAAGCAGCAAAGGAAATTAGAGACTCAAGATTATATTCAGTTTTAATCCGGTTAAAAGAGTGGTGGGATGTGGATAATAATTTATTAGAAGAGGCTATTGACAATTGCAAACCAAAAAAATTAGATAATAGAGATGCTTTTTGAAAAAGATGGAATCAGCATTCGCCTCATGCAAGATGATATCCATGATTATCAATTAATGGCGAAATGGCTGACTGACGAAAAAGTATTAGAATTTTATGAAGGTAGAGATAATCCTTTTCCTTTAGAAAGAATTATAGAAACATATCAACCTATAGTTAGGGGATATGATCCAGTTGTACCCTGCCTGTTCTACGATCAAAATATCCCCATCGGTTATATACAGTATTATTTCCTCAATGACTTACCTGAAACCGATAGGCAAAAGTATTGTTTGGAAAATACTGATTTTATCTATGGTATTGACCTATTTATAGGCGAAAGTACTTATTGGAACCAAGGAATTGGCACGAAAGTGGTATTGGGGATTGTAAATTATCTTTTTGAGCAATTACAAGCGATAAAAGTAGTCATAGATCCAGATGTGAGGAATACTCGCGCTATTCGTTGCTATGAGAAATGCGGCTTCGTAAAAGTAAAGCTTTTGCCAAAACATGAACTACATGAGGGAAAATACCAAGATAACTGGTTGATGGTTATAGACCGAAAGAAATCATTACACTGATAGAAGTTGCCCTACTGGGATTGACTGCCCATTAGACACATGACCGAACAAAGAGCTAGAATTTGTATCCTGGGTGGAGGCTTTGGTGGTCTCTACACTGCACTACGGTTAAGCCAGTTACCTTGGCAACCGTCTTCAAAACCTGAAATAGTTTTGGTAGATCAAAGCGATCGCTTTCTTTTTTCTCCCCTCCTCTACGAACTACTAACTGGGGAACTACAATCCTGGGAAATTGCCCCTCCCTTTGAAGAACTTTTACAGAACACAGGTGTGCGCTTTTATCAAGCTACTGTGTCAGGAATTGATATAGATCAACGCCGAGTACACTTACACGACGGCCCAGAAATCAATTACGATCGTCTGGTGTTGGCGCTGGGTGGCGAAACACCCTTAGATATGGTGCCCGGAGCTACAGCTTATGCATACACATTCCGGACTATTACAGATGCATATCGTTTAGAAGAACGCCTGCGAGTCTTGGAAGAATCAGATGCAGATAAAATTCGAGTAGCAATTGTTGGCGCTGGTTATAGTGGTGTTGAATTAGCTTGTAAATTGGCAGATAGACTGGGGCAAAAAGGACGCTTTCGCTTAATTGAATTGACAGATCAAATTTTGCGAACCTCTCCTGAATTTAATCGCCAAGCAGCAAAAAAAGCCCTAGATGAGAGAGGTGTATTTATTGACTTGGAAACCAAGGTAGTATCAATCGGACAAGATACTATTTCCTTAGAATATAAAGCTCAAGTAGATACTATTCCCGTAGATTTAGTAATTTGGACAGTGGGAACGCAAGTGGCACCTGTAGTGCGTAATCTTGCTCTTAAACAAAATAAGCGTGGTCAAATTACTACTACACCCACTTTACAAATCCTAGATCATCCAGAAATTTTTGCCTTAGGAGATTTAGCAGATTGTCGGGATGCTGAAGGACAACAAGTTCCAGCTACTGCTCAAGCAGCTTTTCAACAAGCCGATTATGCTGGTTGGAATATTTGGGCAAGCTTAACTAATCGCCCCTTACTTCCTTTACGCTACCAGCACTTAGGTGAGATGATGACATTGGGGATAGATAGTGCTACTTTCAGTGGTTTGGGCATCACTTTAGAAGGGACTTTTGCTTATATAGCTCGTCGTCTAGCCTACCTCTATCGCCTGCCAACTTTAGATCATAAACTAAAAGTTGGTTTTAACTGGCTAGCTCGTCCTATTATAGAGACACTCTCAAAATAAATTTCAGTAACTGAGTGTAGATAAACATAATCTACCAAGGTCGTTAGTAGTTAGTAGAGGCAAACGACCAGAAAGGCCGTACAGTAGTTAGTTATTTATATGACTCACTATCCACTCTCTACTACCCACTAACAGTCACCACGGGAAATGTGTTGATTTCTGCCGCCTAATGACCGCCTAATGTAAGTAGCTAAAATCCAAAATTCAAAGTTGTCAAAGGTTGATGAAACGACCGAAAGTTATATTTTTAGATGCTGTTGGCACACTTTTCAACGTTAAGGGTAGTGTGGGTGAGGTTTATAGTCAATTAGCACAGGAATTTGGCGTCGAAGTTTCAGCCGAAATTTTGAATAAAACATTCATCTCTAGCTTTAAAGCCGCACCGCCACCTGTATTTCCAAATACACAAGACCAAGATATTCTCCAGTACGAATTCGACTGGTGGTTTCGTATAGCCTCTAAAACCTTTGAGCAAGCAGGTGTTATAGATAAATTTTCCGATTTTTCTACTTTTTTTAGCGAAATTTACATTCACTTTGGCACAGCCGAACCGTGGTTCTTATACACCGATGTTTTACCAGCATTGACAAACTGGCGGCAGATGGGAATTGAACTAGGGATAGTATCGAATTTTGATTCTCGCATTTACTCAGTATTGCAGGCTTTAGAATTGAGAGATTTTTTCAGTTCTATAACCATTTCTACCCAAGCAGGTGCTGCTAAACCCGATCCAAAAATTTTTACCATAGCCTTAGAAAAACATAACTGTCCCCCTGCCGCAGCATGGCACATTGGGGACAGTTTTACAGAAGATTATCACGGAGCAAAAGCAGCAGGATTAAGAGGCATTTGGATTAACCGTGAAAGTTAGTAATCAATAGCTATTAGCCATTAGCTATTAGCTATTAACAATTAACCTTTAAGCCAACTGCTTTGCTTCTTCTTCTAGTAGCTGAATCAGGTGTTGATTTCCTTGTTCTCTGGCTACTTGCAAGCGATGTTCCAAATTACGCCGGATATGTACCAAATGAGTTCTCGCTAAATCCTCACTCAATTTCTTGCGTCTAGTGACGGTTGCTTCAGTTTTAGTAGCAGTATGCTGTTTCCGGTGCATCATCACTTCTACGTCTAGCGGATCGCCAATATGATAAGGAACTCCGCGATACTTCAACTCAGCCACTGGTTGAGGTACAGGAATATGTCTAGGATAACGACGCTCCCAAGTTGCACCACGGTACTTACCACCTACTTCTTCTGGGGTTAGTTCCACGGTTAAAGGATTGTGTTCATAATCAACACCGCGATAAGTAAGTTTCATCTGCTTCGCCTCGCTTTAAATTTTTTGCTGCTTCGATTGGAATTAAATGAGGCGCGTTCCTTCAGGATTTCTCCTTACTTCCGTCTCCTGATCTGAATCTCTTACCAAATAACATTCACAGGTGTTGAAAGCTATGTCTACAAAATCACACTCTCTGCCTGTGAGTACGATCTGGAATCATTTGCTTCAGGAGATGAACGATTTTTCTGTATTTATTGTAACCATTTTTCTGTAATGTCAATAAATTATAACTAATTTTTTAGGATTAGCACCTCTGTTCTAAGTCTTACTTCTTCTGGCAGAAGCGATCGCCCTTTGAGGCTCACTGAGAAGAAGAGGAGAGTTCTCGTTACCAGGTTCAACCTGGTAACGAGAGTTTGTGGGCTGCCGCCTCCAGGCTGTCGGAACTGTTGCAAGACTCTCATGGACGACTGCCCACAATCAGGGCATGAAAAATCGACCACAGATACACACAGATAGACACAGATACATACAGATGGGTTATGGGTGTGCTCCGTTAGCTGCCTTTTAACCCTTTTTCAAGACAGATGTGAAGTGATGAAACTTGTTTCATTGGGACTGCCTTCTACTTAATGCCTGCGCTTCAGCCAACTTGTAAAACTTGCACTTGTTCTCCTGGAGAAATTAAAGTTTGACCTTCTATTAAAATTCCTAAAGCATTTGTTTGGGCAAGATTAATTAAATTACCAGAATTTTGGTTTCCGCCTGCAAGTTGAAATTCGTATACTCCATCTTGTAAACGCAACTTACCCCAAACATAAGTTTCGCGCTTGCCATCCGATCGCAACTCATGGCAAGTAAGTGCTTTAACAAACTTTGGTTCCCAACCCTCGCTAATTCCAGAAAGTTTTTTGATTGTTGGTTGTACAAATCGCCAAAAAGTCACCAATGCCGAAACAGGATTTCCTGGTAAACCAAAATATAATCGTGGAGTAGATATCTGATTTTCCTGGAATGTCGCAACAGTAAGAGGTTTACCAGGTTTCATGGCTACGGCACAAATGTGAATTTTCCCCCCCAAAGACTCAATAATTTGTTGAACATAGTCGTAATCTCCTACAGAGACACCACCGGAAGAAAGAATGATATCAGCCTTTGATATGGCATGGGCGATCGCCTCAGAGATAGCGATCGCCTGATCGGGGATAATTCCTAACATCAGTGGTTCTGCTCCACTCTGTTTTACCAAAGCTGCTAGGGCATATTGGTTGGAATCGACAATTTGTCCGGGTTGTAGAGGCTGTTCAGGGGTTACTAGTTCATTTCCTGTAGATAAAATTGCTACGCATAGGCGGCGATAAACTTTTACTTGAGTACATTGAGCAGCAGCTAAGACGGCTATTTCTGGAGCATTTAGCATTATTCCTGCAGGAAGTAATTGCCCTCCAGCTTTGTAGTAAGAAGCACGGTGTCTGACAAATTCTTGCGGTTTTGGTGCAGCCAGGATCGACACCCGATTATTTTCTCGCTGCGTTCGTTCTTGCATCACCACTGTATCCGCGCCTGCTGGCATTACCGCACCAGTGAAAATTCGCGCTGCTTGCCCCGGTTGAATAGTTGATTGGGGCTGATATCCAGCAGGGATTTCCTCAACTATTTCTAAAGTAACTGGCTGTTGTTGACTGGCGTGCTGCACATCTGTGTAACGAACTGCATAGCCATCCATTGCCGAATTATCCCAATGGGGAAAGTCAAGCTGGCTCGTTACAGGAGAAGCTAGAACACGGCTATTGGCTGCTAGTAAATCTACAACTTCTGTATTGCGTTGAGGATTTAATGGTTGTACCAAATTAAAAATAGTTGTTTCTGCATCTTGGACTGACAGCATAGTAAGTTACCCTAGCGTACCTTTTCTTTCAAGTATCAGAGTAGCTGTTTTCCTCAATTTATTGTTGGGACAAGATGATATCCCCTATTTCTCAAAGGAAGCCGGGAATCTGTACCCTGAGATTTTTATAAATGAAATAGGATTACTATAGCGTTTACCGAACCAAAAAATCGGGTTTTCCACATATTTTATTATCTATAAATAATGGTCGGTAATCATCATTAACTAAGTGATAAAAACCGAATTTACGCCCTAATCAATTACTAATAATATAAGAATCAAAGCAAGGATTTAACTCCTGCATTGGTTGGTGGAAACAATAAAACTGATCCTAGGAAAAACACAATATGCTTATTCGTTACAACCCCTGGCAAGAAATTAACACTTTCCAACGCCAAATCAATCGTTTATTTGAAGATACAAGGGTACCAAATAAATTGCTTGAAAGAGATTTAATCAAAGTTCCTGCTGCAGAATTACAAGAAACTGAAGATGCTATTCACCTGAAATTAGAACTGCCAGGAATTGAAGCTAAAGACTTAGATGTGAAAGTTACAGAGAATGCCGTATATGTTAGCGGTGAGCGCAAGTCTGAAAATAAAACTGAAGACAAAGGTTATACTCGCACTGAATTCCATTACGGCAAATTTCAACGTGTAATTCCTCTCCCTGCTAAAATTCAAAATACTGATGTGAAAGCAGAATACAAAGATGGTATTTTGAATTTGTCACTGCCCAAAACTCAAGCAGAAAAGAATAAAGTCGTCAAAGTCAATTTGGAACAAGATGCTGCCTAATTTGTTTTGAGTATCTATTCAGTTAGCCGAGGCTGTCAACTAACTTAAAAATTTAGTACCTCATGTAGTTGTGTGATATGAGATTAAGCTTGGTTAGAGCAAACTAACCAAGCTTTTTTCTTGCTAGTAATAGAATACATAAGCCTTTTTACAAGTCTCCCATCAATTTACGGTTCTATTTCTGGCCAAAGCCGTTCTAACTGACGCCGCCAAGCAGCTAAAGTTTCTTCTCGTGCTTGTGAAGTTTGATTTTCGTCTCCCATTAAACCTTCTGCATAAAAACGTTCCAGGTTTTGCATGGTAAATTCTAGGGATTGACCTTGCATTTTTGCTGCTAAGATAATTTGTCGTACACGACTTTCAACTAGTCGATTAAATACATCATCTAAACCAACTTCATGTAAAGAAATAAGTTGAGCGATCGCATCTCGAAAATCTTCTACACTTAAACTGCTACAGTTGTGCTGAAATACCCCCCAGATTACACCTTGGTGTGAGGCATAGCGTACTTGGAGAGTTTCATCAAAGTTGGCTTCTAAAAATTGTTCTAAAAAGGGTCGAGCCTGTTGTGCTGGTACAATTGGTAGCAATAATCGCAACCAACTTTCATCATCCGAAAGTAGTACTAATAAGCGAAAAGCAGGAGTTTCTACTTGCCAGGAACCAGGTGCGATCGCAACTGTTGCTTCTGCACCAAACAATTCTGCCAGCGTACCTGCAATTTCTGTAGGTGTCATAATCGTTTTTTTGCGTCATTATCTAGCCTACCGCAGCTTAGGTATGCTTGCGATTGTGAGTTTCGCTTTATAGATAGTAGTTAATGGTTAATGGTTAATAGCTGATAGTTAGTAGAGGTGAGTTCACAAAAGAAATTTTTTGTTTTCACAGGACATCATCTATCAAATTTGTTTTTCCTAATCATTTCTTTTTTTATAAATCAAAAATACCGAACCAATCGGCCCTGTATTTTCTACGTAAATTTTATTATCATAGTACAGTCCTGGAGATTGACCTCCATCAAATAACATACCTTCTTGAATTTTACCTAAACAATTAGAACGAGCAATACCTTCTAAAACATTATCAAACATATCTGGCAAAAGCTCTTGATTGAGTTGAGAAACTTCAACCTCTGAATTAGCTTTGATATCGTTAACTAAGAAAATTACATAACCTTGATTAGTAATTGCTACCATTGAGCGATTAGTTGCAACTTTACAAGCAAATTCACCTAAATTTACACAAATATCTTTGAATTGACCATTACTATAAAATCTACCATTTCCACCTACAATATTATAGTTAAGAATCTCATTATTTCTTCTTCCTGTCTGAATTGTGGCTTTTCGTTGCTGTGGTTTGCCTGCTGATATACCAAAGGAAGAGCGCTTATTTTTAAACGCACCAGAATACTCATAACCACGAGAAATATTCAGCCCCTGCGGTTTATTTTCAGTATCTATATAATCTGCATTAATTGCTGCGATGGGTAATTGCTCGTTTAACTGAGCATTCTCACCAGTAATTAATTCATAAAATACTTTTGGAACATACTCTTTGCGTAATTTTCCCCGCTTATCTTTCGCATAAAGTTGATGAGCTAAACCAACATTCACTTTAAAATCTAATACTTCTGATTTGGGATTAAAAATTATGACATGATTAATCCCTCTTGCAGATTTTCTACCCTGATTATCAGTTTTAAAGAAACTAATACTGAATTTTTCATCTTCTCCAGGACATTTTTGAGATGCTTCTGTTGCTGCATTAAATTCAATTTCTTGACAGCCAGATAACAAACCGATAGCAACCATGAAGATAGATAACCAGAATAAGTGTTTGATGTACATATTTTTGATATATTTGGCTTTTTCGGTTAAAGTAAAGTTTTGTAAAGGCTTTTCAGCACCTTACCAGTAGCTTTTATGAATAAACCTGTTATTTGGGTACATGGAGACTGCTTAAGTCCGTACAACCCCGCATTACAAGAATACCCCGATGCACCTGCTATTTGGGTATGGGACGATGCGTTAATAGAGGAATGGCAGCTCAGTCTCAAACGTATTGCTTTTATCTACGAATGCTTATTAGAGTTACCTGTGATTATCCGACGTGGTAATGTAGCGCAAGAAGTTTTGGCTTTTGCGAAAGAGCATAATGCTAATAAAGTAGTGACATCAGCTAGCCCAAGCCCTCGCTTTAGTGCTATTTGCGATGAAATTGAACTTTCTGTAGAATTAGAAGTTTTTGAGGTAGAGCCGTTTTTTGATTATGACGGATATATTGACCTTAAGCGCTTCTCTCGTTACTGGAAAGTTGCTGAAAAATATGTATTTGAATAATTACAGGCTTTTTCTTTCTAATCCTTTTCCTCAAAAGGCAAAAAGCATAGAATATACCAAAAATCCAATTTACCTAAAAAGGATAACCAAATTTTCAAATCAAAATTGTACCCAATTTTTTCATTATACTCAGAACCCGATACAATTCATTTTCTCTTCGAGATAAAGTAAATTTATCAGACAAAGCATACTTTGCTGTAACTTGTTTTGATAACTTAAGAAATTGAAAATCTTCTCCATTCGTCACTAATCCAAACACAGGTTTTGTAGGATCGGGATTAGCCAACATATAAGCTAGTGCTTGGGGTATCGCTTCTAGAAGAGAGAAACTAGCCCTTTTTGATTCAATTACCAACAACCACAACTGTTGTTGAATTACTAAAACATCAATTCGCCCTCTGACGATTTCTTCTTTATCTTCCAAAGCAATTTCTATAGATTGTTCGGTAGCCAAAGAAAAAGGCTCGCGATAAAATCCTGCTAAATCTAACAAAGGTGATAAGACAACCATTTTTACCGCATCTTCTAAGATGGGTGGACGTTTTATTAAGCTGAGAAAGTTAATTTTAACTCTGTCTAAATATT